>NZ_JBSXNB010000001.1:0-867695 GCF_054073275.1 Pannonibacter sp. Q-1
GCCAATCTCGTCAGCGTCCTGCAAAACTGGTGGTTCAAGTAAAACTGAAAACGCTATCTATGTCAGCCCCAAAAGTAAAACGGCCTGTTTTCAACGAAACACCTCCGTCATCTGTAGTCCAAATTTGTCCATATTGTGGTAAAAACCCGCTGTAGTGCCGTCAAGTTGCGGCTTTCCCGCATCCCGCGCGCAACCAGCCTTTGGCCGCGCCCTGCCCGGCCCTGCAAGCTTTCACAGAGCCGAAACTTGTCCCGACAAAAGTAAGGCCCGGTGTCTGACACCAGGCCTTGCAACAAGCACTTTCCTCTCCTGACCGGAAGGGCAACCCTGTCAGGTCTTCTGCTTCTTCTTCCGGTCGAGAAGCGGTGCGAGGACGTCCATTTTTGTCACCGCGCAAGGGCGGTATCCGGCAGCAAGAGCCGCCTTGGCCACAAGATGCGCAGAGATCGGAGCGGTCAGCAGAAAGAAAACAACGCCAGCGATCGCTCTGGTGATCACATCCAGTTCCCTCGCGTGCAGAGCCAGCGCGATCAGCATCAGCCCGGACCCCAGGGTCCCGGCCTTTGACGCGGCATGCATGCGCGAGAACACGTCGGGAAAGCGGATGAGGCCAAGTGCGGCAGCTGCCGCAAACAGCGCTCCGGCAACCAGGAAGAGCCCACTGGCGATTTCGATTGCAGCGTTCATTTTCCAGCCTTTCTGCGGGCGAGATCTTCCTTCACTTCCGCGGAAATGGTCGGATCGCCGACCTGCCCCCGGTTCAGAATGAAGCGCGCCAGCGCCACTGTGCTGAGGAACCCGACAAGGCCAAGCGTAATGGCGATGTCCACGTAGAGATAGAACTCGGTTGCAATGCCGATCACGGCAATGAAGCCGATCGCCGTCGCCACCAGCATGTCGAGGGCCACCACCCGGTCCGGAAGGCTCGGTCCGAGCACTGTGCGCACCACCGTCACGGCGAAGGTGAAGACCAGCAGCACCAGAGAAATCTGGATGCAGACCTCAAGGAAGTTTTCGGCAAACAGGTCAAGCGGGCTCAATGGAAGGCCTCCATGATCTTGCGTTCGAACCCATTGCGGATGTCCGCAATGGTCCCTTCCGGATCAGGAACGTCGATGCAGTGGATGTAGAGCACCTTCCGGTCCTCTGAGACATCCACGGACAGCGTTCCCGGCGTCAGCGTGATCAGATTGGCCAGAAGCGCTATCTCGAAGTCGCTTTCAACCGTCAGGGGGAACGCGATGAACCCCGGATTGAGGTCAAGTTTCGGGCGGATCACGATCCGTGCCACGCGCCAGGCCGACATGACCAACTCGTAGAGGAAGAGCAGGATCAGCCCGGTGACGCGCGAGGCACGGCGGAAATAGCCGCCGGTGTTGATCTGCTCGCGGATCAGATACAGCGCTCCCAGTCCGAGCACGAAGCCGAAAGCAAGATTGACCACCGAGAAGGAGCCAGTCACCGCCCCCCATGCGGCAGCCAGCAGGATATTGACGAGGAACAGGCCGCTCATGCTGCACCTCCGAAGACAGACAGGAAGTAACCGGCCGGATCAATCAGGCCGCCGGCACCGCGCATGGCGATGTTCATCAGCCATTCCGGCGCAAGTCCGAACAGGATGACCAGTGCCGTCAGCGCGCCAACCGGGATCCAGAGCGCCGGAGAAGCAAGGCCTGAGGCCTGCAAGGCAACCGCTGCAGAACCACCGCCTTGCAGCGCCACCTGGCCGCCGTCAGCCGTTCCCTCGGGCCCGCCGCGCCAGAACGCATAGATCCACACCCGGCCAACGGCCATTGAGGTCAGGAACCCTGTCACGAGGATGGCGGCCGCCAGCCAGGACCAGCCGGTCTCCAGCGCGGCATCGACGAGGATCAGCTTGGGCCAGAAGCCCGAGAAGGGCGGCAGGCCGGCCACGGCAAAGGCAAGGATCAGGAACACGGCTGCAAGGGCCGGGCTCTCGCCGTAAAGGCCGCCCAGCTTGCGCAGATCATTGCTGCCGCACATCGAAGCCATCACACCGGCGGCCAGATAGAGCGCCGTCATGACGATGATCGAATGCACCGCATAGAAAATGGTGCCGGAAATCGCCGCGGGCGTGCCCATGGCGATGCCCGCCAGCATCGAGCCGATGCCGGAAATGACCAGATAGCCGAGCAGACGCCGGAGATCGGACTGCGCCAGCGCACCGATAACCCCCACCAGCATGGTCAGAGCCGCCACCCAGGCAATCACTTCACTCATTTCGGCGCGGGCCACCGGCATCAGCATCACCATGACGCGCAGCAGCGCATAGACGCCAACCTTGGTCAGAAGCCCGGCAAAGATCGCCGAAACCGCGACACTCGGGGTGTGATAGGACGCCGGAAGCCAGGCATTCACCGGGAAGGCTGCCGCCTTCATCGCAAAGGCCAGCAGATACAGGGCACCGATGGTCATCACCGGGCCGGAGGGTTCTGCATTCGCCAGCTTCATGGCGGCATCCGCCATGTTCAACGTGCCCAGATGGCCATAGAGCAGGCCGGTGGCGATCAGAAAAAGGTTTGTGCCGATCAGGTTCAGCACACCGTATTTCACGGCGCCGTCCAGCTGCGCCCTGCCGTTGCCCAGCACAAGAAGACCGTAGGACGAGATCAGCAGCACCTCGAACCAGACATACATGTTGAAAATGTCGCCGGTCAGGAAGGCGCCGCAGGCACCCGTCATCAGGAACAGCAGGAACGGATAGAACCCGTAACGCCGCCCGGAGGTGTCAATGGTCCCTGCTCCGTAGATGCCCGCACACAGCGCCACCACCGAGGCAATGAAGGCAAGGACTGCGCCCAGAGGATCGGCCGTGAAGGCGATGCCAAAAGGCGGCAGCCAGTTGCCCATTACCATGGTCACGACGCCGGCCTTCAGCACATGCACCAGCAGGGCTCCGGTCGCCAGAACCAGCAGACCGAGGAAGGCCAGCGCCAGCTTCGGCTGCAGGGACGTGTTCTTGCGCAGCAGCAGGCAGAGTGAACCGCCGATGAGGGTGAGAATCGAGGGCACAACGATGAGCCAGTCCGCCGCCGTCACCGGCGCGGTGGTCATAGCCTGAGAAATATCAACCGAATAGGAAGGTCCGGCCATGGATCAGTACCCCTGCGGAGGACCGGCTTCACCCTTGGGCTCGGCGATGCGCATGTCGTTCACGTCATCGGTGCCCAGTTCCTGATAGGTGCGGTAGGCCAGCACCAGCAGGAAGGCGAAGAAGGAGAAGGAAATCACGATGGCCGTCAGCACGAGAGCCTGCGGCAGCGGATTGGCGGTTGCCTGCGTGACAGTCGCCTGATCCAGCGGGATCAGCGGCGGCACTTCACGGGTCAGGCGCCCATTGACGAAGATCAGCATGTTGACCGCGTTGCCGAGGATGACGACACCGATCAGCATCCGCACGAACATGCGCGACAGCATCAGATAGACGGCCACGGTGAAGAACAGGCCGATGAGGATGGACAGTCCGGCTTCCATCAGTCGCTCTCCCTTTCCTCAAGCGCGAGCGCGATGGAGCCGAAGGCTCCCACCACGACGAGATAAACCCCGATATCGAAGAACATCGGCGTGGACAGATCCACATCCGTGCCGAAAATATGCACGACAGCCCACTGGCTGGTCATGTAGGCCTGCCCCGTGAAAGCCGACAGCAGCCCGGCAACGGCAGCCAGCAGCAGACCGATACCGGCGAGCGTCATCGGATGCACGCCGATGGCCCTGCGGACACCCTCCACACCGCAGGCGATGCCGTAGATGGCCAGGGCGGAAGCAGCAATCAGGCCGCCAATGAAACCGCCTCCGGGCTCATTGTGGCCGCGCAGCAGTACGAAGATGGAAAACAGCACCATCAGGGCCGCGATATAGGGCGCAAAGGTGCGGAAGATGATCGTGCGCATCAGCGTGCCTCCGCAGGCTTGGTCTTCGTGGTTTTGCCGCCCTTGGCCGTCTCGGGTTCCGGCTTGGTGCGGACCCGGATCAGCGCCAGCACGGCAAGCCCGGTGAGAACCACCACCGCGATTTCGCCCAGCGTATCGAAACCGCGGAAGTCGACGATGATCACGTTGACGATGTTGCGGCCATGAGCAATCACCCGGCTGTACTGGGTGAAGAACTCGGACAGACGCGCGTCGAAGGGCTGCTGCGTGATGGCCAGCAGCACCAGCGTGAAGCCGAGGCCGACGGCACCCGCAATGCCAAGGCTGACGATCCGCGCAAGCATCGGGCGGTGGTCGCGGGGTGACAGATTGAGCCGGGTCATGACGAGGGCCAGGATCACCACAGACAGGGTTTCCACCATGAACTGGGTGAAGCTGAGATCCGGTGCACCAAACAGCATGAAGATCAGCGCCACCGCGAAGCCCTGGATGCCGAGTGTCACGATGGCCGTCAGGCGGGTGTTGGCAAACAGAACCGCCCCCAGGCCAGCCACAGCGATCAGGATCACGGCCCATTCATAGAAGCGGAACTCGGGCCATTCCGGCACCTGCGGCATGCCATTGGCAAAGACTGCCGGCAACAGCAGCGCGGCCCCCGTGGCAAGGAAGACGACGGCCATATAGGTCTGCATCGAACCGCCCTGCAGCAGGCGGGTGACGCCGGTGGAGAGCTTGACGATGGCAGCCACAAACTGGTCGAACCCCTTGTCCGGTCCCCAGCCGATGGCCTTCAGCACACCGGCCACCGCCGCACGCAGGCGGTCCAGCATCAGAAACAGCCCGATCCCCAGCGCCACGGTAATGATCGACAGGATCAGCGGTGCGGAGATGTAGCCGGGGATGAGATGCAGTTCCACGGCCGTCTGCGCGCCCATCAGGGAGGACAGCATCGGCCCGATGAACAGTTCGCCCGTCGAATGGGCCAGCAGAGCGGCGGCAAGACCGGTCAGCGACAGCACGACAGGTCCGGCCCACAGCAATGCGGGGCCTTCATGGGCATGCTTGGGCGTATGCACCTCGGGCCCGAAGAACGGCTTGATGGCGACAGCTGCCGCAATCACCAGCATCAGCGCATTGCCCGCCATAGCCACGGCGGTGATCAGCAGAGCGCCACTGGAGAGCCCCCAGGTGCCGTAATACAGCACTTCCTTGGCGATGAAGCCGATGAAGGGCGGCAGGCCGGCCATGGAAAGCCCGGCGAGCGCGGCAGCTGCAAAGGTGATGGGCATCGCCTTGCGCAACCCGCCCAGCTTCGTCACGTCGCGCGTGCCCGTCTCATGGTCGATGATACCGGCCACCATGAACAGAGCGCCCTTGAACAGGGAGTGCGCCAGCAGATAGAGCACAGCGCCCTCCAGCGCCTTCTGCGAACTGGTGCCCGTCAGCATGACGAGAAGGCCGAGCGAGGCAACCGTCGTATAGGCCAGCATCAGCTTCAGGTCGGTCTGGCGCACGGCCAGGACCGTGCCCACCAGCAGCGTGATGCCGCCAAACAGCGGCAGTACGGTCATCCAGACTTCGGTGCCGCCCAGAGCCGGATGCATGCGCATCAGCAGGTAGACACCCGCCTTGACCATGGTGGCCGAGTGCAGGAAGGCCGACACCGGGGTCGGCGCTTCCATGGCGTTGGGAAGCCAGAAGTGGAACGGGAACTGCGCCGACTTGGTGAAGGCGCCGCCCAGAACGAGGATCAGGATCGGCAGATAGAGGCCGCTGTTGCGCAGCACATCGCCGCCCGCCAGCACCTGCGACATCTGCGACATACCGGTTACCTGCATGATCAGCAGGAAACCGGCCAGCAGCGCCAGTCCGCCGCCGCCGGTCACCAGCAGCGCCTGCAGCGCAGCACGGCGCGAGGCAGCCCTCAGATGATCAAAGCCGATCAGCAGGAAGGACGTGATCGAGGTCAATTCCCAGAAGATGAACAGCGACAGCAGGTTATCGCTCGTCACCAGTCCCAGCATCGCCCCCATGAACATGAACAGGAACGAGAAGAACCGGCCCTGCTGCGGATGTCCCTTCAGATAGCCGCCCGCGTAGAGAATGATGAAGGTGCCGATCCCGGAGATCAGCATCGCAAACAGCGTCGAAAGCCCGTCCAGATAAAAAGAAAGGGTGACGCCATAGGCGGGCACCCATTCTTTTGCGACGGTATAGACTTCGCCCTCGGACACACCCGGTACGAACCGGGTGAAGTG
Source organism: Pannonibacter sp. Q-1 (assembly GCF_054073275.1). Classification (NCBI taxonomy): domain Bacteria; kingdom Pseudomonadati; phylum Pseudomonadota; class Alphaproteobacteria; order Hyphomicrobiales; family Stappiaceae; genus Pannonibacter; species Pannonibacter sp. Q-1. The sequence goes on from NZ_JBSXNB010000001.1 coordinate 6,152, forward strand.
CAGGAAGATCAGCAGCGGCACGATGGCAAGCAGCCAGGCCGCATTGTGCTTCAGCACTTTCGTGGCGAATGGCGCGATGATTGCAGCCGCGAAGGGCGCAAGCACGGCGAGAATGGTCGTGTCGAGTGCGGCGGGTGTCATGCTCACTCTTCGGCTAGGGCAAATTGCCAGTACATGCAAATCGGGACTCTCAGTGTAGCCGCCGAGAGTTAAGAATCTTGATCGAGTTAGGCTCTGTCGAGGTGCTGCACAAGGGCGCGAAGACCACTTTTCGCCATAATCGCAAGACCGCGCGCCTTCACGCTGCGGCAATTCGGAAAGGAGCACCCCGGGACGAAAATCTCCGGGTAGAAAAGCTGCCTGAACGGCACGTTTACCTGGCACTGCCCACCGAGATCTTGCCCCGCATCGCAAGGGGCCGAATCAGATGTTTGCCGGGTCAGTCCCCCGTCCCTGCCCTAAGCCGGGTCCCTTCAAACCCCGTCTCGGCAACCTTGTCGCACAGGCCGGACCACTCGCAGCCACTGCAGGCCGGGCGGAGTTCGCCCGAAACAAAGCCACGCTGCATCCGGTTCAGCATGTCCCCGTCCACGATCACCTCGCCGCCAGCTTCCAGCCGCCGTCCGAGCAGTGTTCCGGCACTTTCGAGAGCCAGCCGGTCACGTTCCACAACGCTGTCGCGGTGACAATGGGGAGCGTCACCAGCCAGAAGCGGCGCACAGATGTCGTCCGGCCCCTGAACGATCACCACAGGCTCCCCTGCCCTCATCCGCCGGATCACCCTCGCATAATTGGCGACAAAGCGGGGGGAATAGCCCTCCCCGACGAAGGTCAGCATGCACAACAGGTGATGTCCGCGAAGCCGGATGGTCATGCCTTCTACCTCCCCTTCAATGCCAAAAGGCCCGGCGCGAGGCCGGGCCTTTCAACGAAACGGAAGCTTACTTGGCCGCAGCTTCGTACATTTCCAGGACGTAGTCCCAGTTGATCAGGTTGTCGACGAAGGCCTCGAGGTACTTCGGACGGGCGTTACGGTAGTCGATGTAGTAGGAGTGCTCCCACACGTCGACGCCGAGGATCGGAGACGCACCCTGCACCAGCGGGCTTTCGCCGTTGGCGGTCTTGGAGATGATCAGCTTGCCATCCTTGACGGCAACCCAGGCCCAGCCGGAGCCGAACTGGGTGGTGCCGGCGGCGATGAAGTCGGCGCGGAACTTGTCATAGCCGCCCAGATCGCTGTCGATGGCCTTGGCCAGAGCGCCCGGGATGGACTTGCCGCCGCCATTCGGCTTCATCCACTTCCAGAAATGGATGTGGTTGTAGTGCTGACCGGCGTTGTTGAAGAGACCGGCATTCTTGCCGAAGCTCTCCTTGACGATCTCTTCCAGCGTCTTGCCTTCGAGGCCGCTGTCCTTCAGCAGGTTGTTGCCGTTGGTCACATAGGCCTGATGGTGCTTGTCGTGGTGATACTCAAGCGTCTCCTTGGACATGTAGGGGCCAAGGGCGTCATAGGCATACGGCAGTTCGGGAAGTTCGAAAGACATGGCAAATCCTCCTTCAGGAAAGCTGTGGTGCGGCCCGGCTGCATGCGTTCATGCTGGCCCGGCCCTTCCGGAGCTGCGGGGAAGCAGCTCGCGCCGGGATGCAAAATAGGCGTCTTCTCGCTCGTGGGCAATGCGTCCGGGCAAATAAAAAAATATTTTTCTTGGTTTATTAGCTGGAACCATTTCCGGCGCGCCGCGTTCAGCGCCTCCCGCCTTTCACAAGCGGCCAATCCGCGCGTCCCTTAAAACCGGAAGCAAGATCTTAACAGCCCGTTAATCCTTGCTCCCCACACTTCCCGGCGCGCCACCTCGGCCACGCCTGATTCCGGGATTACAGTCTTGAAAACAAACGCAATCCGGCCCTCTCTCCGGAGCCGCCTTCCGCTCGGCGCGCTTGTCATTGCTGCATGTGTCACTGGCGGTGCGGCCCCTCTCGCGCTGCAGGGGCTCAAGGTCACGGATGGCGACACAATCGTGCTGAACGGCGAGAAGATCCGCCTGGAAGGGATTGATGCGCCCGAGCTGGCGCAGCGCTGCCTTTCGTCTTCCGGCAGGGAATACGACTGCGGCAAAGAGGCGGCAAATGCCCTGAAGGTGCTGCTCTCACGTGGGCCGGTGACCTGCAAGGGCGATGTTACCGACACCTATGGCCGCTGGCTGGGCACCTGCTATTCCGGCGGCGTCAACGTGAACGCGGCCATGGTGGAAAGCGGTCACGCCTTCGCCTTCGTCCGCTATTCCTCCAGCTACGTGGCCGAGGAAGCCCGTGCCCGTGCGGGCCGTATCGGCATGTTCGCAGGCACAGCCCAAGCCCCGTGGGAGTTCAGAGCCGCCAAGTGGCAGAATGCCAGCACTCAAAGACACGTCCAGGCTTCGGCGGATGCGGACAGGGAATGCCCGATCAAGGGCAACATCTCCAAGAACGGCCGCATCTATCACATGCCCTGGTCCGCTTCCTACGCCCGCACCAGCATCAACGAAAACAAGGGTGAGCGCTGGTTCTGCACGGAAGCGGAAGCCATTGCCGCGGGCTGGCGGGCCGCCCACAGCAGCTGATCAACTGGTCCCCCGTAGCCGCTCCGCCTTCGCCGCCATGATGTTGGGGGTGCTGACCTCCAGCCAGTCTGCCAGCGTCTTCACCCGCTCGGCAGCCTCGCGGCCCAGCGGCGTCAGGCTGTATTCCACATGCGGCGGCACCACGGGCAGCGATACCCGGTCAATCATGCAATCCCCCTCCAGTTGCTGCAGCGTCTGCGCCAGCATCTTCTCGCTCACGCCGCCGACCTTGCGGCGCAGCTCGCTGAAACGGTGCGTGCCCTCCAGCAGCGCCAGCAGGATCAGCACACCCCAGCGGCTGGTCAGATGATTGAGAATTTCCCGCGACGGACAGGCCACACTGAACAGCGCGCCCCGGCGCATCAGCTCCGAAAGCGGCTGACCGGTGACCAGATCCGGGGCCACGTCCACAGTTCCAGCTTCGTCAGAGATTTTTTCATCCCTGTCCAAGGTACTGTTTTCCATATTTTTTCTCCTGAAAGGCACATCCAGCCGGGACACCTTTCCTCTAACTTACCAAATTGTATGTACTTTCCAAAAGAAAGTACATAGCGCATATCTGCCGCATCGCATTGACCCGGCGAGCCCGCCGGAGCAAATCAGCAGATGGAGCCGCATATGAAACTCGCAATCACCGGCGCTTCCGGTCAGCTTGGCCGCCTCGTCGCCGAAAACCTGCTCGCCACCGAACCGGCCGCCTCGCTGCGCCTGCTCGTCCGGTCCCCGGAAAAGGTGGCCGATCTTGCCGCACGCGGCGTGGAAGTGGTGGCCTTCGACTATTCAAAGCCGGAAACCCTCGCCCCTGCCCTTGCCGGCGTTGACCGCCTGCTGCTCATCTCCGGCAGCGAAGTCGGCCAGCGCGTGCCGCAGCACAAGGCCGTCATCGAGGCAGCGAAAGCTGCCGGCGTCGGCCTCGTCCTCTACACCAGCGTCCTGCGCGCCCAGCAGTCCGGCATGATCCTTGCCGGTGAACACAAGGCCACCGAAGACATGCTCGCCGCGTCCGGCCTCAACTACGTCCTGCTGCGCAACGGCTGGTATACCGAGAACTATCTCTCCGCCGTGCAGGCCGAGATTGCTCATGGCGTCGTCGGCGCCTCCGGTGATGGCCGCATCTCCGCGGCAGCCCGCGCTGATTATGCCGCTGCCGCCGCTGAAGTGCTGCGCAAGGGCGCACCCTCCGGCACCATCTATGAACTGGCCGGAGATACGTCCTTCAGCAAGGCGGATTATGCGGCTGAACTGTCCCGCGCCTCGGGCAAACCGGTGACCTACACCAACCTGCCGGAAGCGGCCTACAAGGATGTTCTCGTGCAGGTCGGCCTGCCGGAAGGCTTTGCCGCCATTCTGGCTGATTGCGACACCTGCACCGCCAAGGGCGACCTTGAGGACAACAGCAAGACGCTTTCCAGCCTGACGGGCCGCCCCACGACGTCGCTGGCCGTCATGGTCGCTGAGGCCGTGAAGGGCTGACCCCCAACCGCCTTTCACGCCGCATGTCAGCCTCTCCCGGAGCCATCCGGGAGAGGTTTTTCGTCACAGATCACGCGGCCGCATGCGCCTCGGGCAGCATGGCGGCGGCGATCAGGCGGCGGGTGTAATCCTCCCGCGGCGCCTCGAACACATCCGCCGCAGGCCCCGCCTCGACGATCTTGCCGTGCTGCATCACCATCACCGTGTCCGACATGGCCCGCACCACCGCAAGATCGTGGCTGATGAAGAGATACGTCAGCCCATGGGCGCTCTGCAGGTCGCGCAGCAGCGTCACGATCTGCTTCTGGATCGTGCGGTCCAGTGCCGATGTGGGCTCGTCCAGCACCATCAGATCCGGCTTCAGCACCATGGCCCGCGCGATGGCGATGCGCTGGCGCTGGCCGCCGGAGAACTCGTGCGGATAGCGGTTGCGCATCACCGGATCGAGCGACACCTCTTCCAGTGCCTGACAGGCCCTGCGGTCACGCTCGGCACCGCTCAGGCCCGGCTCATGCACCAGCAGCCCTTCGGTGATGATCTGGCCCACGGTCATGCGCGGGCTCAGCGAGCCGAACGGATCCTGGAACACCAGCTGCATATGCTTGCGCAGTGGGCGCAGCTCCGCCTTGCTCTTGTCCGAGATGCGCGTACCGTTGAAGAACACCCGGCCTTGTGCAGGCATCAGCCCCAGCAGCGCCCGGCCCAGCGTCGACTTGCCGGACCCGCTCTCGCCCACGATGCCCAGCGTCTGGCCCTTGCGCACGGTCAGCGAGATGTCGTTCACCGCCTTCAGGATGAAAGGTTTCGTCAGCAGGCCGCCGCCGAGGGCAAATTCCACCGACACCTTCTGCCCCTCGATCACCACCGGTGCCGACACGTCAACCGGCGCCTTGGTGCCTTCCGGTTCGGCGTCCAGCAGCATGCGGGTGTAGTCATGGGTAGGCGCCTCGAAGATCTGAGCCGTCTCGCCCTCTTCCACCACCTCGCCCTTGCGCATCACGTAAACGCGGTCCGCAATCCGGCGCACGATGCCAAGGTCATGGGTGATGAACACCACCGCCATGCCCAGCCGCTTCTGCAGATCCGCCAGAAGATCGAGGATCTGCGCCTGCGTCGTCACATCCAGTGCCGTCGTCGGCTCATCCGCGATCAGCACGTCCGGATCATTAGCCAGCGCCATGGCGATCATCACACGCTGACGCTGCCCGCCGGACAGCTCATACGGATAGGACTTCAGCTTGCGCTCCGGCTCGGGAATATTGACGAGCTTGAGCAGCTCCAGCGCCCGCGCCCTGGCCTTGGACCAGCTCAGGCCGCCGTTTTCCACCATCGGCTCGCACAGCTGGCGGGAGATGGTGTAGAGCGGATCGAGCGAGGTCATCGGCTCCTGGAAGATCATGGTGATCTTCTTGCCGCGGACCTGGTTCAGCTCGCCGGTCTTCAGGCCGAGGATATTCCGGTCCCGGTAGAGCACGCGCCCGCCGGTGATGCCGTTGGACGCCAGCAGCCCCATCGCTGCCATCATGGTCTGGCTCTTGCCCGAACCGCTTTCCCCCACGATGGCGACCGTTTCGCCGCGGTTGACGTGGATATCGACACCCCGCACGGCCTCCACCACGCCTGTATTCGTGGCAAAGCTGACCGTCAGGCCTTCGATCTTCAGCACCGCATCATTCTGGTTCTGAGATGTCGTCATGTCAGCGGTCCTTCGGATCAAGCGCATCGCGCAGGCCGTCGCCGATGAAGTTCAGCGCAAACAGCGTCGAGGTCAGGAAGATCGAGGGGAAGATCAGAAGCCACACGCCGCCCTGCAGGTTGCGCGCGCCCTCCGAAATCAGCACGCCCCAGCTCGTCATCGGCTCCTGCACGCCAAGGCCCAGGAAGGAGAGGAAGCTTTCCAGCAGGATCACCTTCGGCACCAGCAGCGTCATATAGACCACCACCGGCCCCAGCGTGTTGGGGATGACATGGCGGCGCAGGATGCCCGCATTGCCAACGCCCATGGCTTCGGCCGCCTGCACATATTCCTGCCGCTTGATGGTCAGCGTCTGGCCGCGCACGATGCGGGCCATGTCCAGCCACTCCACCGCGCCCACGGCAATGAACATCAGCACGAAGTTCCGGCCGAAGAACACCACCAGCATGATGACGAAGAAGATGAACGGCAGCGAATAGAGCACATCGACGATGCGCATCATCACCTGGTCCACCCGGCCGCCGAGATAGCCTGAGGTTGCGCCATAGATGACGCCGATGGAGATGGCCACCACCGTCGCCAGAAGGCCGATGGTCATCGATACGCGGCCTGCGATCATGGTGCGGGTCATCAGGTCACGGCCATTGGCGTCCGTGCCGAAGTAGAAATGCAGCTTGCGCACGTCTGCCTTCAGCGTCACCGACTTGCCGTCGGCCGCCATGTCCTCAAGGCGGGCATTCTGGAAGTAATCACTGCGGTCCACATATTGTACCGAACGCGGATCGATCTCGCGCGAGGAGGTAAGGCGCACGCTCACCGTGTCCCCGTCGCGCTGGAAGTTCTCAGCGTCCAGGCGGGCCCGGCGCAGCACGTTCATCAGCCCCGGCTCCACCTGTTCAGGCTGCGGATAGGGCTGCAGGCTCGCCGGCACTTTCACGAAGTCACGGTAGACCTGATCGAAGCCATGCGGCGACAGATAAGGGCCGATGATGGAGACGAGCGTCACGAGTGCCAGCACGATCATGCTCGCAACCGCCGCCCGGTTGGCCTTCAGCCGGTCCCGCGCGTCATCCCAGAGGGAGCGGCCCTTGACCGGCTGTGGTCCGTTTGCAGAGGAAGTCAGGCTCATGGCTGGTCCTCAGTCGAAACGCACGCGCGGATCAAGCAGCGCATAGAGCAGATCCACGACAAGATTGAAAAGAATGACGAAGCAGGCAACGATCACCACGGTGCCCATGACGAGCGTGTAGTCGCGGTTGAGCGCCCCTTGCACGAAGTAGCGGCCGATGCCGGGAATGCCGAAGATGGTTTCTACCACCACCGATCCGGTCAGCAGCGCAGCGGCGGCCGGTCCGAGGTAGGAGACCACCGGCAGCAGTGCCCCGCGCAGCGCATGCACCACGATGACCGTATAGGCCGACAGGCCATAGGCCCGCGCCGTACGCACATGGTTGGAGCGCAGCGCCTCGATCATCGAGCCGCGCGTCAGGCGCGCCACCACGGCAATCTGCGGCAGAGCCAGTGTCACCACGGGCAGGATTGCATAAGCGTAGTTGCCGGCCGCCCATCCGCCAACCGGCAGCCAGCCGAAATTGACGCCCAGCACCAGCTGCAGCACCGGTGCCACGACGAAATTCGGAATGGTCACGCCCAGCGTTGCGGCAGCCATCACGGAATAATCAAGGCCGTGGTTCTGGCGCAGCGCTGCGATCACGCCCAGCACACCGCCAACGATCAGTGCCAGAACCAGCGCGCTCAGGCCAAGCTGGATGGAGATCGGCAGACTGGCTGCAAACAGTTCGTTGATCGAAAAATCACGGAAGTAGAAGCTGGGGCCGAAATCCAGAACCGCGATATTCTTCAGATAGATCAGGTACTGGTTCCAGAGCGGTTCATTCAGATGATAGATCCGGTTGAGGTTTTCCATCACCTTGGCTTCCAGCGGCCGCTCCAGATCGAAGGGCCCGCCCGGCGCGATGCGGATCAGGAAGAAGGAGATGGTGACAATAAAGAAGAGTGTCGGGATGGCTCCCAACAACCGTTCAAGCACGTAGCGCAACATGCCCAGACCTTTCCTTCGCCAGAGGGAAACGCTGCCCGGCAGCCAGAAGCTGCAAGACAGCGCCCGTCATGACGCAAAACGGCCAGCTGCAGCTCCCTTTCGGAAGCCGCCGCCAGCCGTGTCCTGTCTTACTCGGAAATGCTCATCCAGCGGGTCGGATGCACGTCCATGAGGTTCGTCTCGAAGCCCTTGAGCTTCGGCGAGACGAGGTTCTTGGAGGCGTAGTACATCATCGGGATGAAAGGCAGATCGCGCATGAAGATGGTCTCTGCCTCCTTGAGGATGGCAGCGCGCTTTTCGAGGTCCGTCGTATTGGCGGCCTCTTTCATCAGGTTGTCGTAGTCCGGGTTGTTGTAGTTCGCGTAGTTGAAGCCGTCGTTGCCGGACTCCACCAGGAACAGGAAGTTCTGCGGGTCGGAATAGTCGCCGATCCAGCCGGCACGGGCGACGTCGAAGTCCTGCTTGTCACGCAGCATGGCGTAGTGGGTCGCAGTGTCCGTGTTCACCAGCGAAACTTCCACACCCAGCGGCTTCCACATGTCGGCAATGGCAACAGCCGTGTTCTTGTGGTTCTCGGAGGTGTTGTAGTTGATCGTCAGCTTCAGCGGCTTGTCCGGGCCGTAGCCAGCCTGCTTCATCAGCTCGATGGCCTGCTCCTCGCGGTCGATCTGCGGCAGATCCTTGTAATCCGCATAGGCCGGCTCACCATAGTTGTTGATGCCCGGGGGAACCAGCGAGTAGCCGGCAATCATCGTGCCGCCCCAGATCTCGTCCGCAAGGAACTCGCGGTCGATGGCCATGGAAAGAGCGCGGCGCACTTCCGGCTTGGCCAGCGCCTCATCCTTCATGTTGAGGGCGTAATAGTAGGTGCCCAGATAGGGAGCGGGCTTGAACTGATCGGCCAGTTCCTTCTCGATGAAGGCCATCTGCTCGGTCGGCACGTCATCGTTGGAATGCAGTTCGCCAGCCTGGAAGCGGCGCAGCGCAGCGCCGCGATCTTCCGTCGGATAGAACACGACGGTGTCGATGGCTACATTGGCAGCATCATGGAAGTTCGGGTTCTTCACGGCCTTGAGCTGGGCGTTCGGCGTGAACTCGGCCAGCATGTAGGCGCCGTTCGACACCATGTTGCCGGCCTTGACGAAGTCACTGCCGAACTTCTCGACGCTGGCCGGATGCACCGGCAGGCCGGTCTGGTGGGCCAGGAGGTCCACGAAATACGGGGTCGGCCGCTCAAGCGTGATTTCCAGCGTGTGGTCGTCAACCGCCTTCACGCCCAGTTCTTCACCCTGCTTCTCGCCCTTGTTGATCGCTTCGGCATTGAGGATCGGATAGAGCACGGTCGCGTATTTCGCGCCCGTTTCCGGGTTCATGATGCGGCGGAGCGAGAAAACGAAGTCACCGGCCGTGACCGGATCCCCATTCGACCACTTGGCGTTGTCGCGCAGCTTGAAGGTGTAGGTCCTGCCGTCCTCGGACTGGGTCCAGCTCTCTGCAACGCCCGGAATGATCTTGCCGGCAGCGCTGTAGGCAACAAGCCCCTCATAGAGGTCACGCAGGATATTGCCTTCATAGACCGTCGAGGTCTTGTGCTGGTCCAGCGTTTCCGGATCGGCGGAATTGCCACGGTGATAAACCATCTCCGCCATGGCAGAGAAGGAGGTTGCAGCCAGAAGCGCGGCGGCGAGCGCAGTCATCCTTGCGGACTTGAACATTTTAGTCTCCCCTCTTCAACACTTGAAGAGCACCTGGTGCCGGTGCGCTGGCACGTTCACATGCAGCCCCACCCTGTTCAACCCTGCCACGGGGGAACACGGGTTGCAGGAGGGTAAAAAAACGGATTCTTTTCGGCAGTGCCAGTCATTCGAAAAATTTTTCCTCTCCTGAAAATTTATGCATTCCGCTTAGTTATTCATCGTGCCCACAATCAAGGCGTCAGAAAAACGCCTGCATTCTGCGGCTTTTTTTCACCTGCCCCCTGCACGGACACGCTGAAAACAGAGAATCGGCCCTCCTGCGGTTTCCTCTTGCATGGCGGCCCAAGATGGCGTTCCTCTGCGCCAGACTTCGCGCCGCCCCTCCATGGCAGCGCCTCTGACACTCGACCTTTGACAGGACCACATGGCCCCTCCGCTTCTCATCCTGCGTGACATTCATCTCACTTTCGGCGCCACGCCGCTTCTGACCGGAGCCGAGCTCAGCGTTTCGGAAGGTGACCGGCTGTGCCTCGTCGGGCGCAACGGTTCGGGCAAATCCACCCTGCTGAAGATTGCCGCCGGCATGATTGAGGCCGACAAGGGCGAGATTTTCGTGCAGCCCGGCCGCACCATCCGCTATCTGCCGCAGGAGCCGGATCTGTCGGCTTACGAAACCGTGCTCGACTACGTGACCGCAGGCCTCGCCCCCGGCGATGATCCCTACCGTGCGCCCTATCTGCTGGAAGTCCTTGGCCTCACCGGCAAGGAAGACCCGAAGAGCCTGTCAGGCGGCGAAGCCCGCCGCGCGGCGCTCGCCCGCACGCTGGCACCGGAGCCGGACATCCTTCTCCTCGACGAGCCGACCAATCACCTGGATCTTCCGGCCATCGAGTGGCTCGAAACCGAGCTGAAGAGCCTCAGGTCCGCCATCGTACTCATCTCGCACGACCGGCGTTTCCTCGAAAACCTCTCCCGTGCCACCGTCTGGATCGACCGGGGCACATCGCGGCGGATGGAGCGGGGGTTTGAGCATTTCGAAGCCTGGCGCGACGAGCTTTTCGAGCAGGAAGAACGCGACCAGCAGAAGCTGGCCCAGCAGATCAAGCGGGAAGAGCACTGGATGCGCTACGGCGTCACGGCCCGGCGCAAGCGCAACATGCGCCGCGTGCGTGAACTGGCGGACCTGCGCGACAAGGCCCGCAGCCACCGTGGCCCGCAGGGCACCGCCAAGCTGGCCGCCACCGAAGGGGAAACTTCGGGCAAGCTGGTGATCGAGGCCAAGTCCATTTCCAAGGGCTATGGCGAGCGGACCATCGTCTCGAATTTCTCCAGCCGCATCCAGCGCGGCGACCGCATCGGCCTCATCGGCGCCAATGGCGCGGGCAAGACCACCCTGCTCAAGATGCTCACCGGCGAACTGGAGCCGGACAGCGGCACCGTGCGCCTTGGCACCAACCTGCAGATGGTCACCCTCGACCAGAAGCGCGAGAACCTCAATCCGCTCGACACGCTCGCCACCGTCCTCACCGGCGGGCGCGGCGATACGGTGGTTCTGGGCAGCGAGACGAAGCACGTCATGTCCTACATGAAGGACTTCCTCTTCGCTCCCGAACAGGCCCGCACCCCTGTCGGCGTTCTGTCGGGCGGCGAGCGCGCCCGTGCCATGCTCGCCCGTGCCCTCGCCAGCCCGTCCAACCTGATGGTGCTCGACGAGCCGACCAACGATCTCGACCTTGAGACGCTGGATCTCCTGCAGGAACTGCTCAGCGACTACGAAGGCACCGTGCTCCTCGTCTCGCACGACCGTGACTTCCTCGACCGCGTCGCCACCTCCGTCATCGTCTCGGAAGGCAATGGCAAGTGGCAGGAATATGCCGGCGGTTATTCCGACATGATGGCACAGCGTGGCGATGGCGTGACCGCCCGCAAGGCCGAGAAAGCAGCCAAGGCCGAAAAGGCCCCTGCCCCGGCCGCCACCGAAGCCAAGTCCTCGTCGAAGGTGAAGCTCTCCTTCACCCAGTTGCATCTTCTCAAGACCCTGCCGGAGACCGTCGACAGCCTGACGAAGAAGCTGGAGAAGCTGCAGGCCGAGATGGCCGATCCGAACCTCTACGCCAAGAACCCGGACCGCTTCGCCAAGCTCTCCGCCGAAATCACCCGCCTCACCGGTGAAAGGGATGCGGCCGAAGAGCAGTGGCTGGAACTGGAAATGCTGCGTGAGGAAGCCGAAGGCTGAGAAAACACAAAGGCCGGGCATTGCTGCCCGGCCTTCGCTGTTTGACGTGTTCGCCTGAAGCTTACGCCGCCCGCACCTGCGCGATGAAGCGGGCCACTTCCATCTTCAGCGTATCAGCATCCTTCGCAAGGCCACCGGCCGAGCCCAGGACCTGCGAGGCGGCTGCGCCCGTCTCTTCCGCCGCGCGGCTGACGCCGGTGATGTTGGAGGAGACTTCCACCGTGCCCGCAGAGGCCTGCTGCACGTTGCGGGCGATTTCCGAAGTGGCTGCGTTCTGCTCTTCCACCGCGGCGGCAATCGTCGCGGCGATGCTGTTCAGCTTGGCGATGGTGTCACCGACATTCTGGATTGCATCCACCGAAGCGCTGGTGGCAGACTGAATCTCGGCGATCTGACCGGAGATTTCCTGCGTGGCGCGGGAGGTCTGTTCCGCCAGCGCCTTCACTTCCGAAGCAACCACCGCAAAGCCACGGCCGGCTTCACCGGCACGGGCCGCCTCTATGGTGGCGTTCAGCGCCAGCAGGTTGGTCTGGCCGGCAATCTCCGAGATCATGTTCAGCACGTCGCCGATCTTCTGCGAAGCCGAAGACAGGAAGGCAATCCGCTCGCTGGCGGTCTGGGTATCACCAACCGCCTGCTGGGACATGCTGGACGACTCCTCAGCCCGGCGCCCGATTTCATTGACTGACGCCGCCAGTTGCTCAGTCGCCGAGGCAACCGTCTGCACATTGGCGGCCGCTTCTTCGGAAGCCGCCGACACCGCGGTGGATTGCTGGGCCGTTTCTTCTGCCGAAGCGCTCAGCGTGTTGGCTGCAGCCTGCATTTCCTGCGCGGCGGCCGACACGGTCTCGACGATCCCGCCCACGGCACGCTCGAAGCTGTCAGCCAGCTCGTTCATGATGCGGCGGCGCTCGGCCTCCTGCTGGCCCTTGACAGCCGCCTGCTCGCTTTCAAGCCGTTCCTTCTCGATGCCATTGGCCTGGAACACCTCGACGGCAGCCGCCATTTCACCAATCTCGTCAGAGCGGCCCGATCCGAAGACCTTCATCGTCAGGTTGCCAGCCGCAACGGCCCGCATGCAATCCGTGATCGCAGAGATGGCCCGGGAGATGGACATGCCGAGGAAGACAGCAATCGCCGTCATCACCAGCGTGAAGATGCTTGCCAGCGTCAGCGTCGTGGACAGGGTGCTGTCGATCCCGGCGGAGGCCTTCGGCCCCACTTCATTCTGTACTGCAATCACTTCATTGCTGACGGTTTGATAGGCCGTTGATATGGCCGGACCGATCTTGAAGATCCGCGCTGTCAGGGCCTCCTGCTGGGCCGCAACATTGGTCTCGACGTCCCTGGCCTGCTGCCTGACCTGCTCGAACTCCGCGACAAGCCTGCCCGTCAGCTGAGACAAGCCAGAGCTCTGCTGTGCCGAGGTAACCGTCTTCAGGAGAGGCTCTACATTCGCATAGCGGGTCTGGGCCTGAGCCAGATCCGCCGGATTTGCGGCAAGCCCATACCGCTCCATATACACCCGGGCGAGCAGGAACTCCTGCAAGACCCGCGCAGAGTTAGCCAGCACGACACTGTTGTCTTCGGCAATGGCCTTCTCGACGGTTTCCGTCAGAAGCGCCCGGAGTTCCCCATCCTCTTTCCGCAATCCTTCAAGAGCATTCGTAGCAGCGGTATTGGACGTGCGGAAATCGAGAAAGGCCCGCTCATATGCAACGACATCGCTCTCAAGCGCCTGAAGCTCGGCAAGCTGCGGGGAGCCTGCAAAGAACTGGCTGACCTTGGCCTTGCTGGCCTTGAGATCCGACAGCAGCTTTTCAGCTCGCTGCCCGTCCGTGTCATTGGGAGCAAGAGCATAACGGACCACCGCAAGGCGGGCCTCCGTCAGGATCGTGGCCGATTCAGAAATCACAAGCGACTGCCGGGCCGCTGCCCGGTAGTCATCGAAATAATTGGAGGCGGTCTGCAGGCCACTATAGCCGAGCCAGGAGACCGCAAGGAGTGCAGCGACAGATAGACCGAAGCCGCCGAAGAGTTTGGAGCGCACAGTGAGATTTAGCATTAGAACCCCCGGTTAACAGGCCTCTACAGATTGCGCCAAAACAATATAAACATGGTTAACACCACGATTTAAATCTAAAAATACATGACAATCATACTTTCAGTAGCAGAATTAAGACAAAAAATGCAAAATTAAGCGAATTTTACTCCAATATACGAGCAATAATAATAGACATATTTAAAAAATACATAGAACAAACTCTACGGAATGCAAATCACACATATTCATCTCGGAAAGGTTGTCCCAACTCGAACCGGATCAACTCCTCCGGTATGCATCGATAAAAATCTAACGGAAAACTTGATCTTTTCGGCCTCGCACCCTAGACAGCACAGGAATTAAATCGGCCCCGTCGGATTTATTGATTTTTTTCTTTTGACGAAGGAAAGTTATCCTAGGTTACCGTGAACCGTATTCACGTGGCGAGCCCGCCGAAACCTGACGTATATTTATAGTTAATTTTAACTAGTGTAAAAACTCCCTTCCGCTCCGCACGTTGCAGATGACACAACGCCCGGAACGGCCGGGGTGTTAAACAGCCAGCCACCTCGGAAGCCTGCCGCGCCAGGCATCTCCTGCCCACTGCCCCGGCGTTGGCACGCAGCCAACGGCAAAAGGCCGGACATTGCTGCCCGGCCTTTGCTGTGTCTGATATCAGCGCCTTGGTATTACGCGGCGCGCACCTGTGCGATGAAGCGGGCGACCTCTACCTTGAGGGTTTCCGCGTCCCTGGCAAGTCCGCCTGCGGAGCCCAGGACCTCTGAAGCGGCTGCCCCCGTCTCTTCGGCAGCACGGCTGACGCCGGTGATGTTGGAGGAGACTTCCACCGTGCCCGCAGAGGCCTGCTGCACGTTGCGGGCGATCTCAAGCGCGGCCGCATTCTGCTCTTCCACCGCAGCGGCGATGGTTGCGGCAATGCCGTTCAGCCGCGCGATCGTGTCCCCGACATTCTGGATCGCGTCAACGGACGCGTTGGTCGCCGCCTGGATCTCGGCAATCTGGCCGGAGATTTCCTGCGTGGCGCGGGACGTCTGCTCGGCAAGAGCCTTCACTTCCGTTGCCACGACCGCAAAGCCCTTGCCGGCCTCACCAGCGCGCGCCGCCTCAATGGTGGCGTTCAGCGCCAGCAGGTTCGTCTGGCCTGCGATGTCCGAAATCATGCTCAGCACGTCGCCGATCTTCTGTGAGGCCGAAGACAGGAAGGCGATGCGCTCGCTGGCGGTCTGGGTGTCCCCGACGGCCCTGTGCGACATGGTCGAGGATTCCTCTGCCTGGCGGCCGATCTCGCGCACAGAGGCTGCCAGCTGCTCGGTGGCCGCTGCAACCGTCTGCACATTGACTGCAGCCTCTTCCGATGCGGCGGAAACCGCCGTCGACTGATGCGACGTCTGCTCGGCCGAGGCACTCAGCGTGTTCGCCGCAGCCTGCATTTCCCGCGATGCGGAAGACACCGTCTCGACAATGCCGCCCACGGCCCGTTCGAAGCTGTCGGCCAGGTCGTTCATCAGCTTGCGGCGCTCGGCCTCCTGCTGCTCCTTGACAGCGGCCTGCTCGCGCTCCAGCCGCTCTTTCTCGATGCCATTGGCCTGGAAAACCTGAACAGCCGCAGCCATCTCGCCGATTTCGTCGGAACGCCCCGCCCCGAACACCTTCATGGACAGGTCGCCTGCCGCAATGGCCCGCATGCAGTCCGTGATGGCGTTGATGGCACGGGAAATGGATGTGCCCAGGAACAGGGCAATGGCCGCCATCACCAGCGTGAAGAGGCTTGCCAGCGTCAGCGTCGTCGAACTCGTGTTTTCAATGCCGGCTTCGGCCACCGGCCCCATTTCGTTCTGCGCATCGATCAGTTTGTCGACGGCCGCCTGATATCCGGACATGATCAGCGGCCCCAGCGTCTCGAGCTTGTTTTCGCGAATGTCAGCGGCCTTGGAAATGGCGATTTCCAGATAGGAAGCTTCGCTGATCACATCTTCCATCTGCGCGGGCAGCGGCGCCACAAGCCGGTTCAGCTCCGGCGACTTCTGTGCAAACTGCAGCCGCTGAAGCAGCGTAGTCGCTTCATCGTAATAGTCCATGGCCTCAGAGAGGTCGTCCGCGTTTCCGCTGCTCGCGTAACGCTCGACATAGATCCGCGCCAGCAGAAATTCCTGCATCGCCGGGGCCACGGTTTCAAGAACGAGGTAATTCTGCTCCTCAATGGCCTTGTGCATCACACCGGCCATATTCTCGCGGAAGGCGTCGCCCCCTTCTTTCACCTGGGTCAGGCTGAGAGCGACTTCCTCATTCACCGCACGCAACTCATCAAAGGCGGCCTGATAGGCGTCAACCTGCTGGATCAGTTCCCGAAGTTCGGCCAGCAGGGGAGATCCGGCGAAAACCTCCTCGATCTGCGATGCGCCCGAACTGATCTTTCCGATCAGGTCGTTCACCTGGGCCGCGCTGTCCGCGGTTTCCTCCAGCTGATACCGCAAGATGGCGAGCCTGGCTTCCATCAGCGCGGCCTGCGCCTCATAACCAGTCAGGCTCTGCCTCGCCGTTTCGCGGAATTGGCTGAAATAGGTGGCAGCAGTCTGCAAACCACTGTAGCCGATGTACGATACGACAAGCAGAGCGGCAACAGATGCGCCAAATCCGCCAAAAAGCTTCGCACGAACGGTCGAGATAAACATGACAGCTCCTGTTCTGGATTGCGCAACAATACGTCGTGAAATCTCTAGGTGAAGTTAACAAGCCTGTTCAACAATGCGCTGCAAAACGGCCAGCTCAAACACGGGAAAGTTAGAGGCCACGATGATCATCGGCTTTATTATTGCAGGAGGCGCCGGATCCCGGATGAAAGGTGGTCACAAGCCATCAATTCCACTTACGGAACTTCCACTGATCTCGCATGTGGCGGCAAGGCTTCAGAAACAAGTCGAGACTGTTATAATTATCAATAACGATCCCGGCTATTTGCCTGAAACTCTGAAGCTACCGGTCGCCCGTGATTTTCAGCCGGGGCGCGGCGGGCCATTGGTCGGTATTATTACGGCAATGCTTTACGCAAGGGAAAACTATCCAGAGTGCAATCATTTGGTGAGTGTTCCTTGTGATGGCCCTTTCTTCCCTGAAACACTGGTTGAGCGGCTGACCGCAGCCAGCGGCCCCGGCACCCCGGGCATAGCGGTGTCTGATGGCCGCAGGCATCCGCTGTTCGCCTGCTGGCCCGTTTCGCTGCTGCCGCAGTTGCAGGACTGGGTTGCCGTCGGCAACGCCCGCGTGGGCCAGTTCCTGAGCGAATGCGGTGCTATCGAGGTGGATTTTCCGCTCGATGAGGATGGCACAGACCCCTTTTTCAACATCAACACGCCGGAAGATCTCGCCGAAGCCCAGCGGATCCTTGCCGCGCGGGAGGGAGCGGGCCTCAGCTACACCTGACCTCTTGACGCATGATCCTGATGCGGCTTGCACGCAGGCGCAAAGCAGGGAATGTTCGGGACGGCCGCACACGGGCGGCAGAAGGACAGCGGGAAAAGCGGATGCGGGGTGAGGATTGTTTCGGCGCGGATGACAAGCGCCTGCTCCATGACGAGGCGCAGGACCTGCTCGCACGCCTGCCTCTGCCTGCGCCCGGCCATGAAACCATCAGCCTCGGCGAAGGGCGCGGCCGCATTCTGGCAGCGCCCGTCACGGCCCCGCGCAACGTGCCGCAGCACGACACCTCCGCCGTGGATGGCTACGCCTTCCGCCATCAGGACTTCGACCCCTGCGGCGGCTTCTTCCGGCTGGAAACGCGCATTCCTGCAGGCCACCCGGCCGTGCAGGCGCAGGCCCCATGGGCCGCCGCCCGTATCTTCACCGGCGGCGTGATGCCGGAAGGTGCCGACACGGTGGCCATGCAGGAAGACTGCCGCCTTGAGACCAACGGCGGCCAGAGTGTTGTTGTCATTCCGACAGGTCTGCCCAAGGGCGCCAACCGGCGGCTGGCGGGGGAAGACCTTGCGGCAGGCACGCAAATCCTTGTGCAAGGCCACCGGCTGCGGGCCCAGGACCTTGCCGCCATCGCCTCGACAGGCACCGCCCAGGTCCCCGTGTTCAACCGCATCCGTGCCGGTGTGATCTCGACCGGCGATGAACTCGTCCGTCCCGGCACTCCCCTTGGCGCGGGCGGGCTCTATGATGCCAATCATTTCCTGCTGACATCGCTGCTGGAAAGCTGCCCGGCAGACATCACCGATCTCGGCATCTGCCCGGACCGGCGCGATGCCCTGCAGCTTGCCCTGTCTGAGGCATCGGGCCGCTGCGACGTCATCCTCACCAGCGGCGGGGCCAGCCACGGAGAGGAAGATCACCTTCTGGCCGTGCTGGAGCGCATTGGTGAAGCACAGGTCTTCGACCTTGCCATCAAGCCGGGCCGCAGGCTGATCACGGGCCGGGCCGGAGACTGCCTGATCATCGGCCTGCCCGGCAACCCCGTGGCGGCGATGGTCTCCTTCCTGCTCTATGCCCGCCCCCTGCTGCTGCGCCGTGCCGGAATGGCGGCCGCCCCAGTCCAAGGTTTTCAGGTGCAGGCCGCCTTCGACCTGCCCCGGCGCAAGACCGGGCGGCGGGAGTTCAGCCGCGGGCGGCTTGTCACACATCCCGATGGCTCCGTGCATGCAGAGCTTTATCCCCGCTCCGGCTCCGGGCTGATTTCGAGCCTCAGAGAGGCGGATGGCCTCATCGAAATTCCGGAAGAAACGGCGGCCATCCACAGGGGCGATGCGGTGTGTTTTCTTCCTTTCAGCAGCTTTCTGGCATGATGTCGCGCCCTGCAGCCTCAGCCGGACGCTGCGTCACGGGGTGAATACCGGCAAAAATGTCAGTGCACATCTTCTGTGCCAGCATGTTTTTTCATCTGGGCGAGCGGTTTCTGCCGGGATATGTTCATACAATGGGCGCCGGGTCTGCCGCTTGCTGAAGTGCTGCGGACCGGTGCCTGGATGAATGAAAGAACAAGCAACCTGAGGCACAGCAGCCGCCTGCGGCCTGCTGCCGCGACACAAGGCGCGAGGGGTAAGTTACATGGGTATCAAGACGATTGCCGCAGCTGCAATCCTGTCCGTCGCCGCATTCGGTGCAGCCGAGGCGAAGGACTGGAGCAAGATCCGCATGGGCACGGAGGGCGCCTATCCTCCGTTCAACGTGCTGGGCTCCGATGGTCAGCTGACGGGCTTCGACATCGACATTGCCAAGGCGCTTTGCGAGGAAATGAAGGTCGAGTGTGAATTCATCACCTCTGACTGGAACGGCATCATCCCGGCGCTGCAGGCAGGCAAGTTCGACACCATCATTGCCTCCATGTCGATCACCGAAGAGCGCAAGCAGCAGGTCGACTTCACCAACAAGTACTACAACACCCCCCCGGCGATTGCCGTGCCGAAGGACAGCCCGCTGACGGAAGCTACCGATGCGGCCCTCGCTGGCAAGGCCATCGGTGCGCAGAGCTCCACCACCCACTCCAACTATGCGGAAGAGAAGCTTCCTTCGACCGATCTGAAGCTCTATCCGACGTCCGACGAGTACAAGCTCGACCTCGTCAACGGCCGCATCGACGGCGTGATTGACGACGTTGTCGTGCTCTCGGAATGGGTGAAGAGCGAAGACGGCGCCTGCTGCAAGATCCTCGGCACCCTGAAGCCGGACCCGGTGATCAACGGCGAAGGCGCCGGCATTGCCATCCGCAAGGAAGACCAGGAGCTCAAGGAAAAGCTGAACGCTGCCATTGCCGCCATCCGCGCGAACGGCAAGTACAAGGAAATCAACGACAAGTACTTCGAGTTCGACGTTTACGGCGATTGATGAGGCACGGGCGGGCAGGCGATCCCCTGCCCGCACCGCTTCAGACAGGTGGCCGGAACGCCGGATGCAGGTACAGGCTGGAAAGCGCGGGCAGGATTGGCCGGCGCTGCCGGTCCATCCCCTGACAGCATGGCATGTCCGGCAAAGCCAGGATCAGGGGCATGTGCCCCTGAGGCGCAGGGTCCGGGCAGCTGATGGACAAATATCTGGAACTTCTTGCATTCGGCCCCACAGGATGGGGTGATGAACTTCTCGGCGGCCTGTTCATCACGGTCAGCCTTGCATTGTCCACCCTGCCCTTCGGGCTGGTGCTGGGCTTCATCATTGCCCTGGGCAAGAAATCGCCCGAGCCGTCCCTGCAGCTTGCCAGCACGATCTACACCACGATTTTCCGCGGTCTGCCGGAGCTGCTGACGCTGTTCCTCGTCTATTTCGGCTTCCAGATCGCCATCAAAACCCTGTCCGAGCGCATGGGTTATGGCATCTCCATCGAGGTGAACAGCTTCCTCGCCGGCATGATCGCGCTGGCGCTGGTGTTCTCTGCCTATTCCAGCGAAGTGTTCCACTCCGCCTTCCTCGGCATCCCGCAGGGCCAGTATGAGGGCGGCAAGGCGCTTGGCCTCAGCCGTTTCCAGACCTTCCGCCTCGTGGTCATGCCGCAACTGATCCGCCTTGCCCTGCCGGGCCTGACCAATCTCTGGCTGATCCTTCTCAAGGAAACATCGCTCGTGTCGGCTGTCGGTCTTGTCGATGTGATGCGCCAGACCGGCATTGCCGCCCGCAACACCAAGGAAGCCTTCTTCTTCTACAGTCTCGCCTGCCTCATCTATCTGATGCTGGCGATTCTGTCCTCCCTGGTCCTGCGCCGCACCGAAGGCTGGGCCAAGCGCGCGGAGATGGCCCGATGAGCCAGACCGCCGCCCCCGCCATCAGCCGCCCGCCCCTGCCCGCCCGGCGCCCCTGGACGGCCGCACGCATCACCGGCCATGTGCTCATGGCCTTCTGGATCGTCAGCGGCATTGGTCTCGCCCTTTACCTCGGCCAGAACCTCTTCAGCACCTTCGCCAGCCAGTATCTGCCGAAATATGTCACCGGCGCGGTGGTGACGCTGAAGCTGACGATCTACTCCTTCCTCATTGGCGCCGCGCTTTCCGTGCCGCTGGCTCTGGCCTGTTCCGCAAAGAACTCAGCCGTCCGGTCACTCGGCAATGCCTATGTCTATTTCTTCCGCGGCACCCCGCTGCTGGCGCAGGTTTTCCTGATCTATTACGGCCTTGGCTCCTTCCGCAGCGCCCTGGACACGGTCGGCCTATGGTGGTTCTTCCGTGACGCTTGGAACTGCGTGCTCCTGACCTTCGCGCTCAACACCGCCGCCTATCAGGCCGAGATCCTGCGCGGCGCCGTCCAGTCCATGCCGAAGGGCCAGTGGGAGGGCGCCTTCTCGCTCGGGCTTTCCCGTGGCGTGACCTTCTTCAAGGTCATCCTGCCGCAAGCGCTGATCGTGGCCCTGCGTCCCTATGGCAACGAGATCATCCTGCTGCTCAAGGGTTCCGCAATTTCCTCCATCGTCACCATCTACGACATCATGGGCGAGGCAAACCGGGCGTTTTCGCGCAGTTTCGACTTTCAGGCCTATATCTGGGCGGCAGTTGCCTATCTCATCGCGGTGGAACTCATTCGCCGCGCCTGGGACCTGATGGAGCGGCGCCTGACCCGCCATCTGCGCCGCAACGCCTGACGTCATGCCAAGGCATTGAGAGGCTGACGCACCACGCCTTGATATCGCTCAGCACCGCACGCGCTTGACCAGCTCTCAATGAAGCAAGCGCATTGAGAGCTGGTATTATCCGTTGCACCCGGCGCGCGGCTGTGCGAGCAAAACGCAACAGTCCGCTTACCGGGAGTTCTGGCATGGCAAAAGTTGCATTCATTGGTCTGGGCGTCATGGGCTATCCCATGGCCGGTTACCTTGCCTCGCGCGGCGGCCACAAGGTCACCGTCTATAACCGCACCGCAGCCAAGGCAGACAAGTGGGTGGCTGACCACGGCGGCAAATCCGCCGCCACCCCGCGTCAGGCCGCCGAAGGCTGCGACTTCGTTCTCGCCTGCGTCGGCAATGACGACGACCTGCGCGCCGTCACCACCGGCCCGGACGGCGCCTTCCACGGCATGAAGAAGGGCGCCATCTTCATCGACCACACCACCGCCTCCGCAGAAGTCGCGCGCGAACTCCATGCCGCCGCCAGGGCAGCCGGCTGCGGCTTCGTCGATGCCCCCGTTTCCGGCGGTCAGGCGGGCGCGGAGAAGGGCATTCTCACCGTCATGTGCGGTGGTGAGGAGGCAGACTTCAACGCCGCCAAGCCCGTCATCGAGTGCTTTGCCAAGTTCGTGGGCCTGATGGGCGCGCCGGGTGCCGGCCAGCTCACCAAGATGGTCAACCAGATCTGCATCGCCGGTCTGGTGCAGGGCCTTGCCGAAGCCATCCACTTCGCCAAGAAGGCGGACCTCGACGTTCCGGCCGTCATCGCCGCCATCCGGGGCGGTGCGGCCCAGTCCTGGCAGATGGAAAACCGCTGGGAGACCATGCTGAACGGCAAGTTCGACTTCGGCTTTGCCGTGGACTGGATGCGCAAGGATCTCGGCATAGTGCTCGACACCGCACGTGAGACCGGCGCCCGCCTGCCGGTCACCGCGCTGGTGGATCAGTTCTACGGCGAAGTGCAGGACATGGGCGGCAACCGCTGGGACACCTCCAGCCTCATCGCCCGGCTGGAAAAATCCGGCAAGGCCTGAGACTTTTTCAAATACCCGCTTCACTCCACTCTGGGGCCGCCGCCTTTCACCCCGCCGGCCCCAGAACCAGCCGCACGCCTTGAAGCGCTCCGGCCAGCACCAGAAACAGCCCGCAGAGCCGCGCTGAGTACCAGGCCTTTTCCAGAAGCTCATCGCGCATCGCCGTGGCGATAAGCGGCAGGGCAACCGCCTTGGCCGGGCGGTCTTCGGGGGCCAGCAGCATCCACACTTCGGTATCCTCGACCCGCCGCCGGTGATGATAGGTCAGGCCATACCACGCCATCACCAGCCCGGTGATGCCGCAGCCCAGCGCTCCGAAGGTGAAGCAATAGGGTGGATGCGAGGCCGTGCCCATCATCACCATCAGGATGGCGAGACCGCAAAAGCCCCAGGCCCGCGTCACGGAAATACGGGCAAGCTTGGTAATCCGCTCCATCAGCCCCGTCCCCTCTGAACCAGATCCTGATGCTGCCAGATACGCCGCGCCTTGCAAGCCGGTTCACGCGGCGCGCCCGCTGAAATCACTGTGAACGCGGCAGCGAAATTGCTGCGGCCGGTTCAGCCATGCGGTAAGGTTGGAATTCGGTTCCCGCCCTTGCTTCCTTTCCGGAAAAACCCTACCTCCCCGCCATGACACAGACACTTCCCCCCCGCGCCGAAGCGCGCCCCCTCACCCTCGAAGCTCACGGCATCACCCGCCAGGACGAATACGCCTGGCTGAGGGCCGAAAACTGGCAGGACGTGATGCGTGATCCGTCCGTGCTGGCACCGGATATCCGCGCCTATCTGGAGGCGGAAAACGCCTATCTGGAAACGGTCATGGCCCCGACGAAAGAGCTTCAGGACAAGCTCTTTGCCGAGATGAAGGGCCGGATCAAGGAAGACGACAGTTCCGTGCCGATGCCGGACGGCCCGTTCGAATATGGCGTCAGCTACGTCACCGGCGGCCAGCATCCGCGCCTTGTCCGCTCGCCTCTTGGTGGCGGCGCGCAGGAGATCCTCGTCGATGGCGACAAGGAAGCCGAAGGCAAGGCCTATTTCCGCATGGCCGGTGCCATGCACTCGCCCGCCCATGACCGGCTGGCCTGGGCCTTTGATGACAAGGGCTCGGAGTTCTTCACCCTGCTCATCCGCAACCTCAGCACCGGCAAGGACCTGCCCACCCGGATCGAGGACACCGCTGGCGGCGGCGTCTTTTCCGCCTGCGGACGCTATCTCTTCTACGTGCGCCTTGATGCCAACCACCGCCCGTCGAAGCTCTTCCGCCACGAGATCGGCACTGATCCATCCGCTGATGTGCTGGTTTTTGAGGAAGAAGACGCCGGCTTCTTCATGGGCGTTGGCAAGACGCAGTCGGACAGCCACATCCTGATCGACATCCACGACCACGAAACCTCGGAAGTCCACGTCATCCCGGCAGACCAGCCGCTCGCCGCCCCGCGCCTGATCGCGGCGCGCGATACAGGCATCGAATATTCGGTCGAGGAAAACGGCGGCACCTTCTACATCCTCACCAATGCGGATGATGCCGAGGACTTCAAGATCGTCACCGCTCCGGTGGAGACGCCCGGCCGGGAGAACTGGCGTGACTTCATCCCGCATGAGGCTGGCCGGCTGATCCTCTCGCACACGCTCTACAAGGATTTCATGGTGCGGCTGGAGCGGGCCGAGGGCCTGCCGCGCATCATCATCCACCGGCTGGCGGACCACCTCGAACACCCGATTGCCTTTGCCGAGGAAGCCTATTCGCTGGGTCTTGCCGATGGTTACGAGTTCGACACGAACATCATCCGCTTCACCTATTCGTCCATGACCACGCCCGCGCGGGTCTATGACTATGACGTGGAAACGCGCCAGCGCACCTTGCGCAAGGAGCAGGAAGTGCCCTCCGGCCACAATCCGGATGACTACATCACCCGCCGCCTGATGGCGCCTGCCCCGGATGGGGAGCTGGTGCCGGTGTCGATCCTCTACCGCAAGGACACGCCGCTGGACGGCTCCGCGCCCTGCCTGCTCTATGGCTATGGCTCCTACGGCATCTCCATCCCGGCCAGCTTCAGCACCACCAGCCTGTCGCTGGTGGACCGGGGCTTCATCTATGCCATCGCCCATATCCGCGGCGGCAAGGACAAGGGCTACGCCTGGTACAAAAAGGGCCGCCGCGAGTTCAAGACCAGCACCTTCACCGATTTCATCGCCGCAGCGGTGCATCTTGTGAAGGAAGGCTTCACCGCCCATGACCGCATCGTCGCGCAGGGTGGCTCTGCCGGCGGCATGCTGATGGGCGCGGTCGCCAACATGGCGCCGGAGAAGTTCGGCGGCATCATCGCCGAGGTGCCCTTCGTCGATGTGCTGAACACCATGCTCGACGACACCCTGCCCCTCACCCCGCCGGAATGGCCGGAGTGGGGCAACCCCATTGCTTCGAAAGAGGCCTATGACCTGATCGCGTCCTACTCGCCCTATGACAACGTGGCGGCGAAGGACTATCCGGCCATCCTCGCCGTCGGCGGCCTGACGGATCCGCGCGTTACGTATTGGGAACCGGCCAAGTGGGTTGCGCGCCTGCGCGAGCGCAAGACCGGCGACAGTCTGCTGATGCTGAAGACCAACATGGACGCAGGCCACGGCGGCGCATCCGGCCGCTTCGACCGCCTCAAGGAAGTCGCCCTCGTCCAGTCCTTCGCCCTGATGCTGACCGGCAAGGCCTGAAGAAACATCCGCACCGCCCCGGTCAACCACCGGGGCGGTGCCGATTGCCCCTGAAACCTTTCGTCCTCAAACGTGTTTCAGGTCGAAATTACCGGCCGTGCCGGGCATAGTGCGGGCTCTGCTGGCCCCGCGTGATCCCCTCCATGCTCTTCATTCCCTTCCCCATTGCCGCAGCCATGGTGCTGCTGATGCTCTTCGCCGGATCGCTGCGCCGGTCCGGGGGTGAAGGCCGCAACATTCCGTTCCTCGCCCTGATCCTTCTGGCGGCCGTGCAATCTGTCCTGATTGGCCTGCGCTGGGGCTATGGCATCACGGCCATCATGCATGTCCTGCCTGTCACCGCCGCTCTGGTTCCGCCACTGGCTTATTGCGGCGTCGCCCGGCTGGTGCGCCGGAGCACGCTGTCCCACTTCCAGCGCCTTGTCCTGCACAGCGCCCCGGCGGTGCTTGTGGCACTGATGCTCGCCGTTCTGCCCATGGCTATCGATGTCACGCTGGTCGCCATCTTTCTCGGCTATGCGGCCGCGATCCTGCGGCTCATGCGCCAGGGCACGGATGCCCTGCGGCTTGCCGCCTTCGAGGATGCGTCCCGCGCCCACAAGGCCATTCTCTTTGCCGCTGCCGGACTGATCCTGTCCGCGCTGGTAGATATCTACCTTGCCCTGGATTTCGTCTGGCTTGATGGCCGGCATGCGCTTGGCGTCATCACCGGCGGCAACATCGGCGTGCTCATCATTCTCGCCATCGCAGCTTCTGCCGCCAGCCGCACGCCGGTTGAATCCTCCACAGCAGACAGGGGCCTTCCGGATGAAGCCCCGGCTCCAGAAGCAGCAGAACCAGCCGCAGACACCGCCGCAGCCGACCGTGAGGTGATGGCAAACATCGAAGCCCTGATGCAGGCCCGCACGCTTTACCGGGACGCCAATCTCACGCTGGACCGGCTGGCCCGGCGCGCCGGCATTCCCGCCCGGCAGATCTCCGGCGCGATCAACCGCACCACCAGCAAGAACGTCTCGCAATATGTCAACGAGTTCCGCATCGCAGAGGCCTGCCAGCTTCTCCAAAGCACGGACAAGCCGGTGACGGCCATCATGTTCGAGGCCGGTTTCCAGACAAAGTCCAACTTCAACCGTGAATTCCGCCGCGTGACCGGCCTGAGCCCGGTGGAGTGGCGCCAGCAAAAGACTGGCTCGGCCTGAAACTCTCCTTGCAGGTCCTCGATCACGATCTGCACCCTCCCGGATCATGATCAAGGTCGAGCCTATGACCTGACGGCGCCAGTCTGGGCTCATGACAACCCTGACAGACCAGAACCGCCAGCTCGCCGGGACGCTGCGGTCTCTCTCCCTCCCCGGTCCCGCGCCCGGCACGGAACAGCCGCAGCGCAAGCCGCGTCTTTCCCCCACATGGCTTCTGCTGACCGGCCTCGGCAGCGCCGCCCTTGCCATTGGGGCAACCGAGCTCACCGGCACGGCCTCAATCCCTGCCGCAACCGCAGTTGCGCAGCAGCAGGCGGCCATACCGCCGCCTCTCCCACCGGCTCCCCTGTCGCGGGAGATCACCGGCTCGGGCCATGTCATTGCCCTGCAATCCGTCCCTGTCTTTGCCCGCTACGAGGGGCGGATCGAAAGCGTCAACGTCACGCTCGGGTCTGAAGTCCGGGCCGGGGATGTGCTGGCCGTGCTCGCCGACCCCGCCGCCCGTCTTGCACAGGATCAGGCACACGCACGGCTGCGAACCGCGGAGCTGACGCTGACGGCACGCCAGATTACCCTCTCCCAGGCGAACGCCGATCTTCGCCGCGCCGAAGCACTCGCCGCCCGCGGCAGCCTGTCCCAAAGCGCGCTGGAAAACGCCGCCACCGCCGCCCGGACAGCCGCCAGCAGCGTTGATCTGGCCAGTGCGGCCATTGAGGAAGCCCGGATTTCCGCCGCCATCGCTGCCGAACGGGTAGAGGCCCTGACCATCCGCGCGCCTTTTGCCGGAACGGTCACGCAGCTCAATGCCCGCCCCGGCGCCATGATCCTCGACCGATCCGACAGCATCCGCGAGGCAGAGAGCCTGCTCACCCTCACCCGCATGGACAGCCTCGTCATCGAGGCGGATGTGGCCGAGCGCAGCATCGCCGGTCTCACACCCGGCCTTGAGGCTGAGGCAGAACTTGATGCCGCCCCCGGCGCGCCCTTCCCCGTGCGAATGACACTGGCCGCGCCCGAGGCGAGCCCGGCCAAGGGCACCTTCAGCCTGCGTTTCACCCCGCTCGACCCACCGGTGCCCCTGCGCCCCGGCATGGCCGCACGCATCCGCATCAGCCTTCCCTCCACCACACAGACAGCCGGAGCAACGCCCCGATGACACAACCCGCACCACAGGAAGACGCCGCTTTCATAAGCCTTCAGGGCCTTGAAAAATCCTACCCCGCTGGCGGCAGCAGACTGCCAGTGTTCTCCGGCCTGAACCTCACCTTTCCGAAAGGGGATTTTGCCGCGATCATGGGGCCCTCGGGCTCCGGCAAATCCACCTTGCTCAACCTTCTGGCCGGCATAGATCATCCCGGCCGGGGTGAAATCCGCATTGGCCGGGCCCGGCTGGACCAGATGGGTGAGGCCGCCCGCACCAGCTGGCGCGCGCATCATCTCGGCATCGTCTTCCAGTTCTACAATCTGCTGCCCATGCTGACGGTGGCGGAGAATGTGGAGCTGCCCTTGCTGCTGAAACCGCTCTCTGCCCGCATGCGGCGCGAGCGGGTGATGATGGTGCTGGAGCTCGTGGGCCTGTCCGGCCACGCCCGCCACCGGCCCTCCCAGCTTTCCGGCGGCCAGCAGCAGCGCACCGGCATTGCCCGTGCCATCGTCTCCGATCCGGAGCTGATCCTCTGCGATGAACCGACCGGCGACCTCGACCGCAAATCCGCCGATGACATTCTGGCCATGCTGCGCGTGCTGAATGCGGAACTGGGCAAGACCATCCTCATGGTCACCCACGATCCTCTGGCCGCCGCCAGCGCAAGGCGCATCCTGCATCTCGACAAGGGCAGCCTCCTTGAAGAGCGGAGGGCCGCGTGATGACCTGGCTCCGCCTTGCCCGCAAGAACGCCGCCCGCACGCCGCTGCGCCTTGCCCTGCTCGTCTTCAGCGTGGCCATCGCCTTCCTGATCCACGGCCTCACCGCCAGCTTTCTGGCCGGCTCGCAAGGCAGTTCGGCGGCCAGTGATGACCTCCTTGGTGTCATGTCCGCCGCCGGTCCCGCCCAGCCGCTGCCGCTCTCATATCTGCCCCGTCTGGAAGCAGAGCCCGGCGTTGCCGCCGTGTCCCATGTGGCCCGGTTGCGCGGCTTTCTGGACCGGGAAACCAATGTCATCGCGGTCGCGGCAGTGGATCCTGCTCGTGCTGCCGCCGTCAACGGCCCGGAGCTGGGGCTGACGCCTGCCCTCACCGCCAGCCTCAGCGAGAGCCGCGATACCCTTCTGGCAGGCCGCGCTCTGGCGCAGGCGCAAGGCTGGGCCGTGGGGGACAGCGTTGCCGTCGCCGCCTTCACCATGGCGCAGAAGGATGGCAGCCGGATCTGGCGCTTCCGCATCGCGGGCATCTTCGACGGCGCGTCGGCCAGCACCGACACCTATTTTGCGATTGCCCGGTACGATTACATCAACGCCCTGCGCGCCAGTGACTCAGACACAGCTGATGTCTTCGCCATCCGCCCCGAACCGGACACCAGCGCCAGCGCGCTGGCCGCCGCGATTGATGCACAGTTCGCCAACTCGCCTGCGCCAACCCGAACCCAATCGGAAAAGCAGTTTCTGGAAGCCTTCCTGCGCCAGTTTGCCGATGTGAAGCTGATTACCGGCCTCGTCACCTCCGCTGCCTTCATCACCCTGTTGATGATCATCACCAACACCATGGTCTTTGCCGTGCGGGAAAGGCGCTTTGAGACCGGCGTGTTGAAGGCCCTTGGAGTTCCGCCCTCGCGCATCGCCCTGCTGATCCTCGGCGAGACAGGCTTCATCTTTGCCCTTGGCGGCGCCATTGGCCTCAGCCTCACCGGCCTTGCCGCCATGTTCGGCCCACCCGTTCTGGGGCTGGCGCTCACCGGTGCCGTCATCGGCGAAGCCTTGCTGCTCATGGCAGGCCTTGCCCTTCTCACCGGCCTTCTTCCCGCATGGAGCGCCATGCGCATTCCCGTCATTGCCGCCTTCCGCACGAGGTAACCCATGTCCGCCGCAGCTTCCCTCTTCCGCCAGATGCATGCCCTCTTGCGCAGCAGCCTTCTCAGCCTGCCGCGCCGGGCAGCGCTCGCCCTCTCCATGGTGCTCTCCGCTGCTCTTGCCGTCAGCGTTCTTGCAGGCTTTCTTGCCATGGCCGCCGGTTTCGAGAAAACGCTCAAGGGCACCGGCTCACCGCTTACCGCCGTGGTTCTCGGCGGCACGCAGGTGCAGGAGACCGGCTCCAGCATATCCGCCGATGCCATCCGTACGCTGCTCGCGTCGCGGGATGATTTCGGCATCAGCAGGACGCCATCCGGCACACCGCTTGTCTCCCGCGAACTGATCATGCCCGCCAGCCTGACACGGCCGGACGGGCAGGAAGCCACCCTTGCCCTGCGCGGCATGGATGCTGAAGGCCTTCCAGCCCGGCCGGATGTGAGGCTGACCGCAGGGCGGATGTTCTCGTCCAGCGCGCGGGAACTGGTGGCGGGCGAAAGTCTCGCCCGCAGCATGTCCGGTCTTGCACCGGGCAGCAAGATCAGGCTTTCCGGCATGGAATGGACCGTCACCGGACTGTTCAGCGCAGGCGGCAGTGCCTTTGAATCGGAACTCTGGACCAGCCTTGAAGCCGTGCAGGCCGCCTTCAACCGCCCGGGAGACGTCCAGAGCCTGCGGCTTCTGCTGACTGAACCGGACGGCCTCGCACCCTTGCAGGAGAAACTCTCGTCTCTGCCCGGACCAGCACTCACAGCTCTCACCGAAGCACAGCTCTATTCCGGCCAGTCGGCCCGCACGGCAGATCTCATCCGCCTGTTTGGCTGGCCAGTTGCCGGGCTGATGGCGCTGGGGGCGGCGGCGGGCGTGCTCAACACCATGTTCAGCGCCGTCTCCAGCCGCTCCGGCGAAATGGCCACGCTGCGGGCCCTCGGCTTTGCCCGTCTGCCCGCCTTCCTCGCAGTCTGGATCGAGGCCATCTGCCTTGCGGGGCTCGGCACCGCCATCGGCGTCTTCGGCTCATGGCTTGCCTTCAACGGCTGGCAGGCCAGCACGTCCGCTGGCAGCAACACCCGCCTTGCCTTTGAACTTTCCGTCGATAGCCATGTGATGCTCACCTGCGGCCTTCTCGGCCTCGCCCTCGGCCTTGCAGGCGGCGCCCTCCCGGCGCTGGCCGCAGCCCGCCTCCCCCTGCACAAGGCGCTGCGGCAGATCAATTGAACAGGATCGTCAGAAACAGCACAAATGTCGCAGAAGCTTCTTCCCATTTGCGTTTACGCTTCCCATAACCTTCCATAAGGCTGAGCTGAGCCCGGCAGGTGCCCGCCCTGGCTGCATCATCGCAGCGGCCGGCAGATTGCCTCATGTTTGGAGAAGTCATGAAAATGTTGAACAGATCCACGCTCGCCGCACTGGTCCTCGTGATCGGGCAATCGGCTGCCATGGCGCAGGGCAGTTTTCTGGAGCATCTTCTGCTGTCCCCGACCCGCACCCCGGGGGACGTCCCGGAGACCTATGGCACGGCTTATGACTGCCGTCCGCTGAAAGCCGCCAATCAGACGGCAGGCGTCTGGCGCGGCCTGATCGGTGGTCAGGTCTGGCCGGATACAGGCCAGACGCGCCCGGTCAGCCGCGAAGGCTGTTTCAGAACCGAACAGGAATGCCAAGCCTTCCTCAACGTGATGAGCGGCTATATCGACTTCGTCTATTCGCGGGAATGCAAGCGGCTGTAAAGACATCCTCTAGACGCAAGAAAGCCGGAGCATGGGGCTGCTCCGGCTTCCGGTCTGCGGGATCAATGCAGGGGGTCAGTTTGCCCTGCAGGTCTTGATCCCGAACAGCGTATAGGCAGGGCACCAGCCAACCAGTGCGACAACGACCGGAATGACGCCGAACCAGCCAATCCACTTCCAGCTGATGTCAGCCGGGCCGAAAAGCGCGAAACCAATCAGTGCAATCCCGACCAGGAAGCGGATGGCCCGGTCGAGGGTTCCCATGTTCACAGTCATATCCCGTCCCCTTGGCTCAAGGCTTGTCCGGACTGTCCGGACGGTGAGACGACCCTAGCGCCAGTGGGACACCCCGTCTGTGACATGGTCACAAACAAAGCCCGGCAACGTAGTTGCACGTAGTGCCTCAACTGGTCAGCCGGTATCCGCGATCCGGCGCAGCGCTGCGGGGTTGAGCAACTGCACTTCACCACGCCCCTGCGCAATATGACCGGCCTCGGCCCAGCGCCCCAGCAGCCGGGCGATTACCTCGCGGGCACTGCCGGTTTCTGCCGCAAGGGCAGCCTGTGTCAGGTGAATGGCTGCCCCGTCTCCGGCCAGCTCCAGCAGCAGCCGCGCCAGCCGCGCGTCCAGCCGGTGAAACATGGTGTCTTCCATCTTCCGCAGAATGCTGGCAAGGCGGAGGCTGAAGCCCTGAAAGATGCGCCTGCGGAACATGGGCTCGCTGTCGAGCAGCCGCGCCACCACCCCGGCCGGGATCATGAAGGCCTGGCAGGCCGTTTCGGTGATGCCCGACGCGGCATAAGGCTCTTCACCCAGCAGGCAGGATGTGGTCAGCACACAGCTCTCACCCGGCGCAACGCGGTACAGGAGGATTTCCCGGCCTGTATCGGATGTCATCAGCACGCGGATGCTGCCGGAGGTGAGCACCAGCCAGCCCGGACAGGCCTGTCCGGGCGCAAAGACTTCGGTTCCAGCCGGAATGGCCATCTGCCGCAGGGCCTGTTCAACAGTCCGGCGCCCGGCCTCGGAGAGCTCCGAAAGCCCCATCAGGCGCAGCGCCTCCTCAAAACTGCGGCCCGCAATCTGTCCGCTCATGCCCCTGCTCCACCCGGTATGACTGCAACCACTCTAGCGGCAGTGGACGGGGACAGGCCAGAGAGGAAGACTGCGGCCTTTCGCCTACTGGCCCTGCGCGTGGGCGGGAATGGCCTTCAGATAGGCGGCAATGGCCTCCCGGTCTTCCGCCGTCAGCCGGGCCATGTTCTCCTGCACGGCCACCATTTCCCCGCCAACGGAGTCATAGGAAGGCGTGAAGCCGCTTTCGAGGTAATAGGCAATATCCGAGACAGACCAGTCGCCGATGCCCCTTTCACCGCCGGTGATATTGGGAATCCGGCCTTCGCCAACCGGCGCCTTTGCCCCCGCAAGCCATTGATCCAGCTTCAGGCCACCCGCCATGTCCCGGGGCGTGTGGCATTCGCCGCAGTGGCCGGGCCCTTCCACCAGATACTGGCCGCGCTGCAGCTGCTCGTCGATCCTCTGCAGCACCACGGCCGGACCCGGATCGAGATACATGAGCTTCCACAGCCCCAGTCCCCGCCGCAGGGTGAAGGGAAAGGCAAGCTCATGGCCGGGCGCAACACCCTGCACCGGCTCCAGCGTCTTCAGGAAGGCGAAGAGATCGGAGATGTCCTGATCCTTCATGCGGGCATAGGATGTGTAAGGAAAGGCGGGGTAGTAATGCTCGCCCTCGGGCGAAATTCCGGCCAACATGGCATTGGCAAAGTCCGGCAGCGTCCAGCTGCCGATGCCCGTTTCAATGTCCGGCGAGATGTTCGGGGCAACGAAAACGCCGAAGGGTGTTTCCAGCCGCAATCCGCCGCCCAGCTTCAGCTTGTCCAGCCCCGATGCGCCCGGCGCGGCGTGGCAGGAGGCGCAGCCTCCCGCCCAGAACATCGCTTCCCCCCGCCCGGCATTGCCCTCCGGCAGGGCTGCGAGCCGCACGGGCTCAATCGAGGCGGGCGCAGTCAGAGCCCAGAAACCCAATCCACCCGCCCCCAGTACGAGGGCACCGGCAAGAGCCAGTTTCTTCAGCATCGGACCACGCCTTCCACGTCTTGCTTATCTCTTATCTCTGCACCCGGTAGGCCTCATGGCAGGACCGGCAACTGGCCATCACCGGCCCCATCGCGGTCTTGAAGGCCTCCACATCGGCCGGGCCATCCTTGCCGGAGGCCTGAGCTGCAGCGCCCGTAACCTCGGAAAATTTGGCAAGTGCAGCTTCAAAGCCAGCTGCATCTTCCCAGATCTTCGGGCTGGCGGAAGAGCCTTCCGCATTCTGCGTGCCATCGGGATAGAACGCACCAAGAGCATTGGCGGCTGCATTCATCGAAGCGATCGCCGCCTTGCCCGCTGCCGGGCTGTAGGCAATGTCACCCTTCATCATCGCACCGGCAAGACCGGCATTGGCAGCCACGGACTGCATGATGGCCTTGCGGGTCGCGACAGGGTCACCGGCAGCCGATGCCGCAGTCAGGGTTACGGCCAGCAAGGCGCCGGCCACAAAATATTTGCGCATCAAAGTCTCCCTCAAAAGAGCCGGCCGCGTCACTGGCCGGTGCGCCCATTCAGACCCGACTGCGCCGCAAAACTGAAATCACGGACGCGTGAGAGCTGCTGATCCACACAAAACTACGGAGGACTACGGACAGGGAGGCTTTAAAGTTGACTCTTTTTATCAAGTTTGATAAACGGGCGCATCCTCAATCGGGAGTAGTCCATGCGCATTTTCAAGCACTTGAGAACCGGCACCCTCGCGGGTCTGCTGGGCCTTGCCGCCGCCACCAGCCTGACCACCGGCGCCTTTGCGGAAGAAAAAACCTTCACCGATGTGATCGGCCGTGAGGTCAAGGCGGACCTGCCGTCCAAGCGCGTTCTGCTCGGCTTCTACTTCGAAGACTACATGGCCGTTGGCGGCGAAGCCTCCTACGACAACGTTGTCGGTATCTCGCGTGAAGCCTGGGAAGGCTGGCGTCCGGCGTCCTGGACCCGCTACGTCAAGCACCGTCCCTCCCTCGATGCCCTGCCGGATGTGGGCGAAGTCGAAGCTCAGACCTTCTCCGTCGAAAAGGTGCTGGAACTGAAGCCGGACATAGTCGTTCTGGCCGACTGGCAGTACAAGGGCCTCGGCCTTGATGCCGACCGCATCGAAGAGGCAGGCATCCCCATCGCCGTCGTCGACTTCAACGCCCAGACGGTGGAGCGCCATCTGGACAGCGCCCGCGTTCTCGGCCTGATCACCGGCGAGGAAGACCGCGCCGCTGAGATCTCCGGCGAGTACAAGGCGACCGCCGACCTCATTACCAAGCGCATCGCCGATGCAGGCAAGCCGCAGCCGAAGATCTATATCGAGTTCGGCAACAAGGGCCCGGCCGAGCACAGCTTCACCTATGGCAAGAACATGTGGGGCGCCATGGCCACTGCGGCCGGCGGCGACAACATCGCAGCCCCCTTCGTCGAATGGTGGGGCCCGATCAACCCGGAGCAGGTTCTGGCCTCCAAGCCGGACGTGATAGTCATTGCCGGTACCGAATCGCGCAAGAACCCGACCTCCATGCTCATGGGCGAGGACGTGACCAAGGCTGAAGCGCTTGAGCGTCTGCAGGGCTTCACCGCCCGCGCCGGCTGGGATCAGCTTCCCGCCGTGCAGGACGGCCGCTTCTATGGCGTCTATCAGGGTGCCTCGCGCACGCTGGCTGACCACGCCATGCTGCAGTTCTTCGCCAAGGTGCTCTACCCGGACCTCTTCACCGACCTGAACCCGGAAGAGACCTACAAGGACTTCTACAAGAAGTACCTGCCGGTGGCGCCCGAGGGCACCTTCACCCTCGCCATCAAGGAATAAGCACCGCATCTGCCAGCGCCCGGGACCCTTGCGTTTCCGGGCGCGAGCATGCCTGCTGCCTCTTTCAGGGACTTTGAAAACCAGTGACCGGCACAACTCATGTTGCGACCGCCATTGCAAGCCAGCGCCACCGGGAACGGCGGCGCTGGCGCCTGCTTTTCGGCCTCACCCTCTTCTGCTGCGTGACCCTGGTGCTCGACATCGGCACCGGCCCGTCCATGCTCAGCCCCGCCGATGTGCTGGCCGGCCTCCTGCGGCTGGAAGGCACGGACAGCATGACCGTGACCATCGTCAACAGCCTGCGCCTGCCCATGGCGTTGATGGCCCTTGTCGTCGGCTGCGCGCTGGGTGCGGGCGGGGCGGAAATCCAGACCCTGCTGAACAATCCCATGGCCAGCCCCTACACGCTCGGCCTTGCTGCCGCGGCCGGGCTTGGCGCCGCCTTCAGCATCTTCACCGGCGGCTTCGGCCTGCATCCGGCCATAGCGGTGCCCCTGGGGGCCTTCTTCTTCTCCATGCTGGCCGCCGCCTTCCTCTTCGCGCTGGCGGCCTTTGCGCGCATATCCTCCACCATGCTGGTGCTCGCAGGCATTGCGCTTCTGTTCCTGTTCCAGTCGCTTTTGTCGCTGCTACAGTTCATTGCCTCGCCGGAAGTCGGCCAGCAGATCCTGTTCTGGCTGTTCGGCAGCCTGACCAAGACCACCTGGACCAGCCTCTGGATCACCCTCGGCGTGACCGTCTTCTGCGTGACGCTGCTGTTCCGCGATGCCTGGAAGCTCACTGCCCTGCGTCTGGGTGAGGCGCGGGCGCAGAGCCTTGGCGTCAACCTCACGCATCTGCGCGTCACCACGCTGACGCTGACCGCGCTGATGACCTCCACCGCCATCAGCTTCGTCGGCATCATCGGCTTCGTCGGCCTTGTCGCCCCGCATGTGGCGCGGCTGCTGGTGGGCGAGGATCAGCGCTTCTTCCTGCCCATGTCGATGGTGGCAGGCGCTGCCTTCCTGTCCATGGCTTCTGTCATCTCCAAGGTGGTCATTCCCGGCGCCCTGTTTCCGGTCGGCATCGTCACCGCCATGGTCGGCGTGCCCTTCTTCTTCTGGATCATGCTGGCGCGGCGGCGATGAACGATCTCACCCTTCAGGACATCACCCTCTTCCGGGGCAAGCACTGCGTCGCCCGTGACCTTTCCCTGCGCTTCGAGCCGGGCAAGGTGCATGTCATCCTCGGTCCCAACGGCGCGGGCAAATCCTCGCTGCTGCGCGCGCTCTTCGGCGAGTTCTGGCCGCAGACGGGCCGCATCGCCCATGGAGAGAGACAACTCACCCGCGAAACCCTGCGCCACTGGCGCAAGGCCATCGGCTACATGCCGCAGGACACCGCTCTTGAAGCCTCCCTCACGGCGCTGGAAGTGGTGCTGCTGGGCCGGATGGATGAACTCTCCTTCCATGTAGATGACGCAACGCTCCATGCCGCGGTCACCACCATGGAGGCGGCAGGGATTGCGCATCTGGCCAGCCACGACATTCTCTCGCTCAGCGGCGGCCAGCGGCAACTGGCGCTGTTTGCGCAGGTGCTGCTGCGCGATCCCGGCATCCTCTTGCTGGACGAACCCGTCAGCGCGCTCGACATGCACCATCAGCAGAAGCTGCTGGATATCGTCCACCGCGAGACCCGCGCCCGCAACCGCATCAGCATCCTGATCCTGCATGACCTCAGCCTTGCCGCCCAATATGCCGACCAGTTGATCCTGATCGGCGATGGCGAGCTGAAAGCCGCAGGCAGCCCAGCCGAAGTGCTGAAGGCCGATCTCATCAGCCGCACCTATGGCGTCGATGTGGAAATCCTCACCGACAGCGCCGGCGCCCCCGTCGTCCGCCCCTTGCGGTCAATGCCCGCGACACTCCACCCCTGACCCCTTGAACCTCAGGAAACACAGCATGAAGCTCACGACCCGCAACGCCCTTCTGGCCATCACCCTCTGCCTCACACCGTTCAGTGCTTCGGCTGCCGATCACGAGGTGAAGATGCTGAACTACGGAACCGAAGGCAGCATGGTGTTCGAGCCTTCGTTCCTGCAGGTTGAGGTGGGCGACACGGTCACCTTCATTCCCACGAATTCGGGCCACAATGTCCGCTCCTACGTGGCCCCGGAAGGCGTTGCGGCCTGGAACACACCGCTGGATGAGAAGACCACCGTCACCATCAGCCAGCCCGGCGTCTATCTCTATTACTGCCCGCCGCATCTGATGATGAGCATGATCGGCATGATCCAGGCCGGAGAAGCCGTCAACCGCGCCGATCTGGACCAGAAGGCCGCCAAGCTCCGCTCCAAGCTGGTCATGAAGGGTGAGCGGCTGGATGAACTTCTGGCGCAGGTGAAATAAACCTCCTTTCGGGCCACTCGCCAAGTCTGCCATCAATCGCTAGGCTCCGGCTCACCTGCCAGCCGGAGCCCTTCCGTGACCTCTGCCGCCCCCTCAGCCGCCTCTCCCGTCCGCCTTGCTCTCGGCGGCCTTCTGTCGCTGGCTGCGGCCATGGGCATCGGGCGCTTCGTCTATACACCCGTCCTGCCTTTCATGATCGCTCAGGTGCCCCTCAGCAAGGCAGACGGCGGGCTCATCGCCTCGGCCAATTTCCTCGGCTATCTGGTGGGGGCGCTTGCGGCCTCCTCCGGCTCTCTGCCCGGCAGCCGCCGGATGTGGTTCATCGGCTCGCTGATTGCCAGCTCTGCCCTCTCCTTCGCCATGGCATGGACGGACAGCATCCCGGTCTTCATGCTGCTGCGGTTTCTGGCGGGCCTTGCCAGCGCCTTCGCCTTCGTCTTCTCGGCAGCACTCATCCTCGACCGGCTGGCGCAGGCCGGGCGGCCCGGATTGTCGGCGCTGTATTTCTCGGGCGTTGGTGCGGGGATTGCGGGCTCCGCCCTCATCGTCTCCGGCCTGGCCGCACTGGGCGCAGACTGGCAGGGTCTGTGGACGGGCTGCGGCGTCATCAGTCTGGCACTGACGGTCCTGATCGCATGGATGGTGCCGGGCGCAACCGAAACAGCCCCGCCCGCGCCCGCGAAAACCGGTCCCCGCCGCCTGCCCGCCGGGCTGCCGCAGCTGATTGCCGCCTACGGCCTGTTCGGCATCGGCTATGTGGTGACGGCAACCTTCATCGCCGTGATCGCCCGCTCCGATCCAGCGCTTGCCACGGCCGAACCTTATCTGTGGCTGATCGTCGGCCTTGCCGCTGCACCGTCCATTTTCATCTGGAACCGGATCGCTGCCCGCACCGGCGTGCCGCGTGCCTATGCACTGGCCTGTGTCATCGAGGCTTGCGGCGTCGCGCTCAGCGTCACCGCAACCGGCCCTGCCGGCATCCTGCTCGCGGCTTTTCTGCTCGGCATAACCTTCATGGGCATCACCGCGCTGGGGCTCATCGAAGCCCGGCGCCTGTCCACGGGCGATCCGCGCCGCACCATCGCGCTGATGACGGCCAGCTTCGGCCTCGGCCAGATGCTGGGGCCCAGCCTTGCCGGCTTTGCCGCAGGCAGCACGGGCAGCTTTGCCCTGCCCTCGGCAGGTGCTGCCATCTGCCTGCTGCTGGCTGCCGGACTGGTGCTTGTGCCCGCCCGGCAGCGGTGATCAGCCGAAACCTCAGCCGTGGGCGAAGTCCCAATAGAGTTCCCGCGCCTTGGCCGCCACCGGTCCCGGCTGCAGGCTGCGCTCCTCGATGCGGTTCACCGGCACCACCTTGGAATAGTTGCCGGTGGAGAAGATCTCATCCGCCTCCTGGAACTCACGATAACCAATGGTGCGCTCATGCACCGCATGGCCTGCCTTGCGCAGCAGCTGGATCACCCGCTGGCGCGTGATGCCATTGAGGAACGTGCCGTTGGGCGCGGGCGTATGCACCGCCCCGTCCTTGACCATGAAAATGTTGGCGCTGGTCAGCTCGGCCACATTGCCCAGCATGTCCAGCACCACCGCATTGTCAAAGCCGCGGCCCTTGGCTTCGGCCATGGCGCGGGCGTTATTCGGATAAAGGCAGCCCGCCTTGGCATTCACCGGCATGGTTTCCATGGTCGGGCGGCGGAACGGCGACAGGGTGATCGAGAAGGAGGCACCGGCCGGCGCCATCGGCGCCTCGAACAGGCACAGGCAGAACCGGGTGCTCTCCGGATCGCCCACGATCACCCCCGGCCCGTCGCCTTCCGCCCAGTACATCGGCTTGATGTAGACGGCGCTGCCCGGCTTGAACTTGGTGACGCCCTCACGGGTCATCTCGATCATCTCGCCCGCGCTGACTGTCGGCTTTAGGCCGAGAGCCACGGCCGAATCATTCACGCGCTGGCAATGCAGGTCGAGATCCGGCGTCACCCCCTCGAAGAACCGGGCTCCGTCAAAGACCGAAGATCCCAGCCAGGCCGCATGGGTGCGCGGACCCATCAGCGGCGGATTGCCCTCATGCCAGGCGCCATCCACATAGGTCCAGGTCTCACTCCAGCCGCTCATCTTGCGCGTCCTCCGCTGTATTTTTCACTGTCAGCGAACAAACGCCCGGAAAAAGGCAAGGTCAACCGTTTGACGCCCTTCACCCGAAAATCGGAAGACTTGCTCCGGCAAGGCCGCGCCGGACAGGCTCTCATTCCTGAAAAGCGCTCTTGCAGGAAAATTGATCCGCAGCAGCGCCATCCGCCACAGCTCATCGGCGCACAAAGCCTTTGATCTTTCACGGATTCCGCCTGATCCTCCATCTGCCCGCCGCTCGCCGGGCGCCATCCGGAGCACTGACCATGGACCTCGCCACGCTCCTTGCCTTTGCTGCCGCCTTCTTCGTCTTTGCCGCCAGCCCCGGCCCGGACAACATGACCATCATCGCCCGCACCCTGTCGCATGGGGCCGCATCCGGTCTTGCCTATGGGGCAGGCACCGTGGCGGGCATCCTCATCTTCCTCTGCCTTGCCGCCTTCGGCCTGTCGCTGCTGGCCTCGGAAATGGGCACGGTCATGACCGTGCTGCGCTACGCCGGTGCCCTCTGGCTGATCTGGACGGGCATCCGCCTCTGGACGGCAGAGCCTGTGGTGCCGGCCCTTCAGCCTACCGGCAGCGGCAATCTCCTGTCCGCCTTTGCCACCGGCATCGCCCTCAACCTCGGCAATCCGAAGATGCCGCTGTTTTATGTGGCGCTTCTGCCCAATGTGGCCGGAACCGCCCTCACCCCGTTGAGTGTGCTGGAGCTTGCCGCCGTCATTCTGGCGGTTGAAGTGGTGGTCATCGGCGGGCATGTTCTCATGGCCATGCGTGCCCGCCGCCTGCTGCGCAGCCCTGCCGTCGTGCGCCGGGTCAACCGCACCGCCGGAGCCGTCATGGCCGGAACGGGTGCCACGCTCATCGTCACCCGCTGATGCCTCCAGCCCAAGGAAATCCGATCATGGAACAGCGCCTTTCCCTCATCACCCTTGCCGTCGATGATCTGGCCGAAACCCGGCGCTTCTTCGAGGATGGGCTCGGCTGGACAGCCTCCTCCGAAAGCCAGGAAGGCATCGCCTTCTATCAGCTTCCCGGCCTTGCTCTTGCCCTCTATCCCCGCGCCTCGCTGGAAAAGGACATTGGCCGCCCCGTTCCGGAAGGGCTGGGTGCAGTCTCCCTTGCCTGGAACGGCCGCAACGAGGCCGAGGTCGATGCCACCTATGCACGGGCGCTGTCGGCTGGCGCTGAAGCCGTCGTGCCGCCGGAAAAGGCCTTCTGGGGCGGCTACACCTCCTATGTGCGCATTCCCGGCGGCCATCTTCTGGAAATCGCCTTCAACCCGTTCTGGTCCCTGGATGAACACGGGGCCATCGTGCTGCCGGGCTGAGCCCTTGGCCGGGCCGTGGAGAAGCTGTGACTACCGGCTGGAAACCTGCAATTTGTGATCCTCTGGACATGACCCTGCAGCTTTCACCGTGTTAAGACCCGTCCGCTTGTTGTGAAAAGCAACTCAATTTTCGATCAGAGGTCTTCAAATGTCGTCGAGCACCGTTTCGGTCCCCAATTCTGGCATGGGTGCCAATCCGTCCATGATTTTCTGTGGCACCTGCGGCCACCAGATTGCGTCAACGGCACCGTCCTGCCCCAAGTGCGGCGCACCGAATGCCCTGGCCGCAGCACCTGTTTCCGAGAAGAGCATGGTTGCTGCAGCTCTGCTTTGCTTCTTCCTCGGCACCTTCGGCATCCACCGTTTCTACACCGGCAAGATCGGCACCGGCATCCTCATGATCCTGACGCTCGGCGGCCTTGGCATCTGGTCGCTCATTGACCTGATCATGATCATCGTCGGGTCCTACAAGGACAAGCAGGGGCTGCCGCTTAGGCGATGAGTGACACCCGTACAGAGCCGCAAGGCGGCGGCTGGAGCTTCTGCATCCACTGCGGGGACAAGATCGCTTTCCGGGCGCATTTCTGCCCGCATTGCGGTTCCCCCCAGCCGGAAGCAGGCAAAGCACAGGCCGAGAACGTCAGTGACAAGAGTTACGGCGTTGCAGTTGCCCTGTGCGGCGTTTTCGGCGTGATGGGGCTCCATCACTTCTACCTCGGCAACATCCTGCACGGCCTGTTCGACCTTGGGCTCTTCGCGCTCTGGATCTTCTGCCTTCTCGTGGCACCTGCCCAGGGCACGAACCTTATCCTGATTGGCCTTCTGCTTCTGGCCATTGATGTGCTGCACACCGTCTATGTGTTCTTCCGGCTCATCGTTGGAAAGCAGCGCGATGGCAGCGGACGGCTCGTCGCAGTGCCCTGAACGGCTCGGCCAGAGCAATTCCAGCAAAAGTTAGAACCGGTTTTGCGGCTGGAATTGCGTAAAATGAACGGAAAGAGCACTTTCGATGGCAGCGTCTTCATCGAAAGTGCTCCAGCATCCGCCGTTCAGGTCAACAGCGATATCGGCCTTTACCCTTTGTCCTGATTGCATCCCGGCAAATGATCGGCATATGTTCGGACGCTGTTCAGGAAAGCTGACGGCGGATCTTGTCCTGCGACCCCACGGAGCATCCCGATGGCCCATTCGGCCTATGTCTTTGACGCTTACGGCACCCTTTTTGATGTTCACGCCGCCGTGCGCAAACATGCCGCGAAACTGGGGCCCGACGCGCAGACCTTTTCCTTCGTGTGGCGGCAGAAGCAGCTGGAATATTCCTGGGTCCGCGCACTCATGCAGCGCTACGAGGATTTCTGGGTGCTGACCGAGCAGGCGCTCGACACCACCTTCAATCTCTTCCCCTCCGCCGACCGGGGCCTCAGGGCCGACCTTCTCAACGCCTACTGGGCGCTGGACTGCTATCCGGAAGTGCCGGAAGTGCTCACCAGCCTGAAACAGGCCGGGGCGCGGCTAGCCATCCTGTCCAACGGCACGCCGTCCATGCTGGAATCAGCGGCCAAGGCCGCCGGCATCACCGAGCTTCTGGACGAGATTTTCTCGGTGCATGACCTGCGCACCTACAAGACCGATCCGCGCGTCTATGAGCTGGTGACGAACCATTTCCGGGTCTATCCGGAAGCGATCTCCTTCCAGTCCTCGAACCGCTGGGACATTGCAGGCGCCACCGCCTATGGCTTCCGCACCGTCTGGATGAACCGCACCGCCCAGCCGGACGAATATCCGGACCTGGCCCCCAGTGCCGTTCTGTCCGACCTGACGGGCCTGCCGTTTCTGGTCTGAGTGCCATTCCGGCAAGCTCCGGGCAAGTTAAGGCGTCTAACCCTGTTACAACTGACAGGAGGATGAACGGCTGCGCATGCTGCGCGCCGCTATTGCCATTTGGACAAACCATGACCCGCGCAACTCCAGCCCGTACAGGCCACCGCTTCCGCCCGCCGCAGCTCAAGCCCGCCTTGAGGGCGCGCATGCGCGGCGGCCGCCTGAAAACGGAAGACGGCGCGGACATTACGGCCTGCACCCTGTTTGATGCGGAAAGCGGCGAGACGGGCGCCCTCATCGAGGTGAAAGTCACCCTGCCGCCCCGCGTTCTGGTGCTGGACGAGCAGGATCAGACGGTCTGCGCCGCCAGCGTTCTATGGCATCACGGCCGCCAGGCTGCCCTCAGCCTGACGGGCGAGCCAATGCTCGCCAGCCGGCATCTCGCCACCCAGGCCTTTTGATGCCCTATTGAGGGACTTCCTGCCCGCTGCGGCCCGAAACCATGCTTTCGACGGCCAGTGTCAGCGCATATTCCGCCTGCTCGTCAAACGCCCCCTGCAGCGTGCCGCCATTCGCGCATAACAGCCCCCTGGCCCGCAGATCTGCAAGCCCATGCACCAGCGCCCAGAGGCTGCCCGCAATCTTCTCCGCGTCAGCCATCTGCCCCGCCGGCAGCAGGTGCGACAGCCCTTCCGTCAACTGACGGAAGGCATGGGCCGCAGCCTCCATCAGTCCGGTATGGGACGGGCTGTAGGTCCGGCCAAACATGAGCGAATAAAGCCCCGGCTCAGTTTCCGCAAAGCGCAGGTAGGCCCAGCCCATGGCCTTCAGGCGTTTTGCAGGATCATCGCCGCCTGTCCGGGCACCAGCCTGAAGATATGCGGCAAACCGGTCGAAAGCCTCGTGTGCTGCGGCGGCCAGAAGGGCCTCGACATCCGGAAAATGCCTGTAGACTGCCGCCGGGGAGACCCCGGCGCTCGCCGCCAGCCACCGCAGAGACAGATTTGCATGACTGCCCCTGCCCGCTTCCGCCATTGCAGCATCAACAAGAGCTCGGCGCAGATCGCCGTGGTGATAGGCAGGCCTGCGGCCATTTCCGGTTTTATCAGGCATGTTGACACCGTTTACATCTGAGCCTATGTTTACAGTGTACACATCAAGCTATCCCCCTGGCAACGTGCCCTGGCAGGCTGCTCAGACTATTTTTCCGGTGCGGGGGAAGGCGGTGTGACCACAGGGCCAGTCATACCCTGCGCGCCGCAACGGCCCCACCTGCAGGTGAGGTACGTGAGGACGGGTTGCCGGGCCGTTTTGTTCCCTCTGGAGGATTGAATGGCAGACGCGTCCTTTGCTCTTTCTGGCCTTGTTCTTGCTGGCCTGCATCATCTGGCCGTCTTCGCGCTCTTCGCGGTGCTGGTGATGGAACTGGCCATCTGCCTGCGCCAGACACTCGCAGCGGAGGATCTGAAGCGGCTTGCCTTGCTCGATCTCCACTATGGCGCGCTCGCCGTTCTGGTGCTGCTGGCTGGCGGCCTGCGCGTCATGTATGGCGGCAAGGGGCCGGACTACTACCTCGAGAACCTGTTCTTCTGGGCAAAGATAGGCGTCTTCCTCGCCATCGGCCTTATCTCCATCCTGCCAACCCTGCGCATCCTATCCTGGCGGCGCCAACGGAAGGCGGATGCGGCCTTTGTGCCTTCGCAGGCAGAGCGCAGGCAGGTCCGCCGCGCGCTGGGGGCCGAACTGCTGCTCTTCCCGCTTCTCCCGCTCTTTGCCGCCGCCATGGCCCAAGGCTACGGGCTCTGACACACAAGGCCTGCAAACGAAAAACGGCGCCCCGGTTTCCCGGAGCGCCGTGGTTTTTTCCGTGACCGGACGGATCAGGCCGTCAGGTCGAAACGGTCTGCGTTCATCACCTTTACCCAGGCAGCCACGAAGTCCTTCACAAACTTCTCTGCCGCGTCATCCTGGGCATAGATCTCTGCATAGGCGCGCAGGATCGAGTTGGAGCCGAACACCAGATCCACACGGGTCGC
Organism: Pannonibacter sp. Q-1; assembly: GCF_054073275.1. Classification (NCBI taxonomy): domain Bacteria; kingdom Pseudomonadati; phylum Pseudomonadota; class Alphaproteobacteria; order Hyphomicrobiales; family Stappiaceae; genus Pannonibacter; species Pannonibacter sp. Q-1. Next base: position 50,848 of record NZ_JBSXNB010000001.1, read on the forward strand.
CGTCCACTTCACCGCGCCGGTCTTGCGGTCGCGGATTTCGTAGAGGTTCTTGCCGGCCGGCTTCCAGGTGTAGGCCATGTCGGTCAGGTTGACGAAGAAGTCCGCCGTCAGCGCCCCTTCGCGGTCCGTGAACACGCCATGCTTGGAGCCGCCGTGATTGGTGCCAAGAACGCGCATGCCGCCGAGGAGAACGGTCATTTCCGGACCGGTCAGCCCCATCAGCTGGGCGCGGTCGAGCAGCAGCTCTTCCGGTGAAACCACATAGTCCTTCTTCACCCAGTTGCGGAAGCCGTCATGGATCGGCTCCAGCACGCTGAAGGAGTCCGCGTCGGTCATCTCGGCAGTGGCATCACCACGGCCCGGAGCGAACGGCACGGAGACATCGAAACCGGCGGCCTTGGCGGCCTTCTCGATCCCCACGCTGCCCGCCAGAACGATCACGTCGGCGAGGCTCGCGCCATAGGCCTTGGCGATCGGCTCCAGCACGGCCAGCACCTTGGCCAGGCGGGCCGGCTCGTTGCCTTCCCAGTCCTTCTGCGGGGCAAGGCGGATGCGGGCACCGTTGGCACCGCCGCGCATGTCAGAGCCGCGGTAGGTGCGGGCGCTGTCCCAGGCGGTGGACACCAGTTCGGCAACCGAAAGGCCGCTGGCGGCGATCTTCGACTTGATGGCGCCGATGTCGTAGTTCTTCGGGCCAGCCGGGATCGGGTCCTGCCAGATCAGGTCTTCCTTGGGCGCATCCGGGCCGATGTAGCGCACATTCGGGCCCATGTCGCGGTGGGTCAGCTTGAACCAGGCGCGGGCGAAGGTGTCCTTGAAGTACTCCGGATCAGCCATGAACTTTTCGCAGATGGCCCGGTATTTCGGATCCATCTTCATGGCCATGTCGGCATCGGTCATCATCGGCATGCGGCGGACGGACGGGTCGGTCGCATCAACCGGCATGTCCTCTTCCTTGATGCCGACCGGCTGCCACTGCTGGGCTCCTGCCGGGCTGCGGGTCAGTTCCCACTCATAGCCGAACAGCAGGTCGAAGTAGCCCATGTCGAACACGGTCGGGTTCGTCGTCCATGCGCCTTCGATGCCGGAGGTCACGGCTTCGCTGGCCTTGCCATGCTGGTTCGGGTTGAGCCAGCCGAGGCCCTGAGCCTCCAGACCTGCTGCTTCCGGCTCGACGCCGAGCGCACCGGCATCGCCATTGCCATGGGCCTTGCCGACGGTGTGGCCGCCTGCGGTCAGTGCAGCGGTTTCCTCGTCGTTCATGGCCATGCGGGCGAAGGTCTCTCGCACCTGGGCGGCGGTGGCCAGCGGGTCCGGCTTGCCGTTGACGCCTTCCGGGTTCACGTAGATGAGGCCCATCTGCACGGCGGCCAGCGGGTTCTCCATGGTCTCCGGCTTGGTCACGTCCTCGTAGCGGTTGTCGGACGGCGCCAGCCATTCCTTTTCCGCACCCCAGTAGGTGTCCTTTTCCGGATGCCAGATGTCCTCGCGGCCGAAGGAGAAGCCGAAGGTCTTCAGACCCATGTCCTCATAGGCCAGGGTGCCGGAGAGGAGGATGAGGTCGGCCCAGGAGATCTTGTTGCCGTATTTCTTCTTCACCGGCCACAGCAGGCGGCGGGCCTTGTCGAGGCTGGCATTGTCCGGCCAGGAATTGAGCGGGGCAAAGCGGATGTTGCCCGAGCCGCCGCCGCCACGGCCATCGGCCAGACGGTAGGAACCGGCCGAGTGCCAGGCAAGGCGGATCATCAGGCCGCCGTAATGGCCCCAGTCAGCCGGCCACCAGTCCTTGCTGTCCTTGAGCAGCGCCTTCACATCGGCCTTCAGCGCCTCTGCATCCAGCTTCTTCAGCTCGTCGCGGTAGTTGAAGTCCTTGCCCAGCGGGTTGGACTTGGCGTCATGCTGATGCAGGATGTCGAGGTTGAGGGCGTTCGGCCACCACTCCATGTTCGAATTGCCGGTGGCGGTGTTTCCACCGTGCATCACCGGGCACTTGCCTGCCTTGCTGGCATTCGTCGCGTCCATTGTCTCTCTCCGGTCCATATGGTTCTTGAGGCGGCCAGACGCCGCCTGTGTTTACCCCAAGCGGTACAGCCGACCGCCCGAACATTGGCCCCGGCAGCATCTCTGCCGCCTGAGGCACGTCAGCAGGGCGGCACGGCGCGCCGCCCTCTCCTTCGGCAGGCAGCGGCGGGGTACGCTGCCCGGAAATTCCACTCAGAACTCTGCCCTGCTTCAGCAGGGATCAGCCGCCGTTCCCTCTTCAGGAACAGCGCCAGTGACATGACGTTACCCAATTGCTGGAATTAGCAAAATTCGTATCTTCTGATTGTATCAATCAGATTTTCTGATCAAATAGCCGGAAACGCGGTTTGGCCATGCAATTCAGGACGTTAGGTCAGTTCCAGGCAGAGGTACGCGGGAACCCTGATCCGCCCATGCCATCCAAACCCTGCAACAGGTCAAAGATCCCGCATCGTTGGGCCAAACACCTGAGACCAGCAGTCGTCTGCTCGCCGCTCACACTGTCCCTCACAAAAGCAGACAGCGTCCGGCACGGTGTGTCCGGACGCTGTCAACAAGCAACAACAGAAGCGGCCGAACCTAGGCCTCCTGATAGTATCCCAGCACCGACTTGACTTCGAGATATTCCAGCATGCCCTCAAGGCCATATTCGCGCCCGTTGCCGGACTGCTTGTAGCCGCCGAACGGGGCGTGGGGGTCCCAGGCCGGATAGTTCAGGTGCACCTGACCGGAGCGGATCTGCGATGCCACGTGCCGGACCAGATCCATGTCGCTGCCCTGAACATGGGCTCCGAGGCCATAGACCGTGTCGTTGGCGATGGCGACGGCTTCCTCGACAGTGTCATAGGGAAGGATGCAGAGCACCGGCCCGAACACCTCATCCTGTGCGATGCGCATATCCGTGCGCACGTCTGAGAAGATGGTGGGCTTGACGAAGAACCCGGCCTTGAGGCCGTCCGGGCGGCCCTGCCCGCCAGTCAACAGCTTGGCGCCTTCGGCAATGGCCGCGCCGATCATGGTCTGGATGCGGTCAAACTGCGCGCGATTGGCGATGGCCCCGTGCGTTGCCGTTTCCACAAACGGATCCCCGACAACGATCTCGGCCGCAGCCTTGACGGCAAGTGCCTCGACCTCGGCCAGCCGCGCGCGCGGCACGATCATGCGGGTCGGTGCGCTGCAAGATTGCCCCAGATTGCGGAAGCTGGAAGCAACGCCGGGAGGAACTGCACGCGCGAGATCGGCATCCGGCAGGATAACGTTGGGCGATTTGCCCCCGAGTTCCTGGGCCACGCGTTTCACCGTCATTGCGGCAGCCTGGGCCACCGCAATGCCGGCGCGGGTGGAGCCGGTTATGGAGATCATGTCGACATCGGGATGCGCGGCGAGCGCGGCCCCAACGTCCGGGCCGTTGCCGTGGACGAGGTTGAACACGCCATCCGGGAAACCCGCCTGCTCGATGGCTTCTGCGAAGAGCAGCGCACTCAGCGGCGACAGTTCGCTCGGCTTCAGCACCACGGTGCAGCCTGCGGCAAGGGCCGGGGCCACCTTGGCCGTGATCTGGTAGAGCGGCCAGTTCCACGGCGTGATCAGCGCGCAGACGCCGATTGCCTCGCGTGCGATGGCGGTCTGGCCGCGCCGCTCGATGAACCGGAAGTCCGCAAGGACCTCACGTGCGGCGTTCACATGGGCGATGGCCAGCGGCACCTGGGCGCTCCGCGCGTAACTGATCGCGGCCCCCATTTCGAGGCTGAGGCACTGCGCGATGCGTTCGCTCTGCGCCTCGAGCTGCTGCTGCAGACGTTCCAGCAGCGCAGCGCGTTCGCCCGGCTGCGTCCGGCTCCAGCTGGCGAACGCCCCCCGCGCGGCAGCCACCGCAGCATCCACATCAGCGCTATTTCCGAGAGGAACCCGCGCGATGATCTCTTCGGTGGCCGGATTGACCACATCGGCATGGGCAGCGCCCTTGGGGGAAACCCATTGGCCGCCGATGTAGAAAAGGCCGAGATGGCCGTTGTCGGCGAGGTGCGTGAGCGGGGACACCGCCCCGCCAGATGTCAGTTTCATCTTGCTTCGTGCCTCTTGTCGTAGCGGCGGCCTTCACCAGCCGCGAATGCGTTCCCAGCGCGCCTCGATACCGGCATCCTCGCCGTCAACGACGCTGTAAAACCCGTGCTGGGCGGCCATGGCGCATGCATGGTTGGGCAGAATGCGGACCCGTGTGCCGACGGGCAGATCCGGCATGGTCTTGCCCGAGCCGGGCCGGATGGACAGGATGCCGTGCTCCTGACTTGCCTGCGAGACGATCACGTCCTCGATCACCCGCCCGGCTTCGTCGCAAACCACGCCATAGCCCTGGTCAACGCGCTGACTTGCCGTGCCGCGGTCACGCGACAGAGCCATCCAGCCGGCATCGACCAGGATCCAGCCCTTCTCCGGCTTGACGCCAATCACCGAGGCGAGCACGGAAATGGCGATGTCATCCTTGCTGCAGACCCCGACGCCGTGCTGGACAAGGTCAAAGAACATGTAGACGCCCGCACGCAGCTCCGTGACACCCTCGAGGTTCCGCGCAAAGTGGGCGGTCGGGGTGGAGCCCAGGCTGACGACCGGGCAGGCATGGCCATGCGCCCGCAGGATTCCGGCGGCCCGGACCGTGGCCACCCGCTCGCTCTCGGCGGCGGCGATCAAGGCTTCAGGCGTGTTCAATCCATAGGACTCACCGGCATGCGCCAGAACTCCGAGAAGCTTGGCGCCCGCCGCACCAACGCGCCCGGCCACCTCGATGAGCTTGGGGTCGTCGGGCTTGAGCCCGCCGCGATGATCATCGACATCCAGTTCGATCAGCACCGAAGGGACCACCCCGGCCGCTTCGCGCACCGCAGCCAGGGCATCGGCCTGTTCCACCGTGTCGAGCAGCAGTTTGAGGTCTGCGCCCGTGCGGGCGCAAAGCTCCATGGCGCGCAGGGCAGAAGCAGGCGACAGGCCCACTGCATAAGTCATGTCACGATAGCCGTGGCTGGCGAAATACTCGGCCTCGGCAATCGTGGAGACGGTGATCGGCCCCGGCCCATCCGGAAAGACACGCCGCGCCACGTCAATGCTCTTTGCGGTCTTCATATGCGGGCGCAGGACCACGCCCAACTGCCGCGCGTGATCAGCCAGCCGGTCGATATTGCGGTCGAGCTTGCTGCGGTCGAGCAGAAGCGATGGCGTGACGAGACCGTGGATCGATTGCGGGTGCGGGCTGGTTTGTTCTGCGGTTTGCATGGGTGGCGCGATCCTCATCACTGGCCGAAGGACTGATTTTCAGGGGCGGACCTGAGGGCCGTCCTGCGGCCCAGGCAGATCTTTGAAGAACCGGATGCCATTGCCCTGCGCCGGGGGAGGCGTGACGATGGTGCAACGGGGTCCGGCTTCTGTTGAAGTCACGGACAGGATGTCATCCTCCGTCAAGGCGCCCCTGCCGTTTGCCGCAGCCAAGCCAGTGGAATCATTCGTTTTTGCCGTTCAATCGGCACAATTGACGGCCGCCATGCGGGCAAAGATGCAGTCTGCCCCCTGACACTGCCGCCCCTGACACTGCCCGGTCAGCGGCCTGCGGCGTTTCACGCGCAATCGGAGACCCCGGATGATCTATGTGAGCGAAGAAGAATCCGCCGCAATGGTGACGCATGAGCTGGCGTTCGAGGCAGCGCGCCAGGCGCTCGCTGCTGCAGCCTCCGGCCAGAGCGGCGTCTTTCCGGCTGTCCTGGGACACTCCAAGGACCCAACCAACAGGTTTTCCCTGAAGTCAGGCTGGTCGGACGAGTTGACCGGCGTGAAGGTCGGCTCCTTCTGGTCCGGCAACCCGGCCATCGGCCTGCCCCGGCACAATTCGACCATCGTGCTGCTCGATCAGCGCACCGGCCGTCTGCGCGCCGTGCTTGAGGGCGGCAAGGTCAACGCCTACCGGACCGCCGCCACCGATGCGGTTGCCGCCAGCCTGCTGGCGCGCAAGGATTCCAGGACCCTTGCCGTCTTCGGGGCGGGCAATCAGGCCAGCTACGAGATTGCCGCCCTTGCAAGGATCCGGCCGGTTACGGAGGTGCTGGTCGTCTCCCGCCCGTCCGAACGGCTGGACGCCTTTGTCGGGCAAGTCTCTCAGACCGGGCTCAAGGCCCGCGCGGTTTCGGCCCAGGAAGCGGTGCAGGCCGCCGATATCATCGTCACGGCAACCCCTTCGCGTGAACCGCTGTTCGATGCCGGCTGGGTGCGCCCCGGCACGCATGTGGTCAGCATGGGCTCGGATGCGCCCGGCAAGCACGAATTGCCCGCCGGTCTCTATCCGCGTGCGCGCCTTTTCTGCGATCTGCTGTCCCAATCCGTCCAGATCGGTGATTTCCAGCACGCGCGGCAGGAGATCGAAGCGGGCACTCTCAAGGTTACGCAGATCGGCGATGTCATCGAGGGAGGGGCCCCCGGACGCCGCAGCGATGAGGAGATCACCGTTTTCGACAGTTCGGGGATTTCTCTCCAGGACCTGTTCATCGCCGATGCGCTGATCCGTGCCAAGACACAGCAAGGCTGACATGCCAGATCAGGCGGCTGCGAACCGGGGGAACGGCAGATGCCAGCTCCCCCGGCCAATATGCGGGCCGCCCGCTCAGCACTGACGCATCACGCCCGGGTATCAGATGGCGGAGACGTCCAGCTTCGAGCCATCAACCAGACGCGACAGGCGGAACGGCGCCGGATCGACGCTAGGCGTGTCGTTGACGATGAGTTCAGCAGCCAGATAGCCCAGCCCCGGCCCCAGACCAAAGCCATGGCCCGAACAGCCCGCCGCGAGCACCAGCCCCTCAACCTTGTCCACCTTGGAGACCACAGGCACCGCGTCCGGCGTGCAATCGACGAAGCCGCCCCAGGCGCTTTCGATCTTGATGCCCTCCAGCTGGGGGAAGGTCTTGCTGACGCTCTCCACCACCTGGCGGATCAGCCACTTCAACGGCGGCGGATCCAGCTCCCGGTTCTTCTCGAAGATCCGCTCATCGGTGGCCAGCAGGGCAGACAGTGAATCCGGCCCGGACAGGAACGACTTGCCAATGCCGAGTTTGACATTCTTCAGCCGGCGGATGAACTGCGGCATGAATTCCCGGCTGTAGCGGATGGCCTGGGGCGTGATCTCGAGGTTCGCCTTGCCGCTGATGGCAAGTGTGTAGCTTCCGTCCAGCCGGCGCGTGATCGTGCAATAGGGCGTGGAAATCGCCTCGCCGATGTTGACCGTCGGGGCGGAGCGCAGCGCAGTCTGGCGGATGCTTGCCTGCGGGAAGCTGACCCCAAGCGGCCTCAGGAACCGCGAGGACCAGGCGCCCGCCGAACACAGCACGGCACTGGTCTTGATATAGCCCTTCTCCGTGTGCACTCCGGCGATCCTGCCATTGGCCAGATCAATCCCCCGGGCGGCGCATCCCTGATGGATCGTGGCCCCCAGAGCTCTGGCCCCTTCCGCGATGGCTGGCGCGGCGAGTGCCGGTTCGGCCTTGCCATCGTGCTCCGAATAGGTGCCGCCAACCCATTTGCCACGCGTCTCGGGAACTCGCTCGGCCAGCTCGGCCCGGCTGAGCACGCGGGTGCCGACGCCATAATCCCTGGCGACTTCACGCCATTTTTCCCAGCCGGCGAGCACCGCTTCGTCATGGGTCGCATAGACGAGGCCGCAACGCCGGAAGCCGAGATCCCGGTTGATGTCCCGCGTCAGCTCGTCCCACAGCCGCATGGAAATCACCGAGAGCGGCAACTCCCGCCTGTCGCGGTTCTGCTGACGGCACCAGCCCCAGTTCCGGCTCGATTGTTCGCAGGCGATATGCCCCTTCTCGAGCAGAGCCACAGACAGGCCCCGCTTTGCCAGGAAATAGGCAGCGGTGGCGCCGAGGATGCCCCCGCCAACAATGACGACATCGGCCTCAGCCGGAAGGCGTTCATCGCTCGGAATGCGTTCGACTATGGGCGGCATGTTCCAATCAACCTCGGCTGCAGGACTGCGGACACAAAGGCCCGATCAGCCCTTCATCGCACCATGTCGGCAAAACAATACGCCGAAATCACCCAGGATGCCGCCAGATCTGCGGTCTTTTGGGCCGTCCGGCCGGTACGATCTGCTCACGCCCGGCAGGGTCTGGTTCTGCATCCAACGGGGTGCCCGTTTGGCCTGACACCAGCATTCAAGCAAGTCAGCGCCATACATACGCTAAAGCGTATTATTCTCATTTATACGCCACTCCGTATAACGTAGTTCTATACCTTGTAGCGTATAAATTATTTTGATACGCTGGGGCGTATAGGATGAGCAGCAGCGCCTGCGAGGCTTAATGAGCACCATTGTCCGCATCCCATTCCAGATTGGCGCCGCCATACGGCGGCAGCGCAAACTGAAAGGCCTGACACAAGCCCAGCTTGGTCAAAAGACCGGCCTGCGGCAGGCGACAATCTCTCAATTGGAAAAGGGTGAAGGCGGCGCCCAGCTGAAAACGCTGACTGACGTTCTCTCCGCCCTCAATCTCGAACTCGTCATCCAGGAGCGCACCACCTCCCCGGTCAGCTTCGAGGACATCTTCTGAATGACGCGCAAGAGACAAGATCAGCCCAGACGGCTGCCATTTCACCGGCCTGCTGGACAGTGCCTCGCATCGAGTGAATCCTAACAAAAATCATAGGCTCCAGATTGCCGGCAAGCCAGAAGCCTCTCCATCGTCATCCTCGGCCTTGTGCCGAGGATCTGCACAAGCCGTTGGCCTGCAGATGGCCGGGACAAGCCCGACCATGACGAAATAAAATATACCTGCTGGAGCAAAATATTGATCGCAGTATCCTGATATAGAATCACAATATTCAAATTCTATAGATAATCCATCACTACAATTTAAATGATTCAACGATCAACGAAAACGCTCACCTTGCCCCTCGCAATACTCTATTACTTTTTCAACCCAAGAATCAAACCAAACCCAGTTACCATAGTCTCCAATGCAACCATATCCTTTAGCCTGGCTTTTCGCATCCATTTCCTGCCAGAGTTTTGTGTGATGATAGAGTCGGAATCTCGGATAACCTGCAGATTTAACTTTTTCGACCACTTTGCTAGGAATATACCTAGATTTGTTTACGTCTTTGAAAATGATCCTTTCAATCTCTGCAGCATCATCACTACCCGCCGAAACAATCTGAACTGCTACGTCAGCAGCGCCAGGTTTTTTTGCCGCTACGGGGATGAAACCATATGACATACGATAAGCAGGATCTTTGATCTGCTCATCGGTCAAACCATGTTCAAATGCATCAATAGTAGCTTCGATGTGTTTGGGCAGACCTGAAGCCTTTTTAAAGGCCGTGCGCTGCTCAGCTCCGAAAGAAACGAATTGTAGAGCGAGAGGCAGTCTCTTTTCCAGACCGTACTGATTTCCAAATTCCCCTTTAAGAAACTCATTGAAATTTAGCGCACAAGATTGAAGCTTTGCCCCCAGTGCATCATCAATTCTATTTGTTGATCTGTGCTCAATCTCATGTCTGATCTCGATAAGAAATTGAAGATTTCTCACAATCCCGCCTTTCACAGGGCATTTCCCCTGCTTAAGGCAATGACCCAACTCCCAGTACTTGTCGGCACCTTCCTTCGTTTTCTGGCCTGGATAACGATAATCAATTCCTTCTCGACGAAACCATGCATGCAAGAGATAGGTCCATGCAATGATCGCGGTAACGATAAATAACTCTGCACGGAACGTCATCCCCGCACTGTTAAACGTCTGAACCGCAGCAATCATCGCTTCACGGCCTTTGATCAAAAGTTCGTCACCGCGTATACTTAAGCCTGTCTCGTAATCGATATCTGGCCAATTTGCCAGGAAGGCGTCCAGATCGTCGTCGTCGGCAGGCTTGATAGCTTTATGTTTTAACTCATTACGGATCTCGCTAATAAGCCGATGATTAATCGAGCGAGACGGGCGAGTGAAATACGCAAGTATGTCCTGGTCGTTTGAGAAAACCCCTCCACGACAGAACATTGCTTTCACAATCGATACCTCCCAGTTTTCGAGAGTGTTACCGCGACGACGCTTCTTACCCTTCAGTTTATCTTTGTCCGTAACCATATCGAACCTCCTAGAAAGGCAATAGCAGGCGTCGAAGCAGCTAGAAGAGTAAATTGCAGAAATACACTAGGGTCTCATGGTTACTCCTGATCCCTCACGCCGCCGCACTCCCCTCATACCCCAGCCTCGCATTCAGCTTGGCGATGAGGTCCACGGCGGCGTCGGCGATGACGGTGCCGGGGGGGAAGATTGCGGTGGCGCCGGAGGCGTAGAGGGCGTCGTAGTCCTGCGGGGGGACGACGCCGCCGACGACGATCATGATGTCCTCGCGCCCTTCAGCGGCCAGTGCCGCCTTGAGGGCGGGCACCAGGGTGAGGTGGCCGGCGGCGAGCGACGAGACGCCCACCACATGCACGTCATTTTCCACCGCCTGCCGGGCGGCTTCCTCAGGGGTGGCGAACAGCGGGCCGATGTCCACGTCGAAGCCCAGGTCGGCAAAGGCGGAGGCGATCACCTTCTGGCCGCGGTCGTGGCCGTCCTGCCCCATCTTGGCGACGAGAATGCGCGGGCGGCGCCCGTCGTTCTCCTCGAAGGCCTCGACAAGCTTCTGCACCTTGCCCACCTTGTCCGACATGGCCCCTGCCTCGCGCTTGTAGACGCCGGAAATGGAGCGGATCTCCGCCTTGTGGCGGCCGAACACCTGTTCCATCGCCTGGCTGATTTCGCCCACCGTCGCCTTCGCCCTTGCCGCCTTGACGGAAAGGTCCAGCAGGTTGCCTTCGCCGGATGCAGCGCAGGCGGTGAGAGCTCCCAGCGCGGCCTGCGTTTCGGCCTCGTTGCGCTCGGCGCGCAGGCGCTGCAGCTTTTCGATCTGCATGGCGCGCACCTGCGCATTGTCCACCTTCAGAACCTCGATGGGCTCTTCGAAGTCGGGCTTGTACTTGTTGACGCCCACCACGGTCTGCGCGCCGCTGTCGATGCGCGCCTGCGTCTTGGCGGCGGCCTCCTCGATGCGCAGCTTCGGGATGCCCTTTTCGATGGCCTTGGCCATGCCGCCCAGCGCCTCGACTTCGGTGATATGCGCCATGGCCTTGGCGGCGAGGTCCGCCGTCAGCTTCTCCACATAGAAGGATCCGCCCCACAGGTCGATGGGGCTGGTGGTGCCGCTTTCCTGCTGCAGGAACAGCTGGGTGTTGCGGGCGATGCGGGCGGAAAAGTCCGTCGGCAGGGCCAGCGCCTCGTCCAGCGCGTTGGTGTGCAGCGACTGGGTGTGGCCTTGCGTCGCCGCCATGGCCTCCACACAGGTGCGGATGACGTTGTTGTAGACATCCTGCGCCGTCAGCGACCAGCCGGAAGTCTGCGAATGGGTGCGCAGCGACAGGGACTTGTCACTCTTCGGCGCAAAATTCTGCTGCATCAGCTGCGCCCAGATCAGGCGCGCGGCGCGCAGTTTTGCCACTTCCATGAAGAAGTTCATGCCGATGGCCCAGAAGAACGACAGGCGCGGCGCGAACTGGTCGATGTCCATGCCCGCCGCCACCCCGGCGCGGGCATATTCGATGCCGTCGGCGATGGTATAGGCCAGCTCCAGATCCGCCGTCGCCCCGGCCTCCTGCATGTGATAGCCGGAGATGGAGATGGAGTTGAACTTCGGCATGTTCTGCGAGGTATAGGCAAAAATGTCCGAAATGATCCGCATCGAGGGCGCAGGCGGGTAAATGTAGGTGTTGCGGACCATGAACTCCTTGAGGATGTCGTTCTGGATGGTCCCCGACAGCAGGTTCTGCGCCACGCCCTGCTCTTCGGCGGCAACGATATAGAGCGCGAGCACCGGCAGCACGGCGCCGTTCATGGTCATGGACACGCTCATCTGGTCCAGCGGAATGCCGGAAAACAGCGTGCGCATGTCGAAGATGCTGTCGATGGCCACCCCTGCCATGCCCACATCCCCGGCCACACGCGGATGGTCGCTGTCATAGCCGCGATGGGTGGCAAGGTCGAAGGCGACGGAGAGCCCCTTCTGCCCGGCCGCCAGATTGCGCCGGTAGAAGGCGTTGGAATCCTCCGCCGTGGAGAAGCCCGCATATTGGCGCACCGTCCAGGGCTGCTGCACATACATGGTGGGGTAAGGCCCCCGTACGAAAGGCGGCAGGCCGGGGTAGCTGTCGAGATGCGAGAGCCCTTCAAGATCGGCAGCTGTTGGCACCGGGGGGACGGCGATGTCTTCCGGCGTCATCCAGCTGTCCAGGCCCTCAGGCGCTTCGGCCTTGCCGAGCACATCACGGAACGGGCGGTCGGCAAAATTCGGAATCCGGCTCACAGCAGCCCCTCCCCTGATGTTTCCGCCGCAACCGGCAATCCAAGACGCCTGTGCGCATCGGCAAGGATGTCCAGCATGGCACAGCCCTCAAAGACAAAGGCGCTGACGCCTGCATCCTTCAAGGAGGCCTCCAGTTCGCCCGGCTTTCCGGCCAGATAGATGTGCTCCGCCCCGGCGGCGGAAAGGGCCGCGGCCGCCTCCGCGCCTTGCGCGGCATAGATCTTGTCGGAAGAAACAAGGCAGACCAGCGGCGCACCGCTGGCGCGCCAGGCCTCGACGGCGGCGCCGATGCCATCCGTCTCAGCCCCGCCGGTCACCGGCAGACCGCCCGCCTCGAAGAAGTTCTTGGCCCAGGTTGCCCTTGCGGTGAAATCCGCCAGCGGCCCGAGAGCCGCCAGAAACACGGTGCGCCCGGCCGGATTGGTCAGGGCTGCGGCCTCCCGCAGGCGCTCGAATGGCTCGGACTGGCGCTCCGGCTGCGGCATTCTGGTGTTGAGGCTGATCTCGTCGATCAGCGGGCGGGACGCCATGATGTCCGTCAGCGTCGCGCCCTGTTCCAGCGCGTCGAAAATCGCCTGCATGACGGAACCCTCCCCCGGTCTCGGCAGGGCGAGGGTTGAAGAGGCGACGTCCAGCAGCAGATGCTCACCGGACAGAACCCGCACCGGCCCTTCCTGCAGGTTGGGGAAGGCGCTGACGCCGGTGATCTGCTGGCGGCGGCGGGCAATCTTCTGGCTGCGCTCCGTCCTTGCCGCGTCCACGCGTTTCTGCACGGTTCCAGCCACCATAGTCTCAACGATGCCGCCGGCCGCTTCCGTTTCCTGAAACAGTGCCCAGGCAGCAGCGGCCAGATCTTCAGTCCGGGCCTCGATGGCGCCGGAACCGGCGCCCGGATCGGCCACCCGGTGCAGGTTGCTTTCCTCGATCAGGATGGTCTGCGTGTTGCGGGCAACGCGCCGGGCAAAGCTGTCCGGCAGGCCGCAGGCGGTGGTGAAGGGCAGCACGCTGATGCTGTCTGCCCCGCCCACGCCAGCCGCGAAGCAGGCCACGGTGCCGCGCAGCATGTTCACGTATGGATCGGCCTTGGTCAGCATCCGCCAGGAGGTTTCCATATGCAGATGCAGGTGGTGTTGCGGCAGGCTGCTTTGCTCCAGCACCGCCGCCCAGAGACGGCGCATCGCCCGCCCCTTGGCAATGGTGCCGGTCTGGTCAGCCGTCGCGGCCAGCGTCATGCTGATGAGCGAGGCGGGATTGTCTCCCCCTTCGCCTTCTGCATCGAGGTCGCGCAGATAATGCAGGGCCGTCGCCAGCGTGAAGGCCAGCTCCTGCGCATCCGTTGCGCCCCGGTTGTGCCAGCTGCGCCCGTCGGCGCAGAGCAGCGGCCCACGCATCCCCTTTGCCTGTGCAAAGCGGGAGAGGTCAGCGATGCGCTTGCGCAATACGGGAATGGAATTCTTGAGCGTGCCGGTGTGCACCAGCTTGGTCACATAGTCACTGCAGGAAATGATATTCAGCTTCGACACGTCCAGCCCCATGCGCTGAGCGTGACCAATCAGCAGGGCCAGCGTCGAGCCGCTTTCATAGCCGCCATCGACCCGTATGGTGATGAGATCGGTGTAGACACCTTCGAACAGACGGTCGAACCCGGCTGCATCCTGCGCCCCGCAGCCAAAGCCATGGGCATTGGCTGAGGAGGTCAGAACCAGGTCGATGCCATCGGCACCGCCCGCCAGATCCTCCAGCAGCAGCCGGTTGGCAGCTTCCACATCCGGGTGGTCAACGCGCTGCAGGATTTTCCAGGGCTGCCCGGCCGGGCGGCCGGCGCGCGGGGAGGCTTCCGCCTTGCGCGGATACAAGGGCGCAATGGCAAGGCTGTCCTCGCTGCGCGAGACGAGACGCTCGCGCGGAGCGCCCTTCAGCGCCTTGTCAACGGCTGCCAGCCATGCAGCTTCATCAGGTGTCCAGTCCGGGTGCAATTCTGCCACGACGCTCAACTCCTCGGGATTGTCACCTTTATTTCATTTGAGGGAGAGTGAGACAAGCTCGCCCAAAGGCTGAAGCCTTTTCGCCAACGGACGCAGCGTTATCATGATGATAACCATCCAGCCGCCGTTTGCCCGTCTTTGCCCGATTGTTCCGGCCTCAGGTGCAGATTGGCGGATTTGGCAAAAACTCTGCTCATATTACGGTTGGTATTTTTATGGTTTCTGGGCTAAAAGCAAAGACAAGCTTCCGAGCAAGCAAAACGCTTGTTTCCCGGCAGCCTGCAGACCGGAAACGCTTCCCATCAAAAAACAGCGGACGGCCTGCAGACCCGAATGAGGTCAAACTTCCGGTCACCCGGAAGTATAACAACAAGCGGTTCATGCCGCCTGCAAGTGGATGTGCACAATGATGGATGAAGCTGAACTCAGCACAGAGCTGCGTACCATTTCAGAGTCGAACTCTGCCCAGATTGTCCTTGACGTTCTGGAGACAAATCTCCGCCGCCTGGGTGCGCCCCATATTCTCGTCACCGGCCTGCCGATGCCCAAGCGCTCCATCGAGAGCCTTGTTCAGCGCTACCGCTGGCCGGATGCCCGCACCGGTTCGGCTGACAATCCGCCGCTCTCGGCCAATGATGCGGTCCTGTCTCTCGGCCTTGCCTCGGACCGCACCTCGGTTTGGACCGTGTCGGCCGGTGACACACAGCATTCGCGCCTGATGGCTGCGGTTGGAGAAGGCTACCAGATCATCGCGGTGCCGGTGACCGAGCTGCAGCCCTTCCAGGCCTTCGTCTATTGCGCCGGCCCCAGCCTCAAGTCCGACAAATGCTCCCTCGCGGCTATCGAAATGATTGCGGAAGCGGCCTTCGTGAAGCTGCAGGACATGGGCGTCATCACCGCCCAGCGCCCCGGCGCATTGTCCACCCGCGAGCGCAAGGTGCTTGAGCTCACCGCCTTCGGCAAGACCGCAGGGGAAATTGCCGAGCTTCTGGATATTTCCCAGCGCACGGTGCATGCCCACCTGCAGAACGCCAGCGTCAAGCTGAACGCCTCCAACAAGACCCATACGGTCGTTGAGGCCCTGCGCTACGGCCAGATCCGCGTCTGAGCGCTGAAGGCTCCCGAACTCCAAGATTCCAAAGGCCCGCCAGTTGCATCCGGCGGGCCTTTTGTTTTTCAGGCAGCTGCGAAGCTCGGCTGTCAGTACGTGAGGATGGCCGGCAGCTGCTTGGCCTCTTCGATCCAGCGGGCCACCATCGTCTCCGACGGCACCTGGCGGACAAGTTTTTTCACCGCATTCACCTCGGCCATTTTCGCGGTCAGATTTGCAGGCACCCGGTGCTTCAATTCCTTCACCGTGTCGACACCAGCAGCTTCCAGCAGTTCGGAATATTCCTCTGCAACGCCCCTGATGCGCATCAGATCGGCCATGTTGGCCCATTTCAGGATCCGCTTGTGTTCGATGCCGGTTTCGGCGCCCAGCGCCTCGCGCCCCTTGGGATCCTTGGCACGCTCCAGCAGATCGCCGGTCGTCCGGATGCCCGCCGCGTAAAGCCTTTCTGCATAGACAGGACCGATGCCTTCAATATCAATGACTGGATAGGACATGCGCATTACTCCCTTTAGCTCCCACCGGTCCGGCGCGGCAGCGCCAGCCCCAATCCATTGAAGCCGTTGCGTCAGAAAATGCAATCACCGGTTCCGCGAGATTTTCCGGAAACAGATTTGCCTCTGGACCGCGCCCCTTACGGTGATAGAAATCACCAAGGGACATGACGCCAAAGGACGGGAAAACGTGACGGACAGCATTTTCATTGGCAGCAGCGGCAAGGATGAGGTTCTGAACCTGAAGTTTGCCAACCGGCACGGCCTCATCACCGGGGCCACCGGCACCGGCAAGACGGTGACATTGCAGATCCTGGCGGAGGGCTTTTCCAAGGCCGGCGTCCCGGTCTTCTGCGCCGATGTGAAGGGCGATCTGTCGGGCATTGCCATGCCGGGTGATCCGAAGGACTTCCTGCTGAAGCGGGCAAAGGACATCGGCTTTGCAGACCGCTATGAATTTGAAGGCTTCCCCACCGTCTTCTGGGATCTATTCGGCGAGCAGGGCCATCCGCTCAGGGCAACCATCTCCGAGATCGGGCCGCTGCTTCTGGCCCGGATGCTGGACCTCAACGAAACGCAGGAAGGCGTGCTGAACATCGCCTTTGAACTGGCCGATGACGAGGGCCTGCTGCTGCTGGATCTGAAGGATCTGCGTGCCATGATCGCCCATGTGGGCGAGCGGGCGGCCGAGCTGTCGCGCATCTACGGCAATGTCTCTTCCGCCTCCGTCGGTGCCATTCAGCGCGCCCTGCTGGTGCTCGAGCGCGAAGGCGCCGACAAGTTCTTTGGCGAGCCTGCCCTCGACATCCGCGACTTTGCCCGCCTGAGCCGCGACGGGCTCGGGACCATCAACATTCTGGCCGCCGACCGGCTGATGCACTCGCCCCGGCTCTATGCCACCTTCCTGCTGTGGATGCTGTCGGAGCTGTTCGAGGAGCTGCCCGAGGTGGGCGATCCGGAAAAGCCGAAGCTGGTCTTCTTCTTCGACGAGGCGCATCTTCTGTTCACCGGCGCCCCCAAGGCGCTGCTGCAGAAGGTGGAACAGGTGGTGCGCCTGATCCGCTCCAAGGGCGTGGGCGTCTATTTCGTCACCCAGAACCCGATGGACGTGCCCGAAACGGTGCTGGCGCAGCTTGGCAACCGGGTGCAGCACGCCCTGCGCGCCTTCACCCCGCGCGAGCAGAAGGCCGTGCGTGCGGCCGCTGAAACCTTCCGCCCCAACCCGAACCTTGATACAAGCAGCGTCATCATGGAAATGGGCGTCGGCGAGGCTCTGGTTTCGACGCTGGAAGGCAAGGGAGTGCCCTCTGTCGTGCAGCGCACGCTTATCCGCCCCCCTTCCTCCCGCCTTGGCCCCATCAGCGCGGCAGAGCGGCGCGACTGCATCCAGTCCAGCCCCCTCTTCGGCCTTTATGACCGCGCCCGCGACCGGGAGTCCGCCTATGAAATGCTGACCGAGCGGGCACGCGATCAGGCCCGTGTGGAAGAGCGCCAGAGGACGGAAGACCTGCGCACCGGCGCCTATGACCGGGAAGAGCCTGTCCACCGCACGCGCACCGGCTTTCAGCTGCCGGATTTCGGCCGCGACGACCGGCCCCGGCAGGACAGCCAGACCCAGCGGCGGCAGCGGGCCTCTTCCCGCGACACTGCACTGGAAGCAGGCATGAAATCCGCCGCCCGCAGCCTTGGTTCCTCGCTGGGCCGGGCGCTGGTGCGCGGTGTTCTGGGCTCGCTCAAGCGGGGCTTCTGAGCCCTGCTTCACCACTGCGGCGCACAATTCACTTCGCAGGCGCAAGAAAATATGCCAATGACGCAGGCCATGCGCAACGCATCGGCCTGCGGCGGCCCCGCCCGGACCTTCCGGCAGTCTCCGCCATCAGGCCTCTGGGAGGAACTGCATGAGCGCTTCGGCTTCCGTCAGCGGCCTGACGCCGCCCGAGATCAAGGCCCGCAAGGGCGGCACACCGCTGGTGTGCCTCACCGCCTACACCACCCCCGTCGCCCGCATTGCCGACACCGCCTGTGACGTGGTTCTGGTGGGCGACAGCGTCGGCATGGTGCTGCATGGCCTGCCCTCTACCCTCGGCGTCACCATGGAGATGATGGTCCTGCATGGCCAGGCCGTCCGGCGCGGCGTCGAAAAGGCCCTGCTCGTCATCGACATGCCTTTCGGCTCTTATGAGGAGAGCCCCGAACAGGCCTTCCGCAATGCTGCCCGGCTGATGCGCGAAACGGGTGCTGGCGCGGTCAAGCTTGAGGGCGGCGAGACAATGGCGGAGACCATCGCCTTCCTCACCCGGCGCGGCATTCCCGTCATGGCCCACATCGGCCTGACGCCCCAGGCGGTCAACGCTTTTGGCGGCTACAAGGTGCAGGGACGGGGCGAGGATGGCGCCCGCATTCTGGCCGATGCCCATGCGGTGGCGCAGGCCGGCGCCTTTTCGGTGGTGCTGGAAAAAGTGCCCGACAGCCTCGCGCGTCAGATCACGCAGGAGCTTGCCATTCCCACCATCGGTATCGGCGCCTCGGTGGATTGCGACGGGCAGATCCTCGTCATCGACGACATGCTCGGCATGTTCACCGCCTTCCGCCCCCGCTTCGTCAAGCGCTACGCCGAACTGGGCGACACGGCTGAAGCCGCCGTTGCCGCCTATGCCGAAGAGGTGCGCGCCCGCAGCTTCCCCGGCCCCGAACATGTCTTCGCTGACGCGCCGCGCAGCAAAGACAACGCTTGAAAGCATTGTCGGCATGTCAAAATGGCATGATTTCACTTCCACCGCACGGCCTGTCAGCTCCCCTCCCCCTCGTGGGGAGGGGTGAGGGGTGGGGGGGAAAAGCTCTTCCGGCTGGCAGAGAAACAATTGACCCCAAACAGCAGCTATTAATGATGATCTGCGTAGAAAAAATCTATCTTTCAGACAGTTGCAGCTTCAGAGCCCCCCACCCCTTACCCCTCCCCACGAGGGGGAAGGGGGCGGAGAGACCGGGCTTCAGACAGGCAAAAACATGCCGGGACGCAGGCAACTTCACGCGCTTGAACACTGACCGCTCCAAGGGAGAAAAAGCATGAGCCTTGAGACGATCAACCGCCTTGCCGCCCTGCGTGCCCGCACTGCTGGTTGGCGGCGCGAGGGGCTGACCATTGGCGTGGTGCCGACCATGGGCGCGCTGCATGACGGCCATCTCAGCCTTGTGCGCACCGCCCTCACCCGCACGGACCGGGTCATCGTCACCCTCTTCGTCAACCCGAAGCAGTTCAACAACGCAGCGGATCTCGCCGCCTATCCGCGCACGGTCGAAAGCGATGCGGCCAAGCTCGCTCCGCTCGGCACCCATGTGCTTTATGCGCCGGAAGTGGAAGAGATCTATCCCGACGGCTTTGCCACCAATGTCTCCGTCAGCGGCGTCAGCGAAGGTCTGTGCGGCGCGCACCGGCCGGGGCACTTCGATGGCGTCGCAACCGTCGTCAGCAAGCTTCTGCTGCAGACCGGCGCTGACCTTGCCTTCTTCGGCGAGAAGGACTTCCAGCAGCTGCAAGTGGTCAAGCGCATGGTGCGCGATCTCGACATCCCGGTGGAGATCGTCCCCTGCCCGACGGTGCGCGAGGCGGATGGCCTCGCCATGTCATCCCGCAATGTGCGCCTGTCAGCGCAGGCCCGCAGCACGGCAGCGGCCCTGCCCGCTGTCCTCTTCGCCGCCGCAGAGCGCCTGTCCGGCAGCGAAGCGGCAGAGCCCGTTCTGGCGGATGCCCGCGCAGCCATTGCCGCTGCTGGCTTCGGCGACCTCGAATATCTGGAACTGCGCGCCGAAAGCGACCTGACGCCCCTGTCCCGCGCCGACCGCCCCGCCCGCCTCCTCGCCGCCGTCTGGCTCGACGGCGTGCGCCTCATCGACAATGTGGAGGTGATGCCGAGGGGGTGAGCTGCCCTTTCGTCACGCCTCCACGGCGATATAGCCCGTCAGTCCGGTCTTCTGATGTTCGATGACATGGCAGTGGAAGGCCCAGTTGCCGGGGTTGTCGGCCACAAGGCCAACCTCGATGGTCTCCTGCGCCATCAACAGCGCCGTATCGGTCACCAGCGGCGGCAGCTCGCGCTTGTTGGAGCGCAGCAGCTGGAAGGACAGGCCGTGCAAGTGAATGGGGTGGTCGTTCTGCGTCTCGTTGCGCAGGCGCAGCACATAGGACCTGCCCTTGCGCAGCACTGCCAGCGGATCGACCGGCCCCGGCGCATCCCCCTGCCAGGCCACCCGGTTGATGGACCAGAAGTTCAGCCCCAGCGTGCCGCAGATGCTGGGCTGCGGCGCGGTGCCATCCGGCGTCCAGCCGAAGACGAAATCGATTGTTTCCGCCGAAGCCAGATCCGGCAGCGGCACGGGATTGGCAGGCAGCGGCTTCAGCTCCGCCAGACTGCGCTTCAGGCTCTGTCCTTGCCCCTTCAGCCGGGCCACTACGCGCGGCCCCTTCTGGGTGGCCAGCGTCACCAGCACCTCCTGCCCTTCCCCGTCCGGCATGCGCAGCGCCACATCCGCGCGCTGGCCGGGGGCAAGCAGAATGCTGTCTGCGGAAAGAGAAGCCGCCAGCGGGTTGGAATCGAGCGCAATCACCCGCGCCTTGCCGCCTGAAACAGCAAAGGTTCCAACGCGCGTCACATCCGTCATGATCAGGCGCAGCCGCACAAGCCCGCCAGCCGGGGTCTCATAGACGGGCTCTTCCTGCCAGTTTGCCGTGGAAACCGTGCCCAGCGTGCCGCCTCTGGCCGCGTTGCGCAGCTTATAGAACTCGATGAACTGCCCGTCGCTGCCCAGCCGGAAATCGCGCAGGTTCAGCGGCAGGTCGAGATCAAAGCCGGGGTCTTCCGTCTCTTCCACGATCAGCGTGCCCGTCAGCCCTCTGGCCATCTGCTCCAGTGTGTTGCAATGGGGGTGATACCAGAAGGTGCCCGCATCCGGCGCGGTCAGCTCATAGCGGAAGCTCTGTCCCGGCTCGATGGGGTCCTGCGTCAGATAGGGCACGCCGTCCATGGCATTGGCGATGCGCAGGCCGTGCCAATGCACCACGGAAGCCTCTTCCAGCTGGTTCTGCACATCGACAATGAAAGGCTGGCCCTGCTTGAGCCGCAGCACCGGCGGCACGCCCGTATCGCCGAAACCCATCATGCCGCGGGTAACGATGCCGGGGCGCAATTCATGCTCGCAAGGGCGGATCGGCAGAACGAAGTCCGCCGCCTTTGCCCGGCTTGCGGCAAGGCCGCCCGCCCCGAAGGCCGCAAGGCTTGCGGCTGTCCCGGTCAGGAATTCGCGGCGGGAGATGGAGAACATGAGTTTTTCCTTCAGCTTGTACCGGCGATCCTAGCACCGGCACGGCCAGATGCAATTTGGCCGGAAGGAACGGATTGACGCAGGGCCGGGTTTACGCAGGACCGGGCGCAGCCAACTGTGTCCTTTGTCCGCAGCACACTTGCCCCGCTGGTCCGATGCCGCCATTGTGGCGCAACCGGAGCAAGGCCCCCATGCCTTTGCCCCCCGCCTTTTGCCCCCCCGCCTTTTGCCCCGTGATGGCAGACACACCCCAGGAGCCTCTTCATGAGCCAGATCGACAAGGTTCTCGCCCGCATCGACGCGGATCTCGACAACGCCCTTGCGCGCCTCTTCGACCTTATCAAGATCCCCAGCATCTCCACCGACCCGTCCTACAAGGCCGATTGCCGCAAGGCGGCCGAGTGGCTGGCGGCTGAGCTGACCGGCATCGGCATTCCCGCAAGCGTGCGCGACACGGCCGGCCATCCGATGGTCGTCGGCCACCGCAAGTCCGGCAAGCCCGGCCCGCATGTGCTGTTCTACGGTCACTATGACGTGCAGCCGGTCGATCCGCTGAACCTTTGGGAGACCGATCCCTTCGAGCCGCGCATTGTCACCCGCGCCGATGGCTCGAAGATGATCGTTGCGCGCGGTGCCGCCGACGACAAGGGCCAGCTGATGACCTTCGTCGAAGCCGCTCGCGCCTATATCGCCGAAACCGGCGATCTGCCGGTGGATGTCTCCATCCTGTTCGAGGGCGAGGAAGAATCCGGCTCGCCCTCGCTGCACCCGTTCCTCGAAGCCAACAAGGACGAACTCTCCTGCGACCTCGCGCTTGTCTGCGACACGGGCATGTGGGACCGGGACACCCCGGCCATTGCCCTGATGCTGCGCGGCATGGTGGGGGACGAGATCATCGTCAAGGCCGCCGCCCGTGACCTGCACTCGGGCAGCTATGGCGGCTCGGCACAGAACCCGAACCATATCGTCGCCAGCATCATTGCGGGCCTGCATGACGAAAATGGCCGCATCACCCTGCCCGGCTTCTATGACGGCGTGCATGACCTGCCGGAGAGCCTCGCCGCCATGTGGTCGAAGCTCGACTTCTCGGCAGAGGAATTCCTCGGCGAGATCGGCCTCAAGTATCCGCGCGGCGAAAAGGGCCGCTTGCCGCTGGAGCACATCTGGACCCGCCCGACCGCCGAAGTGAACGGCATGTGGGGTGGCTATCAGGGGCCCGGCTCCAAGACGGTGATCCCGGCCGAAGCCCATGCCAAGTTCACCTTCCGCCTCGTCGGCGATCAGGATCCGGAAAAGGTGCGCGAGGCCTTCCGCGCCTATGTACGCTCCAAGATCCCGGCGGACTGCACGGTGGACTTCATCGCCAAGGACGGCAGCCCGGCCATTTCCATCAACCCGGACATGCCGGCCATCGCCAAGGGTCAGGTGGCGTTGAAGGCAGAATGGGGCAAGGAAGCCGCCCTCATCGGCATGGGCGGCTCCATTCCGATCGTCGGCGACTTCAAGCGCATGCTCGGCATGGACAGCATGCTCATCGGCTTCGGTCTTGATGACGACCAGATCCACTCGCCCAACGAGAAATACGAGCTGAAGAGCTTCCACAAGGGCATCCGCTCCTGGGCCCGCGTGCTGGAAGAGCTGGCCAAGGCCTGATCAGACGCCTTCTGCCTGACCGTTCCGGACAATGCTCCGGAGCGGTCAGGCCCCGGCGCCCGATGCGCCGTTCTGGCGGCTGCGCTTGCGCACATGGAAGATGGCCCGCGTGGCGATGAGGCTGAGCGCGCCGGAGCAGATGAACAAGAGCCCCGCCCCGATCTCCCGGTAGACGAGAACGCCCGCCACGCCTCCGGCGAGGAACGACAGGATCGTAGCTCCATGCAGGCGCAGCTTGGCCATGTTGTGGGCTGCGTCCGTCTGCGTATCGCGCCCGCGCGCAATATCGATGGCAACGCCGATCTCGATGCCGATATCCGTCGCCATGCCGGAGACATGCGTCGTGCGCACCCGCGCATCGGAAATGCGGGTCACCGTGGCATTCTGCAGCCCCATGAGGAAGGCAAGGCCCAGCACCAGCACCGTGCTGCGCCATTCCGCCAGCAGCCACAGGTCCGCCGCCGCCAGCGCCGCCAGCAGCACCGCCTCGCTGAAGATACTGTAGGCATAGATGCCGATATTTCCTCTGCGGCGCCCGGCGCTGATCATCAGCGCGGACACGGCAGCACCGGCGATAAACACCACGACGATCGTCAGAAAAAACAAGGCCGGCAGCCAGTTGCCCTCAGCCGCCTTGTCGGAAAACAGCGAGACATTGCCCGTCATATTGGCCGAGAAGAAGCCGACAGCGTAAAAAGCTGCCGCATTCAGCGCACCTGAAATCGCGGCAAGCGAGCAGGCCAGCGCCAGATCGATCCGTTCGTTGCGGGCAAGCCCTTCCGCAATCAGCATGGTGACAGCCCTGCTCCCATCCGCAACACCCCGTTTGCGGCAAGGCTACAGCGGGCACAGCAGAACGCAAGGTACTATACCCGTCAGATGGCAAAACACCGGGTGGTCCGCAAAAGAAAACGGCAACCCCGCTGCCGCAGCTGCAAGGTTGCCTTCTTCAAACAGTTGACCAGCCCAAGACGGACAGGCAGCGCGGTCTTCCCAGTCTCCAGAACAGGCGCAAGCCTGAATGGGACTGGAAACAAGCACTTTCCGTCCAGTCTCCCCGGCTGCTGGCCTCGCAACCGGGGCCCGGTACCGGGAGCCTTCTGGCTCTTCTCGCACCGGTGGTACAGCGTCGATGGGGCGCGTTATGCGTTCTGTACTAACGCCAAGGTATGCTTGTCCCTTTGCGCTTTCAAGCCGAATGAGAAGCACGCAGAAAACTTGTCTAGATGAATCCCACCAAAGTCTTACAATGTTTGATGAAAACGTCCAAAGACGCACCAAAACGGTACAACCGCCCTACACGCTTACGGGATGGACGAACAAGTATCGAGAATCACAGCTCATTTCAGCGGCTTCACCCCCATGAGAAAAGGCGCAGGCAACCGCTGCCTGCGCCTCCTGCTTTTCCCATGCTGCCGGTCTCAGCCGCGCTGGCGGGCCTTGGCCTCGCGGCGGCGGGCGTGCAGCACAGGCTCGGTGTAGCCATTGGGCTGCTCAACGCCCTTGAACACCAGATCGCAGGCCGCCTGGAACGCGACGGAGCCGTCGAAATCTGCGGCCATCGGCTGATAGGCCGGATCACCGGCGTTCTGCCGGTCCACCACAGCAGCCATGCGCTTCATGGTTTCCATCACCTGTTCGCGTGAGCAGACGCCATGGCGCAGCCAGTTGGCGATATGCTGCGAGGAAATGCGCAGCGTCGCCCGGTCCTCCATCAGCCCCACGTTGTGAATATCCGGCACCTTGGAGCAGCCGATGCCCTGATCCACCCAGCGCACCACATAGCCAAGGATGCCCTGGGCATTGTTGGCGAGTTCGGCCTGGATGTCTTCCGCGCTCCAGTTCGGCCGGGTGGCCACCGGAATGGAGAGAATGTCTTCCAGCTTCGCCTTCGGGCGGCTCTTCAGCTCCTGCTGGCGGGCGGCAACGCTGACCTTGTGGTAATGCAGCGCATGCAGCGCCGCGGCCGTGGGCGACGGCACCCAGGCGGTGTTGGCCCCAGCCATCGGGTGGCCGATCTTCTGCTCGATCATCGCCTTCATCAGGTCCGGCATGGCCCACATGCCCTTGCCGATCTGCGCATGGCCCGGCAACCCGCAGGCAAGGCCCACATCCACGTTGTTGGCTTCATAGGCCGAGATCCATGCGGCGGCCTTCATGTCGCCCTTGCGGATCATCGGCCCGGCCTCCATCGAGGTGTGCATCTCGTCGCCCGTACGGTCGAGGAAACCGGTGTTGATGAAGAACACCCGGTCCTTCGCAGCGCGGATGCACTCCTTCAGGTTCACCGTAGTGCGGCGCTCCTCGTCCATGATGCCCATCTTCAGCGTGTTGCGGGCCATGCCCAGCACGTCCTCGATGCGCGCAAACAGCGTATCGGCAAAGGCCACCTCTTCCGGCCCGTGCATCTTCGGCTTGACGATATAGACCGAGCCCGCCCGGCTGTTGGCGCGCCGGCCCTTCGGCCCGATGTCATGCAGCGCGATGGCCGCCGTCACCATGCCGTCGAGAATGCCTTCCGGCACCTCGTTGCCCTCCGCATCCAGCACCGCATCGATGGTCATCAGGTGCCCGACATTGCGCACCAGCATCAGCGAGCGGCCATGCAGCGTGAAGGTGTCTCCTCGCGGCGACAGATAGGTCCGGTCGCCGTTGAGGCGGCGGGTCATCTGACGCCCGCCCTTCTCGAACGTGTCTTCCAGATCGCCCTTCATCAGGCCCAGCCAGTTGGCATAGACCGTCACCTTGTCTTCCGCATCCACAGCGGCAACGGAATCCTCGCAGTCCATGATGGTGGACAGCGCCGCCTCCACCACGACATCGGCGATGCCCGCCTTGTCCGTGGCGCCGATCCGGTGGGTGCGGTCCCGCAGGATTTCCAGATGCAGGCCGTTGCGGCGCAGCAGCACCTTCTCCGGATCCTGAGCCCCGCCCGTGTAACCGGCGAACTGCTCCGGCGCGGCAAGCCCGGTCTTGCCGGACATGAGCGAACAGACCAGCGCCCCGCCTTCAACGGCAAGCCCGGTCACCTGCGACCAGGAGCCTTCGGCCAGAGGCGCCGCCTCATCCAGCACCTTGCGGGCATAGGCAATCACCTGCGCCCCGCGCGCTTCGTCATAGCCACCGCCTGCCGGTGGCGTGCCCATGGCGTCGGTGCCATACAGCGCATCATAGAGCGAGCCCCAGCGGGCATTAGCCGCATTCAGCGCATAGCGCGCATTCATTACCGGCACCACGAGCTGCGGCCCGGCGACTTCGCCGATTTCCGGGTCCACATTCTGCGTGCCAACCGCAAAATCCGCGCCTTCCGGCACCAGATAGCCAAGCTCCGTCAGGAAAGCCTTGTAGGCCTCCATGTCCGGCGCGCCCGGATTGGCCCGGTGCCAGGCATCAATGGCGGCCTGCAGCCCGTCGCGCTTTTCAAGGAGGGCCCGGTTCACCGGCGCCAGATCCGCCAGGATCTTCGCAAAGCCGCTCCAGAACACCTGCGGACTGATGCCAGTACCCGGCAGGGCCTGATCATTCACGAAGTCATGAAGCGCGCGCGCAATCTTCAGGCCATCGATTTCAATCCGTTCCGTCATGTCCAGCTCCCGGCAACTGCGCTGTGCAAACACCTCTCGCGGCAGATACCGCCGCATCATGCCCGCACTCTCTCCGCGAGCAGGCTTTGCGTCAATCCAACGAAATCCCACATGACCTTTTCCCTGAGGGAACAAATCAAATCTCCCGGCTCCCTTTCTCAAAGGGAGCCGGACCTGATGCAGATGCAAGGCAGAGAGGAATTTTCAGGTAGGGCCGCTTGCCAGCGGTGGATCAGCCGTGCAACTTCTTTGGGCACACCGCGCAACGTCCGACCTTCCAGCCAGAAGCGCCTGCAGGCGCCGGAGCCTCCTTTCGGGGGCGTCCGTCATGGAGCCATCATGATACAGCCGCTTTCACGCCTCCTGCGGAGCGCCTATGACCGTCCCGTTCTCATGCTGATGCTGGCGACACTGGCCTGGGGCGGCAATTCGGTGGCAGGCAAAATGGCGATTGGCGAAGTGTCACCGATGGTGATCGTGTTCCTGCGGTGGGCCATCGTCGGCAGCATTGTGCTTGTGACCATGCGCAAGGGCATCACCGCCCACTGGCCGCAGATGCGCCCCTATTTCCTGCATCTGACGCTGATGGCCCTCTTCGGCTTCGTGGGCTTCAACATGCTGTTCTACATTGCCGCCCATTCGACCTCAGCAGTCAATCTCGGCATCATCCAGGGCGCCATGCCCGCCCTTGTGCTCATCGGCGCAGTGATTGCCTTCGGCACGCGGGTGGTGGCGCTGCAGGTTGCCGGGATCTTTGTCACCATGACGGGCGTCGCTCTGGTGGCGGCCAAGGGGGATCTGAGCAATCTGGCGGCACTGGAGATCAACATGGGCGACGGCATTATGCTGATCGCCTGCGTCTTTTATGCAGGCTACACGCTCGCCCTACGCAACCGTCCGCTCGTGCCGGGCGCCATCTTCTTCGGCGTCATGGCACTCATTTCCGCCGCCGCCTCCGTTCCGCCGGTGATCTATGAGGTGATGGCCGGAAATGCCCTGTGGCCGACGCCCAAGGGCTGGCTGATCGTGCTGTTCATCGCCATCTTTCCGTCCTTCCTGTCGCAGATCTTCTTCATGCGCGGCGTGGAACTGATCGGCCCGGCGCGGGCGGGCATCTTCATCAATCTGGTGCCCATCTTCGGCGCCATTCTGGCCGTGCTGATCCTGAGCGAGCCTTTCCACCTCTACCACGCCCTTGCGCTGGGTCTGGTGTTCACCGGCATCTGGCTGTCCGAGCGGCGGAAGGCACCGGAGGCCGCCTCTGCGTCAGGTGAGGGCTAAGCACATAAAAAAACTGCTTTCAAAGCAGCTTGGCAGAGAATTTTAACCACATTTTGCCACATCGCCCGCCAAGATAGGCACATGCACACTCCTGTCGTCATCGCGGCCTTCGCCAGCCTCCTTGTTGTCATTGCCCTGCTGCAGCCTCTGGCGCGGCGGCTTGACCTTGCGCCCAGCGTTCTCATTGCCGCGGTGGGCGCCATGATCGGCGTTCTCGCGGCCTATCTGCTCTATACGCCGCGGACCGACACCTTCAACGCGCTGGCCTATGTCTTCGTCGATCCGCCGATCGATTCCGAGACGGTGCTCTACATTTTCCTGCCGCTGCTGCTCTTCCAGACGACGCTGACGCTGGACGTGCGGCGGATCCTGGAAGACTGGGTTCCGATCCTGCTGCTGGCAGTCATCGCCGTGCTGGTGGCCACCGCGATCATCGGCTTTGCATTGTTCCCGCTGGCGGGCGTTTCCCTGGTGGCCTGCCTGCTGCTGGGTGCCATCGTCGCCACCACAGACCCCGTGGCCGTTGTCTCCATCTTCCGCGACATCGGCGCTCCGGGGCGCCTCGGACGCCTCGTTGAAGGCGAAAGCCTGCTGAATGACGCCGCCGCCATCGTGCTCTTCGTCATTCTGCTGGGCATGCTGACCGGTGCGCAGACCCCCGAGCCGATGGCAGCTGTCGTCACCTTCTTCCGCTCCTTCATCGGCGGCATCCTTCTGGGCCTCGTTGCGGGGCGCGGAGCGGTGGCCCTCCTGCCGATGATGCGGGAGAACAAGCTGGCGCAGGTCACCTTCTCCGTCGCCCTGCCCTATCTCGTCTACGTGGTCAGCGAGCAGCTGGCGGATGTTTCGGCCGTTGTCGCCGTGGTCGCCAGCGGCATCGTCTTCAATCTCTACGGCCCGGCCCGCATCACACCGGATGCCTGGTCCTATCTGCATGATGTGTGGGAGCAGATCGCCTTCTGGGCCAGTTCCCTCATCTTCGTGCTTGCCTCGATCCTGATCCCCGAGTTGCTGACAGGCTTCCGCATGCTGGACGCCCTGCTGCTGGTCGTCCTCATCGTTGCCGCCCTTGCCGCACGCGCCGTGGTGATATTCGGGATCATGCCACTGCTTGAGGTGATGAAACTCAGCGAACCGGTCAATACACGCTACAAGACCGTCATTCTCTGGGGCGGCATGCGCGGCGCGGTGACGCTGATCCTTGCCCTGTCCATCACCGAGCACCGGACCCTGCCGGATGATGTGCAGCGCTTCGTGGCCGTTCTGGCGACCAGCTTCGTGCTCTTCACCCTGCTGATCTACGGCACCACGCTGAAGCCGCTGATCAAGATCCTGAAACTCAACACCCTGTCGCCGCTGGATCAGGCGCTGCGGCACCAGTTCCAGGCGCTTGCCCTTTCGGATGTGCGGGACGAGGTGGACGAGGCCGCGCACGCCTATTCCATTTCGGATGCCATCGCCCGCAAGGTCAGCGATGACTATGCGGCGCGTTCGGCGGAAGCGGCGGAAATCAATGCCTTTGCCGAAGACATCATGGACCGTGAACGCGTGCTGCTGGGCCTCATCGCCCTTGCCGACCGCGAGCGTGTTCTGGTGCTGCGCCATTTCCGCGAAGGCACGGTTTCCAACCGTACCATCACCAGCCATCTGGCTCTTGTCGGCCGGATCGCCGATCAGGCACGCACCAAGGGCCGGACCGGCTACAACCGCTCGGCCCGGCGGATCGTCTCTTTCGGCAAGCTGTTCCGCCTCGCCCAGTGGACCCAGCGCTGGCTGAAGATCGACCTGCCGCTGCGCATCGTCGTGGCTGATCGTTTCGAGCGGCTGCTGCTGACCCGCATCGTCCTGAACGAATTGATCGAGTTCAACAGCAACCGCATCAAGCCGCTCCTGGGCGACCGCGTGGCGTCGATCCTGCACGAAACCCTCGACATCCGCCGCGAGGACATCGTCCAGGGGCTGGATGCCATGCGCCTGCAATATCCCGATTATGCCGATGCGCTGGAGCTGGACTTCCTGCGCCGCACCGGCCAGCGTTTCGAGGAGGCGGCCTATTCCGACGCCTATACCCAGACGCTGATCGGCACCGAGCTTTACAACGACCTCAAGCACGAGCTGGCCCAGCGCCGCACCACGGGCGGCGGCCGCCCGCGTCTGGACCTTGGACTGAAGACGCGCGATCTCGTTGCCCAGAACCCGTTCTTCTCCGGGCTGAAGGATGCCGAGCGTGAGGAAATCGTCCGGCTGATGCGCCCGCGCTTTGCAACGCCCGGCGAGTACATCATCCGCAAGGGCGAAAAAGGTGACGCAGCCTATTTCATCTCGTCGGGAGCGGCAGAGGTGCGGACTGCCTTCGGCACCCATGCTGTCGGGCGTGGTGACGTGGTGGGCGAAATCGCCCTTTTGACCGGCCAGCCGCGCAGTGCCGATGTGGTCGCCCTTGGCTATTGCAATCTGCTGGTGCTCTCGGCCACCGATTTCCGCGCTTTGATGAAGCGTTCGGCGGATCTGCGCGCCCACGTGGAGCATCTGGCCCAGGTCCGCCTCGGCATGAACCAGGCAGATGCGGCAGCGCTTGCCACGCCGGAATAGCTTTCCCTTGTTGCAGAACACTTTTGCCGCCTTCCGGTCTTGCCGGAGGGCGGGCCTGCGGGCTAGCTTGCAGCCGGAGTTGTCAGACAACATGGCCGCACAGGCTTGTGGCCGTATGGGAGATGTTTCATGGATTTCACCGGCAAGACCGTTCTCGTCACCGGCGCAAGCTCCGGCATTGGCCGTGCCACCGCCATTGCCTTCCTGAAGGCCGGCGCGAATGTGGTTCTCACCGGCCGCCGGGAGGATGCCTTGGCGGACACGCTCGCCCGCTCGGGTGCTGCCGCTGACAAGGCCCTGATCCTGGCCGGAGACGTGAGCACCGAAAGCTTCACCGATGGTCTCTTTGCCCGTCTGGGCGAGCGGTTCGGCCGTCTGGACGTGGTGTTCAACAACGCCGGCATCAGCCTGCCCTCGACGCTGATCGACGACATGAAGCCGGAGGACTTCCGCAAAGTGCTGGACGTGAACGTCTACGGCGCTTTCCTCATCGCCCGTGGCGCCTTCGGCATGATGCGCCGCCAGTCGCCGCAGGGCGGGCGCATCATCAACAACGGCTCCATCTCCGCCGCCGTGCCGCGTCCGGGTTCTGTTGCCTACACCGCGTCCAAGCATGCCATCACCGGCCTTACCCGCACCCTTTCGCTCGACGGGCGGCCCTTCTCCATCGCCTGCGGCCAGATCGACATCGGCAACGCCGCCTCGGACATGACGGAAGTGATGCAGAAAGGCGTGCCGCAGGCCAATGGCACCATCGCCCCGGAACCGGTGATGGACGTCGCCCATGTCGCAAGTTCCGTGCTGCATATGGCCAGCCTGCCGCTGGAGGCCAATGTCCAGTTCATGACCGTGATGGCCACAAATATGCCCTTCATCGGCCGCGGCTGATTTTCTTCCAACATCTGACGCAGATGCCGCCGGACCTTCCGGCGGCATTTGTATTTTTCAGTCTTGTGCAGGCCACTTCTCACAGAGAGCTGAAATTACTTATCCCGTTCGCACAGGTGGTATCCACACCTAGCCTTCGTGCGAGACTTTCTTAAACCTCTTGCCCCTATCGCGCGCCCATGATCGCCCTGTTTCCAACGCGTTGGCGGAATGACAAGCCACCATGGCCTGCAGCCGGAGTAGCAGAGACGGATCACGCGGAGATTCAAACATCACTGAAGCCATGGTGGGCGGAGCAGCAGATAGCGGGTTCTTAGAAAAAATTAAAATGGGACCTTTCCGAGAACTCCAGGGGCTAACTGCGGACAAATCTAGCAGCCGGTCTTCCTTCTGTTTCGGTGATTTTTGTGAAAATCTCGGAAGCGGCGACTTCCGGAGAGATGGTGTTTTGAACCATGCATCCAAGGGATCTGAGATTACGTTCGAAGGCACGGTAAGTCTGAATCGTAAGATCTCCCAATGGTTCTCGACCTTCGCGCGTGGCTTCTCTTTCGATCACGGCTTCAATAGGTGCCCAGATCGTAAAGAGGTAAACCGGAGTGTCCGGAGGAAGCCATCGGCAAAATCTCGAGATTTTTTCCGCAGCATCAAAGACGTACTCGAAAATTATTCGCGGTGCTCCCATTCCTAAGTATGCCGACGTCAAAGATGCCCCGGCGCGGTAGGTCGAGCCAGGGCCTAGGTATTGTCCAGCATCAGGTGGCGCAAACCATCGAATGGCATCGCCCGAAATATTTATCGTCCCTGGGAGCATTCCTGCCAGCTTCAAGGAAACAGAGGTTTTCCCCACCCCGGCTGGACCATTGATGATTACGACATGTGTCAATTCGAACTTCCGTTCAACGCGCGGCTGTTTGCATCATGCTGATGGAACTTCGCCGCCGCGACAAGATGGTGAACAAGATCAACAATGGGACTGTCCCGTTTGATGGGACGGCGCAACGGCGATCTGTCAGATCAGGAAAGAATCTGTTCCCCCTGCAATTGGCATCGGAGATGCTAAGGCAATGCGCCGCCGCAATATCTGGCGTTTCCCTGAGCGAACAGGACAAGCAATATCCTAAAAACGCCCCATCTAATAAACTTCCATTTATTTGAAAATTACTTGCAACATTTTTTCTGCAAAATCGCCACATAAACACCAAACAGACAGTCCATCTTTTCAGGTAACGCAGCTTTGCCAGTTTTCGGCAAGGCGAAGACCTTGTTTTTGATTTAGGAATTCACGGAGCCAGCCCCGTGCCTCACCCGCTCTACAGCTACCGGCGCCTGCGGTACGGTCTGCTTCCGGCCGTGGTGCTGCTGCTGGCAGGAGAGGCACCGGCCAATGCACAGGCAGTCTCGCAAGGCTGCCTTGAGATCAACGCCGGGCATTTCAACGCCATGTCCGGCAATCTCAATCAGATCGAGCGGACGGCAACCGGCTTCGGCACTGGGGACACAGTGACCATCACCTTCACGCCGAACAGCGGCACGCCCTATCGCTACACCCTGTCCGAAACCGGCGAAGCGCCCAGATCCGCCGCTCCCTCCGGTGCGATGACGATCACCCGCACCATTGAGCGGGCAAACAGTGCATTGACGCTGCAGTTTCGGACTGAAGGGCTTTATTTCGACACGGTCACGGTTACCGCCGCCTGCGTTCCATCGCGAGAGACAGGCCCCTTGAGCCCGGAAGCTGCCAGCATCCGGAGTTTCCGGGAGGCACAGGGGCGGGCCTCTCTCTCCGCTCTCGCTGCCTCGGCCAGCACCATGAGCGATGTGGTGAGCGGAAGCATCGGCGCCGGCTTCGGCGGGGGAAAGTTCTTCGCGGCAGCCCCAGGCTATATCACCCTCAACCTTGGCGAAGGCATCGCCGCCAAGGAGAATGCGGCGCGCAACCGGGAGCTCTTCCGCAAGCTGCGGATGGATGAAAAGCTGGCACTTGCCGCCACCCGCCAGCCCGTGCCGGTGCAGCGCCCGTGGACCGCCTGGGCCACCGTACGCGGCAGCTGGCTGAGCGGCGGCCCGGAAAGCACCGGCAGTCAGATCAATGCCCTGTCGGGCGTCGGATACCGGGTGGCACCGGATACAATTCTTGGGGTAATGGCCGGGTCCGAGCGCTTCGATTACGGTTACAGCTCCGCAAAATCCGGCCTCATCGGCGAAGGCACCACCCTTGGCAGCTATTCCGGCTGGCGCCTGACCCCGGCGCTGACGCTCACCACCATGGCCGCATGGTCGGGTCTCACCTACAAGGGCCGCTCCGATGACATTGGCGGCAATTTCTCCGGCTCACGCTATCTCGTGGGTGCCGGCCTGACAGGCCGTCAGACATTTGGTCCCGTTACCCTTTCTCCGGAAGCGCGCTTCTACGGCGCCTATGAGCGGCACGGCAGCTTCACGGCCAGCAACGGTACCTCAATGGAGGCGATGGATGTGTTTCTGGGGCGCACGACCCTCGGCGCACGGGCCAGCATCACCCAGACACTCACCCCCTATATCAAGGCCTCTCCCTATGCAGGCGTCTATGCCAACCTGCGTTACTCGCAGGCGCTGGATCTCAGCCAACCGAATACCGAGCCAATGGTGGCCGGAGCCTGGTCTGCCCTCACCAGCGCCAGCCTCGGCGTCAACTTTACAGGCCGCCGGGGGGCCAGCCTCAATCTGGGCGGCCAGGTGTCCGACATCGGCGCCAGCAGCCAGAGCTGGAGCGCCACGGGGCGCCTCTCCATCGGCTTCTGATACCCCCCTGCGGCGCTTGAACCATTTCAAGGCGCAATGCATCCGCATCGAAAGTCTTGGCAGGAGGCGCTCAGCGCCGCATGCCGCGCATCATCTGCCGCTTGCCCGCAAAGCCCTTGATGCGCTCCACCTCGAAGCCCGCTGCCTCAAGATTTCGCCGCACCCATCCGGCTGCACTATAGGTGGCAAAGGTGCCGCCCGGTGCCGTCAGGCCATGCACAGCCGCCATCAGCTCCGGGCTCCAGAGCTCCGGGTTCTTCGCCGGGGAGAAGCCATCGAGGAACCACGCCTCGACCGGCAGCGCCGACAAAAGCCCCTCAGGCCCCTGTCCCGATGTCAGCTCGGGCAGCAAGCTGCGCGCGTCACCAATGCCAAGCCACAGGCGCGCCCCGTCCATCGCCGCCAGATGCCAGCCCGGCGTCAGGGCGCCGTCATCTGAAGCCATGCCGGCAAGCGCCGCGCGCAGCTCAGCCGCCTCCCCGGCCACATCGGGAAAGGCCGCATGCGCCCGCTCCAGCTGCGCCAGCGTCAGGGGATAAGCCTCGAAGGACAGAAAGGTCAGCTGCGGCGGCGCCTCCAGTGTCCGGATCAGCTTCAGCGTTGCCAGAAGGTTCAGCCCGGTGCCGAAGCCAAGCTCGCCGATGCTGAAGCCTTGACGCCCCGCCATGCGCTGCGGCAGGCCGTTTCCGGCGTGGAACACATGGCCCGTCTCGGCCAGACCGCCCGCGCGGGAGAAATAGGTGTCGCCGAAGCGCCCGGCACGGGGCACTCCGTCTTCCAGCCATTCCAGCTCCGGCGCTGTGCCTGCCTGCGGCAATACAGCCCTCAAATCCTCTTGCCCTGCCTGTGTCATGCGCTACTGATCGGATCGTGACAGTTGCCTTGGATTGCATCACTTCCGGACGAGATGTCAAAGCCAATCCATCCTTCTGCCCGCGCCATCAGCACAAGCCAAGGACGCCCCGCATGACCCAGCAGCCCAGCCCCGCCATCCTTCAGGGGGCACCGGATGTTCTGGTCATCGGTGCTGGCGTCTTCGGTCTGTCCACCGCAAGAGCTGCGGCAGAGGCCGGTCTGTCGGTCACGCTGGTGGAAGCAGCTCAGGTGGGGTCAGGCGCCAGTGGGGGCGTTCTTGGCGCGCTGATGCCGCATATGCCCGCCCGCTGGAACGCCAAGAAGGCCTTTCAGTTTGAGGCCCTTGCCGGTCTTGAGGGGCACATTGCCCGGCTTGAGGGCGAGACGGGCCTTGAGACCGGCTACCGCCGCTGCGGCCGGGTTCTTCCCATCACCACGGCGGATCTTCTCGCGCACCACCATGCCCGGGCGGCTGAGGCGCGGACGCACTGGAATACGCCTGTTACCGGCTTTGCCTACGAGATCGAGGAGGCGGGGGAGCACGCTGCCTGGCTTGCCCCCGAGGCCGCCCCCTTTGGCGTTGTCCGCGAGACGCTGGCCGCGCGCATCAGCCCCCGCCGCTATCTTCAGGCGCTGGCGCAGGCCTGTTCCGCGCGCGGGCGCCTCTTCACCGGCGCGCCCGTTGCCAGTGTCAGCGGCAGCGCCCCTTCCATCACCCTCGCGGATGGTGAGACCCTCAGCGCCGGTGCCATCGTTCTGGCGCAGGGCTTTTCCAGCTTTGCCATGCTGGAGGCGCTGACCGGCAAGCCGCTTGGCGAGGGCGAGAAGGGACAGGCCCTGCGCGTTGCCGCCCCGGAGCTTTCCACCATGCCCGCCGTCTACTGCGACGGCCTCTACGTTGTCCCCCACGGGGACGGCACCGTTGCCATCGGCAGCACCGCGATTGCCGGCCGTACGGACACCGAAGCGGAGGCGGGCCCCGCCGCGGCCCTGCTCGCCCGTGCCATCCGTTTCTGCCCCGCTCTTGCTGGCCGTGAGCTTGTGGAGACCTGGGCCGGCGTGCGGCCAAAGCCGTTTGGCCGTGATCCGCTGGTTGGCCGCATCCCCGGCTTTGACGGCATCTTTGCCGCCACCGGCGGCTTCAAGATCAGCTTTGGCATCGCCCACCTTGTTGGCGCCGCCCTTGCCGCCGAGCTTTGCGGCAAGGAACCTGAGCACCCCCTGCCCCCGACCTTCCACGCCAGCGCCCACTTTGCCTGACCGCATGGTTGTTGATGCTGACATTCCGGCCTCCCTATGCCCATCCGGCAAAGCCCCGGGAGGGCGCTGACATTCGCCTCCCGCTCAGGAGAGGCTTCCATTCCTAGGGACGCAGGGACGCTGCACATGTGAGGTGAGGGGCTGGACAGCCCGCCAACCGGTCACTACTCTCCCAGAAACGAACCGAACGGTTCGGTACGCAGATCATCACCAGAGTTGCAGGGGAAGACTATGAGCCTTGAAAGCGTGCGCGCCTTCTTTGCCAGCAAGGCACCGGATATCGAGGTGATGGTGAAGGACGCCAGCACCGCCACCGTTGTGGAAGCTGCAGCTGCCCTTGGCGTGGAACCGGCGCAGATCGCCAAAACACTTTCCATTGCCGTGGGGGACGAGACGATCCTTCTGGTCACACGCGGCGATGCCCGCCTCGACAACAAGAAGGCCAAGGCCGCCTTTGGCAGCAAGGTGAAGATGCTGGGGCTGGATGTGGTGGAAGAGATCACCGGCCACCCGGTCGGCGGTGTCTGCCCCTTCGGCCTCGTCCAGCCGCTGAAGGTCCACTGCGATATTTCGCTGAAGGCCTTTGATGTGGTCTATCCGGCGGCCGGTGCCGTCAATGCTGCCGTCTGCATCACCCCGGAGCGCATGGCCGAACTGACGGATGCCATCTGGGTGGATGTCTGCCGGGAGCCGGAAGCCGCCACGCAGGACGCCTGAACGCCGTCCTGCGGCTTCATCTTGCCGCCGCATTCTCTGGCCTTAATGCCGCTCCAGATTTCTATTCGCGGAGCGGACCAGATGATTTCAACCCGTTATTCTCTTGCCCGGCTCGCCGCCATCTCACTTGCCGGCGTTTCCCTGTTCGTTTTCCCGGCAAATGCCGGGAGCATCAACGTTACATTCACTCTGGCCGGCGAGGCATTCGACGGCCCGCCTGCCTACGAAATCCGATATGGTGATCAGGAAATAGCCAAGGGCACTGTTGAAAACGCAATCGATACATCCACAGACGGACCGCTCTCGAAGCTGACGGACTGGCAGGATCATCAGAAGGCAGTCACTTTCACCGTCGATTCTGCCGATCTTGAAAAGAACCAGCCCTTCTCCGTCCACTTCACCAATGACAAATGGGGCGGCGCAGGCACGGCGATGGACCGGAACCTCTACGTGCTGTCGGCGGAAATCGGCAGCGTGAAGGTTCCAGCGCAAGACATCAAGGTGCTCGACAAGGCTCAGCCCAAGGACAACGCCACCGGACCGCGCGGCGCCCGGCTTAGCAACAATTCCAGTATTGCCGTGATCGAGCCGCCGGCAACCGGCTGGCTGCCGGCCTCTGCACAGGCCGGGGAAAACACGCCTTCCGAAGGTGCGGTGCCTCCGGTCGCGGACGCGCAAACACAAGAGACGCAAACACCGGACGCGCAAATACAGGGGACCCAGCCTCCGGCCGAGCCTGTTCCCGCGGACAAGGCTCCGGAAGCACAGGCTGACGCCACTGCCGCGCCGTCCACGTCCCCGGCCGTTCCTGACGCCCCGGCCGCTCCTCAGGCCTCTGCGCCGGAAACTGCCGTGCCTGCCGCTGGTGAAAAGGTGCCGAATGCGCCGAAGTCCAAGGCATCGACCAATACGGCAACGCCGAGCCCGAAAGCCAAATGCGCGCCCAAGCGCGTTGATGTGACCGGCTTCCCGCTCAACCGCTCGGACCTGCCCGGCGAAGCGCATCTGCCGCTGAAGACGGTGGCGGAGCTGAGTGCAAAAGAGGGCTGCAAGCTGGAGGTGACCGGCTTCAGCAGTGTGGCCGGGCCGCGCAAGATGAACGAGGCCCTGGCCCATGTGCGTGCGCAGGCCGTGGCAGACTTCCTGAAGGAACAGGGCGCCAGCGCGGACCGCATCACCATTGTCACCGGCGGCGAAACCCGCCGCTTCGGCCGCACCGGCGCGCTCAACCGCCGCGTCACCGTAGAGGTCATGGACGGAAACTGATACCAAGGCTTTCGATGCTGACGCATCACGCCTTGAAGATGCTCAAGCGCCGCACGGGCTTAACCAATTCTCGATGAGTCAAGCTCATCGAGAATTGGTATGAGTCAAATCCCCCGCGAAACGGAAAATGCCCCGGCTCATCGCCGGGGCATTGCTGTTTCATGAGACCTGACAGATATCAGTAGCTGCGGCCAACACTGACGTAGTTGAAGCCGCGCTGGGTCATGTCTTCCATACGGTAGATGTTGCGCAGGTCGATGACGTTCGGCGTGCGCATGATCGACTTCAGCCGGTTGAGATCCAGCGCACGGAACTGGTCCCATTCCGTGATGATCACCACCGCATCGGCATTCTCGACCGCATGATACGGGCCGTCGCAGAACATCACGTCCGTCATGGACTTGGACGCCTCGTGCATGCTCACCGGGTCGAAGGCGCGGATCGTGGCACCGGCTTCCTGCAGGCGCTTGATGATCGGAATGGACGGCGCCTCGCGCATGTCGTCGGTGTTCGGCTTGAAGGCAAGGCCAAGCACGGCCACCGTCTTGCCGGCGATGTCACCGCCCAGATGACGGATCACCTTGTCGGCCATGGCCAGCTTGCGGTCATCATTGACCTTGATCACCGTATCGACGATCTGCACCGGAGACCCGGCCTCGTGGCCGATCTTGGACAGGGCCAGCGTGTCCTTCGGGAAGCAGGAGCCGCCATAGCCGGGACCTGCATGCAGGAACTTGGAGCCGATGCGGTTGTCGAGGCCGATGCCGCGCGACACTTCCTGAACGTTGGCACCCACCTTCTCGCAAAGGTCGGCCATCTCGTTGATGAAGGTGATCTTCACGGCGAGGAAGGCGTTGGCGGCATATTTGATCAGTTCGGACGTGCGGCGGCGCGTCACCAGGATCGGCGTTTCGTTGAGATAAAGCGGGCGGTACAGTTCGCGCATCACCTCGACGGCACGCGGATCATCCGTGCCGACGACGATACGGTCCGGACGCTTGAAGTCCTCGATGGCCGCGCCTTCGCGCAGGAACTCCGGGTTGGACACAACCGCAAAGTCAGCTGCCGGATTGACGCGGCGGATGATGTCCTCCACCTCGTCACCGGTGCCCACCGGAACGGTGGACTTGGTGACCACCACCGTGAAATCCTTGATGGCGGCGGCGATCTCTTCGGCCGCGCCATAGACATAGCTCAGGTCCGCATGGCCATCGCCACGGCGCGACGGCGTGCCCACGGCGATGAACACCGCATCGGCACCGGCAATGGCGTCTGCCGCATCGGTGGTGAAGGACAGGCGCTCTTCGCGCACGTTCTTGGCAACAAGTTCAGCCAAGCCCGGCTCATAGATCGGGATCTGTCCCTTGTTCAGGGCGTCAATCTTGCTGGCGTCCTTGTCGACGCAAATGACCGTATGACCGAAATCCGCAAAGCAGGTGCCGGAAACAAGCCCGACATACCCAGTCCCAATCATTGTCACGCGCATGGCGGTAACCTCATTTAATCAAATATGACTTGCTTTCAGAACCACCGGAGCAAGCTCCGGATCGCCGATCGCGATGAAAGCGGAATTCTCGAGCCCGCTGCCATCCCGGGAGGCGGGAGCGTGGTACGCGAGTTCCGTGGCCTCTGCCCCGCCCGGGGTCAGAGACAAAACCCTTCCGCCGGCTGCACGCAGAACCGCGTGACCGGCAGCAATATCCCATTGCATGGTCGGCGACAGGCGCGGATAGACATCCGCGCGTCCTGCCGCCACCAGGCACAATTTCAATGAAGATCCCGCAGACGTGACATCCGAGACGGGCAGTTGCTCAATCAGCTGCTTGGTGCGCGCGCAGGCATGGGAACGGCTGGCCAGCACCGTCAAGCCCCCCTCCGGCGCGGGGCGAACATGGACCGGCACACCGTCCCCCGCCTCCAGCGCGTCAGGGCTGACCCTGGCCATGCGGGCATCCGCACCGCCGGTCCAGTAGATTTCGCCTGAGGCCGGAGCATAGACGACGCCGGCCACCGGAACACCCCGGTCGATCAGTGCAATATTGACCGTGAATTCGCCGTTGCGGCTGATGAACTCGCGGGTTCCGTCAAGCGGGTCGACGAGAAAATAACGGCTTGCAGCAGCCGGCACATGCCCGGCCGAAACTGCCTCCTCCGCAATAACCGGAATGTCCGGGCAGGCATCCGCAAGGCCCTTCAGGATGACCGCTTCAGCCGCCTGGTCAGCCAGGGTCACGGGCGATCCGTCCTTTTTCTCGGCCGCGTCATGATCACCGGTATAAATAGCGAGGATAGCCCGCCCCGCCTCCAGCGCCATGCTGATCAGAGGTTTGCAGTCGATGGCAGCTTCACTCGCCGCAGCCATATGGCCAAGCTCTGTCACAGCAGATCCCCACGCTTTACACTGCTCTTCTCATACAGAGGAAAGCAGTGGAGCGCGAGCGGAAATTGGCAGCAGAAGTTGCGAATGAAATCAGCGGCTTCGCTGAAAGCTCTCAGGCCGCGAGACGTTCTGCGGGCTGGGTTGCAGCCCTTGTACGCGCCTGCTGGCCAAGGACGGGGCCAGCCTTCGGCCGCATCATCAGCGCTGCCAGCGTCGCCACCACAAGCGCAATAGGCCAGAACAGCGCGGAAACCACGGCAAGTGCGGCGGAGAAGCGGGAGGAGTTACGGGTTTCAACCAGTTCGGCAAAGGAGAATGTCAGGAAAAATCCGGCAACAATGCAATAGATCCCGCCACCGAGAAGGCTCAGAACAAGGGTTCCAGTCATCGCAAACTCCACGCCGGTCGACTGCCGATGCCAGTCTCCGTGGGCACTGCCGCCCGGTGGAGATCCTCGGCATTTGAGCAATTCGATTCATAGACTGGAAATCATTAACAAGGCTTGAACTTCCGTTGCGGCTCCACGGCCCCGCCACACTTCTCTTCAAGCGCCAGAAAAAGAGCACTTCGATAAAATTGTCCCGATCCATTTAAAATGGTTTCAGGAGGAGGCGCTGTATCAACGGAACAGGATCAAGGGAAAGTCATGCGCCGTAAGGTCTCAAGCCGATGGCTGCTGCTTCCACCATTCGAAGATGGGAAAAGGTCATGTTCAAGAAAGTACTTGCAGCGGCGGCCGCGGCGCTTTTTCTCAGCGCAACCGCATATCAACCGGCACAAGCCAGCTGGTTTGGCGGTGCCCGCACGCTCGGAGACCCGGAAATCTCGCGCATCGAGCCGAAGAACACTGTTCGCGCGCCGCTGGCCTATCAGATCTTCTGCCTGCGCAACAGTGCCGAGTGCCGGAAGTCCAAGGGCGCAACGTCTGTTCCCTACTCGGCCGCCCTTGCCGCCAAGATCGAACGGGTGAACCTGTCCGTGAACCGCTCAATGAAGTGGAAGCAGGACGAGCGCGATATCTGGAAGGTTGGCGGCGCAGCCGGCGACTGTGAGGATTTTGCCCTGACCAAGCGCAGCCGCCTGATCCGCATGGGCGTTCCTGCCGGAGCACTGCGCATGGCCGTCGTGAAGACACGCAAGGGCGAAGGGCATGCTGTTCTGGTGGTCCGCACCACCAAGGGCGACCTCGTTCTCGACAACACCAAGGATGAAGTCCTCACCCGCGAACAGACGAACTACCGCTGGATCGGTCTTGCCTCTGCCGACCCGCTGAAGTGGGAACGCCTCTGACACGGGACATGCGACACAAACGCATTGTGCCCTGAAGTGCCAAAGCGCCGCCTGGCTCCGCCTCAGGCGGCGCTTTTTTTCCAAATGGTGCTGCGGGAGATCATGCATGTTCTCTCTCGCGGGCTGCTTGCGATCCCCCGCCCTCCCGCTGCACGCAGCGGTGTGAGGCCGAATGAGGAAAAGGCGTGCCAAACAAAAGAAAAGCGCGCCAAATGGCGCGCCTTTTAGTCTACCGCAAAGCGGCAGGAATTCGCATCAAGCCTGACGAGGTCCGGCAGCAGCATCAGCTTTCGCTGGCAGCTGTCTCAATGTCAAGGCCACCGGCGTCTGCGCTGAGGGTGCTGGCGAGGTTTGCAAGCTGGGTGCGCTGACCGGCATCCGGGCTGTATGCGGCGGCGGCCTGAATGCCGCGGGCCACGTTTGCGCCGGCACCCGGAATTTCTGCAAGGCGCGCTCCGAGATTGGCGATCGCGGCGACACGGCGGGCAGCCGGCACACTGGCGAGGTACGAATTGACGAGCGCGGCACAATCACTGCCGGACGCGCAGCCTGCAACGACTGCCTCGACAGTCAACGCCTGCTGAGCATGCGCCGGAACAGAAACACCTGCGATCATTGCGGCTGCGGCAGCAACCTGAACCATCTTCAAAAGAGCCATTTTGTGTCTCCTAAACTATAAATTTCATTACGCAACGGAGCGCATGCCGTAAAGTCCGGCAATCTCGGACTCTTGTATGCCATACCTTTCAAAACTTGTCATCAGTTTTTAAAGATTCCGTTAACCCATGCAAGGATCATGGTTACCTGCCGTTTTCCGCGAAGGAAAGTCCGGCTGGCGGCACTTTCTGGGGACACTGCCCTCCGCCACCCTTCCGCATCTATTTAGAATTTTGGTGTAATACGCAATAACGTGATGCCAATGACAGATTTTGCCGTGTCAGACGCATCAGGATGGGTTTGTGTTCACGTCCTGCAGGCACTGCAGGCAACAAAGCAGAGCAACTTTAGCCTTGAAGTCTCGTAAAGGAAATTTCCCAACCGGGCGCCGGCCGGCGCGTTTGGCGCTTGCCGGCTGCATCGCCGGTCTCGGCCTCGCCCTTGCCGGGCTGGATGCGGTCATCGGCGAAAGCAGCGCCTTCTTCACCCGGTCGGGCAATCAGGCCGAACGGCTGCAGCCGCTTTATGATGGCGGGGCCCGGGCCAGCTTGTCGACCTACTCGAACAAGCTGCTGATGCGGGACTGCGACGAAGCCCTGTCCTCCGTTTATGCCCGTCTTCTTCCTCAGGAGCAGCGGGAGGCCGGAGCGCGCAACTGCCTTGCCCTTGCACGGGAAGTGACAGGCGGCTCGCCTGCCAGCGGCGTGGCATGGCTCATTCAGGCAAAGGCACAGGACGTGCTTGGAGATCGGGCAGCGGCGGCGGCGGCGATCCGGCGCTCCCAGGAGGCTTCGGCGGGAGAAGGCTGGCTCGCCGTTTCACGCATCCGCTTTCTGCTGCCGAGACTTTCGGCGATGGGTGAGGAGGGACGGACCATCCTTGTGCCTGATGTGACATTGCTGGCGATGTCACGCAACGGTCCGGCCCGCCTTGCGGAACTCTACCAGCAGAACGGTGAAAACGGTCAGGCGCTGATCGGTATAATCGACAGCTTGCCGAATGAGCCAAAGACGCAATTCTTGCGGCAGCTACGCGCCCTGTCGCGTCAGGGCGCCTGACGCGGTCCATAAGAACGACGTTATTCAGAGACCCATAAATGTTCAGCAGCAGGCCCAGAGCAACCCGGGACAGACTGTCCTCAGGCGGCAGCGGCACCACCCGTCTCAATGACACCGCCGGCAGGGTTCTCCTTGCCGTCATGCTTGTGGCCCCGGTGCCATTCGGCAGCAACAGGCCTGTTTTCTGGGCGCTCTGGGCCCTGGTGCTCGGGCTTGTGCTCGCCTGGTACTGCTTGCAGTTCAGCCGCTCCGGCAGCGTCAGCCTGCGGATGCCTCTTTCCGCCACATGGCCGGTGACGATCCCGTTTTTCGCCGTTGCTGCCTTCATGCTGGCCCAGATCCTGCCGCTCGGCAGTTTCACCTTCACCGGGCAGACCGGTGCCGTTTTCGAAAGCCGCAGCATCAGCCTTGTGCCGGGCGACACATTTCTCGCCCTGTTGCGCTGGCTGTCCTATGGCGTGCTTTTCTTCCTCGCAGTACAGGCAGGCGTGCGCAAGAACCGCGCGCGGCGGATCACGCTGTTTCTGACAGGCATCGTCACGGCCCAGGCGCTCTATGCCATCATCGCCCTGCTTTACCTGGGTGATGGCGTGCTGTTCGTCGAAAAGTCGCAGTACATGGGCGATGCCACAGGCACATTCATCAACCGGAACTCCTTTGCGACTTTCATGGGGTTCGGCGCCATTCTGGCTGCGCTGCTTGTCCTGCCACCGGCTGAGAACGAGCCCGGCTCGCCCCCGCCGCAGTTGCGCGGCGTCGGCGAGCGCAGCGGCCTGCCCAAGCGGGGCTTCAGGATCTCATCCCAGCAGGTCCTGGCAGCCACCGCCTTCCTCATCATCATAGCGGCACTTGCCGCCTCCAATTCGCGCATGGGTCTTTTTGCCGGCGGCTGCGGCGTCGCAACCGCCGTGCTCCTGCGCCTGCCCTCACTGCGCAGCCGCCTCATTGCCTTCAGCCTGCTGATAGCGGGCGGACTGGCGATC
The DNA here is from genome assembly GCF_054073275.1 of Pannonibacter sp. Q-1. NCBI lineage: Bacteria > Pseudomonadati > Pseudomonadota > Alphaproteobacteria > Hyphomicrobiales > Stappiaceae > Pannonibacter > Pannonibacter sp. Q-1. The sequence continues at coordinate 95,413 of NZ_JBSXNB010000001.1, forward strand.
GTTGCCGTTTATGGCCAGGGCACGCTGGAACGCAGCCTGACCGTTGAACGGGATGCCGACGTCCGCTGGGCAGTCTACGAAAACACCTTCAGAATGATCGGCGACCGTCCCCTTCTCGGTTTCGGCGCAAGCACGTTCGAAGCGGCCTATCCGCTTTACAATGTCATGCCCCGGTCCACCTCCGTCGTCTTTGACAAGGCGCACTCCACGTACCTCGCACACTGGAGCGAGATGGGCCTCCTGTTCGGCAGCCTGCCGATCGTCATCGTCCTTGTCATTGCCGCCTCGCTTCTGCCGGCGGCTCTGTTTCGCGGCAACCGGCAGATCGAAATCTGCGCTGCAACGGGAGCCATCGTCCTGGGTGCCGTTCACTCGCTTGTCGACTTCAGCCTTGAGATCGAAGCCGTCACCTTCCTCTTTGTCATCATGCTGGGCCTTGGCTATGCCGCAGCGCGTGAACGCGCTGCGCGCGCCGTAGGAGATGCAGGAGGCAGCGCATGAGGCGCCTGCTGACTGCATTTGGCGGCCTCTTTTCGGGCAGAGCGCGGGAAACCGGAGGCGTCAATCCGCGCGTTATCCTGCGCGAAGACCGGCCACAGGTGCTCTATGCCGTAGGCGACATCCACGGATGCCTTGATCTTTATGAAGAGCTCGAGGCCTTGATCCTGGAGGACGCGGCCCAGTTCTCCGGCCCTGCAGACCTCATTCTGCTCGGCGACCTCGTCGACCGCGGCCCTTCGACCGCGCAGATGCTCGATCGCATGCTGACCCCGCCTCGCGGCGGCATGAGGCGCACCATTCTTGCGGGCAATCATGAAATGATGATGCTCGGCTTCCTGGAGGATCCGAAAGCGAACATGGCCTGGCTGGCCCACGGCGGCAAGGAGGCGCTGTTTTCCTACGGCATGAGCGCGGAAGAAATTGACAACCTCCGGCGCAATCCCAGAACGGCTGCAATGCTATTGCGCAGCTACATCCCGGAAGAGCATGTGCAGCTGCTGGACAGCCTGCCGACGGCATACGCGATGCCCGGCATCATATTCGCTCACGCGGGCATCCGCCCGAATGTGCCGCTTGCGCTGCAGGACGATCTGGATCTGGCCTGGATAAGACAGGATTTTCTGTCCAGCACCGCCGACCATGGTGCCATCGTGGTGCATGGGCATACGGTCGTTCAGGCGCCCGAGGTCCATAGCAACCGCATCGCCATCGATACCGGCGCATATGCAACCGGTATACTGACGGCTCTGCGCGTGACCTACGACGGGCATATTTCATTCCTGCAGGCAAGCGCTGGACGCAAAGGCGCTGCTCAAGTATGACTTTGCGCGATAATGTTTTGTCTCCAATCATTGACCCAAGATCTGAGCCCTCCCCTCAGTCTGACAGGAAAGATGTCTTTTCATGGATGACGCAGAGATTGATTTCCGCCGCCTTTTTGGCATAGTTCGCCGCCAGCTCAAGTTAATCATTGCGACAATTGCAATCATCCTCGCCATTGCGAGCATCGCACTTTTCTCGATTACACCGCTCTACACCGGAACCGCCCTGGTTCTTGTCGATCCCAGCCGCAAAAACCTTCTGGATCCCAGCAATTCCATGGGATCTTCGGCAGCTGACAGCGCGCGCGTCGAGAGCGAAGTGGAAATAGTCGATTCCGACGCTGTTCTTCTTTCTGTCATTGCTGAAAAGGGGCTTGTGACCGATCCCGAGTTCGGTGTGAAGATTGGCCTTCGGGACAAGCTGCTCGCATTCCTGCGCATCAGAGACATAACGATTCCGACGGGCGAAGAGGCACTTGGCTCGGTTCTGGCCAAGCTCAAGAACAATGTATCCGTGTCCCGCCGCGGCCTCACCTATCTGATTGCAGTCAGCGTTCGGTCAGAGAATCCGGCCCGTGCTGCCGAGCTCGCCAACACAATCACCACGACCTACATCCGGTTGCAGATCGAGTCCAAGACATCGAATACAAGAGAGGCGCGCGATATCGTGCAGCGCCAGGTGGCCGATGCTGAAAATGCCGTCGTCACCGCCGAGAAGGCCTACGACGATTTCATTCTCTCCAATGTCAACGCAATTGCCGAGCAGACAGGACGCACTGATCTGACCAGCATGCGCGGGCGGATCGATCAGCTGATCGCGGACCGGTCCTCGGCAGAAAGCCAGGCCATGGCGTTGCGCCAAAGCGTGGCGCGGAGCGACTGGCAAAGCGTTGCCGACAATCTCCAGACGGCTGCCGTAGCCGAGCTGAACCGTCAGCGCATGGAACTGGAGCGCAGCCTGGCACAGGTAGAAGGCGGCTCTGCACGGGCCATCAATCTGCGCGAGGAACTGGACAAGATCAACGCCAGCCTGCAGCAGGAAACGACCTCGGCGCTGCAACAGCTCCAGAACTCCGCATCTCAGTATGACCAGGAAGCTGCAACGCTGCGGCGGGACCTCAGCAGCGCCATCCTCAACAGCAATCTGCCTGCTGACATGCTGGCGCAGATCTACCGGCTCCAGCAGATCTCCCGTAACGCGACTTCCCAATACCAGATGCTTCTTGCCCGCTCGCAGACACTGGAAACGGAAGCCGCCCTGCAGATAGCCGACAGCCGTGTCGTCTCTCCGGCTTATCCGCCGAACAGGCCCAGTTCGCCGAAAGTGCCCCTGATTCTCGGAGTGGCTGTTCTCTTTGCCATTGGCGCCGGCCTTGCACTGGCTTTCATCTTCGAGAATTTCGTTGGCGGCTTTACGGACGAAGAGCAGGTTCAGGCCGTGACACGCCTGCCGCTTGCAACCGTCGTCCCCCGGCACAACAGCAATGTAGCCGACATGCACTCCATTTCAGATGCGCTTGTCGACAGTCCTTTGTCCATGTATGCGGAATCCATCCGCAGGCTCCGGGCGACACTCGACAATGCGCTTCAAAGCTCCTGGGCACAGCAGCCGGAAGAGGCCCGCAAGTCTGGCCGTGTGATCATGCTGTCTTCAGCCATGCCCGGAGAAGGCAAGTCGACTCTCGCCCTGTCACTGGCACGCACGCTCGCTCTTTCGGGCGCCAGCACGCTGATCATCGACTGCGACTTCCGCAAGCCGAGTATCCAGCGCCATCTGAACATCGAGCCCTCCAATGGGCTGGTGGACTTCCTGATTGGTGACATCGGCTCGGATGAGCTGCTGCAGAACATCGTAAGGTCTGATCCCAAAACGTCGCTCACGGCCGTGGTCGGCGCCCGCCGGGCAGACGTGCCGACGGATCAGCTGCTGACCCGGGAGAAGTTCTCCCGCCTCATTCAGACCGCACGTCCCCGCTTTGACTATATCGTGCTGGACTCCCCCCCGATCGAGCCGGTGGTCGATGGCCTTTATCTCGCAAAATATGCGGATGTGATCACCTTCGTCATCCGCTGGGCCCGGACGCCGCAACGCATGTGCGTCAACGCCATCCAGCGCCTCAGCCAGACAAAGAGCGAGCATTGCCGTATTCTGACCGCCCTGAACCAGCAGGAAGGCAAGACGACCTTCTACAACACCTATTCCGACTACTACACGGAGTAGGTGCGGGCGCAGGCGGCGGCTTGTCCGCCAGGGGCCGGCGGACAAGCCGGTTCATCAACGGCCGTTGACAATCAGCCACGCAACCGGCCGGCTGCGGTTCCGCAGCCGGTTTTTTCGTGGCCGGAGGCTGCCCGAACCTACGTCAGGTTCCATCGCCGCGCAGACTTCCCGCGCCGGATGCAGATTGGCTGCAAAGTCGGCGTATGGACCGGTGCCCGATGAGCCTGACGCAGCCAGTACCGGTCCAGCCGGCGCGGCCCGTGAGCAATTTCAAGGCGTGATACGCCAGTATTTCAGCGCCTTAAAGGAGACCGTGCCTAAAAGTGCCGCATCCCGCCGATTGCGCTGCGGTGCGGAATATGTTACCAAAGACCTAAAGTAAGTCTGAGAATTGATTTAAATTGATCAACATCCGCGCCGGTTTTGAAGCGGAGATCGCATCGGACAGAACGCCGTTCAGGCACCTGACGTGTTAATTTCTTGTGAGTTTGGAGATTGCAATGGTGCACGAGTTTATTGAAGGTGAAGCACGCAAGCGCCCCACCCCGCAGAAGCCCGCGAAACGCCTTCCCTTTCTCTCCAGAGCCCTTTCAGAGCGTAATCTGGCGCCTGCCCGGCATCTTGGCCCTTTGGCCGCCGGCCGGCAGCATGGCGTCACCCACACACCGGAACTGGGCGCCCCACTGGCAGCACAGTCCTCAGGCGTGGGACAGGCGCTTCACCCTTCCATTCCGGCACCTGAAGAGGCGCTTCAGGATGCTCTAGCCGCTGCGAGCGGTATTCAAAGCGGCCTTCGCAGCCGTATCCGTCCTTTCCTGAAGCGCAGCATCGACATTGCCGGCAGCGCTGCGGGCCTCATCCTGCTGAGCCCCCTGCTCGTCGGTCTTGCCATTGGCGTGAAGCTGTCGAGCCCCGGCCCGGTAATCTTCCGTCAGGCACGCTACGGACGGAACAACGAACTGTTCATGGCGCTCAAGTTCCGCTCCATGTATGTGGCCAAGCAGGATGCCACCGGCGTTGTCCAGACCCGGAAAAACGATCCGCGGATCACGCCGATCGGGCGTTTCCTGCGCAAGTCGAACTTCGACGAACTGCCGCAGCTCTGGAACGTGCTGAAGGGTGAGATGTCTCTCGTCGGCCCGCGCCCGCATGTTCCGGGTATGCTCGCCGCCGGCAAGCTTTATGAAGAGTTCGACACCCGCTATCTGTCCCGTCATCAGGTACGCCCCGGCATCACCGGCCTTGCACAGGTCAACGGCTTCCGCGGCGAGACGACCGACCCTTACCATGCGTCCATGCGTCTCGAATATGATCTCGAATATCTGAAGTCCCAGAGCACGCGCGGCGATCTGAAGATCATCGTCATGACCGTGGTCAACGAATTCACGCGCGGCTCGGGCTACTGAGCCCAGGCATTTGCGCCGCACCATCAAAAAGGGCACAGCCTTGGCTGCGCCCTTTTTTGTTATGCAGACAGCGTGATCCCTGTCGTGGCACAGCGACACCGTGCTCTGGGCGGTTTCCGTTTAACAAGATCCTGTCCGCTCAGCCGGGCGGCCCGTAAGGGACCAGCCGAATGCGGCACCGGCTGCAGCCAGCAGGATAACGGCCACGCCAGCCATTTGCAGCGGCCCCAGCCTGATCCCGAAAACCAGAAAATCCGCCACGATGGCAACGGCCGGATAGATGAACGACAGCGATCCGGCAAGGCTGGCTGGCAGTTTCTGAATGGCACCATACAGCAGCACATACATGAACCCGGTATGGATGACGCCCAGCGTGACGATAAGCGCCCAGGCATGAAGGTCCGCCGGCATCTGCCCGAAGTCCGCCAGCGGCGCCAGCATCAGCAGGCCCGTGGCCAGTTGAATGAGTGCAATCAGATGCGGCGGGATGCCCTTGAGCTTCTTGGCAATGATGGCGGCGGCCGCATAAAAGAACGCCGCTCCCAATGCCAGCCCCACCCCCGCCAGATAGCCGCCTGCCCCGGCCCCGGTCACCGCTCCGGGGCGCCCCTGAATGATTGCAAGCATGCCAGCGAAGGCCATGACCATCCAGCCGAGCCGCGATGCCGTCAGCTTCTCCCCGAAAATGACGGCCGCCATGACCGCCAGCATGAAAGGCTGGGTGTTGTAGACAGCTGTGGCAACGGAAATCGAAGCCCGCGGGTAGGCGGCAAACAGCAGGATCCAGTTGATGGCAATGGCAACCCCGCCAAAAGCTGCCAGTCCTGCCTGCGGCAGGCTGATCCGCCTGCGCCGGAACAGTCCCAGGCCCGCGCAAACCGCCAGAAGAACGCCCGCGCCAAAGACGCAGCGCCAGAAGACAATGTTGAGAACCGGCTGACCGGAGAGAACGACGAAGAGGCCGACCGTTCCGGAGATGATCATTGCGGCGGTCATTTCGGCCGTTCCGCGGGCATGAGTGCTTGTCATTGTGGCGCTCCATCCTGAAGGCCCTCATGATAAAGGCAGACAGAAGCGCAAAACATGATCTAGAGTAGGTTATATCTCACCCAAGCCTTATTTACGAAGGCGAAACAGGCCAGACACCTGATAGAGAACCGATGCTTGACGACACTGACCGCCGGATCATTGACATCCTCACCCGGGACGCACGCGTTTCACTGAAGGCACTGGCGCAAGCCGCCGGCCTGTCATCGCCCAGCACATCGGAGCGTTTGCGCCGTCTTGAGGAGCGCGGCATCATCCGCGCCTTCACGGTAGATCTCTCCCACGAGGCGTTGGGCTATACCTTGCAGGCCATCGCCCGCATCCGCCCCCTGCCGGGCAAGCTGCATATCGTGCAGCAGATGATTGCCGATCTGCCTCAGGTGCTTGAATGCGACAAGGTGACGGGTGACGACTGCTACATTGCCCGCATTGCCGTGCGGTCGATTGATGAACTGGACAAGCTGCTGGACCGGATCGCCGACAAGGCTGAGACCAACACCTCGATCGTCAAATCACAGCCCGTCAAGCGCCGGAATCCGCCCCTCGGCTGACGCCACCTCTCGATGAGAACGACACATCGAGAGGTGGTTAAATCCTTGCGGCGCTTGAGCAGTTTCAAGGCATGATGCGTCAGCATCATAAGGCTTGGTATGACGCCCGCGCTTGCGGCAGCCGCGCATCACGCCTTGGCATCAGGCCGCCGCGATACCGTTGAGGAACCGCTCCACTTCACTGCGCAGGTCCGAGGTGCGGGCGGCGAGCTTTTCGCTGGCTTCCAGCACCTGGCCTGAAACTTCGCTCGCCTGTTCCACGGTGGCAGACAGGGCGTTCATGTTGCCGCGCACGGCCTGCGTGCTTTCGGCGGCCTTCTGGACGTTGCCGGAGATTTCGCCCGTTGCCGCCCCCTGCTGCGTCACGGCTCCTGCAATGGCCGTGGTGTAGCTGTTGACGTCCGACATGGTGCGGGCAATTCCCGCGATGGCATCGACGGCAGCCCGGGTGGAATCCTGAATGGCGGAAATCTGTCCTGAGATTTCCTCGGTTGCCTTGGACGTCTGCGTCGCCAGTTCCTTCACCTCGGAGGCAACCACCGCAAAGCCGCGGCCGGCTTCACCGGCACGGGCCGCTTCGATGGTGGCGTTCAGGGCCAGAAGGTTGGTCTGCTCGGCAATGGCGCGGATCAGGGTCACGACCTCGCCAATGCGGTCGGCCGCTTCCGACAGGCTTTCGACCTTGCGGTTGGTGTCGTCCACGGAGGCGGCTGCCATTTCAACAACCTGGCTGGTGCGCTGAACCTGGGAGCCGATCTCGCCGATGGAGGCGGCCAGTTCCTCGGCAGCGCCTGCAACGCTTTCGACACTGTGGGCCGCAACGCCGCTGACATCCAGCGTATCGCCGGCCTGGCGCGCGCTTTCGCCTGCGATCCCGGCCAGCGCCTGCGCAGTGCCTTCCATGCCGGACGCGGTTTCACCCACAGCCGCCAGCGTTTCCTGCACCCGGTCCCGGAAGCTGGCAATCAGGGCCGTCATCCGTTCCTGCCGCTCCACCTGAGCGCGGGCCTCTTCTTCATTGGCTGCTTCAAGCCGCTGACGCTCGAGAATATTGTCACGGAAGACGCGGATGGTGCGCATCATGCCGCCGAATTCATCCCGGCGCGCCTCCTGCGACAGGTCAATGTCCGTGCGCCCTTCCGCCAGCCGCTCCATCTGCACGCCAATGGCGCGCAGCGGCCGGGTGATGAGCATGGCCAGCAGGACCGCAAGGCCGATGCCTGCGGCAATGGCAAGCGCGACCGCACCACCAATGGTGCCCAGAGCGCCGTTGGCGGCGGAAAACGCAGCCTGGGACTGGGCGCTGGCGAGCTGGCTGATCTGCTGGCGCACATCTGCCGACAAGGCATCCAGCGCCGTGGCCGTTTCGGCCAGTTGCTGCAGGGCGCTGGTCAGGCTGGCAAATTCGGCGGCATAGACATCCACCTCGGCCGTAATCGCTTCCACGGCGGGCTTGATTTCGGGAAAGGCACCTGCGTCCGCGGCCAGCGTGTTGGCCAGGGTCCGCAGGGATTCCATCCGGTTCAGCACCGGATCGGGCTTGAACGGCCCATCTGCGGCCAGCGTTTCCATCGTGGCCGAGCGCAGCTCCAGCACGGCGCGGGTCAGCTTGTCCACGTTGCTCTTGACCAGATCCACGATCCCTGCCCGGCTCTGGGCAGAGGCTGCCGACTTGCGGGCGTCATCCTGAACTGCGTAAAGGCTCTGCTGCAGGCCGGAGGCCTGCTTGCGCACGCCCTCCAGTTCACCCGCCAGCACAGCCACCGCCGCGCGGCGGCCCCAGGGGTTGTCCATGGCACCCAGCGGCTGCAGACGGGTGGCAAAGGCCGTCAGGCCTTCGGTCAGTGCAGTCAGGCTGGCAGGCTCAATGCCGCTGCCCTTGACCTTGGCAATCGCCCCGGCAGCATCCGTGAGATGTCCACTCAGGGAGACGGCCTCGCCGATCAGAGTGAGATTTCCGTCGCGCCCTGCCCGCAGCAGCGTGATCTCGACCATCAGCAGGTTTTCCAGCATGCCGGACAAGGGCCGCACCACGCGGTCGGCCCGGTCACGTGTGCCGCCAGCCTTCTTGCTTTCGTCAATGGCGGCGCGCTGCGCCTGCTGCATCTGGTCACTGATGGAGGTCACCAGTGTGTCGAGCTTGCCTGCAGAAGCCGTCAGCCGCTCAAGCTGAGCCTGACGGGCAGCGATGGTGCCGACCACTTCGGTGAAATTCGCCTGCAACTCCGCGACAGCGCCCGACGCCGCCTGAGTCGCGGCGCGGGCCTGGCCGTCAGTAAGACGGGACTGGAGCTGGGTGAGCTGGCCCGCCAGTGCCGAAAGCCTGTCTTCTGCCGTTTGTGCAGCTTCCGCGGCAGGCGCTGCCAGATAGGCCTGACTGGCTGCCGACGCCTCCTGAAGCGCGGCAATCGACTCCGTTGCCAGACCGCTGACCGCCTGCTTGTCCTTGAGGTCCAGCACGGCCAGCGTGCCTGCCCCGCCCGCTAGACCCGTCAGGAGGATCATGGCGGCGAAACCGCCCGCCAGCTTGGTGGAAACTTTCAGATGGGAAAAAACCCCGCGCAGCCCCGGCATACTCAACTCCCGTTACCCTTGCAGGAATTACGGGGTATCGGAATAAAAATTCAGTAAATTCCTCCAGGTTAAATAAATCAGGCCTTATGCGCAGCAGAGGGCACAGCTTAAAAACCGCACTCTTCAGCGGATTGACTCTGCTCCGAGCCCGGGGCTGCGCAGCCTCGACTCAAGAGAAGGCGCTTGCCCGAAATAAATAACGCAACAGGATTCTGACGGCGGAAGGTTAGGAAGGCCTACCGCCTGCCATTTCCTGACCTCCCGCAAGGGAAGCTTACTGACCTGCGGCAGCGCCCAGTTCCGCCTTGATCGAGAAGGGCGTGCCATCCATCGACAGCACGATGTCATCGACCACCGGCTTGCCGTTCTCGACGATGACCTTGAACAGCGTCTCGTTATAGGCCTGATATTCGGCCTCCTGACCGAAGCAGGTCACGGCCTGAAAACGGGCCTTCACATCTGTCACGGCACCCTGCGGCGGAGCGGCGGTGATCGTGACATTCTTCAGCGGACAGCCATCCTGACCGTTGACGATCACATCATAATCAAAGGGCGAGCCGCTCTCGCGGGCATATTCGCCCTGCATCGCCTTCTCGTAGCGGGCAGCAAAATCGGAGCTGAACAGCACCTTCAGCCGGCTGGCGTCAAAGATGTCCTGATACTCAGCCCCGCTCTCGGACCAATTCGCTTCCGTCATCCTCATGATCTCGCGCACCGGCGCGGTGGCATCGGCGGCAAGAACGGCTCCCGGCAGGACAAGCCCAATTGCGAACACGGCTGTCTTCAGCATTTCCGGCACTCACCCCATCTGGCGCACCCGGCCTCGCCGGGACTGCAGCATGTTTTAAAGCGGCAGAATCCCTGCCATGCCGCTTTCTCTCTCAGGCGATCATGTCAGCCTTGCGGCAAAGCGCAAGCCGGGAATGGACAGGCATTGATACTGATCCGGCAGGAGCTGATCGGGTGGATCCAGACAGGAGCGGAGACTCCTCTTGCCTGTCTTGAAGGAACGGAGTATAGGAACAAAAAGAGAACGAACCAGAGTCACTGCCATGGACGGACAGATGGATATCAGCATCACCCGCTTCGAAGTGGAAGACGTTGCGCGCTATCTGCGGGCAACGCTCAATCAGGCCAGCCGCATCCGCAGCAACGCCCCGGCCGGAAGCTACCTCGACACAGTGCTCGCCCGCACCATTGAGGGGTTGGAGCTGGAACTGGCACAACTGAAATTTTTACTGGCGGACCCGGAGTTTCCGGTTCCATCAGCACAGCCTTCCTCGACCCCCATGACACGGATGCGCCGTGCGCAATAAACTGTGGCAGCCCCGTCTTACGCTGAGGAATACTGGACTATATATTCAATAGCCGACTATCGAATTTATATTTATTCCTGAAGGGTTACACTTTTTTCACCGCACACACGCAGAATTCCGGCACTTGTTCAAGATGTCTGGAGCATTCCATGTCGCTGAAGGGCCGCATCTTCATTTCGGCGAGTGCCGTATTCATCATCGGGTTTGTCGTGGTCATCGCGGTGATCTCGGCAATGATGCAATCGTCTGCCCGCAGGTCAGGCGAAGAGCAGGTTGAACAGGCAACGCTGTCGCTTGCCACACAGGTCAGCAAGACCGTGGCCGAAGCTCAGCTGGCCGCACGCTCTGCCGCAGATGCGATGGAAGGCCTGCTCCATGCCGGGATCACGGACCGCAATGCCTATGGCGCGGTCATGCAGCAGATCATTGCCCGCAACCCGCAGTTTGTCGGCGGCGGCGCCATCCTGGAACCCGATCTCGCCGGCCTTGATGCGGACAACAAGGGAACCGGCTTCTCTGACGGAAACGGCCGTTTCATTCCCTATTTCTATCATGCGGACGGCAAGGTGGCGATGGAGCCGCTGATCTTCGGCGGCGACAGCGGATCGGAGGACTGGTACGACAAGCCCCGCCAGCTGCGGCAGGACACGGTGACCGAGCCCTATCTCTACCCGGTCAACAACGTTGATGTGCTCATGGCCACCGCGTCTTCTCCCATCATCGATGTCAGGGGCAGCGGCGCAGGCGGCGCCACCATCGATGTGTCTCTGGAAGGACTGCAGAAGCAGGTCGCCTCCTTCGATCCCTACAAGACAGGCTACGTCGGCCTGATCAGCGAGGGCGGCGTCTGGGTTTCCCATCCCGACAGCAGCCTGCTGGGCAAGACGGCGGACCAGAGCCTGATCGCCCGCCTTTCGCAGGCTCAGGACGGCATCAGCATGAAGGAGACGGATGGCGTCTATGAAGCAATCCGCGCCATTCCGCTGGTCAACACCAGCCAGAAGTGGTTCGTCATCCTCACCGTTGAGGAAAGCGAGCTGCTGGCAGCCGCCATCACCACCCGCAACACCGCCATCATCCTGGCTCTGGTCATTCTGGCGGCGGGCACGGCATTGATGTGGCTGCTGGGCGGCAATATCTCCCGCCCCATTTCCCAGCTCACCCAGCGCATGCGTGCCCTTGCGGCCGGGGATGTGGACAGCCCCGTTGCACACCGGGAGCGGAAGGACGAGATCGGCATGATGGCCGGTGCTCTCGGCGTCTTCGTGGAAAATGCGATCGAACGGGTGAAGCTCCAGGGCGAAAGCGAGGCAGCGCAGCAGGCGCGCCTTGCCCGGCAGGAGCATGTCGAGGCGCTGATCCAGGACTTTGAGGCAGAGGTCCGCCAGGCCATTTCCGAGGTATCGGCCAACTCGGGCCGGATGGAACAAACGGCAGGTGCACTGACCTCGATTGCCCAGGCGACCTCCAGCAAGGTTTCCACCGTGGCTGCCTCCTCTGAAACGGCCCAGATCAGCGTGCAGACGGTTGCCTCTGCGGCGGAGGAGCTGTCCGCTTCCATCGGCGAAATCAGCCGCCAGGTGGAGCAGACCAAGGGCGTGGTGGAAGCTGCGGCCCGCGCTGCAGCCCTCTCCAACGAGCGGGTCGGGAGCCTTGACACCGCGGCCCAGAAGATCGGCGAAGTGGTGCAGCTCATTCAGGCCATTGCCGAGCAGACCAATCTTCTGGCCCTCAACGCCACCATCGAGGCGGCCCGTGCGGGCGAAGCCGGACGGGGCTTTGCAGTTGTGGCGGCGGAGGTGAAGGAACTCGCCAACCAGACCGCGAAAGCGACCGAGGAAATCTCGTCGCAGATCAGCGGCATCCAGTCCTCCACCCGCGAGGCGGTTGGCTCGATCCAGGAAATTGCCGAGACCATGGGTGAGGTGAACCAGTTCACCACCACCATCGCCGATGCCATTTCCCAGCAGGGAGAGGCAACGCGTGAAATCACGGTCAACGTTCAGCGCGCCGCAGATTGCACCAGCGACATGAGCGGCAGCGTCGGCAATGTGATGCAGTCGGCCCAGGAGACCAGCGGTTCGGCCAGCGATGTTCTGCAGGCCTCGCAGGATGTGACCCGTCAGGCGGCAAAGCTGGAAGAGACAATCGCGAGCTTCCTGCAGCGCGTGCGCGCCGCCTGACAGGCAACAACTATCGTCATAAGGAACCGAAGGGGCGCTGCGGCGCCCCTTTTCATGTCAGGGGAGCGAGGTCTGGCGCGTCAGGCCTTTAGAATGCTCTCAGGCTGCCGCTTCCGCATCGCCCGGGGCTGTCTGCCAGCCCAGATCCGTCAGCGTGACAATGCGGTTGCCGCGCATGTCGGTGGCGCAGAGCAGGAAGCCCCGCTCCTCCATATGGGCCAGCAGCCAGCGGGCACGGCCCGGCGAGCGGGTGCCATAGGCCTTGGCGATTTCCGCATTCGGCGGGCACGGCGCCTTGGCGAGCGCCGCTTTGGCCAGCAGCAGATAGACCCCGCGCATGTCCTCCGGCAGCTCGGCGGCAATCAGTGCCGCCCGCTCCCAGTCATTGGTGTCCACCTCACCGCTGTCGACGCCGGCACGGGCCACCGACAGCTTCTCGCGGAAGACGGAGAGATCCGGCACGCCGCCGGGCACCTTGGCGATACGGCAGCGGACCTGAAAGTCCTGATAAAGCGCTGCCACCGGCTGGAAGGCCGCCTCGGGCTCCGCCAGAATTGCCGTCATGATTTCGTCGATTGCCGCATCCCGCTCGGCCGTGTCCACCGGCGGTTCGTCCGGCTGAGGTGCGGGCTGGTTGCGGGCGCTTTCCATGCGGCCCGCAGCCGACAGCTGCGTCAGGATTTCCGCCGTCGAAACTGGCTCCGGCGCACGCGGACGGATGCGCAAGGCCTCATCCGGCATGGGCGTGAAGATCAGATCCTTGGCGTCTTCCGCCGGCTTGTCCGGCAGCGGCGTCAGCTTCGGTCCGCCGCCGCGGCCGGAGGTCTCCACCGGCCCGATGCGCACCGGCACCGGACGGCGCGACATGGCTGGTCCCAGGGCAATGAAATGGCCGCGGTCGAGATTGCGGAAAGCTTCCGCCTGCCGCCGCTCCATACCGAGAAGATCGGCCGCGCGGGCCATGTCGATGTCCAGGAAGGTGCGGCCCATCAGGAAGTTGGAAGCCTCCGCCGCCACGTTCTTGGCAAGCTTGGCGAGGCGCTGCGTCGCAATGATGCCGGCCAGCCCGCGCTTGCGGCCGCGGCACATGAGGTTCGTCATCGCGGTCAGCGAGCGGCGGCGCGCCTCTTCACTCACTTCACCGGCAGCCGCAGGGGCAAAAAGCTGCGCCTCGTCCACCACCACCAGCATCGGATACCACTGGTCACGGTCCGCATCGAACAAGCCGTCAAGGAACGTTGCAGCCGCCTTCATCTGCCGGTCGGCGTCCAGACCTTCCAGATTGAGCACGACGGAAACCCGGTGCGCACGCACGCGGGCAGCGATCATCTGCAGGTCGCGCTCGGTTCCGGCAGCATCCACCACCACATGGCCGAATTTCTCGGCAAGGCTGACGAAGTCGCCCTCCGGATCGATGATCGCCTGCTGCACCCAGCTGGCGGACTGTTCGAGAAGACGGCGCAGAAGATGCGATTTGCCAGAGCCGGAGTTGCCCTGCACCAGCAGGCGCGTTGCGAGCAGTTCTTCCAGATCCATCAGCGCCTTTGCGCCGCCTGACATTTCGCCGATATCGATGCTGACCGTCATTCCCCGTCCCGTGCCGCTGAAATCCGGTTAGGTCTAAAGACCTCGGGCATGGCATTGCCGCCGCCTGAGACTTGCCGGTCAAACCCGGTCGTCCGGCGGTACTCCCTCAAGGTGGGCAAGGTCAATGCTCTGCGCCGCAAACATAGCGATTTTCAGGCAGGGGTGAAGCCGATTCCCCCGCTCTTCTGCGATCCCCTTGTGGACGAGCGGCGGCAAGGCCCTGCCCTGCCGCTGCTTCTGCGTTCAATTCCTCTGCGCGATATAGGCGCGCCAGCCGCCGAGGCTGGTGATCTCCTGCGCTCCGGCCACGGCATGGCTCTCGCACAGGAAGCCGGAGACGGCGCTGCCGTCATCAAGCGTCACCTTGCCGATGCCGAGCGGTGCCGGGATCTTCTGGACGAACCGGCCGAAAGCCTCCGGCGTCACCTTCCACACTTCCACCTCAAGCCCGCTTCCTGCAAAGCCCGGCTCGCGGATGAGGCCCGGCTTCGGCGGCGTGGTGCCCGGCAGCACGAAGAGGCGGTAGTCGCCCGCCGTGCGGCAGGTTTTCACCAGCTTGCCGCCCGGCCCGGTCAGTTCGTGATTGAGCGGCATGCCGGTCAGATGCGCGCCAACCACCACAACCGGGACCAGCCCGTCGTCGGGCTCCGGCACGCGGCTGGCCTGAGGCAGCTCTGCCGTCTTGTCCTTGCCCATGCCGCAGGCCGCTGCCCGGTGCAGGGCATCGGCGAAGGGAGCGAGCGCATCATCGCTGAAGGCAGGACCGAACAGGGTCACCCCGCCCGGCAGGCCATCCGGGCCGAACCCGG
This sequence comes from Pannonibacter sp. Q-1, assembly GCF_054073275.1. Lineage (NCBI taxonomy): Bacteria > Pseudomonadati > Pseudomonadota > Alphaproteobacteria > Hyphomicrobiales > Stappiaceae > Pannonibacter > Pannonibacter sp. Q-1. The sequence continues at coordinate 110,429 of NZ_JBSXNB010000001.1, forward strand.
CCGGCACGGCAATGGCGGCATAGCCGAAGAGATTGGCAAAGTTGGTGTAACGGCCAAAGTGGCTGTTTCTGGTGACAGGATCAGCCAGCATCTCCTCGACCGTATAGATCGTGGGCGAGGTCGGCAGCATCAGCACATCCACCTTCGCCCACTCGGCTAGCGTCTTCTGGCGCAGGTGGCCCAGCCTGTACTGGCCCTCGAAAGCGGCAAGCGCATCATAGGCCCTCGCCCCTTCGATGATGGCGCGCACCGTGGGGTCGAAGTCAGCGGCATTCGTGGCGATGAAATCCTTCACCGCCGCCAGACGCTCCGCCACCCAGGGGCCGTTGTAAAGCAGCTCCGCCGCCTGCCGGAACGGCGCATAGTCGAAAGGCACGATAACGGCCCCCAGCCTCCACGCCCGCTCGATGGCCCTATCATAAAGCGCCTCGACGCTGGCATTGCCGAAGAATTCCCGCTCTGGACCTGCCAGCACGCCGACACGCAGCCCGGAGACGGGCAGGCTCACAGGCTCTGCCTTGCGGGAATAGGGATCGCCCGCGTCAAAGCCATCCATCACCTTGCGGATGGCAACGCCATCGCCCACAGTCGCGGCGAACACCGTCACCACATCAACGCTGCGGCAGGCGGGCACGACGCCAGTGTTGGGCACCAGTCCCGGCGTCGGCTTGATGCCGGCGAGATTGTTGAAGGCCGCAGGCACGCGGCCAGATCCTGCCGTATCCGTACCCAGCGCAAAACTGACAAGCCCCGCCGCCGTGGCAACCGCCGAACCGGAGGAAGAGCCGCCGGAGACATAGTCCTTGTTGAAGACGCAGCGCGGTGCACCGTGCGGAGAGCGGGTGCCGTTGAGCCCGGTGGCAAACTGGTCAAGATTGGTCTTGCCCACCACCAGAGCCCCGGCAGCCTTCAGCCGCGCCACCACCGCCGCATCCGTCTCCGGCTGATAGGCATAGGCCGGGCAGCCTGCGGTCGTCGGCAGGCCCGCCACATCGATATTGTCCTTCACCGCGAAGGGAATTCCCCAGAGCGGCAGGCTGTTGGGCTCCGGCGCCCGCGCCATCAGCGCCATGGCGGCGGCCCGAAGATCCTCGTCCTTCGCACGCGTGATGAAGACCGCCGGGTCATCACAGGCATTGCATCGGGCAATCACCTCTTCCACCAGAGCAAGCTGCGTCAGGCCATTCTGGTAGGCCGCCCGCAGGGAGGCAAGGTCAAGCATCACCGGGATCATAGTGCATCCTCCAGTACCACCAGCACGTCACCGGCCCGGATGCTGCGGCCGGGGGCGGCACGCAGCTCGCTGACCCGTCCGGCCACATGGGCGGTGACCGTGATTTCCATCTTCATTGACTCGATGATGGCGAGCGTTTCGCCAGCTTCCACTTTCTGGCCGGCCTCCACCAGCACTTTCCAGACATTGCCGGGCACGGCGCTTTCAACGCCCGTGCAGCCTTGCGGAATGTCACCGCCAAGGCCCGGCCCGCCCCCCTCGTCCGCCACGAAACTGTCCAGCCCCGCGTCCTTCCAGCGCTGGCGCTCTGCCTCGAAGGCAGCCTGCTGACCCTGCTTGAAGGCGGAGATACTGGCCGCATTGGCCGCAAGGCCAGCCTCATACTCTGCCTGCGAGAAGATGCCCTCCTCGATCCTCAGCGGATAACCGCCATGGGGAAAGGCGGCCCGCGCTTCGGTCAGTTCCTGATGCGAGACGGGGAAGAAGCGGATCTGGTCGAAGAAATCGAGCAGCCACGGCTTGTCCTTGCCGAACACATCCGTCTGCCGCCATGTGTTCCACATCTGGATGGTGCGCCCGAACAGCTGATAGCCCCCAGGCCCTTCCATGCCATAGATGCACATATAAGCCCCGCCGATGCCCACCGCGTTCTCCGGCGTCCAGGTGCGGGCCGGATTGTACTTGGTCGTCACCAGCCGGTGGCGCGGGTCGACAGGCGTTGCCACAGGTGCGCCGAGATAAACATCCCCCAGCCCCATCACCAGATAGGCTGCGTCGAAGATGGTGTCCTTCACCGCCTGCTCATCTGCAAGGCCGTTGATGCGGCGGATGAACTCGATGTTGGAGGGGCACCAGGGCGCATTGGGGCGCACCAGTTCCTGATACTTGCGCATCGCCAGTTCCGCGTCCGGATCGTTCCAGGACAGCGGCAGCCAGACGGTGCGGCTTGGCACCTTCACCTGCGAGGCTGGCGGCAGGGTCTGCTCGATCTCCGACAGAAGCCCCAGCAGGCGGCGGCGGGTCAGGCTCGTGCCGTCATAATGGATCTGCAGCGAGCGGATGCCCGGCGTCAGGTCGATCAATCCGGGCAGCTTCGCCGCTTTCACCGCTTCCATCAGCAGGTGGACACGCATGCGGATGCCGATGTCGAGCTGCATCGCGCCATATTCGATCAGCAGGTTGTCATCGCCCTGACGGCGGTAGACAACGGGAACGGTCCCGGCCATGCCCGTTGCCAGAACAGGCGACCCCGCCTCCTCACCCAGCTTGCGGACAGCAGGCCCCGCCAGCGGATCGCCCTCGCGCCCGGCCGCATGGAAACGGATCCGGTCGCCGGGCTTGAACTGCCCCATCTTCCACTGCTCATCCCGGGCGATCACCGCCGGGCAGACGAAGCCACCGAGGCTGGGGCCATCCGGCCCCAGGATGATCGGCATGTCGCCGGTGAAATCGATGGCCCCGATGGCATAGGCATTGTCATGCAGGTTGGAAGGGTGCAGCCCCGCCTCCCCGCCATCAGCCCGTGCCCACTTCGGTGCAGGGCCAATCAGCCGCACGCCCGTGCGGGCCGAGTTGTAATGCACCTCGTAACTGGCCGAAAACAGCGTCTCGATGTCTTCCTCAAGGAAGAAATCCGGCGCGCCATGCGGGCCATAGAGCACGCCCACATGCCACTCCCGCGTCAGCTCCGCAGGTGCACCGGCAGGTTTGACCGGAGCCTGCTCCGCCCGCGCCAGCCGCAGCACATGGCCAGCCCGCAGGGTGCCGGTGGCATTGCCGCCGAACTGTCCGAGGCCAAAGGTGGCGCGTGAGCCCAGCACCACCGGCGCATCAAGCCCGCCTGCAACAGCAAGATAAGTCCGCTGTCCGGCCCCCTTGATGGCTCCGATGGAGAGCGTCTGGCCTGCCAGCACCTCGAAGGCCTCGTTGTGCGGCACCGGCGTGCCGTCCAGCGAAGCAGGCATCAGGGCTCCGGCCAGCGCCACACGCACATCCGAGAAGAACCGCAGCACCGGGCCGGCAACGGTCAGTTCCAGCGCTGCCGTCTCATCCGCATTGCCCACCAGCCGGTTGGCATGGCGGAAGGAGCGTTCGTCCATCGGTCCCGAGGGGGGCACCCCCACATGCCACAGGCCAAGACGGCCCGGCAGCTCCTGCAGGCTAGACTGAGCCCCCGGCGCGATCACCTCGATCACATCCGGCACAAAGGCAAAATCCCTGAGCGCCGTCGTCGCCACCTGACCGCTGCGGAACAGGTCCGAGGCGGCAATCGCCTTCAGATAGCCGAGATTGGTCTCGATCCCGCACAGGGATGTCTGTGACAGTGCTGTAGAAAGGGCTTCAATGGCCGAGGCCCTGTCCTTGCCGCTGACGATGATCTTGGCCAGCATCGGATCATAGAAGGCAGTCACCTCCGTGCCCGTCTCCACCCAGCCATCCACGCGCACGTCTTCAGGAAAGCGCACCTCCGTCAGAAGGCCCGCGCTGGGGCGGAAGCCCGCGTGAGGCATTTCCGCATAGACGCGCGCCTCGATGGCCGCCCCCCTGGGTGTCAGTTGCCCGGCACCGGCCAGCACATCCTCTCCCGCTGCCTGACGGATCATCCACTCCACCAGATCGACGCCGAAGACGGCTTCCGTCACCGGATGTTCCACCTGCAGGCGGGTGTTCACCTCAAGGAAGTAGAACTCTTCCCGCGCCGGATCGTAGATGAATTCCACGGTACCGGCCGAGGCGTAGTTCACCTGACGGCCCAGCGCCACGGCTGCCGCATGCAGCTTCTGCCGTACCGCGGCGGAAAGACCCGGCGCCGGAGTTTCCTCGATCACCTTCTGGTTCCGCCGCTGCAGCGAGCAGTCCCGCTCGCCCAGCGCCACCACGTTGCCATTGCCGTCTCCAAAGATCTGCACCTCCACGTGGCGGGCTCTGGCAACGAAGCGCTCCAGATAGACACGGGCATCGCCGAAGCTGGCCTGTGCCGTCCGCTGCACCGTCTCGAAGGCGGCACCCAGCGCTTCGGGCGTCTCGCACAGCTGCATGCCGATGCCCCCGCCCCCGGCGGTGGACTTCAGCATCACCGGATAGCCGATGGCCTCCGCCGCTGCGAGAGCTTCAGTCCCGCTGGCAATGAGGCCGGAGCCCGGCAGCAGCGGCACGCCGCTGGCCTTCGCCAGCTCCCGCGCCGTATGCTTGAGGCCGAAGGCCGCGATATTGTCCGGCGAGGGGCCGATGAAGGTGATCCCCTCCGCCGTCAGCCTTTCGGCAAAGCCGATGTTCTCCGACAGGAAGCCATAGCCCGGGTGGACAGCCTCTGCCCCCGTCTCACGGCAGGCGGCGATGACGGCCTCCACCTTGAGATAGCTTTCAGCCGCCGGGGCGGGCCCCAGCCGCACAGCCTCATCGGCCATCAGCACCGCTTTGGAAAACCGGTCGGCATCGGAATAGACCGCAACGCTTGCGATCCCCATCTTGCGCAGCGTCTTGATGACGCGCACGGCAATTTCGCCGCGGTTGGCGATCAGAACCTTCTGGAACATCACGCCGCCCCGTCATCCCAGACCAGCACCCGGATGGGTGTCGGGTCAAAGCCATTGCAGGGATTGTTGATCTGCGGGCAGTTGGAGATGACGAGCAGCACGTCCATCTCCGCCTTCATCTCCACGTAGTCGCCGGGCGAGGAAATGCCATCCACGATGGTCATCTTGCCGGACGGCTCGATCGGCACGTTCATGAAGAAGTTGATATTCGGCACCACATCCCGCTTGCTCATGCCGTGCTTCGATACCTCGATGACGAAATTGTCGCGGCAGGCGTGGAGATATTTCGTGTAGGCGCCAAAGCGCACCGTGTTGCTCTCGCAGGAGCAGGCCCCGGCGGAGGTGTCATGGCGGCCGCAGCTGTCCGCCGTTACCGTCAGCATCACCCGGCCTTCGCTGGACATGATCTTCGTGCCGGTGGAGACATAGGCCGCCCCCTGCTCGCGCATGGTGTCCTGGCTGGAATAGCGCTCGGAGAAGTCATGGGCGTTGTAGAACAGCGTGTCGACGGCCTGCTGGCCATAGCTGTCCTCAATGCGCAGCACCTGCCCCTTGCGGACAAAGGTGGAGAACGGCGCTTCGGCAGGAATGTAATGGTCCTGCACTGCTGTTTCAGGCGTGCGGGCGGGAGATGTCTGAATGAATGCGGTCATCGGTCTGTCTCCCCTCACAGTGTTGCCAGCGCATTGTTTTCAAAGCCACGCACGGCTTCGGCGGTTGCCGTGCGGCACAGGTCGTCCGCAGCGGGCAAACTGGCCGCAATGCGGGTGATGGTGACGGGGTTGGGCGCATAGACCGGGCTCGGGTCGAGCGGATGCGGGCAGTTGGAAAAGGCGACGGTCATGTCCATCTCGGCGCGCAGCTCCACGTAGTCGCCAGCCGAGACCATATCCGCCACCCAGCTGAACCGGCCTTCTGCATCAACGCGCACTGGGGCAAACAGGGCAAGGGCAGCGGGAATGTCGCGCTTGTCCAACCCGGCCTTGGTAGCGGCCAGCACGAAGTTGTCGCGGGTGTTGCGCAAGGAAGCTCCGTTTGCGCCGGCATATTTGCGGGCATTGGACGCCGCAGTGGACCCGCCCATCAGGCAGTCATGGGTACCGCAGCTGTCCCCGGTGATGGAGAACATCACCTTGCCCATGTCGGAGAAGATCACTCGGCCCATGGCAAGGGCGGTGGTCCACTGAACCTTCACCGTATCGGGCAGGTTCAGCCGCTCGCTCGGATCCGCTGCGCTCCAGGCGACCAGAGACACGGTGGACAGGCCCTCATCCAGCGCAACACGCAGGGTTTCTCCGGTCTTGACGCGGGTTGTCCAGTACCAGCCGCCGGGAATGACCTCCCGGTGGATGATCCTGTCTGCGGCGATGGCAGGCGCGGGCTTCACGCTCTTGCCCGGCAGGGCCTTGGGAGCGAACTCAAGACCCTTCTTCTGATGTTCCTCATAGCGCGCCCTGTTGGCGGCGATCTCTTCGGGAGAACGGCGGATGTGCACGGTTGCAGCTCCTGTGGATGGATGGCCGGGCCGTCCCGGCTATTGCCCGTCCAGAAAGACCGGGCCGTCCCGGTCAGGGCGAAAGAGTGAGGGCTGTCCCGCCTTGCGGGGCGGCCAGATGCCGATATCGCGGGCGATGGTGGCCCCGTAGCGCAGCTTCTCCTCGGGCCGGTCGCGCGGGCGCTCGAAGGCGACAACGCGGGTGGCGAGGGTAAAGGCCTCCCGCATGTCATGGGTGACCATGACCACGGTCATCGGCGCCTCGTGCCAGAGCTTCTTCATCAACGTATGGATCTCGGCGCGAATGCCGGGATCGAGCGCGCCAAAGGGCTCGTCCAGCAGCAGCACCTTGGGCCGCATGATCAGCGCCTGCGCCAGGGCAAGCCGCTGCTGCATGCCGCCGGAAAGCTGGGCCGGATACTTGGCCTCGGCACCGGCAAGGCCAACCGCCGCAATCATCGCCCGCGCCTCATCTGCACAGGTGCGGCGGGCCGCACCGAACAGCCTCCCGGCAATGCGCGAGGCTTGCAGTTCCTTGCCCAGCATCACATTGCCCAGCACCGTCAGATGCGGAAACACCGAATAGCGCTGAAAGACAACACCCCGGTCCGGGCCCGGCTCCTTCGGCAGTGGCATCCCGTCGAGCAGGATTTCGCCCCTTGTGGGCACCTCCTGCCCAAGCAGCATGCGCAGGAAGGTGGATTTGCCGCAGCCGGAAGGGCCGACCAGCGCAACGAAGGCACGGGACTCGATCTCGATGGAGACATTCTCCAGCACGATCTGGTCGCCATATTCCTTCCAGAGGTGCCTGACGGACAGCGCGCTCATTTGCCCTTCTCCAGTTCAGACCAGGGAAAGACGGCGATGCGCAGCCGGTCCAGCAGGATGTCCGTCACGACAGCCAGCAGGGTGATCCACACCACATAGGGAAAGATCACATCCATGGAGAGATAGCGGCGTACCAGAAAGATGCGGTACCCGAGGCCAGCATCCGCCGAGATGGCCTCCGCCGCGATCAGGAACAGCCAGGCAGGCCCAAGCTGCAGCCGAAGGCAGGTGATCAGGCGGGGCAGCACCTGCGGCAGCACCACACGCAAGGCAATCAGCCAGGAGGAGGCGGAGAGAGTTTCCGCCTTGACGATCATCTCGCGCGGCAATTCGATGGCCTTGAGCGCCAGGTCCCGGATCATGACGGGAGCAACGCCGATGACGATCAATGCAATCTTGGAAGCTTCCCCCAGCCCCATGACGATGAACAGCACCGGCAGCAGCGCCAGCGGCGGCACCATGGAAAAGGCTCCGACGAAGGGCGAAAGCAGCGTCCGCGCATAGGGCAGGCTGCCGATGACAAGACCGGTCAGCAGCGCGATGACGGTGGCAATCCCGAGACCCGCAAACAGCCGTTTCAGGCTTGCCAGGGTATCGGACCAGAGGAGATAGTCCCCCGTCCGCACATCGGGCTCAAGCGCCATGCGGCTGATGGCATCACCAAGTGCAGCAAGGCCCGGCAAGAGCTTGTCATTGGGGTTTTCCGCCAGCCTTGCTGTCGAGCCCAGCATGTAGGCCGCCAGCAGCAGCACGAAGGGCAGCATCACCAGCGTCAGGCTGGCGCCTTTTCCCGGGCGTGAATTGATCCAGCGCATAGGTACCTCTCGGGACAGCGGGAGAGGGAATGGAGGCTCTCCCCCATTCCCGGACCGGGCAGGAGATCAGAGGTCGCCCTTGGCGGCTGCTTCCATGAAGGTGCCGGTGAAGCGGAACTTGATGTTCTCCTTGTCGCCCAGCACGCTGCCGTCCGGCATCTCGATACCGATCACGTCCGCAGAGGCGGCACCGCTGCCCAAGAGCCCCTTTTCGAAAAGGAAGTTGCGCACCAGGTCCATGGTCTTGGGCAGGCTTTCCGAGAGGGTGAAGGCCAGGGCCTCATCCGGCTTGCCGAAGAGCATCGTCGCCGCCATCTGCGCCTCAAAGCCGGCCAGATCCGTGCCTGACGCCGCGCCCATCGCCTCGCGCGCAGCCTTGCCCTCGGGGCTATCGGCCAGCATGATGCCCATGGTCTCGTACCAGATACCGGCCAGTGCCTTGCCGAACTCCGGATTGTCCTTCAGCACTTCGGTTTTGGCCACCATGAGGTCAATGATCTCACCGGGAATCTGTGAGCTGTCGAAGACCTTGCGGGCCGAGGGATCTTCCATGATCGAGGATACGAGAGGGTTCCAGGTCACCACCGCCGTCACGTCCGGTGTCTGGAAGGCGGCCACCATGTCCGCATCGGAGGTATTCACCACCTTCACGTCACGCTCGGACGACCCGATGGTCTCCAGTGCCCGGGCTAGCAGGTAATGCGAGACGGAGAATTCGACCAGATTGACGTTCTGGCCCTTGATGTCCTCCAGACTGTCCTTGTCCTTGAGGATCACCGCATCATTGCCGTTGGAGAAGTCGCCGGTGATCACTGCTGTCGTATCAACGCCGCCGGCGGCCGGGATGGACAGGCCATCCATATTCGTCAGCGTCACCGCGTCATAAGCACCGGCGGTATACTGGTTCATGGACTCCACATAATCGTTGAACTGGGTGACCTCGATGGTGATGCCGTATTTGTCAGCCCACTTCTTCACGATCCCCTGATCAGCCGCATAGCCCCAGGGCATCCAGCCCACATAGATGGACCAGGCAACCTTGAAGTCCTTCTTGGGAGCAGCATGGGCGGCAAATGGAGCGCCCGCCACGAGGGCTGCAACCGCAATGGACGCCAGGAATTTGGAAATGGTCTGCATTGGTGTTCCCCTTCTTGCATCTTTAGAAAGGGATCGGCATGGACCTTCGCGCCGCCAATCCCTTGGCTTACGAGGTCTCCCGGGCTTTTATCCCGCCGTGCACCCGGCGGACTGTCTCCCCGCCGGTAGCAGCTCTCGGACCAGCCACGTCATGAGACGCCGGAACCCTAGCCGCTAAACTCTGCGTGATGTTTTGCAAGTGCCGTGCCAAGCGCAATGACTACCGGAACGGCAGGAAACCGGCATTTCCCGCAGACACCTTGCGGCAAGACTGCACAAGACGCAGGGGAAATGCCCACAAATCAGGCATCAGCCGCCATCAAATCTGACAAGAACGAATCTATCTTTGCGCTTGGCCGGACGATACATTACGTTGACGTAACCGGAAGATAGCCAGACGAGGGGCGCATGCGGGAGCAGACAAGAGCAGAGCGGATTGCAGACGGAACGGTGCATGTCATCGGCATAGCACTGGGGGTGGCGGCCACCATCATTCTTCTGACACTGGTTATCCCGCAGGAAGATGCGGCCGGGCGCATTGCCAGCATTTCCGTCTATACAGCCTGCCTGATGGCCATGCTGATCTGTTCGGCGCTCTACAACATGCTGGCCAAGAACAACCATGCCAGCTGGTTCCGCCGTTTCGACCATGCCGCCATTTTCCTGATGATTGCAGGCACCTACACCCCCTTTGCCGCCATGGTCATCGGCGGCTGGCCGGGCATGCTGGTGCTTGCGGTCGTCTGGACGGGGGCAATCACGGGCGCCACCATCAAGCTGGTGCGCCTGCAGCGCTTTGACAAATACACCGTCCCGATCTGCCTGGCGCTCGGCTGGGTCATCGTCTTTGCCTATCAGCCGCTGCTGCAAAACGCGTCTCCGCTGGGCTTCTGGCTGCTGGTGGCGGGTGGTGCGCTCTATTCGGCGGGCACGGCCTTCTACGCCTGGAAGTCCCTGCCCTTCCAGAATGCCATCTGGCACAGCTTCGTGCTGGCCGCTGCCATCTGCCACTTCGGCGCCATTCTTTCCGACGTGGCCCTGACACCCGTCCTGACCTGAGCCGGAACGGAAAAGGCCCCGCACATGGCGGGGCCCGATCGTCTCGAAAGGCAGGAATGAAAGCGGCTCAGCCGGCCTTCTTCTTTTCCGCCTCGGCCATCTGCTTCTTCACGCTGTCCGGGATGGCATCCCCCAGAACGACGACCTTGGTGTTCATCGGAACGCGCTCGTACAGGTCGATCACGTCCTGATGCCACATGCGGATGCAGCCGCTCGATACGCTGCGGCCGATGCTCTGCGGCTCGGTGGTGCCGTGAATCCGGTACAGCGTGTCGACATTGCCCTGCCACAGATAGAGCGCGCGGGCACCCAGCGGGTTGTCGATGCCGCCATCCATCTTGCCGTCCTTGTACTTCTTCAGCTCAGGGCGGCGTTCGATCATTTCCTTCGGCGGGAACCATGCGGGCCATTCCTGCTTCATGCGGATCGTCGCAGCGCCGGACCAGCCGAAACCGGCCTTGCCGACGCCGATGCCGTAACGCAGGGCCTTCTTGCGGGAGATGGTCCAGTACAGGAAGTGATTATAGGGATCGACGATGATCGTTCCCGGGGCTTCCTTGGTCTCGTAGTCCACAACCTGACGCCAGAACTGCCGGTCGAAGTTCTTGTACTTGATCGCCGGAATGTTCCAGTCGCCATCCTTGCGGGCCGCATAGGCCAGATCATAGTCGAACTTTTCGTCCGGCAGCGGCGGCTGGTTCGGCAGCCCGACAGGCTGCTCGAGCGTCTGGCACCCAGCGGCCGACAGCACCATGAGCGCCGCACCTGAGAAAAGAAAACCACGCCGGCTCAGACCGCGCGACTCACGTTCAAATTCCGAAGCAACATCCGCTGCCATTTTGGGCTCACCCTTGACCTGACGAACCGTCATAAACGCCATCTTTTGCGCCGGTTCTTCAGGAGAAGGCAATATTCGGGAAGAATGGACAAATGAAATCCCCGCGAGCGCGGCAATTCCGCCACAGATGCGTGCTCCGGCTTGCCATATGGGGTGCCGGAATGGCTAAATGGACGCCACTCCAGCCTGCCCTCCGCCAGTTCCCGGCTCCCTTCACGAGGTTCCCTTGAGCGAATCACAGTCCGGCCATCCGCCCGTGCCCGTTTTCGATGGCCACAATGACACTCTCCTCAAGCTGGAGATGCGCGAGCGTGCCGGACGCGGCAAGTCCTTCTTCGACCATTCCTCAGAGGACCACATAGACCTGCCCCGCGCCCGGGCGGGCGGTTTCGCCGGCGGGCTCTTCGCCATGTTCGTGCCCGGCGTGCAGGACATGCAGCTGATGCGCTCGCTTGGCTCCGCCGATCCGCGCCACTATCAGCGGCTGGGTCAGGAAGAAGCCCTGAGCTGGACCCTTTCCATGACATCGCGTGCCCTGAAGCTGGAAGCCGCTTCGCAAGGCGCCTGCCGCATCGCCCGCAGCGCCCGCGAAATCGAGGCGGCAATGGCAGCCGGACAGATGGCGATGGTGCTGCATATCGAAGGGGCGGAGTGCATCGGCCCGGACCTTGCTGCGCTGGATGTTCTCCATGCCGCGGGCCTGCGTTCCCTCGGCCCGGTCTGGAGCCGCCGGAACATCTTTGGCGACGGCGTGCCCATGGCCTTTCCCTCTTCGCCCGATACCGGCGAGGGGCTGACAGACCTTGGCCGCCAGCTTGTGCGCCGCTGCAATGCTCTTGGCATCATGGTGGACCTGTCGCACATCACCGAAAAAGGCTTCTGGGATGTGGCGGCCATCTCGGATAGGCCGCTCATCGCCTCCCACTCCAACGCCCATGCCCTGTGTCCCAGCGCCCGCAATCTGACGGACCGCCAGCTGGCTGCCATCGCAGAAAGCAAGGGGCTTGTGGGCGTCAATTTCCACTGCGCCTTCCTGCGCGAGGATGGACGCCCCGACAGCAATACGCCGCTCGAAACAGTCGTGCGCCATGCTGCCTATCTCATTGACAAGCTGGGCGAGGATCACGTTGGCCTTGGTTCCGACTTCGACGGATGCCTTGTGCCCCGCGATATCGGCGATGTCTCGGGCCTGCCGCGTCTGATCGCGGCCTTCCGGGACCACGGGTTTGGTGAAAATCTGATCGAAAAGCTGGCCTGGAAGAACTGGATCTCCGTCATCTCGCGCAGCGGAATTTGAAGCCGGTCCATATAGACCGGACCAATCGAGCGTAAACTTGTTTACAATACTATACAAATTTCATGATAAATTATGATACATGTCCGGATAAGCGTGACTGTAAGCTGATCTACATGCATCGCAGGCCGTTTGCTTCAGAATGAGACAATTCCAGCTGCCGAAGTGGCGCGGCAGGCTTGTTCCCGCCAGAAGGTTCTTCCAAAAGACCGCTTCAATCAGCATTCTGCTGTCAGCGGCACGCTTCAGCCTCCGGTGCCATTTGGGTCTGGTTTGCTGTTTCCTGCCGGGCCGCTGCCCGGAACGTGCATGTGAGAAGGTGGGGGCACAGCCGCATGTCAGTGGCGATGCAGATGAAGTTTCCGACGCTTCCGAAGGAGAACGGGCGCAAATCGAATGCGGTTTACGGCAGCTTGAGACGGCTCATCATGCTGTCGGAGCTGAATGGCGGCAGCATTCTGACCGAACAGTCCCTGGCGCACGAGTTCGCCTGCTCGCAAGGCACCATCCGAGAGGCGCTGCTGCGGCTCGAACAGGACGGGCTTGTCGAACGCAGGGGCTATCAAGGCACCTTCGTCACAAGCATCAGTGAGGCAGAGGCAGAGATCCTCATCCACCAGCGTATCGCCCTCGAAAGCGCCGGCATCGCCCGGGCCTGCCTGAACATTGATACGGCCACCCGTGAGTTCCTGCTCCAGTCGGTCGAGGATTACCGCAAGGTCCGTGATCTGGGGGATGGCTACCTTCTCAGCCGTGTCGATCTCGCTTTTCACTTGAAGCTGTTCGAGCGCGCGGATTTGCCAAACCTGATGCCGGTTCTGGCGCGGACACTTCTGCTGGTTCACCGTTTCATGATCGCCCAGCGCGTGGGGGAAACCTTCTGGCTGGATCTGTTCCCGGATCAGCATGTGGCCATCATCGAGGCACTTGGTCAGCGGGATCCGGAGCTCTGCCGCAAGCTGATGGCACGGCATGTGGCCTCCAATATCGAGGCTTTCCATCCCATCATGTTCAGGCGCCTGTTTGGCGGCATGGATCAGCCGTCCGCCTGAGGGGCTGTCAGCCGCTCACCGTGTTCCCCGAAATTGTCAGATGCTGCGGAACGGTGCGGGCTCCGGCAAGGTCGCCGGTCACCGCCTCGCGCCAGCGGTGGCCGACAATGGCCCCGCGGCGCGCCCCGGAAATGATGTTGCCCTGAATGACGGCCGCTCCTGCGCCTTCCACCACGGTCACGGCGATGCCGAGCGGGCAGTCTCTCAGAATGTTCTGGGCAATCAGCAGGTCGCGCATGTAAGGACCCCAGCCCGCAAGGATGCCGTATTTCGGCGCACCCTCGACCACATTGCCGCTGACCACCGTATCGGCTTCCACCGCGATGCCGATGCCAAAGCCCGCCACTTCTTCCGGATAAGGGCCATCCAGGCGGATGTTGCGCACGATGTTCCCTGTCACGGACGCCAGCCGCCCGCCCTGCTGGAAGTTGGCCACGGAAATGCCCATCGTGCCCCCATCCACCAGATTGCCGGAGATGACGGCCCCTTCGAAGCTGAACTCGCTGTAAACCGCCGTCTCGCCCGAACGCAGGCATGTGTTGCCGCTGATCTGCACATTGGAAGCCGAGTTGGCACGGATCGCCGAGAAGGCACAGTCCGACACGTGGTTATTGGCGATGATGACGCCACCCGCGCGAAAGACATTGATGCCATTGCCGTGCTGACCGGTGCCGCCCGCCTTGGCTGCAATCGCGCTGATCCGGTTGCCCGTGATCAGCGTGCCGTCCTCGCCCTGGGTCCAGCGCAGCACCAGCAGCCCGCCATTGGCGCATCCTGTAATGGTGTTGCCGGAGAAGGTCAGCCCCGCCCCCTCAACGGAGCGGATGCCGGCTTCCGCCGCGCCGGAAATCACGCAGCGCTCCACATGACCGCTGCAGCGGTCCAGCGCCAGTCCCGATCGGCTGGAACCGGTGATCTCGCAGTCCGTCATGCCGAGATTGGTGACGCCAATAAAATGCAGCAGGCCGAAGCTTCCCTCCCCCAGCGTCTTGTTGCCGCCGTCAAAGGAGATGCCCTCCAGACGGATGCGGCTGGCGCCATTAGCCCCCATCAGCACACCGCCGCCGCCCAGATGCACCAGCTGTGTGCGCCCCGGCACGCCAACGATCATGGCACCGGAGGGAAGAACAAGGTTGGAAACGGGATAGCTGCCAGCGGGCAGAAACAGCGCCTTGCCGCGGGCCACGGCCCGGTCGATGGCCTTTTGCATAGCGGCGCTCTGGTCTTCGGGCCGGTCCGGCACAAGGCCCAGATCCTGCCCGTCAATACTGCCGCGCAGATCCGCCACCTGTGTCAGCGCCAGAACGGGTGTGCCGGAAAGGGACAGGCCCAGCCCGGCCAGAAAGCCCCTGCGGCCCATCTTCAGCCTGTCTGACCTGCAAATCCCGCTCATCGCCTCACCGCACGTTCCAATCTGGCGCAGCAGGCGGCGCTGCCGCCTGCCATTGTGCAACAGGGAGCAAGAACCATGCCCGCAAACAGGGGCAAGCAAGGGTCAGATGCCGGTAAGCCTGGCGATGTCCTCCACGGCGGCGGAAGCGGGAACCTCGCCGGAGCGCACCTTGTCCTCAAGCGCGCGAATATGGGCGGCCCGGCCGGGATCGCGGGTCAGGGCCTCCATCAGCCGCTGTTGCAGCATGTCCCACATCCAGGACACCTGCTGGCGGGCGCGCCGCTCCTGCCATTCGCCGGTCGCCTGCATCTTGTCGCGGTGCAGTTCCACCTGCGCCCACATCTCGCGCAGGCCCTCGTTGGCAAGGCCGGAGACCGTCACCACCGGCGGCGACCATGTGGGCGAGCGTGGTGCCATGATATGCAGCGCACTGCGGTAATCGGCAGCCGCCGCCCGCGCCCGCATGGCACCCTCGCCGTCTGCCTTGTTGACGGCGATGAGGTCGGCGATTTCCAGGACGCCCTTCTTGATGCCCTGCAACTCATCGCCGGCGCCCGGCAGCATGAGCACGAGGAAGAAATCGACCATCTCCGCGACGGCCGTTTCCGATTGGCCGATGCCGACCGTCTCTACAAGGATCACGTCAAAACCGGCCGCTTCACACAGAAGCATCGTCTCGCGTGTGCGCGCCGTCACGCCGCCCAGCGTTCCGGCGGAGGGGGATGGACGGATGAAGGCCTTCGGATCGACAGCCAGCCGCGCCATGCGGGTCTTGTCGCCCAGAATGGACCCGCCGGTGCGGGTGGAGGATGGATCAACCGCCAGCACCGCGACCTTGTGGCCATCTTCGGTCAGGTTGCTGCCCAGCGTGTCGATGGTGGTGGATTTGCCGACGCCCGGCACGCCGGTAATGCCGACGCGCTGCGCCTTGCCCGTGTGGGGCATCAGCAGGGTCAGCAGATCCCGCGCGGACTGCCGGTGCTCTGCCTTGCGTGATTCCACCAGCGTGATCGCACGGGCCAGCATGGCCCGGTTCCCGGCAAGGATCTGCCGGGCGAGATCGTCGACGGACGGTGTGCGGACAAGGGATTCGGCGCTCATGCCTTCAGGCTTAGCCGATCAGGCCCGCCCCGTCACCATCGCCGAATGTCTGGGTGTCAGCCCTGAGCGGTGGGCGTCCAGACGATGCGCTGCAGGGCAGCGCCCCGCAGCTGGCCTTCATCCGGCAGGGCATCCCAAGGGCCCTGATACTGCGGAATGGCGAAGACAAGCTCCACATTCGGCGCGCCCTTGGAACGGCAGATGGCCATGCCGCGCCACAGGTTCTGGCCGACGCGGCAATCGGACCGGCGCATGCCGGCCTCGGCAAAGGTCATGCCGATGCGCTCGCCGTTGGGGCCGGCCAGATGATGGGTCACGCCATGCACGGCGCGGACATTGCCATCCCGTCCACGGAAGATCTGCAGCACCTGGAAACCATCCGAGTTGAACGCGCCCAGCGCATTTTCGGTGGTGGTTTCTTCCGCCGTCTGGATGGTGTCGGTGGTAAAGCCCGGAAGGGCAGCCTGAATGGCCTTGGAGGAATAGGCCGTTCCGGCACGGATGCCGCCAACACCGGCCCCGGTGATCTGCACCAGCGTCACATTCGACGTCCGCGCGGCCGGCACCGCTGCATAGGACATGGTGCTGACCGAAGACGTGGTCTCCGCATAGTCCGACGTTCGCGAGCATGCGGGCAGAAGCAGGGCAAGACCAAGTGCAGCGGCAAGCGGAAGACGCATGTGAGAATTACTCCGGACACTAGAATGATGCTTCGGCAAATCGGCAGGCAGCCGGGCCAGACGGCATTCCTTTGCCAGCCAATTGGGGCAGCCCTGCGGCAAGCCTGCCCCCTGTTGCGCGGGACAATGGTTGATCCGGGTTAACCAGCCGTTTCGATCAGCGGACTGTCAGGTATCCTGTTTCTTGATCCACTTGGAAATCACCGGCGGCACATAGGCTTCAAAGCCTGCGATCAGATGCGCCGGATCTTCCGATACCAGCAGCATACTGCGCATCTCCGCCCGCACAAAGCCCTTGGAAACCTGCTCATCGAGGAAAGTCAGCAGCGCATCGTAAAAATGCGCCGTATTGAGCAGGCCGAAGGGCTTGGAGTGATAGCCAAGCTGCCCCCAGGTCCAGACCTCGAAGATCTCTTCCATGGTGCCCGTGCCGCCCGGCAGGGTGATGAAGCCATCGGAGAGTTCGGCAAACATCGCCTTGCGCTCATGCATGGACCGGACGATGTGAATTTCGCTGAGGCCCTTGTGCTCCATCTCCTTGGCCTTGAGGGCTTCGGGAAGAATACCGATCACCTTGCCGCCCGCAGCAATCGCACCATCGGCCACCGCGCCCATCAGGCCCACCGCGGCCCCGCCATAGACCAGCGTCTTGCCCGCCTCGGCAATCACCCGCCCCGTCTCGCGGGCGGCCTGTTCAAATGCCGGGTCCGTGCCGAAATTCGACCCGCAGAAAACGCAAATGGACTTCATGTTCTTCCTCGCCCGTACAGCCGTTCGAAGCAGCTTGTTAAAGCAAGCCTCTGGGCAGGTCCATCCATCAGCGGCACACACACCCCATAACCCATGATTGAATTTGCGGTTGCACACCCGCTCTGCGGATTTTTATGTGGTTTCACGGATGCGTGAGTGCTACCTTAACGCGAAATGTCTGAGGGGGCGTTGAAATGTCGAATGTTGCGGGCAAAGCCTATGGCATGAACGTGATCACGCCGGTTCCGCCGAAATGGTCCTGGCTCAATGCCCTGATCTTCATGGTCGCCCGCGTGCTGCCATCGACGCTTTCCGGTCTGCTTGGCCTGTCGATCATCCATTTTGCCCGCTGGGTCATCATCCGGCGCGACCAGTGGCCCGATCTGGGGCAAGGAAAACAGACGCTCCAGAACGATTACATGCTCTTCTGCAGCAATTTCAACGGCACCTGGGACCAGTATATCGACGCCTTTTCCGATGGCATTCCCGGCGGCCTCGATCTCTTCTGGTACTGCTCCACCAAATACCCTCATTCCATTTCGATCTCACCCTTCAAGCGCTACATCCGGGCGAACCAGATCGACACGGACTACTATTACAATGCGACGCCCGGGTCCTCGCAGCGTGAAATCAAGATGGCGCTCAGGGTCTACAGCCAGCTTTTGCCGCTGGCGGAAGCCCATGGCCGGATGACGCCGGAACAGTTTTCCGAGGCATACCGCAAGGCCTGCATCGCGGCCCAGAACAACCTGGGCGTTCCCGGCTTTGCCCCGGTCGCCAGTAACGACACCGAAAACGCCGACCGTAACCGCGAGCCTTATGTCCGCGCCCGCTGGGGCAGCCCACCGCTGCCCAGCGGCCCCGCATCTCCGGGCGCCTGATAGCAGCGCCTGATGCCAGCCCCTTCACCGGTCCCGCTTTCCTGCTGCTCGCGGCACCGCAACGGCCCAACCTGATCCGGAGGAACCCAATGCCCAGTTTCGATGGTGGCCACTATTTTCTCACCGTTCTGGTGCCGGTCCGCACTGACCTTCTGCCGCAAACGAAAGTGACGGACGAGTTGCTGGAGCGGGACGACAACACGCCTGTTTCCTATGCCGACCAGTTGCGCAGCACCCTCTCCACCTTGCCGGTGGCGCTGCAATCGCCTGCGACCATTCACACAGGCATCCAGAGTTTCTTCGCACGTAACCTGCGCACACATCTCACACGCTTCGTGGTCATCGAGACCCCGATGTACAATGGCCGGAATCCGCAGGATTCCATTTATGCGTCCATCGCCGCAACGGACCTGACGCAGCCTCAGCCGCAGGATCAGCTTTCCTGCCCCTTCCTGCTCTGGGCCGTGGATTTTGATCCCGTCGACCCCAAAGCTCCGCCCTCCGAGGAACCCGCTGCCTACCTGCGCGAACTCTGGGCCCAGATGCAGCCGATGCTGCATGATGTTTTCATCAACTGCTACGGCTTTGCCGACCGGGTGAAGGACGCGGACAGCTTCGCCCGCTACATCCTCGACTGTCAGGTCGAGACGACCATGCCCTTCAACGACTACTGGATCACGCCGCCGCCCCTGCCTTCCCTCGGTGGCTTCTTCAGCTTCTACGCGTTTCCGGCCATTCTTGCCGGCGCTGCCTTCGTGCTCGGCCTCATCGGCTGGCTGATCAGCGGTCTCTTTGGCGTTGATCCCTTCCTCTGGATGGCAGCCTCCACCTGGGGCTGGATCACCTGCGGCGGTTTCATCAGCCTGCTGCTTCTGGCGGTTTTCGCATACGTCCTGGTCCTGCGGCGGGGCGCCGTTCCCTTCCCTCCGGCACCCAATTCCGATCTGCGCTCCGTTCTCAAGGCTATCTATCTGCAGCGCCATTTCACGCGCTTCATGATCGCCAACCAGGGGCTGGATGACGAAACGCTCTACCGGAACTTTGGCGAGTTCATCACCCAGCATCAGCCCGCAAATGTGTCCGCGCCCACCCAACCGCCCGGTGTCATCGGCTGAGCCGCCGACGACGAGGAGACTTCTTCATGACCGTGAAACTCGATCTCGCCGACATTCAGGGCAACATTCTGGCGCCCTATGGCAAGCAGGGCTATCCGAAGGCACGCTACTTCACGCTGCGGATCAATGACCCCGCCGAAGGGCGGCGTTTTGTCGAGACGATCCGCCGCAAGGTCACGACGGCCGCATCCCTGCCGGGCAGCAAAGGCACTGCCGTCACCCCTCCCGAAATCGCCATCAACATCGCCTTCACCTTCTCCGGCCTGTTCATGCTGGACGTGCCGACACGCACCCTGCAGGGCTTCCCGGACGAGTTCATCGACGGCATGCCCAAGCGCTGCATGATCCTGGGGGATGATGGCCCCGCCGGTTCGATCAAGGACTGGGATCCGGTCTGGCGCACCAATGGCGAGCCCAATCTCGCCATCGCCCGGCGCATCCACATGCTCGTCACCCTGAATGCCCGGATGACGGTCCCCGATGCCCTGGAAAAGGCCACGGCGAACCTGCGCGCCCTTTGTGCGGAACATCGCGTCGAGATACTTGCCGGACACGGCGGCCCCAATCCGGATTTCCAGGAAGTCACCGTCCTCTACGACCGCTCGTCAGGCCACCCCATTCCGACACCAAAGGAGCATTTCGGCTTCACCGACGGCATCAGTGACCCGGTGTTCCATGGCCAGTACGGGCCTGAAACGGAAAAGACCGTTGTGGTTGGCAACGGCAAGCTGACGCCGGACCAGACATGGGAGCCGCTGGCGACGGGCGAGTTCCTGCTCGGCTATCCGGACGAGGCGCAGGAAGTGCCCGGCGCGGCCATGCCGCTGGAGTTCTCGCGCAATGGCACCTTCATCGCCTACCGCAAGCTTCACGAGAACGTCGCCACCTTCAAATCCTACATGAGCGAACAGGCAGAACTCTACGCCCGCATCATGGGCGTTCCGCAGGACGAAGCCTATGAGACGCTGATGGCCAAGTTCGCCGGGCGCTGGTCCGACGGCATCCCGCTCATCCTCGCCCCAACCTATCAGGACTGGATCAGCGAGCGCTGGAACACGTGGCGGTCGGATCTTCTGAAGGCCCAGATTGCAGGCGATGACGCCAAGGTGCTGGCTCTGTCGCAGGTGATCACCGACTACGACTTCAAGGGCGACCCCAACGGCACGGCCTGTCCCATCACCGCCCATACCCGCCGTATGAACACCCGTGACAATCTCGATCCCGGCTACGGCTCGGCTGAGACGCGCAAGAGGGCGTCATCGGTCCTGAACAACCGGCGCCGCATCCTGCGCCGGGGCCTGCCCTATGGCGCCAGTGATCCGGCAGCGCCCACCGACGACGGTGACCATGGCGTCCTGATGCTGATCATGTGCGCCAGCCTGTTCCGCCAGTTTGAGTTCGTGCAGCAGCAGTGGATCAACTACGGCCTCGATTTCAACGCCGGAAACGACACCTGCCCGATACTCGGCCGTCACGATGCAGAGGCCAAATTCGTCATTGCAGTGGATAAGGACAGCGGCAAGCCGCCGTTCATCGCCGCCCGCCTGCCTCAGTTCGTCACCATGCGCGGCGGCGACTACTTCTTCGTCCCCAGCATGACCGCGCTGCGCATGCTGGGCATGGGCATCATCGATCCGACCTGATCCGCAGCGGGGACGCAAACCGCGCCGGAACAGAACGAGGGAGGCAAACGGGCATGGCAGTCATCGGCAATCTGATCAAGGCGGTTCTGGTCCGCCTCGCCATGCTGTGGGACGCACTGGCGGCCATTGTCCGGCTGGCCGTGGCGCTCATCCGGGGCGGCCTGTCAGCGCTGACGCAACCTGCGAACCTGCGCGCCGTCATGGCCATCGCCCGGGCCTTCCTGCCCAATCTGGCCATTTCGAAAAAGGTGGTGACGGCCTACGACAACACCGGCACCGTCTTTGTCACCCGTAACGCCGATGTGCGCGAGGTGCTGGACAGGGAGAGCGATTTCGGCGTCGTCTACGAACCGAAGATGCGGGCGCTGACAGGCGGTGGCAACTTCTTCCTCGGCATGCAGGACACGCCGGACTACACCCGGGATGTCTCCAACATGCGCCTCGCCATCCGGAGGGAGGATATTCCCGGGCTCGTCCAGCCGCTGGCACATCAGACGGCGCAAGCCGCCGTGGATTCTGCTGTCAGGCGCATTGACGTGCCGCAGGATCTGTCCCTGCTGGTGTCCTGGGCCATCGCCGCCCGCTATCTCGGTTTACCGGGACCGGACCGGGAGACGATGACCGCCTGGACCACCATCATGTTCTGGTACCTTTTCATCGATCTGGCAGGGGACAAACAGGTTGAGCAGCAGGCGCTTGCCGCAGGAAAAGCCTGCTGTGACTACATTGATCAGGTCATCGCGGCCCGCAAGGCTGCCGCTGCAGGTGATCCGCAGGGCTGTGCCGGGGAGGATGTCATCAGCCGCTGCCTGACCATGCAGGCCGCAGGCATGCCGGGCATGAGTGATGTGGAGATCCGCAACAATCTCTTCGGCATGCTCATCGGCTGCATTCCGACCATCAGCAAGGCCGCCGTGCAGGCGCTGGATGTGCTGCTGGACCGGCCGTCGGACCTCGCGCGCGCACAAGGCGCCGCCCGCGCCGGAGACGAAGCGCAGGTGGCGCAATGCATGTTCGAGGCGCTGCGCTTCAATCCGGTCAACCCGGTCATCTACCGGCGGGCCAACCGGGATACCCGCATTGCACGCGGCACGCTGCGCTCGGTCAGGGTAAAAGAGGGCGCCATGGTGATGGCCGCCAATCTTTCCGCCATGTTCGACCGGTTCCTGGTGGAGGCGCCGGGGGACTTCCGCCCCGGACGGCCCTGGAGCAGCTACATCCTCTGGGGCTATGGCATGCACACCTGCTTCGGCGCCCACATCAATCAGGTGGCCATTCCTGCCATTGCCATGCCGCTGCTGCAAAAGCAGAACCTGCGCCGTGCGCCGGGGCCTGCCGGCACGGTAGACACCACCGCCGGCGGCAAGGCAACGCCTTTCCCCGTGCACTGGACGCTGGAATTCGACTGAAGCCGGTGCAAGCCTCCGGTGGCACCGGCCCGCCGTCAGGCGCTGACGCTGGCGGCGCGGCGCAGGTCCGTCAGGAAGTCCTGCGAGGGGCGGATCAGCCCCACCTCTGCCTCGCGGCGGCTTTTCAGCACCGGCTGGCGCAGGTCCGCCAGCAGGCGGGCTTCGTCGTCATTGAGATCCAGGAAGGCCTCCAGCACGGCAGCCATCATCACTTCCGAGGCCCGCGACGCGCCGTCATCGCATTTCAGCGCGATGCCAAGCCCCAGTTCGGGGATCGCGGCACAGAACACGCCCTCCGCCCCGGTCTTGACGAAGACGCGCTGGCGCAGGCCTTCCATGGCACGGGTGCAGAAGCGGCCGGTGCCAGCCACCATGAAGGGATTTTCAACACAAGCCTTCAGCAGCCGCTGCGCCGCCTCCGCCCGCTTCGGCTCAAGCCCTTCACCGGTGCCGAAGGCCGCAAAGGCGCGGGCAAAGCCGTCCAGCGGGCTGGCATAGGTGGGGATGGAGCAGCCGTCCGTGCCGCAGACATCCGCCGTCAGACTGTCCCCGGTCATGGATTCCAGCACGAGGCGGATTTCCTGCTGCACCGGATGGTCCGCGTCCACATAGCCCTTGGTCTTCAGACCCATCGCCTTGGCAAGGCCGAGGAAACCGGCGTGCTTGCCCGAGCAGTTGTTGTGCAGGGCGCAAGGGGTTTCGTCGGCGCGCACGAGACTGGCCACATCCTCCAGCCGCGACGGCCACTGGACGCCGCACTCCAGGGCATCCTCGTCGAGCCCCGCCTTGATCAGCATGACGCGGGCAGCATTCACATGCCGCTCTTCGCCGTTGTGGGAGGAGCAGGCCAGCGCCAGTTCCGGCGCCTCATAGCCCAGCGCATCGGCGGCACCCGATTCAATCAGCGGCAGCGCCTGCAGCGCCTTGATGGCCGAGCGCGGAAAGACGCGGGCGCCCGTATCGCCGATCCGCAGCACCGGATCACCATTGGCATCGAAGATGGCAATCGCGCCCCGGTGGCGGCTCTCGGTCATCTGCCCGCGTGTCACTTCCACAAGGACGGGATTGCTCATGTTTGCCAGTCTCCTCAAGGATTTCCGTTTGCGGCCTGTCAGCCGTTGCTCGCGGCCTTCATCGGCAGCAGCCAGGCCCGCAGCCTGTCCAGCGCCTCGCTCAGCACCTCATCACGCTTGCAGAAGCAGAAGCGAACATAATTGGGCGGCGCGTCAGTGATGTAGAAGGCAGACACCGGCACTGCCGCAACGCCCGCTTCCGTCACCATGCGGCGGCAGATGTCCACATCCGTGCCCTTGATGCCCAGCGGTGCCACGTCACAGGTGAGGAAATACGTGCCCTCGCAGGGCAGCACGCCAAAACCGAGTTCAGAAAGACCGGCGGCAAAGAAATCGCGCTTGGCCTGCAGTTCGGCGGCAAGGCCGGTGAAATAGCTGTCATCCTTCTGCAGCCCATAGGCCACGGCCTTCTGCAGCCCCGGCGGCGTGGTGAAGGTGACATACTGATGCGCCTTGGCGATGGGATCGAGCAGCTTGGCCGCGCCCGTGACATAACCCACCTTCCAGCCGGTAAAGGAGAAGGTCTTGCCGGCAGAGCCGATCCGCACCGTGCGCTCGCGCATGCCCGGAAAGCTCATCAGCGGGCGGTGCTTCACCCCGTCGAACAGTAGGTGCTCATAGACCTCGTCGCAGATGGCGAAGACGTCATGCTCCACGCAAAGCTCGGCAATGCGGGCCAGTTCCGCCTCGGTAAACACCTTGCCGGCCGGGTTCATCGGATTGTTGATGAGAATGGCCTTGGTGTTTTCGGTGAAGGCCCTTTCCAGCGCTTCAAGGTCGAGGCTCCAGGTCGGCGGTGTCACCCGCACGCGCACCGGAATGCCGCCTGTCCGGCGCACCATCGGCAGATAGCAATCATAAAGCGGCTCGATCAGGATCACCTCGTCACCCGGCTCCATCAGCGCCAGCAGGCAGTCCGCAAGCGCTTCCGTCGCGCCGGAGGTGACCATGACCTCGCTCTTCCAGTCGACGTCAAGACCGTAGAAGCGGCTGGCAGTGTCCGCCACCGCCTGCCGCAATTCCGGCAGGCCGAGCATGGGCGGATACTGGTTGGGGCCGGAAATGAAAGCCTCGGCGGCCACGCGCCGCACATCCTCCGGACCGTCCACATCCGGAAAGCCCTGGCCGAGATTGACCGCCCCATGCTCGTTGGCAAGGCGGGACATGGTCTCGAAAATCGTGGTCTCAAGCCCGGTGAACACCAGGTTTGTCGGCTTCATCGAAAAGCACCTCCTGCCCCGTCCAAAGCATCAGGCCCGGCGGACACATCCGCACAGGCCTCCAGTTGCGGCAGAAGACTCACCCCCTGCCACTTCCCCTCACCTTTACCCCCCACCCCGCCCCCCGCCAAGCGCGAAAGAAGGGCAGGCGCTGACAGGTACCGGCCGGAGCAATTCCCGTAATCTACTCTTCAGCATCCGGTTCAGCGTCGTGAGTGGGGGAATTCTGGACAGGGCGGATTGGGCTGGTGGTTTTGAAGCCACCGTCGAGGTGCACCAGAGCATAGGCCTCGCAGACTTTGGCCGAAAACAGACGATGCAGTTCCTTGCCCTCATCGATGGCGGATGCCTTGACCTCCCCGGCGCAGATCCGGATCACCTCATGAGGCTGGATCGCGCTGTTGTCGATCAAAAGGACTTCGTCAGCCAACCTTAGAGCTTCCGCCAGATTGTCGAGTGACCGCTTGTAGCGCTCACGGATGACAGTCTCGGGGATGTCATGACCGCCCTTGAGTACACGCTGCCGCACGCGCTCAATATTCGTCTCAACATCATCCAAAGCAACGTAATAGAGGCCAACCAGGAACCCGGCCGCCTTGGCACGTGACATCAGATTGATGGAATGCCGGCTGCTAAGCGTTGCCTCGAAGACAAACGGCTGACGTGCACCCACCAACTCCGAAAGCTGGCGCAGCACAATCTCGGATGCCCGGCGTTCTCTTGACTTGCCGCCGCCGGAGCCGGGCAGCGCACGTGCAATTTCGTCGGCATTAACCCAAACACCATCCAGATTCAGCTTTGCAAACGCTGATGTTTTACCCGAACCATTCGGGCCGCCGAGGATGATACAGGAAGGCTGCGGCAAGCTTTACCGCCTTATGGCCGCAGGAGTGCGTTCTTCCTTATCGTGTTCTGCACAATCCTTGGCCTCATTCTCGAGATCCTTGGCAGAGACTGGCAGCCCCAAACGGCGGCTCTCGGCGATCGCTTCCCGGCCGATCTGCATCAGGGCTTTCTTGTTCTCATCGAACTTCTTCAACAGCATCTTCGATCTCCTGATGCCTGCAATATAGTGCTTTCCGGACCAAGCAGCAAATGCTGAGGGCGCTGCCGCACGGGCGCCCGCAATGCCCCGGAGGCCGGGAACCGCGATGGCGCGCTAAACCCTATCACTGCCATTGAGGTGGCCGTCTGCGGGGAAGGATTCCTGCCCTCTGTGATTGCCATCACTTCGCCGCGATCCGGGTTCAGATAGTTTGAGCTTGGTCCGGTGCCCCTGTTTCGCCCTCTTGAGAATGGGCACGAGGCGGTGGGGCCGGTTCCTTCGGAGACGAAGTCATGATGACTGTATCGAACATGAATTTCGCGGCTCTCGCCCGCAAAGCCGGCGCCACCGCGCTGGCGCTGGTGATGGCCGGTGCGCTGACGCTGGGCGCCGCCACGGGCTCTGCCGAAGCGCGGGATGGGCGCAACGGCGCGCTGGCAGCCGGTGCTGTCGTCGGCCTTGCCGCCGGCGCCCTTTTGGGAACGGCCATGGCCAACAGCGGCCCGGACTATATCGACGCCCCCCCGGCCTATTATGCACCGCCGCCCCCGCCGCCGGTCGTCTATGGTGGTCCGGTCTATTACGCGCCGCCGCCTCCCCCGCCGGTCCGCTGCTACCTGAGCCCGGTGCAGCGCTGGGATGGCTATATCGGCCAGTATGTTGTCGTCGGCCATCAGGAAGTCTGCAACTGATCTGTTGCTGCCCTGACGCGATGGTTTTGCCCCCGCCGGTTCGCCCGGCGGGGTTTTTCTTTGTGCTGTCTTGCCACTTTCCGGGGCAAACGGACAGAGGCCGCCAATGCGGGTTAGGATGAGCCTTCAGCGAATCTGTGCGGATCAGCCCTGCCGCCGGATGAAACGACAAGGCCAGCGACAGCCCATGCCCTTTACCCTGCGCCTCACGCCCACGCTCGCCACCGTGATCGGCACCTTCGTCTTTCTCACCACCGCTTCCGTCCTCTATGTGGAAAGCACGGCCTCCCGGCGGATCGTGGCCGGGCTCGGCAGCCGGCTCGTCGATCTTGGCATGGATGCCTATGAGCAGAAATTCGAAAGCAAGATCAACGTCCTGCGCAATCAGGCAGGGTTCATAGCCGCTGCCTTCGCGCGCGGCGCCTCGCCCATCGCGCTGGATGAGGATGTGGCGCGCCTTGCCTTTGGCGGGCTGGCCGCCGCGCCGGAGGGTACCCGCATCACCGTTGCCCGTGCAGCGCAGGGCGATGCGCTGGAAGTCGGCCAGATGCCCGGCGGCGGCATGATGCTGCGCCGGATCCCGCACACGGAGGATGCGGCGCTGACAACCCGCCTCACAGAGGCGGAGACCGCAGATGTCCCCTTCTGGCTGCCGCCGGACTACGATGCGCAGCGCCAGGAAACGCTGCTCTCCTACGTGGTCCCGGTCAGGCGGGAAGGCACCTATCTGGGCTACACCGCCGTCTCCATCCCCTCTTCCGGCCTGTCCCGCATTGCGCAAACCCTGTCTGACGAGACTTTGAAGGTGTTTCTTCTTTACGGAGAGGCCGACATTCTCGCCCACCCGGATCTCGACCCGCTGGATGCCACCCTGTCCGAAGAAAATGACCTTGTGGACATAGAGGACGCGCCCGACCCGCTGCTCGCCCGCCTTGCCAGCCTGAAGCCCGTTGATCCGCTCCGGTTCGACCTCAATGAAGCCCACGCCATGTTTGAGGGCGAGACGGAGGAGCATGGCCGCTACTATGTGGTGCTGGAGCGCACGGCGACGAAATTCGGCGAGCTGCCGGTCATCACCGGGGCGATCATGCCTGCCTCCGTTCTGGAGCAGCCGCTGGAGGAGCTTTACGTCTCCATTCTCATTGCCCTGGCCATCCTGGCCGCAGCTCTTGCGGGCAGCGCCGTCATGGCCTACCGCATCGCCCAGCCCATCCGCCGGGCAGCGGCAGGCGCGCGGGCCATCGCGCGGCTGGATATTGCCGGGCTGAAGCCCCTGCCCTCCAGCCGCATCGAGGAACTGAAGGATCTGGCCAGCGGCTTCAACGCCATGACGACGGCGCTGACCGCCTTCGTGCGCTACGTGCCGCGCAGCCTCGTTCTCAAGCTGCTGCGTGAAGGCAGCGGCAGCGCCGCCCCGCAGGAACGCCAGGTGGCGGTGCTCTTCACCGATGTGGTGGGCTTTACCAGCATCTGTGAAGGCATGGACGCACGGGAGACGGCGGATTTCGTCAATCACCACCTCACGCTCATCGGCAGCGTCGTCGAGCGCCACGGCGGCACCATCGACAAATATATCGGCGACAGCGTCATGGCCTTCTGGGGCGCGCCCGATCACATGGACAATCCCGCAGCAGCTGCTGCAGCCGCAGCACTCGATATCGAACGGGCGCTCAAGGCCGACAATGCCGTCAGGCGCGAACAAGGCCTTGCCCCCGTGCGCATCCGGGCAGGCCTTCATGTGGGGCCCCTGATCGTCGGGGACATCGGCGCACCGGGCCGGGTCAATTACACCGTCATCGGCGATACGGTGAACATCGCCGCAAGACTGGAGAGGCTCGGCCACACGGCAGAGCCCGGCGCGGAAGCCATCATCCTTGCCTCCGCCGAGGTAGCCGGCGCCCTTGCCGCACAGCAAGGCTCCGCCCGCCCCGTCGTCACACCGCTCGGCGAGCAGACCGTCAAGGGCAAGACCCAGCCGGTAACGGTGGTGAGGCTGTCGCTGCCGGGGGAGGAAACCTGACACCACGTTTGTCCGGATGAGCTCCGGCATGCTAGGCAGACATATCAGACACCCTGCCGCGAGCCCGCCATGTCCGCCACCGAGACACTTACCCTTGCCGAAGCTCATGAACTGGCCGTTGCAGCCCTTGTGGCCAGCAATACGGCACCGGATGTGGCCGAAAGCGTTGCGCAGGCGCTGGTGGCCGCAGAAGCAGATGGCCAGAGCGGGCACGGCCTGTCACGGGTTCCCTCCTATGCAGGGCAAGCGCGCAGCGGCAAGGTGAACGGGCATGCGGTGCCGAAGCTGGAGGATGTGACACCGGCCCTCTTCAGGGTGGATGCCTGCGACGGCTTTGCCTATCCCGCCTTTGACATGGTCATCCAGCATCTGCCCGGGCGGGCGCATAAGCTGGGCATTGCCATGGCAGCCGTGCGCCGCTCGCATCACTTCGGCCAGGCCGGGGCGCATTGCGAAAAGCTGGCAGAACATGGGCTGGCAGCCTTCGTCTATGGCAACGCGCCGAAATCCATCGCGCCCTGGGGCGGGCGGACGCCGCTGTTCGGCACCAACCCGATTGCCTTCGCCGCCCCCGCCGGCAAGGGCCGCGCGCCGCTTATCATCGATCTGGCAGTCTCGCGCGTCGCCAAGGGCAAGATCATGGCAGCGGAAAAGGCAGGCAAATCCATTCCCGAAGGCTGGGCGCTTGATCCCGATGGCAATCCGACGACCGATGCCAGCGCAGCCATGGCCGGAACCATGATCCCGATCGGCGAGGCCAAGGGCGCGGCATTGGCGATGATGGTGGAAGTGATGTCCGCCGCCATGGTGGGCGCCAGCCTGGCCTTTGAGGCACCCAGCCTGTTCACGTCCGAGGGGCCGGTGCTCAATCTCGGCCAGACGATCATTGCCATTGACCCGGAGCTGGTGTCCGGCGGCCTGTTTGGCGAAAGAATGGATACCCTGCTGGATACGGTGGCGGCTGAAGACGGCGCACGCCTGCCCGGCTCCCGCCGCCTCGCTGCCCGGCAGAAAGCCACCGCCGAAGGTCTGTCAATCCCGGTTCCGATTCTGGACGAAATCCGGCAGATCATCGCAGTTGCATGAGCCCTGCGCCATCGCAGGCACAGGGCTCATGCATTTGGTTCAGGCCGCGCGGGAGGTGACGCTGCGCAGTCCGGTGAAAGGCATCATCTGCGCATAGACCGGATCTTCCGCACCGCTTGCCTCGACGAGGCCACAGGCTCCGGCGAGTGCGCCTTCCTTCAGCTCGAGGCCGAGGAAGCGCTGACGCTCCACCGGTCCCGGCAGATCAAGGCCAAGCGTCAGGTCCGGCGAAAAGCCGAACCTTGCATAATAGGCATGATCGCCCACCAGCATGACGCCGCCAAAGCCGGCAATGGCGGCCTGATTGAGCGCGGCACGCATCAGACGCGCGCCAAGCCCTTCGCTGCGGCAAGTGGCCTCCACCGCAAGCGGTCCGAGCAGCAGCAAGCCCTGGCCGCCTTCGGCCGTGACATGCCACAGGCGCAGGGTGCCCACGAGCACACCAAGGTCATCCAGCGCGGTCAGGGCGATGGCCGGCACGCGGCCTTCGCGCAGGCGTTCGGAGGTTTTCTGATGCCGGTCCGGACCAAACGCCCGGTCGAGCAGCAGCTCGCGGGCGCCGGTGTGCTCCGGCGCCTCGTCCAGGATTTCGATCATCTCACCTGATCCTTCAGATCACGTAGGATGCGAGAGCGGCGAAGCCGTTGAAGCCGACCGTGGAATAGGTCGTCGTATAGGCACCGCAGGACTCGATCAGCACCTTGTCGCCGATCGACAGGGAGACCGGCAGCTCGTAGGGCGTCTTTTCGTAAAGAACGTCCACGCTGTCGCAGGTCGGGCCTGCCAGCACGCAGGGCGCGGTGGCATCGCCATCCTTCGGCGTGCGGATCGGGTAGCGGATCGCCTCGTCCATGGTCTCGGCGAGGCCATGGAACTTGCCGATGTCCAGATAGACCCAGCGCACGGTGTCGTCAGCCGACTTGCGGGAAATCAGCACGACTTCCGCTTCAATCAGGCCGGCATCGCCCACCATGCCACGGCCCGGCTCGATGATCGTCTGCGGCAGGTTGTTGCCGAAGTGATCGGTCAGAGCCTGGAAAATGGCATTGCCATAGGCCGGAACGCCCGGGACATCCTTGAGGTAACGGGCCGGGAAGCCACCGCCCATGTTGACCATCTTCAGCGGGATGCCGCGGGTGGCGCATTCACGGAACACACCGGCTGCGGTTGCCAGCGCGCTGTCCCATGCGCCCAGGTTTGCCTGCTGCGAGCCGACGTGGAAGGAGACACCATAGGCGGTGAGACCGCCGCGGTGCGCAGCTTCCAGCACGTCCGGAGCCATTTCCGGAGCGCAGCCGAACTTGCGCGACAGCGGCCATTCGGCGCCTGCGCCATCGCACAGGATGCGGCAGAACACGCGCACGCCCGGTGCGGCACGGACGATCTTCTCGACTTCGGCTTCGCAGTCGACGGCATAGAGGCGCACGCCCAGCTCGAAGGCGCGGGCGATGTCGCGCTCCTTCTTGATGGTGTTGCCATAGGAAATGCGGTCGGCGCTGGCACCGGCGGCCAGAGCCATTTCGATTTCGCCGACAGAGGCGCAATCGAAGGAGGAGCCGAGTTCAGCCAGCAGGCTCAGGATCTCGGGGGCCGGGTTAGCCTTTACCGCATAGAAGACGGAGGTGTCGGGCAGCGAACGGGCAAAAGCCTCGTAGTTCGACCGCACAACGTCAAGGTCGACAACAACGCAAGGACCATCTTCGGTGCGCTGGCGGAGGAATTCACGGATGCGATCGGTCATCGGGGTTCTCCCGTTCATCAAGTCTTGGCGCGAGGTCGTCCGTCCGCTCGCCGCGGAGCCCTCCGGTATGGACAGGGAGGCTCGGCAAGAGGTGACGATCGGTCGAGCGCACAGCGGGGGCTGCACACTGTCCCTTTATGGGATGCCTTGGCTTGGAACGGGGATCGCTCCGCACGGCCGGCAATGAAGTAACAAGTGCCTCTTCAGTAACCCCGGGATGTGGAAACCCGGCAGAGACCAAAAAAGCCCTCTTACGTCGTTGCTTTAAGCCGTCCGGTTTTGTCAGACCCCAAGAGTCGTAGTGGGGCTTGTCTGACTGCCACTGGAATTCATGGACGACCACGGGCACGTGCGAATTTGGGCAAGGGTTATTTGCGCTCATTCGCTGTCATGTTCAAGGGATTTTTTGAATGAGGCGCAGATTTTTTTCGTGAAGCCGGAAGCCTGGAAAAGACAAGGTAAACGCCGGATTTTCGCCACTTTTTTAGACGTGCAAACATCGCGCGCAGAAGCCCGCCGCGCAGCGGCCGCAGATGGGGCAACGGCATGCCGTCCCAGCAGCAATCAGATGCTTTTCTTCATAAGCACGAAGGGCCGCACTGGGGCGGCCCTTCGGCTGAGATCTGCCCGCCGTTCGGGGGGCGAAGCTTGGCGGCTTTTGACGGACAGATCTGATTCTGTTCAGGTTTGCGCCTGCAGATCAGCCCTGGCGGCCCTGCGGGCCCTTGCCCTTGTCGCCACCTTGGCGGTCGCCGTGGCGCTCACCATGCGGGCCCTTGCGGCCTTCCTTGCCGCCCTTGCGGAAGTCGGCCTTGGTCAGCACGCCATCTCCGTTACGGTCCATGCGGGCCACAAGATCAGCAGTCCGTGCCGCGTTTTCTTCGGCGGTGATGGCAAGGTCGCCGTCCGTGTCGAGTCGCTGGAACATGCGCACCAGGCGCGGCTCGGCCATGCTGGCGAACAGCGCATCGAAGCCCTGCAGGTCAAAGCTGCCGGCATTGCCCGTGTCAGCAAGGGCAAAGAGCTGGCCGCGCACCTCGTCGAATTCAGCGCGTGTCACCGTGCCGTCGCCGTTCACATCGAAGCGCTCGAACATCTCCATCATCATCATGCCGTGGCGGCCATGCGGACCCTTGGGGCCATGGCCCATCTTCCAGCCCTCACGGTCCTTCCCTTCCGGACCCCGGCCTTCCGGTCCCTTACCTTCCGGCCCCTTGCCACCAGGGCCACGTGCCTCGGCACCACGGCCTTCAGGGCCGCGCGGCGGCACCGGCATCGCCTTCAGTTCCCCGTCACCATCCCGGTCGAGCCGGGCGAACATGCGGTCAGAGATGCGGTCGAACTCGGAGCGGGTGACCTTGCCGTCGCCATCGCGGTCCAGCCGCTGGAAGGCACGCACCTTCATCGGCTGCATTTGAGCAAGGCGGTAAGCCTTGAATTCTTCCAGAGTGACGCGCCCGTCCTTGTCGGCATCAGCGGCTGCGAAGCGCTCCGCGACAACGGCGTTCACTTCATCCTGGGTGACGGCGCCGTCCTTGTTCTGATCGAACATTTCGATCATCCGTCCGCCGTGGCGGCCGCCTTCGCGGTCCATGCCGCCCCAGCCTTTGGGCCCGAAGCTGTCAGCCAGCGCGATCCCGGCCACAGAGGTGGCAAGCGCGGCAGCAAGCGTGCCAATGGCGATGGTCTTGAGTGCGGTCATCAATCTTCTCCTTTTCCGGCCTATCCGGATGTCTGCAGCGGCAAGGCGTACCTTGCGGTCTGTGCCTGGCGGTCTTTGGCGAAACCGCCGTGCCGTCCTGCGATGACCAGAACATAGGCGAAGGATCCGCGCCGGATTAGGGCGGGCAGGAGGCCCAAGTGTCGTGACCTGTGACAGGTCTGGCCTCCTGCGACAGACTGTTACACTTTCCCCTGCCCCGGCGCGGAAAATGGCGCTACCTAGAAGATGAAGGACGGCGGCATCAGCCCGCCGGCAGAGAACAGTGAACCGGAATCAGCGTGATGAGTGAGCCAAGCCCCCATATTCTTGTGGTCGATGACCACCGCGATATCCGGGAAACGCTGGCCCGCTATCTGGTGAAGAACGGCTACCGGGCGACGGCCGCGGAAAGTGCAGCTTCTGCCCGCAAGGCGCTGAAGGCCGCCGTCATCGATTTGCTCGTGCTGGATGTCATGATGCCCGGCGAAGATGGCCTCAGCCTCTGCCGCAGCCTGGTTGATTCAGATGGCCCGCCCATCATCCTGCTCACCGCCATGGCGGAGGACACCGACCGGATCATCGGCCTGGAGATCGGCGCGGATGATTATGTCACCAAGCCTTTCAACCCGCGCGAGCTGCTGGCCCGCATCAAGGCCGTCCTGCGCCGCACCGCCAGCGTGCCCAAGCCCCGCGATCCGATCACGCAGGAGCGCCTCGTCTTTGAGGGCTTCACCGTGGATACGGCGCGGCGTGAACTCTTTGACCCGCAAGGTGCGCCCATCGCGCTGTCCAGCGGCGAATTCCAGCTGCTGCTCGCCTTCCTCAAGCGGCCGCGCATGGTGCTGACCCGTGACCAGTTGATGGACCTGACGAGCGGGCGCACGCCCGGTGTCTTCGACCGGTCGATCGACAATCAGGTCAGCCGCCTGCGCCGCAAGATCGAGGAGGACCCGAAGGAGCCGCGCATCATCAAGACCGTCTGGGGCGGCGGCTACATGTTCACCGCTGCCGTGGAGGAGCTTGACGCATGACCGCGCCCGCCTTCTTGCGCAAATCCGCCGCCTTTCTCCGGCGCCTGTGGCCGCGCAGCCTTGGCGGCCAGCTCATCGCGCTGCTCCTGATCGCCCTCATCGGCAGCCAGGCGGTTTCCATCTGGCTCTTTGCCGGGGAGCGGCGGCTTGCGGTCTATGAGGCGATCGGCGACGGGGTGATTGTCCGCACCGCCTCCTTGGTGCCGCTGCTGGAGACCTCCGGCGAAACGACCCGCACCCAGCTGCTGCAGGCCACCAGCTCTGCCATCACCCGCTTCTGGCTGGACCAGAAGCCCTCGGTGGCCAACGTGCCCCAGTCCGGCGCGGAGCGGCGGCTTGCCGCAGCACTGGCCGACGAGCTCGGACAGGACCCCGGCATCCGTGCCTCGCTCAGCGCAGCGGGCAAAGGCCCGGAAAGAGGCGCTGAAAGAGGCTCCAGCAGGCCGCCGCGCGAAGACCGGAAGAAGCGCGAAGAGGCAGGCGATACCAATCTTGAAAAGCTGGAGGAGCGGGAGCGCCGCCGCGAGGAGCGGCTGCGCCACCGGCTGATTGCGATCGAGTTTTCCGTGCCTCTGGCCGATGGGCAATGGCTGAACGTGGTGACCAGCCAGCGCCCGCCGCCACCCGGCGCCTTCTACACGCTGGTCCTGCAGATGGGCCTGATGGCTCTGGCCATCATCGCCATCGTTGCCTTCACCATCCGGCAGGTCTCCCGCCCCTTGCGCCAGCTGGCCGATGCTGCCGACCGGCTGGGCCGGGGCGAAGACGTGCCGCCGGTGCCGGAGGCAGGCCCGCGCGAATTGCGCAGCACCATCTCCGCCTTCAACGCCATGCAGGACCGGCTGAGCCGCTTCGTGGCAGACCGCACGCGCATGCTGGCCGCCATCAGCCACGACCTGCGCACCCCCATCACCTCCCTGCGCCTCAGGGCCGAGTTCATCGACGATGACGAGAACCGGGAGAAGATGATCGCCACGCTGGATGAAATGGCCGCGATGACGGAAGCCACTCTCGCTTTCGCCCGTGACGAAGCCGTCAGCGAGCCGCGTGAAGCGGTGGACCTCATCGCCGTTCTGGAAAGCCTTGCAGGTGACCAGTCCGACATGGGCCACGATGTGCGCCTGATGGCACCCGGGGCAGATGCGGAGACAGCCCCTGTCACCCTGCCCTGCCGCCCGATGGCGCTGAAGCGTGCCCTGCGCAACCTGATCGAAAACGCCATCCGCTACGGCGGCGCAGCCCGCATTTCGGTGGAGACAGGCCAGCGTGAAGTCATCATCCGCGTGGAAGATGACGGCCCCGGCATTCCAGAAGACCGGATGGGCGACGTGTTCGAGCCTTTCGTCCGGCTGGAGACTTCGCGCAGCGGCGAAACGGGCGGCATCGGCCTCGGCCTTGCCATCGCCCGTTCCCTCATCCACGCCCACGGCGGCACCATCATCCTCACCAACCGCCCCGAAGGCGGCCTCACCGCCACGGTGACGCTGCCGCTCTAAAGAGCGATATAAAGATATCTTTATATCATTGACATGCGCAAATATTGCGGCAACACTGCCTTCATCGTGGTTCTGCGGATCAGTGATCCGGAGCTAAGAGGGAATCCGGTGCGGTGCAGTGATGTACCCATGCCGGAGCTGCCCCCGCAACTGTAAGCAGCGAGCTGCCATTCACCATGTCACTGGGGAAGACGCCCCGGGAAGACGAATGGCCGTGATGACCTGCAAGCCAGGAGACCTGCCACGGTAGATAACGTTCTCGGGCGGGGTGTCCCGGTGTGCGCCTGTTCCGCCCGGCACACGCATGCGCGTGCTCAGGCTGTCTTGCGTCATGCCCATACCTTGCCCGCAACCTTCGGGGTAAGGAAATGAGCATACAGACCGCAAACCTCGGTTTTCCGAGAATTGGCAGACAGCGCGAACTCAAGTTTGCTCTGGAAGACTTCTGGTCAGGCAAATCTGACGAGGCCACCCTGCAGGCCAAGGCCCGCACCTTGCGCGCGGCCCACTGGCAGCATCAGCGGGAGGCGGGAATAAACATCATCCCGTCCAACGATTTCTCGCTCTACGACCATGTCCTTGATCTGGCGGTGATGACCGGGGCAATCCCGGATGGCTATGGCTGGACCGGCGGACCGGTCTCCATTGCCACCCTCTTCGCCCTTGCCAGAGGCTCAGTCGGCACTGGCAGCCACCTCTGCAACTGCAACGGCCAGTCGCCTGATGGGGCAGAGACAAAGCCTGCGCTGGAAATGACCAAATGGTTCGACACCAATTACCATTATCTGGTGCCGGAACTGCACGCGGGGCAAACATTTTCCCTGACCGGCAACAAGCCGCTGGAGCATTTCCGGGAAGCCGCCGCTCTGGGAATTCATACGCGGCCCGTCATTCTGGGGCCGGTGACCTTCCTGACGCTTGCCAAGACGCGTGACGGATCAGCCTCTCTCGCGCTGCTGGAGAAGCTGCTGCCGGTCTATGGCCAGATCCTCAAGGAGCTGAAGGCGGCAGGCGCAGACTGGGTGCAGATGGATGAGCCCTGCCTTGTGACCAGCCTTTCCACCATCGAGAAGGAAGCGCTGGTGCAGGCGTACCGGTACTTCGCCGCAGAGGTTCCCGGCCTCTCCCTGATGCTGGCCACCTATTTCGGCGGACTTGAGGACAACCTCGAAACGGCCCTTTCCCTGCCCGTTGCCGGACTGCATGTGGATCTTGTCCGCGCACCGCAGACCCTTGCCCCCTTGCTGGCCAATGCGCCGGAGCATTTGCGCCTGTCACTGGGGATCATCGACGGGCGCAATGTGTGGCGTGCGGATCTCGCCCGATGCCTCGACTGCATCAGCGCGGCAGCCACCTGGCCCGGCGGCATCGAAATCGCACCGTCCTGCTCCCTGCTGCATGTGCCAGTGGATCTCGCGCTTGAAACGGAGCTCGATCAGGAGCTTGCCTCCTGGCTCGCCTTTGCCACGCAGAAGCTGGGCGAGCTTGCAGCCTTGCGGAACGCTCTCGCAGCCCGGGCCAGCGGCAGCAGCCAGCTTGACGGCGACACGCAGGCGGCCTTTGACACGGCCGCGGCAGCCCTTGCAACGCGCGGCAGGTCCCACAGGGTCAGCGACCCCGCCGTGCAGGCAAGAGTGCAGGCCCTCGGCACGGGGCAGCAGCTGCGCGGAGCGCCTTTTGCCTTGCGGCAGGTGCTGCAGCGCACCCGCAATCCGCTGCCGCTCTTTCCAACCACCACGATCGGTTCGTTCCCGCAGACGGCAGATGTACGAAAGGCCCGTGCCCTGCATGGGCGCGGCAAGCTGGCGGATGAGGATTACACGGCATTCCTCAAGCGCGAGACCGCCGCAGCCATCCGCTGGCAGGACGAAATCGGCCTTGATGTACTGGTTCATGGCGAGTTCGAGCGCAACGATATGGTGCAGTAT
Organism: Pannonibacter sp. Q-1; assembly: GCF_054073275.1. NCBI lineage: Bacteria > Pseudomonadati > Pseudomonadota > Alphaproteobacteria > Hyphomicrobiales > Stappiaceae > Pannonibacter > Pannonibacter sp. Q-1. Next base: position 147,723 of record NZ_JBSXNB010000001.1, read on the forward strand.
TTCGGCGAGCAGCTGAAAGGCTTTGCCTTCACCCGCAATGCCTGGGTGCAGAGCTATGGCTCCCGTTGCGTGCGTCCCCCCATCATCTACGGTGATGTCTCCCGGCCCGCTCCCATGACGGTGGACTGGTGGCGCTTCGCCCAGTCCCAGACAGGCAAGCCGGTCAAAGGCATGCTGACCGGTCCGGTGACCATCCTGAACTGGTCCTTTGTGCGCGACGACCTGCCACGCGAAACGGTCTGCCGGCAGATCGCCCTCGCCATCCGGGATGAAGTGTCGGACCTGGAGACCGCCGGGGCCTCCATGATCCAGATCGATGAAGCCGCCCTGCGGGAAGGACTGCCGCTGCGCCGCAGGGATTGGGATCACTATCTCGACTGGGCCATCCGCTGCTTCCGCATCTGCTGCAGCGAGACGGGAGACTCGACCCAGATCCATACCCATATGTGCTACTCGGAGTTCAATGGCATTCTTCCCGCCATCATCGCCATGGATGCGGATGTCATCTCCATTGAGGCCTCCCGCTCGCGGATGGAACTGCTGGATGCCCTGACATCACAGGGTTACCCGAATGAGATCGGTCCCGGCATCTATGACATTCACTCGCCCCGCATTCCGGGCATCGGCGAGATCGAAACCCTGCTGGGCCTCGCGCGCCAGCGGTTGCGCGACGGCCAGCTCTGGGTCAATCCGGATTGCGGGCTGAAGACGCGCAAGTGGGATGAGGTGCGCCCGGCTCTGATCAACATGGTTGAGGCAGCCCGCGCCCTGCGCCGTGCCGCAAATGCCTGCACACAAGGCGGAGACGCAGCATGACGGCCACCGCTGTTTCAACTTCAACCCTGCAGGAAGGGCTGGCGCACGCGCCAGCCCCGATCGCCACTCTGCTGGAAATCGTCTTTCCGGGCGACACCAACCACCATGGCACACTCTTCGGCGGTGCCGGTCTGGCCTATATGGACCGGATCGCCTTCATCGCTGCCAGCCGTCACGGCCGTGCGCCTTTCGTCACTGCCTCCTGCGAAAATGTAAGTTTTCACAAGCCCGCGCATGTGGGCGAGATCGTCTCCTTTGACGCTTCCATCCGTGAGGTGCGGCGCCGGTCGCTGACTGTGGAAGTGAAGATGGCTGCCCAGACCATTCTGGGCGGCGAACGTCATCTCTGCACGGCGGGTGTGTTCCACATGGTTGCCATGCCCGGTGAAGGAAAGACTGCCGGCTGGAGCCTTCCGCCCCTGACGGAAAAGGCAGCCCCTGCCAGGCCTGACGAACTGTGCATGGCGGACATTGTCTTTGCAGATCAGGTCAATGGCAATGGTGCCCTGTTCGGCGGCCACGCTCTTGCCTTCATGACCAAGGCAGCCTTCATCAGCGCCTCGCGGCTCAGCGGCAGGCTCACAGTGCTGGCAGCAACAAGGCAGATCGACTTCCACCACCCCGTCGCCCTTGGGGCAATCGTGGAGGCCATGGCGCGGATAGCTTCCGTCGGACGGTCCTCGATTCATGTCGAGGTGGATCTGTGGTCCGAAGGCCTGCTGACGGGAAAGAGGCAACTGGCCGCGAAAGGGCAGTTCGTCATGGTCGCAGTGGATGCCTCACACCGGCCGGTGGCTGCGCGGCAGAAGCCAAGCGCACCCGAAAGCTGACGGAACGGGGCCCCTTTAAGGGTGCGGCAGGCAGATCTGTTCTGCCGCACGTCCCTCAAACCGTTCCGAACACCTTGTCAACGTCCGTGGCATCCAGCAGGCGCCACTTGCCTTCTGCGACGCCGTCCAGCCCCAGATGGCCGATGCGGATGCGGGAGAGGGTGTTCACGTGGTTGCCGGTGGCGGCGAACATGCGGCGGACCTGGTGGTAGCGGCCCTCATGGAGCGTCAGCCGTACCTTCTGCGGGGTCAGAACTTCCAGTTCGGCAGGCTTCAGCGGCTTGTCCTCGCTCTCCAGCATCATCGTGCCGGAGGCAAAAAGCTCAGCCTCATTGCCCTGCAAGGGCCTGTCCAGCTCGGCCTCATAGACCTTCGGCACCTCGGCCTTGGGCGAGATGATCTTGTGCAGCAAGGTGCCGTCATCGGTGAAGAGCAGCGCGCCGGTTGTCTCGCGGTCGAGGCGGCCAACGGTGGACAGCACCGGCTTGCGGTAGCGGAACCGGTCCGGCAGCAGGTCATAGACGAGGCGCCCCTGATCCTTGGTCGAGCAGGTGTAGCCCACCGGCTTGTTGAGCAGCAGGATCATGCCCTGCGGCGGATCCAGAGGCTCATCATCAAACAGGATGTCCTCATGAGCGGTCCTGGAATCGGCCTTGAGCCGCTGCCCGGCCCGGTCGGTCACCCAGCCGTTGCGAATGGCGATCTGCACTTCCTTGCGGGTGCCGTAGCCGAGGTTGGCGAGAAGCTTGACCAGTCTCATCGGCCGCGCGCCTTGCGTGCGTGGATCACCTTGTAGCCGCCCTCGTCCGCCACCATGATGGCCTCGGCAAAGACTTCATTGATGACGCCCTCGTAGGGAAGATGCCGGTTGGCGACGAGCCACAGATGCCCGCCCGGCTTCAGGGATCGCGCCGCCGCGCGGACGAAGCCCTGGCCGATATCCGTCCGCCCGGCCTTGCCGGTCTGGTGGAAGGGCGGATTGGTGACGATGAAGTCATAGGTCTTGTTCAGCCCCTTGGTCACGTCCACCCAGTGGAAGCCGAGACGGCGGCCGGTGGCCAGTGGCGTCACATTCTCGCGCGCCAGATCCAGCGCCCGCTGTTCGGCCTCGTAAAGGTCGAGCCCCGTCACCTTGGCACAGCGCTTGAGAACCTCGGTGGACAGATAGCCGAAGCCCGCGCCCAGATCCGCACCTTCGCCGGACAGGCTCGACGGCAGATTGGCCGCCAGCAGCGCGGAAGCGGCATCGATATGGTCCCAGGCGAAAACGCCCGGACGGCTGACGAACTGCCCGTCAAGGATCGGGCGCACCGCATCCAGTTCCACCCATTCGGCCACCAGCGCGCCGTTGACGCGGGCCTCGTCCTTGATGGTCCAGGCAACGCGGCACTTGGCCTTGGACAGCTTGCCGTCGAGCCCGGCAAGGCTTTCGAGATCACCCTCCAGCGCCTTGCCGCCTTCTGCGTTCGTCGCACAGACCACGATCAGCCCCCCGGGAGCAGCCCGCCGCACGGCATCGGCCAGCAGGGCACGGGCTTCCTGCTTCTGGCGCGGCGGCAGCACCAGCACCAGCGGATAGCCCTCACCCTCGGCCTGATGCAGCACCGTATGGCCCATTGCGGCCAGCGCATCCCGGTCGGGCGCAAAGCTCTGCACCGGCACCAGCGCGCCCTCGGGCAGCTCCTTCAGGTCCGCGCCCGCGCGGGCACGCAGAAACAGGATGCTGCCCCGCGCCTTGGGCAGGTCCAGCGTGCCGTTCAGAAAGGGAAGGAAGAGCGTTTCAAGGACAGGATCGGACATGGCGGCGCTTTCAATGCAGGCGGGCGGCAGTTCTGCACTGCCGCCCGGCCGGTTCATCCGCACTCATACAAGCCGCAGCGGGCAAGGTCAAAGCCGCCTTGCACCGCCTGCAGGCAGATCACGCGGCGGCAAGCCTGCGCACGAAGTCATCCACCGCACGGCGCAGGGCATCCGTCTGGCTGCCCACCGCATGCGAGGAAGTCATGAGCCGGGCCGCAGTCTCATTCGTCTGCGCCACCGCGCTGCGCATCTGCTCCATGTTGCCGGTAACTTCGGAGGTGCGGGCGGAGGTGACCTGTGCGTTGGAGGCAATTTCCGCTGTCGCCTGCCCCTGCTGCTCGACGGAGCGGCTGACGGATTCGGCGTGCTCATCAATGGTACGCATGATCTCGGTGATCTTCTCGATCGCCAGCACCGCGTCATCCGTCGAGGCCTGAATGGCCGAAATCTGGCTGGAGATCTCGTCCGTGGCCTTGGCCGTCTGGGAGGCAAGCTGCTTCACCTCGGATGCCACGACCGCAAAGCCCTTGCCCATCTCGCCGGCCCGCGCCGCCTCGATGGTGGCATTGAGCGCCAGAAGGTTGGTCTGGGCGGCAATCTCCTGGATGAGCGTTACCACCTGGCCGATCTTGTCGGCCGCGACCGCAAGGCTGGTCACCTTCTGGTTCGTGGCCTCTGCCTGACGGGAGGCATCATCCACCACCTGTGCCGTGGTCGTCACCTGCCGGGTGATTTCACCGATCGAGGCAGAAAGCTCCTCGGAGGCCGCGGCAACCGTTTCCACATTGGCGGATGCCTGCAGCGCGGCGTCGGCGGCGGCACTCACCATGCCGCTGCTCTGGCGTGCGGTCGCGTCCATCGCCGAAACATCACGCCCGAGTTCCACCGCCGCATTCTGCAGAGCATCAAAATAGCTGCCGGTCGTGGCGCGGAAGTCCTCGGCAAGGCGGCGCATGAGTTCGGCCTTCTCGGCCTGCGCCTCGTCCTCACGCCTGCGCACGGTCTCGGCAAGCTCATTCTGCTCGATCAACGACTGGCGGAATCCGGCAAGAGCATCGCGCAGATCGCCCAATTCATCCGCACTGGACCATTCCGGCAGCCGGTGGGACAGCTCCCCTCGCGACAGGGCACCGGCGGTTGCCGCCAGTTCATCCGCCCGCACCGCGATGCGCGAGCGCAGGAACAGCCAGCCGCCAATGGCCGCAACAAGGGTCGCGCCAATCGAAATCATCTGCACCAGCGCCACAACGCTGGCGGTGGCACGCAGACCAGCAATGCCTTCGGCCATCTCTTCCTTGATCAGCTCTTCCGCCACATCGGCCTCGGCGATCAGCATGTCGAACGCCTTGTCAAACGTTTCGTCAGCCGTGCTGCCGGCTATGTCGGTGCCCACATTCCTGTAACGCTCGCGGGCGACACCCTCAAAGGTATCGAGTTCTTTCAGAACACCCTGCATCACCCGGCGCACTTCCGCCGATTCCGTGGGAAAGAACCTGCCCTCATCATTGGTGCCGCCATTCAGGATGGCCCCGGCGAAGAAGCGCGCTTCCTTCAGCAGGTCCCAGACTTCGTTGATGTCCTCGCCCTCGTCCCCGGTCATGATTTCTTCGAAGACCAGATGGGCGCGGGTGGCCGTCAGCTTGATTTCCATCGCAGCGTCAGCGAGCGGCGCCAACTTCTCGCCGACATGGAGCCCCGCGTCTGCCAGTCTTGTACTTTGAACAAAGGTCAACACGCCCGTCACAACAACGACGGCAGCCATTGCGGAGAAAATACTCAGCAGCTTCCCTGAAACACGCATCCCGCAATCCCTCTTTGTCGCATGTGGTGAACGTACCAAACCATGTGGGATGATGCGGGATAGATGTTACGACAATCTTAGCCTCTCAAGTCATTCAGACAGAGCCCTGTCAAAACAACTAGGAGGCAGCCAGTTTCTCCATGCCATTCAATCGTTCCGGCAAACGGATCAACAATCAGGCACTGTGCACAATCTCGCGGGTCTCGCGGAAACCGATATCGGGATTCTTTTCCCCTACGTAATTGACTTCCCAGCCGCTTTTGAACAGGAAGACCGGCTTGTCGTCACGGTCGAGGGCGACGCTCATGCGGTTGGCCTCGATGAATTTCTGCAACTTGACCGGATCATTGCACTCGATCCAGCGCGCCGTCGTGTAGGGCACGGTCTCGAAGCCGATTTCGGTGCTGTATTCGTTCTTCAGGCGGTCCACCACCACGTCGAGCTGCAGCATGCCGACGACGCCGACGATCCAGTTGGAGCCAAGGTCGGGCTTGAAGATCTGCACCAGTCCCTCTTCTGCCAGATCCGAAAGGCCCTGCCGCATCTGCTTGACGCGCATGGTGTCGGACAGGCGCACGCGGCGCAGCACCTCCGGCGCGAAGGCCGGCAGGCCGGTGACGTGGATTTCCTCGCCCTCCGTCAGCGTATCGCCCACGCGCAGCTGGCCGTGGTTCGGCACGCCGATCACGTCGCCGGGATAGGCCTCATCGGCAATTTCGCGCTCTTCGGCGAAGAACAGGATCGGCGCCGAAACGGCAATGCTCTTGCCCGCGCGCACATGCTTCAGCCGCATGCCGCGCTTGAAGGTGCCAGAGCACAGGCGCACGAAGGCGATGCGGTCGCGGTGCTTGGGGTCCATGTTGGCCTGCACCTTGAAGACGAAACCGGTCACATCCGGCTCGTCCGGGCTGATCGTCCGCCCGCCCGTTGCCGCCTGCGAGTGGGGTGCTGGTGCATATTCGGCAATGAAATCCAGCAGATCGTTGATGCCGTAGTCGCGCAGGGCCGAGCCGAAGAACACCGGCGTCAGATGCCCCTCAAGGAAGCTCTCCCGGTCGAACGGAGTGTAGCCTTCCGCGCCCAGTTCCACATTTTCCGTCAATTCGCCCATGATGCGGTCAAACACCCAGTCCGTCAGCACCGGATCTTCCAGACCGGAGACCTCCAGCGTACGGGCATAGGCACCGCCGCGTTCGCCGGACGAAGTCTGGAACGTCTTGCGATGCCAGTCATAAATGCCGAAGAAATCCGAGCCCATGCCCACCGGCCAGGTCATCGGTGACACGTCCAGCGCCAGCGCCTCCTGCACCTCGTCGAGGATCTCCAGCGCGTGGCGGCCTTCACGGTCGATCTTGTTGACGAAGGTGATGATCGGAATGTCGCGCAGGCGGCAGACCTCGAACAGCTTGCGCGTCTGGGTTTCGATGCCCTTCGCCGCGTCGATCACCATGATGGCCGCATCCACCGCCGTCAGCGTGCGGTAGGTGTCTTCCGAGAAGTCCTCGTGGCCCGGCGTGTCGAGAAGATTGTAGATGATGCCGCCGCGCTCGAAGGTCATCACAGAGGAGGACACCGAGATGCCGCGCTCCTGCTCGATTTTCATCCAGTCCGACCGGGCGCGGCGCCGCTCGCCGCGGGCACGCACCTGACCGGCAGCCCGGATAGCGCCGCCCGAAAGCAGCAGCTTTTCCGTCAGCGTCGTCTTGCCGGCGTCCGGATGCGAGATGATCGCAAAGGTACGGCGGGTCAGATAGGGGGCGGTCATGGTCGGCTCCTTGGCGAGAGGCGGGGCACAGGCGAAGCGTAGGCGGGCAAGGCAGCGCGGGCGCGCCAGGCCGCAGACTTCAGCCGGCAGGGTCTGTCATTGGCGCAAGGTCATAGAGCCAGCAGCGCCAGAATGCCAGCACAGAATAGGGCTTTCCCGCCGCTTCCCGGGCCCCCTGCCCCGAGCCGTCACGCAGCGCCTCTGGCCAGCGCAAGCGCCTGCGGCTAAGGATGATATGGGCAGTTTCAACAGGAGACCCATTTGTCCGCACGTGCTTCCTTCATCACCGGCCTCGTTCTTCTGGCCGCCACCGCCGCAATCCTGCTCGCCATGGGCCGCATTCCCATCTGCGAATGCGGCTACGTCAAGTTCTGGACCCCGGCGAGCGATGTCTCCGGCTCCTCCCAGCATATTGCCGACTGGTACACCCCTTCGCACATCATCCACGGCTTCCTGTTCTTTGGACTGGCCTGGCTCGTGATGCCCGCCCGCCCGCTGGGCGAAAAGGCGCTGCTCGCCATCGTCATCGAAGCGGCCTGGGAGATCGTCGAGAACAGCCCCTGGGTCATCGACCGCTACCGCGAGGCCACCATCGCCGTGGGCTACACCGGCGACAGCGTGCTGAATTCGATCGCCGATATCCTCTGGATGCTCGCCGGCTTCTGGTTCGCTGCCCGCATGCCGGTTTGGGTCACGGTTGCCGTCGCCATCGCCTTCGAGCTGATCGCCCTCTGGGTCATCCGCGACAACCTGACCCTCAACGTGATCATGCTGCTTTATCCGCTGGAGGCCATCAAGGTCTGGCAGGGAGGGGCTTGAGGGAGCTGTCAGCGCAGCTCTGGCTGGGCTGACAGTGCCTTTGCCAGGACGTCGAACACGAGCCGGATGCGCGGGCTGGTGTGGAGCTCCCGGTGCGTGACCAGCCAGACCGGAAAGCTGATGCTGATTTCCCCGGGCAGCACCACCTCGACCTCCGGAGCGAAAGGAATGAAGTCAACGGCCATGAAGCCGTAGCCGAACCCATGCCGCACCGCTTCCCAGGCGGCCGTGCCGCTGGCCGAACTGAAACGAAGGTCCCGTTCAGCCGCCTGGATGCCAAACATCTTCAGATATCTGATCATTTCAGCCTTGTTGCCGAAAGCGACGAAGGGCTGACCGGTCAGATCAGCGGCCGTTTCAGGACGTCCGGCCTGATCAAGAAAGCTGCGTGCGGCATACAGATGGGCGTCCGTGTGCCGTAACAGGCGCCCAATCAGGTCTCCCCCCTCCGGCCGGACATGACGAACGGCGATATCTGCCTCACGCCGCTTCAGATCGCTGATTTCGTTGGAGCAGATCAGCTCGATTTCCAGGCCGGGCGCAATGGCATGCAGATGGCGCAGGACCGGTGGCAGCAAATAATGCGCAAACATGTCAGAAGCCGAAATGCTGACCGGCCCGGCCACGGCCTGCGCCTGACCTGAGGCCACGAGACTGAGCCGCAGGCCCGCTTCCGCCATTGACCGGGCCGCTTCCACGAGCTGCCTGCCCGTTTCCGTCAGGACGAGCGTGCGCCCCGTCCGCTCCACCAGAACAAGGCCAAGCTCCTGCTCCAAGGCGGCAATCTGACGGCCGACAGTCGGCTGGGTAAGTCCGAGCGCCTTGCCCGCAGCCGAAAGGGAGCCAAGATCCGCCACCGCGGCCAGCGCACGGGCATGGTTCCAGTCAAAGGCGAGCTTTGGCCAATTCATGCATTTTTGCATATCATGATTACATGAATCCGCAATTTCAAATTTTCCCGCATGGATCTACCAAGGAGTTCGGCGAAGACGCAGGGACAGCAGATGAACAGTGACGCGAAGTTCTGGGACAGGGCGGCTGAGAAATATGCGCGCTCCCCCATCAAGGACATAAAGTCCTACGAATACACTCTCGAAAGAACGCGCAGTTTCCTGCCGCCTCATTCCGATGTTCTGGAAGCTGGCTGCGGCACCGGAACGACCGCCTTGCGCCTTGCGGGATCAACGGCTCACATTCTGGGCACGGATATCTCCGCCGCGATGATCGAGATCGCAAGACGAAAGCTTCTGGAGCCAGATGCGCCGGTCAACGTCACATTCGAGGTTGCCGCACTCGATGATGAAAGCCTGCCGGAGGGGCCCTTCGATGCAGTCATGGCCTTCAACATCCTGCACCTGTCGCGCAATCTCGATGCAGCTCTGGCAGCGCTTGCCCGGCGGGTCCGTCCTGGCGGGCTGTTCATCTCCAAAACCGTCTGTCTGTCCGATTCACCCTACCGTCTGCTCCGGCCGGTGCTGGGCCTGATGAAGCTCGCCGGCAAGGCCCCGCATGTGCTTTTTCTGTCCCGGAAAGACCTTGAGGACCGGGTCAGGGCACATGGATTTGCAATCCTGGAAACAGGCGATTTTCCGGTCAGTCCGCCCTGCCACTTCATCGTGGCGCGCCGCATGGCATGAGGTTTCTGCCATCCCGGTCAAAGGGCATCCAATATGCGGAGCGGCCCGGCTGTTCCAGCCGGGCGTCGCGTTGCAATCGGGAAACGGTCAGGATGCCTTGCGGAACCAGTCGTACCAGCGGCGCTGCTGGCGCGCCTGGATGCGTTCCAGCACCTCAGCTGCAAACAGGGCAGCATTGTCCCGCGCCTTGTCGAGATTGGTCACCAGCTTGGGATCAAGCGTTGCCAGGCTGCCGCCGAATTCGAACATGTCGCGATAGGCAGCACGCTCCACAATCGCGGTCATCAGCACATCGATGCCGCTGACGGCGAGATGATCCTGCACCGCCTTGAGCGCGCGCGTTGTCACGGCGGCATTGGTGCGTGTCAGCACGACGCAATGGCGGATTTCGTGACGGACGATTTCTTCCAGCTTGGTGATGAGACGCAGGATCTTTGCCCCACCCCTTGCATCCATGGACGAGCCCTGGATCGGCACCACCACCAGATCGGACACGGAAAGGGCGTTGGCGACGAGCAGATTCTCCGTCCCCTCCAGATCAACGATCACGTAATCACTGACGGCAGATGCCTCAATGATCTGTTCCGTGATGGTGGCAGGCGTCAGCTGGCTCTGGACTGAAATATTCGCCGGACGGCCCGGCAGGTCCGACCAGGTAGAGATCCAGCGCTGTGGGTCCGCGTCAAAAATGGTGACGGTCATCCCCCTTTCGGCAATTTCCGTTGCCAGCAGCAATGCCGCTGTCGTCTTGCCGGCCCCACCTTTGGCATTTGCGAAGGAAATAACGGGCATCTGGTCTCTCCTGGATCTGCGGCAGGTGGCGCTTTGCTGACTGCCTCTCCCGGGAGTGATTACAATACTCCATGGTTAACAAATTCATAACCGGCCCGCAAAATGCGATTTCCTGTCATTAATACCTACTTAATTCCACAGTATTGGCAGTCTACGGGCGCCATCATCATGACAGAGCCAAGCAAAAATCGCGGAAGCGAACGAGAATCAATCAGCCACTCTGGAAGAGGCAGAACAAATTCACAGGTGTTCCTTGGCCAGGGGACTGCGTGTTCAAAAGTGCCATTTATCGTTTGTCAGGCCCCTCCCCCGCCGTTATCTCTTGGCACCATGAGCTGCATGTCCGGCCCCTCTGCGCAACTTCGTGAGGCGGGTGGCGGATACAGCACCGATTTCAACCGGATGCCGCAATGACCGCAAGACCTTCCCGCTTCCTTGCCGGACTGAGTGCCCTTCTTGTGGCCACAAGCCTTTCCCTTGCCCCCGCGGCCGCCCGGTCCCTGGCCCCCTACAAGGATGACCTTTTCGCCTATCCGGGCCTGCTCAACAGCTACCATGATGGCGATTTTGAAGTGGTCGCCTATGACAAGGCCCGTGACATTCACCAGCGGGACAAGGAGCCGGAGCGCGAGGTCTGGGGCAACTATGTCTCCTACCATCCGCGTGGAAGCCAGGAAGATCTGGAGCTGAAGGCCAACGGCCGGACAGTGAAATACATGGCGGCCGGCAAGACCAAGGGCGGTGCAGCCTATGTGGTGATCTATGTTCACGGTCAGGGCGGCAACCGCTTTCAGGGCATGAATGACGTCACCTTCGGCGGCAACTTCAACCGCATCAAGAACCTGATGTCGCGCAACGGCGGTGTCTACATCACCCCGGACTTCACCAATTTCGGCGCTGAAGGCACGAAGGACGTGGAAGCCATCATCGATGCCTATGCCGCCAACTCGCCGGGCGCAAAGATCTTCGTTGCCTGCGGCTCCATGGGCGGCATCCTGTGCTGGAATTTCGCCAAATCCCCGGCCACCGCGCGCAAGCTCTCAGGCCTGCTGTTCTTCGGCTCCCCCAAGGACGAGGGCATTTTCGCCAGCCGCACCCTGAAGGATCCGGCCCTGCGCGTGCCCATCTACATGGGCCACGGCAGCTGGGACAAGGTCTACAACTGGGAAGAACAGGTGCAGTTCTTCGAGCAGTTCCGCGCCAGGGCCCCCGGCTACCCGGTCCGCTTCACCCTGTTCGAGACCGGCACCCACGGCACCCCGATCCGCATGACCGACTGGCGCCTCATTCTCAACTGGATGATTTCAAAGGGCTGAGATCTCACTCTGGCGCCCTTCCTGGGCTCCCTCTGAGGTGATGCCGAACTGCTGGCGATAAGCGGCAGGTGGCAGGCCTGTCAGTTTCTGGAACAGCTTGCGAAAGGCTGCCGGGTCAGAATAGCCGACATCCCACGCAATCCGGTCGACCGGGGTCAATGTGCGCTCCAGCGCCTCCCGGGCCTTGGCGATACGGACCTGCTGCAGATATTCGACGGGTGTCAGCCCTGTGGCCGCGCTAAAGCGGCGCAGAAAGGTCCGTGCGGTCATGCCTGCGGCAGCGGCAAGACCGGTAACGCCCTGCAGGCTGGCTGCCTCGGCATGGATCCGGTGCTGGCATTGCCGGATCACATCGTCGCCATGGTCCAGCCGCGGAATGAACTGCGCAAACGGGCGCTGGCTTTGGCGCGGCGGCTCGATCAGCAGAAAGCGCGCCGTGGCCAGCATGGTTGCCGGCCCCAGCAGCCGCCCCACCAGCGTCAGCCCCAGATCGGCCCAGGCCAGGATGCCGCCGGCCGTCATGATGTCCCCTTCGTCGACCACCATCTTCTCGTCGGCCAGATGCACCTTGGGAAACCGTTGCGCCAGCTGCTGTGCGAAGGCCCAATGCGTCGTGGCACGGCGGCCGTCAATCAGCCCGGTCTCAGCCAGCACGAATGCACCGGCACAGACTGAGCAGAGCGTGGTCCCGGACCTGTGCTGATCCTTCATCCAGTGCGCAGCCGCTGGCATCGGCGCCATGCGGTCCGGCATGATCAGGCTCGGCGGGGCAATGACGTGGCTCAACCGGTGCGGCCCGCCGGGATGGCTGTCCCAAACAGGCTCCACACCTGCCTCACTTGCCTGCCAATGCGAGACACGGATGGCGCGCGGCGGTTCTCCGGTCCACTCGCCCGCAATACGGAACAGGTCCGTCAGCCCGTAGACCGCTGCAAGCTGACAGTCCGGATAGATCAGAAGGCCGATCTCGGCCACGAGTGCTGGCGCCTGCATCATTGTCCGTTTTACCCCGGTTATTGTCTTTTCCGCCACGCCCTTTCGTACGGGCTACGGCGTAGCTTGTCCATGCCAAACAGAAAGGGATCGCAATGACCTTCGACCTCACACGGCGAACTCTTCTTTCCACCGGGGCGGCCGCCGCCGCCCTTCTCATACTGAACCGGGCCACGAGCGCCCAAGCGCAAGGAGAAATCACCATGGCTACGATCAAGACGCAGGACGGAACCAACATCTTCTACAAGGACTGGGGCCCCAAGGACGCCCAGCCGGTTGTCTTCCATCACGGCTGGCCGCTGTCCGGCGACGACTGGGACAATCAGATGCTGTATTTCCTGGAGCAGGGATACCGCGTCATTGCCCACGACCGGCGTGGCCACGGACGTTCGGATCAGACGGACACCGGCAATGACATGGACACCTACGCCAATGACGTGGCCGAACTCGCTCGCGCCCTGAACCTGAAGAACGCGATCCATATCGGCCATTCGACCGGCGGTGGCGAAGTGGCGCGCTACGCCGCCCGTGCCGAAAAGGGCCGCATCGCAAAGGCTGTCCTGATCGGCGCGGTTCCGCCGGTGATGGTCAGGTCGGAAGCCAATCCCGACGGCATTCCGCTCGAGGTCTTCGACGGCTTCCGCGCGGCCCTCGTCGCCAACCGGGCCCAGTTCTTCCTCGACATTCCGAGCGGTCCGTTCTTCGGCTTCAACCGGGAGGGCGCCAAGGTCAGCCAGGGCCAGATCCAGAACTGGTGGAGACAGGGTATGATGGGCGGTGCCAAGGCCCATTACGATTGCATCAAGGCCTTCTCGGAAACCGATTTCACTGAGGACCTGAAGGCCCTCACCATCCCGGTCCTGTTGATGCATGGCGAGGATGACCAGATCGTCCCGATCTCGAACTCCGCGCACAAGGCCATCAAGCTTCTGAAGAACGGCACGCTGAAGACCTATCCGGGCCTCTCGCATGCCCCCTTCGCGACCCATCCCGAGGTGATCAACCCGGATCTGCTGGCCTTTGCCCGCGCCTGATCACCAGCACGCCAAGAGCACCTGGGGCAGCCATAAGGCAGCCCCAGGTCAATTTCCGTCAGCCCTGCAGCACGATCAGGTCGCGCGGGGCGAAGCCGATTTCGACTGTGGAGCCTGCAGACGGGGGCGGTGCATCGCTGCGGTTGAAGGTGTCGAGCGACACTTTCGTGCCCGCCACATCCAGCTTCAGGCGGATGATGGCTCCCATGAAATGCACATCCTCGACCTCGGCGGGCAGAAGAACGTCATCGTCATTGCCACGGCCCAGATGCAGCGCCTCCGGCCGCAGCGCCACGGAAAGCGCCTCATCCTTGCGCGCAGCAAGGCCGCCCTCCGTCAGCGTGATCTGACGCCCGGCAAGGCTGACGATGCCTTTCTCCCCATCCACGGCCTTTGCCTCGAACGTGTTGAGCGTGCCGACGAAATTGGCGACGAACTGCGTCCTGGGACGGCTGTAGATCTCGAAGGGATTGCCCACCTGCTCGGCCACACCGCCATACATGACGACGATGCGGTCGGACATGGACAGCGCCTCTTCCTGATCGTGGGTCACGAAGATGGTCGTGATGCCCAGTTCCTTCTGGATCTCGCGGATCTCGTTGCGCAGGCTGACGCGGATCTTGGCATCGAGCGCCGACAGCGGCTCATCCAGCAGCAGCACATTGGGACGCGGCGCCAGCGCACGGGCCAAGGCCACGCGCTGCTGCTGGCCGCCCGACAGCTGGAACGGGTAACGCCCGCCCAGATCCGGCAGGCCGATCAGCTTCAGCATCTCCGCTACACGGGCATCGGTTTCGGCCCTGGACACGCGCTTGATCTTGAGGCCAAAGGCAACGTTCTGAGCCACCGTCATGTTGGGGAACAGGGCATAGGCCTGAAACACCATGCCGATGTTGCGGGCGTTCGGCTTGGCGTAGGTGACGTTCTGCCCGCCGATCTCGATGACGCCGGTGGTCGGCGTTTCAAAGCCGGCGACCATGCGCAGCACCGTCGTCTTGCCGCAGCCCGAAGGCCCCAGCAGCGAGATGAATTCCCCCGCGCCTACGGACAGGGAGAAATCCTTCACGACGGTGTTGAGCCCGAAGGACTTCTGCAGGTTCTTGAGTTCGAGAAAAGCCATCAGCGTCGAGCCTGTAGATGTTTGGAGAAGCGGGCGGCCAGCTGGATCAGCGCCATGCAGCCCCATGTGATGGCAAAGGCGATCACCGCCAGCGCCGCCGGCTCATAGGCACGGTTGACGCCAAGGCTTGCCATGAAGGGTCCGAAGGCCGGACGGTTCAGAAGCGCTGCCATGGTGAATTCGCCGATGACGATGGCAAAGGTCAGGAAAGCCCCCGAAAGCACCGAGATCAGCACGTTGGGCAGGATCACCCGGAACAGGATCGTCGTCCATCCGGCACCAAGGCTCATGGCTGCTTCCGTCAGCGTCGCCACGTCGATGGTTCTGAGCCCCGTGTCCACCGCGCGGTACATATAGGGCAGCGCCAGCATCACATAGCCGCACATGAGCAGGATGTTGGTACCCCAGATGCTGCCCGTCAGCGGCAGGAAGGACGAGGTGTTGTAGAGCCGGATATAGCCGAAGACCACGATGATGGCCGGGATCACCAGCGGCAGCAGGGTGATGAACTCCACCCACGGCCGGGCGGCGGGCAGCTTCAGCCGCACCCAGAAGGCCGTCGGCACCACCAGCAAGACCCCGGCAACGATCGTCGCCAGCGCCATGGACACCGAGTAGATGAAGGTGTCCTGAAAGCGGCTGTCGGCCAGAACCGCCACATAGGCATCGAAGGAATAGGCATCGCGCCGCATCCGCAGGCTGAATTCCGTCATGCCGATCAGCGGCAGGGCGAAGAAGATGCAGCCGAGGATGAGCGTGCCCCAGGCAAGAAGACGGTTCACTTGAGCCACCTTTCACTGCGCACCCGCAGCCAGATGTAGATCCCGTTGGCAACGCCGGTGATGACGATCATGCCGAAGGCCAGCGCATAGCCCAGATGCGGATTGCCGAGCACATCGCCGCGGATCTGCGCAAACAGCTTGATCGGCACGATGTTGAACTGCGGCCCGGCCAGCGCGAAGGCCGTTGCAATGGCGCCGAAGGAATTGGCGAAGAGCAGCGCAAACGTGCCGAGGAAGGACGGGAACAGGATCGGAATGGCCACCATGCGCCAGTATTGCGCGGAGGTCGCGCCCAGGATCGAGGCCGCTTCCTTCCACTCGCGCTTCAGGCCGTCCAGCGCAGGCGCGATCATCAGGATCATCAGCGGGATCTGGAAGAACAGATAGACGACCACCAGCCCCCAGAAGGACAGGAGGTTGAAGCCCATCGCCCGGAGATTGATCCCGAATTCGTTGCGCAGCCAAATGGTGACAAGACCAACCGGACCAAGTGTGGCGAGAAAGGCAAAGGCCAGCGGCACGCCGGCGAAATTCGAGGCAACGCCGGAAAAGGTCATCAGCGCCGACCGCACCCGTGCCGGCAATCCGCCGAGGATGACCGCCGATGCCATGCCAAAGCCGATCAGGCATCCCAGAAGTGACGTCACCAAACTGAGCTGGATCGACACCCAGTAGGAGGACTTGATCGAGTCCGTGTTCAGGCCGCGGATGTTTTCGAGGGTGAAGCTGCCATCGGGCGTCTGGAACGCCCCCACCACGATCTGCAGGGCAGGCAGGATCAGGAAAAGGAACGCAAAAAGCGTGAAGGGAGCAAGGCCGAGCCAATTGAGGTTCAATCGGAACGCGCTTGCCCTTGCCGGTTTCGTCATAAGGCTGAGCCCCCAAGGCGCCTTGTGAAACGCATGCCAGCCACGCGCAGGCAGCTGACTCGGAATGCAGAGCACCGGTCCCGGCCAAAGGGCCGGAACCGGACAGTCTCATGCGTCAGACGTTCTTACTGAACGTTGGCGCCAACGACCTTGTCCCAGCCGCCAACAACAGCTTCCTTGTTGGCGTTCTGCTCTTCGATGGTCGGGAAGTAGGCCTTCTCATAGGGGCCGGCCGGCGGCAGGGCGTCCAGCAGGTCCTGCGGGATCTTGCCGTCAGCAACCATCTGGTTGAAGCGGGCGGTGTGGCAGTAGCCCTTCACGTAGCCGTTCTGGCCTTCGTCGGAGAAGATGTGCTCCATCCACAGCTTGGCAGCGTTCGGATGGGGGGCGTAGGCGCTGATGGCCTGAACGTAGACGCCAGCCAGCGTGCCCTTGGTCGGCACGACGACTTCCACCGGCGGGTTGCCCTTCAGGGTGTCACGGGCGGTCAGGGCGTTGTAGTCCCACATCACCATGATCGGCGTGGTGCCCTGAGCCAGCGTACCGGCCTTGCCGATGACCGGAACAAAGTTGCCGGCATCATTCAGCTTCTTGAAGAATTCGAGGCCAGCTTCACCGGAAGCCGTACCAGCAGCAGCGCCCTGGGCCATGCCGGCGGACAGAACGCCGAGGATCGCCTGGTTGGACGCGCGCGGATCACCGGCAAGGGCCACCTGACCGGCATATTCCGGCTTCAGCAGGTCATCCCATTCGGCCGGGGTGTTGGTGACGAGGTCCTTGTTCACGATGAAGGACATCACGCCATAATAGGCGCCGTAGTAGTAGCCGTCGGCATCCTTGACGTCGTCGGAGATCTGATCCCAGACGGAAACCTTGTACGGCTGGATCAGGCCTTCGCCCTTGGCCTGCGGACCAAAGGAAAGACCAACGTCGATGACGTCCGGAGCCTGCGGGCCGGTGTTGCCCTTGTTGGCGCGGATGGCTTCCAGCTCATCGGCGGAACCGGCATCCGGGTTCAGCTCGTTGACGGTCAGGAAGGGGTACTTTTCCTTGAAGGATGCGATGATGTCGCCATAGCCGCACCAGTCATGCGGGAGAGCGATCGTGGTCAGCATGCCTTCCTTCTTGGCACCTTCGATGAGTTCTTCCATCGACTGCGCGTTCACCGCAGTGGTCTGCATGAGAGCCGCAAGGCTCACCGCTGCAGCGAGTGTCTTTTTCATGCTCATTCGCTTCTCCTCACTGTTCCGGCGGACGGCGCCCGCCGGTGTCAACCAGTCGCCCTCTTGGCCTTTGGCCGGGGAACCCGCTTGCTCCTGCGGCAAGTGCCAGGCCCTTCGCCCTGCACCTGTGACGGCCGGAAGACGGGCAGCCCATACTGCCCCTCCCACCCGGCCCTGCCGCCGCCCTTCGCTGATCACCGCGAAGGTTTCAGACATGCGCCTTAGAGCATCAGCATGTCAGTTCGGATTCTCTTTTATGACAGTTTCATGAAACTCCAGCCGCGCCAAATGTGACAGCACGGAAACGTCACAGTAATGCCTTGATGCGTCAAGCCTTAATGCGCAGCTGGATCAAGATTGACCGAATGCCGCAGCAACGGAAAACGCCCGGAATTCACCGTCCGCAGGCGTGCAGCGCACAATTCTTTGAACGGCATTTTCCGATGACAAAACGGACTGCCCCAAGGCTCTGAGATGGTGATGCCTCACGCCTTGAAATTGCCCGGACACCGCTCGGGCTTGCCTGCCCCCGGCAAGCCAGGCTCATCGGGAGATGGTATCAGGCCCTCGCCGAACCGGACCGGTGCGCCCAGCCGGTCATGCGCATTTCCAGCCAGGCCATGATGGCATACATGACGATGCCAAGCACGGCGAGCGCCATCAGCCCCGCCCACACCAGCGGCACGTTGAACTGCGACTGAGCCGCCAGCATCATGTGGCCAAGGCCGGAGTTGGCAGCCACCGTCTCTGAGATGACCGAGCCGACGAAAGCCAGCGTGATGGCCACCTTCAGCGAGCCGAAGAAATACGGCATCGAGCGCGGAATGCCGACCTTCAGCATGATGTCCATCTTGCGCGCGCCCAGCGCCCGGAGCACGTCTTCCATCTCCGGTTCGATGGTCGCAAGGCCGGTGGCCACATTCACCACGATGGGGAAGAAGGCAATGAGGAAGGCTGTCAGCACTGCGGGGACCGTGCCGATGCCGAACCAGATCACCAGAATGGGCACAACCGCCACCTTGGGCACGGAGTTGAAGCCGATCATCAGCGGATAGAGCCCGGCATAGATCGCCCGGCTCCAGCCAATGGCAAGACCGAGCAGCAGCCCGCCGCCGACTGCCAGCGCAAAGCCGAGCACGGTGGTGAACAGAGTCTGCAGCGAGTTCTTCCAGATGGCGGGCCAGAACTTCACCGTGGCCGCATAAATATCCGTGGGTGCAGGCAGGATATAGACCGGCAGCTTCAGGATGCTGCAGGCCGCCTGCCAGATGAGAAAGAGCCCGATGGTCCACAGCCAGGGGGCCGCCTTGATCCAACGCTCGCTCATGCTGCCGCCCTCGCCTCTGCAATATAACCGCGCAGCTCGTGCACGATGTCGTTGAACCCGGCCTCATAGGTCAGATCGATGGGCCGCGGGCGCGGGAAGGTCACCTCGCGTTCCACGATCACCCGGCCCGGCCTTGCGCTCATGACGAATATCCTGTCCGCCAGATAGACGGCTTCGCGCAGGTCATGGGTGACGAGAATGGTGGTGAAGCCCTTTTCCGCATGCAGATCCCGCATCACCTGCCACAGCTCTTCACGGGTGAAGGCATCTAGCGCGCCGAAGGGCTCGTCCAGCATCAGCAGGGCCGGATCATGCACCAGCGCGCGGCACAAATTGGCACGCTGCTGCATGCCACCCGAAAGCTGCCAGGGAAACTTGGCGCCGAACCCCTTGAGGCCGACGAGCGACAGCAGCGCCTCGGCCTTGGCCACATAGGCGGCCTTTTCCTTGCGCAGGCGGGCGCGGTGCGGCTGAACGATCTCCAGCGGCAGCATCACATTGTCGAGGGTGGTGCGCCAGGGCAGCATGGAGGGGTTTTGGAAGGCCATTCCGGCCACACTCACCGGGCCGCTGACTTCCTTGCCCGCCACTTCCACGGTGCCCGCATTGGGGCGCATCAGGCCGGTGGCAAGCTTCATCAGCGTGGACTTGCCGCAGCCTGACGGCCCGACAACGGCGGCAAACTCGCCCTTCTTCACCGACATGGTCAGCCCGTCCAGCGCCAGCGTGCCCGTGTCTCCGCCGCCATAGGTGAGGCGGATATCCCGCAATTCTACAAAACCGGTCACCCGCGCCCCCAAAAGATCATTCCGCATGATGCAGACACCCTCCCGGCGGGCGGCAGGCCAGCCGGGAGGGCGCAAAGTCTGGCTTACTTGACGGCCCGCTCTTCTGCGGACGGCAGGTAGGACGGATCGAAGACCTTTTCAGCGGCCGGCGGCGTGTCGCTCACGCCCATGGAAGCCTTGAGATAGTCCATGCTCTTGGTCAGCTTGGCCATATCCACACCGCCGAAGCCGTTGGCCTTGACCGCCGGGGTGGCAATGGCCTGCTCGACAGCCATCTTGAGACGCTCGGTCTCCACGGCGGCATCCAGCACCTCGTTGCGCTTCATCACATAGGGGATGGCCGCTTCCGGATCGGCGATGGCGTCGAGATAGCCCTTGGTCAGCGCCTTGACGAAGCCCTTCACCGCTTCCGGGTTGGCTGCGGCGAAGTCCGTGTTCACCATCACCACGTTGCCATAAAGATCGAGGCCGTTCTCGGCCATCAGGATGGTGACGATCTCGTCGTCAGCAATGCCTTGCGCCTTGAGGTTCAGCACGGAAGAGAAGGAGAAGCCGAAGATGGCATCCACCTGCCCCTGCGCCAGCATCGGCTCGCGCACCGGGAAGCCGACATTCTCGATGGTGATCTTGGAGGTGTCGAGGCCAGCCACTTCCGCAAAAGCCGGCCACTGGCCGAAGGCTGCGTCCGGCGGCGGCGCACCCAGCTTCTTGCCTTCCAGCGACTTCGGGTCTTCCGTAACACCAAGGCTCTTGCGGCCGATGATGGCAAAGGGCGGCCGCTCATAGGCCATCAGCACGGCCTTGGCCTTCAGGTCCGGCTGCTCGTCCAGCAGCTTGATCAGGGCGTTGATATCGCCGAAGCCGAATTCATAGGCGCCCGTTGCCACACGCGGGATCGACTCGCGCGAGCCTGCGCCCGTGTCGATGGTGACATTGAGCCCTTCCTCGGCGAAATAACCCTTGTCCAGTGCAATGAAGAACGGAGCCGCCGGGCCCTCGAACTTCCAGTCGAGCGTGAATTTCACATCCGTTGCAGCGAGAGCCGAAGACGCCGACAGCGCCAGACCCATCGCAAAACCCATCAGACGACGCATGCTGTTCCCCTCTGGTTTTCCCAGTTTGTGAAAGCAGAGTGACGCGGGGATGCACAGCAGGCAAGCAGGTTTTTACACTGCTTGCCGTTTCAGCACGGAAGCGCAACAGAAGCGGGCAAGGCGTATTTTGCATTTATATTCAGATACTTAATCTGATCACGACGGATCATGCTGACCAGCACATTGCAGTCTGCTCCGCGCCCATCACCTCCCCTCTCCATCGTCCTCCCGGACGCAGCGAAGCGAAGATCCGGGACCGGAGAGCCAGGGCCCATCAACCATAACCTGTTGAATTATATAAGACTCCAGTTCACCGATCCCGGCTCGCGCTGCGCTTGGCCGGGATGACGGCGGAAGGGTTTTGCCGGCCATCAAGGCATCAATCCACTGCGCCCATCTGATCCCTGACCTCCCGCATGCCGCCCAAAATTTCGCCACCCGTGGTCTGACCAGATGAAATCCGGGTGGTCAGCAGAGCGTTTTGCATTGTCAAATCTGCGGATTAAACGATCTCAAGCACCCGAATCCGCATCTTCATCCGGCGGCATATCCCGCCCCTCGCGGATAAGCCGGCGCAGGAACTCCTCAAGAGCAGCCGAGATGTCCGGCCCAAGGCCTGCGCGCAGGTCCCGGTCATAGGCCATCGCCCGCTCCCCCAGCCGGAGGAACACGTCCCGGCCCTTGGGCGTCAGTGACAGGATTTCCGCCCGCCGGTCCTGCGGCGCCGTCTGCCGCTGCAGGTGGCCGCCCGCCTCCAGCCCCGCGACGGCGCGGCTGACCTTTGTTTTCTCGATGTGGGAAATGGCGCAGATATCCCGCGCCGTCATGGAGCCGAACTTGCCGAGATTGGCCATCACCCGCCACTGGGTCCGTGTCAGGCCGAAGTCGTCCCGGTAGACCGCCTGAAAGGACCGGCTGGTCGCCTCTGCCGCCTGATTGAGCAGATAAGGCAGAAACGCCTCCAGATCGAATCCATCTGCCGGACCTGTCATCTTCACCCCGTCCCCCGCCCGTATTGCCGCTTCATGGGCTGCTTCGGGCGCGCAAACTGCCACGAGCGCCCTTGCCTGTCATCCTCTCTTGACTTGGTTGCATTTGCAACTATTATCACAGGCAACGGCCGGGGGAGCCGGCAAGAGGAGGACATCATGACAACGCACGCCCTGCCCACAGGCATGGTTCGCGCCGCCACGGTCAACGGCACGGTCGAAGGCTACATGCCCGGCTTCGGCAATGACTTCGAGACGGAGGCCCTGCCCGGCGCCCTGCCACAGGGGCAGAATTCGCCGCAGAAATGTAATTACGGCCTTTATGCAGAGCAGCTTTCCGGCACCGCCTTCACCGCTCCCCGCGGCCAGAACGAGCGTACCTGGTGCTACCGCATCCGCCCCTCGGTCAAGCACACCACCCGCTTCACCAAGATTGATGTGCCCTTCTGGAAGAGCGCGCCCAACATCGTTGATGACGTGATCAGCCTGGGCCAGTACCGCTGGGACCCGGTGCCCCATGCGGACGAGCCGCTGACCTGGGTCACCGGCATGCGCACCGCGACGACGGCTGGCGACGTCAACACCCACACCGGCATGGCCAGCCACATCTATCTGGTCACCCGTTCCATGGTGGACGAGTATTTCTTCTCCGCCGACAGCGAGCTTCTGGTGGTGCCGCAGGAAGGCCGCCTGCGCTTCTGCACGGAGCTGGGCGTCATTGATCTGGAGCCGAAGGAAATCGCCATCCTGCCGCGCGGCCTGGTCTACCGGGTGGAAGTGCTGGAAGGCCCGTGCCGTGGCTTTGTCTGCGAGAATTACGGCCAGAAATTCGACCTGCCGAACCGTGGCCCCATCGGCGCCAACTGCCTTGCCAACCCGCGCGATTTCAAGACGCCGGTTGCCGCCTTTGAGGACAAGGAGGTGCCGTCCACTGTCATCATCAAGTGGTGCGGCCAGTTCCACGAGACGAAGATCGGCCATTCGCCGCTGGATGTGGTGGCCTGGCACGGCAATTACGCGCCCTGCAAATATGACCTTCGCACCTATTCGCCGGTCGGAGCCATTCTCTTCGATCATCCGGACCCGTCGATCTTCACCGTGCTGACCGCCCCTTCGGGCGTGGAAGGCACCGCCAATATCGACTTCGTGCTGTTCCGCGAGCGCTGGATGGTGGCCGAACATTCGTTCCGCCCGCCCTGGTACCACAAGAACATCATGTCCGAGCTGATGGGCAACATTTACGGCATCTATGATGCCAAGCCGAAGGGCTTCGTGCCCGGCGGCATGAGCCTGCACAATTGCATGCTGCCGCATGGGCCGGACCGCAACGCCTTCGAGGGCGCTTCCAACGCGGAACTGAAGCCGGAAAAGCTGGACGAGACCATGAGCTTCATGTTCGAAACCCGCTTTCCCCAGCACCTGACCGAATGGGCAGCGACCTCCGCGCCCTTGCAGGATGATTACATCGACTGCTGGGACAGCCTTGAAAAGAAGTTCGACGGCACGCCCGGCGTGAAGTGAGCGGCGGCAGCCACTCAGCGCCAGACATCACATGGGGCAGCGGCGGGCCGGGGGAGCCTGCCGCCCTCTCACACCAGTTTTCGGGAAAACACCATGAAACTTGCCACGCTGAAGGACGGCAGCCGTGACGGACGGCTTGTGCTGGTCAACAAGAGCCTGACCCGCTGCACCGAAGCCACCCACCTTGCCCCCACCCTGCAGGCCGCGCTGGACAACTGGGCAGAACTCGCGCCCAAGCTTGCCGTGCTGGCCGAGAGCCTGGAGCACGATGCCGTGCCCTCCATGCGCTTTCATGAGCATGACGCCCATTCCCCGCTGCCGCGCGCCTATCAGTGGGCGGATGGCTCGGCCTACGTCAACCACGTGGAACTGGTGCGCAAGGCCCGCGGCGCCGAAATGCCGGAAACCTTCTGGACCGATCCGCTGATGTATCAGGGCGGCTCCGACAGCTTCCTCTCCCCGCGCGATCCCATCCGCATGGCCGATGAAGCCTATGGCATCGACATGGAGGGCGAAGTGGCCGTCATCGTCGATGACGTGCCGATGGGCGCAAGCGCGGACGAAGCGCGGGCGGCCATCCGCCTCATCATGCTGGTCAATGACGTGTCGCTGCGCGGGCTCATTCCGGCGGAACTGGCCAAGGGCTTCGGCTTCTTCCAGTCCAAGCCCTCCTCTGCCTTCTCCCCCGTTGCCGTAACGCCGGACGAGCTGGGCGATGCCTGGGATGGCGGACGGCTGCATCTGCCGCTGAAGGTGGATCTCAACGGCAAGCCCTTCGGCCGCGCCAATGCCGGCATCGACATGACCTTCGATTTCCCGCAGCTCATCGCCCATGCCGCCAAGACCCGTCCGCTGGCGGCCGGTTCCATCATCGGCTCCGGCACGGTTTCCAACAAGCTGGATGGCGGCCCCGGCAAGCCGGTGAGCGAGGGTGGCGCGGGCTACTCCTGCATTGCCGAGATCCGCATGATCGAAACCATCAACAGCGGCGCCGCCAAGACCCCCTTCCTGCGCTTTGGCGACACGGTGCGCATCGAGATGCTGGATGCGACGGGTCATTCCATCTTCGGCGCCATCGAGCAGACGGTAGAGCGGAACGCCTGAAACAGATTTACGGACGGACGGACATATCCATGAGCAAGAAATTTGCCTCGCAGGGCGACCTCACCGAGAAGACCATCAGCTTCACCGAAGTCGGCGAGGGCCTTTATGCCTTCACAGCCGAGGGCGATCCCAACTCCGGCGTCATCATCGGCGATGACAGCGTGATGATCGTCGAGGCGCAGGCCACCCCGCGCCTGGCGCAGAAGGTGATCGACTGTGTGCGCAGCGTCACCGACAAGCCGATCACCCATGTGGTGCTCACCCATTATCACGCCGTGCGCGTCCTGGGTGCCTCCGCCTTCAAGGCGCAGCAGGTGATCATGGGCGAGACCGCCCGCGCCATGGTGGCCGAACGCGGCCAGGAGGATTGGGACAGCGAGTTCCAGCGCTTCCCGCGCCTGTTCCAGGGCCATGAAAGCATCCCCGGCCTCACATGGCCCACCACCACCTTCAGTGACCGGATGACCGTTTTCCTCGGCAAGCGCCGGGTGGACCTGATGCACCTTGGCCGCGCCCACACGGCGGGCGACATCGTCATCCACGTGCCGGACCAGAACGTCATGTTCACCGGCGACATCGTCGAGGCCCATGCCGCCTGCTATTGCGGAGACGGCCATTTCCGCGAATGGGGTTCGACGCTGGAGGCCATCCGCGCCTTTGACCTTGATGCCATTGCGCCGGGACGCGGCGATGCCGTTCTGGGCCGGGATGCGGTCAACGCCGCGCTGGACCGCACCCGCGACTTCGTGGAGAGCACCTTCCGCCCGGTGGCACGGGTTGCCGCCCGCAACGGCACCCTGAAGGAAGCCTGGGACGCGGTGCGCGCCGAATGCGATCCGAAGTTCAAGGACTACGCCATCTACGAGCACTGTCTGCCCTTCAACGTTGCCCGTGCCTATGACGAAGCGCGCGGCATCAGCCATCCGCGCATCTGGACCGCCGCCCGCGACCTCGAGATGTGGGCCGCGCTGCAGGGCTGAACCAGCCCTGCGACGCCTCGCACGGAAAACGGGACAAGAGGGAGGAGACCTCGTGGACAGACCCGCCGCAATCGCACCTGCGCCCGCCAGCAAGGCTGGCGAACGCGCCCTTGCCTTCGCGCTTTACCCCTATGCCCGCTCGGCCGATCAGGACCAGCCGGCCCCCGCCCGCCATACGGTGATCGTCGTTGGCGGCGGGCCGGTGGGGCTCGCCACCGCGCTCGACCTTGGGCTCAAGGGCGTGCCGGTTCTGGTGCTGGATGATCAGGAAGGCGTTGGCGAGGGCAGCCGCGCCATCTGCTTTGCCAAGCGCACGCTGGAGATCTGCGCCCGGCTTGGCGCGGCGCGGCCCATGCTGGACAAGGGCGTGCAGTGGAACAAGGGCAAGGTCTTCCGCGATGACCGCCTGCTCTACGAGTTCAACCTGCTGCCGGAAGGCGGGCACGAGTTTCCCGCCTTCATCAACCTGCAGCAGCCCTATTTCGAAAAGTTCCTGCATGAGCGCATCCTTGCGGCCATCGCGGAAGGCGCGCCCATCGAAATCCGCGGCCGCAACAAGGTGGAGGCGCTGGCGCAGACCGGCAACGGCGCCCGTCTCGACATCTCAACCCCTGACGGCCCCTATCAGCTCCATGCCGATTGGGTGATCGCCTGCGACGGCGCCCGCTCGCCGCTGCGCTCCATGCTGGGGCTGGGCTTCGAAGGCCGGGTGTTCGAGGACAATTTCCTCATTGCCGATGTGCGCATGACGGCGGACTTCCCGACCGAGCGCTGGTTCTGGTTCGAGCCGCATTTCAAGTCCGGCGACAGCGCCCTCCTGCACAAGCAGCCGGACGGCGTGTGGCGCATCGATTTCCAGCTGGGCTGGAACATCGACCGCAAGCGCGAACTGGAGCCCGAGCGCGTGCGTGCCCGTGTGGATGCCATGCTGGGCGAAGGCGCGGATTACGAACTGGTCTGGACCTCGATCTACACCTTCCAGTGCCGCCGCATGGAGACCTTTCGCAAGGGCCGGGTGCTCTTTGCCGGCGATTCCGCCCATCAGGTGTCCCCCTTCGGCGCACGCGGGGCCAATTCCGGCATTCAGGATGCGGACAATCTCGCCTGGAAGCTGGCGCTGGTGGTGAAGGGCATTGCGCCTGAAGCCCTGATCGACAGCTACTGCGCAGAGCGCATCCACGGGGCGGACGAGAACATTCTCAACTCCACCCGTGCCACCGACTTCATCACCCCGAAAAGCGGCATGTCGCGCATGTTCCGCAACGCGGTGCTGGATCTGGCCGCCCAAGCCCCCTTTGCCCGCAGCATCGTCAACTCCGGGCGCCTCTCCGTGCCTTGCGTCTATGACGGGCTGCCGCTCAATGGCCCGGATCATCCGCTGATGCCGCCCCGCACCCGCCCCGGTGCCCCGCTGCTGGATGCGCCTCTTGGCGGGGAACCGGGCGCGGAAGACTGGCTGCTGGCGCGGCTTGGCGGCGGCTTCCATCTGCTGGCCATCGGCACGGATGCGCCCGAAAGCTTCACCGCCCACGGCCTCACCCTGCCCTGCCTGCAGCTTTCGCCGCAAGGCAACGAGCCGCTGCGCGAGCGCTATCTCGGGCAGGCAGCTTCCGCCGTCTATCTGGTGCGCCCGGACCAGCACACCGCCGCCCGCTGGGAGCGCTTTGACGCAAACGAAGTGTCCACCGCCCTCGCCCGCGCGCTCTGCCTCGCGTGATGCGCCCCGCGTGATGTGACCGATGAACCCCTGACAGGCTGCCCGCCCCTGGCGGCAGCCGGGATAGATGAACCATGCTGATCACCGCCCCGAACCTGCCCAACCCGGACGACGCCTACGCCAGCCTTCTCGCCGCTCATGAGGGCCTGACGGAAGACGAAAGCCACGCCCTCAACGCCCGCCTGATCCTCATCCTGATGAACCACATCGGCGACCCGGCAATACTGGCTGAAGCGCTGGCTCTCGCGAAGGAGACGGGGCAGAAGGTGTGATGCAGCAGCATCCCGATGCCTTGGCTTCGGACACAAACGCCCCTCTCCGCGCCGTCCCGGCCTTTGCGCCGGGACCTGTCAGGGATGCACGGGCGGCTGAAACACAGCCATAGCACCGGCCCCTGCCGTCGAAAGACCGCCCCATCTCACCCGCTTCACGTCCCTGAGGGGTCCCGGCACAAAGGCCGGGACGGCGCGGGTGGCGAGCGCGAGACACATGTCTGCTCCCGGCGTCTGCCGTGATCGCTGCAAACAATCGCTCGCGCAATACTGCGCAACCCGCAAACTGGCGAAGTTATATTCTACTTTTTCTGGGGGAGAGAAGTGGTGCCCAGAGCCGGAATCGAACCAGCGACACGCGGATTTTCAATCCGCTGCTCTACCAACTGAGCTATCTGGGCCTGACTTCATGTGGCGTGACCGCCGGAAGTGGGGGTCTTATAGGAGATCGCCCGGGCCTTGTCCAGCGCCCCGGCAAAACTTTTCGCAGGCTTGGACCATTATTTTCGCAGCCACCGCAAAGCGCCGCTTTTCTCCATGGTTTCAACAACTTCAGGAGCATATTCCGCCTGTGGACAAGCGCCCCGGCAGGGGCCCGCGGCTGGCCTGGCTTCTGGCCGGGACAGCCGCCAGCGGCCTTCTCAGGGCAGCCGCTCGCCCACCGCAACACCGGTGGCCATCCACGAGCCGTCAATGGCAGAGAAGTTGCCGATGACGCCGTCGAAATTGCTGTTCGGCCCCTGCACCAGAGAGGCATTGAAAGTGCCGCCCATCGTGCCGCTATCGAAGATCGCTCCGCTGAAGAGGTTCTGATCGGCGAAAGGGTTGGATTCCGAGACATTGGCCCCGAACGTGCGGCCATCAAAGTTGCTGATGGTCGCGGTGCCGTGGCGGCTGGCGAAATCCACGCTCATGTTGAAGTCGCCAGCTGCCAGATACTGGCTGCCGCCGTTGACCACACTGCCGACCGCATGGCCCTGATAGCTGGCACTTCCGCTGCTCGGAAGATCATTCGGCCCCAGAATACGCCCTGCCGCCCAGGTTCCCAGATGCACCTGGGCCACATCATCGGCTGCCGGATAGGGATTGTCGGTGACAAGGCTGGTGCCCCAGTAGCCCCATTCCAGGAAAGCGCAGCTGCACTTGGTTGTCACGCCGGCGAAAATGGCGCTGTCTGCACCCTCCACCAGCGTGTTGGAAATAAAGTAGCTCTTGGCATCGGCATCTTTGCTGGTGCCTGCATCATCACGCAGCCCATTGCCAAGACTGTCACTGGTCTCGATTGCCGCGTAGCGGTCGTTGTCGATGAAGACAGAGGCCCGCTCGCTCTCGGGGGCAGAGGCGCTGTTGCCGAAGGACACCGTCATCTTCGGCGCGTAGCCGGCACCTGTATAACTCTGGTCACTCAAGCTGAACGAGGCCGAGAGCGACTTGCTGGCGGCATCAAACCTGACAGTGTTGTCAAAGGTACCCTGGGAGGCATAGGGCGTGACCACCAGTGTCCCACCACTGCCCTGCTGCACCATTCCCGCAGCAAAGGCCGACAGATTGCGGGTGGTGCGCGTCAGCGTCGAGCCATCGGCCGACGACGACAGCTCGGCAATATGGGTCGAAGCACTGTATTGCTCGGACGCGCTGATGGTGGACGGCACCACGGCATAACTGTCGACATAGATATTCCCGCTCGCATTGCCGCTCAGCAGGAAGTTCTGTGCATTGGAGCCATAGGCATGCGCCCCATCCACGCCTTCCAGAGAACCGATGCCGCCGGAGAAATTGCCGGTTGCATCATGGGAAGCCGACTTGTAGCCGCCGCGCCGGTCGCCATCCAGCGTCATGGTCCCGGAGAAATAATTCTCGGTAATCGATCCGAGGAACAGGCTGACCATCGACTGCTGCGATGAACCACTGCCCTGAATGGAGAAGGAGGCAGCGAGCGCCAGCGGCGGCGGCGTGGATTCGGCCCCTGCATCGCTCTCAAGCACGAGCAGGCCGGTGTTGCCCACTCCGCTGAGGAAGGAGGCTCCCAGGTCCTGCGCCACGAGCGGATTGAGGAACAGCGCACCGGTGTCCGCAACCGTGACGCTGCCATCCGAATTCTGCATCCCGGCAGACAGCAGCTGCTGAAGATCGCCTGTCAGGGTATAGGTTCGAAGGTCCCCCTGATCCATCACGTCGAAGGATCCCGCAGTTCCGCCGAATGCCAGGATTGCGTCGGAAAGATCCGTCCCGAAATACGGCATATCACCGGGGAAAAAGGCTTCCTGATAGAGCAGTGCGATGAAGTCACCGCTGCCCCGGTAGAAGACCCCGCGCCCGTTCGTCTCGATATTGCCATCCGTTCCCGCATCAATGCTCAGCCATGACGGCACGCCGGACTGGCTGATCTGACCGATATGATAGCCCTTGTCCGTCAGCGCCGACTGGAAGTAGCTGATGCCCGGCATGGAGGGCACGCCGACGGTGATGATCTGCCCGTCGATTTCGCCCGTCAGAACGGAATCCCCGTTTGCCGACGAATAGGCCCCGGAGGTGCCACCGGACAGCGATCCTTCCAGAACAAGCTCGCCATCGATCGCCCCCCCTCCCTTGCCCAGAATGCCCTGCCGCCCCGGATCTGACAGATAGTGAGGCCACGGCAACTCAAGCCAGCTGCCGCCGCTGAGGGCATGAAGCCGCGGGACCGGTATTGCAGGCGCAGTGCCGCCGTTTCCTTCGCTGACGTCCGGACGCGGCGTCTTTTCGATTGCGTCCTCGACGCGCCCGAGTTCGGTCGCGACAACCACCTGCGGCTTGGGGGACGGCAAGGTGTTGACTGTGGAAAGGTTCGAGTTGACGGAGGGAATGCCGCTCCGGGCCACGATCTCGTTGGTGGGCGGGCGCGGCGCGCCGCCATTCTGGCCCGGCCGGCTGGTCAGGGACTGCTGCAGGGAGCCAAGATCCGCTTGCGTTGTCGGGCGTATTTCGGGCAGGCCGCTCCCCCTGCCGCCCACAACCATGGTGTAGCCAGGCTCGTAAATCCGCTGCCCGGTGCCACTCGGCCCGGTGAAGGTCAGTTCCTTGCCAAAGACCAGCGAGAAGGTGCCGCCATCCTCACGCACCTCCAGATTGGCAATGCCGCCGCGGATGCCGATGGTCCCGACCGGCGTGCGGACATTGACGCCGCCCTTGTTCTTCGACAGCTTGCCGCCGACAAACCGGGCGACGCCCTTGCCCATGCTGGCCACCAGCTTGCCGGTGCCTGCCTCTGGATCAAACACGAACTCGTCAATCACCAGATCGGAATTCGCCCCGACGGTAAAGGTCGATCCATCGACAAACAGCACCTGCACGAGGCCCGTGCCGCCGGTCCGGATGCGTTCGTTGTGATAGATGTTGTTGCCAAGCATGATGGTGCGCACGCCTGCCCCCGGCGCCGTGCCCTGCGCCTGCGGGTTCACCGCAGTGGCAACACCCACATCCGTTGCAGCCATCGCAGTGGAGGCCAGCAGCGCCGGCAGAAGGCTGACGGCAGCAGCGAGGGAACGGGCGGTGCGGAAGCGGCTCATCATGGTATCAAACCTCAAAACCGGCGCATGACAGACAGCATGCCCGATGCATTGGTGTAATCATTCAGATCATAATTGGACTGCTGGCGGCGCAGTTCGCCCGACAGGCCTATGGCCGTCTTGCCTTCACCCAGCGGCATCGTCAGCGACGAGCGCAACCACCCCTCATTGTCCCGCTGGGCTCTGTTGCGGTTGATCAGCCTGTCCGGCTCGTTATAGGCGCGGTACAGGTAGCCGCCCTCAACATCCACGGACCAGGGCGCAGCGGATAGCCTGAAAGGCGAGGAGAAGCGGTAAGTCCCGCCGGCAGAAAAGCCGCTGGCTGTATTGGATTTGTAAGCCTTGTTCGCCGTCACCACGTCGCCAAGCAGCGTCAGCCGGGCGGTGAAAGTCTCGGTCAGGCGGTATTGATACCCGGATGCAATCCGCACCGCATAACCGGCCCTGTCGGAGAGATTGGGCTGTTTCACGGTATCGTTGAACCAGCTGTGGCGCACCTCTACCCGTGCCAGAAGGCCTGCACGCTCACTCAGGTTCATGGCAACCCGCGCGCCGGCTCCAAAGCCGCCGCTGTAATTCGCCCCATCCAGCCGGATGCCGTTGGCGATGCCGTAAATCCCGAGCCTTGCGTCATCAATGCCGAAGCGGGCGAGGTTGAACGACGGGCCAAAGGTGATCTCTGCCATCTCCGTATCAAGACGGCTGATATCCCCGTAGCGCGCACCATAGAAGATCAGGTCTGCCTCAAGCCGGTCCCCCTGACTGGCAAGGTCATAGGAAAAGCGCACGTTTGCAGAGAGGAACGCATTGATGTCCGCCTTGCCCGTTCCTGCATCATCGAGCGTGAAGGCGGTTCCGTTCAGGTTGATGATTCGGCTTTCGGGGGCGGCGTTGGCATTGCTCTGACCGCGCACCCCGGCGGTGAGCAGACCGCTGACCTTGGCCGGCGCTTCCTGCTCCGCAATGGCGGCAAGGAAGTAGTTCACCCGCTGTGTCACTTCCGGCGGCACATTGGGGCCGGAAATGGCGCTTTCGAAATAATTGCGCGCCATATCTTTGGCGCCGAGGCGCATGTAGAGCACGCCCAGTTCCAGCTGCACGCGCGGCAGGCCCGGCGCGTAGACGAGCATGCGCTCCAGCGTGCCGATAGCCGCTTCGTGGTCGCCAATCTGCGCCGAGACCATGGCATATTCAAAGGCGATGTCCAGATTCTGCGGCTCTGCCAGCGTTGCCTGCAGAAGCTGCTGCTGGCGCGCAGCAAGATTTGCCGCCGGAAACTGCTGCGCCTGAGCCGCACCATCGAGACCCGCCGTGCCAAACACCACGGCAAGCGCAAGAAGGCCGCCAAACCGGCGCGCCCTGCTGCGGCAGCTGCCCGTGCGGCCTGCCCGTATCCGCGGTGATTTTGCCCCGATACTTGTCACGTTCCCCGGCATCCCACGCTTTACCAGATTTTAAGATCGCCCCGTGCTTGCAGAGATACATGAGAGTCCCGCCGGAGCAAACCTGCAATCCGGCACGGGACACTTATCTCGCCGTGCGTTGATCAACGGCTACACCTGACCTCCCCTCAGCCAAAGCACTGGCATGAAAAGAGAAATGGCGCGAGGAGCAAAATCCCGCGCCATTCCGGAGCCTGTGGCTTTTTCGGGGTGCATCGCCGGGCGCAAGCCCGGCCGCCGCACGGGACAGGGCCCTGCGGACAGGATCAGGCGGCCCTGCCCGCAAGCCTGGCCTTTACTGCACTTCGGTGATGCGGCCGTCCGTGAACGGGGTGTAGTCGCCGCCGTTCTTGGCAATGTACTCCGCCAGCACTTCTTCAAGGCCCGGGCCGAAGTCATAGGCATTCATGCCGGCCTTGGCGAAGACGGCATAACCATCACCGCCGCCACGCATGTAGTTGTTGGTGGCAAGGCCGTAGACCTTCTCGGGGTCGATCGGGGCCCAGCCGTCGCCGTCCTTCACCTCGACCTTGAGGATACGTTCACCGGCCGGCTTGGCCTTGGTCCACTCGTAGCGAAGACCTGCGACCTGCGCGAAACGGCCAGCGCCTTCTTCAACCTTGGACACGCCATTTTCCAGAGCGGCCACAACGTCGGAGCCCTTGAGCTGGAACGTGGCCAGGGTGTTCTGGAACGGCAGCACCGTCAGAACCTCACCCATGGTGATCTCGCCCGAATCGATGGAGGCACGCAGGCCGCCGCCGTTCTGAATGACGATCTCGACGCCCTGCTCCTTCACGCGGTCCAGCATCGCCTCGGCCACCAGATTGCCCATCTGGCACTCGGAGACACGGCAGGTGTCGCGCGAGCCATCGATGGCGGCGGTGGTGGAACCGATCACCTTGGCCTTCAGCTCTTCCAGCGGCTGGGCCAGTTCAGCGACGCGGGCGGCGACGGTCTCATCCGGAGTGACGGACGCATCCAGCAGGATCGGGTCGCCCTTGGCAGAGATCAGATCGCCATTGTCGTTGAAGGTCAGCTCGATCTCGCCGAGATACTTGCTGTAGGCATAGGCCGTGACAACCGGCACGTCCTTGCCGTCCGGGTTGGCAACGATGGTCGGGTAAGGACCGGCTGCCTTGTCATTGTCATTGGCCAGCAGCGTGTGAGAATGGCCGCCGACAATGGCGTCAATGCCGGAAACTGCGCTGGCGATTTCCTTGTCACGCTCGTAGCCCATGTGGGTCAGGGCGATGATCTTGTTGACGCCCTGTGCCTCCAGCTCGCCCACGGCGCCCTTGAGGTAATCCTCAGCCTTCACAAACGTGACGCCGGGGCCGGGGGATGCGGTCTCGGCGGTGTCTTCGGCCAGAACCGAGACGATGGCAATCTTCTGCCCGCCAACTTCCAGGATCACCGAACCGGGCACCTTGTCCTTGAGCAGCGGCTCGTTGGAGACATCGGTGTTGCCGGAGATGACCGGGAACGTCACATCCGCCAGGAAGTCGGCAAGGCCCTGCGGACCATCATCGAACTCATGATTGCCCACGGCCATCACGTCATAGCCGATCATGTTCATGAACTCGGCTGCCGCCTTGCCCTTGTAGGTGGTGTAGAACAGGGATCCCTGGAACTGGTCACCAGCGTCCAGCAGAATCACGTTCTTGCCGGCGTCCGTCAGCGCCTTGCGGCGCTCGTCCACCTTGGTCTTGATACGGGCAACACCGCCAAAGCACTCGCCCTTGGCATCTTCGTCGGCGCTGCAGGTCGAATCAAACTTGTTGATCTGCTCGATGCGGCTATGCAGGTCGTTGGTGTGAAGGATGGTCACCGAATAATCGGCCAGCGCTGCGCCGCCCATTGCCATCGCGGCAAAAAGGGCAGTCGCGCCAAGAAGCATCTTTTTCATGTTCGCCTCGCCTGTTGGAAGCCAGCCCCGGCCTCCGCTTTTTCTACACAGCCGCCCTAGCACAGGTCTGCGACAGTTTTATTCGCAGCAGCGCGCAAGAGGGCAGGCCAGCCTCCCGCCTTCCGCTGAATTGTGACAGCGTTTGTGACAGGCAGCCCTGATTATGACAGCGGAAAATTTTTCAGGACAAGATGATTTTTTCAGCAAGCCTGCCCGGAATTTCACGGCGCAGACCGGCACGGCAGGAATCAGCGGTCTTCGCCGCCCTCTGCCTCGTCATCAACATCATCCGTCTCGACGGCGGGAATGCTGTAGCCTTCCACCATCCAGCGGTGCAGATCTATCTTGGCGCAGCGGTCGCTGCAGAAGGGATAGTCGGCCTGGGTGGAGAGCTTGGAGCAGATGGGGCATGGCCGCATGCGGCGGCCCTGGTCCCCTGCATTGCCGGATGCTGCGGTCATTGCGGCATCCTCACGCGGGCAGCTTCAGCGGATCGCGCCACAGGGCGCGGACATCCAGACCGGCAGAAGCCAGCATGTTGACCGTCTCATAGAGCGGCAAGCCAACCACATTGGGGTAGGAGCCAGTCAGCTTCACGACAAAGGTGCCCGCAAGGCCCTGGATGGCATAGCCGCCCGCCTTGCCGCGCCATTCGCCGGAAGCCAGATAATCATCACCTTCCCGGCGCGACAGCTTCTTGAAGCGCACGCGGGTCTCCACGATCTTCGTCCGCACGGAGCCAGATGGCGAAATCACGGCAAGGCCGGTCAGCACGCGGTGGCCACGGCCTGAGAGAAGGCCAAGGCAGGCCTCTGCCTGCTCCACCGTCTCGGCCTTGGGCAGAATACGGCGGCCGGCGCAGACCACCGTGTCCGCCGCCAGAATGACGGCTTTCGACAGCACGGCATCTTCCGCCAGCTGCTCACGCACGTGACGGGCCTTGGACTTCGCCAGACGCACCGCCAGAGCGCGCGGCGTCTCGCCGCGCAGCGGGGTCTCGTCCAGATCGGCCGGAATGAGATGCTGCGGCTCTATGCCGGCCTGCTGCAGCAGAGCCAGACGGCGCGGCGAAGCGGAGGCCAGAACGAGGGGAACGGTGGCAGTATCGCTCATGGGTGTCTCGCTCCCGGCCGGACCGCGGCTTACTTGAAGCGGTAGGTGATGCGGCCCTTGGTCAGGTCATACGGGGTCATCTCGACGAGAACCCGGTCGCCTGCCAGAACACGGATGCGGTTCTTGCGCATGCGCCCTGCAGTGTGAGCAATGATTTCATGGTCATTTTCAAGACGCACGCGGAACGTCGCGTTGGGCAGCAGTTCCGTGACGACGCCCGGAAACTCCAGAACTTCTTCCTTAGCCATATGGTATCCCGGTTAAACCGATCCTGAGGTGCGCGGAACCTATAGGATCAAAGCAAAAAAGTGAACAGGGCAATCTCCGCGCCGGTGATTTTCCATCGGGCGGGCCATCATGCGGACTTGCCGGTTCAGGCGTGAGGGCGGAAAAAGGCCGCTTCGCAGCAGCTTCCCAGCTCTTTCGCTTCTCTGTATCACCCGCTGGGTGGCGGCGTCCAGCCCAGCCGCTTCTTGATTTTCATCATCAGCTGATCACGCACCGAACGGTAGGCGTCCAGAATCTGGTCGCGGCTGCCGGAAACGATGGTCGGATCCATGGTTGGCCAGTATTCCACGTCCACCGCATCGGCGCGCGTCAGGTCCAGAACCTTGTGATGGGCTTCCGGCGAAAGGGTGATCACAAGGTCGAAGCCGGACTCGTCCAGATCCTCCAGCGTCTTGGGCTGATGGGTGCTGGCGTCCATGCCGATTTCGGCCATCACCGCATCCACGAACGGGTCACGCTCGCCTTTGCGTGCGCCGGCCGAGCGCACGTAGACCTGCCCCGGAAACAGGCTGCGGGCAATCGTTGCAGCCATGGGAGAACGCACAGCGTTCATGCTGCAGGCAAACAGGACCGCAGTCGGACGGGAGCCCGGCCCGGTCATGGTGCTCAGCCTTTCCAGTGCAAGGCGTAGACAAGGGTGAAGAGGCGGCGGGCCGTGGGCTGGTCAATCTCCACCTTGCCCTCCAGCCGCTCCTTCAGGACCATTGCCCCCTCGTTGTGCACGCCGCGCCGGCCCATGTCGATCGCCTCGATCTGGCTGGGCGTCGCATGGCGGATCGCCTGATAGTAGCTTTCGCAGATCAGGTCGTAATCCTTCACCACGCGGCGCAGCGGCGTCAGCGACAGCACATGGGTGGCCACATCCTCGCCGCCCTCGCTGGTGATCTGGAACACCAGCTTCTTTTCCACGACGGACAGGCGCAGCACGAAGCGGCCGCCCCCCAGCCCGCTGGGGCAGAAGCTGTTTTCCTCGATCAGGTCATAGATGGCCACGGCCCGGTCATGCTCGATGTCGGGCCCCGCACGGGCAATGGACGCCTCATCGAGAATGACATCGATAAGACGGCCTGAAGCATCTTCGCCGGAACCCTCTCCGGCGCCGGAGGACGCACTGCTTTCCACCAAGGTCATACGGCTCGCACCTTCCCCGTCAGAGCCCTCAATATGCTGTCCTCCTCCCAGCCGCTTGCCTATTCGGCTCCCAGATTGAGCCGGATGGAAACGGACCTTGCATGCGCGCTGAGGCCTTCCGCCTCGCCCAGGGCGATTGCCGCAGGCCCGAGAGCCCGAAGGCTCTGCGCATCACACTTAAGGATCGACGTCCGCTTCACAAAGTCAAGCACAGACAGGCCGGACGAGAACCGCGCCGAACGGGCGGTCGGCAGAACATGATTGGAACCGCCGACATAATCGCCGATGGCTTCCGGCGTGTGGCGGCCCAGGAACACGGCGCCCGCATTGCGCACGCGGCCCAGCAGCGCTTCGGGATCTTCCACCGCCAGCTCCAGGTGCTCCGGCGCCAGCCGGTTGATCAGCGGAATGGCTTCCTCCAGATCCTTCACCATGACGACGGCGCCGAAATCGCGCCAGCTGGCCGAGGCCACCTCCGCACGCGGCAGCGTCTTCAGCTGCCGCTCCACCGCCGCTTCCACGGCAGCCGCCAGCCCTTCGTCATCGGTGATGAGGATCGACTGAGCCACCGGATCATGCTCGGCCTGCGCCAGAAGGTCCGCTGCCAGCCAGTCCGGATTGTTGTCCGCATCGGCCACCACCAGCACTTCGGAAGGCCCGGCGATCATGTCGATGCCCACCGTGCCGAAGACTCGGCGCTTGGCAGCGGCCACAAAGGCATTGCCGGGTCCGACGATCTTGCTCACCGGCGCAATGCTTTCCGTGCCATAGGCAAGAGCGGCCACAGCCTGCGCGCCGCCGATGCGGTAAATTTCCGTGATCCCGGCCACCTTGGCTGCCGCCAGCACCAGCGGGTTCAGCACCCCGTCCGGCGCGGGCACCACCATGGCAATGCGCTCCACCCCGGCGACAAGCGCGGGGACCGCATTCATCAGCACGGAGCTGGGATAGCTGGCAAGGCCGCCGGGCACATAGAGGCCGACCGCCTCCACCGCCGTCCAGCGCGAGCCAAGCTCGACGCCCAGAGCATCCGTGTAGCGGTCATCCTTCGGCATCTGGCGGGCGTGGTGCGAGTGGATGCGGTCCCGCGCCAGTTTCAGCGCGTCAAGCGTTGCCGGCTCTACCGCTGCAGTTGCGGCCTCGATCTCTTCAGCCGTCACCCTGAGCTCTGCGATGGAAGAGACACTCACCCGGTCGAAGCGGTTGGTATAGTCCACCACGGCCGCATCGCCGCGTGTGCGCACATCGTCCAGAATGGTGCGGACGACCTGATCCACATCCTCGGACACCTCACGCTTGCCGGACAGCAGGTCCTTGAAGCGGGTCTCGAAATCTGCATCTGCGGTGGAAAGCCGGATTGCCACGTCTGTCTCCTTGCAAGGCCTTTTCGCGGCGCCGGCTCACCCTGCAAGGGGCCGCGCCACTTGTCGCCGGCAAAGCTACGCCCGCCAGCTGGAAAATCTCAGTCGATGTGATGATGAGGTTTATTGGGCGTGGCCCAGGCCGCGCCAAGATCGGTCAGCTGCGCCTCGATGCATTCCACATCCAGCGCCAGCGTGCCGCCACCGGCAAATTCCAGCCGCACCGTGCCGGAAGGAGCTTCCGCGCCCTGTTCGAAGCGGATGGCCAGCAGCGACAGGATGGCGCCCTTCGCCTCCTGCCGGATATGGGCGGCGCGCATCGCCGTCACACGGGCGAAGGCCAGCGCCGAGCGGCGCCTTTCGTGAGTGCGCGCACGCCGGTCTTCCGCCTTGTCCCAGACGAAGCGGTTCATGGCGACAATCACCTTACGCTCCTTCGGCAGGTAGCGGATGTCGCCAACGCTCAGCACCGCGTCCTGCACATGGGCGGAAACCACGGCCAGATCTTCCTCATCGAGGGCGGCAAGTTTCAGCAGGTCCATGGGCGGCTCTGTCTCCGGAAGGCTTGTGGCAAAGGGCGGGAGAGCTCCCGCCATTCCAATCCGTTGCCTAGCGCGTCCGGGGCCGTTTGACAATGCGGCAGGCCGTGCACCACGCCTGCCGCATGCTGCATTTAGGCCGAGATGCGCTCGATCATGGCGCCGCAGCGGCCGAGCTTTTCTTCCAGCCGCTCGAAGCCACGGTCGAGGTGATAGACGCGGCTCACGTTCGTCTCGCCTTCGGCCACCAGACCGGCAATCACCAGCGACACGGAGGCACGCAGGTCCGTTGCCATCACCGGGGCGCCGCGCAGGCTGTCCACGCCGTCCACGATGGCCGTCTTGCCGTCAATGCGGATGCGGGCACCGAGGCGGGCCAGCTCCTGCACATGCATGAAGCGGTTCTCGAAGATGGTTTCGGTGATCCGGCTCTGGCCGCCCGCCCGCGTCATCAGCGCCATGAACTGGGCCTGAAGGTCCGTCGGGAAGCCGGGGAACGGCTCGGTGGTGACATCAACCGGCGCAATACCGTTGCCATTGCGGTAGATGCGCAGGCCGTCTTCCACCTGCGTGATGTCCGCGCCGGTCTGGCGCAGCACGTTCAGCGCTTCGTCCAGAAGCTCAGCCCTCGCGCCCTGCAACACAACATCGCCGCCGGTCATGGCAACTGCCATGGCATAGGTGCCAGTCTCGATGCGGTCGGCGATCACCGCATGGCGGTGGCCCTTGAGGCGCGGCACGCCCTCAATGCGGATGGTGGAAGTGCCGGCGCCTTCGATCTTCGCGCCCATGCCCTTCAGGCAATTGGCAAGGTCTTCGACTTCCGGCTCACGGGCGGCGTTTTCCAGAATGGTCTCGCCCTTGGCCAGCGTCGCCGCCATCATCAGCGTGTGGGTGGCACCCACAGACACGCGCGGGAAGGTGATATGCGCGCCAGTCAGGCCCTTACGCGCATTGACCACCACATAGCCCGCTTCAATCTCGATCTCCGCGCCCAGCTGCTTCAGGCCATCGATGAAGAAGTCCACCGGCCGCGTGCCGATGGCGCAGCCGCCCGGCAGCGACACGCGGGCCACGCCCATGCGCGCCACCAGCGGGCCGATGACCCAGAAGCTGGCGCGCATCTTCGACACCAGCTCGTAAGGCGCGGTCGTGTCCACAATGGCGCGTGCCGTCAGATGCAGCGTCTGGCCGCGCAGCTCGTCAACGCCGGTGCGCTTGCCATCGACCGAATAGTCGACGCCATGGTTCGACAGGATATGCGTCAGCTGCGCCACGTCGCGCAGGCGCGGCACGTTTTCCAGCGTCAGCGTCTCGTCCGTCAGGAGCGAGGCGATCATCAGCGGCAGGGCCGCATTCTTGGCGCCGGAAATCGGGATGACGCCATTGAGCTGCGCGCCGCCGATGATCTTGATGCTGTCCATGGAATCACCTGATTGGGCAGGTCTCAGGCCTGCCGGCAAATAGAAAACTGGCCCGGCTCTACACCGGGATAAAGGCTGAGGCAAGGCAGCGTGGCACACCGCCTTGCCTGCATTGCTTCCGCCTTGCGGCAGCATGCGGGGCCCGCAGCTTCCCGCCACTCCCGCATGCCCTCATCTGACGCCATCACGCCTGCGGCACCGCGTCCGCATCCCCACCCTGCCCGGCGGGCGCTGCGGCACCATCGTCTGCCTCAAGCGGTCCTGCCGCCGTCTCGCGGCGCTGGCGGTCTGCCGCCTTGCGCCGCTTCAGATTCTGCCGCAGCGCCTCGGCAAGGCGCGCCTCGCGGGAGCCGGGCTTAGGCCCGTCCGGCTTGTTCTGCCTGGTCATCGCCATCCCTGCTGTTTCCAATTTTCCAAGGAATAGCTTATGCTTTCCGCCACCGGAAGGCATCCCCCTTCCCTTCCCGGCAAACTGTCCACAGGCACGCGGAAAAATCAGCACGATAAGCGCTTGCCATGTCCAGCCTTCTATGGCACAAGCCGACCCGTTCGCGGCGCCACAGCGCGCCGGTCACGAACGGCCTTCCGGATCACCGGACAAAAGGCCAGCGGGTCCGCCCGGAGATGCTGCAGTAGCTCAGTGGTAGAGCACTCCCTTGGTAAGGGAGAGGTCGAGAGTTCAATCCTCTCTTGCAGCACCATTTTTCACCGTTAAATCGCAGAGCTTTGGCAAACTTGCTGGTCGCGCTATAGTAACCGCGAAACCGGAGAAAAGCCGTATGGCAACGATGAACGTAAGCTTGCCAGCCGATATGCTGAGCTTCGTGGAAGATGAAGTCGCACAAGGTGGATATGCCACCTCCAGCGAAGTGATCCGCGATGCCCTGCGCTTGCTTCAGCATGAAAAGGCCGCCGAACAGGAGCGCCTCGCCCTTCTCAGCCGGGAAATTTCCGTTGGCCTCGACGACATGCGCGCAGGCCGCACCACGTCGAAGACAGCGGCGGAGATTGCGCAGGAGATTCGGCGGGAACAAGCAGGCGAATGAGGCATTCCCTCACTGCGGCAGCCGAGCGCGACATTCGCAACATACTGAGGGAAACGATCAAAGCATTCGGTGTCAGGCAGCTCTCTGTCTACGCAGGGATTATCGATCGTGGCATAGAACTGGTCACAGAGAATCCGGAGCGCGGCGGATCTCTTGACAGATCACGGATCGCGGCGGGTGTCCGGCTTTTCCATCTGGAGCTTGCAGCAGGCAGGCGCGGGGCCGCCGCACACTGCCTTTATTACATCAAGAGCCTCCTGCCGGACGGAAGCAGCGGCGTTATCATTCTACGCGTGCTGCATGAAAGCATGGAGCCACGGCACAAGATCATCAGGGCCTTGCGCGACGATCAGCACCCATAACCCTCACTCCGCCTGCGGCATCCCCGCTGGCCTCAACGCCCGTTTTTGGGCGGAGATGCGGAAGGGGGCGTTGGGGGCGCCGTAGCCGGCGTAGTTGCCGCCGCGCTGGACGAATTCGAAGAACAGCCCTTCCGGACGGGTCTGCGAATAGAGCTGGAAGAAGCTGCCGCCTGCATCCTCGTCATAGAGCACGTTTGCGCCCTTCATGCGGGCCACCAGTGCCGGATCGAGTCCAAAGCGGGCTTCGACGTCAGCATAGTAGTTGGCGCCGATCTGCAGGATGGGGAAGCCGCGGGCACTGAGCGCGGCGGCGGTGGCGAAGATGTCATCCGTGGCAAAGGCGATATGCTGGACGGAGGAGCCGAAGCTTTCCTTCACAAAGCGCCCGGCCAGCGTATGGCGGGCTTCCGCTCCGTTGAGCGTGACGCGCAGCGCGCCGGTTTCCACCGCCTGCGACTTCACCAGCCCATCCGGATCGGCCACATCCACCATGGGGGCGCGGCGGGCATCGAACAAGGCGTGGTAGAACAGCGACCAGCTGAGCATCTCGTCATGCGCCATCGTCTGGGCGATGTGGTCGATGCGCGTCAGCCCGGCACCTGCGGAGGCCGTAGCCTTGCCGACACCAGCCTTGCCAGCATCAGGCAGCGGGCGGAAGTCCACATCCCACAGGCGGCCCAGCATCTCCCCGCCATCGACAAAGCG
Organism: Pannonibacter sp. Q-1; assembly: GCF_054073275.1. NCBI lineage: Bacteria > Pseudomonadati > Pseudomonadota > Alphaproteobacteria > Hyphomicrobiales > Stappiaceae > Pannonibacter > Pannonibacter sp. Q-1. Next base: position 189,980 of record NZ_JBSXNB010000001.1, read on the forward strand.
CAGCAGGCTGCCGCCATGACCGCGCACCGCAGGAATGGCCAGCTCCCCTTCGGAAATATGGCTCTGATGGGCCGGGATCAGCAGCGCCTGCGCCCGCTCGGCGGCAGCGGCGGCATCGGGCACCTTCAGCGCGATTTCGGACACGGTGGTGCCGTGGGTGACATAGGCGGTGTGGGCAAAGCCGGTGACGGCCGTGTTGACGAGAATGTTCACCGCGCCCTGGCTCCAGCGCGTCACCGGCTTGGAGACGTGCCGCGCCACGGGCGCAAAGCCTGCCGCCGTCAGGAAGGCGGCGATGGCCGGTTCTTCCGCTTCCGAGGTGGCGATTTCGAGGAACTCGACACCTTCCACGGGGGCAGGCGCGGGGAAATGCGGCAGATCGACGGTCAGCGCCGGTTCGGCCCGGCGCACCCGGTCCTGCAGGTCGATGAGGCTGCGGTGGCCATCCAGCGCTACAAGGCGCGGCAGGCCGGCACGGAACTGGTCGTTGAAGATCTCAAGCGACAGCGGCCCGGAATAGCCGGTGGAGAGCACCGCCCGCATGAAGCCGGTCACATCCAGATCGCCCTCGCCCGGCATGTTGCGGAAGTGGCGCGACCAGTAGAGCAGGTCCATGGGAATGGCCGGAGCATCGGCCAGCTGCACGAAGAAGATGCGGTCGCCGGGAATGGCGCGGATCGAATCCGGCGGAATGCCGCGCCCGAGCGTGTGGAAACTGTCGAGGATCAGGCCGATGCGCGGATGGTCCGCACGGCGCACTACTTCCCAAGCGTCGCGGTGATCGTTGATGTGCCGCCCCCAGGCCAGTGCCTCGAAACCCGCACGCACGCCGAAACGGGCGGCAAGCTCGCCCAGTTCGTGGAAGTCCTGCGCCATCCGGTCGATACCGCCCATGGCCGCCGGATGCACGGAGGAACAGACCAGCATCAGGTCGGTGCCCAGCTGGTTCATCAGGTCGAACTTGCGCGCCGCACGGGCAAAGGCGCGGGCGCGGTAGGGTTCCGGCAGGCCCTCGAAATCCCGGAAAGGCTGGAACAGGGTGATGGTCAGCCCGTGATCGCGCACCATGCGGCCCACATCAGCGGGGCTCAGGTCCGAGGCGATGAAATCCTGCTCGAAGATCTCGATCCCCTGAAAGCCCGCCTTGGCGATGGCCTCCAGCTTGACCGGCAGATTGCCCGAGATGGAAACGGTGGCGATCGAATTCAGCATCGGTTCACTCCGGCTTGAGGAGATCCTGGCGCAGGCGGCCATGATCGAGCGGCAGTCCTGTGAAGATGGCCCAGGCATCAACGCCCTGCCCGAAGAATAGCTCATAGCCCGAGATGATGGTCAGGCCTTCGGCTTCCGCATCCTTGAGGAAAGGCGTGTCGACGGGTGTGTAGACCGCATCAAACACCCAGGCAGCGCCCGTCATGCGCGCCCGCTCCAGTGGGGTGCCGCCGTAGCCGACCATGCCGACGGGCGTGCAGTTGATGAGGCCGCTGACGCCAGTGGATAGCTCTGCGGCTTCCGGTCCGGTGCGGGTGACGAGCTCCGGCCGCACGGCCTTCAGCGCTTCGGCCAGCGCATCGGCCTTGGCCACATCCCGGTCGGCAATGCGGATTTCGGCAAGGCCCAGTGCGATGAGGCCGAAGGCCACCGCCTTGCCGACGCCCCCTGCCCCGATCATCAGAACGGGACCGGGCGCTGCATCGCCGCGCACCGCGCGATAGGCGGCGATGAAGCCGGAATAGTCGGTGTTGAAGCCGCGTGCCTTACCGTCCTCGAAGATCACCGTATTGACCGCGCCGATGGCCCGCACCAGCGGATCATCGACCTGAACCTTGGCCGCCGCCCGTTCCTTGTAGGGATAGGTGACGTTGACGCCCCGGTAGCCATCTGCCGCCACATGGGCAAACAGAGGGTCGAACTCCATGCCCATCTCCCGGGGCACCAGCCGGTCATAGGTCACCGTGCGCCCGTTCTGCAGCCCCGCCAGCACATGCAGGCGGGGAGAGGATGAGGCGGCGATGTTGTCGCCGATGAGGCCGAGGCGGATGGTGCCGGTCTGCGGCACGGCAGCGGGAGAGGATGCGGACATGGCGTGTCAGGCTCGCTTGCGGAAAATGCGGCGCCAGAGCGGCGTCTTGGACAGAAGGATCAGCACCACACCGGCCATCAGCGTGGCCGAAAGCGGACTGGTGAGAATGCCCTTGAACAGCATGGGCAGGCTTTCCTGCTCCGAGATGATGGCCCGGCGCCAGTTGTCATCCAGGAGGCGCGACAGGATCACGCCGAGAATGACGGGACCCAGGGAATAGCCATAAAGGCGCATGAAATAGCCCAGCACGCCGAAGCCCAGCATCCAGTAGACATCCCCCAGCCGGTTGTTCACCGCATAGGCGCCGACGATGGACAGCAGCAGGATCAGCGGGATCAGCAGCCCGCGCGGCAGTTCCACCACCTTGACGAAGAGGCGGATGCCGGTGAGGCCGAAGAGCAGCATGAAGCAGTTGGCGATCATCAGCGCGCTGACGATGAACCAGAACATGTGCGGCTGCTGCACCATCAGCAGCGGCCCCGGATTGAGGCCGTGGATGAACAGCGCGCCGATCATGATGGCCGTCACCGCATCCCCGGGGATGCCGAGCGTCATCATCGGGATGAAGGCCCCGCCGACAGCGGCGTTGTTCGCCGTCTCGGGGGCAACAAGCCCCTCGATGGCGCCCTTGCCGAAGGGCACTTCCGGATCCTTCGTCACACGCTTGGCGTGATCATAGGCCATCAGCGCGGCAATATCCCCGCCCGTGCCGGGCAGCGCACCGACGACGACACCGATGGCCGAGGTCTGCAGCGACAACGGCAGATGCTTGCGGATGGTGCTGAAGCCCGGAACGATGCGGCTGATCTTCTGCTTCACCGCTTCGGACTTGATCGTGTGCAGCTGCATCAGGGCTTCGGACACGCCGAACATGCCGATCATCACGGCAATGAAGGAGATGCCGCCCATCAGCGACGGGGAGCCAAACGTAAAGCGCTGGTCCATGGTCAGCGGGTCGAGGCCGACAGAGCCGATCATCAGGCCCAGAGAGCCTGCGAAGACGCCCTTCACCAGGCTTTCCCCCGACAGGGAGCCAACCAGCAGCAGGCCGAGAATGGCCAGCAGCATGAAGTCGCGCGGCTGAAAGCGGATGGCGAAATCGGATACGGCAGGCGCAGCCAGGGCGAGCACCAGAATGCCGATCAGGCCGCCGAAGAAGGACATGACGGTGGTGACGCCAATGGCCTCACCCGCTTCGCCCCGCTGGGCCATGGGATAGCCGTCCAGCGCCGTGGCGATGGCCGAAGGTGCGCCGGGGATGTTGAGCAGGATCGCCGTGCGCGAGCCGCCATACACCCCGCCCATGAAGATGCCGATCATCAGCGACAGGGCGGGCAACACGTCCCAGGAGAAGGTGAAGGAAATCAGGATCGAGACGGCCATCGTCACCGACAGGCCGGGAATGGCGCCGATATAGATGCCGGCCATGGTGCCTGCCGCGATGAGGGCGAGCAGCTTGATGTCCAGCAGCGGCACGAGAAGAGCGTTGAGAATATCCATCAGGGTCTCTGCCTTACGCCATGAGCTTGCGGAAGAAGGCGAGGATTTCCGCCTCCGGCACGATGCCGGCGGGCATCAGCACCGAGAAGATCAGCCGGAAGATCACCCAGATCAGAAGAATGCTGAAGGCCGAGACCATCACCGTCCAGCCCCAGTTGCGGCGGGTCAGGATGCGGATGCCGATGACCAGAAACAGAAAGGACGTGGGGATGAAGCCAAGCGGCTTCAGCAGGAAGGCATAGGCCGTGATCAGCACGGTCATCAGCACCACAGGCAGCGGCAGGATCTCCCGCAGGGCCCACTGGTTGCCTTCTGCGGGCTTGCGCAGGGTCTGGATCAGCACCATGCCGGAGGTCACGGTCATCAGACCGGTCGTCATCATCGGCACGCCGCCCGGTGCGGACAAGGCCTCAAAGCCGGAAATCCCGTAAGCGGTGTAGAACAGGAACAGACTGGCGCCGAACATGAAGAAGCTGAAAACCAGTTCAAAGGAGCGGCGGGGTTGCGGGTTTTCCATGTGACCTCCAGCAGCCGGATCAGGCAGGCAGGGTTTTACCATCTGCCCATGCAAAACGCCGCCCCTCTTCGGCAGCCTGCGTCACATGAAATCATGCATGATGCAGGCTGCTTCAGAAGCGTTTCCCGAGGCCCGGCAGGGTGCTTTCCCTTTGCCGTCGGCGGCCAGGCCCCGGAAGATCAGGCGGCGTTTTCTGGTTTATGGCGAGGATCAGGGCTTGGGAATGCCGAATTCCTCAGGCGAGGCCTTGGCAAGGCCCGCTTCCCAGACAAGCCAGCTGGTGGTGGACTGCCACTTCGACAGGAAGTCTTCCGCCTCGGCGCCGGAATAGGACATCATCTTGAAGCCGCGGCTGTCCATCAGCTTGAGGAAGTCCTCGTTCTTTGCGCCTTCCTGATAAGCGGCCACCAGCTTGGCAACCACGTCATCTGGCGTGCCCTTCTTCACGAAAATGCCGAAGAACGGGCCCCAGGGCAGCAGTTCGGCAAATTCCGGGTTGGTGGACACGATGGTCGGCACGTCCGGCAGGGCCGGGGTGGGCTCGACGTCGAACAGGGCAATCGGCTTCATCGTGCCGGCCTTGATGTTCTCGACCGCAGCGCCCAGCACCGCCGGCATCACGTCGATGGCGCCGCCCTGCAGGGCGGTCAGGGCCGGGCCGTCACCGTCGTAGGGAACGAAGGTCACGTCGATCGGCGTCTTCTGGTTGATCATCGCGGTCACGACAGACGGCAGGCCGCCCGGACCGGTGGAGCCAAATTTCACCGCCTTCGGATTGGCGTTGATATAGGCGATCATCTCCTGAAAGGTGTTGAACGGAGCATCCGGACGGGCCACCAGGATCGGGATACCGCGCGCCAGAACATTGATCGGGGTGAAGTCGGAATAGTCCTTCTCACCCAGCTTCATCACTTTGTAGAGCAGCGGGTTTTCCGCGCCGAACAGGATGGTGTAGCCATCGGCATCACCGGCCTCGACCATGTTGAGCGCCAGGGCGCCAACGCCGCCGGTGACGTTCTGCATGATGATCTTGCCGCCCAGCGCCTTTTCGGCATGCGGGGTGACGGCACGCATCACCGTGTCGGTGGAGCCGCCTGCGCCCCACTGGATGATGCCCTGAATTTCCTTGTCCGGATATTCGGCAAGAGCCGGAACAACAGCAAGCCCAAGCGCAAGAGCTGCGCCGATAAGCGTCTTCTTCATGAAGATCCTCCCATTTGAACGGTCCCGGCCCATTCTCCTTTTGAGCCGCCCGAACTCTTGATTGCCAGAAGTCAGAGATAACAGCAAATACCGATTTTGCCGTCATAGTAACATGATGTTAATCCAGCATCTCAGCCCGTTCCCGTTGCTGAAGGTGCGGGGTCCCAGGCCTCGCGGGCACGGGCGCGCTGGAGTTCGTGGCGGAAACGCTCGACGGTGAATTCGGCGAAGCTGGAGAGCTGCCGTCCATGTTTGGTCAGCACCCAGGCGTTGATTGACGCGGGCTCCTTCAGCGGGCGCCGCACGAGGCCGGGCATGTAGACCTCCGCAACCGAGAATTCGTCGATCACCGAAACACCCAGCCCATGCCGGACGAGGCTGACAATCGTCTGGGCAAAGCGCCCGCGCATGGAAAAACGCGGCTCCAGCCCGGCGTCCCGGTAAGGGTGGGACAGGATGCGCCCGTATGGATCACTCTCATCGATGCCGATGATCGGCTCTTCCATGAGATCATGCACGGAAATGACCGGCTTTTCCGCCAGCCGGTGCCCCTCCGGCACCACGGCGACAAGCCGCCCCTCCACCAGCTTCTGGCAATCCACCGCCGGATTGTCCATGGCCGAGCTCATGATCACGAACTCGCCGCGCTCCAGCAGCAGGTAATCGAGGGTCTCCTCGATCTTGAGGATGTTGAGGTCGATGAAGAGATCGGGAAAGCGCTGGCGCACATTGCGGATGGCGCGTGCGGCGATGAACTGGGCAATCGAGGGGGCGCAGGCAATCGACAGGGTGAATTCCTCACCCTTGTGCAGGGAGGACACCGCCTGGTTCAGGTTCTCCATCTGCCGGTAGACCTGATGCACCATGTCGAAGACCTTCTGCGCCTCGGGCACCGGCACGAACAGCCCCGCCTTGCGCTCGAACAGGCGCACGCCGAGCGAATCCTCTGTGTATTTGATCAGGCGGCTGACGCCGGGCGCCGACACGTTCAGCAGCTTGGCGGCGCCCGCAATCGTCCCGGCCATCATCACGGCGCGGATGACCTCGACCTGCCGGAGTGTCAGTTCTTTCATCTTGAAGAATCTCCCGGGCGGGATGCTGTCACAGCTTCGATAAAGGCGAAAGGTCTCCTTTCAGGAACAGCGGCGAAGGTATCGGGCGATGACCCTTGGCAGAATTGACCTTCTCAAGCCCGCATGAACCTGATTAACCTCACGGCCCCGAACCGGAGATACCTGGAACAATGAAGCTTGATGCCGCCCTTGAAGCCCGCCTCACGCAGGCCAGTGCCATGCTCGCCGAATGCCGCCGTCAGGGCGGCGCGCTGGAGCGCCTGCCGGAAGAAGCCCGCCCGCAATCCATGCTGGAAGGCTACGAGATCCAGCGCCGCGTCCATGCGCTGCTGGGCGATGCTCCGGTCCGGCACTGGAAAACCTCCGAAACCGGCCCGAAGGGCGCGATGACCGCCCCGATCCACGGCAGCCGCATCTTCACGAGCCCCGCCAGCGTTGGCCGCGTCAACGCCCTGGAGACGGAGATCGCCCTGCAGCTTGGCCAGGATCTGCCCTTCCGCGACGGCGAACCCTACACCCGTGAGGACGTCCTTGCCGCTGTCTCCCACTACGCTCTGGCCTTTGAGCTGTGCGCCTCGCGGTGGCTGGTGAAGGATGTGGAAGTGGAAGAGAAGATCGCCGACTGCCTGTCCAATGACGGCCTTGTCCTCGGCACACCGGTGCCCTTCACCGGCGATATCCTCTCCCCGGTAAAGCGCCTCGTGCTGATGCGGGACGGCACGCCGGAGCCCTTCACGCCCAATGACATCGATCCGGCAGGCTCGCTGACGGCCTATGTCAATGCAGGCGGTGACCGGTTCGGCGGCTTCAAGGCCGGAGACTGGATCATCACCGGTTCCATGAGCGGCGTGCAGAACGCCCCTGCTCCCGGTCTTTGGACAGCCCGCTGGGATGACCGGCTGGAGATCAGCCTGACCATCACCGGCTGACCCTGATGCTCTCCGGTTCAGCGGACGGAAAAGCCGCTGAACCGGACGAGCTGGACGTTCTTTTCTTCCAGAAGCGCGGCGAAGGCATCGCTGGCGAGATAGGCCAGTTCCGCCTCGCGCAGATCCGTCAGCGGATCGAGCCCGATGAGATGCCCGTCGACGAGGCCGGGATGGCACATGATCAGCGGCCGCTCCCCCTCGCCGCTCAGGAACCGGCCGAACAGATCGCCGGTCTTCTCCCGCGCCGTGAAATCCCGCACGCCGCGGAAACTGTCATTGGCCTTGAACCCCGCCGCCTTCACCTTGCGGGCAAAGCCTTGCCCGAGCGCGCTGATGACGGCCGCTCTTGGAACGGCCCTGCCGCGTTTCAGGATGGCCGGCAGCGGTTCCTGGCACAGGCGCAGGTAGCCGCCCTGGGGGGCGATGCGGGCTGCGAAGGCCTCAAGCACAAGATCGCGGATCACCGGCAGCTGGTGGCAGTGGTGGTGCCCGTCGATGAAATCCGGCACCTGGCCCATGACAGCCACAAAGGCATCGATCTGGGCGGCGATCTCCCCGGCCAGTTCCTGCCGGATGGTCTCATCCTCAAGCTGGCCGCGCAGGGCCATGATGATCAGCCGCCCGTTCGACGGCAGATGCCCGCTTTCCGCCAGCCTCGGCATCTGGGTCAGGGGAATGTGATCGGTGAGCGTCAGATGCAGCCCGGTATCCGCATCGATCTGCTCCGCCCCGGCCAGAAGGTGACGTCCCTCTTCTGCCCAGAAAGGGCTCACCGTCATGGCTGCCGTGGCCGTCAGGCGCTGCTGGCGCAGCAGCTGGCGGATGCCCTCGCTGATGCCCGGCGTCAGCCCATAGTCATCAGCGCTCAGAATCACCTGTTTTTTATCAGACGCCACCCTTTGAAAAACCTTTCCTCTTGCTTTAGGTAAACAGCCAACAGAAACACTGTGAAAAGAATACGGCGCTATTCAGCTGCTGCGGGGGCTGCCGTCCCTGGACCGGGATGCGAGAGAGATGAACGGCAAGGCTCCAGAACTTTCGGTCGTGATACCATGCTTCAATGAAGCTGCAAATCTGGCGCCCTTGATGGCCCGGCTTGTTCCGGTGCTGGAAGGGCTTGGCCGCAGCTTTGAGATCCTGCTGGTGGATGACGGCAGCCGCGATCGCACGCTCGAGGTGGCTGCAGGCCTTGCCGCCGTCGACCCGCGCATCGGCATCCTCGCCCTGTCGCGCAATTTCGGCAAGGAAATCGCCATCACCGCCGGCATCGACCATGCGCGCGGAAATGCGGCGATCCTGATGGATGCCGATCTGCAGCATCCGCCCGAAAAGATCATCGAGCTTGCCGCGGCCTGGGACGAGGGCTTTCAGATCATCCACGCCACCCAGGCCGTCCGCCCGTCCGAAGGCATGGTCAAGCGCCTTTGCGTGAAATCCTTCTACAAGCTGCTGGCACAGCTTTCCGACATCAAGCTGCCGCGCGGCGCGGGTGATTTCTGCCTGCTGGACCGGGCGGCGCTGGATGCGCTGAAATCCATGCCCGAGCGGGCCCGCTTCATGAAGGGCCTGTATTTCTGGGTCGGCTTCCGCCAGAAGCAGATCCCCTACGAGCCGGCCGAGCGCACGGCCGGGGCAAGCGCCTGGAACATGCGGCGTCTGTTTGGGCTTGCGCTGAACGGGCTGACAGCCTTCAGCACCGTCCCGCTGCGGCTCGCCTCCATCGCCGGAATTCTGGTCTCCTTCATCGCCATCATTTATGCGCTCATCCTGGTGACCGATGTGCTGCTTCATGGCATCGACGTACCGGGCTATGCCTCGCTCATGGTCGGCCTCTTGTTCCTCAGCGGCGTGCAGCTGATCTCGCTTGGCATTCTGGGTGAATATGTCGGCCGCATCTTCAACGAAACGAAGCAGCGCCCGCTTTATTTTGTCGGCAACTACCGGCCGGCGGAAGGCCATGCGGATGCAGGCTCCCTGTCCTGCGCATCTCAGGCCAGCCCGGAAGCTGCCAGCGCCACGAGGACATAACGCCCGGCCTTGCCGATGGTGACCAGCAGCAGGAAGATGCCCAGCGGCTCGCGCAATGTGCCAGCAATCACGGTCAGCGGATCACCGATGACGGGCAGCCAGGCGAACAGCAGGCTCCAGCGGCCATAGCGGTGATACCAGCCCTCAGCCCGCGCCAGCGCCTTGTCCGAAACCGGGAACCAGCGTTTGTGCCGGAAACTGGCAATCCCGCGCCCCAGCAACCAGTTGACCACCGAGCCCAGCACATTGCCCGCCGTGGCAACGCCCACCAGCAGCCACAGGGGCCAGCCTCCGGCAATCACCAGCGCCGCCAGCACCCCTTCGGACTGGGCCGGCAGCAGCGTGGCCGCCAGAAAGGCAGCCAGAAACAATCCGGCCAGACTGCCAAGTCCATTCATCCGCTGCTGCCTCTCAATCCTGCCCGCAAATGCGATGCGCTGCCGCAGGTAGCCCTGCGGCAGCGCATGATCAAGTGCCAGTCCTGAGGACAAGCCTCAGGCGCGGGCAAGAAGCCCGTGCTCTGCGTGCTCCAGAGCGGTGACGATGCCGCGCAGTTCCGCCAGCCCCTTCAGCCGGCCGATGGCGGGATAACCGGGCTGTGCCTTGCGCTTCAGGTCATCGAGAATGTCCTGCCCGTGATCCGGGCGGAAGGGGATCGACACATCCTTGCGGCCTTCGGCCTTGCGGCGCGCCTCTTCCTTCACCACCTCGGCCAGCAGCGCCACCATATCGGTATTGCCCTTCAGGTGCTCTGCCTCGTGGAAGGAGCCGAAGAGCGCGTCCGTCTCGCGCTTCACGTTGCGCAGATGCAGGAAATGCACCTTGGAGCCATGACGCCGCATCATGCCTGGCAGGTCATTGTCGGAACGGGCGCCCAGCGAGCCCGAGCACAGGGTGATGCCGTTGGAGGGATTGTCCACCGCCGAGAGAATCGTCTCGTAATCGGCTTCCGTCGACATGATGCGCGGCAGGCCGAGCAGCGGATAGGGCGGATCATCCGGATGGCAGCACATGCGGATGCCTTCCTGCTCCGCAACCGGGATCACTTCCTCCAGGAAGGCGATGAAATGGCGGCGCAACTGATCGGCATTGATCGCGCCATATTCGGCCAGATGCGCCCGCACATCGTCCAGCGTCATGTGCTCGGCAGCCCCCGGCAGACCAAAGGCCACGTTGATGGCCAGCGCCTTCTTCTGCTCCTCGCTCATGCCCGCATGGCGGCGGGCCGCCTCTTCGGCGATCTCGGCCGGGAAGTCCTCTGCCGCCCCCTTGCGCTGCAGGATGTGAATGTCGAAGGCGGCGAAATCCGCATGGTCAAAGCGCATGCAGGTGCCGCCATGGTCCACCCGCCAGGCCAGATCCGTGCGCGTCCAGTCCAGCACCGGCATGAAATTGTAGCACAGCACCTCGATGCCGGCCGCGCCCAGATTGCGCAGGCTGACCTTGTAATTCTCGATGTGCTCGCGCCAGTTGCCCTTCTGCTTCTTGATATCCTCGGAGACCGGAAGGCTTTCCACCACCTCCCAGGCGATTCCCGACGGGCTGCCATCGGCGCGCGTGGCGATCTCCCGCTGACGCCGGGCAATTTCCTCAGGCGTCCACACCGCGCCGCTCGGCACGTGATGAAGCGCGGAGACCACGCCCTCCACGCCCGCCTGCAACATGTCGTCAATGCTCACAAGGTCCTTGGGACCAAACCAGCGCCAGGTCTGCCGCACGCGTTCCACTCCTGTTTCCGGCCTGCCGCTTCTGGCCCGGCCGGTCCTTCGGGCCTTCCGGTTGCCCCGGTTTGCCGCCTCTTTCAGGGGGAAGGCATAGCATGCCCTCGCCCCTGCCGACTAGTATGGTAGTTTGATATTGACTTGTATGGTAGTATGGAAAATGATGCTGGCAAGAGGAGAGTGTGGAAAATGGACGGGAACATGACGGGTCAGATTCTGCCGCTCAGACCACTTGCCGCATCCGAAGCGGGCGTTCCCGTCGGCCAGCTGGTGCATCGTGACCTGCGCCAGCGCATCATTCGCGGTGAGCTGGCGCCGGGCGCCCTTCTGTCCGAGGCGGAGATGGCGCGCAGCTTCGGCTCCAGCCGCCAGCCCGTGCGGGAAGCCTTCATCAAGCTCGCAGAGGAAGGCCTTGTCGAGGTCCGCCCGCAGCGCGGCACGCTGGTGCGCAAGATCTCCATCAAGCGCGTGATGGACATCCGCTTCGTGCGGGAGGCCATCGAGGCGAATGTGGTTCACCTGCTGGCCAGCGAGCCCGAACCGGCCATCATCGCGGACCTGCGTGCCCAGATCGCCCGCCAGCGCGAGGCCGCTCCCGATGCGCAGGATGTGTTCATGGCGCTGGACGAAACCTTTCACCACACCATGGCCCGCGCCATCGGCAAGACCTATGCCTGGGACGTGGTGGAAAGCGTCAAGGCCCAGATGGACCGGGTGCGCTATCTCAGCTTCGCCGATTTTCCGATCTCGCGCCTCATCGCCCAGCATGAGGCCATCGTCGATGCGATCGAAACCCGCAACCCGCAAGCCGCCGAGGAGGCCATGCGGATCCATCTGCGGGAGATCCTGAAAGACCTGCCGAACATCGCGGCCGCCCGGCCGGAACTGTTCGACATGGAAGAGGTGCAAGTCACCCCATAATCACATGAAGTGGAGGAAAAACATGCGTCGTTTCACAAGGCAGGCCCTTGCCGCCGCCATCGGGCTTGCCAGCCTGGCTGCCCTTGGCAACCCTTCCCTTGCCGCGGAGCGCGTGCTCAAGCTTGGCCATCTCGCCAACGAGCAGAACACCTGGCACAAGGCCTCCGTGAAGTTCGGTGAGGAACTGAAGGCGCTCACCGACGGCCGTATCGAGGTTGAGGTCTATCCGAACGAGTCCCTCGGCAAGGAAGTCGACCTGATCAACGGCATGCAGCTTGGCACGGCCGACATGACGATCACCGGCGAAAGCCTGCAGAACTGGGCGCCCATGGCAGCCCTTCTGGCCGTGCCTTACGCCTACAAGTCGCTGGAGCACATGGATGAGGTTGCCTCCGGCAAGACCGGCGAGGACATCAAGGCAGAGATCGTGGCACGCGCCCAGATCCGCCCCATCGCCTATTTCGCCCGCGGCCCGCGCAACCTGACCGCCAACCGCGAGATCAAGTCTCCCGATGACCTGAAGGGCCTGCGCCTGCGCGTGCCGAACGTGCCGCTGTTCGTCGACACCTGGAAGACGCTGGGCGCACAGCCCACACCGATGGCCTTCTCGGAGGTCTTCACCTCGCTGCAGTCCGGCGTGATCGATGCGCAGGAAAACCCGCTGGCGCTGATCAAGTCGGCCAACTTTGCCGAAGTGCAGAAGTTCGTGAACAAGACCGAGCATGTGCGCTCCTGGATCTATCTCACGATCTCCGAAATGACCTGGTCGCAGCTCAGCGCCGAAGATCAGGCCGCAGTCCTGGAAGCGGCCAAGCGGGCGCAGGCCTATGAGCGCGAGCTGTTCCTTGCCGACGAGGAAAACCTCGTGAAGGAGCTTCAGGCTGCCGGCATGACCTTTGTCGAGGTGGATGCTGCCGCCTTCGCCGAAAAGGCACGTCCGGCCGTTCTGGCCAATGTGAAGCCGGAAATCCGCCCGATCGTTGAAGACCTCATGAAGTGAAAAGGCGGCTGCGGCCCCGGCACCTCGCCCGGGCCGCAGCATGCCTCCTTCGGGAGACAATCATGATTTTCAGACAGGCCCTCGCGCTTGTGGCAGCGGTCAGCCGTTTTGCCACCGGAGCCGCCTTTTTCATCCTGATGGGCGCCGTGCTCGTTCAGGTGTTCGGGCGCACGCTCTTTCATTCGTCACCCGTCTGGACAGAGGAACTCACCCGCTTCGCCCTGCTCTATGTCGCCGCCATCGGCCTCGGCCTTGCCTATCGCAGCGGGGACCTGGTCAACGTGGATCTGGTCTGCGAGAGCCTGCCCGCCCCCTGGCCGAAGCTGCTGCGGGCGCTGTCGGCCCTGCTGACGGCGATGCTGTGCCTGATCCTGATCGGCCCGGCCTGGCGCTTCACCTCCATCGGCGCCCTGCAGACGTCTCCCGCCCTGACCTGGCGGATGGACTTCATTCACGCCAGCATGCTGGTTGCCCTCGTCTCGCTCTGCATTTTTTCCCTCGCGCGCTTCCTGTCCATCGCCACCGGCGAAAGTGACGGCCTGCCGCAGGCAGCCGGAGAAGAAACCCCGTGAGCCTTGCCATTCTCTTCGGCGTCTTCGCCCTCGGCCTGATCATCGGCGCCCCCGTTGCGGTGACGCTGGGCCTCGCCTCCATGACCTACCTCTGGTTCAAGGGCATTCCTCTCGTCGTCATGCCGCAAAAGATGTTTGCCGGTATCGATGTCTTCGTTCTCCTGTGCATTCCCGGCTTCATCCTGGCCGGCAACCTGATGAACCGGGGCGGCATCACCGGGCGCATCGTGCGCTTTGCCAATGCGCTGGTGGGCTGGATGCGCGGCGGGTTGGGACAGGCCAATGTCGCCGGCTCCATGCTCTTCGGCGGCATTTCCGGAACCGCCGTGGCCGATGCGGCCTCTATCGGCGGCATGATGATCCCCGGCATGAAGAAGGCCGGCTATCCGGCGGACTTTTCCGCCGCAATCACGGCAGCCTCTTCCACCGTCGGGCCGATCATTCCGCCCAGCGTGCCGATGATCATCGTCGGCGCCCTCTCCGGCATCTCCGTTGGCAAGATGTTCATGGCCGGTGCCGTTCCCGGCATCATGATGGGCCTCGCCATGATGGTGACGACCTATATCATCGCCGTGCGCCGCGGCTTTCCGCGCCAGCCCTGGCAGGGTGTGCGCGAGCTCTGCCTCGCTTTCCTCGGCGCCTTCTGGGCTCTGGCCATGACCGGCCTCATCGTCGGCGGCCTGCTGACGGGCCTTGCCACGCCCACGGAAACCGCCGTTGTCGCCAGCATCTATGCCTTCGTCGTCGGCGCCTTCTTCTACCGGGAACTGCCCCTCCGCGAAGTGCCGAAGATCGTCATCGACAGCGCCGTTTCCTCGGCGGCCATCCTGGCGCTCGTCGGCTTTGCCAATGTCTTCGGCTGGATCCTCGTTTCCGAGCGCATCCCGCAGATGATTGCCCAGAGCGTGCTGTCCGTCACCGACAACAAGTTCGTCGTGATCCTGCTGATCAACATCGTGCTGCTGATTGTCGGCATGTTCATGGAAACCATCGCGGCGCTGATCATCCTCTTCGTGCCGCTCCTTGCCCTTGCGCAGGGTGTCGGCATCGATCCGCTGCATTTCGCCACCTTTGCGGTGCTGAACCTGATGATCGGCCTCACCACGCCTCCCGTGGGTGTGTGCCTGTTCATCTGCGCCAACATCGCCAAGCTGCCGCTGTCGCCGGTCATCCGGGCCATCACGCCCTTCCTCATCACCAACATCATCGTGCTGCTGCTCGTGTCCTATATCCCCGGACTGTCGACCTGGCTGCCCGCCTATCTTCTGGATTGAACCGTCATGGAAACTCGCGTGTGCCGCCTTTACGGCCAGCATGACCTGCGCATTGAAACGGCGGACGTGCCGCAGCCCGGCCCCGGTGAGGTGCTTGTCGCCATCGGCGCGGGCGGGATCTGCGGCTCGGATCTGCACTACTTTCAGGATGGCGGCTTCGGCCCCATCCGCGTCCGCGAGCCGATCATCCTCGGCCACGAGATTGCCGGAACCATCGCAGCCCTTGGCGAGGGCGTTACCTCGCTCAACCTGGGCCAGAAAGTCGCCGTCAATCCCAGCCGTCCGTGCCGCACCTGCAAATATTGCACGGAAGGGCTTTTCGCCCACTGCCTGGCCATGCGCTTCATGGGATCGGCCTTGCGCTTTCCCCATGAACAGGGCGGCTTCCGCGATCTTGTGGTCACCGATGCCATCCAGTGCGAGCCCGTCGGCGCGCATGTGGACCATGCGGAGGCGGCCTGCGCCGAGCCGCTGGCTGTTTGCCTGCATGCAGCCAATCAGGCCGGGCAACTGGAAGGCCGCCACGTGCTCATCACCGGCGCAGGCCCCATCGGGCTGCTCTGCCTGGCCGCTGCCAGACGGGCGGGTGCTGCCAGCATCACCGTCACCGATCTGCAGGACGCGACACTGGCCGTGGCAACGCGGATGGGCGCAACGCAGACCATCAATGTCATGACCCAGCCCGAAGCGCTGGAGCCCTTCAAGGCGGACAAGGGCCACTTCAACGTGGTGTTCGAGTGTTCCGCCGCGGCCCCTGCCCTGCGCGCCGCCATCGAATGCGTCCGCCCGCGCGGCCGTATCGTGCAGGTCGGCGTAACCGGCGATCTGCCCATTCCGGTCAACCTGATCGTCGGCAAGGAGATCGAGTTCGTGGGCACGCACCGCTTCCACGAGGAATATGCGCTGGCCGCCCGCCTGATCGACAGCGGCGAGATCGATGTAAAGCCGGTCATCAGCCACCGCTTTGCGCTGGACGACGCGGAAGAGGCCTTCCGCATTGCCGGTGACCGCTCGCAGGCGATCAAGGTCAGCCTGACTTTCGCCAGCGCCTGAGGCGTCCCCTGCACCGATTGTCTCGCCTGCGTGGACACGTCATCCACGCAGGCGTTCTTTTTCCACGCCAGGGAACATGCCATAAGATCTGCCTCATCAGCAGAGGCCATGCCGTGAACCCTGAAGTCATCTATCTTTTCGATCCGCTCTGCGGCTGGTGCTATGGCGCCGGGCCCGGGCTTGCACGGCTCGCGGCGGAGCCCGGCATCACGGTCACCCTGCAGCCGGTGGGCCTGTTTGCCGGGGCCGGTGCGCGGCCCATGGACCCGGGTTTCGCCTCCTATATCGTCAAGGCCGACGAGCGGATCACGGCGATGACCGGCCAGCCCTTCAGCGATACCTACCGGCAGAACGTGTTGTTCGGCGGCACGCAGAGGATCGACAGCGGCCCTGCGAATCTCGCCCTCACCGCCGTGCGCCTGACTGAACCGGACGAGTTGCACAAAGCGCTGAAGGCGCTGCAGGCGGCGCGATATGTCGATGGCAAGGACATCACCAGTCCGGCCGTCCTTGTAGAGATCCTGAGTGACGCGGGATTGCAGGCCGCGTCTGACCGGCTTGCCTCGCCTGACAAGGACCTTGAGGCTGCCATGCAGGAGTGGATCAACGAAGGCATGGGCCTCATGCAGGCCATGCGGGCGCAGGGCGTGCCCGCCCTGCAGCTGCGCACCCCTTCGGGCGGACGCTACACCATCGACACCCAGGCCCTGTTCGGAGCGCAGGTCGAGGCCTTGATCGAGGCCATCGCCAAGGCTGCTTGAACCAGGCAGCCTCAGCGGTACAGCAGCGACACGCCGTCGTGGAACAGATGCAGCGCCTCCGGCGCTGCCGTCAGCCGCACGGCGGAATGCCTGAGGCCCGAGCGGATGCCCGGCAATTTGGCCACCATCTGTCGCCCCGCCTCATCCTTCTCAAAATAGAGCAGCGTCACCTCGCCCAGTGCCTCGGTGATGTCCACCGTGCCGGTGAACAGCGGATCACCCTCCGTCTCGCGCAGGTCCTCGGGCCGGACGCCGAGATTGACCTTGAGGCCCATGTCGCCGTCACGGGTCGGGATGGCGGCCACAGCTTCCAGACCGCTGTCCAGCCGCACCCGGGTCATCTCGCCGGTGGCGATGACCTCGCCCGGCAGCAGGTTCATGGCCGGGCTGCCGATGAACTGGGCGACGAACTCGTTCTGCGGCTTCTGATAAAGCTCCATCGGCGTACCGACCTGGCTGATGCCGCCGCCCGCCAGCACGACGATGCGGCTGGCCAGCGTCATGGCTTCCACCTGATCATGGGTCACGTAGATCATGGTGCTGTCCGGCATCTGCTCCTTGAGCTGGGCAATCTCGATGCGGGTGGCCACACGCAGCGCCGCATCGAGGTTGGAAAGCGGCTCGTCGAACAGATAGACCTTGGGATCACGCACAATCGCCCGGCCAATGGCAACGCGCTGGCGCTGGCCGCCGGACAGCGCCTTGGGCAGGCGGTCGAGATAAGGCGTCAGCTGCAGGATATCAGCTGCACGGGCGACTGCGGCGTCAATCTCCGCCTTGCTCTTGCCGGCAATCTTCAGGGCAAAGGCCATGTTGTCGCGCACGGTCATATGCGGATAGAGCGCGTAGCTCTGGAACACCATGGCAATGCCGCGCTGGGCGGGCGGCACGTCATTCATCACCCCGCCGCCAATCTCCAGAGTGCCGCCGGAGATCTTCTCAAGCCCGGCAATCATGCGCAGCAGAGTGGACTTGCCGCAGCCGGAGGGGCCGACGAAGACGATCAGCTCACCCTTCCTGATGTCCAGGTTGATATTGCTGAGAACCTTGACGCCGCCATAGGCCTTGGCCACGTCCGTAAGCTTCAGATCTGCCATCTGCCGGCCCTCCCCTTGCCTTCAGCGCCTGCGCATGAGGCTGACGCCCCAGGGCCCGAGCGCGATGATGCCGTCATGCTCCGAAACACTGCCAATCTCATGCCCGATCGTTTCCCAGTCCTGCGCGGGAATACGGATATCGGCCGGCGTGTCCGAGAGGTTGAAGGCACAGAATATGGTTTCGCCATTCAGCTTCCGGGAAAAACTCAGCACATCTCCCGTCACCGTCATCGGCGACTGGCTGCCCTTCATCACGGACGGATAGGCATGGCGGAAGGCAATGGCGCGGCGGTAGTGGTGGAGCAAAGCCGCCGGATCATTGTCCTGCGCATCCACGGCCAGAGCATAGTGCTCGCTGGGCACCGGCAGCCAGGGCCGGGCCTCCGAGAAACCGCCGCTCTGTTGCTGGATGTTCCAGACCATCGGCGTGCGGCAGCCGTCGCGGCCCTTGAACTTCGGCCAGAACTCGATGCCATAGGGGTCCTGCAGATCCTCGAAGGCAAGTTCGGCTTCCGGCAGGCCCAGTTCCTCGCCCTGATAGATGCAGGCCGTGCCGCGCAGGCACATGAGGAGCGTGGCATAGGTGCGCGCGGCGGCGGGCGTCAGGTGCCAGCGGGTGATGTGGCGCACCACATCATGGTTGGAGAAGGCCCAGCAGGCCCAGCCGTCCGAGGCCACACGGTCAAGTTCCTCGAAGACGCCGGCCACATAGGACGCGGTCATCGGGCGGTTTGCCAGAAACTCGAAGGCATAGGACATCTGCATCAGGTCATCGCCCCGGGTATATTCCCCCAGAAGCTCCAGCCCGCGCTGGCTGTCACCGATCTCGCCGACGGTGGCAGCATTGTATTCGTCCAGAACCACGCGGAAACGGCGCAGGAATTCCAGGTTCTCCGGCTGGTTCTTGTCATAGACGTGGCGCTGGTGGTTGTAGGGGTTCACCTTCGGCGCGGTCAGATCGTTGCGCTCCTCCAGGGGCAGGGCCGGATTGTCGCGCAATTCTCTGTCGCAGAAATAGAAGTTGATGGTGTCGAGACGGAAGCCATCGACGCCGCGCTTCAGCCAGAAGCGGGCGACATCCAGCAGCGCGTCCTGCACATCGGGATTGTGGAAGTTCAGATCCGGCTGCGAGATCAGGAAGTTGTGCAGGTAATACTGCTCGCGCCTTGCATCCCAGTGCCAGGCCGGGCCGCCGAAGATGGACAGCCAGTTGTTCGGCGGCGTGCCATCCGGCTTGGGATCAGCCCAGACATACCAGTCCGAACGCGGGTTATTGCGGCTCTGGCGGCTTTCCTCGAACCAGATGTGCTTGTCCGAGGTATGGGACAGCACAAGGTCGATCAGCACCTTGATGCCATGGGCATGAGCCGTTTCGATCACCCGGTCAAAATCGGCCAGCGAGCCGAACATGGGGTCCACATCGCAGTAGTCGGACACGTCATAGCCAAAGTCCTTCATCGGCGAGGTGAAGAACGGGCTGACCCAGATGGCATCCGCGCCAAGGCTGGCGATATGCGGAATGCGGCTGACGATACCCGCCAGATCACCGATGCCGTCGCCATTGGAGTCCTGATAGCTGCGCGGGTAGATCTGATAGATCACCGCACCGCGCCACCAGTCCTTGTCCTTGATGAGGGTGGTCATTCACGAAATCCTGTCGTTGATACGTCTGATACTGGAGGGAGGAAGGTTATTTGACGGAGCCGGCCAGCAGCCCGCGCACGAGGAACCTCTGCAGCGCGAAGAACACCAGCAGCGGCACGAAGATGGACACGAAGGCGGAAGCCGCGAGAATTTCCCACTCCCCGCCCTTCGAGCCCAGAAGCTCGCGCAACACGCCGGTCATGACGAGCTGCTGCTGGTTGTTGCCAAGGAACACGGTGGCCACCAGCAGGTCGTTCCAGGTCCACAGGAACTGGAAGATGGCGAAAGATGCCAGCGCCGGGAAACTGAGCGGCAGGATCAGCTTGAGGAAGATCTGGAAGTCGCTCGCCCCGTCCACCCGCGCGCTCTCGATGATCTCGCGCGGCAGGCCCACCATGTAGTTGCGCAAGAGATAGATCGCCATGGGCAGGCCGAAACCCGTATGCGCCAGCCAGATGCCCAGATACTCCTTGCCTATGCCCAGCGAATTATGCAGCCGCAGCAGGGGGATCAGCGCCAGCTGCAACGGCACCACCAGAAGGCCGACGATGGCGGCAATCAGCAGCGCCCGGCCCGGAAACTCCATCCACGCCAGTGCATAGGCGGCAAAGGCGGCAATCAGGATCGGGATGACCGTCGCCGGAATGGTCACCGTCAGCGTGTTGAGAAACGCTCTCCCCAGCCCCTCGGCAAACAGCACCGTCTCGTAATTGGCAATGGTGAAGCTCGGCGGCGTTTCCGCCGTCACGAAGATGCGCGGGCTGCGGCCTTCGAACCGCGCCGGGCTTTCCAGCCGGTAGGCGCCATCGGCTTCCACCGTCAGCGTCTGCCCATCGGCGAGGCTGGCCGTGGTTCCCGCCTCATGGGCCGCATGTTCGCGCGAGGAGGTGCCGAAGGCGGTCACGATGCCGCTGCCTGTGTCAAAGACATTGCCATCGATGACGAACCGCCCCGCCGCCTCCCGCTGGGAGGCTGCGTCACCGGCCCGGACGATGGAATTCTGAACCGATGGAAACAGCGCCTTCCACCAGCCGGTGGCGGCAATCTGATCCGCCTGCCGGAAGGAGGAAACGAGAAGCCCGATGGTCGGAACCGTCCACAGCAGCACCAGCGCGATGACGGAGAGGTTGACGGCCCAGGTGAGCCCCGAGCGCTTGCCCGCAATATGATCCATCACTGCATCTCCTTGCGGGCATTGCGGATATTCCAGATCATGATCGGCGTCACCAGCAGCATGATCACCAGCGCCACCGTGGAGGCACGGCCCGCGTCATTGCCGCGGAACATCCAGTCAAACATGAGGTTTGCAAGCACCTGCGTGCCCGACTGGCCGTTGGTCATGGCCAGCACGATATCGAAGACCTTCAGCACCACGATGGTGATTGTCGTCCACACCACGGCAATGGTGCCCCAGATCTGCGGCACCTTGATGCGGAAGAACACCTGCAGCGGCGAGGCCCCATCAAGGATCGCCGCCTCGATGGTCTCCTCCGGAATGCCGCGCAGGGCGGCGGAGAGAATGACCATGGCAAAGCCGGTCTGGATCCAGACCAGCACGATCATCAGGAACAGGTTGTTCCAGAGGTCAATGGTCAGCCAGGTCTGCGGCTCGCCGCCGAAGAACACCACCACCGCATTGAGAAGGCCGATCTGCTCCTGCCCGGCGGGCCGGTAGTCATAGATGAACTTCCAGATCACCGAGGCGCCGATGAAAGAGATCGCCATCGGCATGAAAATCAGCGACTTGGCGAGATTGCCCCAGCGGATGCGATCCGTCAGCGCTGCCGCCAGCAGGCCGAATGCGGTGGAGGCGGCAGGCACGAACAGCAGCCACAGCATGTTGTTGCGGATGGATTCGCGGAATTTCGCGTCCTCGACCAGCCAGATGTAGTTGCCAAGGCCGACAAAGCGCGTGCCCGAACTGTCATGCAGCGACAACCAGACCGACACGAACACCGGGTAAAGCAGATAGACGCCCAGCAGCAGCAGGGCGGGCGCCAGGAACAGCCACGGCCGGATCAGGGCCGCCCGGTTGATGTTGCGCCCCGCATTGGCCCCGCGCGGCGGAAACACCGCGTCGAGGATGAGGTTGGAGCCGTAGAAATAGGCGACGCAGCCGAACACGCCGGCAACAATCGTCGCACCCGCCATCATGATCTGCTGGAGCATTGCCCCTCCCGCCCGCCTCGGCCCGCCGGCAGCACATGTGCCTGCAGGGTCCCGGCATCCGGTTCAACCGGCTTTTTGTCGTTGTGAAGAGCCGCCAGCCGTATCGCGGCTGGCGGCACAGGCCATCACTTCAGGCCATTACTTCTTGATCGCGTCCCAGGCCTTCTGGATATCCGCACCGACCACGGCCGCGTCCTTGCCGCCGGCCACATAGTCCACCATGCCGGTCCAGAAGGCACCGGCACCAATGGCGCCCGGCATCAGGTCGGACCCGTCAAAGCGGAAGGTGGTCGCATTCAGAAGGATATCACCCATCTTCTTCAGGGTCGGATCGCCATAGACTTCCGTGTTGACGCCCTTGTGCGGGGTCAGGAAGCCGGTCTGCGCCATCCACACTTCATGGGCGATCGGCGTCTGCAGGAAATCGATCAGCGCCTGGGCGGCCGGGCTGTCCCTGGTGATGGAGAACATGGTGCCCGCACCCAGCACCGGCTGGCCAAGGTCCTTTTCCGCATAGGCCGGGAAGTAGAAGAAATCCACATCCTCACCGATCACCGTGCCTTCGGGGAAGAAGGACGGGATGAAGGATGCCTGGCGGTGCATGTAGCACTGCGGCGGCGAGGCGAAGAGGCCCTTCGGGCTGTCGCGGAAATCGATGGTAGCCACACCGGCCGCGCCGCCAGCCACGTATTTTTCGTTGCGGGCAAAATAGCCGAATTCCTCGATGGCACCCACCACCTTCGGATCATCGAACTTCAGATCATTGCGCGTCCAGGCGTCGTAATCCTCCGGCGACTGGGTGCGCAGCATCATGTCTTCCACCCAGTCGGTGGCCGGCCAGCCGGTGGCAGCCCCCGAGCCAAGACCGATGCACCACGGTGTGCCGCCATCTGCGACGATCTGATCCGTCAGCGCCTTCAGTTCTTCCATGGTCGTGGGCACTTCATAGCCCGCATCCTCGAAGTTCTCCGGCACGTACCAGACGAGCGACTTCACATCGACCTTGTAGAACAGGCCGTAGAGCGCATCCTGACCATCCTTGCCCTTGAAAGTCGCCAGATCCACCCAGGACTGGCCGGCAGCGTAATTGTCGCGCAGCCAGTTGGAGGCCTCATCGCCCAGCGGGGTCAGAAAGCCCTTGGCCGCCAGATCGCGCGCAAGGCCCGGCTGCGGGAAGATGGCGACATTCGGCGGGGAACCGGCTTCCGTATCGATGACGATCTGCTGCTCGAAGCTGTCGGAGCCGGAATAGTTGACCTTCACCCCCGTCGCCGCCTCGAAATAGGCAAAGACGCTTTCCACCAGCACCTTGTCCGGCCCAAGCCAGGGGCCAAGCACCGTGATCGACTGCCCCTTCAGGGCATCGGACTTCACGGCCTCATAACTTTCCCAGTTGAAACGGCTGTCGGCGCCCGGCTCGAACTTCAGGCTCTGCGCATTGGCTGCGCCGCACATCAGCGCCAGCCCGGCTGCGCCGGCGAGCAAAACTGTCTTCATCGCTACCTCCCAGTACCGCGCCAGGTTCCCGTGCTTCACACACAGGACCAAGCGTCTTTCAAACCGCTTTGAATGACCCACACTCGCTGATCGGCGCATGCGAGTCAACGGGGATGTTTTTCAGACATGCACAACACCGCATACAACCTGAGTTTTCTCACCGCACTGCAACAAAACACCCGGTCAAAGATCTTTGACGCACGCACCGCAGGCAGCTAAAGTCACGCAAACTTCAAAGCGGTTTGGGTGCTCAGACCCGAACTTATTCGCGATGTGCCCCGATGAATCTGAAGCAGTTTTCCCAGAAGCTGGGGCTTTCGCCCACCACGGTCAGCCGCGCCCTCAACGGGTATCCGGAGGTCAATGAGGCCACGCGTGAGCGGGTGCTGGCGGCCGCAAAGCAGCATAACTATCAGCCCAATGCCCGCGCCCAGCGCCTTGCCACGGGCCGCGCCATGGCCATCGGCCACGTCATCCCCATCGCCACCCGGCACGAGATGGTGAACCCCGTGTTCGCGGACTTCATCGCAGGTGCAGGCGAGAGCTATTCGCGCGCCGGCTACGAGATGGTTCTGTCCATCGTGCCGGATGACCAGGAAGCCAGCGTCTACCGGGAGCTGAAATCGCGCGGCACGGTGGATGGCATCATCGTTCACGGCCCCAAGATGGCCGATCCGCGCATTCCGCTGCTCCAGGACATCGGCCTGCCCTTCGTGGTGCATGGCCGCTCCAGCGGCACGGCGGTTCCCTATGCCTGGCTCGACATCAACAACCGCCGCGCCTTCCGCCGCGCCACGGACTTCCTGCTGGATCTCGGCCACCGCCGCATCGGGCTGGTCAACGGCCTGGAGTTCATGGACTTCGCCGCCCGCCGCCGCTCCGGCTATCTCGAAGCATTGGAAGCGCGCGGGCTTAAGCCTGCGCCGGAACTGATGTTCAGTGCCGAGATGACCGAGGGGCAGGGCTATGCCGCTGCTTCCGCCATGCTCGCCCTGCCCGAAACTCCGACCGCCTTCCTTGCGTCTTCCATGATCTCCGGCATCGGCGTGCGCCGTGCTGTCGAGGAACGCGGCCTGAAGCTCGGCAAGGATGTGTCCGTCATCATCCATGATGATGAGCTTGGATATCTGAAGAACGGCGCGGAAGTTCCGCTCTTCACCGCCACCCGCTCCTCCGTGCGCGAGGCCGGACGTCTGGCGGCGGACATGCTGCTGGCGCAGATTGCCGAGCCTGCCAGCGAGCCGCAGACCCGCCTTCTTGAATGCGATCTCATCATTGGCCAGTCCACCGGACCGGCGCCAGCCAGGACCTGATTTCCATGAACTTCACCCGTGCCGATTTCCCCGGAGACTTCCTCTTCGGCGCCTCCACCTCGAGCTACCAGATCGAGGGCAGCGCCCTTGGCGGGGCGGGCCGCAGCCAGTGGGATGACTTTGCCGCAACGCCGGGCAATGTCATCCGCGCCGAAAACGGCGCCCGCGCCTGCGAGCACATCCTGCGCATGGACGAGGACCTGGACCTGCTGAAGCAGGGTAATTTCGACGTCTACCGCTTCTCCACCTCCTGGGCCCGTGTCATGCCGGAAGGGCGCGGCGCGGTGAATGCGGAAGGGCTCGATTTCTACGACCGGCTGGTGGACGGCCTGCTGGAGCGCGGCATCAAGCCTGCCCTCACCCTCTATCACTGGGAACTGCCCTCGGCGCTTCTCGATCTGGGCGGCTGGCGCAACCGGGACATCGCGGACTGGTTCGCCGACTACACCACTCTCATGATGGAACGGCTGGGCGACCGTGTGTGGTCCGTCGCCCCCATCAACGAGCCCTGGTGCGTCACCTGGCTGTCCCATTTCCTCGGCATCCATGCGCCGGGCGTGCGCGACATCCGCGCCACCGCCCGTGCCATGCATCATGTGCTGCTGGCCCATGGCCGCTCCATTCAGGCCATGCGTGCTCTGGGCGTGAAGAACCTCGGCGCTGTCTGCAATTTCGAATATGCAGCGCCTGCCGATGACAGCGAGGAAGCTCGCAAGGCGGCAGAGCTCTACGACGGCTATTACAATCGCTGGTTCCTCGGCGGCATCTTCCAGAAGGAATACCCGGCCAATGTGCTGGAGGGCCTTGGCCCCCATATGCCGAAGGGCTGGGAGAACGACTTTGACGTGATCGGCACGCCGGTGGACTGGTGCGGGCTCAACTACTACACCCGCAAGCTCATCGCCCCGGATCCGGACAGCGCCTGGCCGTCCCACAAGGAGGTGGAAGGCCCCTTGCCCAAAACCCAGATGGGCTGGGAGATCTACCCCGAAGGCCTCGAATTCTTCCTCAAGCGCACCCATGCGGAATACACGAAAGGCCTGCCGCTTTACGTCACCGAAAACGGCCTTGCCAATGATGATCACCTGATCAACGGCGAGGTACAGGATGACGGGCGCATCGATTTTCTCGATCAGCACCTTGCCGCCATTCGCCGGGCAGCCGAGGCCGGCGTGCCGGTGAAAGGCTATTTCCTCTGGTCGCTGATGGACAATTACGAGTGGGCCGTGGGCTACGAGAAGCGCTTCGGCATCGTGCATACGGATTTTGACACGCTGGTGCGCACGCCAAAGGCCTCCTTCAAGGCCCTTGCAAAGGCCATCGCGCGCTGATTGGCCACCGGTTGGCCTTGACAGACAGACTTGGGAAAGGCCTTCCTGCTGCATTGCAACAAGAAGGCCTTTCCCATGTCAGAGACCGATATGCCCGCCCGCACTCTGCAGGACCGGGTCCGCATCCGCGAAGCTGCGCTGCTTTCCGACAACTGGGGCAAGCTGACCCGCTACCGCTTTGATCTGCGCCGGTCAGATGGTCAATGGCAGGAGCAGACGCGGGAAGTCTATGACCGGGGGCACGGCGCCGTGCTGCTGGCCTATGACCTGGAGCGCCGCCACGTGCTGCTCACCCGCCAGTTCCGCCTGCCGGCTTTTGTTGCCGGGCATCAGGAAGAGATGATCGAGGCGCCTGCCGGGCTGCTCGACAAGCTCGATCCCGAAACCCGCATCCGCGCCGAGGTGGAAGAGGAAACCGGCTACCGGCTGGGCAAGGTAGAGCGCCTGTTTGCGCCCTTCATGAGCCCCGGCTCGGTCACCGAACAGGTCACCTTCTTCATCGCCCCCTATTCCCCCGATGACCGGGTGAGCGACGGCGGCGGCCTTGAAGAGGAAGGCGAGGACATCGAGGTGCTGGACCTTGCCTTTGACGAGGCGTTTGCCATGGTCTGCGACGGCCGCATCTGCGACGGCAAGACCATCCTGCTGCTCTACCACCTGGCCCTGACCGTGTTCCGGGATTGAGAGACATTCATATTTTTCAAGAGCTTTCCCCCCCTTCCGTCATGCCATGACTTGATCATGTCATCCATGCCCCTGCCTCTCCCCGCGCCAAAGCGGTAACGGAGTACAAGCCTTCAGACAGGCTGAGCTTGCAGTACGGCCACGGAATGGATGCCATGGTCGAGCCATGGCAAGACGAAGACGGGGAGGCTTGGCGCGGGAAGAGAGGCCGAAAGCCTCAAGAAAGCCAAAGGGCGCGCCGGGTGGGCGCGCCCTTCGTGTTTCAAAGACCACCCTTTCGTCATGCCATGACTTGATCATGGCATCCATGCCCCTGCCTCTCCCCGCGCCAAAGCGGTGACGGAGCACGAGCCTTCAGAGAGGCTGACCGTGCTGCACGGGCACGGAGTGGATGCCATGGTCGAGCCATGGCAAGACGAAGACGGGGAGGCTTGGCGCGGGAAGAGAGGCCGAAAGCCTCAAGAAAATCAAAGGGCGCGCCGGGTGGGCGCGCCCTTCGTGTTTCAAAGA
Organism: Pannonibacter sp. Q-1; assembly: GCF_054073275.1. Classification (NCBI taxonomy): domain Bacteria; kingdom Pseudomonadati; phylum Pseudomonadota; class Alphaproteobacteria; order Hyphomicrobiales; family Stappiaceae; genus Pannonibacter; species Pannonibacter sp. Q-1. The sequence continues at coordinate 216,860 of NZ_JBSXNB010000001.1, forward strand.
CCACACTCCGTCATGCCATGACTTGATCATGGCATCCATGCCCCTGCCTCTCCCCGCGCCAAAGCGGTAACGGAGCACAAGCCTTCAGAGAGGCTGAGCTTGCAGTACGGTCACGGAGTGGGTGCCATGGTCGAGCCATGGCAAGACGAAGACGGGGAGGCTTGGCGCGTGGAGAGAGGCCGACAGCTTCAAAAAAAGCCAAAGGGCGCGCCGGGTGGGCGCGCCCTTCGTGTTTCAGAAGATCACGGCAGATCAGCCGATGATGCGGTTGTCTTCGTGCTTGATGGCAACGATGGCCGAGCGCGGCAGCTTGCCTTCGCCGTCCGGGAACGGAGCATCCGGGTGCTGGATGCCGACGAAGTGGGTGCGCTTGTCGGAAGACCAGGTCATGCCGGTCACTTCCGAACCCTTCGGGGCCGTGAGGAAGCGCTCGATGCGGCCCGTCACCGGGTCGCCTGCCAGCATCTGGTTGTTGCCCTGACCGGCATAGTCGCCTTCGTTGCTGTCTTCACCGTCCGTCTGGATCCAGAGCAGGCCAACCGAGTCGAACATCATGCCGTCCGGCGAGTTGAACATGTTGCCTTCGTTGATGTTCGAAGAGCCGGCATAGGCGTCCTTGTGGACAGCCGGGTTGCCGGCCATGCAGAACAGGTCCCACTTGAAGGCAGCATCTGCATGGTCTTCGTTCGCCGGGAACCAGCGGACGATCTGGCCGTAGTTGTTCTTCTCGCGCGGGTTGACAGCGTTCACTTCCAGCGGGTCGCCGCCAGCGTTGGTGCGCAGCTTGCCGTCCTTCACTTCACCACGGCGGCTGTTGTTGGTCAGCGCGCAGTAGGCTTCGATGGCGACCGGGTTGGTGGCAACCCACTCCGGGCGGTCCATGGTGGTGGCACCGACCTTGGAAGCAGCCTGACGGGTGAAGACGCAGATTTCATCCATCTTCATGCCGGTGGTTTCCGGCGTCAGAGCCAGCCACTCGCCGGTGCCGTCTTCAGCGAACTTGGCCACAAAGAGCGTGCCTTCGTCCAGCAGCGTCGAGGTGTCGCCGCCCGGGACGTAGATGCCGTTGGAGACGTACTTGTAGAGGAACTCACCACGCTCATCGTCGCCCATGTAGACGACCACGCGGCCATCACGCGCGATCACGCAGGCAGCGTTCTCGTGCTTGATGCGGCCGAGAGCGGTGCGCTTGACCGGGGTGGAGGAAGCGTCCGACGGATCGATCTCGACCACATAGCCGGCACGGCGCGGCTCGTTCGGGTGCTTGGAAACGTCGAAACGCTCGTCGAACTTCTCATAGGCGTAGCGGGTTTCAGCCGAGATGCCATAACGCTTGTAGTCGTCCGGCAGCTTGAATTCGGCATCGGTCGAACCGAAGTAGCCGTTGAAGTTTTCTTCGCAGGTCAGATAGGTGCCCCAGGGGGTCTTGCCTGCGCCGCAGTTGTTGAAAGTGCCGAGGCTTTCGGTGCCGGACGGATCGGCATCCGTCTTGACGAGATCGGAGCCGGCAGCCGGGCCGGAGAGCTTCATCGGGGTGTTGTGATGGATGCGGCGGTTGAACGGGCTGTCCACCACGATGTGCCAGCCGTTTTCGCCTTCCGCCACTTCCATGACGGTGACGCCCTGCATGTGCTGCAGGATCTTCACGTCGTCGGCGCTCTGCGGCACACCTTCCGGCGCATGCGGCAGGTTGATTTCCGGGTTCACGTACTCGTGGTTCACGGCAATGACCTGATGGCCGCCGATGACGAAGAGTTCCATGCCGTCGGTGTTTTCACCGAACACCTTGTCCGAATGCTCGACGCTGACAGCCTTTTCCGGGTCCAGGTCCGGCACGCCCGAGAACAGCGGCTCGCCCCACTTGGCCAGCGGCTTCCAGGCGTAGCCTTCCGGAACATGAACGGTGTGGTCGGTCGCAATCGGCACCGGCTTGAACTGGAAGCGCGAGGACGTGTCCTGCGCCAGTGCCGCGGTGGAGGACATCAGGTTGCCAACGGTGCCCATGGCAGCGGCGGCGGAGCCGAAAGCCAGGACACCGCCAAGGAAGCCGCGGCGGGACAGGGCGCTTTCGACCACGCGGTCGAAATCCGTCACGGCCGGGGGCGGGTTCTGCAGTTCATCCCATTCGTCCCAGGACAGATCGCTCTTCTTGATGTCGGACATGGCTAGCTCTCTCTCGAAACTGTTTACGAGGTCTATCGCCTCGCCCGACCGGTTAATGGCTCAGTGTCACAGGCAGATGACAAGGTAGCAGGCGCTCAGAAGCACACCTTATCCGGCTTGGCAAAAATGCGGATTATCTCCGTGGAGAAACAAGGCACTGGCATCATCGGGGGCATCTGAACCGGCAGCGCGTCTGCGACGTATTAATAGCGGTTGAATTGACTGGAGCACCCGAGTTGACCGGACCTGCCGCGCAAGACCTGAACTCGTTCCCGCCCGGCGGCCTCGCCGTTGTTGCAGGCAGCACGGGTGCGATAGGTGCCGGGATCGCGCGCCAGATCGAGGCGAGCGGGCGCTTCGCCAGGGTGATCGGGCTCTCCCGGTCCGGCAGCAGCGGCGTGCCCTTTGACCTCACGGATGAGGCAAGCATCGCCGCCGCTGCACTCGCTATTGGTGAGGCATCGAAAACCGCGCCCTTACGGCTTGTCTTCGATGCCACCGGCATGCTCCATGAGGGGAATATCCAGCCCGAAAAGAGCTGGCGGCAGATGGATCCGGCCGCCATGGCACGGGTGTTTGCCATCAACACCATCGGTCCGGCCCTGCTCATGAAGCATTTCCTGCCGCTGCTTGCTGGCGAAGGAAAGGCAGTGTTCGCCACGCTCTCGGCCCGCGTCGGCAGCATCGGCGACAACAATCTGGGCGGCTGGTACAGCTACCGTGCCGCAAAGGCTGCGCTCAACCAGCTTGTCCGCTCCGCCAGCATCGAGCTGGCCCGCAAGCGCCCTGAAAGCCTTTGCATCGCCCTGCATCCCGGCACGGTGGAGAGCCGTTTGTCAGAGCCCTTCGCCAGATCCGGCCTCACCGTGCGTCCGCCACACGAGGCGGCCCGCCTGCTGCTGCAGACCATCGATCATCTCAGCGCTGCGCAGACCGGCAGTTTCCATGATGCGGAAGGCAAGGAGATCGTATGGTGAGCACCGCCGTCACGCCCCCGGCAGCACCACAGCCGGACGCCCCGCCCGTCACAGTCTATTATGACGGCGCCTGCCCGCTCTGCGCGCGCGAGATCGCCGTCTACAGACGGCAGGCCGGCGCGGAGGGTGTCTGCTGGGTGGATGTCTCCTCAGAGGCCTCGGAAACCCTGCCGGACGGGCTCACGCGCAGCGCAGCCCTTGCCCGGTTCCATGTGCGCGGCGCCGATGGAAAGCTGCGCTCGGGCGCGGCAGCCTTTCTCAGCCTGTGGCACAGCCTGCCACGCTTTGCCCGTGCTGCCCGCCTGCTCGACCGGCCGGTTCCGCGCGCCATCCTGGAGTCCGGCTACCGTCTGACGCTCATCATCCGCCCTGCCCTGCAAGCCCTGGCAAGGCGCGTGTTCCGCCCTCATCCGCAGGAGCAAGACAGATGACACGGCACCTCACCTTCAATCCCCTGACTGTGCCGCGCCCGGCGCTTGCCCTCGGAGTTGCCGGGCTGATCCCCTTTGCGGCCGCCAGCCTGATGACCTTTGCAGGACCGCCCGAGCTGCGCCCGCAAGCCGCCTTCGCACTTGCAGCTTATGGCGCGGTCATCCTCTCCTTTCTGGGGGGCATCCACTGGGGCGTGGCCATGGCCGCCTCCACCGGACAGGACGGGCCTTTCGAAGAGGGGGATCTTCTCACGCGGCTCGCCATCGCCGTCGCCCCTTCTCTTGCAGGCTGGGCAGGCTTGCTGTTGCCGCAGACTTCAGGGCTTCTGCTGCTGGCTGCGTGCTTTGCCGCCATGTTCGCCCTTGATCTGACCGCATCGAGGGAGGGCAAGTTTCCGCTCTGGTATCCGGCGCTGCGCCTGCCGCTCAGCGCCGGAGCGGCGGCCTCGATGCTGCTGGGAGCAGCCGCGCCTTCCGTCATGTAAGCGCTGCCACTGACCCGAAAGCCTTGCAAAGATCTCTTTTCAGACGATCCAGACTCAGTCATTCATTGTGCATTAACCATAAATGCCGAAGCTGTGATCGTGGATATCGGGGAGACCGGCATGGTTCGCTTGCGCAAACGCCTTGAGACTTTGGACGACTTCTTTGCAGCGGTGGAAGGCTATACACATCTGCCCACCGAACTGCTGGTCCGCTTCCTGCTCGACAACTACCTCGTTGATCTGGACCAGCTTTCCGAGTTTGCCAACGCAATGAAACTGCAGCAGGTCAATCACGCTGCCGCCAGTTCAGCCGCCGCTTCGATCGCAGCCTGATACGGGCCCTTTGCGGTCCGTACGCGGTTGGGACGTGCTGCGGGACGGCAGCCCGAGCACTTTCGTTGAAAACGAAGCCGCCAAGCGTGCTCGATCTCTTTGTTTTTACGAAATTCCCGGCGCAGAACCGGCCTCAGCCGATGGCCTGAGTTTCCTGGGATTCCTGCGCAGGCGCGCCGGCATTTCCCGGCTGCGGCAGCCCGCTCTGCCAGATCTTCTGGCGGTTGCGGATTTCGCGTGGCGCAGGGCCGAAGTAGCTCGGGGTCTTCACAAAGTCACGCGGCTGCATGATCACGCTGGAGACCCGCTGATAAAGCGCCTTGGCCGAGATCGGCTTGGACAACAGCTCATGCACGCCCAGACGCCGCGCTTCGATGATGCGGCTGCGCTCCGTATGCCCTGTGACCATGATGATCGGGATATAGGCAAAGGGATTGTTCTGGGTGCGGATCATGCGCACCATGTCGGCGCCGTCGAGGATCGGCATCACCCAGTCGAGAATCAGAATGTCGGGATTGGCGCGGTCCATGGCCTCAAGGCCAGACGCACCATCTTCGGCTTCGACAATACGCCGCGCGCCGAAACCCTGCAGCATGGTGCGCAGGATCGTGCGCATATAGGCGCTGTCTTCCACCAGAAGAAATGTCAGCGAGGCAAGATCAAGGCTCACCGGCCACCTCCGTTCGTCCAGGTCAGACTACGGGCAAAGGATGAAAAGAGAGTTAGTCAACTCTGCCAGTGCCCGGCGCTCCGTTGTCAGGCCACAGCCGCACCAAAGGCCTCTGCACGGGAGCAGCTCAGCGCAACTGTTAACAGACGCACAGGGTTTGACTGCTCAAGCGGGCATTTCCGTGGCCTGATGTGGCCATTTTCAGCCTGTCCACCTATTTTTCCAATAAATTCAGCCCGTTGCACGAGAGAAGCAGCCGCAGAGGATTTTCTTTTACCCAAGGGCATTTAACCGGAGATGCCGCGAATTTGACATAAGATTCAAATTACCGGGTTTAAACCTTGGTAAAGTTGCGAAGCATTAACTCGATCCGGAGCTATGGCTTAACGCGCCTTTCAGGGAGCCGTGCTATAAATCCGTCACAGTCGGACAAGGCGGGTTTTAGCAATAGCCTTTCATCCAGACACTCCGGAGCCAGCCATGCAGAGCGAACGCATAGAGAAGAAGAGGGAGGCACGCGGGGAGGAACCCGGCACGCAGGCCCCATCCTTCAGCGCCGGCTCTGGCCCTGCTCACGAGAATATTCTTCTCTTCTCCGGCCTGGCCCTGCTGATCGTTTCAGCCAGCATGGTGATCACCGCTCTCGTCGGCTGAGACAGGCGTGCCTGACCGCTTTTGCGCAGCCGGTCAGGCTTTTTTCCCATCATCATCTTCCAGATCATCATCATCCAGAATACGCCAGCTGGCGCCCTCCAGATCATCATACTGGCCGCTTTTCAGCGACCACAGGAAGCCCACAAGCCCCAAACCACCGAGGAACAGGGCGACCGGGATAAGAAACAGCAGGATGGTCATTCTGCCCCCCGAGGCTTGAGAGAAATGGCAGGCGCGCGGCCAGCGGCCGCGCCGGTTCCAGTCTGGCCGGGCACCGTGTCCTGTGCCATGCGCGCATTGACGAGGCGCAGGCGCAGGGCGTTGGCCGTGACGATGAGAGACGAGCCCGACATGGCGGCAGCCGCAATCAGCGGCGTGACAAAGCCCGCCACCGCAATCGGAACCGCGATCAGATTGTAGATGACCGAGATCCAAAGGTTCTCGATCATGGCGGCCTTGGCCTTGCGGGAGATGGCAAGCGCTTCGGCGACGGGGCGCAGCGGATCGCCCAGGAACACGGCATCGGCAGCGGCCTGGCTGATGTGAACCGCGGTCACCGGCGACAGCGACACATGCGCTGCGGCCAGAGCCGGAGCGTCATTCAGCCCGTCACCGACCATCAGCACGGTGCGGCCTGCCTGCTTCAACTCCTCCAGCCGGGCAATCTTGCCCGCAGGCGTCATCCCGGCCCGCCATTCACTGATGCCAAGGGCAGTGGCGGCCTGCTCCACCGCGCCCGCCCTGTCGCCGGACAGAATCTCCAGATGGTAGCCCATGGATCTGAGGCTGGCGGCAACGGCCGGAGCATCAGGCCGGAGCTTCTGCCGCAGGGCGATCAGCCGCACCTGCCCCTCGCCGACCCGATAGGCCAGCAGCGAGGCATCGGGATGACGCTGCATCAGCGCCGCCACATCTGCCTCTGCCGCACCACAGAAGACGGGACTGCCAAGCCGGATTTCGCGTGCCCCCAGATCGCAGGAGACGCCTGCCCCGCTTGTTTCCGCCACACCGGCCAGCGGCTCGCTGGCGGCCGTTGCCTGGGCAAGGCCACGGGCCAGCGGATGACGGCTGGACAGGGCCAGACGCCCGGCGAGCAGCAGATCCCGGTCCGACAGATCCGGCTCCTCCACAAGTTCCGGCTCGGACAGGGTCAGCGTGCCGGTCTTGTCGAAGACGATGGTGTCGGCAGCCGCCAGCCGCTCGATGGCATCGCCCGAGCGGATGAGCACGCCTGCCTTGAACAATTGCCCGGAAGCGACGACCTGCACCGCCGGAATGGCAAGGCCAAGCGCGCAGGGGCAGGTGATGATGAGAACCGAAATGGCGATGACGAGCGCCGGCTGCCAGCCGATGCCATAAATCGCCCATCCGGCAAAGGTCAGAGCTGCCGCCGCATGCACCACCGGCGAATACATGGAGGCGGCCCGGTCGGCGAGCACGACATAGGAGGACTTGGCCTGTCCGGCCGCTTCCAGCAGGCGGTTCACCTCGTCCAGCACCGTGGAACCGGAGGCAACCGCCACACGCACATGCAGCACGCCATCGGCATTGCTGGTGCCGGCATAGACCCGGTCCCCGGGCCTCACCGGCTCCAGCGCCGTTTCGCCGGTGACAAGGCTCTGATCGACCTCGGAAATGCCTTCCTCGATGATCCCGTCAACCGGAATGCGGTCACCAGCGGTGACCAGCACGAGATCACCCGGCTGAACCCGCGACAAAGGCACCTCGCGCACGCTGCCATCCGGATTGATCCGCGCCGCGACCTCGCCCTTCAAGGCCGCGATATTCTCCGCCAGCGACTGGGTGCGGCCGCGCATGTTGTGATCGAGATAGCGGCCTACCAGCAGGAAGAACAGCAGCATGGTGGCGGATTCGAAATAGGCGTGATGCTGGCTTTGCGCGGTCTGGACCAGCGACAGCCCGACCGCGAGGCACACGCCGATGGAAATCGGCACATCCATGTTGAGGCGGCGGCCGCGGATGGCATTGAAGGCACTTCTGAAGAAGGGGCGGCCCGCATAGGCAACCGCCGGAAGGGCGATCAGCGCCGAGATCCAGTGAAACAGGTCGCGGGTTTCGTCGGTGATATCCGTGACATTGCCCGACCAGACCGAGACGGAGAGCAGCATGATGTTCATCGCTGCAAAGCCTGAGACGGCAATGGCGCGCATCAGTTCCCGCCCCGTCTGGTCCTGACGGTTGCGCGCCGATGCCGGATCGAACGGGTGGGCCTTGTAGCCCATGCGTGCCAGCGTGGCGACAATCTTGTCGGCCCCTGTGGCCGCGGCATCCCAGTCCACCGCGAGCCGGTGGGAGGTGAGGTTGACACGCGCTCTGGCGACGCCCGGCAGGCGCATCAGGCCCCGCTCGATGTCGCCCATGCAGGCCGCGCAAGTGATGCCCTCGACGGCCAGGTCCATATGGGCCCTGCCCTCTTCTCCGGGTGTGACGAATGCGTCCCAGTCACGCATATGCACAGTCATGATCCGTCCTTCTCGCGGGAGAAAATGCCATGCCCGGTTCGCCCCCCGAACCGCGCATGGCGCATGTCAAACTCAGTCCTTGAGGAACAGCTTGTTCTCGGACCGGAACACCCGGCCCTCGGCCCCATGAGCCTCGATGATCAGGTGCCAGTTGCCCGCTGCCACCGGCTCCGGCGTCAAGGCCGTGTAATGCCCGCTTTCTCCTTCGATCAGGTCCACGGTCTGATCCTGCCCCCTTGCCACGGGGTGCATCAGCCTGGCCTCGAACGTCACACCGGAGACCGGCGAGCCGTCGGCCTTCTCGGCGTTGATGGCGATCTGGGCGCGGCCTTCGATGCTGCGCTCGAGATGCACGCCGACATGCCAGCCGCGTGTGGCCTGTTCACGGGCCGCTGCCACCTCATTGTTGAAGGCCTGTCCGGCCTTGTAGGAACTGTCGACAACCGTTCCGGGGAAGCTGCCGAGGGCCACCCAGAGGAAGAAGCCATTGACCGCGAAGATGACCCCGAAAAAGCCTGTCAGCCAGATCAGAACCGTCCATCCGGTCATGGGGCGGCGTGCCGCCCCTCCCGTTCCATCACCCTTGCCCATCCTCGCAAGTGTCTGTGTCATCTGGTCCTCCTATGGGGCCTTGAAATAATCACTGGTGTAGACAACCTCGCCCATCAGCGTGTCCGTCAGGCGGAAGATGACGGGTGTCGAGGATGCAAGTTTTGCATCGGCCGGGGAATAGACCAGCACGCGGATCTCACGGCTCTGGTCCGGGCCGACAACGATGAAGGGACGGCCATCCACATAGTGGTCGATGCCGATTGCCTCGACCCTTGTGCCGCCGGGCATGCCTTCAACATTGAGCATGAAGGTGCGTTCATGGTTCTGCTTGTTCAGCAGGCGCACGGTGAAGCCGTTGCGCACCGAGCCGTCATTCTGCTGGACGAAGATCGGGTTGCGGTCATGCAGCACGCTGATCCCGGCAAAGTCCCGGCTGAGCAGCGCATAGAGCATGATGGCACCGGTGATGGCGATGACTGCCGCATAGATGATGGTGCGCGGACGCACGATATCATAGGTCGGGTCCTTGCCTTCCAGCCGCCGCTGGATGTTCTCGTCCGTGTCATAGCCGATAAGGCCCGTGGGCTTGCCGACGCGGGTCATCACCGCATCGCAGGCGTCAATGCACAACCCGCACTGGATGCAGTCGAGCTGCAGGCCGTTGCGGATGTCGACGCCCGTCGGGCAGACGTGGAAGCACTGGGCGCAATCAACGCAGTCACCAGCCGGCTGGCCAAGCGCCGCCAGTTCCTTGTTGCGCTTCAGCGGTCCGCGCGGCTCACCCCGGTCCCAGCGGTAGGTGACGTTCAGCGCCTTTTCGTCCGTCAGCGCCGCCTGAATGCGCGGCCAGGGGCACATGTAGATGCAGACCTGCTCGCGCATGAAGCCGGCCAGCAGATAGGTGGTCGCGGTCAGGATGCCGATCCAGATATAGGCACTCAGCGGTGCCTGGAAGGTGGCGAGTTCATAGACCAGCGTCGGCGCATCGGAGAAATAGAGAACCCAGGCACCGCCGGTCCACCAGGCGATCATCAGCCAGGACACATGCTTGGCGGCCCGCTTGCCGAATTTCGACAGGCTCATCGGCGCCTTGTCGAGGGCGATGCGCTCGCGCCGGTCCCCTTCGATCTTGCGCTCGACCCAGAGGAACAGGTCGGTCCACACCGTCTGCGGGCAGAGATAGCCGCACCACAGACGCCCGGCGACCGCGTTCATCAGAAACAGCGCCAGTGCCGCAATGATCAGCAGACCGGTGAGGTAATAGACCTCCTGCGGCCAGATTTCGATGAAGAAGAAATAGGCGCGCCGCCCTTCGAGGTCGACCAGAACGGCCTGACCGGGTGCATTCGGCCCCCGGTCCCAGCGGATGAAGGGAAGGAAATAGTAGATACCCAGCGTGATGAACAGGAGCGCCCACTTGATCTTGCGGAAAGTTCCCTTGACCGCCATCGGATAGATTTTCCTGGCGGACGCAAACCACTCTTCTGGCTCTCCGCCGGCTCCGCCGGCATTTGGCTCGACACGCATCTTTCCGTCCTTTCGTCCCGGTTTCCGGCCCCAACGGCACCCGGGCGATTCCGGGTGCAGCGCGAGGGCGCAGACCCAGGTTCATGCTGACCTTCAAGGCACACTAGACGGCGCGGACGCTTCGGGCCTTGAGCCTGATCAAATGCGGCAATATGTCAAAGGCCGGACGCTTGCGCGCCCGGCCTCCGGTTTTCTGCAGTTCTGCTCCTGGCCGCGCGGGCCGGGGGGCGAGGTTACTCGCCACCACCGAAGGAGTGGACGTAGACGGCCAGCGACTTGATGGTCGCGGGGTCCAGACGGCCTTCCCAGGCGGGCATCACACCATGGCGCGGGGCATTGACCTGCGCCTTGATGGCCTGAACCGACTTGCCGAACACGTAGTTCGCCGAAAGCAGGTTCGGTGCACCCATCTCGCGAATGCCGGCGAGATCCTCGCCATGGCAGGATGCGCAGTTGTCCTGATAGACGACCTCGCCCGCAGCCAGATCCACACCCGCTTCCGGCTCCAGCCCGGCGCGCGCAGCGACGAAGCTGGAAACCTGATCGACTTCCGTCTTGTCGAGCAGTCCATCGCGGCCGAAGGCCGGCATCTCGGCGAACCGGGCCTCATCATGACCCGACCGGATGCCGTACTGCAGCGTCGTGTGGATGTCGTCCAGGGTGCCGCCCCAGATCCAGACGTCGTCCTGCAGGTTCGGATAGCCCACGGCGCCTGTACCGCCGGAGCCGTGGCACGGGGCACAGTTGTCACCGAAAGCTGCACGGCCATTCGCCATGGCGAAGTCCAGCAGTTCCGGCTTGGCGGCGATCTCTTCCAGGCTTGCGTCATTCAGCCCCGCACCCAGCTGGGCACGGGCGGCCTGACCGGCCTCGACAGCCGCCAGCGCGTCTGCACGCTGGCTGTTGCCAAGGACGCCCGCGGTGTAACCGCTGAGCAGCGGCCAGGACGGATAGACCACCCAGTAGCCGATCGCCCAGACGATCGTGGCGTAGAAGACATAGAGCCACCACTTCGGCAGGGGATTGTTGAGCTCCTTGAGCCCGTCCCACTCGTGGCCTGTCGTTTCGACGCCGGAGACAGCATCGATCTCCTTCTTGTGATTGTCGCTCATCTGTCAGTCCTCCCGGAACGGGATCTTGGAGGCCTCGTCAAAGCGTTCTGCATTGCGGGGCCAGAGGGCATAGGCGAGCACACCTGCAAACATCAGCACGAAGTAGATCGTGCCACCCGTCTGGGCGAAGCTGGCCAGGGTCATGTAGGTCTCGTTCATGTGAGCCTCCTCAGCGCAGGTTCGCCTTGTCGTCGTAGATCGTGAAATCCACGAGCGTGCCAAGCATCTGCAGATAGGCGATGAGCGCATCCATTTCCGTCAGGTCCTTCGGATTGCCGTCGAAGTCGCGGACAACAGCCTTGGGATAACGGGCCAGGAATTCATCGACACCGTCCGCATCCGGATTGGCCTGGATGGCCAGATCAGCGGCTGCGTTCTCGATCATTTCGTCCGTGTAAGGCACGCCGACGATTGCATTCACCTTCAGGTGGTCGGCAATGCCACGGGTGTCGAGCTTGGCCGTCATGAGGAACGGATAGCCCGGCATGATCGATTCCGGCACGACAGAGCGCGGGTTGATCAGGTGATCCCTGTGCCAGTCGTCGGAGTACTTGCCGCCGACGCGGGCCAGATCCGGACCCGTGCGCTTGGAGCCCCACTGGAACGGATGATCGTACATGGACTCCGCCGCCAGCGAGTACTTGCCGTAACGCTCCAGCTCATCACGCATCGGGCGGACCATCTGCGAGTGGCAGAGGTAGCACCCTTCACGGATGTAGATGTTGCGGCCGGCCAGCTCGAGCGGGGAGTAGGGACGCATCCCTTCCACCTTTTCGATCGTGCTCTTCAGATAGAAGAGCGGGACAATCTCGACGAGACCGCCGATGGAGACCATCAAGAGGATGCCTACAAGAAGAAGAATAGAGTTCTTCTCGAAGATTTGGTGTTTTGCCCAGGCAGACATTGATTGCTCTCCCCCTTATTCGGCCGGAGCCAGATTGCCAGCCGTACCGGCTTCAGCCGCTTCGGCCTCGCCGTGACGGACGGTCATCCAGAGGTTGAAGGCCATGATCACGGCGCCGATCACGAAGAGCGCACCACCGAGAGCACGGATGACGTAGTAGGGGAACATGGCGTCGACGGTTTCGATGAACGAGTATTCAAGGAAGCCCATCTTGTCGTAGGCGCGCCACATCAGGCCCTGCATGATGCCCGACACCCACATGGCGCAGATGTACAGGACGATGCCCATGGTCGAGAGCCAGAAGTGCCAGTCCACCAGCTTCAGCGAGTAGAGGCCCTTCTTCTTCCACAGCCAGGGAACCAGGCAGTAGAGCGCACCGAAGGAGATGTAGCCCACCCAGCCCAGAGCACCGGAATGCACGTGGCCAATGGTCCAGTCGGTGTAGTGCGACAGCGAGTTCACGGCACGGATGCTCATGAGCGGGCCTTCGAAGGTCGACATGCCGTAGAAGGCAACCGACACGACCATCATGCGCAGCACCGGATCGGTCCGCAGCTTGTCCCAGGCACCCGACAGGGTCATCAGGCCGTTGATCATGCCGCCCCAGGAGGGCATCCACAGGATCACGGAGAAGGTGGCGCCCAGCGTCGAAGCCCACTGCGGCAGAGCCGTGTAGTGCAGGTGGTGAGGGCCAGCCCAGATGTAGATGAAGATCAGCGCCCAGAAGTGCACGATCGACAGACGGTAGGAATAGACCGGCCGTTCGGCACGCTTGGGCACGAAGTAGTACATGATGGCGAGGAAGCCGGCGGTCAGGAAGAAGCCCACCGCATTATGGCCGTACCACCACTGCACCATCGCATCCTGCACGCCAGACCAGACGATGTAGGACTTGGTCCCGAACACCGACACCGGAATGGTGGCGTTGTTGACGAGATGCAGCATCGCGATGGTGACGATGAAGGCCAGGTAGAACCAGTTCGCCACATAGATATGCGGCTCCTTGCGCTTCCACAAAGTGCCGAGGAACAGGAACAGGTAAGCCACCCAGACGATGGTCAGCCACAGGTCAGCGTACCATTCCGGCTCGGCATATTCCTTGCCCTGCGTCGCGCCCAGCAGGTAGCCCGTGCCGGCAATGACGATGAAGGCGTTGTAGCCGAGAATGACGAACCAGGGCAGGATCTTGCCGGGCATACGGGCCCGGGATGTGCGCTGGACCACATACATGGATGTCGCCAGCAGCACGTTGCCGCCGAAGGCAAAGATCACCGCGGAGGTGTGCAACGGACGCAGGCGCCCGAAATTGGTCCAGGGCAGATCGAAATTCAGCGCCGGAAAGGCCAGCTGAAGCGCGATGATGAGACCGACGGTGAAACCGGCGATGCCCCAGAACATGGCAGCCACGGTGCCGAACTTGACCGGCCCCATGTTGTAGTTCGGCTTGCCGCCGATTTCCTGCGGGATCTCGATCCCGCCGTCATCGAAGTAGTTCTTGAAGATGATGAAGGCACCGGCAGCAGCGAACAGAGCGCCGATTGCCGTATGGAATGCCATCACCTGGTCGTAAGTCTTCCCTGCCACGATCAGGCAGGCGAAGGCGAGCAGCACAAGGAATAGGGCGAAGGCCCCTTCCTCGAGCGATATGAGTTTGGCCTTTGATTGTGCCATTCTTCCGCCCCAGTCTTGAATGCCGCTGGCGAGGGAAGGGCCAGCAGTCCGACGCTGACCTTGCACATGGGATGGGGCCAGACGCGTTGATTCAGATCAACGGGGCGGAAAGGCTTCGGTTTGATGGCAAAAAGGTATCAGGCGGGAAGGCCGTGAGAGTGCCGCAAGGCATTTATCCCGGGCGCAAGCAGCCATCCGGCCCGGCTGGACGCTGCAAAGAGGGGAAAGCCTTGGTTACGCCCCGCCGCGCGGGCTGCGGCCAAGCACGGCAAGGGTCACGGGCGGGAGAATCAGGATCAACGCAATATAGCGGGCCAGCTGATGGGCAGCGACAAAGGCCGGATCCATGTCGAGCAGGTAGGCCAGCAGCATCATCACCTCCAGCCCGCCCGGCGCATAGGCCAGCAGCACCTGACCGGCCGGAATGCCCAGCGTCAGCGCAATGGCCAGCGCCCCCACCACCGACACCGTGAGTCCCGCAGCGAAGGCTCCGACGGAGGCCGCCAGAAGGCGCAGCAGCATGGCCGGGGAAATTTCGCAGAAACGGATGCCGATGGAAGCGCCCAGAATGACAAAGCAGGGAATCAGCGCCCAGTCCGGCACATGCGTATCCAGAAAGCCCGTTCCGCTCGCCAGCGCGCTGGCAAAGAACGCCCCCGTCAGCCAGCCACCCGGAATGCGCAGCCGCACCGCTGCAAAACTGGCCGCAACGCAGATGACAAGGCCCAATGCCGTGTCCTGAAGCGGCACGGGAGCGGCCTCAGCGCTGCCGCCCATCCCTGCCCCGCCCGCTTGCCCGATGAAGAGCGGCAGAGCTGCCACCAGGAAGAACAGCCGGATGATATGGGCCGTCGAGAAACGCGTCACATCGGTCCTGCGGTCGGAGGCAACCGCCATCACGAAGGTCAGGGCACCGGGGATGGCGGCAAAATAAGCCTCTTCTTTCGTCCAGCCGCAAAGCTGGCGGAGGAAGACATAGGTCGCAAGCATCACCAGTGCCACGACGACGGCAAGGCCTGCGAGCGAAACCGGCCAGTCGCCGATGCGATGCACCACGTCCGGCGTCACGCCGCTGCCCATGGTCATGCCCAGCAGCGTGTAGAGCGGCGGTTGAATGCCGGTTGGAAACTTCGCCCGCAGCCCGGCAAAGGTGGCGGCGGCAACAACGATCATCGCGCCCGAGAGCCAGGCCGCAGGCAGGCCGAGCCAGTTGAACCCGGCCGCGCCAGCCCCGCCGATGGCAATCGTCAGGCAGAATTGCGCCAAGGCTGTCCGGCGGGAAACGGTTGGTTCGGCGTCGATCTGGCTGGATGTCATCTGGCTGGTCGCGGATCAGGAAATCAGGGGGCTGGCAGGCATGCCATGTCACTATAGCGGCCTGCGGCAGGCCAACCAGTGCATTTGCAGCCGGGCTGAACCCTTGCACCTGCGCGCATGACGCATGGCTTGAAGCTGCAACACACCTCCAGGAACGTTGAGCAAGATCAAGGTTCCTCTCCCGGACATCTGCCAGATTGCGCTCATGAGCGACCATCTTGCCCGATATGCGGCCCGTAACGTGCCGCGCTACACAAGCTACCCGACCGCACCGCACTTCAGTGCGGAGGTGACACCCGGCCTTTACGGCAGCTGGCTGGCTGGCCTGCCTGAAGAGACGGACCTGTCCCTCTACCTGCATGTGCCCTATTGCCGGGAGCTGTGCCACTATTGCGGCTGTCACACCAAGGCGACCCGCAAGGACGCGCCTCTGGTGCAATATGCCAAATCGCTGGAAGCCGAGATCGAGCTGGTCGCCGGGCATCTGGGCGCCCAGCGGCGCGTGCGCCACATCCATTGGGGCGGCGGCACGCCGAGCCTTTTGCCGGAAGCAAGCCTGCTGGAACTCTCCGGCATGATCCGGGTGCTGTTCGATCTGACGCCAGATCTCGAACACGCCATCGAACTGGACCCGCGCTATGTCACCCGCCGCCTAGCGCTGACGCTGGCCGTGATGGGCATCAACCGCGCCAGCCTCGGCGTGCAGGACCTGAACCCGGATGTGCAGAAGGCCATCGGCCGGGTGCAGTCCTACGAGGTGCTGCAGGCAGCCGTCGATCACCTGCGGGATGCCGGACTGGATGCCCTGAATTTCGACCTGATGTATGGCCTGCCGCTGCAGACGCGCGACACGATTCTGGACACCGTGGCCCGCTCCGTCGCGCTGCAGCCTTCACGCATCGCCCTCTTCGGCTATGCCCATGTGCCCTGGATGAAAAAGCATCAGCGGCTCATTGACGAGACCACCCTGCCCGCGCCGGCCGAGCGCCTTGCCATGGCCGATGCGGCGCGCGAAGCCCTGATGGATGCGGGCTATGTGGCCATCGGCCTCGATCATTTCGCCCGGCCGGACGACAGCATGGCGATTGCACTTGCGGAAGGCCGTCTGAAGCGCAATTTCCAGGGTTACACCACCGATCAGGGTGAAGCGCTGATCGGCCTCGGCGTCTCCTCCATCGGCCGGCTGCCTGCCGGTTTTGTGCAGAATGTCAGCGACACGGGCACGTGGCAGCGCATGGTGGAAAACGGCCAGCTGCCGGTCAACAAGGGCTTTGCCCTGTCCGATGATGACCGGGCGCGGGCCGATATCATCGAACAGCTGATGACGTCCTATACCGTGGACGTGGCCCGGATTGCCGAACGGCATGGCCTGCCCCTCAGCCACTTCAGCGAAAGCCTCGCAAAGCTGGAGGAACTCAGCTCAGACGGGCTGCTAACCTGCAAGGACGCCTGGGTGAAAATCACGCCGGAAGGCCGGCCTTATGTGCGGATCGCGGCGGCTGCCTTCGATGCCTATTTCGGCAAGGCCGCCCCCAGCGCCGTGGTGCCGCGCCACTCGATGGCGGTGTGAGGATTGGAAAGGACGCCCAACCAGACAGCAGGCTGGGCCAGGGCAGGAAGCGAGGGCGGCGCCCTGTTTTTGCCCGCAGAAACGCCAACAGCCAGTCCTTGCGGACTGGCTACAGGGCTTACAATGATCGATGGGGTCTTGTGCTTGTCTGATCAGTGCTTGCCGGTGAGCTGGCAGACAGCGCAAACCCGGTTGAGGCGGATCTCGTCGTTGCGCTCCAGCGTGATGAGGCCGCGGCGCTTCATATCCGAGATCACACGGCTGACTGTTTCGATGGTCAGACCAAGGTAATCGGCAATTTCCTGGCGGGTCATGTGCAGCTTGACCTGACGGCTGTCCGGCAGGCCGTCTTCCACCGGCCCCATGCAGTTGTTGCCGCCGCGGTCCGGAACCAGATGCATCAGGAAGCTGGCGACACGCTCGGTTGCCGACTTGCGGCCAAGCAGAACCGCGTGTTCATGCAGATGCTGCATCTGCGTGATCAGGCATTTGGTCAGCTGGCGCTGAATGTCGGGAGAGACTTCGATCTGGTGCAGGTCCAGCGTGTGGACGCAGGCATCGGTCAGGGTTTCAGCTGTGCAATCCTGCTCTTCACCGGCGGGCATACCGAAGATATCCCCGGCGCGCAGCACCTCGACCACCTGACGGCGGCCATCGGGCAGCAGCTTGAACAGCATCACCGTGCCGCGGCCAACCTCGAAAATGCGGTCGGCAGGGTCACCCTGGTAATAGATCACATCATGCGGCTTGTAGCTCACGCTCTTGGCGCCAAAGCTGGCGAAGTGAGAGGTGACCTCAGGGGCAGGAACGCGGGATGCGATGGTACCGGCCATGGGTGATCTTGTGAGACTGCGTTCCAGATAAGCCATGTTTCCCTCCTGTGGCTTTCAACCCGCAAGGAAACACGGCACGGGTTTCCCCATGCACCACGTTTCCGGCAACCTGCCCCGTCCGGCGGGCTGCCTGTATTGCTGCTGATGGTGACAAACTATCTTGGAGATTTGCAGGGCGAAATCCGGTCGAGTGCGTAAGGCCTTATACTCAGGACAGGATGACGCATCCGTAGAATTCAGTAGTGTAAGGGAGTTGTACTCCGCCTCTCAGAGGGGAAACACCACAAAGCAAATAAATCCGGCAGCAGATCGCAACCGGGGAATTGATACAATTCCACTTCACAAGACAAAATAAACGCAGGATTTTGTCGCGGCTGCAATTCCGCCTTCAAAGATAAGGCGCCAGCTCTTCTTCGGACAGAGGCTTTCGCAGGAAGGCAAAGGGATTGATGCCGCTCAGCATCTCCCGCAGGCGGTTCCCCGGCTGTCCGGAGATGACAATGACCTTGGGAGGGTCGCGGAATTCACCCAGCCAGCGCACCACCTGTGCGCCACTGACACCGGGCAGGCCCAGGTCGACAATCACCAGGTCGCCGGAAACCGGCGGCTCGCCTTCAAAGAAGGACTCTGCGTCGGGGTATACGACCGCTTCGTGACCCATTCCCTCCACGAGAATGGACAGCGCGTCCGATACCCCGAAATCATCTTCGACAATGTGAACTGTCACGCAAATGGTCCACGATAGAGCGTGTGCATTGGGCACTGCTCTCTTTATACGGCCCTTTTGCCCAATATGATCTACGCACTATTACGAGGGATCTGAATCAAATTTTTGCAATCGATGTCATCAGCCCGCATTGCAGGAGCGGGCTGATGACATTCGTTTCAATGAGCAAGCACGATGCGGACGAGATCCGCCGCGTTCTTGGCGCCGAGTTTCTCCATGATGCGGGCGCGGTGCACCTCGACCGTGCGAGGGCTGATGCCCAGCTCCCGGCCGGCTTCCTTGTTGGAAGCCCCTGCCGTGATCCTGCCCAGAACCTCGCGCTCACGCCGGGTCAGCAGTTCAGCGCCGGGGAAGCTGCCGGTCTCACCATTTGCAGGTGCCCCCTTGTTCCGCTGCGCCTCGATGCCCTCGCGCACACGGGCAACCACCGTGTCGGCGTCAAAAGGCTTCTCAATGAAATCAAAGGCACCGTTGCGGATGGCCTCCACAGCCATCGGGATATCGCCCTGGCCGGAGATGATGAAGATCGGCGCTTCATAGCTGTCCGCGCTCAGGGCCTTCAGCACGTCAATGCCGGAACGGCCCGGCATGTGCACGTCGAGAATGACGCAAGCCGGAACACGCTCCTTGGCAACCGTGACGAAGCTGTCCCCGTCCTCGAAGGTTTCGACCGAAAAGCCCTCCATCTCGAACACGACAGACAATGCATCGCGCACGGCGGGATCATCATCAACGATGTAGATGGCTTCGGTCATCCCTAAAGTCCTCTTTCTTGCGTATAGCCCAAGGGCATATCACGACTTGCCGTCAGCGTGACGATCTGGATCAATATTGCAATTAATAGGAAGGCGGAGAACGAACGTTGCCCCTTCTCCCTCGGCAGCTTTTTCAAGGCTCAGATCACCGGCGTGATTCTGGGCGATGGTCCGGGAAATGGCGAGGCCAAGCCCCAGCCCCTTGCGTTTGTGGCCTGAGAAGGCGCGGAACAGTTCCGGAACCACCTCGGAGGGGACCCCTGGCCCGCTGTCCTGGACGCGGAACTCGATGTAATCGCCATGCCGCTCCACTTTGAGCCGCACGGTCTTTTCCGGCGAGCCCTGCACCGCCTCGCGGGCGTTGCGCAGAAGGTTGACCAGAACCTGGCGGATCTGCACCGGATCGATCGGCAGTTCCGGCAACTGCGGCTGGATTTTCATCTCGAAACGCACGCCGCTGTCACCCGATCCCAGTTCCACCAGTTCCACACAGGACCGGCTGAAACTCAGCAGATCCGTCGGCACCCGTTCCGGATCGCGCTTCTCCACCAGCTGGCGCATGCGCTGGATGATCTCCCCCGCACGCTCGGCCTCACGCATGGCCTTCTCGATCACGCCAAGAGACTGAGCATCGACGGTATCGGCATTGCGCGCCTTGCGGACAACGGCCTGAAGATACAACAAGATCGCTGTCAGCGGCTGGTTCAGTTCATGGGCAATCGCCGCGCCCATCTCGTCGATGGCGCTGATTCGGGTCATATGAACCAGTTGCGCCTGCGCCCTCGCTAGGCTCTGCTCCACCGACTTGCGGTGCCGCAGATCCCGCAGGATGCCGATGAACTGGCGGCCATCGGGCGTCTTCGCCTCTCCGACCGACAGCTCCACCGGAAACTCGGTGCCATCCTTGTGGCGCGCGGCGACTTCACGGCCGATGCCGATGATCCGCCGCTCGCCGGTTTCCAGATAGCGCTCCACATAGTGGTCATGCTCGCGGGCATAGGAGCCCGGCATGATCAAGGTAACATTCTGACCCACAGCTTCGGCGGCCGTGTATCCGAAAAGGCGCTCGCAGGCCTTGTTGAAGCCCAGGATGCGCATACGGTCGTTGATGACGATGATGCCGTCGACGGCCGTCTCCAGAACACTGGCCAGACGTGCGTCAGATACGGTCCAAGCCGCGCCCTGACCACAATGTCCCTGTCCCTCGTCCATGCCCTGCCGCCAAAATGTCCCGAGCGCGGCAAAGCACAACGCTGGGTAACAAGTCCTTACGTGGAAATCCGTAACGCATTCTACGAAGCTGCGTCAACGCTTTAGCCAAGCGGCAAGGCGCCTCATCCCCTCTTCCACATGATCGGCCCGGCGGGCAAAGCACAGCCGCAGGAAGCCCTGCCCGGTGACACCAAAGGCCGAAGCAGGCGCCAGCCCCACCCGCGCCTGAAGGGCCAGATCCATGGCCAGCTGGCGCGCATCCGTGTGCCCCTCGATGCCGAAGAACATGTAGAAAGAGCCATCCGGCACGGTGAAGCGCACGCCATCCATGGCCGCCAGCGCATCACAGACGATCTTGCGGCCCGCCAGCGCCCGCGCTTTCTGCTCCTCAAGGAAGGCATCCCCTTGCGGAGACAGCGCCGCAATCGCCCCGCGCTGCATGAAGGCAGCAACGCCGGACGTGGAATATTGCACCATGTTTTCAATGACCTGACCCAGCGCTTTGGGCGCGGACATCCAGCCGATGCGCCAGCCGGTCATGGCCCAGTTCTTGGAGAAGGTATTCACCTGGATCACCCGGTCGTCCTCTTCCACAATTTCGTGGAAGGAGGGCGCATGATTGCCGGCCCCATAGTAGAAACGGCCATAGACTTCGTCGGCAATAATCCAGATACCGTGGCGGCGGGAAATATCGAGAATCTGTTTCAGATCCTCCCGGCTCGCCACCCAGCCGGTCGGATTGGCCGGCGTGTTGATGAAGATGGCGCGGGTGCGCGGCGTGATTGCCGCTTCGAGACGCGCCACATCCAGCGACCAGCCGCCTTGCGTGAAATCGAGGGGCACGGAGACCGGCACCCCGCCCATCAGCCCGACAGAGGCGGCAATGTTCGGCCAAGCAGGCACCGGAACCAGCACCTCGTCCCCCTGCCCGGCGATCATCTGCACCGCGATCTGGATGGCCTGCATCCCGGACCCGGTGACGAAGAAGCGCTCCGGATCAAACGGGCGGCCGAAGACGCGGCCATGATAATCCGCCAGCGCCTTGCGCAGTTCCGGCAGGCCGCGCTGATAGGTGTAGAAGGTCTCGCCCGCCTTCATCGCCGCTTCCGCCGCCTCGCAGATGAAGGCCGGCGTCGGCAGATCGCCCTCGCCCACCCAGAGCGGGATCACATCCGGCAGCTCGCGCGCCGCATTGACGACTTCGACGATGCCGCTTTCCGGCGCATTGCGGGCAGGCGCCCGGAGAGCATCAAGGATGCGATCATTGGGGGTGTGCAAGGTCACGTCAGGCTCCGCCGGAAGGATGTGTCTGGTCATCGACCTTACAAATCCTCTCCGGCAAAAGCACATGAATCTGCGTGAAGCTGACTTCACCCAAAGCGATGATTGCCGCCGGGTGCCAGCCCCGGCGGGACAAGCTTATCCCGGCCAG
The DNA here is from genome assembly GCF_054073275.1 of Pannonibacter sp. Q-1. Classification (NCBI taxonomy): domain Bacteria; kingdom Pseudomonadati; phylum Pseudomonadota; class Alphaproteobacteria; order Hyphomicrobiales; family Stappiaceae; genus Pannonibacter; species Pannonibacter sp. Q-1. Next base: position 238,668 of record NZ_JBSXNB010000001.1, read on the forward strand.
GCTCACTTCTTCAGAAGGTCGCGGATCTCTTCCAGCAGCAGTTCCTGGCGCGGCGGCTTGGCCGGTTCTGCGGGCTTGGCCTTTTCTTCGCGCCGCAGCCGGTTGACGCCTTTCACCACGATGAAGAGGGCGAAGGCCACGATGGTGAATTTCACCATCGCATTGACGAAAAGACCAAGGTTCCAGGTCACGGCACCGGCAGCCTTGGCAGCGTCAACCGTCGGATAGGGGCCTTCCGGCATGCCCTGCTTGAGCACCAGGAACAGCTCGGAAAAATCCACGTTGCCGAGGATGAGGCCGATCGGCGGCATGATGATATCGTCCACCATGGAGGAGACGATGGCACTGAAGGCCGCGCCGATGACAATGCCGACGGCCATGTCGAGCATGTTGCCTTTGATGGCAAATTCTTTGAATTCCTTGAGCATTTCCGCCCCCGTGATCTGGTGCTCCTGGTCCGGGCCGTCCGCCCGGACTGCCTGACAGTGTTAACACATCCTATCCGCAAGGGAAGATTTGCGCAGGCACGCCCCCGCCGCAAGACGAATGGACAAGCCCGCGCGCCTATGGTCCGATCAGCACGGGAGGACGGAGACGCACGGAAAAATCCGGCGCATCCGGCCAGAGGCAACAAGCAGTCCGGTTCAACCGGACAAGGGCGGACAGGATTGCGATGCTGGACGGCTGGATCGTCACCTTAAGCGCACTGGGCTATATCCTGCTGCTCTTTGCCATCGCCAGTTTCGGGGACCGGCGCTCGCGCCTGCCGCTGGCGGTGAAGAGCCGGCCCTTCATCTATGCGCTGTCTCTCTCTGTCTACTGCACATCCTGGACCTTCTATGGCTCGGTTGGCGGGGCGACGCAGAACGGGCTGGAGTTTCTGGCGATCTACACAGGCCCGATCCTGCTCTTTGCCTTCGGCTTTCCGCTGCTGCGGCGGATCATCCGGGTCGCCAAGACGGAGCGGATCACCTCGATCGCCGACTTCATGGCCGCCCGTTACGGCAAGAGCCAGACGGTTGGCGCAACGGCGACGGTCATCGCCGTCATCGGCATCATTCCCTACATCGCCCTGCAGCTGAAGGCGCTGTCCCTGTCGGTCACCACCATGATCGGCCCCTTCGGCCCGCCGGACGGGGTGTCGCTGCTCACGTCCTTCGGCGACATCACTTTGCTGATCGCCATCGGCATGGCCGTGTTCGCCTGGCTGTTCGGCACCCGGCACATTGATGCGACCGAGCATCAGGAAGGGCTGATGCTGGCGATTGCGCTCGAAGCGGTGGTCAAGCTCTTCGCGTTCCTGGCGGTTGGCTTCTGGGTCACCTATGCCCTTTATGACGGGCCGCTGGATCTGGTGGCGGCAATTGCCACAAGCCCCAAGGTCGCCAGCGTCTTTTCCCAGCCGTTCCAGCCGGCGGAATGGATCGCCATCACGTGCCTGTCGCTCATCGCCTCGCTGCTGCTGCCGCGCCAGTTCCATGTGGTGGTCACCGAGAACAATTCCGAGGCAGAGCTGCGCCTCGCCACCTGGATGTTCCCGCTCTACCTCATCGCCATCAACATCTTCGTGGTGCCGATTGCCGCGGCGGGCATGCTGACGCTGGATCCCGGCATCAATCCGGACTCCTACGTCCTCGCCCTGCCGATGGCCTCGAACCAGGGTTTTCTCGCCCTCTTCGCCTTCATCGGCGGCCTGTCGGCGGCAACGGCCATGATCATCGTCGCCACGGTGGCGCTGGCGATCATGATTTCCAATGACATCGTGGTTCCGCTCATTCTGCGCCAGCGCGGCAGCGACGATATCGCCTCGACCCGGGGCAAGGATCTCAGCCGCATGCTGCTGCGCGTGCGCCGTGCCTCCATCTTCGTCATCCTGCTGCTCGCCTATGCCTATTACAGAGCGGCCGGTGACACCGCCGCCCTTGCCTCGATCGGCCTCCTCTCCTTTGCCGCGATTGCCCAGTTCGCTCCGGCCTTCTTTGGCGGGCTTTTCTGGCGCAAGGCAACGGCGCGCGGTGCGATTGCGGGCATGGTGGCGGGCTTTGGCCTGTGGCTCTACACCCTGCTGCTGCCGACCTTTGTCCAGTCCGGGCTTATTGCCGAAGCGATCCTCTTCGACGGGCCGTTCGGCATCGAATGGCTGCGGCCGCAATCCCTGTTCTACAGCCCCGCCGACCCGTTCCTGCACGGGGTAGCCTTCAGTCTTCTGGCCAATCTCACCTGTTTCATTCTCTTCTCGCTGACTCGGGCGCCCGAGCCGTCCGAACGGCTTCAGGCCAATCTCTTCGTGCCGCAGGAGCTGGCCTCGACGCCGTCCTTCCGCCTGTGGCGGACCCATGTGACGGTTGGTGATCTGAAAGCCACCGTCGCCCGCTATCTGGGGGTGGAACGCTCCGAGCGTTCCTTCCACCGGTACGCTCGTGAACGCGGCCTGACGCTGGATCTCAACGCTCCGGCGGATGCGCAGGTGCTGCGCTACTCAGAGCAGCTGCTGGCCTCGGCCATCGGCGCGGCCTCCGCAAGGCTGGTCCTGTCGCTGTTGCTCAAACGGCGCGATGCCACCATCAAGGGCGCCATGAAGCTGCTGGATGATGCCTCCGAGGCCATCCAGTACAACCGCGACCTTTTGCAGACGGCGCTCGATCAGGTGCGTCAGGGCATTGCCGTGTTCGACCGGGATCTGCGGCTGATCTGCTGGAACCGTCAGTTCCGCGACCTGCTAGGCCTTCCGCCTGAATATGGCCAGGTGGGCACCCCGCTCGACACCATCATCCGCTTCAATGCGGAGCGGGGCGAATTGAGAGGCAGTTCGGCCGATGCGATTGTGGCCGACAGGATCGAGAAGCTGGTCATCCGCCAGGAGACGTTCCAGGAGCGCCTGTCGATCACCGGCACCATTCTGGAGGTGCGCATCAGCCCCATGCCGGATGGCGGCATCGTTACCACCTTCACCGACATCACCGAGCGCGTGCTGGCCGAGGAAGCCCTGTCCAGATCCCACGAAACGCTGGAGCGCCGGGTGCGCGAGCGCACCGAGGAGCTGACACGCGTCAACCAGCAGCTCGTCCAGGCAACTCATGCCGCCGAAGAGGCCAACATCGGCAAGACCCGGTTTCTGGCCGCCGCCGGTCATGACATCCTGCAGCCGCTGAACGCCGCCCGCCTTTACGCCTCCGTGCTGGTCGACAGGTTCCGCGAGGGGGAGGCAGGGGATCTGGTGCGCAATGTCGAAGCCTCGCTCGAATCCGTCGAAGACATCATCAGCGCCATTCTGGATATTTCCCGCCTCGACACCGGCGCACTCAAGCCGGAATACGGCACCTTCCGCCTCGACGAGATTTTCCGCGCCTTGCAGCTGGAATTCGACCCGGTCGCGCGCGAACGGGACCTCAGGCTGAGTTTCGTGCCGACCTCGCTCACCGTCCGTTCAGACCGCCGCCTGCTGCGCCGCCTGTTGCAGAACCTTGTGTCCAATGCCCTGAAATACACCCTGACGGGCCGCGTCCTTGTCGGCTGCCGCCGCCATGGCTCACGTGTCGTCATTGAGGTTCACGACACAGGTATCGGCATTCCGGCCTCCAAGCAGAAAGCCATCTTCATGGAGTTCCATCGGCTGGACGATGGCATCCGCACGGCCAAAGGGTTGGGACTCGGCCTGTGCATCGTGGAGCGGATCAGCCGGGTGCTGGATCACCCCGTCACCCTGCGCTCTCGAATGGGGAAAGGCTCCTGCTTTGCGGTGGAAGTTCCCTCAGCCGCCCCTGTTCCCGTGCTGCCCAGCGTTGGTGAGCCGGTTGCCGTGACCAGCAGCCAGCTGGATGGCATGCTGGTTCTGGCCATCGACAACGAGCCAAACATTCTCGACGGCATGCGCCGCCTGCTGGAAAGCTGGAGCTGCGAGGTTCTGACCGCCAGCAACGACATGGAAGCAGCCCAGCACGTGACGCAGCTTGGCCGCACGCCCGACATCATGCTGGTCGACTATCATCTTGATCAGGGCAATGGCATTGAATGTGCCGTGCGGCTGCGCTGGAAATTCGGCCGCAGCATTCCTGCGCTGCTCATCACCGCCGACCGCAGCCGCGCCGTGCGGGCGGAAGCGGCGGAGCGGGACATCGGACTGCTCAACAAACCGGTCCGGCCTGCGGCCCTCAGGGCCCAGCTGGCGCGGGTCCGGGCAGAAATGCTGGTTACTGAGTGACGATCTTTCGCGACCCTACCCGGCTGGCGCCATAGTCAGGACGCGGCACGAGCGTGTCCGGGCAGTTTTCCACCGGCAGGCCGAAATAATAGCCCTGCAAGCTGCCACAGCCCATGAGGCGCAGCTGATTGGCCTGTTCTTCTGTCTCAACGCCTTCTGCCGTCACTTCCATCTTCAGGCTGCGCGCCAGGATGATGACCGCTGAAATGATCGCCATGCTCTCCCCGCCATCGCCCAGTTCGCTGACGAAGGACTTGTCGATCTTGATCTTGTCGAAGTGATAGTGGCGCAGGTAGCTCAGCGACGAATATCCTGTTCCAAAGTCGTCCAGAGCGATGCGCACGCCCAGCGCCTTGAGCTGACTGAGGATCTCGGCCGTTGACCCTGCGTCCTGGATCAGCACGGATTCGGTGATTTCCAGGATCAGCCGCTGTGCCGGCAGTCCCGATTCCTCCAGCGCCCATTTCACCGCGTCAACAAGCCCCGCCGCCGCGAACTGCAGCGGCGACAGATTGACCGCAATGGATATCTCGTGCTTGCTCCCGGCAGCCCGCTTGCACGCCTCCCGCAGCACCCATTCCCCGATCGGAACAATCAGCCCGGCCTCTTCGGCGATGGGAACGAAGACGGCGGGTGAAACCGGACCGATGAACGGATCGTTCCAGCGCAGCAGGGCCTCGCAGGACTGGATGTGTCCGGTCTGCGCCGAGACAATCGGCTGGAAAGCCAGGGCGAGGCCGCCTTTTTCGACGGCCCTGCGGAGCGCGGCTTCCATTTCGCGCCGCTCACGCTGTTCCCGGTCCATCTCGGCTTCGAAATACAGGGCCTGCCCCCGTCCGCTGCGCTTGGCCTTGTAGAGCGCGATATCCGCGCAGCGCATCAGGTCATCGATGGTGTCCGCCTGACGCGGCGCGCAGGCGATGCCAATCGTTGCGCCCACGGTGTAGCTGCCGCTATCGGTCAGCAGCGGCGCCTTCAGGCTGTTGATCAGTTCGTTCGCCAGCGCCTCGGTGCTCTGGCGGCTTTGCCCCACATGCAGAATGGCGAATTCATCACCGCCAATGCGGGCAAGATCCGCGCGTCCGGCACAGATTTCGCTGAACCGCTGCGCGACCAGATTGAGGATCTCGTCGCCCACGGGATGACCGCGCATGTCATTGATGGCCTTGAAGTTGTCGAGATCCACCATCAGCAGGCTGACATTGCTGCCATCGGCCAGCGCGTTCTCCAGGCTCTCGCCAGCCCGGCCCAGCAGCCAGTTGCGGTTGCCCACTCCGGTCAGCGCATCATGCTCAGCGAGATACTTGACCAGATCGTGGGCGCGGCGGGCATCGGTGATGTCAGACCCGACGCCGCGATAGCCGGTGAACTTGCAGGCTCGGTCGAAATAGGGCCTGCCGGTGAGAGACCACCAGCGGCGCTCACCATTGACGATGGTCAGCACGGGCATGTCGCGGAAAGGCTGACAGGCGTTCATCACCTCCCGCACCTCATCCCAGCCATCCCCCTGCTCGGCACTTGTCTGCAGGGCATCGATCAGGCCGTATCCCTGCAGGTCTTCCGGGGCGCGCCCGCAAACCTCGCAGAACCGGGCAGATGTCCGTTTCAGACTGCCCGCGCTGTCGGTTTCCCACAGCCAGTCGCTGGCGCTTTCCTCAAACTCGTTGAGCAGCAGGCCGATCACCTGTCCCCGGTGTTCGAGTTCCTGCTCCGTTATCACACGGGCCACAAACACCCGGGAAACCGCCAGAATACAAACCACCACCATAAAGGAATAGGCCGAGAGCAAGCTGGCAAGCTCGACCATCGGCCCCTTGCCGATCTGCATGATCTGGAACACCGATCCGCACCAGATCGTCACGACCCAGGCAAGGCCTGCCAGAGGCACCGTCGCCAGCACAAAGCCGCCCGCGCAGATCAGTCCGGCAATCAGGCAGGCGGAAAGGATGAGCGTGTCCTCAGAGCCGTAGTAAAAGGTCATGAACAGTGCCAGGCACCACAGGATGCCCAGTACGCCGGCCTGTATGGTCGCGGAAACAATGCCCCTGGAGGACGCCGTCGTAAATGTCCGCTTCCGGCTCTTCTGCCAGACGGCGACACCGCGGCCGATGACAAACATCATGGCTACTGACCAGGCGAGCAACAGGTAGAGCGGCGTCACACCGAAATTCAGATTGATGATGATGAGAGCGCTGAAGACGTTCCATGACGTAATATACGGCATGAACCGGACAATCGCCGTGATCTGCTGCGCGCGTATCCGGCCGCTCAGCTCATCCTCATCCAGCAGTCCCCGGAAGATGAAGCGCACGGCGTCGGTCAGATGATGAAGTGGACGCCTCAGAAAATCAGCGATGCTGAGTTCCCCGTTCATGCACACGTCTTCCCCTGCTGCAGCCCGCCCGGCATCACCGGGCTCTGCTGCTCCGAATGCGACCTGCTTCTCGGCCTTCGCCTGGCTCATCCACTATCCGGTCAATATTTGCGCACAGGGTACATGTGTCGCTGGGGAACGTAATGTCTCATATCTCCGTAAAGAGGGGGTAAAAATCACGATTTGAATTAAACAAAGCGAAGATTTCCAATTGAGATCAACAGGAAACGGCTCAATCAATTTAATCAACTTGATAAAATACCTGTCCACGCTCTCCAGCCTGCCCAGCATTGCTCAGTAAGCATGCCTAAAGGATGGGCACGCCCGCAGAACAGCGGTTGACTGTTCGCGAAATCTGGCAGGGCTGAAATTCAAAACAGCAGGATCAAAGATCCTGGCTTGCTTCCGGTATCTGCCAGCTTCCGGCTTCGATCTTGGAGGCCGCAATCACCGCTTGCGTCCGGCTTTCAACGCCCAGTTTCTGCAAGATGGCAGACACATGCGCCTTGACGGTTGCCTCGGATACGGACAGCTCATAGGCGATCTGCTTGTTCAGAAGACCTTCCGACAGCATCATGAGGACGCGCACCTGCTGCGGCGTCAGACTGGCCAGCCGGCGCGCCGCATCAGAATCCTTGTCGGCGATGGTGAGGTCGATTTCCGGCGGGGTCCAGAGCGAACCGGCCATCACCTGCTCGATCGCATTGCGGATGACTTCGATGCCATGGGACTTGGGAATGAACCCCGACGCCCCAAAGCCGATGGCCCGGCGAATGGCCTGAGGCTCTTCATTGGCCGAGACAATCACCACCGGGACCGAAGGGTGCTGGGCGCGCAGGAACATCAGGCCCGAGAAGCCGCGCATGCCGGGCATGGACAGATCCAGCAGCACCAGATCCACGCCACCGGCATCCTCCAGGCGGGCGGTCACATCCTCCAGCGTACCGGCTTCGTCGATCACCGATCCGGGATAGAGCAAATCAAGCGCCTGCCGCAGCGCGCCGCGAAACAAAGGATGATCATCCGCAATGATGAAATGGTAATTGTTGCTGTCCGCCAATGCTTTCCCCCCGATTTTACACCCCGGCACGTCTGCCGGCGTCTGGGCCGCTCCACAGCTCCCGGCCCCTTATCACATACTGTCCGGACGGACCGGAATGCTGACGCATCCGCTTCCCGGATCCGCTCGAACGCCATTCCATCCGGTCAGGCCAGCGCACACCGCACAACGGGCGCGGCCATCCCGGTCAGAAGGCTCTGCCTTCACAGTGCACATCACCTTGCACCAGATCAAGCCTTGCCCGAAATCTCCCGCAAGTGACATGGGAGAAACGGCAACGCGCTGCAACTTCTCCGGATTGCCCCCTGACGCCCCCAGACTGAAGCAGATTGGCAGACACGATCTGACACTTTAGCTTTCCCGCAGTCACCGGAACCGGAGAACCCTTGATGCTGAGCCTTCACCATTCCCTCTTCCTGCCCGAAGCCGCGAGCGAAGAAACACGCGCCTTCAATGAGGCTCTCGCGGCACGGCTGGCTGCCGAGCCGGATCAGTGGAGCTTCCCCCCGCAGGTGGTCCGCGACCGGCGGGAGCAAGGCATAGGCCCCTTCCCGGCCCCCGTCCGCAGCCCGCGCGCTGAGGATATCTGGATCGAGGGTCCTGCACGTGGCGGGGCAGCGGGCAAGCTCCGCCTCCGGCTTTTCCGGCCACAGGACAGCCGGCCGGAGGGGGCGTTCCTGCATATTCATGGCGGCGGCTGGACGTTCGGCGGGGCGGACCTGCAGGATCTGCGCCTGGCCGAGATGGCGGACAGGACGGGACTTCTGGTTGCTTCCGTGGACTACCGGCTTGCTCCGGAACATCCCTATCCTGCCGCACCGGATGACTGCGAAGCCGCAGCCCTCTGGCTCATCGGGCCGGCCGCGCAGGAATTCGGGCTGTCACGGTTCTCCATCGGCGGGGACAGCGCAGGCGCCAATCTGGCTGCTGCCACCCTGCTGCGCCTGCGGGACAGGCACGGTCTGACACCCTTCAGTGCCGCCGTCTTTATCGCCGGCTGTTTCGATCTGAGCCTGACGCCGAGCGCCAGATCCTGGGGCACGGAGAAGCTGGTTCTGAACACGCGCGATATCGAAATGTTCGTCCGTTTGTATCTGCAGAACGGCGAAGACCCCAAGTCTGCGGACATTTCCCCCCTGATGGCAGACCTGAGCGGCATGCCGCCCGCCTATTTCGTGGTGGGAACCCGGGATCCCCTTCTGGATGACACGTTGTTTCAGGCATCCCGATGGATATCCTCCGGGAACTCCGCCACGCTGGACGTCTTCCCCGGCGGATGCCATGTTTTCCAGAGCTTTCCTCTCGGAATAGCGGACCAGAGCAAATCTCTTATTGATAATTTCCTTAGCGTAATTATGAATAACTCTACTATTACCTGAAAGTAAGTTACATATTTTCCCGGCTACAGCAACCATCAGGGCCACCACACGATGCTGACTGAAGAAACCCTGTTCTCCTATGTGAGCCAAAGCGATTGTACAGAACAGGGTGTTTTGAGCGAACATGGTTGCGTCCAACGGCTCGATGAGGCGGACAGACAGTTCCGGCTCATCTGCGCGCTGAGTGAGTCTCTGGTCGGCGCCCGCCGCGTGCGGCATATCCGCTTCCACACTCCGGCCCCCTGCAGCACGCTGCTCGTGGTTTCCTCTCTCGTCTGTTTCGACGGCCCGCATATTCTGACCATCGTCCATCAGATGAAGAACGCCGTGACCGGAGAGGTTCTGGCCACGGCTATCGATGGCTATACCCCGCCTGCCGGCACCGCCCGCACGTTCCGCAGCAAGTTCAAGGATGTGGTTCAGGCCATGCCGGAAGAAGCGGCGCCCCGTGCCTTGCCCCCTTCTCCATTGGCCAACAAGGCAACGCTGGAAAGCATTGTCGAGGGCGGCGGATCGGTCATTTACCGGGGAACCGTGCTCCCAAGGCATCTTGGGGCGGACAACAAGGCAGATGATGGCTTTGTCGCGCAATGCATCGGCGAGGCGCTGCCTCATGTCTGGCAACAGACTCCCCTGAACCTCGGCTGGCAACAGGAAACAGGCAGCCAGCGCCGTCTTTTCGAGATGAAACTGACCTGGATCAGTCCGCTCAAGGCAGGCGAAAGCTTTGTGATCGCCGTCAGCCTGACCGGCACCCAGGCAAACATGCTGGGCGCGCGTTTCTTCGTGTTTGAAAGCCGCGCCAGCCGCCTTTGCGCCATCACCGACACCGCTTTCGGCCCCGTTTGCCGGGAGAGCGGCGAGCCAGCGGGACTTCCTGCGGGCACTCAGGAAGCCCTGTCACGCCTGCGGGCAGACTGAGCAGAGGAGACAGCCTGTCCCGCCGGAGCAGGCGGTGTTTAGACCGGACGCAACGAAGAGGAACGCACCTTCGTTTTGCCGCAGCGCCCCTCTCCCCCCTTGAGGGGGAGATGTCTGCGTTAGCAGACAGAGGGGGGTAGCTGCGCCTCAATACGGCAGAATCTCTCGCATAAGCGGACAGTCCGTTACCCCCTCTGCCCCCTGCCGGGGGCATTTCTCCCTCAAGGGGGGAGAGGAACGGGAGCCTGACTGGCAGTTCGTTGCAAACACTGGCGCCGGAGCCTGCAACGCGGCCGTGAGATGCGAGGGAAAGGCCGTCTACTGGCCCGTTTCTCTTTGCAGATCCCGCATCAGACCGAAGAACCGGCGCATGGCCTGCTCCGTGAAGGAAAGCATTTCGTCGAGCTGTTCTTCATCCTTTTGCGACAGTTCCGGCGCCGGTCGGGTGTTGCCGCGGGGGGCTTCTGCGGATGGGCGGCCCGGGACGCCGCTGTCCGAGTTGCCCTTGAGAGCCGCAATTTCTTGCCGCAGGGCCGCGTTTTCCTGCCGCAGCTGGTCGATTTCACCCAGATAAGCGGCTTCTGCATCCGGAGAAGGCATGCAGCGCCACACCCCATTGGCCGGTTTGCAGAAGGCGATCGTTCCGGCCACCCTGTCCAGCCGCAGGTAGCTGCCGTCCACTTTCACGAGCGCGTAACGCCGCGGATCAGCGACCGGAGCCTCAGTCTGTGCGGCCTCCTGCGCCGGATTTGCCTGCTGATCCGCCTGCTGGTCCGCCACCGGGACAGGTGCCGCTGCAGGCCGGCTGACCGGCACTTTTGCTGGTGAGTCCCCTTGGGATTTGCCTGCAGCGCTGTTCGCGGTCTTGCTTGCAGGAACGGCGGGAGCAGGCTTGGGCTTCGTTTTAACCTGGCTCTGGCTCTGGCCTTGAGCTTTTGCCTTGGCGGCAGGCTTGCCCGAGGGCACGGTCTTTGCGGGAGCCCCTTGACCTGCCACCTGGCCGGCCGCAAGGCCGCCCTGCGGTGCCGCGCTTTTCGCCTCCGCCACTTGTCCATGCAGGAAGCCGGACAGGGCCAGAAGAGCCACGGCGAGCGTTCCTGCGCGCAGCCGCGCAGATGATGCCAGTTTCGGATCAGCCATCGCCCATGCCTCCATTCGCCGCGCGCCGGGGGACTCGCCCACATAAGCCGCATGTTAGCGGGGGACTATGTCAAAAGCACGCCGTTGCGGCAGTTCTGCCCAGGAAGCTTGTCCCGCCTCAAACGGGCCGGAAAGCATCCCGGCCCGAGACAAGCGCATCTTCCAGCAGGTCCAGCCTGTCCTGCCCCCAGAAGGGCTCACCTTTCAGTACGTAGCAGGGCGAGCCGATGACGCCCAGATCGATGGCACGGCGCTGGTTCTCCTGATAGGCTTCCCGAATGGCCGCGCTGCCAGCTGCTTCAAGCAAGGCGTCTGCATCAAGGCCCATCTCCCTCAACAGCCCCGTCAGAACCGCTTCGTCGGCGATGTTCAGGTCTTCCACCCAGACGGCCTGGAAGAACCGTGCCGAACAGGCCGCCACCGGGCCGCCCGCCTCGGCAACGGCAATGGCGCAGCAATCGGCCAGGGTGGGATCGGCGGGAAAGAAGGCAGGCTTCAGTGTCAGCGGCACGCCGCGCTTTTCCCTCCAGCGCTGCAACTCGACAAAACGGTAGGCCTGACGCACCGGATGGCGCTTGGCCAGCGGCAGACCGCCAGACACCTCGAAAACCCCCGCCAGATTGACCGGCCGGAACCGCACCTCCTGCCCATGCGCTGCCGCAAGGTCCACAAAGGCCTGATGGCCGAGATAGGCCCAGGGCGAAACGTGGGTGTAAAAATAGTCGATCACTGGCTGGTCTCCCGTCGAACCGGCTTTTCCGGTCAGGGCGAACCTTGCCGGTTTCGCGCCGGAGACTCAAGTCACGCTGGCAGCTGCTGGCAACAGGGCCTCGAGGATCTCGATCCGGTCAGCCTCATGCGGCGGCTTGTCCCAGCGCAGGCGGGCGATGCGGGGAAAGCGCATGGCAAGGCCGGATTTGTGCCGGCCGGAGCGGTTCAGCCCCTCGAACGCCACCTCCAGCACCAGCCCGAGGTCCTGCGTATGCGCCACCTCCCGCACCGGGCCGAAGCGGTTGATCGTATTGTTGCGGACGAACCTATCGATTTCCAGCAGCTCCTCATCGGTAAAGCCCGAATAGGCCTTGCCCACCGGCACAAGCTCCTCTCCCCGCCAGACGCCGAAGGTGTAATCCGAGTAGTAGGACGAGCGCTTGCCGTGGCCGCGCTGCGCATACATCAGCACTGCATCCACCGTGAAGGGATCGCGCTTCCACTTGAACCATTCCCCGCGCGGACGCCCTGCCACATAGGGCGACTGCCGCCGCTTCAACATCAGCCCTTCCACGGCACCTGCATCAGCCTCCGGCAGATGCGCGGAAGGCTCCTCCCGCCAGCGGGCCAGTTCCTCCCAGTTCGCAAAGGGCACCAGCGGCGACAGGTCAATGCGCGGCGGGGCTTGTGCGATCAGGAAAGCCTCCAGCCGCGCCCGCCTTTGCTCAAACGGCAGGGCGCGCAGGTCTTCTCCATTGTCCATCAGAAGATCATAGGCCCGGATGGCAGCGGGCAGTTGCTGCATCAGCTTTGGCGCAGCCGTCTTGCGGTTCAGCCGCTTCTGCAGCTCGGAAAAGGGCTGCACCGCACCATCGCGCAGGATCAGTAGTTCCCCGTCGATACAGCCCTCGAAGGTGAGGCTCTCCAGTACATCGGGAAAGGCGGCGGAAATGTCATCGCCGGAGCGGGAGTAAAGCCGCGCCACACGCCTGCCCGCCGCATCTCGCCCGGCTGAAGCCTGCACGCGGATACCGTCCCATTTCCATTCGGCCAGAAACTGAGCCGGATCCAGCGCCTCCATGTCCCGTGCCTCATCCAGCGGGTGCGCCAGCATCGGCGGGCGGAAGGGTGCCGGGTCCCGTGCCTCGGGCCTGCCGTCCCGCCCCTCCACCCAGGCCAGCAGCGCCGTATAGGGCGGCGTCTGCGCGTTCCAGACCTCCTCGATCTCACCCACGCTGACAGTTCCAAGCCGCGCCAGCGCTGTCTTGGCGAGGCGGGCGGACACCCCCACCCGCAAGCCGCCGGTGACAAGCTTCAAAAGCGCCCAGCGGCTCGTCTCATCCAGAAGGTCCAGCCATCCGGCAATCAGCTGCGGCACCTCGCTGCGGCCAGCGCCAGAGAGCCGCTGCACCACGGCGGAAAGTCCCGGCCCCTCACCAGCCGCCTCTGCGGCCCGGTCCGGTGCAGGCCACATCAGCGCCACCGTCTCGGACAAATCGCCGACGAAATCATAGGACAGCGCGAAAAGCACCGGATCCGTCTGTTCCCCCGCCAGCGCCCGCAGCATTGCAGGCTTGGCGTGGCGGAACTCCAGCGTGCCCGTCAGCGCCGCAAGGGCATAGCCACGGTCAGGATCGGGCGTGCGGCGGAAATAATCCACCAGCAGCGCCTCCTTGGCATTGCGGGAACTTTCAAAGGCAAGACGGTCCAGAAGGCGGGAAAAGGCGCGCATACGCGGATGATAACGCGCCTGGGGCCCAAGTCCACGAAGTTGGCTGGCGGAACAGCAAAAGGACGCCGGCGGGTTTCCTCCGGCGTCCTTCATGTTCAAGATCCTGCGATGAAAGTTACCCGGCCATCTGGCGCTGCAGAGCTGACCGCCGGGCTTCCACGTCCTTGACCATATCTGCCAGGAAGGCATCGACCGCCCTGGACAGGTTCTCGGAGACGGATTTCACATCACGGGACAGGCTGTCGACCATCTCCGCCTCGATGCGGGTGTCATGTGCGGTCTGGGTCACATTGGCGACGCTGGCCGCAACCTGATCCGATCCGTCAGCGGCAATGGTGATGCTCTGGGTGATCTCGCGCGTCGCAGCACTCTGTTCCCCGACCGCATTCTTGATGGCCATCGTCATTTCCATCACGGATGCGATGGAGCCCGTGATGCGCTGAATCGAGGTCACCGCCTTGCCGGTCATGCCCTGCACCGAGGTGATCTGGGCGGCGATTTCCTCCGTCGCCCGGGCCGTCTGGTTGGACAGTTCCTTCACCTCGGCAGCCACAACCGCAAAGCCCTTGCCGGCCTCTCCGGCACGGGCCGCCTCGATGGTGGCATTGAGGGCGAGAAGGTTCGTCTGCTCCGCGATGGCACGGATCATTTCCACGACAACGCCGATCTTGTCGGTTGCTTCCGCAAGGCTCGACACATGCACATCGGTCTCGCGGGCCACTTCGGTGGCTGCGGTAATGGCGACAGACGACCGGTCGGACTGGTTGAGAATCTCCGAGATGGCGCTGGAGAGCTCTTCAGCCGCAGCGGCCACGGTCTGGACACTGCGCGAAGACGTGGCAGAGGCTGCCCGCGCCTGATCGGCCGCAGCAAAGGCCTGACCCGACACTTCCGTCACCCTCTGGGCACTGCCGGCCATCGCTTCCGTCTTTTCGGCCACGGCCTGCATGCTGGCATCGATCATGTTGCGGAAACGGTCGATGATGGCCTCGACCTGCGACTGGCGGCCGCCTTCGAGCGAGCGCTCCTGCTCCATTTCCTTTTCCAGCGCCTGACGGCGGCGGGCATTGTCCTGGAACACGGTGCCTGCACGGGCAAGATCGCCGATTTCGTCGCCCCGCTCCAGCAGCGGCATGGTGAAGCCGGTCTCATCCTTCGCCACCCGGCCCAGCGCTGCGCGGATCTGGCGCAGGTTGGCAAGGATTGCACGCAGATTGAGAAGGCTGATGATCACCGTCACCGCGATGGCCGCGGCAGACATGAGCCCGGCAACCAGCGCGCGGGAATAGGCTTCGCTTTCCATCACCGCCACGGTCTCGCCAGCTGCCTTGAGCAGGTCCAGCGTTTCGGTGCGAATGATGTCCAGCCGGGCCGTCGCCGCATCAAACCACTGCTGTCCCGTCACACCCTGGCCATTGTCGGTCTGCGGCAGTGTAAGAAGCACCTTGCGCCAGTCTTTGACCTGCTGGATGGAGCTGCCGGCCATCATCCGGTCGAGTGCAGCGGCCTGTGCTGGCGTTGCCAGCATGTGAAAGCTCTGCAGATAGGCTTCTCCGGCAGCCACCCGGTCAACAAAGGACAGGAACACGGCATAGTCCGTCACTTCGCCCTTGCCGGCCGCCGTGAGCAGGCGCGCACCGATCGCGCGCTCCAGCCCGCCGGCTTCCTTGGCCTGAATAAGCGACGTGAACGGCAGAAGCTCCGCTGCAAGACGCGGCTCGCCCGTATCGAGCGCAATGTTGGAAATCGTGCCCATCAGCCCGGAGATCAGGCCCGTATAAGCCTTGAGGTTGTCGGCACCATTGACCGAACGGGCATCAACTGCGGACCGGTGGCTGGCAACGCTGCGCGGCAGATCTGCCAATGCACCGAGCCCGGCAGAGGCATCCACGCCGGAACCGGCAGAGCTGGTCAGGAAAGCTTGCAGCGCCTGCAGGTCCGTGTCCGTCGCGCTTCTCTGCTTGCTCACGATCCCTGCAGCCGCAACTTCATAGCCGGAGGCAATCAGCACCGCCGTCTGTCCGCGCTCCTTCTGCAACTCGTCCACCACGGCTTCGATGAGGCCCGACACCTCAACGAGAGGCTTCATCTGCTGCATCTTTCGCAGGTAGATAAATTCACCCCAAAGATAATTTCCTGCATAGAGGATAACGGCCAACAATGGCACAACAGCCATCATGGCGATTTGCAGGCGTATATTGCGCATCGAAATTCCCCGTCCTTAATTTCGAACTACGAGACATAGAAAATGTCGGTAGACAGGGGGAGTTAACGGCGCACTAACCTGACGTCTTCTGATGCTGATTTAGCACCATTTAGGTGTTTTGGCTTACTCTGCCCGCTCGACTGCAAGCTCCGCCACGCAACCCGTGTGCGAGAGGTTTTTCGCAGCCAGTGGACGGCAGGCCCATTTTGCCGTATAGGGGGTTCCAACATGACGGGCACGCCGGACACATGAAGGCTGCTCCGCCCCCTTTTCACGAAAGACACACATGATCGAGACGCACGCCGTTGCACCGGCGCTGGCCGCCGCTTTGGCAAAACGAGGCTATTCCAGCCTCACCCCGGTTCAGGAAACCATCCTGACCGACGCTCCCGCCGACGCAGACCTTCTGGTTTCCGCCCAGACCGGCTCCGGCAAGACTGTTGCCTTCGGCCTCGCCCTTGCTCCGACGCTGCTTGGAGACGATGAACACCTCGGCCCTGCCGGTGCGCCGGTGGCCCTTGCCATCGCCCCGACCCGCGAGCTGGCCCTGCAGGTCAAGGCTGAGCTGACCTGGCTTTATGAGCAGGCCGGCGCCCAGACCGCGTCCTGCGTTGGCGGCATGGATCCGCGCGCCGAGCGCCGGGCCCTGGAACGCGGCGCCCACATCGTCGTCGGCACGCCGGGCCGCCTGCGCGACCACATCGAGCGCGGCGCCCTCGATCTTTCCGGCATCCGCGCCGTGGTTCTGGACGAAGCCGACGAAATGCTCGACCTCGGTTTCCGTGAGGATCTGGAGTTCATTCTGGACGCCGCTCCGGAAGACCGCCGCACGCTGATGTTCTCGGCCACCGTGCCGAAACCGATTGCCGACCTCGCCCAGCGCTTCCAGCGCAACGCCGTGCGCCTGACCACGATCAGCGGCCGCGAGCAGCATGTCGACATCGACTATATCGCCATGCCGGTCGTGCCGAACGAGCGCGAGAACGCCATCATCAACATTTTGCGCTTCCATGAGGCCCAGAAGGCCATCGTGTTCTGCGCCACCCGCGAGGCGGTGAACCGGCTGACCTCGCGTCTTGCCAACCGGGGCTTCTCGGTCGTGGCGCTGTCGGGCGAGTTGAGCCAGGCCGAGCGCAGCCACGCGCTGCAGGCCATGCGCGATGGCCGTGCCCGTGTCTGCGTCGCCACCGACGTGGCCGCGCGCGGCATCGATCTGCCCAACCTTGATCTCGTCATTCACGCCGACCTGCCGACCGGCAAGGCCGCCCTGCTGCACCGCTCTGGCCGTACGGGCCGCGCCGGCCGCAAGGGGTCGAGCGTTGTCGTCGTGCCCTTCCCGCGCCGCCGCGCCGCAGAGCGCCTGCTGCAGCTGGCCGGTGTGAAGGCCGAATGGCGTGAAGCCCCCTCCGCCAATGCCATCCGCGCCCAGGACAAGGCCCGTCTTCTTGCCGATCCGGTTCTGAACGAACCGGCAGAAGAAGAAGATCTGGAGACGGCCCGCGAGCTTCTGGCCGTGC
The DNA here is from genome assembly GCF_054073275.1 of Pannonibacter sp. Q-1. Taxonomy (NCBI): domain Bacteria; kingdom Pseudomonadati; phylum Pseudomonadota; class Alphaproteobacteria; order Hyphomicrobiales; family Stappiaceae; genus Pannonibacter; species Pannonibacter sp. Q-1. Next base: position 255,909 of record NZ_JBSXNB010000001.1, read on the forward strand.
ATGATGCCGAGCGCATCGCAGCGGCCTTCGTGCGCCTGTACCAGCTGCGCCTGCCGCCCCCGGAAGAGCTGACGGAAGACAGCTTTGAAGCCCGTGGCCCGCGTGAGCGTGGTGACAGGGGCGACAGAGGAGACAGGGGCCCGCGTGATGACTTCGGCGGCGGCAAGAGCTTCGAAGTCCGCAACAAGTTTGAAGATGGCGTCTGGTTCCGCCTTTCCCTCGGCCATAAGCACCGCGCTGACCCGCGCTGGCTGCTGCCGATGATCTGCCGCGCCGGACACGTCACGAAGAAGGAAGTCGGTGCCATCAAGATCGGCAACACCGAAACCCTCTTCGAAATCATGGGCGGCCATGCAGAAAAATATGCCGACGTGATCCGCCGCGATGGCTCCGGCGAGCGCGGTGTGGTGATTGAGGCCGCCGACGTGCGCGGCGGCTTTGCCCCGTCCTTCCGTGGCAATGACGAGGACGGCCCGAGCCGTTACGAGCGCGCCCGTGAACGCAACACCGGCCGTGGCGGCTTCGGTGGCGCTGCACCCGCCGGACGTGGCGGCCCGGCTCCGCGCCGCAAGCGTTTCGAGGACGATGAACCGCGCCCGACGCATCCGGCCTTTGCCCCGATGGACGAAGCGCCGCTCGACCGTGGCCCGAAGCGCGGCAAGCGCGGCCCTGATGGCGGCGGCTTCGGCGGCGCACCAGCCGGTGAAGGCTTTGCCCCGCGCAAGGGCAAACCTGCCTTCAAGGACGGCGGCCCGAAAAAGGCCGCCCACCGCAAGGGCGACGGCGTGAAGAAGAAGTCGAAGAAGCAGGAAGGCTGAGGCAGGCGCCCGGTGAACTCACGTCATCGGGAGCTGGTATAGGCCGCGCCACACACTGAGGTCACCCCGGACGAAGCGCAGCGCAGATCCGGGGACCACTCGCTTGCAGAGCAATCAGATTCGCCCTCGCAGCGGGACATAAGACGGGGCAGGTCTGGCGCAGCGCTCCTGCCCAAACCCGCCTCTCTGCAAACGAGTAGACCCCGGCTCGCGCTACGCTTGGCCGGGGTGACTCAGAGCAAGATGACAAAGACTTAAAATCAGCTGCCGCTTACTGCTCGTTGACGATCATGGCAATGCGCCAGACCTCGCCATCAGACACGAGGTGATAGTGGCAGGTAAATTCGAAGACGCTCTCGCCATCAGCACTTTCCTGACGCCAGTCGAGGGTGACCAGCGCCGTCGGGCCGGAGATGTGGGCAGAAACCACGTCGAACTCGGAATAGGAGATATTCTCCTTGTCGAGCGCATCCAGCAGGGCGTCGATATTCTCCGCCAGCTCTTCCTCGTCATCAAAGACATAGCCCTTTTCCATCTGCCAGATGGTGGCAGGCAGGGAAAAGCAGTCGATCAGAGCCTCTGCATCGGCATCGTTGAAACCGGCGAGATAATCCTCGAAAAGTTCCGCAATGGCTGCTTCCAGCTCCTGCTCGGCAGGTTCTGCGGTGTCTTCGATCTCGTTCTTGTCCGCCATGGCCGTCTTCCTGGAAGGGCGCGGCAGGTCTGCAGCGCGCCTCAAGCTTAAGTGTCAGTGTCAGCCGGGGCAGAATCGGTTTCGGTTTCATCTTCCCCGTAGCCGATCATATGGAGAGGCCGGGCCTTGCGTCCAACGGTTTCACACCAGTGCACCAGTGCCTCTTCGGCACCATGTGTGACCCAGGTTTCCGCCGCCCCGGTTTCCAGCACAGTGCGGGTGAGATCGGGCCAGTCCACGTGGTCGGAAATGACCAGCGGCAGTTCGGCCCCGCGCTGGCGGGCTCTGGCACGCACGCGCATCCAGCCCGAGGCCACCGCCGTCACCGGATCGCCGAAGCGCCGCGCCCAGCGTCCGGCAAGCTCTCCCGGCGGGCACAGCACGATTTCCCCGGCAAGCTCCTTGCCAAGCTGCCCCACCGGCTCAACCGGCCCCAGCGCAATGCCCCGGCTTTGATAATAGGCGGTGATCTTTTCCAGCGCGCCGTGGAGATAGATGGTCCGGTCATATCCGGCGCGGCGCAGTTCCGCGATGACCCGCTGCGCCTTGCCCAAAGCATAGGCGCCGACGAGATGGGTGCGCTCCGGAAACAACGCCAGCGAAGCCAGCAGCTTGGCCATTTCCGCGCCCGCATCCGGATGGTGGAAGACCGGCAGGCCGAAGGTTGCCTCCGTTACGAAGACATCGCAGGGCACCAGCTCGAAAGGCGTGCAGGTTGGGTCGGCCTGCCGCTTGTAATCGCCGGAGATGACCGCACGCGCAGCGCCCGCCTCCAGCACCACCTGCGCCGATCCGAGAACGTGCCCGGCAGGCTTCAGCGTCAAAGTCACGCCGCCCAGATCAAGCCTCTGACCATAGGCCAATGTCTGCCGCTGGCCACAGAAGCCCTCGCCATAGCGCAGAGCCATGATGTCGAGCGTTTCTTCCGTCGCCAGAACTGCCCCGTGTCCGGCCCGCGCATGGTCGGCATGGGCATGGGTGATGATGGCCCGCGCCACCGGGCGCACCGGATCGACATGGGCGTCCGCCTCAGGGCAGAAGAGCCCTTCCGGCGTCAGATGCAGAAGGCTGGATGCGGCAATGGACATGGGGCAGAAGCATAGGGCCTTCGCGGCCATTTGCCAGAGGCCGGAAACCGTTCGATCCGAAAGAGCTTGGAGCGGCAACTCTCTGACCTATAATCATCCGGCAAGGCCTTTGGCCACTTCCCGCAACGCCTCGGCCTTATGCGCAACCCTTGATCATGACCGCCTTCCCTCAGGATCAGCTTCTGCCCGAACGGTTCCGCGCCTGGTTTGCCGCGCGCGGCTGGAGCCCGCGCGAGCACCAGCTGGCCTTGCTGGATGTGCTGGGCCGCGGGCAGTCCGCGCTGCTCATTGCCCCGACCGGCGCAGGCAAGACGCTGGCGGGTTTCCTGCCGAGCCTTGTCGAGCTGACGGAACGGGGACGGCCAAAGCCGGGCACGGTTCAGGCGATGCGGCAGGGGGTGCATACGCTCTACATTTCCCCGCTCAAGGCGCTCGCCGTCGATATTGCCCGCAATCTGGAAACGCCGGTGGCGGAGATGGACCTGCCGGTGCGGATCGAGACGCGCACCGGCGACACCCCCACCCACAAGCGCCAGCGGCAGAAGCAGGCACCGCCCGATATCCTGCTGACAACGCCGGAACAGATCGCCCTGCTGCTGTCCGACCCCGCAGCCTCCGGCATGTTCAAGGGCCTGAAGACCATCGTTCTGGATGAACTCCATGCGCTGGTCACCTCCAAGCGCGGCGATCTGCTGGCGCTTGGGCTTGCCCGCCTGCGCCGTATTGCCCCGGATGTGCGGCTCGTCGGCCTGTCGGCAACGGTGGCAGAGCCGGATGACCTGCGCGCCTATCTGGTGGCACAGACGGATCCGGATGGCCGCTGCCTGAGCGAGCTGGTCACCGTCACCGGCGGGGCTGCACCGGATATTACCATTCTCGATACTGCGGAGCGCGTGCCCTGGGCCGGGCATTCGGCCCGCTATGCGCTGGATGACATCTACCGGCTTCTCAAGGCGCACCGGGTGACGCTGCTCTTCGTCAACACCCGCTCGCAGGCCGAAAGCCTGTTTCAGGATCTGTGGAAGATCAACGAGGACACCCTGCCCATCGCCCTGCACCATGGCTCGCTGGATGTGGGACAGCGGCGCAAGGTGGAAGCCGCGATGGCCTCGGGTCAGCTCCGCGCCGTGGTTGCCACCTCGTCCCTCGACATGGGCATCGACTGGGGGGATATCGATCTCGTCATCAATGTGGGCGCGCCGAAGGGGGCAAGCCGCCTTGCCCAGCGCATCGGCCGCGCCAATCACCGCATGGACGAGCCCTCGCGTGCCGTTCTCGTCCCCGCCAACCGTTTCGAGGTGCTGGAATGCCGGGCCGCGCTCGAAGCCTCCACCAGCGGCGGGCAGGACACCCCGCCCCTGCGGCGCGGCGCGCTGGATGTGCTGGCCCAGCATATTCTCGGCATGGGCTGCGCCGGACCTTTTGATGCCGGAGAGCTCTACGCCGAAATCCGCGAGACGCAGACCTACCGCCATCTAGACCGCGAAACCTTTGCCCGCGTGCTCGATTTCGTGGCCACCGGCGGCTATGCGCTGAAAAGCTATGACCGCTACGCCAAGCTGAAACAGGGCCCGGACGGGCTGTGGCGCATCACCCATCCGCGCATTGCCCAGCAATACCGGCTGAATGTGGGCACCATTGTCGAAGCCCCCATGCTGAAGGTGAGGCTGGTGCGCGGCAAGGAGCAGGGCCGCCGCACGCCGCTGGGACGCGGCGGCCGGGTGCTGGGCGAGATCGAGGAATGGTTTCTGGAGCAGCTTGCCCCCGGCGATACCTTCCTCTTTGCAGGCGAGATCCTGCGGTTTGAAAGCATCATCGAAAGCGAGGCCTATGTCTCGCGGGCCAAGGCCGAAAAACCGATGGTGCCCTCCTATCAGGGCGGCAAGTTTCCGCTCTCCACCTATCTGGCCGATGGCGTGCGGCGGCTTTTGTCCGAGCCGGACCACTGGCCGGCCTTGCCGGATCAAGTGCGCGACTGGCTGGAACTGCAGCGGGCCAAGTCCCTGCTGCCCAGCCGCAGCGGCCTGCTGGTGGAGACCTTCCCGCGTGCCGGCAAGCACTACCTCGTCTGCTATCCCTTCGAGGGGCGCCTTGCCCACCAGACACTCGGCATGCTGCTGACCCGGCGGCTGGAGCGGCTGGGCGCCAAGCCGCTGGGCTTTGTCGCCAATGACTACGCGCTGGCGATCTGGGGGCTGGGGGATCCGGATCTTCTCATCCGCACCGGCCGCCTGTCTCTCGATGCCCTGTTCGAGGAGGATCTTCTGGGCGACGACCTTGATGCCTGGCTGGCGGAGTCCAGCCTTTTGAAGCGCACCTTCCGCTACTGCGCCGTCATTTCCGGCCTGATCGAGCGGCGCCATCCGGGGCAGGAGAAATCCGGCCGTCAGGTCACGGTTTCATCCGATCTCATCTATGATGTGCTGCGCCAGCACGAGCCGGACCATATCCTTCTGCGTGCAACATGGAACGATGCAGCAGAAGGACTTCTGGATATCTCCCGGCTTGGTGAACTTCTTTTAAGGATCAAGGGTCGAATCACGCATACTCATCTCGCAAGAGTTTCGCCCCTTGCGGTTCCTGTTCTGCTGGAAATCGGAAGAGAACCCATTTATGGCGAGGCTCAGGAAAGCATCCTTGCAGAAGCAGCGGATGATTTGATCGGGGAGGCCATGGCATGACGGCGCTCAGACAGCCGGGACCAATGCGGCGCACCACGCCCGTGTGTCACGATATTGCCGTTGCCGGAACCCAGCTCGGTCTGCATGACAGCGGCGTCGCCTGGTGGGCCGAAGAAGCCACCCTCATCGTCGCCGACCTGCATCTGGAAAAAGCCTCCTCCCTCGCCCGCCGCGGCGTTCTGCTGCCGCCCTATGATACGGCGGCCACGCTGGAACGCCTGGCACTGGTGATCGAGGCTTTCGACCCGTCCCGCATCATTGCCCTGGGGGACAGTTTCCATGATGCGGAAGGCTCGGACCGGCTGCCCGCACCTTACCGCGCCTTCCTTGCCACGCTGCAGCTCAACCGCGAATGGATCTGGGTCACCGGCAATCATGATCCTGTGGCGCCTGTGCGGCTCTGCGGGGAATGCGTTGACGATCTCACCCTGGGCGGCCTCACCTTCCGGCATGAGCCCTCAGAAGGCAACGGCGCTGCAAAGGGTGAAGTCTGCGGCCATCTGCATCCGGCGGCCAAGGTGCGCCGCTATGGCCGCTCCATCCGCCGCCCCTGCTTTGCCACCGATGGCACACGGCTGGTCCTGCCGGCCTTCGGCGCGCTGACGGGCGGTCTGAATGTGATGGATCCGGCCTTTGCGGCCGTTTTCCCGCCCCGCCGTTTCTCGGCTTTCCTTCTGGGAGCGGACAGGCTCTACCCCTTCACAGCCGCCAAGCTGATCGCAGACTGATCCCGCCAGCGGCTTACGCTCAATCCCTGCGGAAGACGACACCGGCAAGCCAGCCGGTGAAGACCGCCAGCGCAATCGCCGCAAGCCCGTAAAGCGCAGGCTGCTCATGCGCCATGTCGAAAGTCATCTGCTCGAAGCCGGTCTTGGCCACCGTCAGTCCCTTCTGATCCTGCGCCAGCATTTCTCCGCCCCTTAGAAGAAACGTGTCCACCGTATAGACACCGACCGGCGTCGTCGCAGGCAGTGAAATGGTCGTGCGGAACATGGTCGGGGTCAGAAACTCCACCTTGCCCGGCTGGTCCACGTAGGTGCCATGCTCCTTGCGCAGCCGCAGAAAAGCGTGGCGGAAATGGGCTCTCTCGGCGAGCGGCATCTCGGAATCGGCCCTCATGGGCAGATTGACGTAGCTTGCCCCGATGCTGTTTTCCTCCAGCATCTGCCGCGGGCCCAGTTCGCTCGCCGGATCGGTCGAGGACATGACGTAGAATGAGGGCACGCCGTAAAACGTCTCGGCTTCCCGGTTGACCCACAGCACACCGAGAAAACGGCCCTTGCGGCGCGTCGTGACGTTTTCGGGCGGACCTTTCAGCACCACCGCGAGGTCATAACCGGCATCGGGCGCAGAGACGCCGGGCGGCAATTCCACCTGGCCGAAGACGACGATCTTCGCGCCGGTGAAATTCGAGGCGATGCTGACCGTGTCCGCTGACAGGGCCGTTACCAGACCTTCAGCGCGCGCTGCAGACGGCAGCAAGGCCCCTGCTAGCACACACACAGCCACAAGATGACGGGACAGCGAATGCATCACAGGCCCTCCCCCTTGCGCACGGCGACCGAGTAGAACTCGTCCGGCATGACGACAAGATCCACGGCGAACCGCACGCCAACCGCCAGCACCAGCAGCGCCAGGAGAAGGCGCAACTGGTCACCGCGCAGCTTCTGGCCCATGCGGGCACCGAACTGCGCCCCGATGACGCCGCCAATCATCAGCGTCAAGGCCAGCACGATGTCGATCGTCTGGGTGCTGATGGACAGGAACAGCGTGGCAAAAGCCATCGTGAAGAGAATTTGCATCAGCGAGGTGCCGATGACGATGCTGGTCGGCATGCGCAGCAGATAGATCATGGCGGGGACCATGAGGAAGCCGCCGCCGATGCCCAGAACCGTGCCGATGAAGCCGATGCCGGCACCAAGCACGATGATCGGGATGACGCTGAGATAAAGCTTCGACTTGCGGAAGCGCACCTTCAGCGGCAGGCCATGGATCCAGTTGTGCTGGCCGGGCTTGCGGGCCGCGCGGGCCGTGCCTGCCCGGCGCTGGCGGATCGCCCGCAGGGATTCCACCAGCATCAGGCCGCCAACGGTGCTGAGGAACGTCACGTAGGACAGGGCAATGACCACATCGAGCTGGCCTATGGCCTGCAGCTTGCCGAAAAGCCAGGCGCCGGCAGCCGAACCGGCAATACCCGCCGTAAGCAGGATGCCGGCCATCTTCATGTCGATGGCCCCGCGCCGCCAGTAAGTCAGCACGCCGGAGGCCGACGAGGCCACGGTCTGCGTGGTGACGGTGGCCACGGCCACGGCGGGGGGGATGCCGGAGAAGATGAGAAGCGGCGTCAGCAGAAAGCCGCCGCCAATGCCGAAGAGCCCGGACAGAAAGCCCACGGCGCCACCCATGCCGAAGATCATGAACATGTTCACCGAAATCTCGGCGATGGGCAGATACAGTTGCACGGGCTCAATACCGGCTTGCGGCAGCCGCGCGGGGCGCGGCGCCTGAACGGAAAGACACGTGTTAAAAGGGCTGCTTTTGCAGCCCTGTCAACCTTGGAATTTCAGCAATCTGCTCACATTCAGATTGAACGTCCGAGCAGAGCCCTGATCAGACCAGCATCCACGTTTCCGGTTACCGGAAGGTTGGCGCTGCGCTGAAAAGCTTCAATCGCAGAACGGGTCTTCGGGCCCATGGAGCCATCAGCCACGCCAGGATCGAAACCGAGCTTCTGCAGCAGAGCCTGAACCTGGATAACTTCGTTCACTTCCCCGCCCGCAGCTGCATTGACCGGCATGGCCAGCGCCGCCTCATCCCACGCCGGATCCAGCAGAACCGTGTTGGCTGCCGGGTTAAGGTCCTTGAGCCTGAATGTCTCCACCGCAAGGCGGGCAGCGGCAAGGCCGCTGGCGTCGAGCATGTTGGCCACATCGTCACGCTTGCGGGCGGCTTCCGCGTCACCGCCGCGCGCGGCAATGGCGAACCACTTGTAGCTTTCGACTAGATCCTTCTCGACGCCAATGCCCCGGGCATAGAGGATGCCCAGATTGTAGAGGCTGTCGGCAACCCCGTGTTCAGCGGCCGACTTGAACCACTTGGCAGCCGCTGCCATGTCCGGCTGGGCTTCGGCGCCCTCGGCATAGATGACGGCGAGATTGTGCATGGCCTTGGCGTTACCGGCTTCCGCAGCCTTCAGATAGAGGTCGCGTGCCTTGGTGATGTCGCGCGGCACACCACGGCCCTTTTCATAAAGGCTGGCAAGGCGGTACTGCGCGGGAGCGAGCCCCTTGGCCGCTGCGCGCTCATACCAGCGGGCGGCTTCCGCCAGATCCGGCGTGACACCCTTGCCTTCGGTGTAATGAACCCCGATCTGGAATTCCGCTGCGGCGTTGCCGGCGGCAGCGGCGCTGCGCAGGGCCATCGGACCCGCCGTTTCCGGCGGCAGGGCACCGGCGTCGGCACCGGACTGCGGATCGGCGGCCGCGAGGCTGGCGGACGGCTGCTGCGGCCCGGTGACAAAAGGTGTATCGCCGAACTTGCCGCTGATCGCAGGCGGCGCGAAGGCGAGATCAGGTGCCATTTCCGGGGCCTGAACAGAAGGCTGGGCAGAGACCGCCGGCGGCACCTGGGCGGCAGGCACCTGCTCCAGCGGCATGGCCCCACTGGATGGCGGGGTCACATTGCGGGCGGGCGCTTCTGCCATCTGCGTCTGTCCGGCCGTTGAACCGGGCTGCGCCGTGGCCTCGTCGAGAGCCTTGGCAATGTCCTGCTCGGTCAGCTCCAGAACGGGCTGCGTGCCGGTGCCATCGGAAGCTTCCGCCAGCTGCTTGCCTTCGTCCTGAGCATCCGGAGCCGAAGCCGTATCGCCGCCTCCGGTCGACAGACGGAAGACCTGCAGCGTGCCGATTGCCAGAACGACCGCAGCCGCCGCCAGCAGGATCGCGCGCTTGCGGCCGGTGCCGAACAGGCTGCTGCCGCTGCCCGCTGCGGCTTCGTCGCGGATATCGGCAGCAAGGTCCGCCAGATCGAGATCACCTGCAGCCTTGCCCTCATCTGCGGGGGCCTTCTGCGGCTTGCCGACCATAGGCTCGATCTTGGCGCGGGTCCCCCCCTCCGCAGCCGCTTTCTCCGGCTTGCGGGCATCATCCTTCGCGGCAGTCCTTGCCACAGTCTTTGCCGTATCCCGGCGAAGGGCGCGGCGGAACCAGCTGGCGCGGCTATCGCTGGCAGCGTCCTCGCCTTCATCCTGCTCCAGCTTGGCCTGCTGCTGAACTTCGGCGGATGCTGCATGGGCTGCGCGGCGGGCGGCTGCAATGAAATCAGCCTTGCGGTCGCGGGTGCGGTCGCGCGGGCGCTCTTGTTCGCCTGCGGCTGCGGCACTCAGCGGCAAGCCCGGCAGCGGAGCACGGCGGGCGCTGCTGCTCTCACCGGCCGGGCGGGAGGCAGCGCCACGGTCCAGCGTGCTGCGTTCCAGCGAGTCGAGCCGGTCGGTGATGCCGGTCAGAATGGACTGAACGCCATCAAATGTGTTGCGCGTGCGCGTCTCGGAGCCCTGCGCAGCATCCATGAGACGGCGCAGATCGTCGCGCAGCGCGCCGATGGCACCGTCATATTCGTCCGTGGCCGGAGCCTTTTCGATCACGGCACGGCGGGCGGCCTTTTCGGCCACCTCAATCACTTCCTCGCGGGTGGCGCGCAGATTGCTCTCGATGCGCGACAGCACCTTCTCAATGCCGGCAACGCTGGACAGGCGCCCTTCCGTTGCCTGCAGCTGATCCGCCAGCGCACTGATCTTGCCGGTGATCTGGTCAAGGCGCCGGTCATCGAAGCTGTCTCCGCCCCGGGAGACGGCGTCCGCCAGTTCGCTGATGCGTGCCTCGAGCGCAGCAACGGAAGGCGCGGGCTGCTCGACCGAACGGCGGATCCCGGCGATCTCGCTGCGCAGCGCGGCCATGTCCTCCGCCGTGACGCTGTCACGCGGCGCGGACAGACGGCCGGACAAATCCGAAATCTGCCGCTCAAGCTGGGCCAGCATCTGCGCTTCAAAGGCACTGCCTTCGCCGAAGGACGGCAGGCTCACCGGCTGGCTGGAGCGTTCCTCGATCCGGGCAATCTGGCTGTGGATGCCGTCGAGACGGTTTTCCAGCTCGGCAAAGGCGCGGTCATAGGCAGGCTGCGCCGTGCCGCCCTGCTCGATGCCGGAGAGCCGGTCCATGATTTCGTCGAGACGGTTGTCCACCTGGCCGAAACGGGCATCGTCACGCCCTGCGCGTCCGTTCTCGCGCGACAGCATGCCGAAGATCTCCTCCAGCCGCCCGTTGAGGCGGTCAAGAGCCTCGGCATCCGGCATGCGGTCTTCCATCGCGGACAGCCGGTCATCGAGGCCGCGCTGCTCGCGCGCCAGGATTTCCAGCTCGTCCAGGCGGCTGGCGACAAAGCGGATGCGGTCGTCTACCGAACCGATGAGACCGGTAAAATCAACCTGCTCCACCAGCTTGCGCATGTCGCGCAGTTCCTGCCGCAGCGGCTCGATGTCAGGCCGGGCATGGGAGCGCAGCAGGCTTTCCACCCGGTCGGAGATATCGCCCACCCGGCCTTCCAGCACCATCAGATGCTCGGCGCGCGGCAGCGAAGCAAGGCCGTCCTCGATCTCGACCAGACGGGCACTGAGATTGCGCACGACGCGCGGATCAACGGCAGAACGGGTCAGTTCGTCCAATCGCTGCACCACATGGGCATAGCCCATTTCCAGCGACTTCAACGTGCCATCCACATTGGTCTGGCCGATCAGTGTCTTCAGGCTGGAAATCTCGCCGCGCAGTTCCTTCGCCAGACGGTCGTTGCCACCACCGGCACGCAGGCCCTCGACCATTTCCGCCAGACGGCGCATCTCACGCCGGTCGCTGTCATCGCGCCGGGCGGCAGGCATGTTGCCGATGGCTTCGCGCAGGGAGCCGATTTCCTGCCGCACCACATCCAGCGCCTCTTCCTGCGGGTGGCGCAGGGCGTCGATGCGGCGGGCCAGATCCTGATAGAGATGGCGGGACTGCTTTTCCCCCTCACGGGCGGCCTGCTCAGCCGCAGCGCGGCGCGGGGCGGGGCAGGAGCGGGTGTCCTGCGCCTCGAAATCTTCCTCGATCAGCCGCTCCAGCGGGCTGCCGCGGCGGCGTGGCTGTGCCGGGTCACGGCGCGGGGTGCGGGCGGCAAAATCGTCTTCGTCATCCAGTTCCGCACCGGCTGCCAGTTCGTCGAAGTCATAACCGGGCACACCACGGCCCTTCTTCGGTGCCGGGGCACGCTGGGGCTGGGGGCGGCGGGCCTGAGGCCGGACAGAAGCACGGGCGGGCGCCTCGTCCTCGTAATCCTCATCCTCGAAATGAGAGCCGTAAGCCCCGCTGCCGAAGTCTGCTTCATCGTCCGGCGCTTCATGGGGCCGGACGGGCGAGGACAGGGTTTCCACGCGGCGGTCCAGACGCTCCAGCGCCTCGAGAACGGCGTCGATCCGGCCAGACGCGGCAGGGCGGGCGGGAGCAGCCTCACGGCGCGCACGCGCGGAGCGCTCGCCATGCTCTGCGGTGTCATGGGCCGGACGGCGGCGGCTTTCTTCGGGCTTGCGGCGGGCGCGCTGGCGGCTGTTCATCAGGCGGTCGAGCTCGCTCGCCACCTCTTCCAGTTCCTGCGCGGTTTCAGAGGCGTGGCTGGCCCGGCCAAAGTTGCCGGCAGCGGTGGATGTGCGCGTCAGACGCTCGACACGCTCCTGCGGACGCTCTGTGCGCGAGCCATAGCCCTCGTCAAAGCCGTCATCCTCTTCGTCATATCCCGGACCATCCCAGCCGTCATGGCTACGCCGGGCATATCCCGCGTCATGACGTACGCTGCCGCTTTCAGGCTTGCGGGTTTTCCAAGAGGACATTGACTGGACCTGGCCTTGCGGTCGTGCTGACCATTGAACACAAGAGATGCTGCAGAAGCCCGGAACGCGATACTGACTTGGCAACGAAGCAATTGATGAATCTTTGTCGTGTTAGGGTAAACACCGCGTTAACTGGCACTGCATGTTGCAACAGCAGCCCCCCGGAAACGCGCTCTGGCGGGGCTGTTTGTCAAAAAATTGCGTAAGGTCACTGGACCATTCCGTATGCGTAAGGTAAGGCAGAGACAAGCAGGCAGTCTCGGGCCCTCCCTCCTCAAGGGCCGTGACGCCGGGGGCATCCGCCCGCATGCACGTCAGATTTTCCGCAGTACAGCAGGTTCGGCCACATGCGGACGGACAGGACAAGGCAATGAGCGAAGCACTTTCCATTCAGGACGGCAACGAGATTGCCGATGTCGTTGCCGCAGCCGACGACAGCACCAAGAAGACCCAATTCACCATCGGTGACCTTGCCAAGGAATTCGGCGTCACCCTGCGCACCCTGCGCTTCTATGAAGACCGGGGCCTGCTGAACCCCAAGCGTGACGGCCTCAACCGCGTCTACACCCGCCGTGACCGCGCCCGCCTGAAGCTCGTCGTCATGGGCAAGCGCGTCGGCTTCTCCCTGTCCGAGATCCGCGACATGCTGGATCTTTATGACCTGCGCGACGGCCAGGTGACCCAGCTGCGCGTCGCCCTCTCCCGCTTCAACGAGCAGATTGCCGTGCTGGAAACCCAGCGCAAGGACATCGATCAGGCGATTGAAGAGCTGTCGCGTACCGTCGCCATCGTCTCCGGCATGCTGAAGCACAAGGAAAACGAAGGCGGGGAGTGATCCCGGCCCGGCCGCCATTTTCTCCTGGCGGCGGCAAAACAGCGCGCCTGACCATCAAAACCGGAGCCTTCGCTCCGGTTTTTCGCGTTTCATGACACAGTTTTCATTCATTTCACGCAAAAACAGGCGTACCTTCCCCAAGGACATGGCTTGCCCGCCCGAAAATTGAGACGTATATATCGGGAGAGGTGACGTTTACGGAAACGTCAACTGCCAACGGTTACGTTCTGGGAGGAATTGATGCCGGCTTACCGTGCTCCCGTCGAGGACACCCTCTTCCTGCTCAATGATGTGTTCGGCTACGAACGCTACAGCAATCTGCCGGGCTTCGCTGATGCGACGCCGGATCTGGTGGAAGCCATCCTGCGCGAAGGCGCCAAGTTCTGCGAGGAAATCGTCCAGCCCCTGAACCAGACCGGTGACCGGGAAGGCTGCGTCCGCCATGAAGATGGGCGGGTGAGCGCGCCCAAGGGCTTCCAGGCTGCCTATGACGCCTATTGCGAAGGCGGCTGGGGCGGTCTGTCCGTCAGCCCGGACTTCGGCGGCCAGGGCCTGCCGCATACGCTGGCGATGATCATGGCCGAGTACATGTCCTCCGCCAACATGGCCTTTGCCATGTATCCGGGCCTGACGGCCGGCGCCATCGCCGCCCTCACCCTGCATGGCACGGATGCGCAGAAGGAAATCTATCTGCCGAAGATGGTGGCGGGCACCTGGACCGGCACCATGAACCTGACCGAGCCCCATTGCGGCACGGATCTGGGCCTCATCCGCACCAAGGCGGTGCCGCAGGGCGACGGCAGCTATGCCATCTCCGGCACCAAGATCTTCATTTCCGCCGGCGAGCACGACATGGCGGAAAACATCATCCATCTGGTGCTGGCCCGCATCGAAGGCGCACCGGACGGGGTGAAGGGCATCTCGCTCTTCGTGGTGCCGAAATTCGTTCCTGCCGCCGACGGCACGCCGGGCGAGCGCAACGGCGTTTCCTGCGGCTCCATCGAGCACAAGATGGGCATCCACGGCAACGCCACCTGCGTCATGAACTATGACGGCGCCCGCGGCTGGCTGGTTGGCGAGGAGCACAAGGGCCTGCGCGCCATGTTCACCATGATGAACGAGGCCCGCCTCGGCGTCGCGGTACAGGGTCTGGCGCAGTCCGAAGTCGCCTATCAGAACGCCGTCATCTACGCCAAGGACCGCATCCAGGGCCGCGCCCTGACCGGGCCGAAGGCGGCGGACAAGGCAGCCGATCCGATCATCGTGCATCCGGACGTGCGCCGCGTGCTGATGTCGATCCGCTCCTTCAACGAGGCCGCCCGCGCTCTGGTGCTGTGGACTGCCCTCAAGGGCGACGTGTCGCACCGCTCCGAAGACGAGGCCGAGCGCGTCAAGGCCGACGACATGATGGGGCTGATGACACCGGTTCTGAAGGGCGTGCTCACCGACACCGGCTTTGCCAATGCGGTCAACGCCCAGCAGATGTTTGGCGGCCACGGCTACATCGCTGAATGGGGCATGGAGCAGTTCGTCCGCGATGCCCGCATCGCCATGATCTACGAAGGTGCCAACGGCATTCAGGCGCTGGATCTCGTCGGCCGCAAGCTTCCGGCCAATGGCGGGCGGGCCGTCATGGCCTTCTTCGAAGAGGTCGGCGCCTTCCTGAAAGCCCACAAGGAAGACGAGGCGCTGGCGCCCTACACCAAGCCGCTGAAGCAGGGGCTCGATCATCTGCAGGCCGCGACCATGTGGTTCATGCAGAATGCGATGAGCAACCCGGACAACGCAGGCGCTGGCTCCACCGACTACATGCATCTCTTCGGGCTGGTTGCCCTTGGCTACATGTGGGCGCAGATGGCCAAGGCGGCGCAGGCCAAGATCGCCAGCGGCGAGGAGACGGAGCGTTTCGAGGCCAAGCTGACCTTCGGACGCTACTTCATGGAACGGACCATGCCGGAAACGGGCGCGCATCTGGCCCGCATCACCAGCGGTTCCGCCACCATGATGAGCCTTGCGGCGGACGCATTCTAAGCCTTTGATACGCCATAGCCCCGGGCGCCATGCCCGGGGCAGCCCCGCCAAAGAAAAGCCCGCCGCTGCGGGCTGGAGGTTTCATGGCCGAGTATGTCCTGCATTGTTTCGCCCAGTCCGGCAACGCCTACAAGGTTGCCCTCATGCTCCAGCTTGCCGGAGCTGAGTGGGAAGCCCGCTTCTGCGACTTCTTTAATGGCGCCACCCGCACGCCGGAGTTCCGCGCCGAAGTGAACGAAATGGGCGAGATTCCGGTGCTGGAGCACAAGGGCCTGAAGCTCAGCCAGTCCGGCGTCATCCTTGATTACCTCGCCGAGGAACTGGGCGAGTTCGGCGCCCACACGGAAGACGAAGCTCGTGAAATCCTGCGCTGGGTGCTGTTCGACAACCACAAGCTCACCAGCTACACCGCAACGCTCCGCTTCCTGCGCCAGTTCGCCAAGACCGGCGAGACGCCGGTGACGGCCTTCTTCGAGGCGCGGGCCAAGTCGGCCTACGCCATTCTCGACAAGCATCTGGAGGGGCGCCGTTTCGTGGCGGCGGACCGGCCGACCACGGCGGATCTGTCCCTCTGCGGCTATCTCTTCTGGCCCGAAGAGATCGGCATCGACTTTACCCCCTATTCCAACATCGCCCGCTGGCTGGATGCGATCCGCGCCCTGCCCGGCTGGGTGCACCCTTATGAACTCATGCCGGGGCACCCGCTGCCCGCCAAGGCCTGACAAGAACCACATCAGGAGGAAACCATGCCCGAGGCCTATGTATTCGACCATGTGCGCACCCCGCGCGGGCGCGGCAAGAAGGACGGCAGCCTGCACGAGGTGACCGCCGTCCGCCTTGCCGCCACCGCACTGGAGGCACTGCGCGACCGCAACAAGCTGGACACCCGTCAGGTGGACGATCTGGTGCTGGGCTGCGTCGATCCCATCGGCGAGGCCGGCGGCGACATCGCCCGTGCGGCGGTGTTTGCTTCCGGTTATGACAACTCGGTCCCGGGCATGCAGATCAACCGCTTCTGTGCCTCCGGCCTTGATGCGGTGAACATGGCCGCCGCGCAGGTCATGTCCGGCCAGCATCAACTGGTCGTGGCGGGCGGCGTGGAAAGCATGAGCCGCATCGGCATCGGCGCATCCGGCGGTGCCTGGCCGGTCGATCCGCAGGTGGCCCTGCCCTCCTATTTCATGCCGCAGGGCGTCTCGGCAGATCTCATCGCCACCAAATACGGTTTCACCCGTGACGACTGCGACGCCTATGCGGTGGAGAGCCAGAAGCGGGCGGCGAACGCCTGGGACAAGGGCTATTTCAACAAGTCCGTGGTGCCGGTGAAGGATGTCAACGGCATCACCATCCTTGGCCGTGACGAGCACATGCGCCCCGGCACGGACATGCAGTCGCTTGCCTCGCTCAACGCCTCCTTCGAGATGATGGGCGCCATGGGCGGCTTCGATGCGGTGGCCATTGCCGCCCATCCGGAGCTGGAAAAGGTGCGCCACGTGCACCACGCGGGCAATTCCTCAGGCATCGTCGATGGCGCTGCCGCCGTGCTGATCGGCTCGCGCAAGGCCGGCAAGTCGGCTGGCCTCAAGCCCCGCGCCCGCATCCGCGCCTTTGCCAACATCGGCTCGGAGCCCGCGCTGATGCTGACCGGCCCCGTGGATGTGACGGAAAAGCTGCTGGCCAATTCCGGCATGAAGCTGAAGGACATCGACCTGTTCGAGATCAACGAGGCCTTCGCCTCCGTGGTTCTGCGCTACCGGCAGGCCTTCGACCTTGATCCGTCCGTGGTCAACGTCAATGGCGGAGCCATCGCGCTCGGCCACCCGCTGGGCGCCACCGGCGCCATGATCCTCGGCACGGTTCTCGATGAACTGGAACGCCGCGACCTGAACACTGCCCTTGTCACCCTCTGCATCGGCGCCGGCATGGGCACGGCGACGATCATCGAGCGCGTGTGACAAGAGACCGGAGGAGACAAGCCATGACCTACAAGAACTTCACTCTTGAAACCGGCGCCGACGGCATCGCCCTGATCACCTGGGACATGAAGGACAAGTCGATGAACGTCATCGACCTGTCCGTGATGGACGATCTGGAAGCGATCGTTGCCCATGTGGCCACGGCGGATGCCATCAAGGGCGCCATCATCACATCCGGCAAGGCCGCCTTCTCGGGCGGTGCGGACCTGACCATGCTGGAAGGCCTGCTCAAGGGCTTCCATGCCGAGCGTGCGAAGGACCAGGAAGCGGCCGCCAAGGCGCTGTTCGAGGGCTCCCGCCGCCTGTCGCTGATCTACCGGAAGCTGGAGACCTGCGGCAAACCCTTCGTGGCCGCCATCAACGGCACCTGCATGGGCGGCGGCACCGAGCTGGCGCTCGCCTGTCATGCCCGGGTTGCCGCGGAGGATGACAGTTTCAAGATGGGCCTGCCGGAAGTAAAGGTCGGCCTCTTCCCCGGCGCAGGCGGCACCCAGCGCGTCATGCGCATGACCGATGCGCAGGCCGGCCTTCAGTTCCTGCTGCAGGGCCAGACCCTGCGTGCCGCCAAGGCCAAGCAGATGAAGCTGGTGGACGAGACGGCAGCGCCGAAGAAGCTGGTGGAGACCGCCCGCAAGATGCTGCAGGCAGGCGTCAAGCCGGTGAAGCCGTGGGACGAGAAGGGATTCAAGCTGCCGGGCGGCCCGGTCTATTCCCCCGCCGGTTTCCAGTTCTGGCCTGCCGCCAATGCCATCTACCGGCGTGAGACCCACGACAATTACCCCGGCGCCCGCGCCCTGCTGAAGTCCGTCTTCGAAGGGCTGCAGCTGCCGATGGATCTCGCCCTGCAGGTGGAAAGCCGCTACTTCGCCAATGTGCTGCAGAGCCCCGAAGCGGCGAACATGATCCGCTCGCTCTTCGTCTCCATGCAGGAGCTGAACAAAGGCGCCCGCCGTCCGCAGGACGTGAAGCCGAACAAGATCAAGAAGATCGGCGTGCTCGGCGCCGGCTTCATGGGCGCGGGCATTTCCTATGTCACGGCCAAGGCCGGGATCGACGTGGTGCTGATCGACCGCGATCAGGCCGCCGCCGACAAGGGCAAGGCCCATTCGGACGAGCTGATGAGCAAGGCCGTCTCGCGCGGCCATGCCACGGCGGAGGAAAAGGAAAAGCTCCTCGCCCGCATCACCCCGACGGACAACTATGACCTTCTCGCCGACTGCGATCTGGTGATCGAGGCCGTGTTCGAGGACCGTGAGGTCAAGCGTGTGGTGACGGAAAAGGCCGAGGCGGCGATGAAGGCCCGCGCCATCTACGCTTCCAACACCTCCACCCTGCCGATCACCTCGCTGGCGGAAGCCTCTTCCCGCCCGAAGAACTTCATCGGCATCCACTTCTTCTCGCCCGTCGACAAGATGATGCTGGTGGAAGTGATCCTCGGCAAGAAGACCTCCGACAAGGCGCTGGCCATGGCGCTGGACTACATCAAGGCCATCAAGAAGACGCCGATCGTCGTCAACGACAGCCGCGGCTTCTACACCTCGCGCGTGGTCATGACCTATGTCCGCGAAGGCCTGATGATGCTGGCCGATGGCGTTCCGGCGGCCATGATCGAGAATGCGGGCAAGATGGCCGGCATGCCGGTCGGCCCGTTGTCGCTGGGCGATGAAGTGGCGCTGGATCTCGCCTGGAAGATCGTCTCGGCCACCCGCAAGGACCTTGGCGTCAACTATGTGGAAGGCCCGCTCGACAACATCCTTGAGGAGATGGTGGTCAAGCGCGAGCGTTTCGGCCGCAAGAACGGCAAGGGCTTCTATGACTATGCAGGCAAGGAAAAGAGCCTGTGGCCCGGCATTCCGGAGGTCGTGGGCAAGCCCAAGGCAGCCGATCACTTCAACATCGAGGAGCTGAAGCAGCGGCTTCTGGTGATGCAGGCGCTGGAAACCGCCCGCATCTTCGAGGAAAAGTGCCTGACGGACGTGCGCGAGGCCGATGTCGGCTCGATCCTCGGCTTCGGCTTTGCCCCCTATACCGGCGGCACGCTGAGCTACATCGACATGATGGGCACCCATGCCTTCGTGGAGCTGTGCAAGAAGTTCACCAAGAAGTGGGGCCCGCGCTTCAAGCCCAACCGCCTGCTGCGCGAAATGGCCAAGACCAACGAGAGCTTCTACGGCAAGTTCCCGCCCAAGGCCGAAGCCGCCGTCACGGCGGATGCAGCCTGACAGGTTCTGCAAGTTAGCCTCGACGCCCGGCCCTGTGCCGGGCGTTTTGCTTTCTACGCTGTTCACCTACGCGAAGCAGTGATGGAACGGGCATGTCGCGGGGCTGCCCGTCTGGAGAGATCACGGCATGGATGCCATGGTCGAGCCATGGCATGACGGAGCGAGTGGTTCAGGTTTCGAGACAGCTCTTCTGCGGATACGGCCCCACATGCTAGGCGAGATTTCCGCACAAACCTCCCCATTTTCGTCATGCCATGGCTCGACCATGGCATCCACGCCGTTACCCGTCACCACGAAAAACAATGCGCCCGTCCCAGAAACAAAACCGCCGCAGCCCTTGCAGGCTGCGGCGGCTCAAAACATCAAAACTTCAAAGGCTCAGGCAGCCAGTTCGCCGCTGAGGGCCTTGGCGATCAGGGCGCGGGTCTCGGCGATGCCGTAGAGTGCCACGAAGGAGCCGAAGCGCGGGCCCTGTTCGAGGCCCAGCAGCACCTTGTAGAGCGCCTGGAACCAGGCCACCGACACGCCGGGGCCGCCGTCCGGGCTCTTCTTCGTCTGGTCCTGATAGCGCTCGATCTTGCGCGCGACATCCAGCACGGCATCCTGAATGGTGTTGCCGTCGGCACCCGCCGGCAGGGCAGCCAGCGCGGCATCGAGCGCTTCGAGAGCGGCCCGCTCCACATCGTCCGGCGCACGGAACTGCTTGAACGGCTTCACGAAATCGTCGAAGTAGCGGATGGCATAGGTGACGAGTTCATCCAGCTTCGGATGGGTGTCCTTGGTCACGCCCGGCGCATATCGGGTGATGAAGGCCCACAGCACGTCCTTGTTCTCGGCGTTGGAGGCCGAGACGAGGTTCAGCAGCATGGCAAAAGGCACCGGCGAGCTGGTCGCAGGCACGTTGCCGGAATGGATGTGCCAGGCCGGGTTCATCAGCTTCTGTTCCGGCGTCATCTCCGCGAACTTGCCTGCGAAGGCGAGATATTCGTCCACGGCACGCGGGATCACGTCGAAATAGAGCTTCTTCGCGGTCTTCGGCTTCTGGAACATGTAGAGCGCAAGGCTCTCCGGCGAGGCATAGGTCAGCCACTCATCGATGGTCAGGCCGTTGCCCTTGGACTTGGAGATCTTCGAACCGTCATCGGCGAGGAACAGTTCGTAGACGAAATGCTCCGGCGGGGTGCCGCCCAGCACTTCGCAGATGCGGTCATAGACCGGCATGTTCGGGCCATGGTCCTTGCCGAACATCTCGAAGTCAACGTTGAGCGCCGCCCAGCGGGCGCCGAAGTCCGGCTTCCACTGCAGCTTCACCTTGCCGCCGGTGACCGGCAGGGTCACGTCGGTGCCATCCTCATCCTCAAACGTGATGGTGCCTTCGCGGGCGTTCACGTCCTTCATCGGCACATAGAGCACGCGGCCGGAGATGGGCGAGATCGGCAGGAACGGGCTGTAGGTGGCGCGGCGCTCTTCGCCGAGCGTCGGCAGCATCACGTCCATCAGTTCCTGATACTTCTCGACGGCCTTCAGCAGGATGCCATCCAGCTTGCCGGACTTGTAATACTCGGTCGCGCTGGCGAACTCGTATTCAAAGCCGAAAGTGTCGAGGAAGCGGCGCAGCATGGCGTTGTTGTGGTCGCCAAAGCTCTTGTAGTCCCCGCCGAAGGGGTTCGGCACAACCGTCAGCGGCATCTGCAGATAGGGCTTCAGCGCTTCCTGATCCGGCACGTTTTCCGGGATCTTGCGCATGCCGTCCATATCGTCGGAGAAGCACAGCAGGCGGGTCGGGATCTTGTCTTCGGTGAGGATGCGGAAGGCCGTGCGCACCATGGTCGTGCGCGCCACCTCGCCGAAGGTGCCGATGTGGGGCAGGCCCGAGGGGCCGTATCCCGTTTCGAACAGGACCGGGATCGAGGGATCACGTTTCTCGATGCGCTTCACCAGTTTGCGGGCTTCCTCGAACGGCCAGGCCTTGGAGGTCCGGGCCGCCTCGACAAAAGCGGGCGACAGGTCAAGCGAAGGGAGGGAACGTTCACTCATAATCTCAGATGGTCCGTGATGTTTTCGGGAATCCGGTTCCGTTGCCCGCGAGATCCTGCGGGCGGCCGGAGCGCGGACACTAGAAAAGCCGCGGGCTTGCGTCAATCAAACTCTGCCCGCGAGAAGGCCGCGCAGGCACAAATATTTGCGGCCCTTCTTGAAGGCGGCCTGCCGAAGCATTACCCATTGAGCCTTGAAACTGTTCAACAGGACCGTGCAGCCACAATGAGCAAGCCGTTCAGCATCCAGGAAGCCCTGATCTATGTCATGGTCATCACATCGGCCTCCGATGGGCTGATGACCGACAATGAGCTTGCCACCATCGGCGACGTGACCCGCATGCTGCCGGTTTTCGACGGTTTCGACCCGGCCAACGTGCTGCCGGCGGCCCAGCGCTGCACCCAGCTGCTGCAGGCCGAGGATGGCATGAATGACGTGCTGACCATCATCGCCGAGACCCTGCCGCACCTGCTCTATGACACGGCCTATGCGCTGGCTGTGGAGGTGGCGGCCTCCGACATTGCGGTCTCGAAGGAAGAGCTGCGCATCCTGCAACTCCTGCGCGACCGGTTCCGCCTCGACAAGCTGACCTGCGCTGCCATCGAGCGCGGCGCCATCGCCCGCTACCGGCTCGCCTGAGCAGCCTCCGGCGGAGTGGGTTTCAGTTCAGAAACCCGCGCCGGTTCGGGGTGTCCAGCGAGAAGGGCGGGATGGAGACATTCATCATGCGCCCGTCCGGCAGCTCCATCAGATAGGCACCTTCCATGATGCCGGAGGGCGTGGTCAGCGGGCAGCCGGAGGAATATTCAAAGGCTTCGCCCGGCTTGATGACCGGCTCTTCCCCGACCACACCCGGCCCTTCCACTTCCTGCATCTGACCGTTGCCGTCCGTAATCAGCCAGTGGCGGCGGCGCAACTGGACCGGCACATCCCCGAGATTGACGATCTCGACGGTATAGCCCCAGACATAGCTCCCCTCTTCCGGCGAGGACTGGTCCGCCAGATAGAAGGGTTCGACTGTGACCTGTATCCCGTTGGTAACGGCCCGGTACATGGCCTTCCGGCTCCTCAACAATTCGTGAAGCGGATCAGGCTGTTGCCGGCTCCGCGTGTCATTTTCAAGATATAGAGCGCCGCAACGCACACGAAAAGTGCAAGCGTGAAAATGACTGACGGGGTGGAGTGCTTTCAAGCACTCCACCCCGTCCTGATATCGTCCCGTGCTCAGCGGGCTGCCGCCAGTGCCCGCTCGATATCCTCGAGAAGGTCCAGCGGATCTTCAAGGCCCACGGACAGGCGCAGCATGCCTTCGGTGATGCCCAGTTCCAGCCGCGCCTCTTCGGCAACGCTCTTGTGCGTGGTGGTGGATGGATGGGTGATCAGGCTCTTGGCATCGCCCAGATTGTTGGACAGCTTGATCACTTCCAGCGCATTGGTGAAGGCGAAGGCTGCCGCCTTGCCGCCCTTCAGCTCGAAAGCCAGCATGGTCGAGCCGCCGCGCATCTGCCTGCGGGCGACGGCGGCCTGCGGATGGTCGTCACGACCCGGATAGATCAGGCGGGCAATGGCAGGATCACCCGCCAGACGGTCGGCAATGCGGGCCGCGCTGGAAGACTGCTGGGCAACGCGCAGCGGCAGCGTCTCCAGCCCCTTCAGCAGCACCCAGGCGTTGAACGGGCTCATGGCCGGGCCGGTGTGCTTGACCAGCGGCAGCACTTCTTCCTCGATCCACTTGGCATCGGACAGCACGACGCCGCCCAGGCAACGGCCCTGGCCGTCAATGTGCTTGGTGGCCGAATAGACCACAACATCGGCGCCCAGCTTCAGCGGCGACTGGAAGATGGGCGTGGCGAAGACGTTGTCGATGATGACGCGGGCGCCAACGGCATGAGCGATCTCCGCGACGGCGGCGATATCGATCACATCCAGCGTCGGGTTGGTCGGGCTCTCAAGGAACACGGCCTTGGTGTTCTCCGTCACTGCAGCGCGCCACTGATCCAGGTCCGTGCCATCCACCAGCGTGCTGGTGACGCCAAAACGCGGCAGCAGGGTTTCAACGATGTAACGGCAGGAGCCGAAGAGCGCCTTGGCGGCAACCACATGATCACCGGCCTTGACGGAAGCCATCAGCGCCAGATTGACGGCGGCCATGCCGCTGGCGGTGCCGATGGCCGCTTCCGCCTCTTCCAGCTCGCACATGCGCTGCTCGAACATGGCAACGGTGGGGTTGGAATAGCGCGAATAGACATAGCCCGGATCCTCGCCGTTGAAGCGCGCTTCTGCTGCTTCCGCATTGGCGTAGACGAAGCCCTGCGTCAGGAAGATGGCTTCGGAGGTCTCGCCATGCTGGGAGCGGACAGTACCACCATGCACAAGACGGGTGGCCGGACGCAGGGGGCGGAAGGACGGGGTATCGGATGCGCTCATCGGTCTTCGCTCCAGAAACAAAAAACCGGCCATAAAGGCCGGGTGTTTCTCCCCGGCCTCTTTAGCAACTTCTTTAACGTGGCTGCAAGCCGGCCGGCTCAAATCACCACGGATCCTGTCTGCAAATACGCCTTTCATGGCCGGTGGTCAATCTTTGCCAGCCATGGACCCGCCATGAAAGGGTTGGCCAAGACCCTGCCATCGGCTAATGACAGCGCAGAGGAAGATAACGCCCCTCCCGGGCTCCATGAAAGGCTTGCCATGCGCCCAGACGGCATTCTGCCCGCCCACATGATCGAGGACATGTTCCGCGCCGGAACGATCCGCAGCGAGCTGGCGCCTGTCGACGGCCAGATTCAGCCAGCCAGCCTTGACCTGCGCCTCGGGGGGCTTGCCTACCGGGTGCGCGCCAGCTTCCTGCCGGGCAATGGCGTCGCCGTCGCCGACAAGCTGGATGCCTTCGCGCTGCATACCATCGACCTGACGCGCGGCGCGGTGCTGGAAACGGGCTGCGTCTATATCGTGCCCTTGCAGGAAAGTCTGGCGCTGCCCGATGCCATCTCGGCGACCGCCAACCCGAAAAGCTCCACCGGGCGGCTTGATGTCTTCACCCGCGTCATCACCGATGGCGGGCGCGCCTTTGACACTGTGCCGGCCGGCTACAACGGGCCGCTCTATGCGGAAATCTCGCCGCTCACCTTCCCCATTCTGGTGCGCAGTGGCTCCCGCCTGTCGCAGATCCGCTTCCGCGCCGGTGAACCGCTGATCCCGGACAACGAGCTGGAAGGCGTGCATGCGCGCCTGCGCCTTGTTTCCGGCGGCATGGAGCGCATCGGCGGCGGCGTGCAACTGTCCATCGATCTGGAAGGCTCCGGCGATGGCAGCCTCGTCGGCTACCGCGCCAAGCACCACACGGGCGTCATCGACGTGGACCTGAAGGATGCGCATCACCCGCTCGACTTCTGGGACCCGATCTACCGGCGCGGGGCGGCCGAACTGGTGCTCGACCCGAACGAGTTCTACATCCTTGTCAGCCAGGAAGCGGTGCATGTGCCGCCGGATTTTGCCGCCGAGATGGTGCCCTTCGATCCGCTGGTGGGAGAATTCCGCGTGCATTACGCCGGTTTCTTCGATCCCGGCTTTGGCCACAGCACCGCGGGCGGCACAGGCTCACGCGCCGTGCTGGAAGTGCGCTCGCACGACGTGCCCTTCATTCTGGAGCATGGCCAGACGGTCGGGCGGCTGGTCTATGAGCACATGGCCGAGCGCCCGCATCAGCTCTATGGCGAGGGCATCGGTTCCAACTATCAGGGGCAGGAGCTGAAGCTCTCCAAGCACTTCCGCGCGCTTGACTGATATCAACTCCCGATGAGGCTGACTCATCGGGAGTTGCTCAAGCCCGGTGCGGCAAGCGCACCGGGCTTGCAATCTCAGGCGGCCAGAACCTTGCGGGCGAACTCCTCAACGGCCTTGGCGGTGGCCGTGATGTTGCTGTCCCAGGTCGCGGGCGACTGGCCGCGGGGCCCGAGGTCGTGGTTGCCGTCTTCGAGGAACAGGATCTCGCAGGTGCCCGGCAGGGTCACGTCTTCCAGCTCGGCCTGACTGCCGAAGGGATCACGCTCGCCCTGCGCAATGAAGATGGGGCGGCGGGCCTGTTCCAGCGGCTCAAGGCGCCAGACATCGGACTTGCCCTGCGGGTGGAACGGATAGCCGATGCAGACAACGCCCTTCACACGGCCCGGCAGCGAGGCGCCGGCCGTGAGCATGGCGGCAACGCGCCCGCCCATGGACTTGCCGCCAATGAGGAACGGGCCTTCCACCTCACCCATCAGCGCCTGCATGGCCTTCTGATAGGCACCGACCAGCAGTTCGGCCTTCGGCGGCGGAGCCTTCTTGGCCGTGGTACGGCGGGCGGCCATATAGGGAAACTCGAACCGCACCACGGCAATGCCTTCGGCCGCAAGGGCTGCGGCCAGCCGGTTCATGATGGCGGAGTCCATCGGCGCACCGGCGCCATGGGCCAGAAGCAGGGTTGCATCCGGCGTGCCTTCCGGGCGGGTCCAGAGAAATTCGGTCATCAGGCTGTCCTGTTGTGGCGGCGGATGGGCTCCGCGCGCAAAGAGTGACCCGGCTTAGCCAGAACCGGCCGGTCTGGCAATGGCTTTGCTGGCGGTCTGAAGCCTCAGTAGAACCCCACCGGGAAATAGCGCAGGTAAAGCTCGCCATAGATGCCCTTGTCCTGCACCTGGCGCAGGGCATAGTTCAGCGCGTCCAGCAGCGCCTGGTCGTCACGGCGCAATGCAATGGAAAGCCCGTCGCCAAAGTAGCGCGGCTCCAGCCAGGGGCCGGGGGCAAAGCGGCAGCAGCCATCCGCCTCCTTGCTGGCCAGCCAGAAGGACAGCGCCATGCCGTCGCCGAAATGCACGTCGGCCTTGCCCTCCTTCAGCGCAGCCCTTGCCTCCCCTGCTGTGGGGAACGGCTCGACGGCAAGGCCCGGGAAGGCGGCCTTCAGGAAGGCCTCGTGGCGGCTGCCGGCTTCGACGCTGATGCGCTTTGCAGATGGCATGTTGGGATCAAAGCTGTCCGTGCCCTGCCCCAGCACGAACCGGGCGGGCAGGCGCATGTAGGTGTCGGAGAAGGCCATCTCCCGCCGCAGAGCTTCCGTCTTGGCAAGGCCGGAGAGAATGGCATCGCCCTCCCCCGCCATCAGCGCATCCGGCAGAGCCTCGAAGGCCTTCACCCTCAGACTGCAGGAGGCCCCAAGCTCCTCGCAGACCGCCCGCGCCAGATCCACATTGAAGCCGGTCAGGCGTCCTTGCGGGTCACGGAAGGAAAAGGGAGGAAAATCATCCGAGGCGAGGAATTCAATCTTCTCCGGCGGCTGCGCGGGACGTTCGGCCAGCGCGCGCGGATCGCGGAAGTTGGGAATGAAAATGGTCATGCCCGCTCCGTTCAGCGGCGAAGGATTCGCAGTTTCCTGAGCTGGTGCCTGGGCCGGTATAAAACCAATCGCAATTGAGACTAAAAAATATAAAACTGTTGATTGTGGGAATATCTTCTGCCGTACTCCTTGCGGGAGCCGGATGAGTGTGTGTCCGGCGGCCTCGGAAGGGGCGGGCGATGTCTGTTGTGGCAGAGGAGACTGCGTCAGACACTGTGAAGCTGCCAAGAATGGCAGCAGACGCCGGCGAAGCATTCCTGCAGTGTGAATCTCCCTCGCCCCGCCCGCAGGCAGCGGCCCATCAGGCCTCTTCCGAAAACGGACCAGTCCCGAAAAATGAAAGAGCCGCGCCGCAGCAATTGCTGCAAGAGGAGATGCATGTCCTTGTGTCACGGGGTCTTTCTGCCTCTGCGCTGCGGTCTGCCTGTCAGCTGGCATCCTATCACGGTGTCCATCCCGTGCACTACATGATGCGCAATGCCATCCTCACGGAAGAGGCCTATTACAGCGCAGTGGCGGAAGTCTGCGGCGTTCCCTTTCTGCCAGTCGGCAGCTTCCGCCCGCTGCTGGTCAATGGCCACGTGCTGCAATGCGGCCCGGGTGAAGCCGGGCCGATGATGATCGGCCTCGGCCGGGAGGGGCCGGTCTATGTGGTTGCGCCCGAACCTGAGCACGTCGCCGAACTGCGCGCCTTCTTTCTGCGCCATCCGGACTGGAGTGCGGCCGTGCGCATCGCCACGCCTTCGGCCCTGCGCCACGCCCTGACGGTGCTGAATGCGCCCGCCGGCGAACTGGAAGCCCGCTTTCCCCACATGTCGGCCCGCACCCGCGTGACGCCCCGCCAGCAAATCGGCGCGGGCGCCATGGCCGCCAGCTTCTTCGCCGGCATGGTTCTGCCCTTTGATGTGCAGATGCTGCTGCTGAGCCTTGTTGTGGGCCTCACCTGCATTCTCACCGCAATCGCCCGGCTTTCGAGCGCGCGGCAGGCCCAGGAACGGGCGCGTCTCGCCGCAGAGGAAGCCTTTTTTCAGTCCCAGCGGGCGGCAGCGCAACCCCATGCGCGGCCATTTCAAGAAGAGTGGCCGCTCTATACGGTGCTGGTCCCGCTCTACAAGGAGGCGGCGGTCGTGCCGTCGCTGGTGGATGGCCTTGCCAGGCTCGACTATCCGGCGGACAGGCTCGACATCCGTTTTCTGGTGGAGCAGGACGACCGGGAAACCCGCGTGGCCTTCAGGGGCCTGCTGCGCGAAGGCATGGAAGTGGTGGTGGTGCCGCCGGGCCATCCGCGCACCAAACCAAGGGCTCTGGCCTATGGGCTGGACTCCTCCATGGGCGAGTTCGTCACCATCTATGACGCGGAAGACCGGCCCGAGCCCGGCCAGCTGAAAAAGGCGGTGCGCAAGTTCCGGGAGAGCCCGGAAAGCCTCGCCTGCCTGCAGGCGAGCCTTGTCATCGACAATGCGGAGGAGAGCTTTTTCACCCGCCAGTTTGCCATGGAATATGCCAGCCTGTTCGATCAGGTCATTCCGTGGTTTTCCGGCGAGGAATGGCCCTTTCCGCTGGGTGGCACCTCAAACCATTTCCGCCGCGCGGCCCTCGTTACCGCAGGCGGGTGGGACCCCTACAATGTGACGGAAGATGCCGACCTTGGCCTGCGCCTTGCCCGCTTCGGCTTTTCCAGTGCCGCCCTCGACAGCGCCACATATGAAGAAGCGCCGGTGACGTGGAAGGTCTGGTATGCGCAGCGGGCACGCTGGTACAAGGGCTGGCTGCAGACAGTGCTCGTCCACCTGCGCGATCCGTCCATGCTGTGGCATGACATGAGCCCGCGCCGCGCGGTGCCTATCGCCTTCCTCATCGGCGGCAGCCTGCTGACGCTCGGCCTGCACCCCATATTCTGCATGATCCTGATGGGTTACCTGATCGGCCTGTGGAACATGCCCGTGCCCGATGGGCTCATGTCCGACATCACCGTCTGCCTCAGCGCGCTGGCCGCCATTTCCGGCTATGGCGCCGCCGTCATTGCCGGACGCAGCGCCGCCCGCGCCCGCGGCTTCGACCCGCATTTCAGCGATCTCGCCCTCATCCCCGCCTACTGGCTCTGCGCCAGCTTCGCCTTCTACCGCGCCGTCTGGGACTTCTTCATCCGCCCCCACCACTGGCACAAGACCACCCACGGCACCGCCCGCAAGCGCAAGACACCGGATTTCGGGAACAAGGGGGAGGATGGGTAGCCCTTAAAAACAATGCGAAGACTATACTTTCGGATAAAGTTTACACATGAATATCATCAAGCTACCGAATATCCTGCAAAAGCCTGCCAATTTTCACGAGGACCCCAAGCACAACACCAAACAAAAAAATATAAATACCTTGATCTATCGCCTCACCAGTTGCTCTAGACCCCAAGTAACGAGCTGCAAGCTCTGCCCGAGACATCGGATCGTCAACACTAGCAACAAAAAAACCGACGATAACTTTTACTCCACCCAAAACCAAAGCCAGCCACGCAACAACCCGACCAAGTAAGAGCATTTCGATTCCCCGAACCTAATTTCTGCAACTATACAAATGACCGTATTTTTTGGCAAAAGAACAAGTCGTTGAAGTTGCCAGCTTTCTCCTTGCGTATCTCTGCGTGGGAAAATTGAGCCGATGCAGTTTTGCGGCGCAGTTGAGACTGTACCTATGCTGCGAACGCCGCCAGCAGAAAACTCACGCTTGAAACTCACTTCTTGAGAGCAAGAACCGCTTCGATCTGAAGGTCAGCATCGCTCCCTGAAACGGAGGGACGGCGATCGGCCAATGCCATTTCAATCCGTTCCTCGATCCAGCGCTCATAGGTATCGGAAACAGCCTCAGCATCCGGCATTGTGCCACCAAGCGCTATCAGGCGCCTGCCCGTCTCGAGGCGCACCAGCGTCTCCAGCGCCTGATGCACGATGGCAGTGGTCTCCATTGTGCCAGTCAGGTCTCGGGCCGCCTCAAGAAGCTCATCATCAATATTGATAGTCAACTTCATGATCCGGCCTCCGTTGTCAGGCATAAGAATAGCACCAGTGGCACCCAGACTGCTGACAAACCAGCAACTCCTCCATCGTCATCCTCGGCCCTGTGCCGAGGATCTATACAAATCAATGATCTGCAGATGGTCGGGACAAGCCCGACCATGACGAAAGAAAGAAAGGATCTGGAGCGGGTAGCGGGAATCGAACCCGCGCGTTCAGCTTGGGAAGCTGACAGGCTACCATTACATCATACCCGCCTGAGCATGACGGCATCAAAAGAGGACAAGGTGTGTCCGGATGCCGTGGCCTTGGCGCATTAGATCGCCTGCGGCGGCGGTTCTGTCAAGCGGCGCTGGGACGCTTTTCAACGGGAGCCGGATGCAGGGCGGCTTCCGCAGAGTGCTTCCAGAGGCCGGCGCGGGAAACTGACCTGCAAAGCTGAGGGATTTTGCGTTTCAATGTCCTGCGGGCTATTGCGTATCAAGAGCGGAATTGCCAGTTTGCGCGGGCGGCGTCCGGCCGTGTTTCCAGATGGACATTTTTCAGTATGCGCCAGACTTTAAAGGCCCTCATCACGTCAAGCCGCTGGGAAGCGGCCATCATTGCGATCATTGTTGTCAATGCCTTCACCCTCGGGCTTGAGACCAGCCCCACTGTCGTTTCTGCCATCGGCCCGCTGCTGCACACGCTCGACAAGATCATCCTCGGCATTTTCGTGATCGAGCTGACGTTGCGCCTTTATGTGCACCGGCTGTCCTTCTTCCGCGATCCCTGGAGCATCTTCGACTTCGTGATCGTGGCGATTGCCCTTGTTCCGGCCAGCGGCCCCTTCTCGGTGCTGCGTGCGCTGCGCATCCTGCGCGTGCTGCGTCTCATCTCGGTGGTTCCGTCCCTGCGGCGGGTTATCGGCGGGCTGATCACAGCCCTGCCCGGCATGGGCTCCATCATGGTGCTGATGAGCCTCGTCTTCTATGTCTTCGCCGTCATGGCCACGAAGCTCTATGGCGAGACATTCCCCGACTGGTTCGGAGATCTTGGCCGTTCGCTCTACACCCTGTTCCAGGTGATGACGCTGGAAAGCTGGTCCATGGGCATCGTGCGGCCGGTGATGGAAGTTCACCCCTATGCCTGGGCCTTCTTCCTGCCCTTCCTGGTCTGCACCGCCTTCACCGTGCTCAACCTCTTCATCGGTATCATCGTTTCGGCCATGCAGTCCGAAACGGAGACGATTGCCGAAGCTGACCGGCAGGCGATCCACGACGAAACGGGGGTCATTCTCGAAGAAGTCCGCGCCCTGCGCCGGGAGATCGAGGCGCTGCGGCAGCAGACGGCGGGCAGCTGAGGCTTGACTGACCGTGATCCAGACAGGGAGGCCGGAGTTCAACAACTCCGGCCTCTTCGCAGTTTCCATACCAAGGCTTTCGATGCTGACGCATCATGCCTTGAAATTGCTCAAGCGCCGCACGGGCTTGACCAAATCCCGATGAGACAAGCTCGTCGGGATTTGGTCTCAGTCCAGATTTTCGCCCGCCCAGGCATCCACATTGGCTGAGCGCAGCCCGGCGAGGCTGGAGAAGCCACCGCGTTTCAGTTCCCCATCCAGATGCTTGAGGATGGCGGGAACCAGCCCCGGACCCTTGTAGACCAGCGACGAATAGATCTGCAGCAGCGTTGCCCCGGCGGTGATCTTGACCAGAGCCGTTTCGGGGCTGTCGATGCCGCCAACGCCGACAATCGGAAGATCCGGCCCCACCAGCTTGCGCGCGCGGGCCAGAATGACCGTGGCACGGCGGAACAGGGGGCGCCCGGAAAGGCCGCCCGCTTCCTGCGCGGTCTGCGTATCGCGAAGGCCGGCGCGGGACAGCGTGGTGTTGGAGACGATCAGCCCGTCCACCTTGTGGGTCAGCACCGCTTCGGCAATGTCCTCCAGCCCTTCGGCGGAGACATCCGGCGCAATCTTCAAAAGCACCGGCACCTTGCGTCCCACCTGCAGGCTCTGCGCATCGCGTTCGGCCATCACGGCAGACAGCAGTTCATCCAGCGCCGCCTTGGCCTGCAGATCGCGCAGGCCCGGCGTGTTGGGCGAGGAAATGTTGACGGTGAAATAGGACGCCAGATGCGCGAAGGTGCGGATGCCGGCCACATAGTCGGCCACCCGGTCCGCCGCATCCTTGTTGGCCCCCACGTTGACGCCAACGATGCCGCCCCTGCCCTTGCGCGCTTCCAGCCGGGCCAGCAGCGCCGCATGCCCCTCGTTGTTGAAGCCGAAGCGGTTGATCACTCCCTGATCGGCCGGCAGGCGGAACAGGCGCGGACGCGGATTGCCCTCCTGCGGGCGCGGCGTCACGGTTCCCGCCTCGGCAAAGCCGAAGCCCATCCCGAGGATCGCATCCGGCACTTCGCCGTTCTTGTCAAAGCCGGCAGCCATGCCGAGCGGGTTCGGGAAGCTCAAACCCAGCACCTCCTGCCGCAGGGAGGGCAGGCTGGTGTTGGAAAAGCGCGGATAAACCCCGCTGGCGAGCGCGCGGATCGTCACGCCATGGGCCGTTTCGGCGTCGACACAGTGGAGAGCCCGGAGGGTCAGGCGATTGGCAAGGGACTGGAACATGGGCGTGAGATCACTTCGTCAGGTCAGGAAACACATGCTGCCCATCCGGGCCGAGCGGCAGCGCCTCGACCCACAGGGCGCAGGCCGGATCGAAGCTGGCGTAAAGATGCGGGAACAGCGCGCCGCCGCGCGAGGGCTCCCACTTGACCGGCTGCCCGAAAGCCTCGCTGTCGAAGGCGGCCAGCAAGAGGCCGTCCTGCCCGGCAAAATGTTTGGCCGCCGTTTCACGCACCTGCTCCGCCGTCGAGAAGTGGATGTAGCCATCGGCAAGGTCGACCGGCGCGCCATCGAACCTGCCACGGCTCATGGCATCATCCCAGAGGTTGCGCGTCAGTATCTTGAAAATCACCGTCATGCCGGTCTGCCCATGTGCTTTTGGGGAGCCTCGGAACTGGCTCCCGTGCGTTGGTTGAGGCGGACCCTAGTCCGGGATTTTGCATTGGACAACCAGCACGCACCACAGGATCAACCGCCTATTCATTTGCATCAGGAATATTTGCCAATATCAATGGAATTCAAAGGGATTTATTCCTGATGAGGCAGCACGTGGAGGAAAGAACCATGCTCTCGCACGAGCGCGTCTGGGCAGCGATAGACGCCCTGGCCACACGCAAGCGTCTTTCGCCCTCGGCCCTCGCGCGCCGTGCCGGGCTGGATCCAACCACCTTCAATCCGTCAAAGCGGGTCGCCGGCGACGGCCGCCCCCGCTGGCCCTCGACGGAGTCTCTTGCCAAGATACTTGAGGCAACAGGTGCGCAACTGTCCGACTTTGCACAACTTGTGGAAGGTGACGCAATCCTCGCTCCCGCCAAGACAGCAAACGGCATAACCATGCCATTTGCCCGTCTCTGCGAGGCCGGAGACGGCACTGGCCTCTTCGACGCGACAGGCAATCCGGCAGGCGCCGGCTGGGACGAGATCTCCTTTCCCGATGATCTGGGCAGTCAGGTCTATGCACTGGGTGTGGGAGGCGATGACTATCTGCCGCTTTACCGGGACGGAGACATTATCGTCATCGCGCCGGGCATTCCCATACGCCGGGGCGACCGGATCGTGCTCCGCCAGACCACTGGCGGGATGCTGGTCGGCAGCTTCGTGATGCGCACCGCGCGGCGGCTGGAGTTGCATACGCTGGGCAGTTCGGGCACCATCACTGCGATGGACCTCGACAGCATCGCCTGGATGGCGCGGATCGTCTGGGCCAGTCAGTAGACCGGGACGGTACGAGGCGGAACTGCATGGCCGGACAAGAGATCAGACACCCGGTCTCATGCCGCGGAATCATTCGCTTCACATGGGCTTGCAGCCTTGTCTTTCTTGCAGGCCCAGCCTTCAGTCAATCCGCCGTGCGCAATGTCTCGCCGCCGGGTGTCGCCGTACCTCACATCACGGCCCCCCTGCAGCGGATTGAGCGCGTCCGGCCGCAGGCTGCCCGCCAGAGCGAAGCCGCCGCCCTGCCTGAACGCAGTTTCCACATCATTCGCCCGCTCGTCCTGGAAAGAGCCGCCCTCAAGTCGGGGAAGCTGACGGTTGAACTCGCCCATGTCACCGGCCTGCCTGCTGCCGGGACCTGTGAAACCGCAAGTGGCCAGGTCTGGCCCTGCGGCACAAGGGCGTTGACGGCCCTGCGCGCGCTTGTCCGCAGCCACAGAGTGGACTGCGAACCGGCCGCCTCCCTGGGCCCGCATCACATGTCCGCCATCTGCCGCAAGGGACCGGTGGACCTTGGCTACTGGCTGGTGCAGCAAGGCTGGGCAAGGGCTTCCGGGGAAGCGCCGGAAGACTACACAACGGCTGAGGCCGCAGCCCGCGAGGCGGGGCTCGGCCAATGGCAACAGGCAGACTTCCAACCCTTGCCGCAAGGCACCCCCATACCGGACATGCCGCTCATCGGCATGACCGGTGACACGGCACCGCAAAGACCCGCGCCCATCGAGATACTCCAAGATGAAGGTGCGCCGGATCAAGCCAGTTCCCGCGCTGAAACACCGCTCATCCCGGCATGGGAAAACCCGTTTGATGTACAGGATACCGGCGCGGAGACGGCTTCTGCCCCCTGCGCTTCATTCTCTCCCCCAGCCCTGAGCCCAACGGCAGAAATCGCTAGGCATTCTTCCCCGCTTTCCAGCCGTAAAGACTGAGGCATGATGGCAGAATCCTGTGGGCGCGAAGGAGGAAGCACCATGCCAGCACCTGTACTGGTACTGACACTGGCACCTGCACTGGCGCAAACCGTTTTTGATTGAATCTGACGGAAAATTGACATGTTGCGCCAGCGCGGGAGTTGTATCATCCTATGCAATCACAGGATGAAGCCGGGGAAGATCTGATGGATAAGTCGTTGCCTCGCCGCATGGTGGAGGAATGGTGCCGGGCCGACACGCTGCAATCCCTCGAAATTATCTGCGAGGAAAAAGGCCTCGACTGGCCCCGCATTGCCCGGCGGTTTGGCATTTCTCCCGAGACGGTCCATCAAACAGGCGCGACAATTCCCTACCGCATCGCTCTTTCCGTCTGCGAATTCGTGGCGGCTGAAACACGGGATGACGCCATCATTCTGGATGTGGCCTCCAGTATGCCGACAGGCGTGTTTTCAACCTTCGACTACGTGGGCCTGTGCGCCCCCAACCTGCGTGCGGGCATACGCAACTGGGTCCGTTTCCTGCCGCTGCGCTCCAACAGTTACGGACTGAATTTCCGTGAGGATGAGGATTGGGGCATCATCGAGTGGGTCGTGCCCGACCGGAACATGCCCCGTGCCCAGCATACCTTCGAACGCGTTGCCTGGGCGGCCAGCCGGGTCGAATATGCGACGCAGGACCCGCAGGTGCAACTGCGCATCGACATCAGCCAGCCTGCGCCCCGATGCCGGTCCGCCTTTCAGGAGCGCTACGGCAGCAGGCTGCGCTTCGGCCAGCCGCTTGACCGTATCCTCATCCCCGCGAAATATCTCGACCGGCCGACCCCCAACAGCGAGCAAAACCTCTACAGCATCGTTGAACAGGCCGCGATCCGGGAGATGGAGGAGTTCCGGGTCCAGAGCGATCCGCTGGTGCGCGTTGCCGATACCATCAACGAAAGCCTCAAGGCAGGCGCCGTCAGTCTGGAGCGTGTCGCCAGCGAACTGGGCATGTCCCAGCGCTCGCTGCAGCGGCTGCTGGAGGCGGAGGGCACTTCGTTCCGCAAGCTGACGGAAACGATCCGCCGCAACATGGCCGCACGCTATCTGCGCGACACGTCACTGCCGCTGAAGGAAATCGCTTTCCTTCTTGGCTTCTCGGAGCTCTCGGCCTTTTCCCGCGCGGTCAAGACCTGGTACGGCGTGCCGCCCAAGGCTGTGCGGCTGCATGGGGAAACTCCGGCCCCGCTCAGCTGGCAAGCTGCCGACTGATCGCACAGGGGGGATGCGGAACGGCTGGCGAATCCCTATGTTGTGGCGCAGACGCTGATTCAAGGGAGTTCGGCATGTCCGGTGGCCTCAACAAGTTTCTGGGTGACAGTCCGGCACGGGTGCTCCTGCGCCTCGTGTTCCTGTCGCTTGTGGTCGGCGTCATCCTGTCGGCGCTGAACCTTGACCCGCTGGGTCTCTTCGACCTGCTGATCTCCTTCGTCCAGCGCCTCTGGAACATGGGCTTTTCCGCCATCGAGCAGGTCTGGCACTATCTGGTGCTTGGCGCCGTCGTGGTGGTGCCGGTGTGGCTGGTCATGCGGCTGATGGCGAGCCGTTCAAGCTGACAGAACGGACGTTTCGCGGGCGACCGTGGCTGCCGCCCGCAACAGGGTGAGATGCCGGCCCGCCAGTTCATCAATGTCCGTGGAATAGCCGCCGCCCAGCACTCCGGCCAGCGGCAGGCCGAGACGGCGCACGGTGCGGATGACATGTTCGTCCCTCAGCTGCAGCCCTTCATGGCTCAGTGCCAACCGCCCCAGCTTGTCGCCAGCAAAGGGATCAACCCCGGCATTGTAGAACACGATGTCCGGCTCGGCCCGGTCTATCACCTGCGGCAGATGCTCCGCCAAAAGGTCCAGATAAGGCGCGTCCATAAGCCCGTCCTCCAGCCCCAGATCCAGATCCGAAGGCACCTTGCGCACCGGATAGTTCTTCTGCGCATGCATGGAGAAGGTGAAGACGGACGGATCGCCTGCAAATATATCCGCCGTCCCGTCGCCCTGATGCACGTCCAGATCCACCACCAGCGCCCGGCGGATGACGCCATCGGCCTGCATCACCCGGATGGCCACAGCCACATCGTTGAAGACGCAGAAGCCCGCCCCATGCGCCTTGCGGGCATGATGGCTGCCGCCTGCCGTGTTGCAGGCAAGGCCGTGTTCCAGCGCCAGATAGCCGGTCAGCACAGAGCCGCCGGTGGCACAGCGCCCGCGCAGGGCAATGCTCTGCGTCATCGGAAAGCCGATCTCGCGGGCAATCGCGGGCGGAACATTGGTGCTAAAGACTTGCTCCACATAGGCCGGATCATGGGCCAAAGCCACCCATTCCGCCGGAGCGGCCCGTGGCTTCAGGAACTTGCCGCCCGGCACCAGCCCTTCGGCCAGCGCCAGCTCCGCCACACGGCGGAACTTGTTCATGGGAAAGCGGTGCTCTTCCGGCAGCTCGGCGCAATAGGCCGGATGATGGACAACAGGAGGAAGCGGCGGGGCGGCGGGCAGGATGAGATTCATGCCAGCCATTATAGATCTGCCTCAGCCTGTTTCCAGAGCAGGCCAACCGTCTTTCAGGAATGCTCCGGGCCGTCCGGCGGCACAATGAAGCCAAGCGCCGACAGGCTGTCACGCACCTGGCGGAGATGGCTCTCCATCTCCCGTGCCGCGCCTTCGCAATCGCCCGTCTCAAGCAGTTCCAGAATGCGCAAGTGCTGCCGGGCCTGCCGGTAATAGCGCTCCCGGTCCTCCATCGCCTGATAGGTCAGCAGCCGGCGCAGACGGTTCACGCGCACGAGGGTCTGCAGCATGAAGGGATTTCCCGCACCCGTCATCAGCGTCTCGTGGAACTGTGCGCCCCGCAGGTAGAGCATGTCGGGCGGAACACGGTCGATGCCGCCCTCCAGCAGATCGTGCTCCACGCGGCGCAACCGGACAATGTCCTCCGGGGGCAAACGGTAGCCCGGCAGCCGCAGGGCACCCGGCTCAAGGATCAGCCGCAACTGTGTCGTATGGGCCAGAGCATCCGGCGCCGTCAGTTCGGTGTTGATGTCCCAGCCATAGCCTGCGCGCTTTTCGGCAATGCCTTCGCGGATCATGCGGCCCATCAGATCCGCCGTTTGCCTCTTTGTCAGCGCAAACCGGTCGCGCAGTTCCTGCTCCGTCACCCTCGGCCCGATGGTCCGGCTCGCCAGCAATCCTGCCAGCTTCAGATAGGCGGCGTGGATCGGATCCTGCGCCGCTGGGGGCGCGGCGGCATGGGTGCCGTGAACGAAGAAGCCGCGATTGGGCTCGTGCCTCACGCGTCCCGCCTCGGCCAGCTGTTTCAGCGCCTGCTCAACCGGCCAGCGGGACACCGCGAAACGGCGCGCCAGCTCACCGGTGCGCAGATGCGCTCCTGCAGGCAGCGACTCGGCTTCGATGAAGGCCGCGATATCGGCCGCCAGATGGGAACTTATGCTGCTGCGCGGGGTGGACGAAGCGGTCAATGGCAGTGCTTTGGCTATGAATGGGAAGACATGCTTTCACCCTATCACGACGGCACTTTGTTTTGATATTGCATTTTTAAACTCAAAAATGGATATATGCAGGATCAAACGCAACACTGGAGCCGCACATGACCGCCCAGCCATCCGCCCCCATTTCCCTGCTGGTCCTCGATGGCGATGGCATCAGCCCCGAGATCACCACGGCCACGCTGAAGGTGCTGGATGCGGTGCAGCACCGGCTTGGCCTGCGGTTTCAGGTAAACCGTGCCGAGGTCGGGCTGCGCCCGCTCGCCGCACAAGGCACCACATTTCCAAAGGGCCTGCTGGAGCAGGCACGGGCGGCCGATGGCGTGATCCTGGGGCCGGTGTCCCACAACGACTATCCGCCCGCATCGGAAGGCGGCATCAATCCGTCGGGGCATCTGCGCAAGCATCTGGACCTGTTTGCCAATATCCGCCCCGCGAAGTCACATCCAGATTTTCCCGCGCGCTGCGGCGTTCCGGTGGATCTGGTCATCGTTCGGGAAAACACCGAGGGCTTTTACGCCGACCGCACCATGTTCGCCGGGACGGGAGAGTTCATGCCCACCGAGGATGTGGCCATCGCCATGCGCAAGGTCACGCGCCAAGGCTCCCTGCGCATTGCCGAGGCCGGCTTCCGGATGGCCCGTCAGCGCGGCGGCAAGCTGACCGTGGTGCACAAGGCAAATGTCCTGCGTCTCAGCGACGGGCTGTTCCTATCCTGCACACGCCAGGCTGCCGAGGCCTATCCCGATGTTCAGGTGGAGGAAGTGCTCGTCGACGCGATGGCGGCATTGCTGGTGCGGGATGCCTCCGCCTTTGACACGATCGTGACGACGAACATGTTCGGCGACATCCTTTCGGATCAGGCAACCGAAATCGCGGGGAGCATTGGTCTGGCGGCCTCGCTGAATGCAGGGACGGATCATGCAATGGCACAGGCCCAGCACGGCTCGGCTCCTTCGATCGCGGGACAGGACCGGGCCAATCCGGCGTCTTTGATCAATTCTGCGGCCATGCTTCTGCGGTGGCTGGCGGAACGGCGGCAGGACGCGCGGCTGGATGAAGCAGCCGGATTGATCGAAGCCGCGGTGACCCGCGTCATCGCCGTGCCGGAATGGAGAACCGGCGACATGGGAGGCCCGCTCGGAACTGCAGCCTTCACTGCGCGTCTTGTTGAGGCTATTGAGAGCAGCAGCATCTGAGGAGACGCCGAATGACAAATGACGGACTGAACGCTCTTTTCGCTCCAACAGGGGTGCTGCGGGTGGTGATCAACACCGGAAACGCCATCCTGACAAGGCCAGGCGAAGGGCAGCTTCCCGCCGGTGTTTCAGTGGATCTTGCCCGGGCCTTTGCCGCCGAACGCGGGCTGGAGCTGGAACTGCTGCCGGTCACGAATGCCGCAGCTTCCGTGGCTCTGGTGGCTGAAGAGCGCGCCGACATCGGCTTCTTCGCGGTCGATCCCACACGGGCAGAGGTGGTTGCCTTCACCAACCCCTGGCTCCTGATCGAGGGCTGGTATCTGGTGCGGGAGAACTCGCCCATCACGGCGCTGGAGCAGGTGGACCGTCCGGGCATCCGGATTGCCGTGGGCCGTGGCAGCGCCTATGACCTTTATCTCAGCCGCGCCATCACCTCAGCCATCTTGGAAAAGGTCACGACGTCACAAGAGGTCGTGGACTTCTTCATGCGTGAGAACCTGGAAGTCGCGGCCGGTGTCCGCCAGCAGCTGGAAGCAGATCAGCGGCGCGTGCCGGGATTGCGTCTGCTGCCCGAGCGTTTCATGGTGATCAAGCAGGCTCTGGGCGTGCCCGCAGGCCGGGATCCCCGCCTGACCGGGGCGCTCAACGCCTTTCTTGCCCGCTCCCGCAGTTCCGGCCTGATCGCGAAGCTTCTGGAGAGCAACAGGACGGAAGGCGCCGTCATTGCCGGGCCGGAGGCAGCCTGAAAAAAAGCGCCCGCCCTCGACGGGGCGGGCAGCCTTCATCTCTTTCAGACGGCTTCGGCCTTGAACTCGTAGACGGCACTGCAGAATTCGCAGGTCACCACCACCTTGCCGTCCACAACCATCTCCGCCTTCTCCTCTTCGGAGAAGCTCTGGAAGATGCCCTCGATCTTCTCGCGCGAGCAGCGGCAGCGGTCGGCGATGGGCTGGGCGTCATAGAGGCGCACGCCGCGCTCATGGAACAGGCGGAACAGCAGCTCCTCGACCGGGATGTCCGGATCGGTCAGCTCGTCATCGCGCACGGTGCCGGTGAGGCTGCGGGCCTCGGTCCAGGCATCGTCCTCATCAATGCTGTGCTCTTCCACGCCTTCCGGCATGTCTCCGGGGTGGAGATCGGCCTGACGCATGCGCTCCGGCGCTTCGGGCAGGAACTGCACGAGAATGCCGCCGGCAGTCCACTGCTGGCTCGGGGCTTCGCCCTCGCGGCGGGTGAACAGGCGGCCAACGGCAAGGCGCACTTCGGTCGGGATCTGTTCGGAACGGGCGAAGTAGCGGCGGGCCACCTCTTCCAGCGAAATGCCGTCCAGCTCCACCAGCCCCTGATAGCGCTGCATGTGCTTGCCCTGGTCGATGGTCATCGCCAGATGGCCACGGCCCAGAAGCGCGGCCGCATCGCCATGTTCCCCTGCCCCGCCCGGCGCAAAGGCTTCCGGCTCGAAACGGGCATAGGCGCGGATGGCATCAGGTGAGGAAAAATCCACCACCAGCATGTTCACCGGGCCGTCGGTCTGGGTCTGCAGCGTGAAGCGGCCCTCGAACTTCAGCGAGGTGCCGAGCAGCGCCGTCAGCGCAATCGCCTCACCCAGCAGGCGGGCGACCGGCGCCGGATAGTCATGCCGGTCAAGGATCTGGTTCAGGATGGGGCCAAGCGCCACGGCGCGGCCGCGCACATCCAGCCCTTCCACGGAGAAGGGCCGGACGGCATCGGTGCCCGCAGGCGTCACGCCATAGGATGCAAGATCAAGTGCCACGTTTTACGTCCTCAAAGGCCGTTGAAACACCAGGCCAGAATGCCCTTCTGGGCATGCAACCGGTTTTCGGCCTCGTCAAAGACCACAGAATTGGGTCCGTCCATCACGTCCGAAGTGACTTCCTCGCCGCGATGGGCCGGCAGGCAGTGCATGAACAGGGCATCCGCATGGGCTTCCGCCATCAGCCGCTTGTTCACCTGATAGGGGCTCAGCAAGTTGTGACGGGTTGCCTCGTCGTCGTCGCCCATGGACACCCAGCAGTCGGTGATGACGCAATCGGTGCCCTTCACGGCGGCGAAGGGATCATCGGTGACGATGATCGAGGCGCCTTCCGCACGCGCGGCTTCAATGAGCGCAGGCGGCGGCGCCAGTTCCGGCGGCGTGGCGATGCGCAGCTCGAAATCCATACGCGGTGCGGCATGCACCCAGGAGGCCAGCACGTTGTTGCTGTCGCCGGTCCAGGCCACGGACTTGCCCTTGATGGAGCCGCGATGCTCCTCAAAGGTCATCAGATCGGCCATGATCTGGCACGGATGCGAGCGCTTGGTCAGGCCATTGATGACCGGAACGGTGGCGTTTGCCGCCAGCTCGTTGAGGTCATCATGGTCGAGAATGCGGATCATGATGGCATCAACAAAGCGGGACAGCACCCGGGCCGTGTCGGCGATGGTCTCGCCCCGGCCCAGCTGCATTTCCGCGCCGGTCAGCATCAGCGTTTCACCGCCAAGTTCGCGCATGCCCACGTCGAAGGAAATGCGGGTGCGGGTGGAGGGCTGCTCGAAGATCATCGCCAGCACCTTGCCGGCCAGCGGGCCTTCACCGCGGCGGACACCGTTGCGCTCAGTCTTCAGCTTGCGCCCGAGGGCCAGAATTCCGCGCAGTTCCTCACCGTCAAACTGCGTCAGATCGAGGAAATGACGCCCATTCGCAGACATGTTCACACCCCATCCCCTTCCTTGGCCAGATCGGCCTCCACGGCCGCTGCGGCCGCCTCGATGCGGGCCACAGCCTCGCCGATTTCCTCATCCGTGATCGTCAGCGGCGGCAGGATGCGCAGCACGTTGTCGCCGGCGGGAACCACCAGCAGGCCATTGGCGCGCACCTTGGCCAGAACTTCCGCATTCGGGCGGACACATTTGATGCCGAGCATCAGCCCGCGCCCGCGCACATCCTCGAATACCTTCGGATAGGCGTCGATCACCGCAGCCAGCCGCTGCTTCAACAGGAGGCCCTTGCGCTGCACTTCTTCCAGGAAGCCCGGGGCCAGAATGACATCCAGCACCGCATTGCCCACGGCCATGGCCAGCGGGTTGCCGCCGAAGGTGGTGCCATGCGTCCCCGGAACCATGCCGGCGGCAGCGGCTTCCGTGGCAAGGCAGGCGCCCATGGGGAAGCCACCGCCGATGCCCTTGGCAACGGCCATCAGGTCCGGCGTCACACCCGCCCATTCATGGGCAAAGAGCTTGCCCGTGCGGCCAACGCCGGTCTGGATCTCGTCAAAGATCAGCAGCAGGCCTTCGGCATCGCAGATCTCGCGCAGCTTGCGCAGGAATTCCGCATCCACCTCGCGCACACCGCCCTCTCCCTGAATGGGCTCAATGCAGAGCGCTGCTGTCGTTGGGCCGATGGCCGCCTTCAGCGCATCCAGGTCACCGGTCTTCACCTGATCAAAGCCCGGCGCCTTGGGGCCGAAGCCTTCCATATACTTGGCCTGGCCGCCCGCCGCGATGGTGGCAATGGTCCGGCCATGGAAGGCGCCTTCAAAGGTGATGATGCCGATCCGTTCCGGGCGGCCATTGACATAATGATAGCGCCGCGCCGTCTTGATGCAGGCTTCCATCGCCTCGGCGCCGGAGTTGGAAAAGAACACCCGGTCCGCAAAGGTGGCATCCGCCAGCCGCTGGCCGAGCTCTTCCTGCCCCGCAACCTTGTAGAGATTGGAGATGTGCCACAGCTTCTCGGCCTGCGCCTTCAGTGCATTGACGAGATGGGGGTGGGAATGACCCAGCGCATTCACCGCGATTCCCGACCCGCAGTCGAGAAAGCGTCGCCCGTCAGCGGTCTCCAGCCAGACGCCTTCTCCGCGGACGAAATCCAGGTCCGCCCGTGCGTATGTGCCGAAAAGTGCCGACGCAGTCATTTCCCTTGCTCCTTCAGGTAGTTAAGCGCGCCTTCCGCATGGGGTTCATGCCAGGGCGTCTACCATCAACGGGTTCTCAAAACGAACTGTGCCGCCCTCGCAGGCGGCACACCGAACAAGGACCGTTTATACAACGGTCCTGCCTATGGGTGTCAATGCAAATGGCGCATTTCCGCCATTGCCGCAGAAGGTAAAAGTCAACCCCGGTTATCTGGGGAAAAGTCGTTTCGTCCCCGGTTCATGTTTGCCCCCAACTTGCCTCGCCTTCACCGCCCATTGTAGTGTCCAACCAGTCGGATACGACATGTCGTGCTGTAGTTCACCAAATCATACTGGATATGGCCACTAAGGCGCGGACCACGCGTGCCTTAATTCATGGTTAATGCGTAAAATTCTACAGCCGCAAACGACGGGGTGCGACAGATGAGCTGGACTGACGAACGCGTAGATCTCTTGAAGAAGCTTTGGACGGACGGTCTGAGCGCGAGCCAGATTGCTGCCGAGCTTGGCGGCATCACGCGCAACGCTGTCATCGGCAAGGTTCACCGCCTTGGCCTGTCGGGCCGCGCCAAGACGGCGGCCCCTGTCACCAAGCAGCGCCGCCCGCGCAGCGCAACGGCGCCGGTGAC
The DNA here is from genome assembly GCF_054073275.1 of Pannonibacter sp. Q-1. Lineage (NCBI taxonomy): Bacteria > Pseudomonadati > Pseudomonadota > Alphaproteobacteria > Hyphomicrobiales > Stappiaceae > Pannonibacter > Pannonibacter sp. Q-1. The sequence continues at coordinate 299,605 of NZ_JBSXNB010000001.1, forward strand.
GGCAGCCGCCGCGCCGCAGCAGACCACGGTGCAGGCCACCTCCACCATCCGCACGCCTTCGGCAGGAACGCCGCAGCTGCGCGGCGCCACCGCACTGAAGATGGCACCGCAGGAAGATGTGGCCATCGACGTGGAAGCAGCACCGCTCGCCGAACTGGTGCCCTTCACCGAGCGCGCCACAATCCTCACCCTCACCGAGCGCACCTGCAAGTGGCCGATCGGTGACCCGTCCTCTGCGGATTTCTATTTCTGCGGCCGCCATTCGGAGCCCGGCGTTCCCTATTGCCCGCAGCACTGCCGGATCGCCTACCAGCCGGTCAACGACCGCCGCCGCGCCGCTCCGGACAAGAAAGCCCTTCGCGGCTGATGCTTCAGAGGGGGCCAACCAGCACCCCAAGCGGCTCCCTCACCCAATCAAGCCTGCCCGCTGCGGCAGGCTTTTTTGTTGGCTGGACGTCCGGCTGCATTTGTTGAGCGGCTGGGAACGCCGGCGCAAAGTGGCGCGCTTCTCCAAAAGCCAAAAGGCCCGCACGGATGGCGGGCCTTTCCAGAATAATTGCAGCAGAGCGGATCAGCTGGCGACGGCGAACTGATCGTTGAAGGCATAACCCGCGCCGCGGACCGTGCGGATCGGGTCCTTCACCTTGCCCTTGTTGATGGCCTTGCGCAGGCGGCCGACGTGAACGTCGACGGTGCGCTCATCCACATAGACATCGTGGCCCCACACGCCGTCGAGCAGCTGCTCGCGCGAGAAGACGCGGCCGGGCGAGGTCATCAGGAATTCCAGCAGGCGGAACTCGGTCGGCCCCAGGTGAATTTCCTTGCCGTTGCGGCGGACGCGGTGGGTTTCCTTGTCCAGTTCCAGATCGCCGGACTTCAGCATGGTGGACACCACTTCCGGGCGGGCCCGGCGCAGGATGGCGCGCACGCGGGCCATCAGCTCGGGGATCGAGAAGGGTTTCACCACATAGTCGTCAGCCCCGGTGGCGAGGCCACGGATGCGCTCGGCCTCCTCGCCGCGTGCCGTCAGCATGATGATCGGCAGGCGTTCGGTTTCGGACCGGGCCCGGACGCGGCGGCACAGCTCGATGCCGGAAAGTCCCGGCAGCATCCAGTCCAGCAGCAAGAGGTCCGGCTGCGTCTCCCGCAGCCGGATTTCGGCGTCATCTCCCCGGTTGCAGGAGTCCACGTCATAGCCTTCGGCTTCGAGATTGTAGCGCAGCAGAAGGCTCAGGGGCTCTTCGTCTTCAACGATAAGAACCTTGGGCATGGCAATATGCTCCGGACGTCACTTACAGGCAGGCAGATCAGGCGCCTTCGTTTTCGGCAATGCCCATCTCGTCGATCTTGCGGCGGGCTTCCAGCAGCTGGTCACCGGTCACCATGAAATAGACGTTTTCGGCGATGTTGGTGGCATGGTCACCAATGCGCTCGATGTTCTTGGCACAGAACAGCAGGTGGGCACACTGGGTGATCTTGCGCGGATCTTCCATCATGTAGGTCAGCAGCTCGCGGAACAGCGAGGTGTAGATGGCATCCACCTCATCGTCGCGCTCGCGCACGGCCTTGGCGGCTTCGGCATCACGGCCCGTATAGGCGTCCAGCACCGACTTGAGCTGGTTCAGCGCCAGATCGGACATGTGCTCGACGCCGAAGGCGGCCTTCTTGGAATTGAAGACGCCGTCGATGGCAATCACGCGCTTGGCGATGTTCTTGGCAAGGTCACCGACACGCTCCAGATCGTTGGCGATGCGGCCTGCGGCCATGATCTCGCGCAGATCCTGGCCCATCGGCTGGCGCAGGGCGACGATGCGGATGAACTTCGCCTCGATTTCCTGCTGCATCTCGTCCAGCTTGGCATCGGCCTGAACGGTGGCCTGTGCCTTGGGCAGATCGTGAGTCAGCAGAGCGGTGACGGCATCATTCACCAGCTTCTCCGCCAGACCGCCCATTTCGGCGACCCGGCCGGCCAGGGCGCGCAGTTCCTCGTCATACGAGCTAACGGTATGCTCGGACATGTCGTGTTCCTCTCAAATTCTGGGGCGCAAGATCCAGTATCAGCCGAAACGGCCGGTGATGTAATCCTGCGTGCGCTTGTCCTGCGGATTGGTGAAGATGTCCTGCGTCGCCCCTTCCTCGACCAGATTGCCGAGATGGAAGAAAGCGGTGCGCTGGGACACGCGGGCAGCCTGCTGCATGGAGTGCGTCACGATCACGATGGTGAAGTTGGTGCGCAGCTCGTCGATCAGCTCTTCGACCTTGGCGGTCGCGATCGGATCAAGGGCCGAGCACGGCTCGTCCATGAGGATCACTTCCGGGCTGACGGCGATGGCGCGGGCAATGCAGAGACGCTGCTGCTGGCCACCGGACAGGCCCGTGCCCGGACCATCAAGACGGTCCTTCACTTCGTTCCACAGGCCGGCCTTCTGCAGCGAGGCAGAAACCACTTCATCGAGTTCCGCCTTGTTGCGGGTCAGGCCGTGGATGCGCGGACCATAGGCGACGTTCTCGTAGATCGACTTGGGGAACGGGTTCGGCTTCTGGAACACCATGCCGACCTTGGCGCGCAGCTGCACCGGATCGACCTTCGGATCGTAGATGTTCTCGCCGTCGATCAGGATGTCACCTTCAACACGGCAGATGTCGATGGTGTCGTTCATCCGGTTGAGGGTGCGCAGGAAGGTGGACTTGCCGCAGCCCGACGGACCGATAAAGGCGGTCACGGAACGGGGCTGAATCTTGATGTCCACGTCCTTGATGGCGTGCTTGTCGCCGTAATAGACCTGAACCTTGCGGGCGACGATCTTGGGTTCTGCGTGGGTCACGCCGTTCTCCACTTTTGCGCTGACATTCATCGGTAATCCCTTTCTTACCAGCGGCGCTCAAAGCGGCGGCGCAGGATGATGGCAACCAGGTTCATTACGATCAGGAACACCAGCAGCACGATAATGGCTCCGGATGCGCGCTCGACGAAAGCCGGGTCACCACGCTGCGTCCAGTTGAAGACCTGAACAGGCAGGGCAGCTGCCGGCTCGAAGAAGCCTTCCGGCGGAGCAGACGGGAAACTGCGAACAAATGAAACCATGCCGATCAGCAGCAGGGGTGCGGTTTCACCAAGGGCCTGAGCCAAGCCAATGATCGTTCCAGTCAGGATGCCGGGAGCGGCAAGCGGCAGCACGTGATGAAAGATCGACTGCATCTTCGACGCACCGACCCCAAGCGCCGCATCCCGGATGCTCGGCGGCACCGCGCGCAGCGCAGCACGGGTGGCAATGATGATTGTCGGGATCGTCATCAGCGTCAGGACAAGACCGCCAACCAGCGAGGCCGACTGGGGAAGACCGGCAAAATTGATGAAAACAGCCAGGCCAAGGATACCGAACACGATTGACGGAACGGCTGCCAGGTTCGAGATGTTGACTTCAATCAGGTCAGTAAACCAGTTCTTGGGGGCAAATTCCTCAAGGTAGATGGACGCCGCCACGCCGATCGGAACCGCCAGGACAAGAACAATCATCATCATGTACATGGAGCCGAGGAAGGCGATACCCAGACCTGCCGCTTCAGGACGCAAGTCGGAGGCATCCGGTCCGAAGAAGAAGCCCCAGTTGAAGCCCTCATACATCATGCCGGCTGCGCGCATTCTGTCGGCGAGTTCCAGCTGCTCAGGCGAGATATTGCTATCCAGCTTCGCGCTGTCCATCGTGACGCGGCCCTTGAAGTAGCCATCGACACGGCCGTTGGCGTAGGTCTTGAACTTGATTGTCTGGCCGACAAGGTTCGGATCCGCCAGCACCATGTTGCGCAGTGTCGCCGGTGCTTCCTTGGAGACGAGATCAAAAATTTCCCTGTCGGACAAACCGCCGGTCTCAATGCCCGCACGGTTCAGAGCCTCCAGAAGCGCCTTCTGGATTACATTCCCGTAGCCGACCGTGCTGACCTTCTTCATCTCCTCAAGATCCCGCTGGCCCGACTTGTCGAGGGCGGATTCCGTCAGCTGCACATCGAACTCAACAAAGGCCTGGTTGAATGCAGCAAGGCCACTGGAAAGCACTGAAGACAGAAGGATGACGAGGGACATCAAGCCAATGAAAATGGCCGTCATTCCATAGAAGCGGAACCGGCGCTCTGCCGCATTTCTCCGCTTGGTCCGTGCATCCGGGTTATAGATCGATTTGAACGGAACAGTATCGACGCTGGTCATTCGTATTGCTCCCGGTATTTACGGACGATGTAAAGAGCGGCGACATTCAGTCCCAGAGTGAAGACAAAGAGCGTCATGCCAAGCGCGAAGGCGACCAGTGTCTCCGGTGAGGCGAACTCCGTGTCACCTGTCAGCTGGCTGACGATCTTCACTGTAACGGTGGTCATGGCATCGAACGGATTGAGCCCCAGCTTGGCTGCAGCTCCGGCGCCCATCACCACAATCATGGTCTCGCCAATGGCGCGGCTTGCTGCCAGAAGGACAGCGCCGACAATGCCCGGCAAGGCCGCAGGAAAGACAACTTGCCGGATCGCCTCGGATCTGGTGGCCCCAAGGCCATAGGCGCCGTCACGCAGAGACTGGGGAACCGCATTGATGATGTCATCCGAGAGTGATGACACGAAGGGGATGAGCATGATGCCCATCACGAGACCGGCAGTCAGCACCGACGACGACGAATTGCCCAGGCCCATGGGCTGGGCGAAGTAGTCGCGCAGGAAAGGGCCAACCGTGATCAGGGCGAAAAGGCCGTAGACGATGGTCGGGATACCCGCCAGCAGCTCAAGCAGCGGCTTGGCGATGCTTCGAACCGGCTTGGACGCATATTCCGACATGTAGATTGCCGCATAAAGGCCAATCGGCACGGCAAACAGGAGCGCGACGGTCGAGACATACAAGGTACCCCAGAGCAACGGCAGGATGCCCAGTTCGGAGCCGCCGCGGAACTGCGGATTCCAGACCGTACCGAAGAAGAACTCGGTCGCAGGGTACATGTTGAAGAAATTATAGGTCTCAAACAGCAGGGACGACACAATGCCGAAGGTCGTCAGCACGGCGACGAGCGATGCAGCAAGAAGCATTGAACGCGTGAACTGCTCGGAGACATTTCTGGCGCGGAAGTCCGGATTAATCCGGAAAAACGACCAGACAAGCCCGGCGGCCGCAACCGCAATCACCGCAATGGCCATCATGAACCGGGAGGAATTGGTCATCGCGCGGTATGACTTGGCAGCCTCAAAGACTTCGCTGCGCACATCGGCACCGAGGGCAACCCCTGCCTGCGCCATGCGGCCGCGAATGAGGCTGAGATCACCGCGCATTTCCGCGATGCTTTCCTCAGACAGATCACCACGGCGGGCAAGAACCTGCAGCCCGCCGGCAATACGGCGAACGTCGGTCATCACCAGTGTCATGGCAGTCGAGCTGTCGGATGACGCCTCCGGAAGACTCCGCGACGCCGCTCCTTCAATAATCACCGGCGACAAAAACAGCCAGGCAGCCATCAGCACGAGCGCCGGAACGGCCGTGAACAGAAACACAACCGTGCCATAGTGGCCCGGCAGCGAATGCAGTTTCCGTCTATCTCCGCCAACGAGAGCCACCGCCCGGCTTCTGCCAGCGAACGCCCCAACAAAGGCAAGAGCAACAATTATAAGGAGAAGGGCACCGAGGCTCATGAGCTATCCAATCCACAGAGCAAAGGGTGGCGCTATTGCGCCACCCTGGCCTTCCATAGGCTCGAACCGCTTACTTGAGCGGACCCATGACGACTTCGTCAGCAACGGCCTTCTGGGTCGCAGCCAGTTCCGGATCGGAAACGAGGCCGTACTGAGCGAGCGGGCCATCCGGACCTGCGATATCGTCGGAGACGAAGAACTCGACGTATTCCTTCAGGCCCGGGATCACGCCGATGTGAGCCTTCTTCACGTAGAAGAACAGCGGACGGGAAACCGGGTACTCACCCTTGGCAATGCTCTCGACCGTCGGAACGATGCCGCCCATGGTCGCAACCTGGAGCTTGTCGGTGTTGTTCTGGTAGAAGGACAGACCGAACACGCCGATACCATGCGGGTTGGCAGCAACGCGAGCCAGGGTCTCGGTGTAGTCGCCGTCGATGTCGATGGACACGCCATCGGTGCGCAGCGCCATGCAAGCCTTGGCAGCAGCCTTGGCGTCACCACCGTTGGCAGCCTTCAGAGCTTCTTCGATGCCGTTGGCCTTGCAGCCAGCGTGCAGAACCTTCTCGTCGAACACTTCGCGGGTGCCATGCTTGGTGCCCGGAATGAAGGCGAGGATGTCCTGCTCCGGCAGGTCAGCGCGCACATCGCTCCACTTCTTGTTCGGGTTGGCAACGAGCTGGCCATCCTTCACGACCTGGGCGGCCAGAGCGGAGTGCCAGTCAGCCGGGGTGAACTCGAACTTGTTTCCGTTGATGTCGGAAGCAAACACGATGCCGTCATAGCCGATGCGCACTTCCATGAGCTCGGTGACACCGTTGGCGTTGCAGGTGTCGATGTCCGACTGCGTGATGCGGCTGGAGGAGTTCGCGATGTCGATGGTGTTCACACCAACGCCTTCGCAGAGCTTCTTGCGGCCAGCGCCCGAACCGCCGGATTCCACGACCGGGGTCGGGAAGTCGGTGTTTTCGCCGAAAGCTTCAGCAACGATGGAAGCATAGGGCAGAACCGTCGAGGAACCGGCGATCTGGATCTGATCACGAGCCTGAGCGGCGCCGGCGACTGCGGTGGCGGCAACCGCGAGGGCAACCGTGCTTACGAGGGTTTTGAACTTCACTTGACCACTCCCTTTGAATGTCAAGGTTTTTGGGCGCGCCACCCAGCCTCCCCTGAGGCCCTGGCGACGAGCGGAACCTAACGGCCGCAGATGAGACTTCTATGTCAGTTCCATATCACTTTTGTGACAATTTAAGTTATTGATAAAATTGAATAATTTTTCTGAAGTCGCCCCAACAAATGCCGTTTTGTGACATTGGCGGGCGAGCAGGGCCGCTCCGGCTGGGACAGCCTGTCAGACCGGGAGCATCTTGTTAGCCGGCAGCGCGCCAGGAACCCTGCCGGCAGCGCCCGCAGCAGCGGAGAGCGGCAATGCCTCCCATCCCCTCTTGAAAAGCTGCGGTCAATGGGCCGCCGCCAGTTCCTCAGCCAGCTTCTCGTTCTCGAGCCGCTGGTGCTTCGGCAGCGGAATGAGGCCCTTCCCGGCCAGATAACCGCCCGGACCCAGCGCCTTTTCAGACGCAAATTCAAGGAGATATTCCTCAAGCCCCGGGATCTTTCCCAGATGCTCCTCCTTCACGTAGAAATAAAGCGGCCGGGACAGGGGATAGGTGCCAGCCGCAATCGTGACGGCGGATGGCTCGACACCGGAGATCTTCACGGCTTTCAGCCCGCCGCGGTTCTGGTCCAGGAAGGAATAGCCGAAGATGCCGAGGGCCCGCGGGTTCTGCTCCAGCATGGCCACAACGAGGTCATCGTTCTCGCCCGTCTCCAGAAAGGCCCCATCCTGCCGCAATTCATGACAGGTTGCGCCCTTCAGCCCGAGGCTTCCTGCATCGGCAAGTGCGGAACAGCCCTGCTCCATGGCAATTTCGACGAATGTATCGCGTGTGCCGGAGGTCGGCGGCGGACCAAGGATCTCGATGCGCTTGTCCGGCAGCTCTGCGCTGATCTGACGCCAGGATTGAAAGGGATTGTCCAGCAAACGGCCTTCCACAGGCACCTTGCGGGCGAGGCCCAGAAAGAGCTGTTCGAGGGAGAGATCCATGTCTTCCCCGCTTGCGGCTCCGGCAAGCACGATGCCATCAAAGCCAAACCGGATCTCGACCGGCGTGACGCCATTTGCGCGGCACTCCTCCAGTTCGGCCGGCTTCATCGGCCTTGAAGCGTTGGTGACGTCGGGTGTCGCATCCCCCGCGCCTGCACAGAACAGCTTGATGCCGCCTCCGGTGCCGGTGGATTCGATGACCGGAAATTTTCCGCCGTTCTGAAGAGAAACCCGTTCGGCGACCGCTGCTGCGAAGGGATAGACCGTCGAGGAACCGACTATCTGCACCTTGTCACGCGCCTGTGCAGGCAGGCCAGCCCCCACGAGGGCGGGCAGAAGCAACGCAGCTCCAAGATAATGTCTTGTCATGCTGATGATCTCCGGCGTGCAACTCAAGCGCGGGATCCGTCACGGGGACGGCCGCTTCGGCATGACTGCCTATAGCACATGTCCTAATGAGACGATGTGAGAGTTGCATGACGCCTTGCAGATTTTGACGGATCAACGTGAGGCTGCAGCCCCGGTCTGTCCATCTGCGGGAAAGGTGATCGAGAATGCCGCCCCCTGCCCCGGCTGGCTTTCGATATCCAGGCGGGCCCGGTGCCGGGTGAGGATGTGCTTGACGATGGCAAGCCCGAGGCCGGTGCCCTTCATGGCGCGGCTGGAGGCGACATCGACGCGGTAGAACCGTTCGGTGAGCCGCGGCAGATGCTCCGACGAAATGCCCTCGCCATAGTCCCGGACGGTCAGTACCCAGCCCTGCCCGCTTCCCTGCGGGCGGACCGAAACATCGACACGCTTGCCGGTGCTGCCGTATTTCAGCGCATTTTCCACGAGGTTCTCGGTCACCTGGATCAGCTCGTCACGGTCACCCCGGACAACGGCCTCCTGCTCGGGCACATCCACGTGCACCTCCATGCCAAGCTCGCGCGCCAGCGGAGACAGGGCGTCATTGGTGTGGCGCACGGCCTCGCGCAGATCCACCAGCTTGTCCGGACGCACATGGGCTTTCAGCTCGATGCGGGACAGGGACAGAATGTCATCGATCAGGCGGCGCATCCGGTTCGCCTGTTCCAGCATGATGGCAAGGAACCGCTCCCGCGCCCGCTCATCGTCCTTGGCCGGCCCCTGCAGGGTTTCGATGAAGCCGGTGAGGGATGCCAGAGGCGTGCGCAGCTCATGGCTGGCGTTGGCGACAAAGTCGGTGCGCATGCGCTCCAGCCGGCGCTGCTCGGTCAGGTCCCGCAGGGCCACCAGCAGAAAGTCGGGCATGGCGGGTTCGTCCTGCCCCGGCTTCAGCGAGGGCAGATAGATCGGCGCGATACTGGCTTCGAACCAGGATTCGGTCGGCACTTTCTCCGCCCATTCGATCCGTTCCACCGTGCCTTGCGAGCGGGCGCGGTCGAAGGCCTCCAGCAGGGATGGCGTGCGCAGGCCGAAGGAAATCGGGTCCCCCGGGCGGACGGCCGGATAGTGCTCGCGGGCCAGCGTGTTCACATAACGGGTGATGCCCCGCCCGTCGGCAATGAAACAGGGCATGGGCAGCGCGTCGGCCGTCACCTTGATGCCGGTTCCGGGCCACATGCGGCGCAGGTCGCGCTTGTTCTCAAGCTGCAGGGCACGAACGGCATCGCTGCGGCGGGGACCGAGGGCTGCGGCCAGAAACACGGCGAAGAAACCGCAAAGCACGGCCAGAAGCGGAATACGGAAGACGGCCCAGAGCAGAATCAGCACGGCGCCGGCCGTGAACAGCACCCAGCGCGCATCCTTCAGGCGCTGCGACGGCCTTGCCTGCAGCTCGCGCGGAGGCAGCTTCTCGTCTTCAATCTGTGTATTGGTCATCGCGAACCTGCGCCTGCTTCCGCCCCGCCGCTCCCACGGAATATCATGAGCCGGTGAAATAACCCGGCTCTATGTCACTCACACGACAAAAACCAGATTAGCGTATCGAACCAACGCCCAGATGAATGTCCCGTGTCATTTTGACGGCATTTCACATGTTCTGTCACTGTGCGAAACGGCAGGCGTCCCCTGGCCCCGGAAGGCTGATGCGGGGAGCGGCCGGTGCTGCCGGGCGAACGGAACTCATCCTGAGGTGATGTAGCGTGAAGAGGCGGCCCTCGTCAGGGCTTCCAGCAAACGCGGCCAGCCAGCCCCGGAGGCCATGAAGGCGCGGTAATCCTCGCCTGCCGCGCCATGGCGGATGAAGTCCCCGTGGCTGACTTCAAGGCGCGTCGCCTCCCCGGCATCGCGGAAGGACAGCACCACCCGGCTTGCTGCGGAAGGATCGGCAACCGGCTTTCCGTCCGGGCCGATTTGCCAGGCGAGCCGCAGATAGAGCGGCGCTTCAATGGACAGGACCGTGCCCCAGATGATCCGCCGGCCATCCTCGCCCACCCGCGAACAGGCCCCGCCCAGATGCGGATCAATGAGGACGTCCTGCGCGGACTGGCCGAAGAAGGGATCATGCCTTGGCCACCAGGAGGCAATCCTGTCCACAGTCAGGGCAAAGGCCGCCTCACGCTTGAGGGGAAGAACGGCTTCCAGGGAAAGAGCATGTTCGGGCATGGGGCCTTGCCTGTCCTCATCTGGCTGGTCGTGTGAGCGGCCGCGCGCACCTCTCCTTCGGGGAAAGACAGCGCCGCCCATCGCTTTCTAACCCGCCCACATTACCGCTTCATGCCAGTGGCGCCAATGCGACCGGTCAATCAAAACGGGAAACGGTTGTGTGCCGGACCTGACAATTGCTTGACTTGACTTGTCCTGCGCTGAACAGATGCGCAGGAACAGGCGATAGCAAGGCTTTGAGATGCTGACGCATCACGCCTTGAAATTGCTCAGGCGCCGCACGGGCTGGCCCGCTCCAAAGAGACCGGTGATGACGAAACTGCAGCACGATCTTTCCTTCGATCCGCGTCATGGCGAGCCGGTGGAAGTAGCCCCCGGCATCCGGCGGCTGACGGTGAACAATCCCGGCCCTTTCACGTTTCACGGCACCAACACCTATCTGATCGGCGAGGGCGAGGTGGCCGTGCTGGACCCGGGCCCGGAGGATGAGGCGCATCTGCAGGCCATTCTGGCGGCCACCCGCGGCCAGAGCGTCACGGCCATTCTCGTCAGCCACACCCACAAGGATCACTCGCCCGCCGCCGCGCGGCTTGCCGCGCTCACCGGTGCCCAGATACTCGGCTGCGCGCCCCACCGGCCAGCCCGGGCACTGCATGGCAACGAGGTCAATCCGCTGGATGCCAGCGCCGACATGGACTACCGGCCGGACCGGCAGTTGGCTGACGGAGAGCGCTTCACCGCCGGCGGACGGCTGTTCGAGGCGGTGGAAACACCCGGCCACACGGCCAATCATCTCGCCTTCGCCCTGCCGGATGACGGGTTGATGTTCTCCGCCGATCACGTCATGGCCTGGTCCACCTCCATCGTCGCTCCTCCGGACGGATCGATGCAGGCCTATCTCGCCTCACTCGACAGGATGATGGAGCGCAGCGAGAGCCTTTATCTGCCCGGCCACGGCAACCTGCTTCACGCGGCACAGGACTACATGGCTGCCCTGAAGGCACACCGGATGCAGCGGGAGGCAGCCATCCTCGGCGTGCTGCAGCGCCTTGGACAGTCGAACATTCCGCAGATCGTTGATGCGGTCTATGCAGGTCTTGATCCGCGCCTGAAGGGGGCGGCGGCCCTCTCCGTCTTTGCGCAACTGGAGCGCCTGGTGGAGACAGGAGCGGCGCAGTGCGACGGAGAAGCACGGCTCGAAGGGCTCTACCGGGCAGCGCCCTGAAAGCTCGCGCCTTGATATCAAGGCTCTGAGATGCTGACGCATCACGCCTTGAAATTGCTCAGACGCCGCACGGACTCGACCACCTCTCAATGAGCCAAGCTCATCGAGGGGCGGTATGACCCTGCACCTCATCCCCCTGATAAATCTCGTCGAACTCCGGCTCTGCAGCGGCAGGCTCCGGTGCCTGATAGGGTTTGAAGCCTGGCAAAGGCACTGGCCTGCCCGCGTCCTCTTCCGGCCGCTCGGTCAGGAGCGGCAGTTCTTCGGCCTGTGCACGGGCCTCCTCGGCTTCTTCCTCAGTGACATTGAGGCGGCCGATGCTCCCGTAGGCCTCGGTCAATGCCGCATCGAGATCCCGGTAGAAGCTGCGGATCTGCTGGGCATTGAAACCCAGATCATGTGCGGCGAAACGCGAGCTGGCCCGCACATCGAGGATGGATCCGGTCACGTCAGGCTCCACGCGCACGGATATGCCGGCCGGAAGGCCGATGAGCGGAACCCGGGCGATCGCCTGCAGCAGGCTGGGAGAATCGCGCATGTCCGGCGGCAGTTCGGTGACGATTTCCCAGCCGTTCTTTTCCATCACCTTGCGCACAGCCGCATGCAAATCGACCGGCTCCAGCCGGAAGCGGCGCGAGACGATTTCCGGATAGGCCTGCGTCTGCAAGGCAGCATCGAAGCGCGGCGGCGCGAGAGCATCACGGGCAGACAGGGCTTCAACGGCCGGAGGCGGATCGGATGGGTCGGTGCTGATATCATTGAGCTGGGGAAACATGTTCCAGCCCGCAGCCAGAAGCGTCAGCGGCACGAGCAGGACAAGACCGTAGAACACCGCGCGCACAGCATCGCCGACGCCGGTCCCGCCGCGCTGCCACCACAAGAAGATGGCCGTGATGGCCAGACCAAGGCCGGAAAGCCCAAGAGCGGCGCCGAGCAGCAGGCTGAGTTCAAGCTGGTTGGCTGCGATGACCCCGCTTCGATAGGCCACGGCAGCGGCAAACAGCGTCGGAACGCCCATTGCCGCCATGAAGCGTGAGGCGCGCCCAAGTTCAGAACGCGGAACGGGATACCGCTTTCTCACCACCTGCTCCCCTGCCCGGCCCAGCTGGGCCTGTTGCCGGAATGGCCGCCGGAAGGCGGCATCCCTATCTGGGTGCCGTCTGCCGCCGTCAAAAGCAAGAGCAGAAACGCCGTCCCCGGCAAAGAGACGGTGTTCAGTGCACCGGCATCATTGCATCAAGCCAGTCCAGGAGATCATCAAGACCGGTGAGAACGTGATCCGCATGCGGGGCCAGAATGTCTGCACCAATTGTCCCGGTGGCAACGGCCACGGCAACGGCACCGGCCTGGCGTCCTGCATGCATGTCATGCAGGCTGTCCCCCACCATGGCAACCTCCTGCGGGTGCAGGCCGTTCTGCTCCTGGAAGGCCATGACCATGCCGGGCGCAGGCTTTGCCCCGAAGCCGCTGTCATAGCCATAGATCTGGGCAAAGCACTGCTCGATGCCCAGTGCGCGCATCTGGGCGCGGGCGGAGCTTTCCGTGTCGTTGGTGGCGATGCCGAGGATGTAGCCGGCGTCATGCAGCGTCCGGATCGTCGCTTCCAGCGCCGGGAACGGCGCAAGGCTTTCAAGGCCAAAGGCCTTCAGATGCGCTTCGATCTCGCGCAGGAGTGCCGTGGTATCGGCAATGCCCATCACCTGGGCCCATTCGCCGATGACCGCATCATTGGCCCCCGCCACGAAGGGAGAATGCGGCTCGAACAGGCCGGTTTCCAGATTGAAGGCGGTGATCCGCGCCAGCTCGGTCTTCACCAGCGCATTTCCGGCGGCCATCGTGTCGAGCAGCCGGGCAAAGGCGGGCGACCAGGTCTGCTGGAAGTCGATCAGCGTGCCGTCCTTGTCGAACAGGATTGCCTTGACCGGGGTTTGCGGCCGTGTGCTCATGCCTTGCATCTCCGATGCCCGGGGCCGGACATGAAAGGCCGGAGACGGGACCAAACTTCTGTTGCGGGCTGATTCCGCCCTTTTGCGCAGACAGACATGACTTGCCCGCCCATGCAAGACCCGTCTGAAAGGAGAAGGCGGTTTCCTTGGATTTTATCCCGCCGCATCCGTCAATTTGCCTTTGCCGCCTCTGGAACGGCCATACGGGGCATCAGCCTTTTCAAGGCGTGAGCGGATTGTAACAAGACGACATTTTATTTGACCGGCATTTGCCTTCAACTCGCCTTACCCAAGGATTAAGTTTTTACCAGACGTAAACTGTCGAAGTTTACGCTTTAGTCAGTGTCTTTCCTCTGTGTTTTTCAGGGAAAGGCAAGAAAAAACCCGCGCGAAAGCCACATAGATGCCGCAATCGGGCATCACTGAGCGCGCCATTCAACGCCCAACGGACCAGAAACAATGTCGACCCTTGCAAAGCAGACCCCGAAAGCCGCCGCCGCCCCGAACCTTGCAGATCTCTACAAGCCGCTGGGCATCCAGGCCGTGACGGCTGCCGCCATGTGCTTCAAGCAGAGCAAGGCCGCCAAGGCCGGCTCCAACCGCAAGTAATGCGCATGACCGCTGATTTCTGAGCCGGGCATCTGAGGAGGGTGCCCGGCTCTTGCTTTTTCTGCCCCCTTCCGCGCAGGGCGCTCTTTCACATGCGCCAGTGCCTGTCGTCTTTCTGTCATGGTGGAATCGTATGCGGCGTGGCATCGTCACCCCGGCGCATCGGGCGGGAGTTCCTTCATGATCATTGCATACACACCATCAGCCGCCGCCATGGTTAGGGTTGAAGTGAAAGGCGGCGAACAGATACCGCCGTCTGCAGTGTGGATTGACCTGTTCAATCCCACCTTCGAAGAACAGCGGCTGGCGGAAAAACTGATGGGCGCAGAGATCCCGACGCGGGAGGAAATCTCCTCGATCGAAACGTCGGAGCGGCTCTATGAAGAACCCGGCGCCATCGTCATGACGGCGGTGCTGCCCATGGCCGCACGGATGCCCGATCCGCGCACCTCATCCGTCACCTTTGTCCTCAGTTCCCGGCGGCTTGTGACCGTCCGCTATGGCGAACCCCAGTCGATCCAGACCTGCGCCCGCCGCGTCCAGCAGGATGGCACCATCCCGCGCAATGGCCCCGGTGTGCTGTTCGTGCTGCTGGATATCATCTGCGACCGCTGCGCCGATGTGATGGAAGAAGCGTCGGATGCTTTCGACCGGATATCGATGCAGGTGTTCGAGGAGGGCTTGAGTTCGCGCAAGGCCGAGACCTACCGTTCCGCCATCCGCACGCAGGGGCGCATCGGTCTGCAGGTCGCACGCATGCATGATGTCTGCGCCAGTCTGACACGGCTGTTCCTGTTCCTATCCGCCCGCTCAACACGGGTGAACCTGACGGACGAACAAGTGGCGGCCTGCAAGATGCTGGGGCGTGACATCAACTCGATCAAGCAGCATGCCGATGCGCTGGATGCCAAGCTGAGCTTCCTGCTCGACGCAACGGTCGGCCTGGTCAATCTGGAGCAGAACCAGATCATCAAGATCTTCTCGGTTCTTGCTGTCGTGTTCCTGCCGCCGACGCTGATTGCCTCGATCTACGGCATGAACTTCGCCAAGATGCCGGAGCTGGAATGGGACTGGGGTTACCCGTTTTCGCTCGGCCTGATGCTTCTGGCGGTCCTGGTGAACTTCCTCTATTTCCGCTGGAAGAAGCTGCTCTGATACCAGGGCTTTCGATGCTGAGGCATCACGCCTTGAAATTGCTCATGCGCCGCACGGGCTTATACCGGCTCCCGATGAGTCAAGCTCACCGGGAGCCGGTATGTCAGGGCAGCTTCCAGTGGCTCACGGATAGAGACGGGCCTTCGTCCATGCTTCGCCTTCCGATGCCCGGGTGAATTTCACCCGGTCGTGCAGGCGGAACGGACGGTCGTGCCAGAACTCGATCTCCACCGGGACGATGCGCAGGCCCGACCAGTGATCGGGACGGGGGATGTCGCCAATGCCGAACTTGGCCGTGTAGCGCGCCACTTCCTTTTCCAGCGCAAAGCGGCTTTCCAGCGGGCGGGACTGTTTCGAGGCCCAGGCGCCGATCCGGCTGCCGCGCGGGCGGGACTTGTAATACTCGTCAGCCTCCTCCGCGCTCACCTGCGTGACGAGGCCGCGTACCCGCACCTGACGGCGCAGTGACTTCCAGTGGAAGCACATGGCAGCCTTGCCGGCGGACAGAAGCTCGTGGCCCTTGGCGCTTTCCAGATTCGTGTAGAACACGAAGCCGCGCTCATCGAAATCCTTCAGCAGCACCATGCGCACATTCGGCAATCCACTGTCATCGACCGTAGCGACCGCGACCGCGTTGGGGTCGTTGATCTCTTTCTCCGTGGCGTCCGCAAGCCATTCAGCAAAAAGCTGAAACGGTTCCGCTACTTCCGTGAAGTCACCTTTTGTTAACGCTTCCGGGGGAGTGTTTACTGTATGGGTCATCGGCTTTCACGACTGGTTCTGATGGGCGCTTTGCCTCCAGGCGGGAAGGTCCGACCCGGGGAAAGAAGGGCTTTTGTGATGCGTAACCTTTCATATCCCCGGCCGCTTTCCAAGCGGCTGGTTCCGCTTGGTGTGATTTTGTCACTGGGCTGGATTGCGGCTGGCTGTTCGCAGATGTCAGCCACGCTCGCCACCAACGACATGATCGCGCCGCTGGATCTGACCAATTCCATCAATGGCATGCCCACGGATGCCAGTGCGGGCGTTGAACCGGCAGACCGCAAGGCCATCGCTCTGGCGCTTGCCGAAACCGCACCCGCCGGGGGCGGCGAGGTCGAAATTCCCTGGCTCAACCCCGAAAGCGGCAACTCCGGCACCATCACCAAGGTGTCCGGTGAAGGCGCGCAGGTGCCCGGCTGCATGAGCTTCCGCACCACAGCCAACACCTTTCAGGGGGTGAAGGCCTATGAGGGAAGCGCCTGCCGGGATGCGCGCCAGAACCTTGCCGTCATCAGTCTTGCCGCACTTGGGGTTTGAAAGAAGATATTCCGGCGTTGCATGAGCTACGTGCAAGCTTGTACTGGCATCATTTCCTGTCGCTTCCCATATGAGACGTGACTAGACTTATCAGGCGTCCGGATGCTCCGGGCGCCTTCACCACATAGCGGACTGACAATGAAAGACCCTTACTCCGTTCTTGGCGTAACCAAAACGGCAAGCGAAGCGGACATCAAACGGGCCTTCCGCAAGCTTGCAAAGCAGTATCACCCGGATCAGAACGCCAATGATCCGAATGCACAGGCACGCTTTTCCGAGATCAACCAGGCCTATGAGATCGTGGGTGACAAGGAGAAGCGCCAGAAATTCGACCGGGGCGAGATCGGCGCCGACGGCAAGCCGCGCTTCCAGGCGCATGGCTTTGAAGGCTTCGACGGCTTCCGCGAAGGCTCCGCGCGTGGCGGTGCCGGCGGCGGCTTCACGGGCGGTGCCTTTGACGACATCCTGAACGACATTCTCGGCGGCTTCGGTGCACGCCGTGGCGGCGCGGGCGCAGGGCCCGGCGCAGGCGCCGGAGCCCGCGGTTTTGCCGGGGATCCGGGCGCAGCGCGCGGCGGCGCCCCCCGTGCCGGACAGACGGTCGAGATGATCGCACTTGTGACGGTCGAAGAGCTTGGCCGCGACGGCAAGACCCGCGTCACCCTGCCCAATGGCAAGACCATCGACATGAAAATCCCGGCCGGCACCGTGGAGGGCGACAAGATCCGCCTGCGCGGTCAGGGCCAGCCCGGCGTCAACGGCGGGCCAGCGGGCGATGCGGTGATCGAGATCCGCCTGAAGCCGCACAAGCTGTTCGTGGTGCGGGGCAACGACCTGCATCTCGATCTGCCGCTGGCGCTCTATGAGGCGGTTCTGGGCGCGAAGGTGCGCACGCCGCTGCTCGACGGCGCGGCCTATCTCACCATTCCGCCCGGCTCCAGCAGCGGCAAGACCATGCGGCTCAAGGGCAAGGGCCTGCCGACGAAAAACGGCGGCCATGGCGACCTTCTGGTCCGCCTCGAAATCGTGCTGCCGCCGCATGCGGATGAAGAGCTGGAGACGCTGATGAAGGCCTGGCGGGAAGTCACCCCCTACCCGGCCCGCGGCCCCGAGTTCGACTGACCGCGGCCATTTGGACAAACAGAAATGAAGCAGCCCGCCGGAGAGGTCCGGCGGGCTGTTTTGTTTGGGTCTGCAGGCTTCTGCTGGTCAGGTTCCCGCAGGCTTTCAGCCTACACCACGCCGTCCCGGCCTCCGTGCCGGGACCTGTCAGGGAGTTGCTGCCGTGAGGCGTTCGAGGCCGTCGTCCCGGACGAAGCGAAGCGGAGATCCGGGAACCACTCGCTTCCAGAGCGGCGAGATTGAACTACCGCTGTAGAGGCTAACAAAAAGTGGCTTCCATTGCCGCGCCCTTTCAAACAACGGCACATCTCTGGAAACGAGTGGGCCCCGGCTCAAAGGGCCGGGGTGACACCTGAGCAAGCTGCAAGGCTGCATGTCTGTGACAGGGCAGAGCAAGTTCCACGCCTTACCGTCTCACCCCTTCCCCTTGCCCATGAAGGCCGCAAAGGCGGTGGCGGCTTCCGGGGAGGAGAGCCGCTGGCCGAAGATGAGGGCTTCCTCGTCCATCCGTGCCAGAACCTCCGTCCGGTCCCCGCGCAGCAGGCGGCGGGAGAGGGCCATGGCCTCGCGCGGACGGGCGGCAATGCGGCTGGCGCAATCGAAAGCCGCCGTTTCAAGATCGGCCTCGCTGACCACATGGTTGACGATGCCCGCCTCACGCGCGGCTTCCGCCGTGAAGGGATCACCAAGGCACAGAAGCGCAAAGGCGCGCTGGTGGCCCATGATGCGCGGCGCCAGCAGGCTGGAGCCAGCCTCCGGCACAAGCCCCAGATCGACAAACGGCGTGCGCAGCACCGTGCGGGGCGTGGCATAGACCATGTCGCAATGGAACAGCAGCGTGGTGCCGACGCCGACGGCAAGCCCGTCCACCGCCGCGACCAGCGGCTTTTCCAGCCGGGCAAGGACGGACAGGAACTTCAGCACCGGCGTGTCCGACAGGTCGCCCTGCGAGGCGTAGCGCATGAAGTCGGCAATATCATTGCCTGCGGTGAAGGCGCCGGGCGAGCCGCTGATGAGGTGGCAGCCGATACCTGCATCCGCCTCACCCGCCATCAACCCGTCCACGAGGGCGAGATACATTTCGCCGGTGATGGCATTTTTCTTGTCCGGCCGGTCGAACCTGACAAGGTTGACGCCATCCCTGCTTTCATGACGGATCATGCCGCCCTCCCCGCTTCATGTTTGGTCAGAAGGTCAGCCATCAGCCGATGCGAGCCGAAAGGGCCGCCGGATCGAAGGCCAGGATTGCGCCCGCCGCTCCGGTGACATCGCGGGCAAGGCCAGCCGTCTCGCCCAGCAGCGTTTCGGCAAAGTGCCGTGCCAGCAGGCGGCGGTGGGCCTCAGCGGCAGGGTTCTGCCCGTCAGCCGCCATCGCACCCTTGACCAGCAGCGCACCGCCCAGCGCCAGACCAGCCAGCCGCAGATAGGGCGTTGCACCCGCCAGCGCTTCCGCCACCCGGCCATCGGCCTGCGCCTGCTTCAGCCAAGCTGTGGCCGAGGACAGGCCGTCGAGGACGGGCAGAAGAAGGGCGGCAGCGGCCTTGATGTCTGCATCCGAATGGGCAGCGGCGGTCTCCGCAATCGCCTTCAGTTCGGCGATGAACCCGTCCACATGCGCCCCGCCCTCCAGCGGCAGCTTGCGCTGTACGAGGTCAATCGCCTGAATGCCGTTGGTGCCCTCATAGATCGGGGCAATGCGGGCATCGCGCAGGTGCTGGGCGGCCCCCGTTTCCTCGATGAAGCCCATGCCGCCGTGGACCTGCACGCCGAGCGAGGCCGATTCCACGCCGAAGTCGGTGGAAAGCGCCTTGGCGATGGGCGTCAGCAGCCCGGCGCGGCTTGCCCAATGCGCCCGCTCTTCCGGCGTTGCGGCCAGATGCGCCATGTCGATGGCATGGGCGCAGGAATAGCAGATGGCACGGGCCACCTGCGTGCGGGCCTGCATGGCGAGCAGGGTGCGCTTGATGTCGGGATGCAGGGCAATGGGGCTCATGCCCTCGCCCTTGTCGCCGGGCGCCCGGCCCTGACGCCGGTCCAGCGCATAGGCCAGCGCCTGCTGGAAGGCACGTTCGGACACGCCCAGCCCCTGCACACCCACCGCAAGGCGGGCGTTGTTCATCATTGTGAACATGCAGGCGAGGCCCCGGTTCTCCTCGCCGATCAGCCAGCCGGTGGCGCCGCCCTCGTCCCCATAGATCATGGTGCAGGTCGGCGAACCGTGGATGCCGAGCTTGTGCTCGATGCCCGCGCAGCGCACATCATTGCGCGCGCCCAGCGAGCCATCGTCATTGACGAAGAATTTCGGCACGAGGAACAGCGAAATGCCGCGCGTGCCCGCAGGCGCGTCCGGCAGGCGGGCCAGCACCAGATGGATGATGTTGTCCGTCAGATCGTGCTCGCCATAGGTGATGAAGATCTTCTGCCCGAAGATACGGTAGCTGCCATCGGCGTTGCGCTCCGCCCGTGCCTTCAGCGCATTGAGGTCAGAGCCTGCCTGCGGCTCGGTCAGGTTCATGGTCCCCATCCACTCGCCGGAAACGAGTTTGGCGAGGTACTTCTCCTGCAGCTCCGGCGCCGCATGCTTCTCCAGTGCCTCGACGGCGCCCATGGTCAGCGTCGGGCCAAGGGCGAAAGCCATGGAGGCGGAGTTCCACATCTCCAGCGCGGCGATGTTCAGCATCACCGGCAGTCCCTGCCCGCCGAAGTCCGTGGTGGCGGCCAGCGCGTTCCAGCCGCCCTCGATCCAGTGATGATAGCAATCGCGCCAGCCTTCCGGCGTCGTCACCGTGCCGTTGGCGAAGGGGGTGCCCTGCCTGTCGGCGATCTTGTTGAGCGGGGCGATTTCCTCGGCGGCGAAACGTCCGGCCTCGGTCAGAATGGCCTCGACCAGATCCTCGCCAAGCTCTTCCGCGCCATAGGCGTCCCGGACTTGCGGCAGTCCGGCCACATGCTTGAGCGTGAAGGCAATTTCGGCGAGAGGCGCGCGATACATCCTGTTTCTCCCTGATGCGGACGCGCTTGGTGCTTGACGTGGACCGCTGAAGTCCGCAAAAGCCGCGCATCTCATGTGTCTCCTGCGAACGTACCGCAGTTTACGTAAACGTCAATACGTTACCCAGAGGCAGGCCGCGCCGTTTTCTGTTGGCACAGCGCAGCCGCCCCGGCTTCCGGAGCCCCAGAATGCAGCGCTGGCCCATCGATTTGAAGTCCACCGACTGGATGATGTCCGGCCTGCTTCAGCCGGTGGTGGAGGCGCTGGCCGGGGGCAAGCTGGTGGCCGTGCCGACGGAAACCGTCTACGGCCTCGCCGCCGACGCCACGAACGGGCGCGCCTGTGCCAGCATCTATGAAGCCAAGGGACGGCCGAGCTTCAATCCGCTGATCTCACATGTGGAGAGCCTCAAAGCGGCGGAGCGCCACGGCCTGTTTGATGACAGGGCGAAAGCGCTGGCCGCGGCCTTCTGGCCAGGGCCGCTGACCATGGTGGTGCCGCGCAATCCAGTATCCCCCATCGCCAGCCTGACGACCGCAGGCCTCGACAGCGTCGCGCTGCGCGTGCCTGCCGCACCCGTCATGCGCTGGCTGGCCAGCCGTCTCGGCCGTCCGCTGGCCGCCCCCAGCGCCAATCTCTCGGGCCGCATTTCAACAACAGATGCGGATGCGGTGATTGCGGATCTGGGGGACAAGGTGGCCCATGTCATCGACGCAGGCCCCTGCCCCATCGGCATCGAATCCACCATCGTCAGCCTGACGGGCGAAACTCCGGCGCTGCTGCGGCCCGGCGGCGTTCCGGCGGAAGAGATCGAAGCGGTGCTGGGCTGCCGCCTGATCCGCGCTGCCGCCGATGATCACGCGCCGCAGGCCCCCGGCATGCTGACCTCCCATTACGCCCCCGCCGCCGCCGTGCGGCTTGAGGCGAACAGCATCGCCGCCGGTGAAGCCGCGCTGCTGTTTGGCCCGAATGGATTGCCCGGTGCAGATCAGGCAAGGGCCTGCCTCAACCTCTCCCCCACCGGCGATCTGGTGGAAGCGGCGGCCAATCTCTTCTCCGCCCTGCGCCAGCTGGATGCGAGCGGGGCCGCCGTCATCGCGGTGCAAGCGATCCCCGGCGAAGGACTGGGCGAAGCAATCAACGACAGGCTGCGCCGCGCCGCTGCCCCAAGGTGAGCGCACCTCTGACCGGCCGGGACATCATCCTGCTGAAATTTCCTAGGCTGATCCGCGTAAGCATTTTACCTGCCTGAATATTTCGCCAATATCAAACCCGTTGAACCCCGTTGATGAGCTGGCTTATGCACAGCCTGTCTGACAATTGTTACTGTAATCACCTGCGTGAGGCGGCACAGAATCAGCTACCAATAGTCTTGAGGATAGGAGATGCAGCGGACCTCCCCCGAGCATAGCGATGCTCGCACCTTCAGAAGGACTTGACCTTGTGGCCAAGTCCTTTCTTTTGTCTGCCGCCCCCTCAAGTTCCCTTCTCCTCAGCAATCAGCGCAAGCGTGACCTCACGGATTGACAGGCCGGGATGAAATGCCGCTCACTGGCACCCCTGTTCTTGCGGAGGAGCGCAGATCCTTGTCCACCCTTCTGATTTCCCATCCCTGCTTTCTCGATCACCTGACGCCCATCGGCCATCCGGAGCGGCCGGACCGGCTGCGGGCCATCGACAGGGTATTGGAGCACGAGCGGTTTCAGGCGCTGGAGCGGGAAACGGCAGCAATGGGCACAGTGGAGGCCATCGCCCGGGCCCATCCCATGGCGCATGTGGACCGGCTCTACAAGGCTGCGCCGGAAGAAGGGCTGGTGCGGCTCGATGCGGACACGACGCTTTCCCCCGGCAGCTGGGAGGCGGCCCTGCGCGGCGCAGGCGCGGCCTGTCAGGCAGTCGATGAAGTGGTGACCCGCAAGGTCAGCAATGCCTTCGTGGCATCGCGTCCGCCCGGCCATCACGCGGAACATGAGCGGGCCATGGGCTTCTGCCTGTTCAACAACGCCGCGATTGCCGCCCGCCACGCGCAGGCCGTCCATGGCATTGGCCGCGTCGCCATCGTCGATTTCGACGTGCATCACGGCAATGGCACGCAGGACATTTTCTGGGCCGACCCGTCCGTCATGTATTGCTCCACCCACCAGATGCCGCTTTACCCCGGCTCGGGTGCCGCCAGCGAGCGCGGCGAAGCGGATACGATCGTCAACGTGCCTTTGGCCGCAGGCGATGACGGCGCCATCTTCCGCGAGGCTGTGGAAACCGGCATCCTGCCGCGGCTGGAAGCCTTCCGGCCTGAACTGATCATCATCTCCGCCGGTTTCGATGCCCATGCGCGCGATCCGCTCGGCGGGCTCAATCTGGTGGAAGCCGATTTCGGCTGGATCACCCGCGTGCTGATGGATGTGGCGGACCAGCATGCCGGCGGGCGTGTGGTCTCCCTGCTGGAAGGCGGCTATGACCTTGAAGGGCTGGCCCGCTCCACGGCCGCCCATGTCATGACGCTGATGACAGGGTAGGAAACTTCGGCAAAACAGGATTGTCAGGCTTGACGCCCGGCAGCGTTCCGGCAAGGGTCGCCAGCCTGACCAACCGGCGAGGATGACACCATGGCAAACGGAACGCTTTCCCACGACGAAGCTGCGGCTCTGGCTGCCCTGTCCTTTGAAGAGGCGCTGAGCCAGCTGGAAAGCATCGTCAGGGCTCTGGAACAGGGCAATGTGCCGCTGGAAAAGAGCATCGAGATGTATGAGCGCGGCGACCGCCTGCGTGCCCGTTGCGACCAGCTTCTGAAAGCTGCGGAAGAAAAGGTGGAGAAGATCCAGCTTGGCGCTGACGGCCGCGCCGCAAAGACCGTGCCGCTTGACCCCGAGGCCTGAACGGCCCGTCACAGAGGTTCATAAGCCGATGGAGGCGGACGGGAACAGCCGGACACCCGGGTGCGGCAGGCCTGACGATCCTGTTGCCGCTCTCAACAGGGAGCTTGAGGGGCTTCTGGATGCCATTCTGGAACCCGCCGGCTGGCCACGCATCTGCAACGCACTGAACCAGATACTTGACGCAAGGCTTATCTTGCTGACGTTCGGACCGGACGGACGCCATGATGCACGCTTTTGCGACAGGGCCGTGGCCGAGCCGGTTCTCGTTCATCTGGCCCGCAGCCAGGTGGAAAGCGGCAAGTC
Source organism: Pannonibacter sp. Q-1 (assembly GCF_054073275.1). Lineage (NCBI taxonomy): Bacteria > Pseudomonadati > Pseudomonadota > Alphaproteobacteria > Hyphomicrobiales > Stappiaceae > Pannonibacter > Pannonibacter sp. Q-1. Next base: position 323,465 of record NZ_JBSXNB010000001.1, read on the forward strand.
CATCATAGCCTATATGCTGCATGATGCGGATCAGCTGACTTTCCATTGCAAGCGCAAGATCAGCAGCCCCGCTCAGAGCCCGGCGCCGGCTTCCCCTGAAGCGCAGGATAACCTGCGTTCTAAAAAGGCGCTGATGTCCCGTATCTATGACAGGAACGGGCAGAAGGCTCTGCTCGCCGCGTTCCGTGAGGCCCCGCAGCCGCCCTTCGGCACGCAGGAGCTTTGTCTCATCGAGTTGCTGTCCAGGCGCCTCAATTTGGCGCTGGACTGTGCTGCCCGCATTGGCGAGGCCCGGCAGCAAGCGGGGCAGATACGGCTGATGCTGCAATCCGGCAGCCACTTGTCCCTTCTGATCGACAGTACGCGGCGAATTGTCACGTCTTGCGGCACCACGCTCGACGAACTTGGCCTGAACGACCTTCTGGAAGTGCGGGCGGGCAGGCTGAACATTCTTGCCAAGGAACTGGAAGAGAAGCTGGATCCGCTGCTCGACCGGCTGACGCCGGGCCTCCTGTTCGGATCCGGCCGCTCGGCAAAGCGGGAAACGGATCTGTCCCGGCCGCAGGAGCTTGTTCTCATCACGCAAAGCGGGACCCCGTGCCGCATCGTGATGACAGTGACCGGGCAGGAGGGACAGGAAGGCGCTTCCCATGTGCTGATCCGCATTCATCTGCCGCGCAATCTGCCCGAAGAAATCGGCACTGCGCTGCAAGCGGTATATGGCCTGTCGAAAAGTGAGGCGCGGCTTGCCTTTTTTCTCGTTGTCAGCGGCTCCCTGACAGACACGCTGGATTCGCTGTCCGTCACGCGCAACACCGCCAAGACCCATCTGCGCAGGATTTATGAAAAGACCGGCACGCGGTCCCAGCTGGAACTGGCTCAGGTGATCTTCAGGCTCGCGAGCCTCTATCCGTAACCTGACCAGTCCCCTCAAATCCCCAGGCGGTTTCCGCTGGATAAGCTCACCACGCCTGACGTAAGGTCATCCATGGCTTAAAAAAAAGGACCGTGCCGAAACACGGTCCAAGTTATCACTGTGCACGTGGCCCCATCGACCACGCGTAACCCTTAGGACATTTCAAACCTTGCTGCATCACCCTTTCGGGTGACAATCAGGGGCTTATGGTACGATTTTTCAGCGCCTGGATTGCCATTCGCTTCACGACTCCCGCTCCGGAACCTGACGGGCCTTGCCGAACGGTTTGCGCCGCCCAGATGGTTGGTGTAAGGCTCGAACCTTGTTTGCGCCGCATCATTGCCGTGTCATGGAGTGACCCAAAGCGTGTCTTCTAAGCCGCATACCCCTTTGCTTGACGGGATCACCGGCATGGACGCCCTGCGCGCCCTGCCCGAGAGCGACCTGCGCCAGCTGGCCGAAGAACTGCGCACGGAAACAATTGATGCGGTTTCCCAAACCGGCGGGCACCTTGGCGCAGGCCTTGGCGTCGTCGAGCTGACGGTGGCGCTGCACTATGTCTTCAACACACCGGATGACCGGCTGATCTGGGACGTGGGTCACCAGTGCTACCCGCACAAGATCCTGACCGGACGGCGCGACCGCATCCGCACCCTGCGCCAACCGGGCGGCCTTTCGGGCTTCACCAAGCGCAGCGAAAGCCCGTTTGATCCCTTCGGCGCGGCCCATTCCTCCACATCCATCTCCGCCGGCCTCGGCATGTCCGTGGCGCGGGATCTGGACGGGCGCAGCAACAATGTCATCGCCGTCATCGGCGACGGGTCGATCTCCGCCGGCATGGCCTATGAGGCCATGAACAATGCCGGGGCGCTCAACTCGCGGCTGATCGTCATCCTCAACGACAACGACATGTCCATCGCCCCGCCGGTGGGCGCCATGTCCGCCTATCTGGCACGGCTCGTTTCGGGCCCGACCTACAAGTCGCTGCGCGATGCGGCCAAGAAGATTGCCCACACCCTGCCGCGCCCGCTGCAGGAAAAGGCGGCGCGGGCCGAGGAATATGCCCGGGGCTTCTGGACCGGCGGCACCCTGTTCGAGGAACTGGGCTTCTATTACGTCGGCCCGGTCGATGGCCACAACATGGACCATCTGCTGCCCGTCCTGAAGAATGTGCGCGACACCCATCAGGGGCCGGTGCTCATTCATGTGGTCACGCAGAAGGGCAAGGGCTACGCCCCGGCAGAAGGCGCCAAGGACAAGTATCACGGCGTCGCGCGCTTCGATGTGATCACCGGCAAGCAGGACAAGCCCAAGGCCAACGCGCCGAGCTACACCAGCGTCTTTGCCCGTGCGCTGGTGGAAGAGGCCGAGCGTGACGAGAAGATCGTCGGCGTCACCGCAGCCATGCCCGACGGCACGGGCCTTGACCTGATGCAGCAGGTGTTCCCCACCCGCGTCTTCGACGTCGGCATTGCCGAACAGCATGCCGTCACGTTTGGTGCGGGCCTTGCCAGCGAAGGCTACAAGCCTTTCGTCGCCATCTATTCCACCTTCCTGCAGCGTGGCTACGATCAGGTCGTGCATGACGTCGCCATCCAGGGCCTGCCCGTGCGCTTCCCCATCGACCGTGCGGGGCTGGTGGGCGCCGATGGCCCCACCCATGCGGGTGCCTTCGACACGGCCTTCCTCGCCTGCCTGCCCGGCTTCGTGGTGATGGCAGCGGCCGACGAAGCCGAGCTGAAGCACATGGTGGCAACCGCTGCAGCCTATGACGAAGGCCCCATCTCCTTCCGCTATCCGCGCGGTGAAGGCCTTGGCATCGAATTGCCGGAGCGCGGGCAGGTGCTGCCGATCGGCAAGGGCATCATCCGCAAGGAAGGCACCAAGGTGGCGCTGCTGTCCTTCGGCACCCGTCTGGCGGAGTGCATGACGGCGGCGCATGAACTGGATGCAGCCGGTCTTTCGACGACCGTGGCCGACGCCCGCTTCGCCAAGCCGCTGGATCTGGACCTGCTGACGCGGCTCGCCCGCGAGCACGAGGTGCTGATCACCGTCGAGGAAGGCTCCGTTGGCGGCTTCGGCAGCCATGTGCTGAGCGCGCTGGCCGAGCTTGGCGCGCTGGACAAAGGCCTCAAGGTGCGCACCATGACCCTGCCCGACCGCTATCAGGACCACGACAAGCCGGACGTGATGTACCGCGACGCAGGCCTCAACGCCGAAGGCATCATGCGCAAGGTCTTCGAGGTGCTGGGCAAGGACGCCGCCGGTCTTGCCCTGCGCGCCTGAGTGCACCGGCACAGCAGAACGAAAATTTTCACAACCACCGGGTAGACTGCTGCCGCGCGTGCGTTGAGGATGACATCATGATCAAGGCTCTGGCCTCCATCTCCGCCCTGCTTGCCTCGGTGGCGCTGCTGCTCGTCGGCCACGGGTTGCAGGGCACGCTGCTGCCGCTTGCCGCCCAGCAGGCGTCCTTCTCCGATCTCGAAATCGGCTTCATGTCGTCGTTCTACTTTGTCGGCATGGTGCTCGGCTGCCTTGGCTCGCCCTACGTGATCATGCGTGCCGGTCATATCCGGGCCTTCGCGGCGCTGGTTTCGCTGATGTCGGCTGCCGTCATCCTGCACCCGGTGCTGATGGACCCGATCTCGTGGAGCCTCATCCGCGCCGTCTCGGGCTTCTGTCTCGCCGGCTTCTACATGATCGTCGAAAGCTGGCTGAACGAGGCCGCCGACAACCGCAACCGCGGCACCATCATGTCGGTCTACATCGTCGTGCTCTATGCAGCGATGATGGCCGGTCAGGTGTCGATCACCGCCACCGGCATCACCAGCTTCCTGCCCTTTGCCGTGGCCTCCGTCATGGTCAGCCTCGCGGTCATCCCGGTGTCGCTGACCAACGCCAACCAGCCCGCGCCGATCACGCTGGTGCGCTTCCGCCCGGTGAAACTCTACATCACCTCGCCCGCCGCCCTTGTCGGCTGCTTCCTTGTCGGCGTCGCCAGCAGCGCCATGTGGACGCTGACGCCGCTCTATGGCTCGCAGATCGGCCTCAGCAATGATCAGGCGGCGTTCTATGCCGCAGCCTTCATCGGCGGCGGCGTAATTGCCCAGTGGCCCTTTGGCCGCCTGTCGGACCGCATCGACCGGCGTTTCGTGCTCGTCGGCCTTGCCATGGCGACATTGACGATGGCCTGCCTCATCGTCGTGTTCAAACCTTCGAATCCGCTCATCGCCACCTTGATGACCATGAGCGTCGGCGCCTTCCTGCAGCCCGCCTATTCCGTCGCCGTCGCCCATGCCTATGATCATGCCGACCCGGCGGAATATGTGGAAACCTCTTCCGGCCTGCTGCTTGCCTATGGCATCGGCTCGATCATAGGCCCCATGTCCGCCTCGCTGCTGATGTATGTCATGGGCTCGGAAGGACTTTACGCCCAGGTGGCCCTGGTGCAGGTGGTGACGATCCTCTTCGTCTCCGGCCGTCTGCTGGCCCGCAAGACCCCCTCGCGCGCCGACAAGACCGACTTCGAATATGCCGCGACCGCGCAGGTCGGCTCGGTCATCGCCCCCGATCCGCTGGACACCACCGATCCGCTCATCATTCCGCCGGAAGAATTCCCGGCCTATGACACACAGGCCTTCGATCCGGCCGAGCCCGGTGTCACGGAGGAAAATGTCCCCGGCGCCGGACAGGACACGGAAAAGACGGATGGCACCGCGTGAGGGGCAAGGTGCGGCAAATTTGCGCTCGCACACTGCACAGGAAATAGTCATAGTGCGCCCATGAAGACGCCTTCGAGCCTGTTTGCAATCCTGCGCACGGAACGCACGCCATTCGCACTGATGGCGGTGATTGCCCTTGTCTTCAGGCTCTTCCTTCTGGCTTCGCCTGCCCATGCGGCGGCGCTGGCCGGGGATGTGGACTTCGGCAGCATCTGTCTCGGCATGAGCCAGAGTGTCGAAGCTACCCTGCCCGGCGATACACCTGCTGAAGCACCCAGGGCGCCGCATGATCCGGCAGCCTGCGTCTGTGCCACGGGTTGCCACATTGCCATCACCGGCCCGCTGTTTGCCGCGCCCTTGAGCGATTCAAGCCTGCGCATTCCGGAAGCGGCGGTCCTGCCGCTGCTGCAAAACCAATCCCTTCCCGTCACCGAAGCCTTGCTGACCGGCAAGGCCATCAGGGCACCGCCTGCGATCTGACATCCCGCACGCGTTCACCCCTGATGATCTGCGGCATGCCTGATGCTGCCGCCCTACATGACTGGAAGACACATGACCATTCTGAAGACCCTTGCCGGTGCTGCCGCTGCCCTTGCCCTGCTTGCCTCCTCCGCCATGGCGCATGAGTACAAGCTCGGCGATCTCGTCATCAACCATCCCTGGACCCGTGCCACCCCGCCGAATGCTCCGGCAGCCGGCGGCTTCCTGAAGGTGCACAACGGCGGTGCAGCCGATGACAAGCTGATTTCCGCAACGTCCCCGGCAGCCGGCCGCGTCGAGTTGCATGAAATGGCGGTTGTCGACAGCATCATGAAGATGCGGGAAGTCGAAGGCGGCATCGCGCTGCCGGCCGGTCAGGACACCGAGCTGAAGCCGGGCGGCCTCCACATCATGCTCATGGAGCTGAAGGGACCGCTGGTGGAAGGCGAAAGCATTCCCATGACCCTGACCTTTGAAAAGGCAGGCCCCATCGACGTGACGCTGAAAGTCGAAAAGATGGGCGCAAAGGGCAATGACCACGGCAGCCACAACGGGGCAGCCCACAGCCACTGAGAGGGAACATGTCTTCTCTGAAATTCATCCGCTACGGCGCTTGGGCGGCAGTTGCCGCCCTCGCCATCGGCGCAGGATATGTCACCGTCTCGCAGATGCAGAACGGCGGCGGGGCGCAGGTTGCGTCCGTTGCCAGCATCGGCGGCCCCTTCACGCTTGTGCGCGGCGACGGCACCACGGTGACCGACAAGGATTTTGCCGGCAAGCCGCTGGCCATCTTCTTCGGCTTCACCTTCTGTCCGGATGTCTGCCCCACCACCCTGTCGGACCTGCAGGGCTGGATCGAGCAGCTCGGGCCGGACGCGGACAAGATGAGCTATGCCTTCGTGTCGGTTGATCCGGAGCGCGACACCCCGCAGGTGATCGGCGACTATGTGGCGGCCTTCGACCCGCGCATCACGCCGCTGACCGGCTCGCGCGAGCAGATCGACGAGGTGATCAAGGCCTACCGCGTCTATGCCAAGAAAGTTCCGCTGGACGGCGGCGGCTATACGATGGATCATTCGGCGATGATCTACCTCATGGATGGCAGCAACCGCTTCGTCGGCACCATCGCCTATGAGGAAGATCCGGCAACTGCCCTGCAGAAGCTGAAGAACCTGATCGCCCGCAACGGCGCCTGACAGCTGGCCCCTGCAGAGGCAGGGGAGTCAGGACAACGGGAGACTTGGACGTGGTATCCGGACGCTGGATCGCGGCAGGCGGACTGACGGGCGGAGCGCTGATTGCGCTGGCCGGTTTCGGCTGGCTGCGCTATGGCGAGCAGCTCTATTTCGATGTTCTGGTGGCCGGCCTCGCCGGCTGCCTCTGAGCACCGGTATCACCCCTCCGGAACCCCGCCCGCATGTCCAGCCGCCAGCGCCTTGACCAGTGCCTTGCCGACCTCGGCCTTGCCCCCAGCCGCGCCCGCGCCCGCGATGCCATTCTGCGCGGCACGGTCAGTGTCGATGGCGTGGTCATCACCAAGCCGGGGCAGCTTGTGTCTTCCACCCAGAAGATCACGCTGGCCGACCCTGCACAGAACTACGTCTCCCGCGCCGCGCTGAAGCTACTGGCAGCGCTGGAGGCCTTTCCCGTTGATCCTGCCGGCAAGACCTGTCTGGATGTCGGCGCGTCCACCGGCGGCTTCACGCAGGTGCTGCTGGAGCGTGGTGCCGCCCGTGTCCACGCCATCGATGTAGGCCACGGCCAACTGCATGAGCGCATTGCTTCCAACTCGAAGGTCAACCGCCGTGACGGGCTCAACGCCCGTGACCTGACGCTGGCAGACCTTGAGGGCGAAGCGCCGCAGCTGATCGTCTCTGACGTCAGCTTCATTTCCCTGAAACTCGCCCTGCCTTCGGCGCTGGAGCTTGCAGCACCCGGCGCCGAAGCCATTCTTCTGGTCAAGCCGCAGTTCGAGGTGGGCCGTCAGGGCATCGGCAAGGGCGGTCTGGTGCAGCCGGATCTGGTGGGCCCTTGCGCCGAAGATCTGCGCCTCTGGCTCGATGCCCTGCCCGGCTGGAAGTCTCACGGCCTCATCCCCTCCCCCGTCACCGGCGGCGACGGCAACCGCGAGTTTCTGCTCTATGGCCGCAAGGACGGCTGAGGATAAGCATTAGGCCGCCGTCCTTCTCTCACCGTTGGTAAAGCACAGCGCAATCGAAGCACTTCATACCTTAGAAAAAGGCAGCAGTTTGGTAACTTCGGCACGGTGTTTCAGCCCCCCTCCCCCTGGTGGGGAGGGGGTAGGGGTGGGGGGAACGCCTCTCCGTCCGGCAGAGAAAACCAATTGATCCCGAGTTGCAGTTCGTGATGACTGCCAATTTAGAAAAATATCTATCTTTCAGTAAGTTGCGGGCTCAGAGCCCCCCACCCCTTACCCCTCCCCACCAGGGGGAGGGGGGCGGCAAAAGTCCCGCCAGGAAACAAATGCATCACTACGGCTATACGTCTTTAATTGATTGAAGAATTCGGCTGCGCAAGAAGAAGGGCTTCTGTCACAATATCTCCCCCGCAATTCCGCGCTTGCGGTTGGTGGCGGGGCGGGGTATCGCACGGCGATGACGGACGCGACAATCGACATCACCATCACCGCCCTCGGCCACCTGGGCGACGGGCTGGCTTCTGGCCCGAGAGGCTCCCTTTTCGTTCCCGGCGGACTGCCGGGCGATGTGCTGCGCGTGAAGGCGCAAGGGGACCGGGCTTCCATCCTCGAAATCCTCACCCGCAGCCCGGCTCGCGTGGAGCCCACCTGCCGCCATTTCGAGGCCTGCGGCGGCTGCTCGCTGCAGCATATGGCCGAGCCCGAATACCTCGCCTTCAAGCGGGATCAGGTGGTGCGCGCGCTGGAAGACCGGGGCATCGAGGTGCCGGTGGATGAGGTCATCCCAAGTGCGCCGGGCTCCCGCCGCCGCGCCGTGCTGACGGCCGTGCGCGCTGGCCACAAGCTGCTGCTCGGCTATCACGAGCGCGCCAGCAACCGGCTGGTGGACATCACCGAATGCCCCGTTCTTGATCCGAAGATCGTGGCCGCCGTCCCGGGCCTCAAGCGCCTTGCCGAAGTGCTGATGCCGCGCAAGGGCGAACTGCGGCTTACCGTTCTGGCAACACAGGCGGGGCTTGATGTGGCGCTGGCCAATGTGGCGCCCGGCATCGAGAAGAAGCTGGTGCAGCTCTCCGGCCTGACGGCGAATCTCGGTCTTGCCCGCCTTTCCGTCGATGGCGAGATCATTCTGGAAGCCCGTGCCCCGGCCCTGCCGATGGGCAAGGTGGCAGCCGTTCCGGCGCCGGGCGGCTTCACCCAGGCCACTGCCGAGGCCGAAGCTCATCTGGCCACTCTGGTTCTGGCAGCCCTTGGCAAGTCGAAGAAGGCGGCCGACCTTTTCGCGGGCATCGGCACCTTCACCTTCCGCATGGCCGAAACCATGTCCGTGCATGCGGTGGAAGGCGAGGCCGCAGCCGTGGCCGCTCTCGACTGGGCCTCGCGCCAGCCGGCAGGCCTCAGGCAGATCACCTTCGAGCGGCGCGACCTGTTCCGCCGCCCGCTGATGGCGGCAGAGCTGGCAGGCTTTGATGCCGTCACCTTTGACCCGCCGCGCACAGGCGCGCAAGCTCAGGCCGAGCAGCTGGCCCTTTCCAAGGTGAAGCGCATTGCTGCCGTCTCCTGCAATCCGGCCACCCTCGCCCGCGATCTGCGCATCCTGATCGACGGCGGCTTCAAGGTCACCCGCGTTACGCCGGTGGATCAGTTCCTCTACTCCCCGCATGTGGAAGTGGTGGCGGCGCTGGAACGGGCGTAACGGCAAGACAGGACGTTCACGTTTGCGTGCTTGAGGCTGATCAGCCTCGAACTGGCATAAAGGCGCATTAGTGTACCAGCTGGCGAATGGCACCGCCCGGGGGCGGGCCATCATCGACAGGGAGCACATCATGAACGACATGACGCCCATGCAGCGCAAGACCGCACGGGATTTCCCGCAGGAACTGCTCGACCTTTACGACTTCTATGCCCACGGCAAGATCACCAAGCGCGACTTCCTGGAAAAGGCCGCCAAGTTTACGGTCGCGGGCATTACGGCCGCCATGCTGCTGGATCAGCTGGCTCCCAACTATGCCCTCGCCCAGCAGGTGGCGCCCGATGATGCCGGGATCGTGGCGGAACGCATCACCTATGCCTCCCCCAATGGCAACGGCGAGGTGAACGGTTATCTGGTGAAGCCCGCAGGAGCCGCTGCAAAGCTGCCGGCCGTGCTGGTGATCCACGAGAACCGGGGTCTCAACCCCTATATCGAGGATGTGGCACGGCGGCTCGCCAAGGCCGGTTTCATGGCGCTGGCGCCGGATGGACTCACCTCCGTTGGCGGCTATCCGGGCAATGACGACAAGGGCCGCGAGCTGCAGCAGACGGTTGATCCGGAAAAGCTGATGAATGACTTCTTCGCCGGTTTCGAGCATCTGCTCGCCCGCGAGGACGGCACCGGCAAGGTGGGAGCCGTCGGCTTCTGCTACGGCGGCGGCGTGGTCAATGCCATTGCCGTTGCCTATCCGGAGCTTGCGGCGGGCGTGCCATTCTATGGCCGCCAGGCGCCGCTGGACGGCGTTCCGGCCATTCAGGCACCGCTGCTGCTGCAATATGCGGAGCTGGATGAGCGCATCAACGCAGGCTGGCCCGCTTATGAGGAAGCGCTGAAGGCCAATGGCAAGACCTACACGGCCTATATCTATCCCGGTGTGAACCACGGTTTCCACAACGATACCACGCCGCGCTACGACGAGGCCGCCGCAAAGCTCGCCGAAGAGCGCACCATCGCCTTCTTCAAGCAACATCTGGGATAGGCGCGGAACCTGGAGCACTTTCGTTGAAAAACGGGCCGCCGAGAGTGCTCTATTTCTTTGTTTTCACGCAATTCCGGACGCAAAACCGGTTCCCACTTTTGCTGGAATTGCACTAAAGCTGCAGGGCCTCCCGCAGCGCCAGACCGGAGCGGGTGTCGAGGTCCAGATCCATTTCGATGTGATCGATGTGATGGACGATCAGGGCCTCGGCGCCTTTCGCATCCCCAGCTTCAAGTGCATCGACAATCTGGCGGTGCTCGTCCAGGCCGCAACTGGACGAGCCTGTCCGTCCGTAAAGCGCAATCACCAGCGAGGACCGGGCGATCAGTTCCTCGATAAAGCGCTGCAGGATCTGGTTGCCGCCGATGGCGGCCAGCAGCAGGTGAAATTCACCTGAAGCCTTGATCTCGGCGCGGCGCGCGTTCGGCCCGCGCGCATTCATGTGGCCCTGCTCTTCGATCAGATGCTCGCGCAGGCGGGCAAAGTCGGCGGGCGTGGCGTTCTCGATCACGGAAGCCACAATCCCCGGTTCGACGAGCCGCCGCGCAGTGAAAAGCTGCCGGGCTTCCGCAGGCGTCGGATTTGCCACGAAGGCCCCACGGTTGCGCTCGAACCGCACCAGCCCCTCAAACGACAGCATCTGCAAGGCGGCGCGGGCGACGGTGCGGCTCACATCGAACAGCGCACCGACTTCGCTTTCGGTGAGCTTGGCGCCGGGCGCCAGGCGGCGGTCAACGATGGCATCGCGCAAATGATCGCGGATGGCCTGGGTGCGGTCATCCCCGGCCTGCGGCCCGTCCTGTGATGTCGAATCGATGGTGCCCATGGCTCCCCTGTTCTGCCCACCATTTCTTACTCCGAAACGCGCAGGATGAAATCCCTTCTTGCATACATCTTCCGGAAAATATTGCATACAATTTATTCAGTTCATTGAACGCAATCGGGTATTTTTTAAGCAGCGCGTGGGCCGGGCATCGGCACAAATCACAGGCTCAACCAGTATTCCTTTTCAAAACAACAGGTTAGGCAGCCAACCGCAAACTGGCACGAATGATGCGAAGCGATGGTCCAGCAAGGAACGCCGCATGAGCAAAGCAGCCACCATCGAAATCGCCTCCGTTTCCAAGGTCTATGGCACGGCTACGGCCGTCCGCTCGATCAGTCTCAAGATTCCGGCCGGAAGCTACTGCTGCCTGCTGGGGCCGTCCGGCTGCGGCAAGTCGACGACCTTGCGCATGATTGCCGGCCATGAGGCCATTTCGTCGGGCGATATCCTGCTTGGGAACACGATGATCAACGATCTGCCGCCCGCAAAGCGCGGCACGGCGATGATGTTCCAGTCCTATGCGCTGTTTCCTCACCTCGACGTCACCGACAACGTTGCCTTCAGCCTGAAGATGAAGGGCGTGGCCAAGCCCGAACGCCGGGCCAAGGCGCTGGAAATGCTCCGTCTGGTGCAGATGGAGCCCTATGCGGAGCGCCGCCCGGCGCAGCTTTCGGGCGGGCAGCAGCAGCGCGTTGCCCTCGCCCGCGCCCTGATCACCGATCCGGAAGTGCTGCTGCTGGATGAGCCGCTGTCGGCACTGGACCCGTTTCTGAAGATCAAGGTCCGCGCCGAACTCAAGCGTCTGCAGCACCAGCTCGGCATCACCTTCGTTCACGTCACCCACAGCCAGGAAGAGGCGATGGCTCTGGCTGATCTGATCGTGGTCATGAACGATGGCCGGATCGAACAGGCCGCAAGCCCCCGCACCATCTTCGAGCGTCCGGCGACGGCCTTCGTTGCCCGCTTCATGGGCGACCACAATGTCATCACGGGGCGCGTTGCCAGCACCACCGGGGACAGCGTCCTCATCGAGACGTCCGGCGGCGGCAGTTTCGCAGCATCCGGGCGCGCCGCGGAAACCGGCGGCATAGCCGATATCGCCGTGCGCACCCACAAGGTCAGGCTGGCGCAACCGGCAAGTCCGGGCCTCGGCTTCACCGGCATCATCACCAACATCGAATATCTGGGCCCGACCGTGAAGCTGACGGCGGAGGGGCCAGGTGTGGAAGAGTTCACTGCAATCGTCAGCGACGGCGCTTTCTACACGAATCCCGTCAAGCGCGGCGAGGCCGTTCCATTCGCGTGGGATGCCGAAGACGCCATCGTTCTTGGCCGGATTTGACCAGATCTCGCAGCATCAAAAACAAGGGGACATGCCATGACAGACCAGACCAGCAGCAAGACTGATATTTCCCGGCGTTCGCTTCTCAAGGCCGGGGCTGCGGCCGCCGGTCTTGCCGCCGGTTCGGGTGCCATCACCGGCTTCCCGACCATCTGGGCGCAGAACCCGATCACCCTGCGCCAGTTCGGCACCGGCGTTTCCAACCTCAATGCCATCGCCGAAAAATGCAAGGAAGACCTCGGCATCACGCTGGAGATGACGGCGAGCGATTCCGATGCTGCCGCCCAGCGCGCCGTCACCCAGCCGGACAGCTACGATATTGCCGACATCGAATACTGGATCCTGAAGAAGGTGTTCCCGTCCGGCGTCATCCAGCCGATGGATACCTCGCGCCTCACCTATTACGACAAGATCGTGCCGCTGTTCAAAACCGGCAAGCTGCTGCCGGACAGCGTGATTGCGCAAGGCACGGCGCCCCACACGGTGGGCTTCGTCGAAGGGCCGGACAGCCGCACCTTTGCCACGGGCGAAACCGGCTGGTTCACCATGGTCCCGACCATCTACAACGCCGACACCCTGGGCATCCGCCCGGATCTGGTGGGCCGCGAAATCACGACCTGGGCCGATATCATGGACCCGGCCTTCCGCGGCAAGACCTCGATCCTCAACATCCCCTCCATCGGCATCATGGACGCGGCGATGATCATGGAGGCGATGGGCAACATCACCTATGCCGACAAGGGCAACATGACGGTGCAGGAAATCGATGCCACCATCGACTTCCTCATCGAAGCCAAGCGCAACGGCCAGTTCCGCGCCTTCTGGAAAAGCTTCGACGAGAGCGTCAACCTGATGGCATCGGGCGAAGTGATCATCCAGTCCATGTGGTCACCCGCCGTCGCCGCCGTCCGTTCGCGCGGCATTGCCTGCAAATACCAGCCCCTCAAGGAAGGCTACCGCTCCTGGGGCGGCGGTCTTGGCCTGGCCGCCCACCTGTCGGGCGCCAAGCTCGACGCGGCCTATGAGTACATCAACTGGTACACCTCCGGCTGGGTCGGCGGCTATCTCAACCGCCAGGGCTATTACTCGGCCTGCATGGAAACGGCCAAGGACTACATGTCGGCGGATGAATGGGGCTACTGGATCGAGGGCAAGCCTGCGCAGGGCGACATTCTTGCCCCCGATGGCACGGTCATGGAAACGGCCGGCGCCGTGCGTGACGGCGGCTCCTTCGAAGAGCGCATGGGCAAGGTTGCCTGCTGGAACTCGGTCATGGACGAAGACCGCTACATGGTCCGCCGCTGGAACGAGTTCATCGCCTCCTGATCATCGCATCCCCCTCCTCCCTGCTGCCGCGGGGAGGAGGACCGGTCACAGTCAGCGGATATTCCCTGGGAGACAGCCATATGGCATCGCAAGCCGCAAAGCCGTCAGCGGTTCCGGTCACGGGCACACCGGCCGCCGGTGTGCTGACCGCGTTTTTTGACCGGTTCTCCGCCTATCTCCAGGCCTTTCCCCTTGCGGCCATTCTCGGGTTCTTTCTGCTGGCTCCCGTCCTGATGATCGCGGTGGTGAGCTTCTGGGATTATGACTTTGCCCGGCTCTACCCGGATTTCGTCATGACCAACTATGCCGAAACCCTCGGTTCCCGGGTGACCTGGCGGATCTATCTCAACACGCTGAAATATGCGGCCATGGTCTGGGCCATCACGCTGGTCCTCGGGTTCTGGGTGGCCTATTTCCTCGCCTTCCACATCCGCACGGCCGCCATGCAGATGGTGCTGTTCCTCGTCTGCACCGTGCCCTTTCTCACGTCGAACATCATCCGCATGATCTCCTGGATCCCCGTGCTGGGGCGCAACGGGCTGGTGAACTCCGGGCTGATGCAGGCCGGCATCATATCCGAGCCCATCGAATGGCTGCTCTATTCGGACTTCGCCATCGTGCTGGCCATGGTGCATCTCTACACGCTGTTCATGGTGACGCCGGTCTTCAACACGCTGATGCGCATCGACCGTTCGCTCATCGAGGCCGCACGGGATGCGGGCGCCAGCAGCTTCCAGATCCTGTGGAACGTCATCCTGCCGCTTGCCAAGCCCGGCATGGCCATCGGCACCATCTTTGTCGTCACGCTTGTAATGGCCGATTTCGTCACCGTTCTGGTGATGGGCGGCGGGCAGAGCGCGTCGGTGGCGCTGATGATGCGCAACCAGATGTCCCTGCTGCAATATCCGGCGGCAGCCGCCAATGCGGTGGTGCTGCTGGTTGTCGTGCTGCTGATGGTCGCCGCAATCCTGCGCGCCGTCGATATCCGCAAGGAGCTTTGACATGATCTCCGAAAAACGCGGACGCAGCTTCTGGGTGCTCGCGGTCTTTTTCGCCCTGTTCGTCGTCTTCCTCTATGGGCCTCTGTCGGCCATCGTCATGCTGTCGTTTCAGGGGCCGAACGGCGGGCTGACCTTCCCCATGAACGGCGTCTCGCTGCACTGGTTCCACAACCTCACCCAGCAGCAGGCCGTCGGTGATTTCGGCGGCTCGTTCCGCCGCTCCTTCTCGCTCGGGCTGATGGTGATGAGCGTGACGGTGCTTGTCTCCCTGCTGGCCGGACTTGCCTTCCGGCGCAGGTTTTCCGGTGCAACGCCATTGTTCTATCTCTCGGTCGCCAGCCTCGTCGTGCCGTCCATCGTCGTCTCGCTCGGGATCGGGGTCATGTTCCAGCAGCTTGGCCTGCGCCCCTCCTGGTACGGCTCGGCCTTCGGGGCGCACCTGACCTGGACATTGCCCTTCGGTGTTCTGATCATGTTCGCCGTCTTCAACCGCTTTTCCCCCTCCTACGAAGAAGCGGCGCGCGACCTTGGCGCCTCGTCCTGGCAGACGTTCCGCCATGTTGTCCTGCCGATGATCGCGCCGATGCTCACCGGCGTCGGGCTCTTCGGCTTCACGCTGTCCTATGACGAATTCGCAAGAACCCTGATGACGGCAGGCACCTACAACACGCTGCCGCTCGAAATCTATGCCATGACCACCAATGTAACGACGCCTGTACTCTATGCCCTTGGCACCGTGACCACCCTGTTCTCGCTGACGGTCATCGGCACGGCGCTCGGTGTCATCGTCTGGCTCAACCGGCGCAGGACCAAGGGATGACGGCCATCAGCAACCAGCGTATTCTTGTCATCAATCCCAACACCACGGCATCGATGACACAGACCATTGCCAAAGCCGCCCGGGGGGCCGCCGCACCATCCAGCGACATCTGCGCGGTTACCTCCGCCATGGGGCCCGCCTCGATCGAAGGCTATTACGACGAGGTGCTGGCCATTCCCGGCGTCCTGACGGCCATCCGCGAGGGCGAACGTGAGGGCGCTGCTGCCGCCGTGATTGCCTGTTTCGATGATACGGGCCTTGATGCCGCTCGTGCTCTGGCCACCATTCCGGTGATCGGCATCTGCGAGGCAGCGCTCAGCCTTGCCTCCTTTGTCGCCCGGCGCATCACCGTGGTGACGATGTCGTATCTGTCCATCGTTCCGGTCGAGGAGCTTGTGCATCGCTACGGCATGAGTTCGCGGGTGCGCGTGCGCGCTGCGGGTGTGCCCGTGCTGGAGCTGGAAAACCCCGCCTCCAATGCGGTGGACCGGCTGCGCAGCGAAATCTCAAGTGCGCTTGGGGAAGACCACGCAGAAGCCATTGTTCTGGGCTGCGCCGGCATGGCGGATCTGGCTGCTTCCCTGCAGCGGGAATTCAGGGTGCCCGTCATCGATGGCGTGGGGGCAGCGGTCAAGCAGGCCGAAGCACTGCTCGCTCTGGGTCTGTCGACCGGCAAGCGCGGAGCCTATTCGACGCCGGCCCGCAAACCCTTCTCCGGCCTGCTCGCTGGCTTTGCCCATGAAGCGGAGCCTGCACAATGACCGGCCCCGTGATCCGCCAGCTCACCACGGCGGAAGTGGAACAGCTTATCGGCTGGGCTGAGGCCGAAGGCTGGAACCCCGGCCTTGACGATGCCGCGGTGTTTCAGGCCGCCGATGTCGGCGGCTTCCTGGGCGCCTTCGCCGAAGGGGAAATGGCTGCCGGGATCTCGGCCGTCCGCTATGGTGAGGACTTCGGCTTCATCGGGCTTTACATCTGCCATCCGGACTTTCGCGGGCAAGGCTATGGCAAAGCCGTCTGGAACGCCGGCCTCAGACACCTTGAGGGCCGGACCATCGGGCTTGATGGTGTGCCGGAACAGCAAGCGAATTACCGCTCAATGGGCTTCGTCTCACAGTACAGGACCATCCGCTACAGCGGACACTCTGCCCACGCGGACAAAGCTGGCGGCATCCGCCCGCTGGAAAGCGCAGACATGCCGGCCGTCGAAGCCTTCGACCGCGCATATTTCCCTGCGCCAAGAACCGGGTTTCTCAGCCAGTGGCTGACGCGGCCGCGCCGGGCGCTTGCCGCGTTCGAGGGCAGCACCTTGCGTGGGTATGGGGTGGCGCGCCCCTGCCGCGAGGGCTGGAAGATCGGCCCGCTCTTCGCCGGAGATGCAGCCGTTGCCGGATCCCTGTTCACAGCGCTCGCAGAAGGATGCGAGGGCGGCATCCATATCGACGTCCCGGAGACGGCCGGAGACTTCATCCGCTTTCTGGAAGACGCCGGATTTGCCCCCGGCTTCGAGACGAGCCGCATGTGCTGCGGTCCAGCCCCTGCCATCCGGCTGGATGGTGTGTTCGGGATCACGACCCTCGAACTGGGCTAGCAACAGATCCATGCGGCCCGGCTTTTCTTAGCCCCGGCGGGCAAGCACCAGATGGCCGGGCACCGGCTCGCCTTCTTCCAGGCGCACGGTGATCGGGTCCATGGCCAGAATGGTGAAGCCATGCGCTTCGAGCACGCGGGTCAGATATCCCTGGGAATGGGCATAGCGCCGCTTCGGGCCGACGAGATAGTCCTTCCCGCCCAGCGCTTCGTCCGGCAGGGTCTCGGTCGAGAAGCCGAGAACGCCGCCCGGGTTCAGCCGGTCTGCGGCGGCTGCCACAATCCGCTCGACCTTGCCGAGATAGGGGAAGACGTCCGTTGCCGCGATCAGGTCATAGACCGGGCGCTGGCCGTCGTCGTCCTCGAACTCCTCCAGAAAGGCGACCGCCTCGCCGACGTAAAGGTCGGTATAGACCTCCCGGTCGAAGGCGATCTCGACGATCTTTTCGGACAGGTCGACGCCGGTCATCACCTCGCAGATATCGCCCAGCGCCTCACCGGTGAGCCCCGTGCCGCAACCCAGATCCAGCCCGGTGTTGTAAGGCCCCGGCGCATGGCTGCGCAGCTGCTCGCGCAGCAGGAGCGGCACGCAGTAGCCGAGCTGATCGACGAGAATGGCCTCGAACACATCTGCATGCTGGTCGAAGAGCGTCGCCACATAGGCTTCCGGCATGGCATCGGGCGCCGTGTCCCGGCCCATGGCGGCCAGGCGCACGCTGGCGCCGCAATGGTCCGCCGGATCGATGGTCAGGGCTTCCCGGTAGGCGGCTTCCGCACCATCCAGATCCCCGGCCTTTTCGAGCTCGAGGCCCCGGTTATAGACCCCGGCCAGCGCATCCTCGTCGAAGGATGCGGTCTCTTCTTCTTCGGCCATGGTCAGCCCTTTCCTGCGTGCGGTATTTCTGATCGCCTCTTACCGCTCTCCGCCCGAAAAGGACAGGCGCAATCACCATGCTGGGGAGCGGATCAAAGATCCGTCAACAGCCGGCTCCAGCTTTCGGAGGCAAAGCCGCCCGCATAAAGATCCCCGCGGCGCGCGGCGTCATTGACGCTGGCAAACCGGCTGCCAATGCAGAACAGGCCGCGCGGGGAAAAGCTGATCCAGCGCTGGGAAAGAAGCGCGCGCATCAGGCTGGGTTTTGCCATGCCCTCGGCCATTGTCAGACCCTCAGCCTCGAAGGCGGCCAGCATGGCGGCCGCGGCGTCGAGCTCCCGGCCCTCTTCTGTCAGCAGATGCAGAACCGTTGCCCTGCGCCCATCGCTGTACCAGGCCAGAGCCGCAAAGCTGCCCTTGCCATCTTTGGCCAGGGCAAAGCGCAAGGTTCCGAGCGCAAGGTTCCGGGCGGCAAGGCCGGTCAGCCAGGCAAACTCTTCATCCGGCCACAGGGGATGAACCGGGAAGCGGGCAAGCAGCGGTCTTGCGGCCTGCAGGAAACCGGCAGCATCCGTTTCTTCCACACCAAGCCCGGTCAGCTCTTCCGGGATAAGCGCAGGCTTCAGCCGCCGGGCAAGAGCATCAACCGCACCACAAGGCAGCAACCCCAGCAAGGGACGCAGACGCGGCAGGCTCTGACCAGCGATCAACCGGGCTGCCGAGGCGGGCCGCATCACCCGCCGCCATGCCAGGCTCTGCGTCGTCAGCACCTGACCGCCACCGGCAATCCAGTGGCTGGCGCTGAGCGGCGAGGCGCTGTCGGACAGAAGGAGATCCTGTGTGCTGGCCCTCAAGCAGCGCGCAATCCGCGCGGCGCCCGACTGCCCCTCCCGCCCTTCCGACATGAAGGAGCACAAAAGCCGCGCCGTGACAGGCCGCCCCTCGACGCTGAAGGCCATGGGAATGGCGAGCACCGCCGCCTTGATGCCGGAACAGGGATGGTCATGCACGAGGCTGCCGGATGCCTCGCTGTAGGATGGGCTGCCGAACAGCAATTCGCCGAGATAGGCTTCGAGCGCGGCCGCATCCCTGACCCCGGAGGGCCGGAACACACGGCCAAAGAGCCCAGCGACGACCGGAAGATCATCCCGACGCATCGGGCGCACCAGGCGGGCAGCCATGGGCTCCGGCACTTCAGCCAGGTGATCATTCAACGCGGCCCGCATCTGGCTCCCTTCCATGTCTGGTAGAGCAAAGCTAACGCGAAGGCATTTACATTTCCGTTTAGGCCGCCGCAGAAAACGGCAATCTTCCTAGAAAAGATCAAGCTGACCGGAATTGCCACCGTCTTCTTGCGCCTTTCTACGGGCGGGACGGGTTTTCGGAGCTTTTTCAGAGGCAGCATCGGGCGCCGCCCCGGCGGCCCGCTCGGTCAGCCCCGGATCATCCTGCGCGGCACTGTTGACGCGGGACGATACGGGGATGAACTCCAGATAGTCATCCGCCACCGGCCGCAGCAGGCGGCGCGCTTCCTCCGCCCTCACCTGCCCCGTATCCAGCCAGGCGTCGAAATCCTGTTCGAAAAGAATGGCCGGCATGCGGTCGTGCACGGCCTGCATGGCGCGGTTGGCAGGCACGGTCAGCAGGGCGCCGGTGTCGATCTCGCCGCCCGACGGATCGGACCATGTGTCCCACAGCCCGGCCACCGCCATCAACCCACCGCCCGCAGGCCGGATGAAGAAGGGCTGCTTTTGCCCGCCTGTCCGCCGCCATTCGTAAAAGCCGTCCATCGGCACGAGGCAGCGGTGA
The DNA here is from genome assembly GCF_054073275.1 of Pannonibacter sp. Q-1. Lineage (NCBI taxonomy): Bacteria > Pseudomonadati > Pseudomonadota > Alphaproteobacteria > Hyphomicrobiales > Stappiaceae > Pannonibacter > Pannonibacter sp. Q-1. The sequence continues at coordinate 343,064 of NZ_JBSXNB010000001.1, forward strand.
TGGCGCATGGCCGCACGGAACGAAGGCTTTTCCGCTGCCGTCTCCGCCCTTGCATTGACCAGGAGGGTAAAGCTGGCCGGATCTTTCACCCAGCCGGGAATCAATCCCCAGCGCACCAGCGCGAACCGCCGCTGGCCATGCTCATGCCGGACGGTGGCAACCGGCTGGGTGGGGGCAATATTGTAGCGCGGCGGAAAGTCCGGCCGGTCCCGGTAGTCAAACAGCTGCTCCAGCGCTTGCGGGGATGACGTCAGGGTGAAGCGTCCGCACATGAAAATCCTTGCAGTGATCTGATTAGTTCTTTGGCAACAAAGGCAGGTTAGGTTCGGGAGAAGTAGAGTTCAACCGGGGGGATGGCATGACGCAGGAGGATCCAGTGCTGGGCACCGGCGATCTGTCCGCCGAGCGGCTTGTCAAAGCCAATATCAACCCGGCGACTGGCCTTGCAACCGACTATCTGAACCACTTCAACGAAGTGGTGATGCTGCTCGAAATGCTCCCGGCCATGCCGGAATGCGCCGAGGACGTGCTCGCCTGGAGCCCGGCGGACTACGAGACCCATTTTGAGAACTCCAGTTTCTCCGAACGCCAGCTGGCCATTGAGGCCTATCATGCCGCCCCCGTGCGTCTGCGCGCGCATCTGGAAACGCTCGTTTCCGGAATCAATTCGGCGGTGCTGAATTCGCAGGACATGATTCGCAGCGCTGTGTCACCGTCGGAGGTCGCCTTTGAGCTGGCGGAGAAGGCGACAAACGAGATCAAGCCGCTGATCGCCATGGCCAGCGGCGTCATCCACGGCCATATCAGCGCGCAGGATGTCCCCGCCCACGAAGGCTCGGAAGCGCAGGCGGAAATCGACGCCCTGTTTGCCTGAAGCCGGTTTGCCTGAACCATGTCCGGGACGCTCCCTCCTCCTCCACTTGTTCCCGGCGTCAGCATCCTCTGCCACAGGAATGGGGACGTTCTGATCATCCGGCGGGGCAAGGCGCCCTATGCAGGATGCTGGAGCCTGCCGGGCGGCAAGCTGGAGGCTGGTGAGACTCCTCTGCAGGCGGCACAGCGCGAACTTCTGGAGGAAACCGGCGTCACCGCAGAGCTGGGAGAGCCGGCCGGAACGCTTACCATCGACAGCCGGGACGAAAGCGGGGCGATTCGGGCCCGGTTTCATCTGACCATCTTCATGGGCGCACATGTTTCAGGCGAACCCATCGCGGGCGATGATGCGGCAGAGGCCTGTTTCAAGCCGCTCTCCGCGCTCGGCAGCCTTGAAATGACTCCCGGCACTGCCGAACGCATCCGGAAACTGATGGCCTGTTGACGGGGCAACCGCGGCCTTGCACCGCCGGTCCTTGCAGCCCATTATCCTGCCGGACAGGCAGGGACCCAATGGACTCCAGCACACACACCAGCGCCCGGCGCCGCATGACCATAAGAGCCCTTGCCGGCCTTGCAGCGGCTGTCCTGATGCTCGCGGCTTTGCCGGTTCGCGCGCAGGATCCGCTGTCCGAAGCCCCTTATGAACGCCAGTTGCTCCGCCTGTCGGAAATCCTCGGCGCTCTGCATTTCCTGCGCCCCCTGTGCGGACGCGATGATGCGCCAAGCTGGCGGGAGCGGATGGAAGACCTGCTGGCAGCCGAAATGCAGGGGGAAGTGCGCAAGCGCCGCCACATCGAGCGCTTCAACCTCGGCTATCGCGGATTTTCTTCGGTGTATCAAAGCTGTACGCCCGCTGCACGGGCTGCCATGAACGCCTATGTCCAGGAAGGCGAGAAGCTGAGCCGCGATGTTGCGGCCCGTTATGCGCGCTAGCCGCGCTCCGTTACCAAAGGCTTAACCCTCCACGTATAATTTGTGGGTGGACGTTAAGAAGGCCTTCACACTCGCTTCCCGCGTAGTCTTCCCATGGTAAGGTCTTCGCAGATTCGGGGAACGGCACCGACTCATCCGAAGCGAAAGCGGCAAAGACCTAAGGGACAGCATGACCAACGACGAATTCAGCGAGATGTCTGCGGACGTCCAATACCTTGAAGACGACGATATTCGCCGTGCTGCGCTTGGTTTCATTCAGGATGCATGGTCCGAGGCGATTGCCTGCGGCGTTGATACGGATGCTGTTGCCCACGCAGCCATGTTTACTGCGCTTGCCGATCTTGTTTCCACTTACGGCGAAGATGCAGTTGCCAAGCTGGCAGAAGGCCTGCCGGAGCGTATTCTGCGCGGTGACTATTCGGTCAATCGCGTCCTTCAGTGACGCCGGCGAACGGCGGAGCGCGAGACACGGCCCCTGCGCTCCCCCAATGATCTTTTTTGATCCTCTGATCAGCCTTTTCCAGCCCGTTACGCTCAGAATACGCCCAGCAGGCTGACAAGGATTCCGGCCGCAAAGAGAATCAGCACGGCACCGGCGGCCCGGTTCACCATTTCAAGCCAGCGGTCTGTAAAGCGATCACGCAGCGCGCTTGCCCCTCCGGCCACGACGGCCCACCACAGGCAAGCCCCCGCCGCCACACCGCAGATCATGCTCAGTGCATCCAGATGCCTGCCCGGCTGCGGAGCCCAGTCGCCAAGACTGCCGAAGATCGCCAGAAACCCCAGGATCGCACCCGGATTGGTGATTGTCATGACAAAGGCAGCCAGGGCATCACGCAGCAGGGTGTGATCGAATTTGCTTTTCTGCGTATCCATGTGCGGATGGCTGCGCAGCACCGCAATGCCAAATACGACCAGAACGCTCGCCCCCACCAGCTTGATGGCCGTCTCGTGCAGTTCGACGAACTCGGCCACAACCGAAATGCCGAAAAGTGCGGCGGCGGCGAACAGCGTGTCTGCCGCAACGGCCCCAAGACCGACGAGAAAGCCAGACCGGAAGCCCCGGTGAAGGGCCCTTCGCAGCGCCATGATGTTCACGGGCCCGACGGGAGCGCTGGTCATCACGCCAATTGCCAGTCCAAGCAGTGCATATGAAAGCGATGGCGTCATGCAGGAAAACTCTGGCAAAAATGGCACATGTGCCTGCGGTTTAACGAAAGGAGGACAGGATGCCAAGCGCGCAGGCTCTTTTGAATGGCCTTTCCGCTGCGGCTGCGTATAGTCGTTGAAAATCTTCCCGGCTGAGTCTGACCATGCTGCGCAACTGCATTGCCACCCTCTGTTTTGCACTCCTGCTGCTTCCGGCTGCGGAAGCTGCGACCGTGAGAACCGAGACGATCCTGGTCACCCCGTCGGAGCAGAATGCCTCCGGTAACCCGGCCATTCCGCCGGAAGATCTCTTGCCCCCAATCCCCGATGAGGCCGGCGCGGATGATGCGGGCGGCCCCATGGATGAGGCTGATCCGGCCGAGGGCATCGAAAGCCCGGAAGAAGGGCAGTCTTCTGAAGTCTCTCCGCAGAACCTGCTCCCTGTCCCCGAGGTGCATTACGGACCCGAGGGCCTGCCGGCGCCTGTCGCCCGCATGCGGGACCAGTTGATGGAAGCGGCCCGCAGCGGCGACGTCGAGCGCATGCGCATGGTGCTCGAAGGCAACGAGATGATGCCGACCCTGTCCCTCGCGGAAATCGGTGACCCGATCGAGTTCCTGAAGCACAGTTCCGGCGATGGGCAGGGCCAGGAAATCCTGGCGATCCTTCTGGACGTGATGGAAGCGGGCTGGGTGCATGTGGACGCCGGAACCCCGCAGGAAATGTACATCTGGCCCTATTTCGCCCGCTACCCCTTCGACAAGCTGACACCGGAGCAGAAGGTGGAGATGTACCGTATTGTCACCGCCGCCGATTTCGCGGAAATGGACGCTTACGGCGCTTGGCTGTTCTACCGTGTCGGCATTGGTCCGGACGGCACGCTGCATTATTTCGTCGCAGGCGAATGAAACCAGCTCCCGGTGAGCAAGGCTTATCGGGAGTTGGACAAACTCCTGCTGTGGCCGTTCAAACGCGGGTGACTTCCGCCCAGACCGAATAACCGCGATAGAGCGAACCGGCCTCAAAGCGCGCCTTGTGCTGCCCGGCAAGAGCCTCCACGGCGCCGGACAGATCCGCCCGTGGCGTGACGTGGAATTTCGCCAGCCAGGCATGCAGCAGGCGGCGGAAGAGGCCCGGCAGACGCTCCTGCTGGCCGAAATCCACCACCGACAGTTGCCCACCCGGCGCCAGCGCCGCAAAGCCTGCTGCCATCGCCTCGCGCCAGGGCGGGATCATCGACAGGGTGTAGGACATGAACACCCGGTCGAAGCTGTCCCGGCCAAACAGGGCTTCTGCATCAAAGTCCGAAGCATCGCCGCAGGCGAGCCGGATACGGTCCTCCAACCCGGCGCGGCGGATATTCGCGTCTGCCGTTGCCAACATCTCGCGCGAAATGTCGAGGCCGTAGAACCGGGCGTCGGGATAGAGCCGCGCCGCCTCGATCAGGTTGCGGCCCGTGCCGCAGCCCAGTTCCAGCACGGAACCACCTGCAGGCGGCACCAGCCGGGCGATCAGCCGGTCGCGGCCCAGAAGGTAATATTTGCGCGTCAGGTCATAGATGTGCCGCTGGTTGCGGTACACGCTGTCCATCAGCGCAGCGGAGGCGCCGCTCTGGCTGCGGGGTTCATCCATTGAAGACATAGAGATGGAACCCGCCATAGATGGAGGAACGGTCGCGGCGGCCCAGCTCAAGGCTCTTCTCCGCCTCATAGGTCCAGCGGTCCAGAATGGCATCGTGCACGCGGCCCGGCAGGAGCGTCGGCTCTGCGGCGGTGCGGAAGATGACGCGGGCGCCGGGGCGGGCGGTGCGGGTGATCTGGGTCCACAGAGCGTTCAGCTGCTCGTCGGTCATCCAGTCCTGCGCATCGAGCAGGACATAGGCGTCGAGTGTGGCCGGAACTTCGCCTTCCAGATGTTCGGTGAAGCTGCGGTTGACCACCTCGACGCGGGAGGCCCGCTCGCGGATGGCATCGAAATGCTCGCGCTTCAGATAGGGCGGCAGCGGACCGGAGGCACCCGTGCTCTCATCCCCGCCCTGCGGCGCATAGCCCCGGTTGAAGGCCTGCCAGGCGAAATAGTTGTCCGAGAGCGAGAAATCACAGGCAAGCTTCTGCAGCCGCTGCTTCAACACATCGGACATGTCGCCCGTCGGGCTGGCGGAAACCAGCGCCTCATACTGGGCGGGCGGAATGCCGAGGCCGTAGAGCGACATCTTCTTGGAGGTTGCCCAGCGCACCAGCCGCTTGTCGAACAGGGGCGCCAGCGCCGTCTCGAAATAGCTGCGCTGCTCATCCAGCGTGCGGGCGCGGACGAAATGCTTCGGGTCGATGCCATAGAGGCGGGCGACGAAATGGCCCACGCCGATGAAATAGCCCAGCAGACCGTGGTGATAGAGATCCCGCGAGAACAGGGTGATGCGGCGGCGGCCAAGCCCGCTGATGCCACGGCCTTCCCAATAGCTGCGGGTTTCCGCATCCAGCTTGTCACGCAGGAAGCGCTCGTAGGCGGCGATGTTCGCCTTCTCGTCCGCTTCGCCGAAGAAGCGATAGAAGCTGTCATGGTTCGGCAGGTGCTGCGCGGCAGCCAGCTTCAGCCGGCCCAGCGCCACATGGGCCCGGTTGAGATCCACCGCCGTGATCGCCGCCGGATCGGCCGTCAGATAGGACATGACGTTGCAGCCGCCGGAGGCGATGGTGACCATGCGCGAATGCGGCTTGAGCTGCAGCGCCTCCAGATCCACATCCGGGTCTTCCCAGATCTGCGGATAGACCAGCCCCTTGAAGGCGAAGGTGAACATGCGCTCCAGAAAGCCCTCGCGGGACGTGGCGCTGGACCGGTGGACGGCCTTCTTCAGTCTGGCTTTCGATGCTTCAAGCGTGCTCACCGGCATTGTTCGCTCCCTCAGGGACTGCCCACCGGCGATTCTTCCGCCGGATAAGAACCTGAGGGGGAGCGATACTGCAGACACGCGACAGAGACATGACGGCCGGGACATGACGGTAGGAACGGCCAGCCGGCCGTTCCGGCGGATCACTTCGCCGTCGTCACCACGAAGTCGGTGCCAAGGCCGGTGTTGCGCAGGAACGACCGGTCCGTGACGATGAGCGAGGAGCCCGGCGTCAGCATGGCGCCAACCTCCTTGCGCACATTGGCGGGCATGTCGATCCGGTCGAGAATGCGCGCCGGCGTCATGCCTTCGGCCTCTTCCGCCACCACGGCCATCCAGCCGGTTTCGCTGTCTCCGGGCTTGAAGCCCAGCGCGGTGAAGATGACGGTGCCGATGGGCGCCTTCGGATCCTTCAGGGTGACGCCTGCCTGATAGATGTCCTTGAACTTCGCCCGGATGCGCAGTTCCGCGTTCAGAGGCAGATCCTCGCCCGCCTCGCGGTAGACCCGCTTCAACAAGCTGAGGCTGTAATTGCCGGTGACCGGCAGCTCGTAGCCTTGCTGGAACAGACGGATTGCTTCCCGCGTCTTGCGGCCCATGACCCCATCGACGGGGCCCGCCTCGAAACCGAGCCGGTTCAGCATGGCCTGCAGGTCGTGGATTTCCCGGCCCGAGGGGCGGGGCAGGATGATCATGCGCAGCGGCGTACCGAAATCGGCCGCAGCAGCGCCCTGCGCCGGTGTCTGAGGCTCGATGGAGCCGGTGACGATCGATCCCGTGCCGCTGTCCGTCATGATGGAACCGCGCAGCCCCTGCCCTTCCGGCAGGATGGCCTCATCCAGGCTCGCCACCGCCGTACCCGGCTGATAGGGCTGCGGCAGCGCGGAATGGGCAATCGCGGCGGGCAAGGCTTCACCATCGGTGATCACCACATGCATGCCGTGCCGGGTCATGGTGAAGAGGTCCTGCGCAAAGCGCATGGGCATGCGCACACAGCCGTGCGAGGCCGGATAGCCGGGCAGCTTGCCTTCATGCAGGGCGATGCCGGACCAGGTCAGCCGCTGCATATAGGGCATCGGCGCGTTGTCATAGAGATTGGAAAAGTGCTTGCGGCGCTTTTCGAGAATGGAGAACACACCCGTCGGCGTGCTGTGCCCGGTCTTGCCGGAGGAGACCGGCGTGGAGGTGACAAGCTCCAGCCCGCGATAGACCTTGAGGTTCTGCTCGCGCAAGGACACGACGATCTGCATCGGATGCTCGGGATCGCTGATCTCAACGGCCCCCTGCAGCGTTTCCGCTGCACCGGCGGTCATGCTGGCTTCGGCAGGCTTCGCCAGCCCCGCGATCTGCTTCAGCACGGCCGGGCCTTCGGCTCTCGCCTGCGGAACTGCGAAATGCATCATGGCAAGAGCACAGCCCGTCATCAGCGCCACGCGCCAGATGCGCTCGCGCATCGCTCCGCCGTCCACCAATCCTGTTGCCGTCTCCATCACCATGCGAGCCTCATCTACGCCATACCCGTCAGCCCGCACTCACCTTACCCACGCTCCGTGTACTTAGGGTTAGGGAACAGGGTTACCGAAGTATGCGAATTTGACCGGTTCCGGTCATAGAAGCTTAACCCTGAACCCGCTGTGGCGCCCGTCACATTTTCGCCGGATTTGAAGAGGGAGAGGCACGCGAACGGCGCGGCCGCAGGCTTCTATGCATCAACCGCCCGAAGTGATGCACCTGGTTCGCGGCTGAACGTCTCCGCCCCCCTCCCCCTCGTGGGGAGGGGTAAGGGGTGGGAGGCTCTGAGCCGAAAACGACATGAAAAACAGTCAGATACCTGAAAAAGCATCAGGAGGAGCAGCTGTGTGAAATTTATGAATACTCTGCCAGCCGGAAAGGCCCTTCCCCCCACCCCTAACCCCTCCCCACCAGGGGGAGGGGGGCTGAAACGCCGTGCCGTAAAGGCCAGACCGCCACCCCGCCCTGCCAGCCTGACAGCTCGGGCTACTTCCCTCAGCCCTGCGGCTGGAGGGCGTCCTGGAAGTGGACGGTTTCGCCCTGTGAGGGAGTGCTCAGCTCGCCCTGCCACATCACCTTGTGGCCGCGCACGAAGGTGCCGACGGGCCAGCCGGTGACTTCCACGCCGTCATAGGGCGTCCAGCCCACGCGGGAGGCGATCCACTCGTTGCGGATGGTTTCCTTGCGCTTCATGTCGACGATGGTGAAATCGGCGTCATAGCCAACGGCAATGCGGCCCTTGCGCGCCATGTTGAACAGGCGGGCGGGGCCGGCGCTGGTCATGTCGACGAAACGCTCCAGCGTCAGCCGCCCGGCATTGACGTGATCGAGCATGGTCGGCACCAGCGTCTGCACGCCGGTCATGCCGGAATGGGAGCCCGGATAGGCGTGGTCCTTTTCCTCGCGGGTGTGCGGGGCATGGTCGGAGCCGAGAATATCGGCAACACCCTGATTGACGCCCCACCACAGGCGCTTCTGATGCGATAGATCACGCACCGGCGGGTTCATCTGGGTATAGGTGCCAAGCCGCTCGTAGCAGTCCGGGGCAAACAGCGTCAGGTGATGCGGCGTCACTTCCGTGCTGGCCACATCACGGTGATCCGCCAGATATTCCATCTCGTCGCCGGTGGAAATATGCAGCACATGCACCCGCTTGCCGAGGCGGCGGGCCAGCGTCACGAGGCGCTGGGTGGCCAGCAGCGCCGCCGTTTCATCGCGCCAGACCGGGTGCGAACGGGGATCACCCGGCACGCGCAGGTTCATCCGGTCGCGCAGGCGCATTTCGTCCTCGCAGTGGAACGAGGCGCGGCGGGTGATCTTCTTCAGGATCTTTGCCAGGTTCTCGTCATCCTCCACCAGCAGGTTGCCGGTTGACGAGCCGATGAAGACCTTGATGCCGGCTGCGCCCGGCAGCTTTTCCAGCATCGGAATTTCTTCGATGTTTTCCGCCGTGCCGCCGACGAAGAAGGCAAAGTCGCAGTGCATGCGGTGATGGCCGGCCGCCACCTTTGCCGCCAGCGTTTCGGCCGTGGTGGTGTTCGGGTTGGTGTTCGGCATCTCGAACACCGCCGTCACACCGCCCATGACGGCGGCGCGGGAACCGGTTTCAAGGTCTTCCTTGTGGGTGAGGCCCGGCTCGCGGAAATGCACCTGCGTGTCGATGACGCCCGGCAGAATGGTCAGGCCCTTGCAGTCGATGACTTCCGCCGCTGTCTCGCTGCGCAGATCACCGATGGCGGAAATGCGCCCGCCGCGCACGGCCACATCACGGATGGCCGTGCCGTCCTGATTGACGATCGTCGCGCCGGTGAGAATGAGATCATGGGCAGCAGACATTGATGACTCCTCTTCCATCTTCGGCGCGGGCCTTGGCGCACGGCTTTTTCTGGCGCGCTTATACGATTGGCAGGGCGCACGGGTCCACAGGCTTTTCGGGAAAGAGCCTGCCCGGCAACGCCGCGCCTTGCCGCCGGGCAGGCGCGGGGCTATCTCAACGGGAGAGATATACGCAGTTTCACTGGAGGCCTTCATGTCCGCTGCCCGTTTTGCCCTTCTGCCTGACCGAGGCCTCGTGCGGGTGAGCGGGCCGGAAGCCACGCATTTCCTGCAGAACCTGCTGACCCGCGACGTGGAAGGCCTGACCACGGGCGAAGCAGCCTTTGCCGCCTTGCTGACACCGCAGGGCAAGATCCTGTTCGATTTTCTGGTGCTGAAGGATGCGGATGGCTTCCTGCTCGACACGCCGGCCTCGCAGGTGGCAGCGCTTGTGAAGCGGCTCGGTTTCTACCGGCTTCGCGCCAAGGTGACGCTGGAGGATAGCACCAGCACCCACGAGGTGGCGGTGGCCTTCGGCGGTGCCCTGCCCGCTATGCCACTGGCGCCGGATGTTCTGGCCGCGAGCGACCCGCGCCTTGCCGCGCTGGGGCTGCGGGTTGCCGGGCCGAAGGGGCTGGCAGGCATTCTGGAAGGCCTCGGCTTGCAGGCGGCAGAGCCCGCAGATTGGCATGCCCACCGCATCGGCCTTGGCGTGCCGGAGGCCGAAAGCGACTTTGCCTATGGCGAGATCTTCCCCCATGACGCGGACATGGACCAGCTGAACGGCGTCTCCTTCCGCAAGGGCTGCTACGTGGGGCAGGAGATCGTCTCGCGCATGGAGCACCGCTCCACGGCCCGCAAGCGCTTCGTCATGGTGGAAGCAGCAGAGGCCCTGCCCGCCATGGGCAGCCCGGTGCTGGCCGGGGAGCAGGAGGTGGGCACGCTTGGATCCTCCTCAGGCGGCCGGGGACTGGCGCTGCTGCGGCTTGACAAGGTGAAGGCGGCCCTCGACAAGGGCGTCCAGCTGACCGCTGCCGGAACGGCGCTTGATGTGACGCTGCCCGGTTGGGCGCGTTTCACCTGGCCCGAAAGCGGCAGCGGCGCAGGCACGGACAGCGCCTGATCAGCCCTTCAACCCTTTCGCCGCACCGGCCCAAGACTGATGGCCCAAGACTGACGGAGCATCCATGGCTGCCGACCGCCCCGAACTTCCGCCCCGCGCCTGGCAGCGCATGCTTTCCGGCCGCAGGCTCGACCTGCTGGACCCTTCGCCGCTGGATGTGGAACTGTCCGACATTGCCCACGGCCTTGCCCGTGTCGCCCGCTGGAACGGCCAGACGCACGGCGACCACGCCTTTTCCGTCGCCCAGCACAGCCTCGTGGTGGAAGACATCGCCCTGCAGCTGAAGCCGGACCTGACGCCGCAGTGGCGGCTGGCCGTGCTTTTGCACGATGCGCCGGAATATGTGATCGGCGACATGATCTCCCCCTTCAAGGCGGTGATGGGCGGCGACTACAAGCTGGTGGAAGGCCGTCTGCAGGAAGCCATCCACAGGCGTTTCGGCCTGCCGGGCAAGCTGCCGGAGGCTGTCAAGAAACTGGCGAAGAAGGCCGATATCATCTGCGCTTACTTCGAGGCGGTGGAACTGGCAGGATTCGGTGATGAGGAGGCAGGCAAGATCTTCGGACGGCCCAAGGGCTTCGGCACCGGCCCGGCCAATGCTCCGCGCCTTGGCCTTGAACCGATGCCCGCAGCTGCCGCCCAGATTGCCTTCACCGAACGCTTCGAGGCCATAGCCGCCCTTGCCGCAAACACGCCGCAGAAGGCTGCGCGCGGGCGGTGACGCAGGGGTGTAAAAAGGTTACTCTTCAAAGACACAGTTTCAGGATGACCAATTGATGCTTTACGTGTCTTCTCTTTCCCGCCTCAAGGAAACGGTGGAGTGGACGGGCGCCACCCGCATGGTCAGCCTGATCAATGCCGGCACGCCGGTGGAACGGCCCCAGTCCATTGCGGCGGACAATCACCTGTTCCTTGGCTTCAACGACATCGTGGACCCGGTGGAAGGCCTCGTGCCGCCCGGCGAAGCGCATGTGAGCTCGCTTCTGGACTTCGTGCAGGACTGGGACAAGGCCGCCCCGCTGGTCATCCATTGCTGGGCGGGAATCAGCCGGTCTACGGCGGGCGCCTTCATCACCGCCTGTGCGCTGACGCCGGATGCGGATGAGGCGGAGCTTGCCTCGGTTCTGCGCGCCCGTGCCCCCTCCGCAACGCCCAATGCCAGGCTGGTGGCGATTGCCGACCGCATGCTTGCCCGCGACGGGCGCATGATCGAGGCGATCCGGGCCATCGGCCGCGGGGCTGATGCCTTCGAGGGCACGCCCTTCGAAATGCCTCTGGCCTGAAGGAGCGGGCGCGGATGAACCAGACCACGGCAACCATCGAGATCGGCCTGAATGCCGTGATCGTTGCCGTGCGCGAGGGCGTGCCGCAGGTCGTCACCTTTGCCGGTGGCGGAGAGGACGAGGCCGAGGGCCTGCCCTTCGGCCCTTTCGATCCGCTGCATCACCGCACCTTTGAAAGCGGGTTGCGCACCTGGGTGGAGGAACAGACCGCCCTCACCATCGGCTATGTGGAGCAGCTGTACACCTTCGGCGACCGGGGCCGCCACATGACCAGCGGCGACAGCGGCCCGCATGTGGTGTCCGTCGGCTATCTCGCCCTCACCCGCAAGAGCGCGGACAGCGAGGATGTGCTGTCGCAGCATCATTCGTCCTGGCGGTCCTGGTATGACTATTTCCCCTGGGAAGACTGGCGTGACGGGCGGCCTGCGATGCTCGACCGCGATCTTCTGCCCGCGCTGCACGCTGCCTCCGGCCGCATGCCGCCGGAAGCGCCACACAGCGGCCTTGGCCGGGCCGAGCGCATCCGCCTTGCCTTTGGCGAGGATGAAGGCAGCTGGGACGAGGAGCGGGCGCTCGACCGCTATGAACTGATCTATGGCGCCGGGCTTGTGCAGGAGGCCCTGCGTGACGGGCGGCCCGAGGCGCTGGCCTGCCCGGATCTGCCGAAATTCGGCCGCCCCATGCGTTTCGATCACCGCCGGGTGCTGGCCACTGCCCTCTCGCGCCTGCGCGGCAAGCTGAAATACCGCCCGGTGATCTTCGAGCTGATGCCCGACACCTTCACCCTCACCGAATTGCAGCAGACGGTGGAAGCGATCTTCGGGCGGCACCTGCACAAGCAGAACTTCCGCCGCCTCGTGGAAAACGCCGAGCTGGTGGAGCCCACCGGCGCCACCTCCACCGCCACCGGCGGCCGCCCCGCCGCCCTCTTCCGCTTCCGCCGCGAAATCCTGAAGGAACGTCCCGCCCCGGGGCTCAGGGTTGGCGGGCGGTGAGGCAAGAGAGACAAAGGCACATCCTCTCCATCGTCATCCCGGATCGCGTAGGCGCGCCCGGGATGACGATGGAGAGGTAGAGGTGCAGATCACTCACTCCGCCGCAGCGAGGCGGGCGACGGGTTGTTCGCGGATCGGCCAGTGGACGATGGCCGCGAGAAGGCCGAGGGCGATGCCGAGCCACCAGACCGCATCATAGGAGCCCAGCTCGTCATAGAGCTTGCCGCCCAGCCAGACACCGAGGAACGAGCCGAGCTGGTGCGACAGGAAGACGAAACCGAAGAGCGTTGCCATGTAGCGCGGGCCGAACATGACCGCCACAAGGCCGGACGTGGGCGGCACGGTGGACAGCCACAGAAAGCCCATGGCCGCCGAGAAGATCAGCACCGAGGCCGGTGAGGCCGGGGCCATGAGGAACAGGGTGATGGCGACCGCACGGGCAAAGTAGATCAGCGACAGGAAATGCGGCTTGGAATGGCGCGTGCCGATATAGCCCGACGCCAGCGATCCAAAGACATTGCACAGGCCGATGAGGGCGATGGCATAGCCGCCCCAGCGTGCCTCAAGTCCAAGGTCGGAGATGTAGGGCGGCAGATGCACGGTGATGAAAGCCACATGGAAGCCGCAGACGAAGAAGCCCAGCGTCAGCAGCAGATAGCCGCGTGTCCTGAAGGCTTCTGAAATGGCCTGACCCAGGTTCTGGTCGGCGCTTGTCCCGGCATAGGCGGCTGCATCCGGCTTGCCGCGCAGGGCGATGGCGAGCAGCGGGAGAAGCGCCATCAGGCCGGAGAAGGCCAGTAGCGTGTTGTGCCAGCCGATTTCGGCAATCAGCCCGGCCCCCAGCGGCGCAAACAGAAACTGGCCCAGCGAACCGGAGGCCGTGCCGACACCAAAGGCGAGGGAGCGCTTTTCCGGCGTCACCGTGCGGGCAAAGGCGGCGAGCACCATGGAGAAACTGGAGAAGGCAATGCCAAGGCCGATCAGCACGCCGCCGGTCATGTGCAGCGCCACCGGCGAGGTGGCGTCCGCCATCAGCCACAGGCCCGAGCCATAGAACACCGCGCCAAGGGCAATCGTCTTCCACGTGCCGAACCGGTCGGCAAACATGCCCGCCACCGGCTGGCCGATGCCCCACATCAGGTTCTGGATGGCGATGGCCAGCGAGAAGATCTCCCGCGACCAGTCGCGCGCTTCGGTCATCGGCTGGAAGAACATGCCCATGGTCGAGCGCGGCCCGAAGGACAGAAGCGCAATGGCACAGCCGCAGATGATGATCAGCGGAATATTGGCCCTTGCAGGCGTTGAAGCTGCGGACATGCCCGGTTTCTCCGATTCACACACTCCGGGCCGTGTGATGAGCCCCTCGCCCGCTACTATGCGCCTGCGCCTTTGTCACTCAAGTGAATGTTTGTGATGCAGGGATGAGAGCTTCTTATGGGCCGTTTGAACAGGGGCTTTGTTTTGGAACGGCCTCGCCTCCAATCCGCAACCCATTGCCAGCACACAAACAAGCCTCTGGAAAATATCATCTTTTCAAAAATATGACACTTTTCTGCAGAAAGTGTGGATTTGGTCTGCGGGCAGGACTATATAAGCTCAGGAAGAGCAAAAGACGGTGGCAGGCAAGGGGCGGTCAGTCCCGTTTTCTTTTACCGGCCATATGCTCAAAATGAGCATAATAGATCTGAGCTCCAAAGGGAGTACGGCCCTATGGCTACCACGCTGATTTCCTCACGTTCCGCCTGCGAGGTCAGGCCTGCAGCGGAGCTGGCGATTGACCGTCATGGTGCGGTGAACCGTCCGGACCTGGCCTATACGGAAGAGGTGGCGCGCGAGACGGCGCCCATCTACGAGAAGGTCAAGCACATCATCCCCGCCATCGAGTGGCCCGCTCTTGCGCCGACGATCCATGCGATCAACAAGCTCAAGAAGGAGCGCAACGCCGTCATCCTGGCGCATAACTACATGACGCCGGATATCTATCACGGCGTGGCGGATGTGGTGGGCGACAGCCTGCAGCTGGCCATCGAGGCAACCCGCACCAGTGCGGACGTGATCGTCCAGTGCGGCGTGCATTTCATGGCCGAGACCTCCAAGATCCTCAATCCGTCGAAGACGGTGCTGATCCCCGACAGCCGCGCCGGCTGCTCGCTGGCCGAGTCCATCACTGCTGAAGATGTGCGTGCCCTGCGCGAGCGCAATCCCGGCGTGCCGATCATCACCTATGTGAACACCTCTGCCGCCGTGAAGGCCGAGTGCGACATCTGCTGCACCTCGTCCAACGCCGTGCAGGTGGTGGAAAGCCTTGGCGTGGACCGCGTGTTCCTGATCCCGGACAAGTATCTGGCCGCCAACGTCGCCCGCAAGACCAACGTGGAAGTGCTGGTCTGGGATGGCGCCTGCGAGGTGCATGAGCGCTTCACCGCGCAGGAGCTGCGCGACTACCGTAAGATCGATCCGGACGTGAAGATCATTGCCCATCCGGAATGCCCGCCGGAAGTGGTGGACGAGGCCGACTTTGCCGGCTCGACCAAGCACATGATCGACTGGGTGAAGGAAAAGAAGCCCGCCAAGGTGATGATGATCACCGAATGCTCCATGGCGGACAATGTGGCGAGCGAGACGCCGGGCGTGGACTATATCCGCCCCTGCAACCTGTGCCCGCACATGAAGCGCATCACCCTGTCCAAGATCCTCGATGCCCTGATCGAGATGAAAGAAGAAGTCACGGTTGATCCCGCCGTCGCCGGCCTTGCGCGCCGGGCGGTGGAACGTATGATCAACCTGAAGAGCTGACCGGCAAGCCGGCGCGTCACCCTGGCGCGCCGGCCTGTCCTGTTTTCTGACCCGCCCGGACCTTCCCTCCCCCATCTGTCCGGGTGCGGCCTTGCGGCCGGAGGCGGAGCTGCCTTCCGGCGCCGTTTGGAAAGCCCCTGCGATGGCAATACGTAGCGAAATCCTGGCCCCCTCCCTGTCTGCGCGCGGCGTGGACGATGTGGTGATCCTCGGAGGTGGTCTTGCAGGCCTGTTCTGCGCGCTGAAACTCAGCCCGCGCCCCGTCACCATCATCAGCAATGCGCCGATCGGTGAAGGGGCCTCCTCGGCCTGGGCGCAGGGCGGCATTGCCGCTGCCGTTTCCGACGGGGACACATCCGAAAGCCATCTCGCCGATACGCTGGCCGTGGGCGGCGGCATCTGCCAGGACAAGATCGTTGCCATGATGACGGCGGAAGCGCCGCGCCGGGTGCATGACCTGCTGAGCTATGGCGTGCCCTTTGACAAGGATCTGGAGGGCCGCCTGCAGGTCTCGCGCGAGGCAGCCCATTCCCAGAGCCGCGTGGTGCGCGTGCGCGGGGACATGGCCGGACGCGCCATCATGGATGCGCTGGTGACGGCAGTGCGCAACACGCCGTCCATCCGCGTCATCGAAGGGTATCTCGGCGAAAGCCTGATCACCGAAGGCCGTTATGTCACGGGTGTGATGGCGCGCCGCCGCGGCGGGCTGGAGCGCCTCGCCTTCCAGGCACCGGCCGTTGTTCTGGCGTCCGGCGGCATCGGCCATCTCTATTCCGTCACCACCAATCCGGGTGAGGCCAATGGCCACGGCCTCGGCATGGCAGCCCGCGCCGGGGCCGTTCTGGCGGATGCGGAGTTCGTGCAGTTCCACCCCACCGCTCTGGATCTTGGCCGTGATCCGGCACCGCTGGCCACCGAAGCCCTGCGCGGCGAAGGCGCGATCCTTGTGAACGCCGCCGGTGAGCGCTTCATGCAGAAGGTGCATCCGCTGGCCGAACTGGCCCCGCGTGACATCGTCGCCCGCGCCGTCTTCCGCGAGCGGGCCGCCGGGCGCGGCGTGTTCCTTGATTGCCGCGAGGCAATCGGCGCAGGCTTTGCCGAACACTTCCCCACCGTTTACGCCACCTGCATTGCTGCGGGCATCGACCCGGTGACGCAGCCGATCCCGATTGCCCCGGCCGAGCATTATCACATGGGCGGCGTGCTCACGGACGCGAACGGCCGCACCTCGCTGGACGGCCTGTGGGCGGCGGGCGAAGTCGCCTCCACCGGTGCCCATGGCGCCAACCGGCTGGCCTCCAATTCGCTGCTGGAAGCCGTGGTCTTTGCCGCACGCATCGCCGAGGACATTCAGGGCCTGATGCCGACCCCGCGCACCGCCTATTGGGAAGAACTGGACGATGAACCCGGCCTGCCCAGCCAGCGCAACCACGATGAGCGCACCGCCATCTCCATCCTGCGCCAGACGATGAATGATCTGGTGGGCGTGGAGCGGGATGCGGACGGGCTGCAGACCGCCCTCGCCCGCATCGCTGCGGCCGAAGCGCGGGTGCAGCGCACCTCCATCCGCAACATGATGATTGCGGGCAAGATCGTGGCCGCAGCCGCTTTCCTGCGCAAGGAAAGCCGGGGCGCGCATTACCGCTCCGACTTCCCGCAGGCCGATCCGGCACAGGCCAAGCGCAGCTTCCTGACGCTGGATCAGGTGAACGCAGCCGCAGCAGGCGCCAGCGAGGCGGTGAAGGACCCGCTGTCTGCCTTTGACCTCGCCAACATGGCCGGAGAAGGCGCATGACCGCCTTCCTGCCCGAACTGCCGCATCTGATGGTGGAAGACGCCGTGCGCGCTGCCCTGCTGGAAGACTGGGGCCGCGCCGGGGATATCACCTCACAGGCCACCATCGGCCCGGATGTATCGGCAAGCGCCGTCATCGCCGCGCGCAAGAACGGCGTGCTGGCGGGCATCGACCTTGCCATCACCGCCTTTGCCCTCACCTCGCCAAAGCTCAAGGTGGACGTTCTGGCCGGCGACGGCGCAAGGCTGACGCCGGGCGCCATCGTCGCCCGCATCGATGGCCCGGCACGGGCGCTGCTGGCGGCGGAACGCGTGGCGCTGAATTATCTCGGACGACTCTCCGGCATCGCCACGGCGACCGCCCGCTTTGCCGATGCGATTGCGCATACGAAGGCGAAGATCGTCTGCACCCGCAAGACGACACCGGGCCTGCGCGCCTTCGAAAAATATGCCGTGCGCTGCGGCGGCGGCTCCAATCACCGTTTCGGTCTCGATGATGCGATCCTGATCAAGGACAATCACATCGCCGTTGCGGGGGGCGTCGCCAAAGCCATCCACTCGGCCAAGGCCTTTGCCGGGCATCTGGTGAAGATCGAGGTGGAAGTGGACACGCTGGACCAGCTGCGCGAGGCGCTGGAGGCAAAGCCCGACGTCATCATGCTGGACAACATGGGCCCGGACCGCCTGCGTGAGGCTGTGGCCATCGCCGGCGGCAAGGTGCTGCTGGAAGCTTCGGGCGGCATCGACGAGACCACCGTGCGCGCCGTGGCCGAGGCTGGCGTCGACCTCATCTCCTCCGGCTGGATCACCCACTCCGCCCCGGTTCTGGATCTGGGGCTCGATATCGGCATCGGGTGATTGGGCAGAACCAGTGCCTTGACCTCTCCATCGTCATCCCGGACGCGCCCCGCGCGATCCGGGACCGGTGAGCCAGAGTGTCAATTGGTTCAGGACGTTATAGAACAGGTAAACCTCGGCTCACCGGTCCCGGATCTCCGCTTCGCTGCGTCCGGGACGACGACGGGGGGCAGTTCTCCCGCCCCTCACATTTCCTGATCAGCCTCAGTTCCAGCCGCCGGCCTTGGTCTTGTAGAAGATGTGCAGGCCGATCTGGCCGCGCTTGTTCATTTCACCGGCCCAGCGCGGCTTCACGTAGGTGGCGTGATAGTGCGTGGAGGCATCCACCATCTTCAGATATTGCTGGCCCGAGACCACTTCCTTGGCAAGGCGCTGCGCCTTGGTCCATGCGGCCTGCGAGGTGATCCGGTCCGGAATGCCGTCACAGGCGAAGGAGAACTGGCACTGGTTGCGCCTGTTCTGGTTCTGATAGACCACTTCGCAGATGGAGTTCGGATAGGCCGGGTTCTTCACCCGGTTCAGCACCACCTGAGCCACCGCGACCTGCCCCTCCTCGGATTCGCCCCGTGCCTCGAAGTAGATCGCCTCGGCCATGCAGCGCTGTTCCTTGGGTTCCACAACAGACAACGGCAACGGCTTCTGCGCCCACCAATGCGGGTTCTGCGGATCTTCCGGCGGCGGCAGGTCCACTTCATACTGTGGACCGAACAGAGCCGTGAACGGATCGCGGGACGTATCGGCCGCTTCCGGCGCATAGGCTGACACCAGCGAGAAGCCGGCTGCAGCCGCGTTGCGCGCCATCATCATGCGCTGCAGATCCATCGGCTCGCCCGCTTCCTCCGTGCCCTTGCTGCGGCCGCCCTTCGGCTGCTTGGCGGCGCTGGCGAACTGATTGCGCTGATCGGCCGTCAGCGGCTCGGGCTTGACGAAGGCAACGCGCGGCATGTCGGCCTGACCGCCGTTTCCAATGAGGCTGGCCATGGCATAGACCGAGCCGGAAGCCTGCTCCAGCATTTCCCGGTCCGGCGCCATGGACATGAAACGGTCGCCCTTGCCGGTGCGGTTGATCCGGATCTCGTCCGGCACTTCCGTCGGCAGCGTCTCGCGCACCAGAGGCTCAAGCCCCTTGATCACGGTGTTCTGCATGCCCTGCGGTGCCGATACAGTGACGCCTTCCAGCGTCAGCTCCGGCGCCGGCAGGGGCGTTGCCTGTGCCAGTGTCAAAGTGGGAGGCAGCTGCGAGCTGAAATCGACGGTCTCCAGCGCCTGCATCCAGGACGGCATGCCGCCTGCTGACATCAGTGCACTGATATCCTGCTGGCCGATGGAGCCGGTGAGACCGATGAAAGCGAGGGGGGCGGCGGCCAGCGCGTGACGGAGCTTGAAGCGCCGGCGCGGACGGATGGGCTTGCCGCAGAGATAAACGGGGCCGAACATACGCAACGCAACTCCAACCTTCCGCGCCTTTACAGGGCCGCGAACGCAACAGGGGACATCCCATCAAGACTTGACCTTGAGTTTGTCCTGTTAACCTTGAGAAGGAGTTAATGCCGCGAAATTTCCAGCCTGCCCCTGCGTTATTTTTTCTTGCGGACGCTGGACATGGTTAAGGCGTTGAATGATTTGCACAGCAAAGCCCCCACCTGCCGCCATACGCCCATGCACCGGCGCTGTAACCAGCACTGTGTCACCCCGGCCAAGCGTAGCGCGAGCCGGGGACTACTCGCTTGCAGAGAAGGGCGATTGCCCAGAGCCTGGCGGCAGGCTCTCGCCCGATGCAAGCCGTTCCGGCGTCAACACCTCTCATCGCTCTGGAAGCGAGTGGTTCCCGGATCTCCGCTTCGCTTCGTCCGGGACGACGCAGAATCTGCGGGACGGCGCGGGAATGTTCCTGTTTGCCCAAAAACAGCCCCCGGAAAGCTGGGCTCGCCGGGGGCTGAAGAAGGATCACATGTTCGGGTAGTTCGGACCGCCGGAGCCTTCCGGCACCGTCCAGGTGATGTTGCCGTTCGGGTCCTTGATGTCGCAGGTCTTGCAGTGGACGCAGTTCTGCGCGTTGATCTGGAAGCGGGGCGCGCCCTCGCCTTCCTCGACCCATTCATAGACACCGGCCGGGCAATAGCGGTTGGACGGGCCGCCGTAGACGTCGTGCTCGGAGGCCTTCTGCAGCGCCATGTCCTTCACCTTCAGGTGGACCGGCTGATCCTCCTCATGGTTGGTGTTGGACAGGAACACCGAGGACAGCTTGTCGAAGGAGACGACCCCATCGGGCTTGGGATAGGCGATCGGCTTGCACTCGGCAGCCGGCTTCAGGCTCTGCGCGTCGGTCTTGCCGTGCTTCATGGTGCCAAAGAAGGAGAAGCCGAACAGTTCGTTCGTCCACATGTCGAGGCCGCCCAGCATGACGCCCATGACCGCACCGAAGCGCGACCACAGCGGCTTGACGTTGCGCACCTTCTTCAGGTCCTTGCCGATGTCGCTTTCGCGCCAGGCGGTGTCAAAGGCCGTCAGTTCGGCATTCGCCTCACCCCGGCCCAGCGCCTCCATCACATGCTCGGCCGCGATCATGCCGGAGAGCATAGCGTTGTGCGAGCCCTTGATGCGCGGCACGTTGACGAAACCGGCGGAGCAGCCGATCAGCAGGCCACCGGGGAAAGAGAGCTTCGGAACCGACTGGTAGCCGCCCTCGGTGATGGCGCGTGCACCATAGGCAAGGCGCTTCCCGCCCTCGAAAGTGTCACGGACGGCCGGATGGGTCTTGAAGCGCTGGAACTCGTCGAAGGGCGACAGGTGCGGGTTCTGGTAGTTGAGATGCACCACGAAGCCGACGGCGACCTGATTGTCCTCCAGATGATAGAGGAAGGAGCCGCCGCCCGTGCGGTTGTCCAGCGGCCAGCCGAAGGAATGCTGCACCAGCCCCAGCTGATGCTTTGCCGGATCGATCTGCCACAATTCCTTGATGCCGATGCCGAATTTCGGCACATCCGCATCCTTGTCCAGCTCGAAGCGGGAGATGAGCTGCTTGGCCAGCGAACCGCGCACGCCTTCGGCAATCAGCACGTATTTGCCGCGCAGCTCCATGCCGCGGGTGTAGCTGTGGTTGGGCTTGCCGTCACGGCCAATGCCCATGTCACCGGTGGCAACGCCGACAACCTTGCCATCGTCGTCATAGAGCACTTCGGCGGCGGCAAAGCCGGGGTAGATCTCCACGCCCAGCTCTTCGGCCTTGGTGGCCAGCCAGCGGCAGACATTGCCCAGCGAAACGATGTAATTGCCGTGGTTGTTCATCAGCTTGGGCATCAGAACATTCGGCAGGCGCATGGAACCGGCAGGTCCCAGCACGAGGAAATGGTCAGCCGTCACCGCCGTCTTGATGGGCGTGTCCTCGCTGCGCCAGTCCGGCAGCAGGCGGTCCAGGGCAATCGGGTCAATGACTGCGCCAGAGAGAATGTGCGCGCCCACTTCCGAGCCCTTTTCCAGGACCACGACGGACAGCTCTTCGCCCTTCTCATTGGCAATCTGCTTGAGGCGAATGGCGGCGGAAAGGCCTGCGGGGCCAGCACCGACAATCACCACGTCAAAATCCATGCTTTCGCGCTCGGGCAGCTCAAGCTCTTCCGTCATCGCACTCTCCCTCTCAAGCACGCCAGACTGCGAACAGACTGGCGCAATTGCAGCAGGCGGCCCCACCCTGCCCGCTTGACTGTCTAAGCGTCGCGTCCTCTTTAGAGCAGCTCAAGTGGACCTGCAATTCCTCCGTTTCGGCTGGTTGAGACTTTACGTTAACGTAAGCGTTAGTCAACCCGTCAGCTTGCCGCAGGAATGGAACCGATATCACGGGAGAGCGGGGCAAGGCATGTTGTGTTTGCGCCATCTCCCGTTACATTGGCGGCATGATCACGTCTTTCTCAGCATCTGGCCTGACGGCCCGGCACATCGAGGCGCTTCTGGACTTTCTTCAGGGCGCCGGTGTGGATGGCTGGGTGGAAGATGACGTCATCGACCGTTTTGCCCAGTCGGCGCTGGAAGCAGAGCAGGCTGCGATGGCGCGCCAGTCGCGCGGAGCGCCGGGACCGCAGGGCATGCCGGCAGCGCCGGGCCGCAGCTTTGATGCAGGCCCTGGCATGGCGGCCCCGCGCGGCGGCGGTTTCAGCCCGCAAGATTACGGTCAGGGTCCGGTTCAGTCACGCATTGCCGGTCAAGCCGCCCCGCCGCCTCTCAATCTGCCGTCACTCAACCGCAATGCCGCGCCCGAACCGCAGGCGCAGGCACCTGTTTCTGCCTCCACGGATCCGGCGGTCATCCCCGGCGAACAGGCGGTGAAGTCTGCCCGCGAAGCGGCAAAGTCAGCCGCAACGCTGGAAGACCTGAAGGCCTGCCTTGCCGCCTTCAACGGCTGCAATCTGCGCCTCACCGCCAAGTCGCTGGTCTTTGCCGATGGCAATCCGTCCGCCCGGGTGATGCTGGTGGGCGAAGCGCCGGGCCGGGACGAGGATCTGTCCGGCGTGCCCTTCATCGGCCGCTCCGGGCAGTTGCTGGACCGGATGCTGGCGGCCATCGGGCTCGACAGATCTTCCGTCTATATCGCCAATGTCGTGCCCTGGCGCCCGCCGGGCAACCGCACGCCGACACCGCAGGAAACGGAAATCTGCCGTCCTTTCATCGCCCGGCAGATCGAACTCGCCAACCCGGACTTTCTGGTCTTTCTGGGCGCTGCGTCCGCCAAGGCGCTGACAGGCAACACGGATGGCATCCGGCGCATGCGCGGGCGCTGGATGGATTATGATGCGGGCGGCCGCAAGATCCGCGCCATCGCGACCTATCACCCGGCCTATCTCCTGCGCAGCCCGCTGGAAAAACGGCTTGCCTGGCGGGACTTCCTTGCGTTGAGACAAGCACTTTCCAGCGCAAGTGACGCAATTGGATGACCGGGCGAGCCCTTAAGTATACCCATTGTTAAAGTTGTATCAGCTAGCTCTATTATGTTGGGCGGGGCATCGTGGGCGATGACAGATACGGCATTCTCGACAAGGCGGCAAAGGCCGGACCAGACAGCGGAAAAGGCGCCGGAAAAACCATCCGTGCCGGACGGCGGAATTGTGGCCGTGGTCAAGCCTGCAGCGGCCGGGATCCCATCCGGTTTCGCAGCCCCCCGCAGGGCCAAGCCTGCACCTGATACGCAAGCGGCTCAGACTGTTCTGGCCATCGACATCGAGCGCCTGACCTGCATTCCGGCGTCCATCAGCAACCTCACACAGTGGGGGTGCCTTCTCTCCTCTCCCGATATCACGCTGCTGCAGAAGAACATCGCCCTGCGCTTCAGCGACGAAAAAAGCCTCCGCGCTGCGACGGTGACGTCGATCAACGGCAATGATGCAACGATTGTCTTTGCAGGGGTGGCGGGCGACGCCGAAAGCCAGCGCAAGGAAGCGCGCCGCGCCGTCTCGATCCAGGTGGTGCTGACGGACCCTGAACGCACACGCCGCGTCACGGGGCGCATCGTTGATGCCGCCCGTTCCGGATGCCGCGTACAGGCGGCCGGCGTCAAGCATCTGGGCAAGACCATCCATCTGCGCGTGCTGGGCATGCCCCGCGCCATCGTGGCGGAAGTCATGTGGTGCGACGATGAGGGGGCGGGCCTGCGCCTCAACTGGGAAGCTGTCAGCCAGCTGGCGGCCAAGACAAAGGCTGATTTTCTCGCGCGCGGCACTATCTAATGCTCACTGGCAGGCATCACCGCCTGCCCTGGCAAGCCGGAACGGGATTTCATGCTGACAGCAATCAAAACCAGACTGAAGAAACTCCTCGGGCGTGGCGCCGCCGCCATTCCTGTGGTCCGCCTGCAGGGCGTCATTGGCAGTACCGGCCCTTTGCGCAGCGGCCTCACGCTCGCGTCCGTGGCCAAACCGCTCGAACGGGCCTTCTCGATGAAGAAGGCTCCGGCCGTGGCGCTGATCATCAACTCGCCCGGCGGCTCACCCGTGCAGTCCCGCCTCATCTATACGCGCATCCGCGCCCTTGCCGAAGAACATGGCAAGCAGGTGCTTGTGTTCGTGGAGGATGTGGCGGCATCCGGCGGCTATATGATCGCCATCGCAGGCGATGAAATCATCGTCGATCCGTCCTCCGTGGTCGGCTCCATCGGCGTCGTCTCCGCTGGCTTTGGCTTTACCGAACTCATCAGCAAGATCGGCGTGGAACGGCGCGTCTATACCGCAGGCACCCGCAAGGTGTCGCTGGACGCCTTCAGCCCGGAGAACCCGGAAGACGTGGCGCATCTGAAGTCGCTGCAGGCCGAAATCCACGACGTGTTCATCTCCATGGTCAAGGACCGGCGCGGGGAGCTGCTCTCACAGGATCCGGATCTGTTCAGCGGCCTGTTCTGGACCGGACGCACCGCCTGCAGTCTCGGCCTTGCCGACAGGGAGGGAGATCTTGTCTCCGTGCTGAAGGAACGGTTCGGCGAGAAGGCGCAGCCGGTGCTGATCAGCCAGCCACGCGGGCTGTTCGGCCGCAGATCCTCAGGCGGCGTTGGCGGCGGCATCGGGGCCACGCTGAACGCAGGCGCCCTGACGGAGGACGTGCTGGGCGCCCTCGAAAGCCGCAGCCTGTGGGCCCGTTACGGTCTGTGACATTTTTTGACCGGAACGCCACATCTTGAGGCCCGTTTTGCCTTGCCTCCGCCACGATCGGGCGGGAGGATTGCACATCATCTGGAGATATTCCTCATGCATCCTCTCGCCATCCTCGCCCTTGCCGGAACCGCCGGTCTCCTTCTTGCCCGCGTCATGCGCCGTGAGATGGCCAAGGTGGACCAGCGCCTGTCGAAGGTTCGTCCCGCGCCGGGCACGCCCATTCCGGTGACGCTGAAGCTCGACCCCAGCACCGGCCGTTACCGGCCGCAAGACTGACTGGGCCGTTACCGGCCGCAAGACTGATTGGGCCGTTACCGGCCGCAAGACTGATTGGGCCGTTACCGGCCGCAGGACTGATCCTCCGGCGGCTGTCACCATTCATTGCGGACTGTCAGCCAGGCACCAGTTCCTCTCCCCCCTTGAGGGGGAGATGCCCCCGGCAGGCTGACAGGCACCCAAATCACGCGCCTGCGTGCGGGTGCGGCTTGACCTTGTCCCGCCTCCGTGGCACCTCTCCGGCCAATCAGGGCGGCGGCCAGCTGCGCCGTGCCCTCTCCGTCTCGAACGACCGGGAAATGCCAGATGCCGAATGAAACCCTTCCGGACCACATGCGCCCTGAAAATTCCTTTCAGGCGCTGATCCTGACCCTGCAGCGCTACTGGGCGGATCAGGGCTGCGTCGTGCTGCAGCCCTATGACATGGAAGTGGGAGCAGGCACGTTCCATCCGGCGACGACGCTGCGCTCGCTTGGGCCGCGCCCGTGGAAGGCAGCCTATGTGCAGCCCTCGCGCCGCCCCTCCGACGGCCGTTATGGCGAGAACCCGAACCGCCTGCAGCACTATTACCAGTTTCAGGTGATCCTGAAGCCTTCGCCGGAGAACCTGCAGGAACTCTACCTCAACAGCCTCTACGCCATCGGCCTCGACCCGTCGGTACATGACGTGCGTTTCGTGGAGGACGACTGGGAGAGCCCCACCCTCGGAGCCTGGGGCCTTGGCTGGGAATGCTGGTGTGACGGCATGGAAGTGTCGCAGTTCACCTATTTCCAGCAGGTGGCCGGTTTCGAGTGCTCACCCGTCTCCGGGGAACTGACCTACGGGCTGGAGCGCCTGGCCATGTATATTCAGGGCGTCGATAACGTCTATGACCTGAATTACAACGGCCGCGAAGGCGCGGACAAGATCACCTATGGCGATGTGTTCCTGCAGGCCGAGCAGGAGTACTCGCGGCATAATTTCGAGCATGCGGACACAGAAATGCTGTTCCGCCACTTCCGCGATGCGGAAGAAGAATGCCGCCGCCTGCTCGCCGCTGGCGAAGCGGCTAAGGAAGCGGCCGGCGCCGATGTGCATCAGATGGTGCTTCCCGCCTATGACCAGTGCATCAAGGCGAGCCACGCCTTCAACCTGCTGGATGCACGTGGCGTCATTTCGGTGACCGAACGCCAGAGCTACATCCTGCGGGTGCGCGAGCTGGCCAAGGCCTGCGGCGGCGCCTTCCTGCAGACGGCAGCGGGCGGCGTCGGCTATTCGGGCTGAGACCGCCTTTCACCATCAAAATCCGGCAGACATGACAGAGGGGCATCCGCGCAGCGGGTGCCCCTTTTTGCCCCTCATACCAGGGCTTTCGATGTTGATACCAAGGCTTTCGATGCTGACGCATCACGTCTTGAAATTGCTCAAGCGCCGCACGGGCTTGACGCCTTGAAATTGGTCAAGCAGGAGACGAGGCATCCAGGCTCTGCTGGCGGGCAATGTTGGCGCAGAGCAGGGCATAAGCATCTTCCGCGCTGACCGCATGGGAAAACAGGAAACCCTGCCCGTAGTTGCAGCCTTCGTGGCGCAGCTGCGCTCGCTGCTCCTGCAATTCGATCCCCTCGGCAATGGCCTCGATACCAAGGCCCGCCGCAAGCCCCAGAATGGCGCGGACGATGGCGGCGTTCTCGCCCCCCTCTCCCATGCCCGCGATGAAAGACCGGTCGATCTTGATGCGGTCGACACGGAAGTCCCTGAGATACCTGAGACTGGAATGTCCGGTGCCGAAATCATCCAGCGCAATGCGGATGCCCGCATCCGAAAGCTGGCCGAGGATCTCCCGCGCCGTCTTGGGGTCCTTGATGAGGGCATTCTCCGTGATCTCGATTTCCAGCCGCTCCGGCGGAAAGCCGGTGTTGCCCAGAATGGTCAGGATGCGCAGCGGCAGCATCCGGTCGTGCAGTTGCACCGGCGACAGGTTGAAAGACAGATAGACATCGTCAGGCCAGCGCAGTGCCGCCTCGCAGGATTTCGTCAGAAGGTGGTCGGTCAGCTCCGGCATCAGGCCGCAGTCTTCCGCGATGGGAACGAAATGCGAGGGAGGCACCTTGCCGAAGTCCCGGTCTGTCCAGCGGGCCAGAGCCTCGAAGCCGGCAATCTTCTCGCTGCGCAGGTTCCAGATCGGCTGGAAGTGGGGGCTGATCTGGTTGCTGGCAATCGCCCCGCGCAGCCGCTGCTCCAGCAGCGTGCGGTGCAGGATCGCCGCGTCCATTTCCGTCTCGAAGAAGCGGAACGTGGAACGGCCGGACGTCTTGGCCCGGTACAGCGCCACATCGGCCCGGCGCAGCAGCTCGACGATGGAATAGCCATTGTCCGGAAAAACGGCGATGCCGACGCCGGAGCCCACCGTGACCTGCCGGGCACCGATGAGGAAGGGCTCCTGCACCCGGTTCAGCACCCGCCGTGCGACGCCCGCAGCCGCGTCCTTGTTGGCCAGAACCCCGGTGACGATGGCAAACTCATCCCCGCCCAGCCGGGCGACAAGCCCGCCCTCGCCCACGGCCTCGATCAGGCGGCCGGCGAACTCCTTGAGCAGAAGATCGCCGAAGCTGTGGCCATAGACATCGTTGACCGGTTTGAAGCCGTCGATGTCCATCATGATGACAGCGCGGAACTCGTCCGGCTCCATCATGTGCACCATGGAAGGAAACACCATTTCGATATGACGCCGGTTCGGCAGGCCGGTCAGCGGATCATGCTGGGCCTGGGCCTGCGCCTCCGTCAGCGAGGCCTCTGCTTCTTCCAGGGCATCGGACAGTTCATGTGTCTTGCGGACAGAGCCAACCCACGCCCCGGCAGCAGCGCTGGACAGAAAGGAGAGAACGATCACAGTGGCATATGGCCAATCACCCTGTTCAGTGGCTAAAGCAGAAGCTGCAACCAAAAATATAATAAACAGAACAGCAGACACAATTACAGGTAAGCAGAACTTGCTACTTGATATCAAAAGTATTATTTCAGACAGACTTTTTGTTACTGGTATTTTTGCCAAGTTAGGGCGAACTCCAAACTGCTCTCGATAGATTATCTCTTGAAGCCCATTGAAAAAGCATGAAACGAACCTCTTAAAACTGCACACGCCCCCGAAACATGCCCCAACGGAATTTGTGCTGAAGGCGGAAAAGGCGCCATTTCGCGGCGCTGCCGCAAGGTTGGGGGTGACATTTTTGGCCGGGCTTGGTAGGCACACGCGCTGCGGTGTGCGAGTGCTTGCCCGCGCCCTGCCCTGATGTTTTCTATCGAAGGTTCAGACCCATGCCCGATCTCCTGCTTGAACTGTTCAGCGAGGAAATCCCTGCCCGCATGCAGCGCCGTGCTGCCGATGACCTGAAGTCGCTGGTCACCAATGCGCTGGTGGAAGCCGGTCTGACCTATGAGGGCGCGAAGGCATTCGCCACGCCCCGCCGCCTTGCCCTGCATATCGCCGGCCTGCCTGTTGCCTCGAAGGCCACCCGCGAAGAGCGCAAGGGCCCGCGCGTCGGCTCCCCGGCGCAGGCGCTGGAAGGCTTCCTGCGCGGCGCAGGCCTTTCCTCCATCGAGGAAGCCACGATCCAGAGCGACCCGAAGAAGGGCGAGTTCTATATCGCCGTCATCGAGAAGCCGGGCCGCCCGGCGGAACAGATCATCGCGGAGGTGATGCCCGGCATCATCCGCAACTTCCCCTGGCCCAAATCCATGCGCTGGGGCTCCGGCACCCTGCGCTGGGTGCGCCCGCTGAAGTCCATCGTCGCCACCTTCGGTCCGGAAACGGAAGAGCCGGAAGTGATCGCCTTCGACATCGACGGCATCACCGCGGGCAACACGACGCGCGGCCACCGCTTCCACGGCAACGAGACCTTCACCGTCCGCCGCTTCGACGACTACATGACCAAGCTGGAAAAGCAGAAGGTCATCCTCGATGCCGACCGGCGCAAGGACGTGATCGTGCATGATGCGCGCGATCAGGCCATGGCGCTGGGGCTGGAGCTGGTGGAAGACGAAGGCCTGCTGGAGGAAGTCGCAGGGCTGGTGGAATGGCCGGTGGTGCTGACGGGCTCCTTCGACGAGGCGTTCCTGTCGATCCCGGACGAGTGCATCCGCCTGACCATCCGCGCCAACCAGAAGTGCTTCGTGCTGCGCAACCCGGCAACGGGGCGCCTTGCCAACCGCTTCGTGCTGACCTCGAACCTGATTGCAGCCGATGGCGGCAAGACGATCATCGCAGGCAACGAGAAGGTGATCCGCGCCCGCCTGTCCGACGCGCGCTTCTTCTGGGAAACGGACCTCAAGACCCGGCTGGAAGACAATCTGCCGAAGCTGGACAGCATCGTCTTCCACGAGAAGCTGGGCTCGCAGGGCGAGCGCGTGAAGCGCCTTGAGGCACTGGCCGCAGAACTGGCCCCCTCATGCGGGGCTGACGCTGACGAGGCCCGCCGCGCGGCGCGTCTGGCCAAGGCCGATCTCGTCTCCGGCATGGTTGGCGAGTTCCCCGAGCTGCAGGGTCTGATGGGCCGCTACTACGCCACCCACCAGGGCGAAAGCGCCTCCGTCGCTACGGCCATCGAGGACCATTACCGCCCGCAGGGCCCGTCCGACCGTGTACCGTCGAACCCGGTTGCCGTCGCTGTTGCGCTCGCCGACAAGCTGGATCTTCTCGCCGGCTTCTGGGCCATCGACGAAAAGCCGACCGGCTCCAAGGACCCCTTCGCCCTGCGCCGCGCCGCCCTTGGCGTCATCCGCATCATTCTGGAAAACAAGCTGCGCCTGCGGCTTGGCGGCATTGCAGCACCGCAGATCGGTGCGCGCGGCGCCGATGCCTCCGCCACCACGGCAGACCTCCTCTCCTTCTTCGCAGACCGTCTCAAGGTCCATCTGAAGGAAGAAGGCGCGCGGCATGATCTGATTGATGCCGTCTTTGCCCTTGGCGGACAGGATGACCTGCTGATGGTCGTGCGCCGCGTCGAGGCTCTGGGGGCGTTCCTAGCCACCGAGGACGGCGTCAACCTGCTGGCGGGCTACAAGCGTGCGGTCAACATCCTCAAGGCCGAGGAAAAGAAGGACGGCGCCGCCGTTTCCGGACGCCCGGTCGCAAGCCACTTCCGCGAAGAGGCCGAGATTGCACTGGCCAGCGCCATCGACACGGCTCGCGCTGCGGTCAGCGAGGCGCTTTCGGGCGAAGACTTCGCCGCCGCGATGGAGGCCCTCGCCGCCCTGCGCGCGCCGGTCGACCGGTTCTTTGCCGATATCCTCGTCAACGCCGATGAAGCGGAGCTGCGCGCCAACCGCCTGAAGCTCCTCGCCGAAATCCGCGACATCGCCGGCCTCGTCGCCGACTTCTCCAAGGTCGCCGGCTGAGTTCAGCCACCTGAAACGAAAAGCCCGCAGCGGAACACCACCGCTGCGGGCTTTCTTTTGTTTGGAGAACATGAAGCTTCTCCATCGTCTTCCCGGACGCAGCACAGATCTGCACCGGCAAGATAAGATGCTGACTGACAGTTGATATCCAACTCATCCCGGCCTTACGCCCCTAACGGGTCCCGGCGCAAGGCCGGGACGGTGCGATCGGGCGTAGACTGCATGCCATAACTTCGGCAGACCGCG
Source organism: Pannonibacter sp. Q-1 (assembly GCF_054073275.1). Taxonomy (NCBI): domain Bacteria; kingdom Pseudomonadati; phylum Pseudomonadota; class Alphaproteobacteria; order Hyphomicrobiales; family Stappiaceae; genus Pannonibacter; species Pannonibacter sp. Q-1. Next base: position 373,615 of record NZ_JBSXNB010000001.1, read on the forward strand.
TTGAGACGCCTCATGCCAGCCCGTACGGCGCATGAGTAAATTCAATGCGTGATGCGTCAGATCTCAGGGTCTTGGTGGCAGACGCCTCAGAAGGAGATACGTTTTCCGCGCCGTCCCGGCCTTGTGCCGGGACCTGTCAGGGACGAGCTATCGCCAGGTTCGCCCGAAGGCAGCCCCCTCACTGATCACGGCAGAAGCACAAACAAAAGGCCCGGCGGTTTCCCGCCGGGCCCTGAAATTTTCACACCGGAAGCAGCCTTACCCTTACGGGCGGGCGTCGCGGCGGTCGCTGCGGGACTGGACCTGCGCGGCAATCTGGGCCGGGCCGCCGTTCTGCGGGCGGCGCTGGCCGCCGCTGCCGGGCTTACGGGCCTGACCGCCATGCGGCTTGCCATGACCATTGCCAAAACCACCCTTGCCGCCTTCACCACGGCCACGGCCGCCTTCGGAACGGGCACTGTAGCCACGGCCCTGTTCACCACGTCCCTGTTCGCGTCCCTGGCCCTGGCCACGGCCCTGCTGGCTGCCACCGCGTGCCGGGCGCTTGGCAGCACCACGGCCTTCGGCCGGTGCTTCACCGCTGGCGACGGGGATGCGGAGGCCGGTCAGGCGCTCGATGTCACGCAGCAGGCCGATTTCGTCCGGTGCGCAGAAGGCGATGGCATCGCCATCGGCGCCTGCACGGGCGGTACGGCCGATGCGGTGCACGTAGCTTTCCGGCACATCCGGCAGGTCGAGGTTGTAGACGTGGCTGACGCCCGGAATGTCGATGCCGCGCGCAGCCACATCGGTGGCCACGAGAATGCGGGTCTCGCCGGACTTCAGTTCCTTGATGGCGCGGTCACGCTGGTTCTGGCTCTTGTTGCCATGGATGGCATTCGCCTTGAAACCGGCAGCTTCCAGACGGCGCACCACCTTGTCCGCGCCATGCTTGGTGCGGGCAAAGACCAGCGACAGATCGTCGGGGCGCTCGGACAGGCAGTTGATCAGCAGGCTGATCTTGTCGCCGTTCGAGACGAAGTGAACGCACTGGGTCACCTTGTCCGCCGTGCGGCCAGCCGGAGCCACTTCCACGCGGACCGGATCGGTCAGGTAGGAGCGGGACAGTTCCTCGATCTGCTTCGGCATGGTGGCCGAGAACAGCAGGGTCTGGCGCTTTTTCGGCACCAGATTGGCGATCTTGCGCAGGGCGTGGATGAAGCCGAGGTCCAGCATCTGGTCGGCTTCGTCCAGCACCAGATATTCCACCTGGTCAAGGCGCAGGGCGTTGCGGTCGATCAGATCGAGCAGACGGCCCGGCGTGGCGACGAGAATATCGCAGCCACGGGACATGCGCTTGATCTGCGGGCCGATGGAAACACCGCCCATGATGGTGGCAACCTGCAGCGGCGTCGACTTGATGAAGCCGATGAGGTTCTGCGCGATCTGGTTCACCAGTTCGCGGGTCGGAGCCAGGATCAGCGCGCGGGTGGCGCGGGCCGGTGCCGGCTTGGGGTTGGCGAGCATGCGCTCGACCAGCGGCAGGCCGAAAGCGGCGGTCTTGCCGGTGCCGGTCTGGGCCAGGCCCATCAGGTCATTGCCGGCGAGAATGAGCGGGATGGCTTCGCGCTGGATCGGGGTCGGCTGGTCGTAGCCGATAGCGGCGATGGCCTTGAGGATCGACTGGGAAAGCCCGAGAGCTTCAAACTGAGTCAAATGAAAACCTTCAACTGTCGCGCCTGCCGTATCAAAGGGCACGCGCACAAGGTGGACCGGCCCATGATGGACCAGCCTTTCGTGGCGGTTACGGCACGGGCCAAATGGCAATCCGGACCGTCAGAACCCCGCGTGAAATGGGAACCTGGGAAAAGGCATCGCAGCCTCTGGCGCGACGCGGAACGGCTCACGCATCCTGTCTGTCTCCGTCGCGGATCACCTTTCGGGAAGGGCCGGATCTGCCAGACCGCAGGATCTGCGGGCGCCCCGCAACAACATGTGAGGGGCAGGCGCGTGGAGAGGACGCAGGCCGCTCACGCGGCGGCCAAGCCGTATCTTGGCGCCTGTATCGGCGCCTGAAGCCTGAAAGTCAAGATAAAACGGTGCCCTGCGGCGCGAGCCCCAGCCGGGCGGCAATGGTGCGGCGCTCATAATCGACATTCCAGTCGATCAGCACACGCCAGACGGCTTCGGCCTGACCGGCTTCCAGTCCGAGGTCTTCCGCCCGCCCGCGCAGGCGCTCGATCATGGTTTCGATCCGCTCCGCATCAAAGGCTTCGTCCGGGTGCTGCTTGATCTGCGCCATCTGGCGCACATAGGTCTGCCGCTCGGCGAAAAGCTTCAGAAGAAGCTGGTCGATCCGGTCGATCTCGGTCCGGATGTCCCCCTTGGTGACGCAGTCCTTCGCAGGTTTCATTCCAAAAGGCCCTTTGCCTGTCCAAGCCGGAGAGGATGAACGCCGTAGCGCCTGCCGGTGCTGCTGGCTCCGGCAGGCGGACGGGATGGATGGCTCAGGCTTCCGCCTTCTTCTGTGCCTCGACGCAGGCCAGAGCCGACATGTTGACCACGCCGCGCGAGGTCACCGAGCCGGTGAGGATATGCGCGGGCTTGGCCGTGCCGAGCAGGATCGGGCCGACATGCAGGGCCTCCGTCGCCACCTTCAGCAGGTTCAGCGCGATGTTGGCCGCATCCAGATTCGGGAAGAGCAGCAGGTTCGCTTCGCCTTTCAGACGGCTGTCCGGCATGACGCGCTGGCGCAGCAGTTCGGACAGGGCCGAATCGCCGTGCATGTCGCCGTCCACTTCCAGCTCCGGGCATTCCTTCCAGAGGATGTCCAGCGCCTTGCGCATCTTGTCGGCAGAGGCCAGTTCGCGCGAGCCGAAGTTGGAGGCCGACAGCAGCGCCACCTTCGGCTCGATGCCGAAGCGGCGGATTTCCTCAGCAGCAAGCCGTGCCATCTCGGCCAGCTCTTCCGCGTCCGGATCCTCGGAGACGAAGGTGTCGGTGAGGAAGATCGCGCCACGGTCGTTGATCAGCAGCGACAGGGCCGAGAGGTCGCGCACACCGGCCTTGAGGCCGATGATCTGGCGGATATCGCGCAGATGGCGGATGAAACGGCCTTCAAGACCGCAGATCACCGCATCGGCTTCCCCGCGCCGCACGGCCAGCGCCGAAATGACGGTGGAGTTGGTGCGCACGATGGTGCGCGCCGCATCATGCGGCACGCCCTTGCGGCCGACGCAGGAGAAATACTCCTCCACATAATCGCGGTAGCGCGGATCGTCCTGCGGGTTGACGAACTCAAAGTCCACACCGGGGCGGATTTTCAGGCCAAAACGCTCGCAACGGGCCTTCAGCACGTCCGGACGGCCGACGAGGACCGGCACGGCGACCTTGTCCTCGATCAGCACCTGCGCCGCGCGCAGCACGCGCTCGTCCTCACCTTCCGCATAGATGATGCGCTTCGGCTCGCGGGTGGCGGCCTGGATGATCGGCTTCATCACGAGGCCGGAGCGGAAGACGAAGCGGTTCAGCGTGTCGAGATAGGCGTCAAAGTCCTCGATCGGGCGCGTGGCGACACCGGTTTCCATGGCCGCACGGGCGACTGCCGGTGCAATGCGCAGGATCAGGCGCTGATCGAACGGCGACGGGATCAGGTACTTCGGCCCGAAGGTCTCGGTCACGCCGCCATAGGCCCGGGCGGCAACGTCTGACGGCTCTTCCTTGGCAAGATCGGCGATGGCCTTCACCGCTGCATGCTTCATCTCTTCGTTGATCGCCGTCGCGCCCACATCCAGCGCGCCGCGGAAGATGTAGGGGAAGCACAGGACGTTGTTCACCTGGTTCGGGAAGTCCGAACGCCCGGTGCACATCATAACGTCGTCGCGCACGGCCAGCGCGGCTTCCGGCATGATTTCCGGATTGGGGTTGGCGAGCGCCAGGATCAGCGGGTTCGGCGCCATCTTGGCGACCATCTCCGGCTTCAGCACACCGGCGGCAGACAGGCCGAGGAACACGTCGGCACCCTCGATGATCTCGCCCAGCGTGCGCTTGTCCGTCTTCTGGGCAAAGATGCCCTTCCACGGGTCCATCAGGGCTTCGCGGCCTTCATAGACAACGCCCTCGATGTCCGAGACCCAGATGTTCTCGCGCTTGGCGCCGAGGGAGACGATGAGATTGAGGCAGGCGAGCGCGGCGGCACCGGCGCCGGAGGCGACGATCTTCACCTGATCGATCGGCTTGCCGGCCAGTTCCAGCGCATTCTTGACCGCCGCACCGACGATGATCGCCGTGCCGTGCTGGTCGTCGTGGAACACCGGGATGTTCATCCGCTCGCGCAGCTTGGCCTCGATCTGGAAACACTCCGGCGCCTTGATGTCCTCAAGGTTGATGCCGCCGAAGGTCGGCTCCAAAACGGCAACCGCATCGACGAACCGGTCAACGTCGAGCTCGTCCACCTCGATGTCGAAGACGTCGATGCCGGCGAACTTCTTGAACAGGACGGCCTTGCCTTCCATCACCGGCTTGGAGGCGAGCGGGCCGATGTTGCCGAGGCCCAGCACGGCGGTGCCGTTGGAAATCACGGCCACCAGATTGGCGCGGGAGGTGTAGAGCGCGGCCGTGGACGGGTCACGGGCAATTTCAAGGCAGGGAGCGGCAACACCGGGGGAGTAGGCCAGAGCCAGATCGCGCTGGTTACCGAGCGGCTTGGTGGCCTTGATCTCGAGTTTGCCCGGGCGCGGATGCATGTGGAAGAACAGTGCGGATTCTGTGAGATCGCTTCCAGCCGGTTTCTTGTCGCTCATGTCGCCTCTCGTCTCAACAGCGGTCTCAGCCGCCTTTCCCTCAAGGAGGCATGGCCCATCCGCGCGTGCGGTTCAACCTTATTTCGCACCTGCTCCACCGGTTGCAGGCAAAAGCAGCCGTAAAAGCAGGAAGAGAACCAACCCGTTGAGGATATGCCACATGAAATGGGTGCCCAGCGCGAGGCTGTCGCACACCGGCATGTCCAGCATGCGGAAGGTCAGCGAGGCAGCAAAAACCACTCCCGCAGCGGCAAGGCCCTTCGCCAGCCGGGCGCTGGAGCGCCATACCAGCGCCGCGACAACGAAGATGGCGGCAAGCGCCGGAACATAACCGGCCGAAGACCCCACCAGCGGTGCAAAAAGCCGCCCGGCGAAAGGCGATGCGGCGAAGAAGACAAGCGTGACGCCCACCGCCCAGTACCAGCGCAGCCCCAGGAAGCGGTTCAGCGCCGCGAAGAGATAGACATGGATGAAAAGGGCAATCGGGATGACATCCGCCAGCAGCGACCAGCGGTTGGCGAAGGTGTGGAACAGGAAGGAACCGATGCCTGTTGCCAGTGTGATCAGGATCAGCGCCAGAGCCAGCCAGTCGCCCGGCGCCCGCTTGCGCCACATCAGGAAGGCCACCAGCGCCGCCAGAATGAAGGAGGCATTGGTGATGGCATTGACCGGCTCGGACCAGAAACCGGCATCGAGCCGCTCGCAGTAATTGTTCAGCGGTTCCGTCCAGTTCATGCCTTCGCCTCCACGCCTGCGCCTCAGGTCAAATGTGACGCCGGACGGACAGTGGCAAGAGTGCCTGTCCTTTTTTACAGGGCAAAGACGGCAGGCAGCGCCCGCCTGCCGTCATATCCGGACCTTACTGGAAGGCCGTCTCCGCAAAGCTGCGCAGCTTGCGCGAATGCAGGCGTTCCGGCGGCATCGACCGCAACAGCTCCATGGCCCGCATGCCGATTTCCAGATGCTGTGCCACCTGCCGCTTGTAGAAATCCGTCGCCATGCCCGGCAGCTTCAACTCGCCGTGAAGCGGCTTGTCGGAGACACAGAGCAGCGTGCCGTAAGGCACACGGAAGCGGAAGCCGTTGGCGGCGATGGTGGCCGATTCCATGTCCAGCGCAATGGCGCGGGACTGGGAGAAGCGCTGCACGAGGCCGCGCTGGTCCCACAATTCCCAGTTCCGGTTGTCGATGGAGGCCACCGTGCCGGTGCGCATCACCTTCTTCAACTCATAGCCGGAGAAACCGGTGATCTCGGCAACCGCGCTTTCCAGCGCCACCTGCACCTCGGCCAGAGGCGGGATCGGCACCCACAGCGGCAGGTCCTGATCCAGCACATGGTCATCGCGCACATAGCCGTGCGCAAGCACATAGTCGCCCAGCGTCTGGCTGTTGCGCAGGCCCGCACAGTGGCCCAGCATCAGCCAGGCATGGGGCCGCAGCACGGCGATATGGTCGGTGATGGTCTTGGCGTTGGAAGGGCCGACGCCGATGTTGACCATGGTGATGCCGGAACTGTCGGCCCGCTTCAGGTGATAGGCCGGCATCTGCGGCAGCTTGGCCGGCGCCGTGCCGGACGACGGGGTTTTCTGCCCCGCCAGCGTCAGCAGGTTGCCGGGCTCGACGAAGGCGGTGTAGCCGCTTTCCGGATCGGCAATCGCTGCTTCCGCCATGCGGCAGAACTCGTCGATGTAGAACTGGTAGTTCGTGAAAAGCACGTAGTTCTGGAAATGCTCTGCCGCCGTCGCCGTGTAGTGCTGCAGGCGGTGCAGGGAATAGTCGATGCGCGGACCGGTGAAAGGCGCCAGCGGCATGATGCCGTCCACCGGCTCATAGGTGCCGTTGGCGATGGCGTCGTCCATCAGTGTCAGGTCCGGCAGGTCGAACATGTCCGCCAGCGGCCGCTCTCCGGCCAGATCCCCTGCCCCTTCCACATGGGTGCCATCATAGAAGGCGAAGTGCAGCGGGATCGGTGTCGTGCTGTCACCCACCAGCACCGGCACCCCGTGATTGCGGATCAGCAGGGCAATCTGCTGCGTCAGATACTGCTGGAACAGATCCGGCCGGGTGATCGTGGTGCCATGAATGCCGGGACCCGAGACAAACCCGAACGGCAGGCGGCTGTCGAGCCGCGAATGGCTCTCCGTGATCAGACGGATCTGCGGATAATAGGCCCTCACCCGGCCCTCGGGCGCCGCTCCTGCCACGAGATCGCGGAAAGCGTCCCGGATGAAGGCGGTGTTGCGCTCGAACAGCTCCATCAGCCGGGCGACGGCAGCGGCCGCATCGGTGAAGGGTTCCAGCGGCGCAGCGGGCGCCAGCACGAACGGGCGGGGATCCGTAAGGGGATTTCGGTAGGGCCGGTTTTTCAAATGCGTTCTCCTTATTGTTCTTAACCGGACAGGCTCTAACAGAGGCCCGCTTTCGTCAAGCCAAAGACGTCATTTTTTGAAATATTTTTCATCGCGCGAATGATTTTGCAGTTTGATGGGATCGCATTGCAGGGGCATGACAGAGCCAGCATGGTGAATCCGCCCGGACACATCAGGGCCCCGGCACCGCTTTCTCTCTGCCCCCGCTGCCTGGGATCATGGTTAATGCGGACAGGCCCTTCCCGGCCCTGCCGGCCGGAAAAGCACACTATTTCCGCCAGTTTTTCCAAGGCCAAAAGTTAACCTGCCGCACGAGTTTCACAAACCTAAAGAAAGCATTGAAATCAAAAAGAAAAATTAGAGCGCGCCTTAACCCGCGATTTACCAGATCCGGTAACCATGAGCCTCGAAATTGCGTGAGGTGCTGCGTCGCAATGAAAGTTCTGCGTACTGGGGTGTCCTCTGTGACACCCCTTGAAACCCAAGACAATGCCGCCACTCCGGCCTGGCTGAACACGATCCTGAAGGGCGACTGCGTTGCCGCCCTCAGCAAGCTGCCCTCGAAGTCGGTGGATCTGGTGTTTGCCGATCCGCCCTACAATCTTCAGCTCGGCGGCGATCTTCACCGTCCCGATCAGTCGAAGGTGGATGCCTGCGACGATCACTGGGACCAGTTCGAGAGCTTCGAGGCCTATGATGCCTTCACCCGCGCATGGCTGCTGGCCGTGCACCGTGTGATGAAGGACGATGCCTCGCTCTATGTCATCGGCTCCTACCACAACATCTTCCGCGTCGGCGCGATCCTTCAGGATCTGGGCTTCTGGATCCAGAACGACATCGTCTGGATCAAGTCCAATCCGATGCCGAATTTCCGCGGCAAGCGCTTCACCAACGCCCATGAGACGATCATCTGGGCGTCGAAGTCGAAGGCCTCCAAGCCGGTGTTCAACTACGATGCGCTGAAGACCTTCAACGAAGATCTGCAGATGCGCTCCGACTGGCACCTGCCGCTGTGCACGGGTGCGGAACGGCTGAAGGATGAAGACGGGCAGAAGGTCCATCCAACCCAGAAGCCGGAGTCCCTGCTCTACCGGGTGCTGACGGCCTCGTCCCGTCCGGGCGATGTGGTGCTCGATCCCTTCTTCGGCACCGGCACCACCGGCGCCGTCGCCAAGCGCCTTGGCCGCAACTACATCGGCATCGAGCGCGAGCAGAGCTACATCGATGCGGCCACTGCCCGCATCAATGCCATCGTGCCGGCCGAGGGCGTGTCCCTCGACATGCAGAAGGGCAAGCGCGCAGAGCCGCGCATTCCCTTCGGCTCGCTGCTGGAAGCTGGCCTGCTGGAACCGGGCACGGAGCTCATCTGCCCGAAGGGCAAGCATCTGGCCATTGTGCGCGCTGACGGTTCGCTGGTCAGCGGCCAGCACTCCGGCTCCATCCACAAGGTGGGTGCGCTCGTTCAGGGCGCGGAAAGCTGCAATGGCTGGACCTTCTGGCACCTGAAGGACCGGGGCAGCTTCAACCCGGTGGATGACCTGCGCAAGGAACTCAGATCCCGCCTCTTCGCCTGATCCATAGGCGAAAGGCCGGACATTCGCGTCCCCGCGAATTCCCGGAACACCCCCGGCTCCCCGAGGCCGGGGGTGTTTTTTTGTGCGCCAGCCCGGCGCAGGGGGATTGACTCGCTCCTTACATATCCATAATTCTGGATATATGGATGAACTAGAAACCATCGCTGCCCTTGCAGCCCTTGCTCAGGCGACCCGCCTTCAGGCCTTCCGCGCACTCGTGCAGGCAGAACCCGATGGCATTGCCGCCGGTGACCTCGCCCAGCGCCTCGGCGTGCCGCAGAACACGCTTTCCGCGCATCTGACGGTTCTTTCGCAAGCAGGACTTGTCACAGGACTGCGGCAAGGACGCTCTATCGTCTATCACGCGAATCCTGAGCAGCTCAGGCAGATGATGCTCTACCTCCTGAAAGATTGCTGCGGCGGCAAGGCCAGCCTGTGCGAGCCGCTGATCGCCGAACTGACCGGAAGCTACACGGATACCTGTTCTCCGGCCTGTGCCCCATTGCCTGACAGCCGGATGCCATAAGGAGCCTGCCATGACCGAGAAGACCTACAATGTGCTGTTCCTCTGCACCGGCAATTCTGCCCGCTCCATCCTCGCCGAAGGCATCCTGAACGCGACAGGCGGCGGCCGGTTCCGCGCCTATTCTGCGGGCAGCCAGCCGAAGGGCGCGGTCCATCCGCTTGCCCTCAAGACGCTGGATGCCCTTGGTTATCCGGCAGAAGGGTTCCGTTCCAAGAGCTGGGACGAATTCGCCGTGCCCGGCGCACCGCAGTTCGATTTCGTCTTCACGGTCTGCGACAACGCCGCTGGCGAAGCCTGCCCTGTGTGGCCGGGTCAGCCGATGACAGCCCATTGGGGCATCGAGGATCCTGCCGCCTTTGAAGGCGCAGCGTTCGAGAAGGAGCAGGCTTTCAGCCAGGCCGCCCGCTATCTCAAGAACCGCATCAGCGCCTTCCTCAATCTGCCGCTGGCCTCCATCGACGCCATGGCCCTGAAGAAGAAGCTCACCGACATCGGCACCCTTGAAGGTGCCACCAATCTTGCTGAAAAGGTGAAGTGATCCATGTCCCTGTTTGAACGCTACCTGACGCTGTGGGTGGGGCTGGCGATCATCGCCGGCATCGCCCTCGGCCACCTGCTGCCGCAGGTGTTCGAGGTGATCGGCACGCTGGAAATCGCCAAGGTCAACCTGCCCGTCGCCGCGCTGATCTGGCTGATGATCATCCCCATGCTGATGAAGATCGACTTTGCCGCCATCCGGCAGGTCGGCCAGCATTGGCGCGGCATGAGCATCACGCTGTTCTCGAACTGGGCGGTGAAGCCCTTCTCCATGGCGGTGCTCGGTTGGATCTTCATCGGCTGGCTGTTTGCCCCGCTGCTACCGCAGGACCAGATCGACAGCTACATCGCCGGGCTGATCCTCCTGGGGGCCGCGCCCTGCACGGCCATGGTCTTCGTCTGGTCGAACCTGACCCGGGGCGACGCGCCTTTCACCCTGACGCAGGTTGCCCTCAATGATGCGGTGATGGTGCTGGCCTTCGCCCCCATCGTCGCGCTGCTGCTGGGCGTCTCCTCCATCATCGTGCCCTGGGATACGCTGCTGATCTCGGTTGCCCTGTTCATCGTCGTGCCGGTGATTGCCGCGCAGATTCTGCGCAAGGTGCTGGGCACAGGTGATGGCCGGGCGCTGGCGCGCTTTCAGGAGCAGATCCAGCCACTGTCCATCGGCGCCCTGCTGCTGACCGTCGTGCTGCTCTTCGCCTTCCAGGGCAGCCAGATCCTTGCCCAGCCGCTGGTGATCGCCCTGCTGGCCGTGCCGATCCTGCTGCAGACCGTGTTCATCTTCGGCTTTGCCTATATCCTCAACCGGGTGACCGGTGAGGCCCATTGCATCGCAGGCCCTTCCGCCCTGATCGGCGCGTCGAACTTCTTCGAGCTGGCGGTCGCCACCGCCATCAGCCTCTTCGGCTTCAATTCCGGCGCAGCGCTCGCCACCGTTGTCGGCGTGCTCATCGAGGTGCCGGTGATGCTGGCGCTCGTTGCCGTCGTCAACCGCAGCAAGGGCTGGTACGAGGCCTCCCGCGCCGTTTCTGCCCGCAGCATCACAGAAGGACAGGCCTGAACCATGGATGCCACGATCTATCACAATCCCGCCTGCGGCACCTCGCGCAACACGCTGGAGATGATCCGCAACGCCGGGATCGAGCCCACGGTCATCGAATATCTGAAGACCCCGCCCGCCCGCGAGGACCTGGCCGCGATGATCGCCGCCGCAGGCCTCACCGTGCGCGGCGCCCTGCGTGAGAAAGGCACTCCCTTCGAGGAGATGGGCCTTGGCAATCCGGATCTCGATGATGCGGCACTGCTCGACGCGATGATGCGCGAGCCCATCCTCATCAACCGCCCCTTCGTCATCACCCCGCTTGGCACCCGCCTCTGCCGCCCCTCGGAAGTGGTGCTGGAGATCCTTCCGGACACCCACAAGGGCGCCTTCACCAAGGAAGACGGCGAAAAGGTTCTGGACGCGGACGGCAAACGGATCAGTTGAGCACGCTTCTGCAAGCAGCTTTGAAGGCCCGGAGAACCCACTCCGGGCCTTTTTCACATGAATGAGCATCAGGCGTCCTTGCACGTGTGGGCATGTCCTGCCCGGAACGGTGACCCAGATGGACTTGATGCTGGCCGCTTTGGCCTACCGCTTTTTCAGGCAGAACCGCCAGCAGACACAGCCTCTTTCTCCCGAGGAAGCGGCTGCTGCCATGCTGGCCGCGCTCCTGCCGGCCCTTCCCCAGGACAGCTTGCCACCTTCCCCAAGCCTTCCTGTTGAGAGGATTACTGACATGCCTGCAAATCCCACGCCGATCCGGCCCGTCATTCCGGCCAATTTCCTGTTTGGTACCCTACGGCTTGCCAACAATGCTGGTCAGTACAGCATCGAAGACGGCCAGTTTCCGAGCCTCTACTTCATCGACGACGCCGCAAACTTCATCCGTTACCGTCCCTTGCACGAACATGGCTTTCTCATCTCCGAGAAGACAAACCGCGATGTCTACATGTACGCAGGCCAGTGGAACAACGCTCAGACGATTCAGACGAATCTGAACGCTAACACGATCTACTCGGTCCTGCTTGGCAGAGACAAACCAACGATCAATGCCAACCTGCTGGCTTCGCAAGCAAATCAGATGAACACCCAGCAGCTCAACACATTCAACGCGGCCAACAATCCGATACAGGCGGGGCAGAACACGGTCTATATCAACGCAGGTCCCCTGCAGGGTTTGTTCTTCGGTGGCAGCGCAACCGCGACAAATAACAAGTATCAGCCCCTCTACATGCTGGACTTCGAGCACGGAGCGCAGAACAGACCTCACCTGGGCCACTCGGTTGCCATGCCTCAGGCAATTACAGGCTTTTACGAAAGCCGTTTCCCCGGGCTGATGACCTGCCTGATGCAAGCAGGCCAGAGCAAGCAGGAACTGACCATTCCCCTGCCCTCCACAGGACGCAGCCTGCCGATCCCGATCCGCAGCAATGTGGAGTACTTTCCACGCACAATGTTCGATTCCAGCGCCGAGCAGCAATCCTTCCTGATGACAATGATCCGCAGCTTCTCCTGACGGATTGGCAGGCGGCGGATTGTTGCCCGCCGCCTCGCCGCCAATGCCAAGGTGCTGAGATGCTGACGCATCACGCCTTGAAACGGCTCAAGCGCCGCACGGGCTTGACCAACTCCCGATGAGTCAAGCTTATCGGGAGTGGGTATATCCTCACCCAAACGCCACCAGCGCCTTGCGGCGTTTGCCGGCGGCGAGGGTGAGGCGGTCGTTGGCGCCCAGATCTCCGCTGGAAATGCGGCGGCGCGGATCGTCGGCGACATTGCCGTTGAGGCGCACGCCGCCGCCCTCAACCAGACGCCGGGCGTCGCTGTTGGAGGCGGCAAAGCCGGTGGCGACCAGCAGCTCCAGCAGGCCCAGATCCTGCGCCAGCATGGCGAGCGGCAGGGTATGGGTCGGCTCGGCGCTCATCTCGTCACCGGAGAACAGCGCATCGCCCTGCTCCAGCGCGTGGCGGGCGGCATCGGCACCGTGGACGATGCCGGTGACGTGGGTGGCCAGCAGCTTCTTCACCTCGTTGAGTTCGGCGCCTTGCAGATCGGACAGGCGCTCCACCTCGCTCAAGGGCAGCTCGGTGAAAAGCCGCAGGAAGCGCGGCACGTCCGCATCTGCCGTGTTGCGCCAGAACTGCCAGAAGCCGAAGGGCGACAGATGCTCCGGATGCAGCCACACGGCGCCGGCCGCCGTCTTGCCCATCTTGGCCCCGCTCGCCGTGGTCACCAGCGGCACGGTCAACCCATGCAGCTTGCGCCCGTCGCGGCGGCCAAGCTCGACGCCGTTGATGATGTTGCCCCACTGGTCCGAACCGCCGACCTGAAGGCTGCAGCCATGGCGGCGGGAGAGCTCCAGGAAATCCACCGCCTGCAGCATCATGTAGCAGAATTCCAGCACGGTCAGCGGCATCTGCGCCTCAAGCCGGGACTTGACGCTGTCGAAGGTCATCATGCGGTTGACGGTGAAATGGCTGCCGTAATCGCGCAGGAATTCGAGGAACTTCACTTCCGTCAGCCAGTCGGCATTGTCCACCAGCAGCGCGCCTTCCGCGCCGGAGAAATCGATCAGCGTCTCGACCGAGCGGCGGATACCGGCGATGTTGGCGGCAATCTGCTGCTTTTCGAGGATAGGACGCGCCTCGTTGCGGAAGCTGGGATCACCCACCTGGCTGGTGCCGCCGCCCAGAACGATGATGGGCCGGTGGCCGAGTTTCTGCAGCCAGCGCATGGTCATCAGCGGCATCAGGTGGCCGACATGCAGGCTCGCGGCCGTGGCATCAAAACCGGCATAGACCGTGACAGGCCCTTCCGCGAGGCGCGCATCCAGCGCCTCCAGTTCCGTGGTCTGGTTGACGAGCCCACGCTCGAACAGCACCTGCAGAGCTTCGGATTTGAGCGGGCTGGCCGGTTTTCCGGCCTCGATCATATGCTGGGTCACTTGCGGCTTCCTTCGGGAGTTTGCCCCTGTCAGGAGAGCCTTTGAAAACCAAAAAGCCGCCTGACGCGGCGGCTTTTTCGGGTTTGATCAAATGAGCAAGATCCTACGCAGCCGCCGGTATGGAGGTGACGTAATAAAAATACACAAAGGTGGCGGCGGTCTTGATCATGGCAGGATAGATGCCCCGGAACCATCCCGTCTGTCAAGCGGCCATGAAAAGCAGAATTCCGGCGGCCCCGGCATGGAGCCTTCTCCCGTTGAGCCTCACCGCGCCGGCCCACGCTGCAAGCCTTAAAATTATCATTTTGAATCAATAATATAAATACTTTCCAAAAGCGGAATGAATGAGAGCTTGCGGAATTAGGACATTTGACCTAATGATTATTAGGTCAAATGTCCTAATTCGTGAATGTGATGAGCTCCAGATCCACCAGAGAAATCATAACGGCCGTAGCCGACCAGCTTTTCTATGAGCGCGGCTTTGAGGCGGCCTCCTTTGCCAGCATCGCGTCTGAGGTGAAGATCTCGCGCGGGAATTTCTATTACCATTTCAAGACGAAGAACGAGATCCTGGAAGCCGTCATCGCCAAGCGGATCGCAGACCGGGAGGCCTTGCTGCAAGGCTGGGCGGAGGCCTTCCCGCCAGAGGACAGGATCCGCTGCTTCATCGGGATACTGATCACCAACCAGAGCAAGATCATGGCCTTCGGCTGTCCGGTCGGCACCCTGTCAGCAGAACTGGCGAAGCTGAACCATCCGGCACTCGATCAGGCCAATGAGCTGTTCACGGTCTTCCGCGCCTGGCTCAGGCAGCAATTCGAGGCTCTTGGTTTTGCAGGTCAGTCAGACGCCCTGGCCATGCATCTTCTTATGCGCAGTCAGGGCGTGGCCGCGCTCGCCAACGCCTATAAGGATGCCGAATTCGTCCGCCGGGAAGCTGAAGCCATGTCCGACTGGCTTGATCAGCAGATCGCGGCGCTGCCGCCAGCAACCTCCCCCCTTTCCCCCCTTGAGCAGCAGAAAGAGGACTGAAAGATGTATGCCGTATTTCTTGCATTCGGCCCCAACCGGAGCGCCGCACCGGCCCACATGGCCGCCCATAACGACTGGATCCGCAAGGGTTTCGAGGATGGGGTCTTTCTGATGACCGGCAGCCTTGTTCCTGGAAAAGGCGGAATGGTTCTCGCACATCAGATCAGCCGGACAGATCTGGAGGCACGCGTCGCCGGAGATCCCTTTGTCCGGGAGAAGATTGTCAGCGCCGAGATTCACGAGATCCAGCCTTCGCGGCTGGATGAAAGGCTTGCGTTCCTGCAGGCCTGAATACCGCCCGGAGCCTTCCGGCTCCGGGGGCTTTGTGTTTCCGCTCACTCCGCCGCAACCGGAGTGACGCTGGCCGGAGCCTTCCGGCTCCGGGGGCTTTGCGTTTCCGCTTACTCCGCCGCAGCCGGGGTGACGCTGGCCGGGGCCGGTTCGCTCCAGGTGAGAACCGGGCTGCGGGCAGCGCGGGTTTCATCAAGGCGGCGGCGCGGTGCAAGATACGGCGCGCCGGTGAAGCGCTCCGTCTCACCGCGCTTGGCGGACATCACGAGATCCCGCAGCGTGGCGACGAACAGGTCGAGCGAGGCCCGGCTTTCGGACTCGGTCGGCTCGATCAGCATTGCCCCATGGACGACCAGCGGGAAATACATGGTCATCGGGTGATAGCCCTCGTCGATCATCGCCTTGGCGAAGTCGAGGGTGGTGACGCCCGTGTCCTTGAGGAAGCTGTCGTCGAACAGCACCTCGTGCATGCAGGGGCGCTCGCCGAAGGGCAGGCTCATCAGGTCCTGCAGGCCAACGCGCACATAGTTCGCGTTCAGCACCGCATCTTCGGACGCCAGACGCAGCCCGTCCGAGCCGTGGCTCAGCATGTAGGTCAGCGCCCGGACGAACATGCCCATCTGGCCGTGGA
This sequence comes from Pannonibacter sp. Q-1, assembly GCF_054073275.1. Classification (NCBI taxonomy): domain Bacteria; kingdom Pseudomonadati; phylum Pseudomonadota; class Alphaproteobacteria; order Hyphomicrobiales; family Stappiaceae; genus Pannonibacter; species Pannonibacter sp. Q-1. Next base: position 389,344 of record NZ_JBSXNB010000001.1, read on the forward strand.
AGGCGGTCATGCGGCCGAACGGCTTCTCGCCATCCTTGAGGCCGGCTTCCGTTTCCACCAGTTCCAGCCCGCCTTCCGACTTGCGGACGAAGGGCAGCGGCGCGAACGGGGCAAGACGGCTCGACAGAACCACCGGGCCGGAGCCCGGTCCGCCGCCGCCATGCGGGGTGGAGAAGGTCTTGTGCAGGTTGATGTGCATCGCATCGATGCCCAGATCTCCCGGCCGCGCCTTGCCGACGATGGCGTTGAAGTTGGCGCCGTCGCAGTAGAAATAGGCATTTGCGGCGTGGATGGCGGCGGCAATCTCCATGATGTCCCGCTCGAACAGCCCGCAGGTGTTCGGGTTGGTCAGCATGATGGCGGCGATGTTGCCGTCATTCTCCGCAATCGCCTTCTTCACCGAGGCCAGATCAACCGTGCCGTCGTCCTTGGCGTCGATGGCGACGACCTTGAAGCCGAGGAGCGCAGCGGTGGCCGGGTTGGTGCCATGGGCACTTTCCGGCACCAGCACGATCTTCGGATCACGGCCCGCAGCGATATGCGCGGCCTTGATTGCCATCATGCCGCACTGCTCGCCATGGGCGCCGGCCTTCGGGCTCATGGCGACGGCTGTGGTGCCGGTCAGCTCCATCAGCCAGTCACCCAGCTCGGAGATAAGCTCCACCGCGCCCTTGACGGTGGACAGCGGCTGCAGCGGGTGAATGTCGCCAAAGCCCGGCACGCGCGCCATCTTCTCGTTGAGACGCGGGTTGTGCTTCATGGTGCAGGAGCCGAGCGGATAAAGCCCGCTGTCGATGGCGTAATTGTTGCGCGACAGGCGCACGTAATGGCGCATCGTCTCCGGCTCGGAAAGGCCCGGCAGGCCGATCTTCGCCGTGCGGGCGTGGGTGCCCAGCTCCGCCTCGAAAGCCTCCGGCTCGTCCAGATCAACGCCCGTCACATCGAGGCGGCCGATCTCGAACAGCAGCGGCTCTTCCATGTCGAGCGCACGGTTGCCGGTGAAGGTCTTGGGCCGGAAAGCCGCGCCCGCATCGCCCGCAGCGGTCGGGCGTCCCTGAGTGTTCATGCTCATGCCAGCACCTCCTTGAGCGCGGCTGCGAAGGCAGCGCGGTCTTCATCGGTGTTGATTTCGGTCGAGGCGACAACGAGAAGGTTCGCAAGGTCCTTGTTGCGCGGCTCCAGCCGCGACACCGGCACACCGGCGAGGATGCCCCGTTCGGCCAGCGCCTCGACAACCTGATCGGCCACCTTCGGCAGGGCGATGGTGAACTCGTTGAAATAGGCCTTGTTCAGCACTTCAACGCCCGGCACGGCGGCGAGCAGCTTCTTCAGCTTCACCGCATTGGCGTGATTGATCCGGGCAAGGCGCGTCAGTCCGGCTTCGCCCAGCAGCGTCATGTGGATGGTGAAGGCCAGCGCGCAGAGGCCGGAGTTGGTGCAGATGTTCGACGTCGCCTTTTCACGGCGGATGTGCTGCTCGCGGGTGGAGAGCGTCAGCACGAAGCCGCGCTTGCCTTCCGCATCCACGGTCTCGCCGCACAGGCGCCCCGGCATCTGCCGCATGTATTTCTGCTTCGTGGCGAAGAGGCCAACGTAAGGACCGCCGAAGGTGAGGCCATTGCCGATGGACTGGCCCTCGCCGACGACGATATCCGCGCCCTGCGTACCGGCCGGTTCGATCAGACCCAGCGACACCACCTCGGTGAAGACGGCGATCAGCAGCGCCCCATGGGCGTGGGCCTTCTCGGCAATCGGCTTCAGGTCGATGATCTGGCCGTAGAAGGACGGGGACTGCACGACGACACAGGACGTCTCGCCGTCGATGGCCGCCAGAATGTCCTCGGTGCCCATCGGATCGGCGGGCAGCGCTTCCACCTTGTCGCCGGAGAGGTTCGACAGACCTTCCACCACGGCGCGGTACTGCGGATGCAGCCCACCGGAGAGCACCGCCTTGTTGCGGCGGGTGACGCGGTGGGCCATCAGCACGGCTTCGCCGGTGCCGGTGGAGCCGTCATACATGGAGGCGTTAGCCACTTCCATGCCGGTGAGGCGGGCGACCTGCGTCTGGAACTCGAACAGATACTGCAGGGTGCCTTGCGTGATTTCCGGCTGATAGGGCGTGTAGGAGGTGAGGAATTCGGAGCGCTGGATCAGGTGATCCACCGTCGCCGGAACGTGATGGCGGTAAGCGCCTGCACCCACAAAGAAGGGCACGGAACCGGCAGCGACATTCTTGCCGGCCATGCGGTTCAGGTGGCGCTCCACCTCGATCTCGGACTTGCGCCTGGGCAGGTCGACGAGGCCCTTGAGGCGGGCGGCTTCCGGAATATCGGCAAACAGGTCATCAATCGAAGACACGCCGACGCGCGCCAGCATGTCGGCGCGGTCAGTGTCGGAAAGCGGCAGATAACGCATCGGGTTTACGTCCCTTCATGCGGTTGCGGAGCAACGAGGCGCACCGGACCGGGCGCCACGACGATTTCACATTTCACCGAGTTGGCAATGAAGCACATTTCATGCGCCTTCTCGTGCAGTTCGGCGAGCCGGGCCGGGTCTGGCTGGCTGTCCGCGATGATGGTCATCACGGGGCGCAGGGTGACACGGGTGATGCCCATGCGCCCCGGCGCGATGCGGTGCATTTCCGCCTCTGCCCGGTCCTCATAGGCCTCGATCAAAAACCCGTCGCGGCGGGCGAAATCGAGGAAGGTCATCATGTGGCAGGAGGAGATGGCGGCAGCGAAGGCCTCTTCCGGGTCCACGGCTTCGGGCACCGAATGGGGCAGCGGCACGACGGTGGGCGAGGCAGAGGCTGGCACCTCCACACCGCCGTCAAAGCGCCAGGTGTGGCCGCGGGAGTAGCGTCCATTGCGGAACTCGCCCTCGCGGCGCCAGATCACTTCGGCGGTGTAGAGATGGCCGGGCATGGGTCAGAGCGTGTCCACGTAGGCCTTGTAGGCCGCCTCGTCCATCAGCTCTGCCAGCTCGCCCTCGCTGGAGATGCGCAGCTTCATGAACCAGGCCGCCCCTTCCGGATCCTCGTTCACCATGGCCGGGCTGTCCGTCAGGACGCTGTTGACCTCGGTCACCTCACCGCTGACCGGGGCATAGACCTCGCTGGCGGCCTTCACCGATTCCACCACGGCGGCGTCATCGCCCCGCGACACGCTGCGGCCGACGTCCGGCAGTTCCACATAGACCACATCGCCAAGCTGGCTCTGGGCATAGGTGGTGATGCCGACGGTGGCAACGCCACCGGACACGGCAACCCATTCATGATCCTTGGAGTAATAGGTCGTCATTCTCTGGTCTCCAGACTGGATGATCTTCTGTTTCTGAACGGCTCACGCCTTGGCGGCGCGCACGTAACGGTGCTCCACGAAAGGCATCGTGGTGACGGTGGCTTCCAGCTCCCTGCCGCGCACGATGAGCGCGAGCTTCGTGCCGGGGGCAGAATGGGCAGCGGCGACATAGCCCATGGCGATGGGCTGGCCGAGGGTCGGGGCAAAGCCGCCGGAGGTGACGGTGCCGATGGCCTCGCTGCCGCCGGGCACGCGGATTTCCGCGCCCTCACGCGCTGGCGCACGGCCTTCCAGCTTCAGGCCGACGCGCTTGCGGGCCGGGCCTGCGGCGAGTTCGCCCTGAACACGGGCGGCGCCGGGGAAGCCGCCTTCCTCGCGGCGGCGCTTCTGCAGGATGAAGGTGATGTCGCCCTCGACCGGCGAGGTGCTCTCGTCAAGGTCATGGCCATAGAGGCAGAGCCCGGCTTCAAGGCGCAGGCTGTCGCGCGCGCCAAGACCGATCGGCTTCACCCGCTCATCCGCCAGCAGCGCCTTGACGATGGCTTCGGCAGCGTCTGCCGGAACAGACATTTCCACCCCGTCTTCGCCGGTATAACCGGAGCGCGAGACGTGGCAGCGGATGCCGTCGAAGTCCATCCAGGCCGCACTCATGAAACCGAGGCTGGCTGCTTCCGGCGCATGCTGGGCAACGGCAGCAACAGCTTCCGGCCCCTGCACGGCGATCAGCGCGCGGTCCTCGATGATTTCAAGGCGGACACCTTCGGGGAGCGCGGCTTCGATCAACGGATAGTCCACATCCTTGCGCGAGGCATTGACCACCAGGAACAGGCGGCCATCGCCGTCCTCAGACACCGGGCGGGTGACCATCAGGTCATCAACGATGCCGCCTTCTGCGTTGAGCAGAACCGTGTAGCGCTGCTTGCCGCGGCCAAGCTCCACCATGTTGGAGGGCATAAGAGCCTCCAGCGCACGGGCGGTGGTGGCATGATCCGGGCCGATGAGCCAGGCCTGGCCCATGTGCGACACGTCGAAGAGCCCAGCGGCGGCGCGGGTGTGGAGATGTTCGGTCAGGATGCCGGCGGGATATTGCACGGGCATCTCATAGCCCGCGAAAGGCACCATGCGGGCGCCAAGCGCCACATGCAGGTCATGAAGGGGGGTACGCTTCAGGTCCGCCTCAGGGGCGGCCGCAGAATCAGTCGTGGCCATCAAGGGTCCTCGTCGTCAGTGGCGCAAGGACAGACCTGTAACGGCCCATCCGCACCCCCTCTGTCCGAGTACCTGAGAGATTTCCCGCCCGGCGCACGAATGCAGCCGGAAGGTTACTCCTTCGGTGAGACCTCACGCATCAGCATGCGAGGCCTGCTTTCCAGAGCGTCAAAGCGAAGCGGTCCTTTTGCCTGAGAGTTTCCGGGGCGGTTGCTCCTTCGGCGCTGTCTCAGATCCCCCGCATTGCTGCAAAGCACCTCTCCAGCCTCTCCCGCTGTCGCCTTTTTGAACCGGCGGCACCTGCCAGATGAAGTGCTGGCACCGCCGTTCCGCCCACCTGTCACGACCCAGATGAGCGGCGTGATTGTCTATTCCCGTCCTGCCCTTGTCAATATCCGCCATCCTGAGACGGATAGGTATTCCCGTCCCGTTTGACGGCAAGGGTTAAGAACGTCTGCACATGCCTCAGCGGCGCTTCGTCCGCTGCGGCGCGCCTTCGTCAAAGCCGAAGACGATCTTGAGCGAGGCATCGCGCGGCACCACGAAGGAGTCTTCGACCAGCGACCAGGTTATGGCCGGAGCCCCTGCCGCCGCCGTCACGGGCACGGATAGAAGCTGAGAAACCACCGGGGTGGCATCCGAAACGCCCTGCGGGATGATGGCAACACGCACCGGCAGCTTGATTTCACCGCCCGGCCAGGCGGGACCCGGCGTCACGCGGCCTGCAAGACCGACCTTGATGCGGGTCTGGTCGCCTTCGCGGCGGCATTCGCGGGCCCAGTCTTCAAGATTGGCCTGATAGAGCAGCGCGCGGGCGTCATGCTCCTTGCCGCGCTCATATTTGGTGATGAGGAACGTGTCCGACTGCAACTCGATCGGTGGGCAATAGGGCTGCTTTTCGAAGGCCTGCGGGTCCACCTGGATCGGCCCCTGTCCGCCGCTGACGATCTTCTGCGTCAGGCTGGGGCCTGCCGGCGCACCGCCCGTATCAGCGGAATCACCGCCGCCGAATGACATGCAGCCGGAAAGGAGCCCCGCCAGCGCGGCAAAGGTGGCCACGCGGCCTGCGGCAGAACGGGCGGAAATGCGTTCGACTTGCAGCATTCAGAAGTTCCACTTCACTCGAAACCTGTTCGCCGGTCTATAACAGGCCATATCCGTTTTGGCGAGACGCAGCCTGCCTCTATGGATGCACGGCGCAGAATGCAGGGCTTGCCCGGCAGCAATGCGCATGCTTCCCCTTGACATGCCATGGGGTGATCACTCTATTGCCCCCATGAGCCACGCTCAAGGACCTGACATGACCGGCAATCATGGCGCTCTTCCGGCGCTGGACGTGAAATTGTGTGCACCGCGCGGCTTCTGCGCAGGGGTGGACCGTGCCATCCAGATCGTCGAACTGGCGCTGGAGAAGTTCGGCCGCCCGGTCTATGTGCGGCACGAGATCGTGCATAACCGGTTTGTGGTTGACGGACTGAAGGCCAAGGGCGCCGTTTTCGTCGAAGAGCTTGACGAGATCCCGGCAGACCAGCGCGACCGCCCGGTGATCTTTTCCGCCCATGGCGTGCCGAAATCCGTGCCGGAAGATGCGCGCGGGCGGAACATGTTCTTCCTCGACGCCACCTGCCCGCTCGTCTCCAAGGTGCACAAGGAAGCCGAGATCCACGACCGGCGCGACCGCGAGATCCTGCTGATCGGCCACGCCGGCCACCCGGAAGTGATCGGCACCATGGGCCAGCTGCCGGAGGGCACGGTATTCCTGATCGAGACGGAAGAGGATGCGCGCAACTATCAGCCGCGCACCGGCCGTCAGCTTGCCTTCATCACCCAGACGACGCTTTCGGTGGATGACACCAAGGGCATTGTCGAGGTGCTGAAGCAGCGCTTCCCCGATATCGTCGCCCCGCACAAGGAAGACATCTGCTACGCCACGACCAACCGCCAGGATGCGGTGAAGGTGGTGGCACCGCAGGTGGATGCAATGATCGTGGTGGGCGCCCCCAACTCGTCCAACTCCCAGCGCCTGCGCGAAGTGGCAGAGCGTGCCGGGTGCCGCAAGGCCGTGCTGGTTCAGCGGGCGTCGGACATCGACTGGGCCGATTTCGAGGGCATTTCCAGCCTTGGCCTGACGGCTGGCGCCTCTGCGCCCGAAACGCTGGTCGAGGAAATCATCGCCGCCTTTGCAGAGCGCTTCACCGTGACGGTGAACGAGGTGCGCACCGCGGAAGAAACCATCGCCTTCAACCTGCCGCGCGAGCTTCGCACCATGGCAGACGTTCCCAGCGCAGCCGAGTAGCCCCCAATGGCCGTTTATACCGAAGTTGCCGACGAAGACCTTGCCGCCTTTGTCGCCCGATACGGCGTTGGCCGTCTCCTGTCCTACAAGGGCATTGCCGAGGGCGTGGAGAACTCCAACTTTCTGGTGCGCACGGATCAGGCCAATTTCATTCTCACCCTCTATGAAAAGCGGGTGAACCCGGACGACCTGCCCTTCTTCCTCAACCTGATGCAGCATCTGGCGAAGAAGGGCATCAACTGCCCGCAGCCGCTGGTGGCCGAAGACGGCACCATGCTGGGCACGCTGTCCGGCCGCCCCGCTGCCATGGTCACCTTCCTGGAAGGCATGTGGGTGCGCCGCCCGCGCCTTGAGCATTGCGCCGCCCTTGGCGAAGCGCTTGCCCGGCTGCATCTGGCCGGTGCCGACTTCCCGATGAAGCGGCACAATGCGCTGGATGTCAGCGGCTGGCGCCCCCTCTTCAACCGTTCTGCCGAGCGCGCCGATACGGTGGTGCCCGGCCTTGCCGAAGAGCTTGCCGGCGAACTCGACTATCTGGAAGCCAACTGGCCGAAGGACCTGCCGGGCGGGGTGATCCATGCGGATCTCTTCCCCGACAACGTGTTCTTCCTCGGCAGCGAGCTGTCCGGCCTCATCGACTTCTACTTCGCCTGCACCGACAGCTTCGCCTATGACGCGGTCATCTGCATCAACGCCTGGTGCTTTGAGGCCGACGGCGCCTTCAACGTCACCAAGGCCCGCGCCTTCCTCAATGGCTACCGCAAGATCCGCCCCTTCACGCGGCAAGAGTTCGCGGCCCTGCCCCTGCTGGCACGCGGCGCCTCCATCCGCTTCCTGCTGACGCGGCTTTACGACTGGCTCAACGTCCCCCCCGGCGCGCTGGTGACACCGAAGGACCCCACCGAATATCTGCGCAAGCTGCGCTTCCACCGGGGCGCCATCTCCGCTCATGATTACGGACTGGACGCATGAGCGAGGACGCGAAGGTCGTCATATACACGGACGGTGCCTGTTCGGGAAATCCTGGACCGGGCGGCTGGGGCGCGATCCTGCGTTTCGGCCCGCACGAGAAGGAACTCAACGGCGGCGAGGCGGACACCACCAACAACCGCATGGAGCTGACGGCGGCCATCGAGGCCTTGAGCGCCCTCAAGCGCCCCTGCGCCGTCGATCTTTACACCGACAGCGTTTATGTGCGTGATGGCATCACCAAGTGGATGTTCAACTGGAAGCGCAACGACTGGCGCACCGCGGACAAGAAGCCGGTGAAGAATGCCGACCTGTGGCAGGCTCTCGACGCCGCGCAGCGCCAGCATCAGATTTCCTGGCACTGGGTGAAAGGTCACGCCGGACACCCGGAGAATGAACGGGCCGACGAACTGGCCCGGCTCGGCATGAAGCCCTATCAGAAAGGCCGCAAGGCAGCTGGAGACAGCAACGGATGAAGCCCCTGCGCAAGGCAGATTTCATGGCGGGAGATGACAGCTCCGGGCCGGAAGAGGCTCGGGCCGCCGCTCATTCCCAGGAAGGCGGATCCGGCGCGCATGACAGTGCCGCCGCCCTTGCCCGCAGCGTGTTGATCCTCGCCAATCCGGCTTCCGGCGGCTACCGCCCGCGCCTTCTGCAGGACATTGCCGCAAGGCTGGAAGCCAGGGGCTGCACGGTGACCATCCGCCTGACGCGCCGGGCCGGAGAAATCGGTGAGATCTGTGCCGATCCGGCCCTGCGGACCGGCATTCTGGCGGTGGCCGGCGGCGATGGATCGGTCAATGAGGCAATCCGCGGCTTTCAGCAGAACACGGCAGCGGCCGCTCCGGAGCTGGCGGTCATTCCCTGCGGTACCGCCAATGTTCTGGCCGCCGAGTTGAAGCTTCCGCGCAGCGCCGAAGGCATCGCCCGCATGATGCTGCAACGGCGCAGCGTGCCGCTGCATTACGGCCTCGCCAATGGCCGGCCCTTCGTGCTGATGGCCTCTGCCGGGTTTGATGCGGAAGTGGTGCATGCGGTGCCGCTGGCGCTGAAGCGCCGCCTCGGCAAGCTCGCCTATGTGCTCACCGCGCTCGACATCGCCTTCTCGCGCCATGGGGAAGACCTCTTCGTGCGGATCGGCGATGAGCCGGAGAACGGCGACCATGCGGGCCGGACGCTGACCTGCCGCCTCGCCGTCGTCACCAAGGCCCGCCACTATGGCGGTCCTTTCGTCATCTGCCCGGATGGCGGCGTGACAAGGCCCGGCCTGCATCTTCTGGCGCTGGAAAAGGACACGCCGCTGGCCGCCCTGCGCTTCGGCCTCGCGCTGCTGACAGGCCGCCTGCACAAGACGAAGGGTGTCACGCTGGTGCCGGTGAACAGCCTCACCCTCACCAGCCGCCGCGCCGTGCCCGCCCAGATCGACGGCGATCCCTTCGGCGTCACGCCGCTGACCCTGACGGACGGCAACCGTCCGCTGGCCCTGCTGGTGGGGTGACGCTTACTGGAAGAGCGTTCCGAGCCTGGCCAGCCAGTTCAGCACAAACTCCAGGTTAAACCTCTCCGGCGTCGTCCCGGACGCAGCGAAGCGGAGATCCGGGACCGGTGAGTCACGGCTTATGCTTTGGATTTCATGTGATTAAGCTGCACCCCGGCTCTCCGGTCCCGGATCGCGCGGGGCGCGTCCGGGATGACGATGGAGAGATCGGAGCGTTGCCTGCACCCGGGCGCGAAAAACGGCCGTTTCTGCTGCCTCAAGCCTCGTGGTGCTCACGCAGATACACTGTGGCCTCATCTGCGGTCATGGCTTCGCCGAAGAAATAGCCCTGCGCATATTCGCAGCCGAGCTGGAACAGCTCCAGCGCATCGGACTCGCTTTCCGCCCCTTCCGCGACGATGGACATGCCCAGATCATGGCCGAGGGCGATGATGGAGCGCAGGATGACCGGACGGGCCGACTGGCCGTTGTGCCGCACGAAGGACTGGTCGATCTTGATCGTGTCGAAGGGGAAGCGCTGCAGATAGGCCAGCGAGGAATAGCCCGTGCCGAAATCATCCAGCGACAGCCCTGCCCCCAGACCGCGCAGGCGCTCCAGCACCTTGGCGGCATATTCCGGGTTGGACATGACCATGGATTCGGTCAGCTCCAGCTTCAGCGTGCCCGGAACAATGCGCGAGCGCGACAGGATGGCCTTCACTTCGTTGATGAGGTCATGACGCAGCAGCTGGCGGGAGGAGATGTTGACCGAGAGGAACAGCGGCACCGGCGTGCGGATCTTGTCCTGCCATTCGGCCAGCTGGCGCGCGCCCTTGTCGAGCACATAGACGCCCAGTTCGTTGATGAGGCCGGACTGCTCGGCAATCGGGATGAATTCGCTCGGAGCAATCGGCCCGCGCTTGGCGTGTTTCCAGCGGGACAGAACCTCGAACCCGGCGACGGACTGATCCGAAAGGCGCACGATGGGCTGGAAATGGACGGCGAGTTCGCCTTCCTTGATCGCCTTGCGCAGGTCGCCTTCCAGATCAATGACATTGCGGCCCAGCGGGCGCAGGATCGGGCGAAAGACTTCCTGGCGGTCACCGCCGAGGCGCTTGGCATGGTTCAGCGCGATTTCCGCATCCGTCACCAGCTCTTCGGCCGTCTGGCGTCCGCCTTCGAACAGGGCAAAACCGATGGAGCAGGTGAGGAAGACTTCGCGGTCGCCATAGGTCACCGGCGCGCGCACGGCCTTGCGGAAGGCATCAGCCACCTGGGCAATGCGCCCGGCTTCCTGCTCCGACAGCAGGATCATGCCATACTGGTCGCCGCTGAGCCGGGCGAGGGAATCCTGCGGCTGCAGCATGCGGTCGAGACGGCGGGCGATGGTCAGCAGGATGGAATCCCCTGCCGACAGGCCGATCCCGTCATTCACCTGCTTGAACCGGTCGAGATTGAGCAGAAGCACCGTCGGCTTGGCGATGCTGCTGTCCGCCTTGCAGCGGGCAAGAGCTGCCTCCAGCCGGTCCATGAACAGTTCGCGGTTGGCAAGGCCCGTCAGGTTGTCATGCACAGCGTCATGCAGCAGCCGCTCTTCGGCGGTCTTCTGCTCGGTGATGTCCAGCAGCGTGCCGACGCAGCGGATGACTTCGGCATCCGAACCGAGAATGGGGCGGGCACGCAGGCGGAACCAGCGGAAATGGCCATCTTCAGAGCGCAGGCGGAAATCCTGCTGCACCTTGCCGCGCCGCTGATCCACCACTGCATCCAGCGTGGCGCGGAAACGGTCGCGGTCCTGCGGGTGCAGCACATCCAGCCAGTCACGCGCCGGGCCATCCAGCGTGCCATGGCGAAGGTTCAGCAGATCCTCGACTTCGTGGCCGGTGTAGATGCGGTCACGGTCGATGTCCCAGTCCCAAATGATATCTCCTGCGCCGGTCAGGGCCAGAGCGCGCCGCTCCACATCCGAAATCAGGCCTTGGACGATGGCACCACCTGCAAAGGCGTGCTGCATCACCGTGAAGCCGATGAGAAGCACGATCAGCACCAGACCGCCGCCCAGCGCCGGCTGGGCGATGTCGTTGTTGAGCACGCCCAGAACGGTCATCGCCGAGCCAATGAGCCAGACGATCAGCAGGAACCAGGTGGGAATCAGCATGATCGCGCGGTCATAGCCCTGAAGCGCCAGAACCAGAACCGTGGCAAAGCCGACAAAGCCGATGAAGCCGAGCGACAGACGCGCGATGCCGGCCGCAATCGAGGGATCCCACACCGCGACACCCAGAAGCCCGAGCAGCAGGGTGAGCGTGCCCAGCGCCAGGTGACTGTACCGGATGTGCCAGCGGTTCAGGTTGAGATAGGCATAGAGAAAGATGATGAGGCTGGCCGCCAGCATCACTTCGGCGCTCGCCCGGTAAAGCTGGTCTTCGCCCTGTGTCAGGTTGAACACCCGGCTCCAGAAGCCGAAGTCAATGCACAGATAGGCCAGAACCGCCCAGGCCAGCGAGGCCGTTGCCGGGAACATCACCGTGCCCTTGACCACGAACAGAATGGTCAGGAACAGCGCCAGCAAACCGGAAATGCCGAGAATGATACCGCGGTACAGCGTGTAGGCGTTGACCGTTTCCTTGTAGGCATCGGGCTCCCACAGGCGGATCTGCGGCAGTTCGGGCGTGCGCAGTTCGGCCACATAGGTGACGATGGCGCCCGGATCGAGCGTGATCAGGAAGACATCGGCCTCAAGGCTTTTCTGCCGCTCCGGGGCAATGCCCTGGCTGGGCGTGATCGAAGCCACACGGGAGGTGCCCAGATCCGGCCAGATCATGCGTGACCCGGCCAGCTGATAGAAAGGCGCGACGATGAGCCGGTCGACCTGCTCATCGGAGGTGTTGGTCAGCGAGAAAACCGCCCAGTTGGTGTTCTGCCCGTCACGCGAGGCCACCTCGATGCGCCGGACAATGCCATCGGCACCGGGCGCGGTGGAGACCTGCAGGCGTGGTCCGGCGTCGCGGTAAAGATCGATTGCGCCGGTGAGTTCCAGCGCCTCCACATCCAGCGGCACCGGGATCGGCTCAAGCGCAAGGGCGCGGCCTGCGAACAGGGTCGCAGTCAGCAGCAGCAGTACGGCAGCCAGGAACCGGAGAAATGTCACCGGCAGTTGAAGCGGAGTGGCGAGCATGGCTCGAACAGTTAAAGGGTTGTCGGCCATGTCACAAGATTTCTTTCGAGGCGCCACTGGTCCATTGTGGAGAGGCGGCCGCAACGGCCGGCACCGGATCATCAGCGAGGCGCGCGAAGAGGATATGGTCCTGCCACTGACCGTTGATATTGAGGTAGCGGCGCGCATAACCTTCGCGTGTGAACCCGTTCTTGCGTAGAAGCTGGATCGACGGCCCGTTGCTGGGAAGGCAGGCCGCCTCGATCCGGTGCAGGCGCAACACATCGAAACAGAATGGCGCGATCAAGGCGACCGCGCTGGACATGTAACCTTTTCCAGCGTGCCTTGCGCCCATCCAGTAGCCGAGCGAGCAGCATTGGGAGACACCGCGCCGGATGTTCGACAAGGTCGCCCCGCCCAGAAGCGTTCCATCCTGTGAAAAGAGGAAGAAGGGATAGCTGCGCCCCTCCTTGCGGTCATTGGCATAACGGCGAAGGCGGCGGCGGAAGGCGGGCTTGGTCAGGTCATCCACCGGCCAGAGCGGCTCCCACGGGGTCAGGAAGCTGCGGCTTTCTTCCCGCAGCACAGACCACTGCGGGAAGTCCGCCATCAGGGGCGGGCGCAGATAGAAGCCCTGCCCCCGCAATGTGGGCTCTGTCTCCGACGCTCCGAAGGACAGAAGCAAGGCCACCTGACGCCCCCCTTATCCCGGCCCGGTTCAGGCGAAGGCGCGCTGCGGCACAGGGCCGCTGAGGCGCTGCTGCATCTCGTCCAGTGTCATCATCTTGCCGATGGGGCCAAGGCCCGTCAGCGTCGGCTGGCTGGAGGTGAAGATGTCCGATGCCACACGGCGCACACTCTCGGCCGTCACCGCATTGATGCGCTGCGACACTTCCTCAAGGCTCAGCGTGCGGCCATGGATCAGCATCTGCCGGGCGATCTGGCCGGCACGGGCGGCCGGGCTTTCCAGTGCCATCATCAGTCCGGCGCGGATCTGCGCACGGGCACGGGCAACCTCCTCCTCGGAAATGTCGCTGCCTGCGCGCTCCAGTTCTCCCAGGATCACCGGCATCAGCTCTTCGAGGTTTTCCTCGCCCGTCGCGGCATGCAGGCCGAAAAGGCCCGTGTCGTTGAAGGCCCAGTGGAAGGCATAGATCGCGTAGCACAGGCCGCGCGTTTCCCGCACTTCCTGGAAGAGCCGCGAGGACATGCCGCCGCCCAGCACCGAGGCCAGGATCTGCGAGGCATAATAATCCGGCGAGGCATAGGACTGGCCCTTGAAGCCCAGCAGGATCTGCGCCTCCATCAGCTCTTTTTCCAGACGGCCCTCACCACCGGCATAGGTGGCCTCGCCCACAGGCGCAGCCTGTTCGCCGCTGAAGCTGGAGAACTGATCCTCCGCAATGCGCACCAGCTCGTCGTGATCCACGGCCCCTGCCGCCGAAAGAACCATGTCCGGCCCCCGGTAGCGGTTGGCCAGATACTGGGTCAGCGAATTCCGGTCGAAGCTCATCAGGGTTTCGGGCGTGCCAAGGATCGGCCGGCCCAGCGGCTGATCCGGCCAGGCGGTGGACTGGAACAGGTCGAAGGCCTGGTCGTCCGGGCTGTCCAGCGAGGCGCCGATTTCCTGCAGGATCACATGCTGCTCGCGCGCCAGCTCTTCCGCATCGAAGACGGAGTTCTTGAGGATATCGGCCAGAAGATTTGCCGCCAGCGGCACATCCTCGGCCAGCACGCGGGCATAGTAATTGGTGTGTTCGACGCTGGTGGAGGCATTCAGCTCGCCGCCGACGGCCTCGATTTCCTCGGCAATCTGGCGGGCGCTGCGGGTGGCGGTGCCCTTGAAGGCCATGTGCTCCAGCAGATGGGTGATGCCATTCTGCTCTGGTGCCTCCGCCCGTGACCCGGTCCTCACCCACACCCCGAGCGCCGCAGTCCTGAGGCTCGGCATCCGGTCCGTGATGACGGTCAGCCCATTGGCCAACCGGGTCGTCCTTACTTCCATGCGGTCCTCCCGGGCTCACAGGGGAGCGGGCGGCGTGTCACGCCTGCCCTCGTTTCAGCCTTCCTGCCCTCGGGCATTCCGGCGCTCCGGCTGCGGCAATACTGTTTCACGGCTTGCGGGCCTTTGCCAGCCCTTGTCATTGTTGTGACACATACCCTAGGGCACGGCCAGATGGCAGCTCAAGCAGAAAGGGGCGCAAGCATTCTGCGCCCCTCCCCGCGTCAGTTTCAGGCCGTGCCTTTCACGGCGCGGGCATTTGCCTCGACATGGCGCTCGATGGCGCCCAGATCCGCCGGCAGCACGCTCTGGCGCTCCGGCGCGGTCATCATCGGCTCCAGTTGTTCGGGCAGCGCCGGATAGACACCGCTGGCAGCCTTGACGGCGGCGGGGAACTTGGCCGGATGGGCCGTGCCCAGCACGATCATCGGCGCTTCGCTCGCCCCCAGCTCTTCCGCCACATGCACGCCGATGGCGGTATGCGGGTCGAGCAGGTAGCCGGTTTCCGCATGGGTGCGGGCGATGGTGGCAGCCGTCTGATCCTCGCCGCAGCGCCCGGCTGCGAAGAGCTTGCGCATCTCTGCGAGCGGGCCATCAGCGATGGTGAAGCTGCCGGACTGGGAAAGGCTGCCCATCATGGCCTTCACGGCGGCGCCATCGCGGCCATGCATTTCCGCCAGAAGGCGCTCGAAGTTCGACGAGATCTGGATGTCCATGGATGGAGAAATGGTGGCCGAGACGCCGCGCATCTCGTAGCGGCCCGTTTCCAGCGTGCGCACCAGAATGTCGTTGCGGTTGGTGGCAATCACCAGCCTGTCGACCGGCAAGCCCATGCGCATGGCGGCGTAACCTGCAAAGATATCGCCGAAATTGCCGGTCGGGACGGTGAAAGACACCGGACGGTGCGGCGCACCAACGGCAACACCTGCCACGAAGTAATAGACGATCTGCGCCAGAATGCGCGCCCAGTTGATGGAGTTCACACCCGACAGGCCCACCCGGTCGCGGAAATCGAAGTGGTTGAACATGCCCTTCACGATGGCCTGGCAATCATCGAAGTTGCCTTCCACCGCCAGTGCATGAACATTGGCTTCCGTGGGCGTCGTCATCTGGCGGCGCTGCACGTCGGAGACGCGCCCTTCGGGGAAGAGGATGAACACATCCGTGCGCTCGCGGCCGCGGAAAGCCTCGATGGCCGCACCGCCCGTGTCGCCGGACGTGGCACCAACGATAGTGGCGCGCTGGTTGCGCTCGGCCAGCACATGGTCCATCAGGCGGCCCAGCAGCTGCATGGCCACATCCTTGAAGGCCAGCGTCGGGCCGTGGAACAGCTCCAGCACGAAGCGGTTCGGCGCGATCTGCACCAGCGGCGTCACCGCCGGATGGCGGAACGTGGCATAGGCCTCATCGATCATGCGCTTGAGATCGGCGTCCTTGATGGTGCCGCCGGTGAAGGGGCGGATCACCTCGAAGGCGACGTCCTGATAGGACTTGCCGGCAAAGCCTGCGATGGTTTTGGCGTCAAACTGCGGCCAGGTCTCGGGCAGGTAAAGCCCGCCGTCACGGGCTAGGCCCTGAAGAAGAACATCTGCAAAATCGAGAACAGGTGCGTCACCACGCGTACTGACATATCTCACCGCGCCGGATCCCTTTATGTCTGGCTACAGTCCTGCGCCCTGGCCAATTTGCGGCGGGCGCAGTCAACAGGCGTTTGATCTTCGGCGGGACGGGCGTCCCGGGACCATGACCCATAAGACAGTTTGCCAAGGCGCGCAAACTGCATTTGAGAACATCTGCCCGCCCGGCTCAGCATGGCTGGCGGATGCCCTGCCCCGCATCAGGCATGACCGGCATCGCCGGAGAGCATGGAAGGATCAACGCCGATCTGCCACATCGCCCTCTGCCACTTGGTGCCGATTTCGGTATCGAACAGGATCGACGGATCAGCCGGGCCGGTCAGCCAGCCGTTGGACTGGATCTCCTGTTCCAGCTGGCCAGGCGCCCAGCCGGCATAGCCCAGCGCCAGCATCGCCTGCGACGGGCCGCGCCCTTCGGCCAGCGCCTTCAGAATGTCCATCGTTGCCGTCAGGCAGATGCCGTCCTGAATGGGCAAGGTGGAGCTTTCCAGCTGGAAATCATCGGAATGCAGCACAAAGCCGCGCTCGGTCTCCACCGGGCCGCCGCGATAGACGCTCATGCCGCGCAGGGCATTGGGCAGGCGGATCGACTGGCCTTCCGGCACGATGTTGAGCTGCACCAGAAGATCAGCCACGGACAGGCTGTTGGATGGCTGATTGATGATCAGCCCCATCGCCCCTTCGGAAGAGTGAGCACAGAGATAGATGACAGTATGGGCGAACCGGCTGTCAGGCATGTTCGGCATGGCAATCAGAAACTGCCCGTCGAGCCAGCCTGTGTCCGAACCTTGTGTCATGCAGCCTCCCTTTTGCATTGCACCCCTGTAGAGATTACCTGCTGCCAGGTGATTTGTTAACTTGCTTCACGCCGTGGCGGGCTGCAATTTTTGCAGCGTTCACAGAGTTATGAGCATTCCCCGGCCACAGAAGGGGAGGACGCCGCGCAGGCTTTGCGCTATCACCTATCGCATGTCTTCACGTCAGCCCCACGATCAGACGGCAACGCCCCTTCGCTCTGCAGCACAGCGTCTTGCAGCGGCCTGCTCCGCCCTGCTGCTGGCCGGAACATCGCCCGCCGATGCCATCATTACCGAGTGGCAGGTGATTGAGGGCGGCGCCGTGCGGCTGGTGGTGGCCGGCAAGGCGCCCGATGGCAGCTACGAGGCCGGCCTTGAAATCGCCCTGGACCCTGAGTGGCACACCTATTGGCGCTATCCGGGCGAAACCGGCATTCCGCCGGAACTCAGCTTCGAGGGAAGCGAGAATCTGGCGCATGGAAGTCTCTCCTTCCCCGCCCCGGAGCGTTATGACGACGGCTTCAGCCAGTCCATTGTCTATACGGACAGCGTTCTTCTGCCCCTGCGCCTGACGCCCGAAGCAGCAGACACGCCGCTCAAGCTGGAGGCCAATGCCTTCTTCGGCGTCTGCAACAAGATCTGTGTGCCCGCTGAAGCGCGTTTCACGCTGGATCTGGCCGCCGATCCGCAGCCGGACCGCATTGCCGCACGGCTCATCAGCACGGCCCGGGCTGCCCTGCCTGTTGCCATGCAGGAGACCGAAGGCCCGCGCCTTGTCGGCTTCAGTTTCCGGGAAGGCAAGAGCGCGCTGAAACTCGACATCACCGCTGATGTGGGAGACGCCACTTCGGCCGATCTCTTTGCCGAAGGCGCAGCAGAAGCCACCACCGGCCTGCCCAGGCCGGGCGCGCGGGACGGCAGCAAAATCCGCTGGAGCCTGTCCCTCAAGGGATTGAGCGGGCCGGAAGAGGCCCTGCCCCTGCGCCTCGTGCTGGTGACGGACGG
This sequence comes from Pannonibacter sp. Q-1, assembly GCF_054073275.1. NCBI lineage: Bacteria > Pseudomonadati > Pseudomonadota > Alphaproteobacteria > Hyphomicrobiales > Stappiaceae > Pannonibacter > Pannonibacter sp. Q-1. The sequence continues at coordinate 407,192 of NZ_JBSXNB010000001.1, forward strand.
GCGCGCAGTCGAGGCCTCCTATACGATCGACAGCAGGACCCGCAGCATCCGGCGGACGGACGGCCCGGCGCAGTAGCATCCGGCCTGGCGGCATGCCCCCTTCCGCTGAATAGGGCTCGACGCCGCCGCCATATGACCCTATGTCGAAGGGCGGACCGCCCTTGCGTGCAACGCCTGCGGCAGTCCTCGAGCGTTTTTCTTTGGACGTGGAGAGATCCGGATGAGCATCAAGATTGGCGACCGTCTGCCGGACGGCGTATTCAAGGTCATCGGCGGCGACGGCCCGGTGGAGATGAAGGCCAGCGACATCTTCAACGGCAAGACCGTTGTCCTGTTCGGTGTGCCGGGCGCCTTCACCCCGACCTGCCACATGAATCACCTGCCGGGCTTCGTCGAGCATTTCGACGCCTTCAAGGCCAAGGGCGTGGACACCATCGCCGTGGTTTCCGTGAATGACATGTTCGTCATGGATGCCTGGAAGAAGGCCACCAGCGCCGGCGACAAGATCCTTTTCCTGGCCGATGGCAGCGCGTCCTACGTGAAGGAACTGGGCCTTGAGCTGGACGCTTCCGGCTTCGGCATGGGCATCCGCTCCAAGCGCTTCGCCCTCATCGCCAAGGACGGCGTTGTCACCGCCCTCAACGTGGAAGACGCCCCCGGCCAGGCCACCGTTTCCGGCGCCGCTGCGATGCTGGAAGCACTCTGATCCAGTTCGGGAAACCGGAACGGGAACACATAGGCCGGAGGCGCATGTCTCCGGCTTTTTCTTTGTGGGTGAGTCATTTTCCCCTGAGCGCACACCGGTCCCCGGGGCGGCGCAGAGTGTGCGGCTTTATCCGGAATTGCGGCGCAAACGGCATGACGGCTCCGCCCAAGGGCGGCTATCTATCTGATTTTGCGGAAGAAAACTGGATGGTCGGAGTGGAGTGATTCGAACACTCGACCCCCTCGTCCCGAACGAGGTGCGCTACCAGGCTGCGCTACACTCCGATCCAGTCGAGCACCGGGAAACCCGGGCCGGGAACCGCCGGGGCGCTGCCCCGTCGATGTGGCGGGTATTAGCACCGCTTTTTTGACCCCGCAAGCCCCCTCTCGCACATCGGCAAAGAAAGTTTGCCAGTGCTCCACAATCAGCCCTCCGGCAGTGGATAAGTCCCTGCACCGCCTCTCCTGTTTCACGAAATGCGGCCCTGCGCATCATGTGGATGTGTGGAAGGTGTTTGACCGGAAGACTTGCGCCCGCGCCGGGCTTGAGGCATACAGCGCGCCTGAGGCGCGGTGACACACCGCTTGTTCCTCATTCTGGGGCGTCGCCAAGTGGTAAGGCATCGGTTTTTGGTACCGACATTCGGAGGTTCGAATCCTCCCGCCCCAGCCATCCGTCTTCGCTAATTTTGCCGAAGCCCCGCCGAAAGACGGCGTCTACAAGCACCTGAAAATCATCGCAAATCCTGGTCACACTGTTCCGGCCAGACTCAAATCCCTGCCCCGGTCCACCCCACCGCCTGCCTGTTTGCGCTCAAGCGCCTGCCAGCGTCACGCTGCCGGCGGCTTATCCCCGCCTCCCGCGGCCGTCCTATTCTGTCCTCCTCGCAGGCGCGGCCTGCTGCAAGGAGACAGATGCGATGACGGACCGCTTCGACAGCCATGGCGCCGGCCTGACGGCCCCCGCCAGCCACGGCTTTTCCATCACCCCCAGCGACAGCGCCGCCTTGAGCGAAGTGGTGCGCGCAATCTATGTGGGCACCGGCGGCTCGCTCGCCCTGACCCTGCGCAGCGGCGCGGCAATCACCCTCACCAATGTGCCCGATGGCTGCCTGCTGCCGCTGCGCACCACGGCGGTGAAGGCCACCGGCACCACTGCCTCCGGCCTGGTTGGCCTGCTGTGAGCGCCGCCGTTCCCTCGCTCGCGGCGCCCAGCCTCTGTCTGGGGCCGATGCTGGGTCTTGGCCTTGCGGCCCCGCAACAGGGCGGCGGCTGGTGGCCGCGCGGGGCCCTTTATGCCGCCGACTTCCGCAAGCACCGCTATATGACAGGCGGGCGCAGCATCACACCGGCCGCCGCCTTCAGCCTGACGCGCGGCGGCGAAGCCCTCGCCCCTGACAGTACCGGCAGCTATCAGGGTTTTGCCGCCGATGTGCCTGCCCGCACGGACCTTGGCCTGTTTCTCTCTCCGGCCGTCAGCAATGCCATTGCGGACAGCACCGGAACCGGGGCAAGCCTTTCCACCACCGACACATTGAACGGACTGCCCGGCAGCTGGGGGCAATCCCGGGTGGATGGCTCCACCATCCGGGCCCGGCTCACCGCCAAAGGCAGCTCTGGCGGCCTGCCTTACGTGGATGTCCGCTTCTGGGGCAATTCCACTGCCACGGACCTGCAGCTTTACTTTTCCAATGCCGAAGACCAGCACCTCGGCATCACAGCGGGGAGCAGCGCGGCAGTTCTCAGCAACCTGAACCTGGTGCTTGCGGCCGGCAGCCTCGGCAACGTCACCTGCCGCTTGCGTCTGACAGAACTGGCCGCAGGCAACGTCTATCTCACAAAGCAACTCGAAACCGTCGTCCCGTCCGCCGCCGCCCTGGAGCTTGCGCACTTCAGCAAGAACTGGACGGTCCAGAACAGCGGGACGTCGCGCCTCAGATTCGGGCTGGAACTGACCCTTTCCGGCGCTTTCGACCTGACCTTGCGGATCGCCGGTGCGCATCTGGAGCTTTCGCCCGCTGCGAACCTGTCCGCGCGGGGGCTGGCCGCCCCGGTGCCGACGCGCGGCAGCCCTGTCCTGCGGCCGGCGGACACGCTCACCCTGCATCTGCCGCAAGGCACCCGCAGTGTGACGCTGACTGCCGCAACCGGTGCAACGCTGACACTGGACACAAGCGCCGCCACGGCCGCAGGCCCGGCCGGCCTGTCCGTGCCGGAAAGCCCGTTTGGCGCAGCGCCTCTGGTGACGGCTGTGGGCTGGCGGTGACCCGGCCTGTGGCGGCAGCGGCCCGTTTATACCACCTCCCGGTGAGTCTGGCTCACCGGGAGGTGCTCAAGCCCGTGCGGCGCATGAGCCATTTCAAGCGTGATGCCTCAGCATCCAAAGCCTTGGCATAATGCGCCAGCACCGGAAGCCTGATGCGTTCCCGCCACCTCCCGTCACCCCTCTTGTAGCGAATTGACCCGGCGGGCCTTCAGCGTCTCCTCCCAGGCGAAAGCATGGCGGACGATCAGCTCGAGATCATTGTATTTCGGCTGCCAGCCCAGTTCCTGCCGGGCGCGGGCGCTGTCCGCCACCACCTTTGGCGAATCGCCCGCCCGGCGCGGGGCTTCCTCCACCTTGAAATCGATGCCCGAAACGGCCTTCACCGTTTCAATGACCTGGCGCACGGAATAGCCCTCGCCATAGCCGCAGTTCATCACCGCGCTCGCCCCGCCATCGCGCAGGCGCAAAAGCGCCAGCCGGTGCGCCTCCACAAGATCGCTCACATGGATATAGTCGCGCACCGCCGTGCCATCCACGGTGTCATAATCGCTGCCGAACAGGCTCATCTGCGGGCGCCGCCCCAGCGCCGTCTCGCAGGCCACCTTGATGAGATGGGTTGCCTGCGGCGTGCTCTGCCCCGTCGCGCCCTCCGGATCAGCCCCGGCCACATTGAAATAGCGCAGCGCCGTGTAGCGGAAGTCATGCGCGGCGCTGACATCCTTCAGCATCAGCTCCGTCATCAGCTTGGACATGCCATAGGGCGACAGCGGCACCAGCGGCGCATCCTCCGGCACCGGCACGCTGAGCGGATCGCCATAGACGGCGGCCGTGGAGGAAAAGATGAACTTGTCCACCCCGGCCGTGACACAGGCCTCGATCAGGCTGCGCGAGGCGGAGGTGTTGTTGCGGTAATATTTCAGCGGATCGGAGACCGATTCCGGCACGATGACGGATCCGGCGAAATGGATCACCGCCTCGATGCCATGATCCGCCAGCAGGCGGCCCACCAGCGCGGCATCGGCCACATCCCCCACCACCAGCTGTGCCTCAGCAGGCAGCGCCCAGCCGAAGCCGGTGGTGAGATTGTCGAGCACAACAACCTTCTCCCCCGCCCGCACCAGGCAATGGGCCATGTGGCTGCCGATATAGCCGGCGCCGCCGGTGATAAGTGTCGTCATGGCAAATGTCTTTCCTTCGAAACGAAGCCTGCACCGGCGGCAACCCGCCACCGCAAACATGGCAGCTTTGCCCCATGCGGCGGCAGACTGCAAGCACCGCTTCAGCAGATCCATCCAGCCCACCGGCCAACACATAGACCAGCTCACAGGCCAGCCCACCGGCCGATCTCATTTCCGGCAAGCGCATGTTTTTCTTCGGAAAAACAGCCCGCAGACATCAGGCTGCGGCAATTGCATTGCTCGCCCGTATTCGCGTGACCGGTTCAACGCCCTCCGGGCGGCGGGGGCCGCAGCCAGCGGACAATGCCCCGTCTGACGATGCCCCGTCTTCTGGAAATCCGCTCCTGGCCTACAGGGGCATGTGCCCGTGGCATCCGGTCAGGACGGGTATGACGCCGTTCAATATCAAGGCGCCGCAATGCTGCCGCATGACGCCGTGAAGATACGCGGATGCCGCTCAGGCTGTACCGGATCCCGATGCGTCAAGCTTGTCGGGAGCTGGCATCACCTGCCCGCCCCGGCAACAAACCGTAAGACTTGCTGTTTTGTTTATCACCCGGCACGAACATTGACGCGGTAAAAAAACCAACCAAATAAAGTGCGCCCACTATATTCAGGAAACGCATAGAAATACATAAACAGCCATCAAATCAAATGACAAAGGTTGACATGTCTGTTTAAAATTTTAATGATTACGATCATTCTCATACTTGATTTTCACCTGCATTCCGGAGGCAATTTGCCATGCCAATACCATACCTGAACCTTGATCTAAATCTTGACCTAAATAGTGGAAAGACCAGTTCTTTTTGGCGCCGTGCCGCTCTGCCCCGTTTCGGCAGGACGGCCGCCGCATGTCTTTTGCTCTCGTCAGCAATAGTCCTGCCGGGAGCCTCTGACAGTTACGCACAGACCGCGCCGGAGACACCAAGCATACAGGACCTGCGCGAGATCGTGCGGCAGGGCACGGACGAAGCCGCGTCGCAGACCGCAGTGCAGCACCTGGAAGACGCGGCCTCCGCGGGCAACAGGGATGCCCTCCACATCCTTGGTGATCTCTATTCGCGTGGCGGACCGGTGCCGGTGGATGGCGCCAGGGCCGTTGACTACCTGACCCGCGCCGCCGAAGCCGGGAACGACTGGAGTAACGTGCGCCTGGGGGAAATCTACCGGGACGGCATTGACGTTGACAAGGATCAGGCCAGGGCAGCCGCCTTCTTCAAATCGGCCGCAGACAATGGCAATGCTGCCGGCAAGCGCGCCTATGCCCGTGCCCTCATCAGTGGCGAGGGCGTTGCAGCCAATCCGGAAGAGGGCCTTGCCCTGCTCACCGAAGTGGCGGAGACCGGCGACCGCGGGGCGCTTCACAATCTGGGTGACCTTTATTCGCGCGGCGGCCCCATTCCGGTGGATGGGGCGAAGGCCGTTGACTATCTGACCCGCGCTGCAGAAGCCGGAAATGCCTACAGCTATGTCCGCCTGGGCGAAATTTACCGGGACGGCATTGGCGTGGACAAGGATCAGGCCAGGGCAGCCGCCTTCTTCAAATCCGCCGCAGACAACGGCAATGCCAGCGGCAAGCGGGCCTATGCCCGCACCCTCATCAACGGCGAGGGCGTTGAAGCCAATCCGGAAGAGGGCCTTGCCCTGCTCACCGAAGTGGCAGAGACCGGCGACCGCGGGGCGCTTCACAATCTGGGCGATCTTTATTCGCGCGGCGGCCCCATTCCGGTGGATGGCGCCAGGGCCGTTGACTACCTGACCCAGGCCGCAGAGGCCGGAAACGCCGCCAGCTCTCTCCGCCTTGGGGAAATCTACCGCGATGGCATCGGCGTGCCGGCCGATGCGGCGAAGGCGCTGGCCGCCTTCGAGGCGGCCCAGGCGGCCGGCGCATCAAACGCAGCACTCCGGCTGGCCGAGGCCGCGCTTTGGGGCCAGGGCGAACCGCAGGACACGGAGAAGGGCCTCAGCCTGTTGCGGGAGCAGGCCGAGGCCGGAAATGCCTCCGCGATGCTGACCCTTGCGGATGTGCTGCTGCGCGGCGAACTCGTTGCGGCAGACAGAGGCGAAGGAATCCGGCTGCTTGAGGAGGCCGCAGCACAGGGCAACGCCACGGCCCTGCTGCGCCTTGGCAATGCCTACCGGACCGGCCAGTTGGCCGGGCAGAACCCGGGCAAGGCCCTCTCCCACCTGGAGCGCGCAGCAGCGGAAGGCAACAGCACCGCACTGCTTGATCTTGCCCGGGGGCATATGGACGGCCAGTTCGGCCGCCAGTCGAGCCAGGCAAAGGCCGCGGCCTATCTGAAGGAAGCGGAGGCGCGGAACATTCCGGCCGCCGCCGTGCTGGCCGCCGAGTGGATGCTGCGCGGCAAGGGCACCAGGGCCAATCCTGCCGGTGCGCTGGCCAGGCTGGAAAAAGCGGCAGCTGCCGGCAACGCGGATGCGGCACGGCGGCTCGTCAGCCTCCACCGCAGCGGCGCCGGCAAGCAGCTGAAGCCGAATCCGGCCAAGGCGCGGGCCGCACTGGCCGCCCATGCCGCCCTTCTGAGGCCGGACTTTGTGGCACGTGAGGAACTGATGATCCGCGGCGCTTCGGCCAGTTCCCGTGCCGATTTTGCCGCCCTGGCCGAAGCTTTCAGGCAGGCCCCGCAGCAGACGCGCCTCAACCTGCTCACCACCTTGCGCTGGTCCAATGCCAATGCCTTTGTCTATCTCGTGCAGGACGAGATGCAGGCGCGCGGGCTGTACAAGGGGCCGCTCAACGGCCTGCTCACCCGGGACACCATCCGCGCCATCAGCGCGCTGTGTGATGCAGGCCCTTCCGGCGAGCGCTGCCGCCAGGGGCCGCTGACCGGTGACGCCGCCCGGCTCATCGCCGTCCGCCTCGCCGCCGGCGCCTGAGCAAGTTCAAGGCGTCATGCTTCGGCCCCTTAGCGCCTTGGGGTCAGAGCCTTGATATGAGACAAGACCCCGGTGAGCCCGTCTCACCGGGGTCTTGTGTTCCTGCGCACAGCGCCTGAGCCTTGCGGGGCTTGATGCGCCACCGATGCAGAGCCCCGGGACGGGCGCAAATGGAGCAAGGGCACGTGAGACTGGGGCAAGTGACCTTCAACAAAAAGGCGCATGCCAGCACTTATCAACGGCCTTTCCAGTTGAGCCCACCGTAACCCGCTGAATTCAGGAACAAAAAAAATAATCCTTGAAAACTTATCCTCACTCCCCGGACCTGTAGGAATATCTTCCTGTTGTTGCTGGGTGGTTGCAAGCAGCGGCGCCCCGCCAGGCAATGACGGGACGCCAGCGGCCAAGACCTCGACCCGATGAGTTTCGACCATCGGCAGCAAGGCAACCGGATGCGGCGCGGGGCTTCTTCAGGGCGGGCGGCGCCTCCATCACGAGGAACACAGAACAGGAAGGCGCAGACATGGAAGACCGGATCGAAAGCAGCATGGACAGCATGCAATCGGCAGATCTTTACGGTGCAAACTTCAAGGAGGGCAGCTTTCTGGCGCCCCGTGCCGGGCTTGAATACAAGGCCTATGGCATCGAGCCGCGGCAGCACCAGGAAACGGCTGTAACTGCTGCGCTGGAGCAGCAGTTCGAGGAACACCTGCGCGTGTTTGAGGATTTCAAGGCGGTGAATGACGAGCGCCTGCGCGAGATCACCACGCAGAAGGGGGCGGACCCGCTGACCGAGCAAAAGCTCATGCGGATCGAGAACCGCCTTGACGAGATGACCCGCAACCTGTTGCGGGCACAACGGCCCCATCTGGGGCAGGATCTGCCTCAGGGGCCGAACGAGCAGAAGTCAGCCTTTGACACCTATATCCGCAAGGGCAAGACGGACGGCTTCGACAGCCTGGAAATCAAGGGGCTTTCGGTGGGGTCGGAAGCCGATGGCGGCTTCATCGTGCATCCGGAAATGGACGAACAGTTGCACACGTCGCTGAAGGCCGAGTCCCCCATCCGGTCGATTGCCTCAGTGATGACCATTTCCACGGCGGTTTATAAGCGTCCCTTTTCCATCTCCGGGCCGGGCACCGGCTGGGTGGCGGAAACGGCGGAGCGCCCGGCCACCAGCACGCCGCAGATCGCTGAACTTTCCTTCCCGGCTATGGAGCTTTATGCCATGCCGGTGACGACCAAGCAGTTGCTGGATGATGCCATCATCGATGTGGAAAGCTGGCTGGTGCAGGAACTGGCCGATGCCTTCAGCGCACAGGAGACGGAGGCCTTTATCTCCGGCAGCGGCAGCGCCAGCCCGCGCGGCATCCTCTCCTATCCGCAGCAGGTGAGCAGCACCCCTGCCTTCGGCAGCGTCGGCACCAGCCTGACCGGGACCGCCGGAGGCTTCGATGCGAAGAACGGGGCCGATAGTCTGATCGAGCTGGTCCACGCCCTGCCCGCCCGCTACCGCAAGAACGGCGGCTTCCTGATGAACCGCATGACCCTGAGCGCCGTGCGGCGGCTGAAGACCGGGGATGGCAGCTACCTGTTCCAGACCAGCATTGCGGACGGGTTCCGCATGTCGCTGATGGGCTTTCCCATCAGCGAGTGCGACGAGATGCCCGTGATCAGCGCCGGCAGCAGCTCCATTGCCTTCGGCGATTTCCGCCGGGCCTATCTGATCGTGGACCGCCAGGGCGTGCAGATCCTGCGTGATCCCTATTCCGCCAAGCCATACATCCTGTTCTACGCCACCAAGCGCGTTGGCGGCGGCATCTCCGACTTCAATGCCCTTCGCCTGCTGAAATTTGCGGCAAGCTGACGAAGCGGATCACTCCAAACGCCGGTCCGGCCCGCAGACATGCGGGCCGGACCGGTCTATGCTGCGTTAATCTTAATCAAACGTTAAACGACCAATGCCCGTCTCCACCGCTGCTCCGAATTGAAACCGACATTAAACTCAGGTAGCAATATGCTAAGTGATCTGCTGCTCTGCAGACCAGTTCGCGGAACACTTGGGATATTTGCAAGGACGCCGTCGGCTATTCACAGCCCATTTTTCTGGCTGCACGGAGCTGATACAGGGTCTTGGCACGATGATTGCTTGAATTCAGTTCTATTCGTTTGTTCAGGGTTTTGATATGAAGATTGCAAAGATCAGCCCCGGCTATAGCGGCTCGCGTTTGTCGGGGAACACGCCACAGTTGCTGCAAACCGTACAGCACCATGACTGCCCGCCACGCCTGCGTCACCCCTTCGAGGCAATCGAAGAAGCACCAAGAATAAAGATACCGCAAACCCTGCTGCCCTTGCAGCAGGACAAAGTGCAACAGACTTACGCAAGCCCGGACGTCTTTGCCGCACTCACCAGCTTCAGGCCGAAGATCGCCGCGCAAACAGGCGTTGCAAGTCTTGTTGACTGGCACTCTGAATACTCCGGAGCCACCGAAGCCTTCAAACGCGGCATTTCAGCGAATGGAGCAGCGAACTGAAATGAGCGCAATGCTTCAACATGACGGTGATCCCTCATCGAGAACGGTTCTGCCGGGGCTGGAGACAGTTCGTGTCGGCGGGTTTCAGACCGTGCTGGCGGATCGCTGCGAACTGTCCGAATGGATCGCTCAGCGGTGCCGCGCAATCCGGTCCGGCGAAATGATCCTTCCGCCAGCTCTGGTTTTCTCGTCGAACGGCCAGGGCATCGCCCTGCAAGGCACGGATCCCGCCTATGACGCTGCAATGGCGGAAGCAGACATCATACACGCCGACGGAATGTCCGTGGTGTTCGCGTCGAAGCTGCTGACACGCACCCCGATCCGCGGCCGCAGTGCTACGACCGATCTGTTCCATGATGTGGCAAAGCTGGCAGAGCGGGAAGGCCTGCGGTTTTTCGTGCTCGGCTCGACAGAGGCACAGAATACAGCTGCCGTCGAAGCGATGAAACGGCTCTATCCGAAGCTTGCAATCGTTGGGCGTCGGCATGGATATTTCTCCCATGAGGATGAGGAAGCAATCTGTGCCGAAGTCGTCGCAGCGGGTACTGACGTTCTCTGGGTCGGACTGGGCAAACCGAAACAGGAGATCTGGTGCGCCAGAAACCGTCACCGGTTAACAGGCGTCGGCTGCATCAAGACCTGCGGTGGCCTCTACGCATTCCTGACGGGCGAGGCTCCAAGAGCGCCAGACTGGATGCAACGACTGGGACTGGAGTGGATGTTCCGCCTCTGGCAGGAGCCACAGCGGCTATTCACTCGTTATTTGATAACTAATTTGATTGCAAGCTATCGTATATTTATATCCGCAAGAATCCGCTGAAATAAATTCTGAAAAATCTTGTCAAACAGGACTGGCACCAAATGAAATTCAATGAAAACATGATCGTTTATCTTAAAAATCATTTCACTAAAGAATTCAAGTTCTGGACGGAAGGAAAATACTCACCCGACTCCTCGATAGAGTCCCTGTGCGATATGGCGTACTGCCTATATCTACTGGATCATGAAAAAATCATTGACCATTCGGCAAGCAAAAAATTCTCCGAAATTCTTCGCGAGCAGAATTTTCCAGGTTGGGAATTCGATAAATCCAATACACTATCAATCCACAATCTTGCATATGCGTTTGGTACTCTTAATCTTTTACCTAACAAAGAGCTCCTTTACGACAGAGCCCTATTTAACCGCGTGCCAGATTTCGGTTCAATAATCGATCAGAATACGAAGCGACCTGTATTCCCAAGAAAATGGGCTCATCACAGTTGGCGGGTCAGTCACTGGCTTGGTGGAGTACCCTCCATTTTGCTATCCGTTTCAAATAGCGGACACCCTGTAGCAGAAGACTATATCAATTTGTCGCGCACAGTCAGAGAGGCGACAGACTCTCTCATAAATCCAGAAACTGGCCTGATTAAAGCTTACAACAGTGATTTAATTCAATTGATGTTTAGATTTTTCTATTCTGCACGTCATGATCCAGACCTCGGCGACCTCGGCGGCATCGCACATATTCTTTGGATCGACCATGCCCTAGACCGCCGTTATGTCGCACTTGAGAAGCTCTACGAATCCTCACGAAGAAAATTTCTAGAAAGAACTCCCTTCATGGAAAAGGTTCCTTATTGTCTTGATTTCGATATTGTCCAGATCGTACGCACTTCCGGAGCACAACTCAGCGTTACAGATACCCAAAGCATCGATCGCGCCTTCAGTATGATGAAAGACATCGAGAGCTTCTTTGCAGGGCGCATTCCCGACACCTTCACATTGCACAAGGCGCCAGGTGCGCTGGCTACTTGGCATGAATGCGGAATTATAATCAACGGTCCATCGTCCAATCATAAGGATATCATACGTCAGTGCTATTGGCTTTGACTAAGCCATGACAGGAGTTGATTGCCATTGCGGCGATCGACATGCCCACCCATTTGTCTGAGCGATTGTCATGAAAACTGTTTCCGTAGTAATTCCCGCCTACAACAGAGAGAAAACGATCAAAAGGTGCGTCTTATCCGCGCTCTCGCAGGACGTTGATGATTTAGAAGTAATAGTGGTTGACGACGGCTCAACCGACGGCACATCTGAAATCGTTATGTCTATAAACGACAATAGGGTTCGACTTCTTAAGCAAATCAACAAGGGAGCTAACGCAGCCCGAAACGCTGGCATAGACATAGCGGAAGGACGCTACATCGCACTACTTGATTCAGATGATGTTTTTTGTACTGGACACCTTAATCGCTCTATTACCGCTCTTGAAGGCAACCCTAAGAGTGTTGCATTTTCAAAAATAATTGTTGATCGCGGGAATGGTATATCCTTTGAAAAGCCTCCACGCGGCCCTAAGATTGGAGAACCCATTTCCGAATACTTGAGCTGCGATCGTGGCTTCATTCAGACAAGCACCCTTGTTTTTCCGACTTATGTTTCTAAAGAGGTGCGTTATTTAGAATGGCTGCCCTATGGCCAAGATGTAGATTTCGCCTGTAGAATTTCTCATGCTGGCTATGACTTTGTATTTATCGATACAGCAGGGGCGATCTGGTCGGATGTGAGTGACGCCAAGCGCATCTCAGCAAAATCCGACCCCTTAGTCAGAATGAGATGGGCATCCGAGAACAGAGAACTATTAACAGATAAAGCCTTCAATGGCTTCGTGGGCTGGCGTGTTGCTAAGGCGCACGCTGAAAATGGTGCTCTCGTTGAAGCATTGAAGCTTTACTGCAAAGCAGTTTTCAAGGGTACGTTTTATCCGAAACACGCAGCAATCATCTTCCTTCAGATTATGCTTGCTGGTGGACGCTACCGAAATCTGACCGACGCGATAAAGCGAATTCTAAAAAGATGAAGTTATTTAGACTTGTTCAACCACGCGTATGCAGCTTTGTTTGCCGCCTGCCTGGCCTCTGCAAGCGATGACGTGACCCCAATAAGTTGAGCCATTCGGCACTGGAATTTTCCACTTGTGATCCCTGTTGGGAAGAAGAGGAGACTTCGATGAAGGCCTCGAAGTTTTCGCTGCGCGGTCCTTCGGTTCGGAAGCACAGATCGCATTCGTGTTGAAGCAGGCAGAGGATGGTACTCCGATCGGCGAGGTGTGCCGCAAGGCCGGGATTTCCGACGCGACCTTCTATAACTGGCGCAAAAGGTATGCAGGGCTGATGCCCTCGGAGATGAAGCGTTTGCGGCAGCTCGAGGAGGAGAACGCCAAGCTGAAGCGGATTGTTGCCGACCTGTCGCTGGACAAGGCCATGCTGCAGGATGTGCTGTCAAAAAAGCTTTGAGGCCTGCCCGCAAGCTTGTCGACACGATCAAGGCAGACTGGAAGGTTTCGATACGCCGCGCTTGCGCCGCGCTGAAGATCGATCGGTCACTTTATGTCTACAAGTCCAGGCGCGGCGAGCAGGCCGAACTGAAGCTGAAGATCAAAGATATATGCCAGACACGGGTGCGGTATGGCTACCGTCGTGTTCACGTCCTGCTGAAGCGTGACGGCTGGCCCATCAATGCGAAGCGAATCTATCGCCTTTACAAGGAGATGGACCCTCAACTGCGCAACAAGGTTCCCAAGCGCCGGGTCAAGCAAAGCTGCGCGCTGACCGCACCGAGCCGGCACATTCGAACCATGTCTGGCTATGGATTTCGTCCATGACCAACTGGCAACGGGCCGTAAGACCAGGGTTCTGACGGTCGTCGACACCTTCTCCCGCTTCTCACCGAAGGTCGATGCGTGCTTCAATTACAGGGGCGAGGATGTGGTTCAGACACTGGAACGCGTGTGCAGGCAGGTTGGCTATCCGGCCACCATCCGGGTCGACAACGTCCTATGTCGGGAAATTCTGGCTGCTTAGGTCAGCAGGTCGTGTGGCACCCGGCTAGCCGGGTACCCTTAAAAGGTTGCCCAGACGGGCTCTGCCGTCAAGAAATGATCTCATCCATAGCAAACACAGGGTACGCGTGATGGCGGCCCTCACCGTCCTTAATACGAGATCCCAAATCCCAAGCAGAAGGCCCGAACATTATCTACGAGGTCAGATGTCTGCCTCCACGGCTCATGTCAGAGAGAGGTCCTTCCGCCTGGGCTCACCCCTTCGAAGAAGGGGCGATAGGGTCCACCGTGATTGACCACGGCGTGTACGGTGCGCGCCATCTTGGCCGCGATTGCGGTGTAGGCCTTGCTGCGCAGATGTGCGTTGTGTCGATCCTTCGAGATGTAGCGCTCGAACTTGTCGCGGAAGCTGTTGGTCCGCTTGAGAACGGCCGTCTGGCCAGCCATCCAGAGCGTGCGGCGCAGCCGGGCATTGCCATACTTCGAGATCCGGCTCTGGCCGCGGAACATGCCGGACTGCACGGTGGCCAGTTCCATGCCGCAGAACTTCAGGAACTGCCGGTGATGCCGGAACCGCCGCAGATCGCCGGCCTCAGCGAGGATGGTCATCGCATTGATCGGGCCAATGCCGGGGATGGTTGTCAGCAACTGATAGTCCGGCAGATCGGAGAGCAGCTCGACCGCCCGGGCCTCAATCTCGTTGCGTTGGCTGACAAGGCTTCTGCCTTCGGCAAGGACGAGGCGGAACATGCGAACCGCGTCGGAATCCAGTCCGACGGGCAAACCAACAGAGTCTATGGCCGTGGCGTGAATATCTGAAAGCAGGCGTTCTTTGGAAACCTTCCTGCCCAACACCTGCCGGCATCTGCGATGAAAGCTTCCTGGCTCATGGCCGTGATCATCGCCGGTGTTGGATACTTCTCAAGGAACGCCAGGAACCAGTCGGTCCGGGAGCTTCGGTGAAACCGCTCGGCCTTGGGGAAGTAGAGCGGCAGGTAATGCGTCAGGATACGGTGCCATAGCTTGGTCTTCGAACGCGAGACGATCTCGTGGGTCTTTGAGAGCTCCTGGATGTCGGCGGTCCCAACGACCAGCGGATCATGGAAGAACTGCACGGCACCGATCTCCAGCATGTGCTGGATGACCTGAGCGTCTTTCGGGTCGTTCTTGTCCCAACTGTTGTGCAAGGCCTCGCGTGTCCGGGCCAGGCCGGCCGAGGAAACGAGCTTCAGTTCGAACCCGGCCTGTCCGAGATGATGCGCCAGGGGGCTGTGATCGTTGCCGGTCGCCTCGAACCCGATCCGAACAGGCAGGTCGTAACCGACCAGCGCCGCGGATAAACGATGGAAGTCTTCCAGCGTGTTCATATCGTCATACGGCGACGACGCTTCTTCCCCGGGACTCCGATCAGGACCTCATGGCGGTACTTGGAAATGTCGATGGCGACCAGGACGGTCGAAGGAATAGAATGGGTGGCGGTCATAGCCGGTCTCCTCAGCGGTGTGGTTCAGCAAAACCACTTTTGAGACCTGGGACCCGGTTATGGCCACCCGCTGCGCGATATGGAAGCTGCGCGTGCGGCCATAACCTGTCGGCAGAACATGTTCCCGACGTGCTACGGCCGCGAGTTCTGCGGCCGGCCCGACCAGCATCCTTATGAACTCTTCCTGCAACTGGAGGAGATTGAGCACCGGACGACCAAGGTCAGGCGGCCGCAGTCGAACGGCATCGTCGAGCGCTTCCACCGCACCGTACTCGACGAACACTTCCGCGTCGAAGGCCGCAGAACCTGGTTCGAGACCATCGAGGAGATGCAGGCGGTGCTCGACGACTGGCTCGCCCTCTACAACACCAGGCGACCTCATCAGGGCCGAAACATGGGGGGACGGACACCCCTCAAGGCCTTCGTCGAAGGCCTGAAAAAAGCCCCCGAAACGCCTCCGGAAAAAACGAAGGGAGAGACGCTGACAACCAGACCCAAACAGGCTTCAATGCAACCAGAAACCCGAGCCGCCTGAACCAGCTTCAAAACGCGGCACTGTCAGGGGAATGCCGTCTCTGTACAAGCTGACGAGTAAATTAGGTTATGAGCTCAGCCCTTTAATGGGCTGAGCTGCCCAGAAGTCCCAAAGGAGGAGACCTTATCGCCCTCCTTCATTCTGTTCATAATAATGAAGAAAAAGAACAAGAACATCGTCACACTAAAATTAAGGCCTCCAAATACCTCCACAAAACTCATAATCAATAAAATCAGAGAAATTGAAGAAAGAGCACGCCCCTCACAAGAATATGAATTATATATTAATCTAATCGATACTAAAAATATCCATATATATATACTAAATCCGAAGAAAAAACCAAGATTTATCATGCTCGAAATAATCGAACTATGAACTGAATTTGCCCCACTCCAACCCGAATAAGCACGAAGTGATGTTAAAAGGTCTGCATTAAAGGATGCGCCGATACCCTTTCCAAAGGGATCCAATCCCGTAACAAACACAGACGACCAAAGAGTGGTTCGGTCACTTAATGTAAAATCGAAATCGGATGCTAGACTAGAAATAAAAAAGTGGAGAGAAAAATATATAAGTGCTGGAAATAAAAGTGCGATTGTAGTCAAGTAAACAGATTTTCTCACACCACTCCTCTCTCCAACTCTAAGAAAAATCTCCATAAAAATTAGTATAAAAATGCTGAATATAGCAGTTTTAGCTCCAGTCATCATCAGAATTAGAACTAAAATCGAAATAATGAAAGAATTAAACACTCCCCTCCTCCCAACTGGGAAATAATAATAAATAACAATTAAAGTCAAAATAAGGGGTCCAAAGTAGTTCTTATGGTTGAAGAAACCACGCCATAAACCATCATGACTCCCTTTCATGACGGCATAGTCACTCCCTAAAATGGCAAATAAAGCAGAAGTCAACACAGCTACACTAACTAAGAATTGGACTAAACGCACTGAACTCCTTATTCCATTATACTTTATAAGAGCATATGAATAAAATATTGATAAAAATATTGCAATATTGAAAGAAATTCCCTTAATTAGCGCCCCATTTAAGGCAGAAATGATAAATGCCCAAAGCCCAACAGTCAGAACAAAAGGTGGTGCAATTTTAACAGCGGCGAAGGCATCCCGGAATAGAACCAATGGCAAAAGCATTAGAAAGCTAAATATTAAGTCGCTACGAAACAACGATGCAGGATAACGCGCACTTGGGTTAACCAATACGAAATATTGATTGTCGACCGTCTCAAATCGCAACTCCATAGCGGATAAAAGAAAAATCACCGCAAAGAATGTGATGGCATATTTGACCTTCATTACCGCCTCCCCCCCGACAGCCCCTCAAGGAAGACCCGCTTTCCAAAATTTACAAATTCTTTATTGAATATGTAGCTTGCACCTACATAAGCGATAACAAAAATGACAAATGAGGCAATAATATATAAAATATCGCTCATATCAGAGAGCTTTAAAGCATACAAAGGCCCGCAACTCAAAATAGATATTAACATTGGTCTCAATATTGTTAACAAGTAGTCCCTGAAGGGGAACTCGCAGACACTGTGAATGCAAAATCTATAAAAGAAGATTATCAGCATAAAATACAGAACTGCCAATGCGTATGGAATTGAAATTAAACCATACAGACGCCCACTAACGTAGGAGAATAACAATACAAGTGTAGTTACTATAAATGACGAAAATAGATACCTGTTCACACGCCCAGTACCGGTTAACAGGCTACCAATCGGGTTTCCGATACATCTAAATAAGCTCCAAACTGCAACAGCCTCCATAAATGGAACAGCAACTTCCCAATTAGGACCTAGCGCGAGACGTACGACAGGCCCGGCGGAAAAAAATAAATAGAGATATATAGGAAAATTAACGGATAATATTACAAGCAAAGCCTCCTTATACAGCACTCCTACTTGCTTTCTATCCTCTCTAAAAGAAGCCACCATAGGCAAGGTAACCCGATTTATAATTGGATTTAAGGCCATCATAATTTTGAATGATAGATCCCGAGGCTGAGAATAAAGCCCCACCATTCCAGCAGAGAATAATCTGCCGGAGACGATGATATCAGCCTGTGCCCCAAAGGCATTAAGAAGACCTGTGAATAAAATTCTCACGCCAAAGCTAAGATGAGTAGATGCTTTTATTATATCAAAAGCAAAAATTGGATGCCACATAGGCTTAACTACAGAAATAGCCAAAAATGAACTGGCTACCGATAATGAAATAACGCCAAAAACAAGCGAATATACACCATAGTCAAATAACAACGCCGATATAATGGCAACCAATACAGAGATAAACATCGAAAAAATCTCAGCGATCGCGAGACGTCGAAACTGTAAATCCATCTCAGCCAGAGCTTTTACAATCTGAGACACAGATGTGATAGGAAACGATATAGAAAGTAATAACAAAACGTTGGCGAGTTCCGGCTCATTATAAAACTCTGCAATCACGCCAGAAAGAGATATTATAAAAAAAGTTAGAATAATTGAGAACAAAAAATTAACCCAAAATAGAGTCGAGATAATCCTCTCATCCCTAACCTGGAATCTAATCAAAGCCTGAGATATACCTATATCAGACGCAATATTTATAATATTCACTACAGTAACTGCCAGCGCCATTATTCCAAATTCTGATGGCGGGATATATCTTGCAAGAACAAATATC
Source organism: Pannonibacter sp. Q-1 (assembly GCF_054073275.1). Taxonomy (NCBI): domain Bacteria; kingdom Pseudomonadati; phylum Pseudomonadota; class Alphaproteobacteria; order Hyphomicrobiales; family Stappiaceae; genus Pannonibacter; species Pannonibacter sp. Q-1. The sequence continues at coordinate 425,319 of NZ_JBSXNB010000001.1, forward strand.
TGCAAGAAACTTAGAAAAACACGAGTAAAAGTTGAGATACCCGACCATCTGACTGACGAGAACTTCTTCTTATCAATACTCATTTATCATTCCGCTCTTGCCTAGAAATTTAATAACATTATTTAACTGCTCGTTATTATATCCACCCGAGAAGTTTTTCCTTGCCAACGCTACTCCCTGTGTTCCTCTCCAATTTCGTAGATTATTTACCGTGCCGGTGAAACGCCACACTGCATTGTTCTCGAGCGCCATAAAATAAAGCCATATATCATCAGCGTTAGGACATAGAGACATATATATATTTTGATCGGTTACTCGTTGATCAAAAATATTCGGAGGGTACAATACCCCGCCCATTCCCGTTGGAAAAACCCTAATTGATGTAACCGGACCATTTTTCAATAATGGCCACTGTTCGTATACAGGAAGGTTTTCCCATACCCCACTCGGTATCAGACGAGCACGATGACAAACCACCATCTTGGTTCCAGGTTCATAGGCGTCAATTAACCTCTCCAGCCAATAAATTGGGTAATAAACATCGTCGTCAGCTATGACTATATATTTCTCCTTAGAATCCTCTATAGAGGGTATTATCTTCTTGAATGACTTTATATCCTCACACTCCCTAATAAAAAGACCCCTCTTCTTTAGTCCAACTACACCTTTAGGCAAAAAAGAAATGTCATTCTTTGATATCCATAGCTCTATTTTATCAAATTTTACAGTCTGATCAAGTAATGATCTAATAGTCATCTCTAAACGCCCAAAACGAGGCGGATACGATGTTAGAGATATACATAAGGGAGCGTCAAGTTTGTGATCTTTTTTTCTCCTCACTTCAGAATTTAGCTTTCGATAAAAAAACACAGAATGCAGATAAATATCTATTAAAAAATGCTTTAAAGCGGAAGCATAAGATCTAAACATAGACATGATAAAAATCCTCAAATTACTTTTAAGCCCCAAACTTACTAAACACGAAATCTACCAACCGATAAATCGGTAGGGTCTTTCTCATTTTCGCCCCTCCCGGGTTTCCGCGCACACGGCCGCCATCCAGCTGGCGAGTTCGGTGCGGTCTGCGGTTACGGTGTCGAAGCCGCCTATGCGGACAGTCTCAAGGCTCCAGCTCATGCAATCTCATCCATCAACACTTAAAACAACACTCTTCGGGCCGGATGCGGACGCCTCTTCTGCAGAAGTGACCGGAAGGCCCCGTTCATAAAGTCCTTTGGCCAGACCTTGCCGCCTGTCCCGGCAGTCCCGCCTCAAATTGGGCAGCCCGTGCTGCCAGATCCAAAATTCCTGTTCCAGTCACGGTCCGGGCACCCTTCAGCCCCTGGCGGACCGGTCCGGGGCGGCAGCCCCACCCCTCAGGCAGGAGGCAGAGGGGCTCTGGAATAATCCCCCGCCACGCTCCTTGCCCGCAGGCAGACATCTGCCGCATGCGCCTTTCGGGCTGCCGTAGTGCGGCAGCCGCATTCCTCAATGCCACGGCTTGTGATGCGCACGCATCACGCCTTGAATTTGCCCGGACGCCGCACGGGCCCGGCCACATCCCGGTGAGCCAGGCTCATGGGGCTCAGGTATAATCCATTCTGTCCGGTCACTGCCAAATATATTCGTGCCAAACATATCCGTGCTAAACATATCAGGAATTCAGGTTACTTTCCAAACATGATGCAAGCACGCATTCATTTTCGGCTCCCCCTGGGGCTGACAGCCTGTGGCCCCGGCCTGCCAGTTGCGGGGCACCTGATCCTCCATGCCCCTTCCCATGACCCCTTCCCTCCAAGCGGCTGATTTACGGGACCCGTCTTCTCCTTTAGAGACTGTTCGCAGTTTGCAGCGTGAGGCTTTCATGATCACTCCCCTTCTCCTCGTTGGCGGTTCGGGCACCCGGCTCTGGCCCTTGTCACGCAAGAGCTATCCGAAGCAGTTTGCGCCGCTGATCGGCGGGGAAAGCCTGTTCCAGGGCTCGGCCAGGCGGCTTTCGGCGGAGGGTTTTGCCGCGCCTGTCGTCATCACCGGCTCGGATTACCGCTTCATCGTCACCGAGCAGCTCGCCGCCGCGGGCATTGATCCCGGCGCGGTCCTGATCGAGCCGGAGGCGCGCAACACGGCCCCGGCCGTGCTGGCCGCAGCGCTCTACATCGCAAAATCCGATCCGGACGGGCTGATGCTGGTTGCCCCTTCCGACCATGTGGTGCCCAACCCGGCCGCCTTCCGCGCGGCCGTGGCTGCCGGCGTGCCGGCCGCAGAGGCCGGGCAGATCGTCACCTTCGGCATCCGCCCCACCCATGCCGAGACCGGTTATGGCTGGCTGGAGCTTTCCGCCGCCGCCGCCAAGGGCGAGCCGGTGGCGCTGAAGCGCTTTGTCGAGAAGCCGGACCGGGACAAGGCCGAGGCGATGCTCGCCGCCGGGTCCTATCTGTGGAATGCCGGCATCTTCCTGTTCAAGGTCTCCACCATTCTGGATGCCTTCCAGGCGCTGGCGCCGGAGCTGATGGAGCCCGTCACCCGCGCGGTTGACGATGCAAAGTCCGATCTCGGCTTCCTGCGGCTTGATCCGGCGGCCTTTGGCCGGGCGCCGTCCATCTCCATCGACTATGCGGTGATGGAGCGCGCCACCAACCTCACGGCCGTGCCCTTTGGCGCCGGCTGGTCGGACCTTGGCGGCTGGGACATGGTGGCCAAGGAAATGGGGCCGGACGGCCGCGGCAACAGCCTCGGCGGCGAGGCCACGGCCATCGACTGCGACGGCACGCTGCTGCGCTCGGACAGCGACGGGCTGCAGCTCGTCGGCATCGGCCTCAAGGATATCATTGTGGTGGCGATGAATGACGCGGTGCTGGTGGCCGGCAAGTCCCGCGCCCAGGATGTGAAGCTCGCCGTCGAGGCGCTGAAGCAGAAGGGCGCACGCCAGGCCGAAACCTTCCCGCGCGATCACCGGCCGTGGGGCTGGTTCGAGACGCTGGCGCTGGCCGGCCGGTTCCAGGTCAAGCGCATCGTCGTGCATCCGGGCGCTGCCCTGTCGCTGCAGAGCCACCTGCACCGCTCCGAACACTGGATCGTGGTGTCGGGCACCGCGCGGGTGACGGTGAATGAGGATGTGCAGTTGCTCACCGAGAACCAGTCCGTCTATATCCCCCTCGGCGCCACCCACCGGCTGGAAAACCCCGGCAAGGTGCCGATGGTGCTGATCGAGGTGCAGACCGGGGCCTATCTCGGCGAAGACGACATCATCCGCTACGACGACATCTATTCCCGCGGGCAAGGCGCCAAGGGCTGAGACCAGGGCTTTCTATGCCGGCGCATCACGCCTTGAAATGGCTCAGGCGCCGCACGGGCTTGACCAGCTCCCGATGAGTCAAGTTCATCGAGCGCCGGTATTACGGGAAATCCCGTTCCAGCTCGGCTGACAGCCAGCCGAGCAGATTCCGCACGGCTTTGCGGGGGGCGGCCTTGGCCGTGATCTTGGCGTGAAACCCGCCGGGAACCGGCACAAAGCCCAGGGGGGCGGCAAGCCGTCCCGTGGCCAGATCCCGCTCGACCAGCCGCCGCTCCGAAAGGGCCACACCCAGCCCGGCGGCCGCCGCCTCAATGGCCAGCATATGGTGGGGGTGCTCCAGATCCTGCCCCGCCTGGAACGTGACGCCGGCGCGGCGCGCCCATTCCTGCCAGCTTCCGGCCGCCTCCATATGCGTCAGGCTCACCGGTGCGGTCCATATGCCGTCCTGCACGCCGAAGGGATAGTCCGGTGAACAGACCGGCCCGTAGGAGGTGTCCCCGATCGGCGTGACACCGGGCTCCACAGCGGGCGTGCGAAGGCGGTCATAGCTCAGCATCAGATCAAATTCGTGATCGGGCACCCGGCTGGGCCCGGCCATCAGCAGGCGGATCTCGATTTCCGGATGGGTCCGGTAGAGACGCGGCAATCTGGGGGTCAGCCAGCGGGTGGCCAGGGTGGCGCTGAGCAGCAGGGTGATATGGTTCCCGTCCACCTCGCCCCTGAGGCCGCGCGACACCCCGTCCAGCTGGTCCAGAACGGCCGTGACCGCCACCCGCAGCCGTTCGCCGCGCGGTGTCAGCTTCAGCCCCGTGCCGGCCTTCTCGAACAGGCTGCCGCCAAGGTCTTCCGACAAATGGGCGATCTGCTTGCTTATGGCGCTGTGGGTGCGCCCAAGCTCCCCTGCGGCGGCCGTGACGGAGCCGAGCCGTGCCGCCGCCTCAAAGGCCGGCAGGGCTGTCAGCGGAGGGAGACGGCGCATCTTTGTTCCTTCCGGTTACATTACCCCGAAAAATATTCAATTTTTTGGGGCATGTCACCTCGGCTACATCAAGAAAAAAGAACAGAAAGCAAGATCATGCCCAGCGTCATCTACCTTTTCCCGAACCCATCCCTCCATGTGCAGGACCGCGCCCGCGCCGGAGACCACGGCTTGCACCGCATTGCAGGCGTGTGGACCCGCATCTGGCTGGAGCGGATCAGCTACCGGCGCATGCTGCGCAAGGAGCTGCTGCCGCAGCCCGACAGCGTTCTGGCCGACGCCGGCCTCGAGCGGTCCGCCGTTCTTCTCGAAGTGTCCAAGCCCTTCTGGCGGGCCTGAAACGGAAGAGGGTCAGGCATCAACACTTCTGCCCCTTGAGCTGCCACCTTCACGCATCGTGCGGGAAGACGTTTCAGGGCTTTGGCACAAATTGGCAGCCGTTGTTTCAATGGCATGGCCTATCTGTTCCCCTCCCCCTTGAGGGGAGGGGTGAGGGGTGGGGGTAGCAGACTGAAAACACGTGGTATTTTCATTGAAGGTGCGCTGGATAGAGACGAGTGCCAGTCAAGCTGCGCTCCGGCGTGAAGACCCCCACCCCTCCCCCCTCCCCTCAAGGGGGAGGGGAAACGAGAGGCCTCAGCCAGAGTATCAAACTACTGAAACTGCTTACCTTTTCCAGCATCAAAGCAGCGTTTGCAGCCTTTTCTTATACGATGTGTGAATCCGGCAGCCTCAAGGGGGAGGGGTAAGGGGTGGGGGGCTCTGAGTCCGCAACCGTCTGAAAGATAGAGATTTTCCTGAATAGGCATCAGGAGGAGAAGTTGTCTGTCATCAATCGATACTCTGCCGGACAGAAAGGCCTTCCCCCCACCCCTCACCCCTCACCCCTCCCCACGAGGAGGAGGGGGGCTGAAACGCCGTGCAGAGTGACCAGACTGCAGCCTTTCCCCAAACCGTCTCCGGCTTCAGGCACGATGTGTGCATGCGGTGGGTACCAGGGGGAAAGGGGCGCTGCGGCAGAAGGAGAGTGCATTCCTTTGCCTTGTGTCTGCTGTAAACATGCCCCGCGAGGGGGCTGAGAAGCCGTGCCGGAACGGGCTCCCTACTGCGGCCATCTTCCCTGTGCAGAACTCCCCCCGGAAACCGGCGTTTCCTTCAAATTGCAACCTCAATGTTTAACAGTTGTTAACGATTGACGGGCCTACTCAGGTGGCATACGGCTAGTCAGGAGTTTAGAGTTGATGCGACCGGCAGCAGGCGAAACCCGCAAGTCATCCGGCACACCGGAGCACAGGCCCTCCGGCCCATCCGCGCCTGCCGATGCGGCCTGGGCGGAGGATCTGCAGGATGAGGCCTGGGAAGACGCAGGGCGATCGGCCCGCGCAGAGGGAGATGGCATGACCACCTCTTTCCTCCTGTTCAAGAATATGTTGTTCTGGGGCTCGATGGCCCTGGTTCTGACAGCGGCCGGTATTGCGGCCTCCATTCTTTTCTGACTTTTTTCACGCGGTTTTTTAAGTGGTGATCTGGACTTTTGCCGCATTGCGATTGCATGCTGCGTGGGGGTGGCAAGCAAACATAAGGAGCGGGATATGTCCGCGCTTGGCTTTGTTGGCGGCCTTGCCGGTGCCGTGGCTATTGGCATCTACGGCCTGATTGCTTTTGTTTTTCTGACTGCCGCCATGCTGGAACTGGCGGAACGCGGGCGCACAAGCCGCCTGGAGCTTTTCCTCGCTCTGGCGGGCGCCCTTCTGTGGCCAGTCTCTCTTGTGGTTGCTTCGGCTGCCGCGGTCCATGCTGTCCGGCGTGCCCGGCGGCGGCGGCAGGCCAATACGGCACGCATGCCCTCCGGCGGCCGCGAAGAGCCGGAAAGGCCCGTCTCAGGCAAGCCCGCGATTGCGCTGGTCGAACGGGACACGGCCAGCCGCGGGGCACACAGCGAAGCGCCGCCTCACCCGAAGCACTCCGCCCAAGCCGGTGGGCGGGATGCAGAGCCTGGCCCTGCCGCTTCCGTTTCCACCTCTGCCAGTTCCACACCTTCCGTCCAGCCATCTGCCATAGGCGGTCCCGTGGTGCGTACGCTTGCGCCCCTGCAGATGCAGCCGCAGCCGCCCTTCGGCATGCCGGGGCCCGACAGCCGCAGCCGCATCATCCTGTCCCCGCGGCAGCTTCTGGGGGCTGTCCGGCTGGGCGAGCCCAGGAGCAGCGCAAGCCGTCTCCGTCTGCGGCAGACCAGCCTCAGCAAGCCGCCGAAAGGCAAGCCAGGCTGAAGATGGGGCTGGGCGGCTGCCGTCTGTCCGGGCGCACAGAAGCCCATACCTGTAGAAGCCCATACCTGCAGGCTCACATATCTACAGAGGCCGGAGGCATTGCGCCTTGAGCCGTTCAGGCTTTCCGGCGGAATATCTGCACCGCATAGGCAATGAAAACCCCGGCGAGCGTGGCGGCAAGGCCGAACCACGTCAGGGCATAGCCGAGGTGATCGTTCTTGAACTTCACCACCGTTTCACCCGCCCTGGGTAATCCGTCCGTCCCGGTGAAGGCGGCATCGAGATCGATGCTGTAGGGCGCGAGGCTGCCGGTGGCGCCCAGAATTCTGGCCATGTGATCCGTATCGCGGGCAAACCAGATGCGCTTTCCGGCGTCAACCGCGGGGGTTGTCCAGTTCGGCTCCTCCCGGCGGCGCAAAAGGCCCGTCAGTTGCTGCTCGCCCAGCGGCGGGGTTTCCAGTGCCGCCATCAGATCCGCTGCCAGCCCTTGCGGCACAAAACCCCGGTTGATCATCACCAGCCAGCCTTCCTCCGTGACGAGCGGGCTGTAGATCATGTAGCCCGGGCCGGACGGTGCGCCGGACTTGACCGGCAGGGATGTGTAGTAATAGGCCGCGCCCGGCAGATAGCGGCCGCTGACGGCCACATGGCGGTAGTCGGTCAGGGGATCGGCGGTGACCTGCGGCCAGTCCTGCGGCCCGGGCGCGGGAACAGCCGGCCGTGCCACATCTGCGCTCACCCGTTCGATCAAGGCTTCTTTCCAGGCCAGCCGCTGCATCTGCCACAGGCCAAGATTGAGGAGAATGGCAAGGCCGATGGCTGCCGCCACTCCCGGAACAAGCAGGCGGCGGACAGCAGATTGGCCGGAGGAACGGGAGGGGCGGTTTGAGGCGGACACGTGCTTCGATCCTGTTCGGCTTGCGGATTGGCTGATACCAATGCTCGATGAGCTTGAGCATTTTCAAGGCGTGATGCGTCAGCATCGAAAGCCTTGGTATGAGACTGCCGGGTTCAGGCCTCGTCCTGGCCCCCCGCATCAAGCCTGCCTTCGGCCGCATCATTGCGGTATTGCATGGCGATCATCAGCCCCTTCAACGGGCGCAGCACGCCGAGGCCGAGGATGACGGTCAGCGGCAGCCAGAGCAGCAGATGCAGCCATATGGGCGGCGCATAGGCCAGTTCCACCGCCAGCACCAGCCCCACCACGATGAAGCCGACGATCATGATGACGAAAACGGCCGGACCATCGCCGCTTTCCGCGGCAAAGGCAAGGTCGAGGCCGCAGGCCGTGCAGGCCGGGCGGGGCGTCAGGAAGCCGCGGAACAGCCGCCCTTCCCCGCAGCGCGGGCAGCGGCATCTCAGACCGGCGGACACCGGATTCTGCGGCGGATAAAGCGCCCTGTCCTGGAAGCTGTTCTGCAAGCTGTTCTGCATCGAAACCTCTCCTGCCCCGCCTGAAAGCGAAAAGCCCGGCCAGATGGCATGCATGCCACCCGTCCGGGCCCATTCTGTTTACACCGGTTTCAGCGCCGCGTCAGTGCGTCGGTACGCCCCATGCGCCCCAGATATAGATGGTGGCGAAGAGGAACAGCCACACCACGTCGACGAAGTGCCAGTACCAGGCCGCCGCCTCGAAGCCGAAATGCTTCTGCGGGGTGAACTGGCCGGCCGAAGCGCGGATGAGGCAGACCGCCAGGAAGATGGTGCCGACGATCACGTGGAAGCCGTGGAAGCCGGTCGCCATGTAGAAGGTGGCGCCATAGATGTTGCCCGAGAAGGCAAAGCTGGCGTGGGCATATTCATAGGCCTGGCAGATCGAGAAGATCACGCCGAGGATCACGGTGAGGGTCAGACCCCACTTCAGGCCCTGACGGTCGTTCTCGAGCAGCGCATGATGTGCCCAGGTCACGGTGGTGCCGGAGGTGAGCAGGATCAGCGTGTTCAGCAGCGGCAGGTGCCAGGGATCAAACGGGGTGATGCCTTCCGGCGGCCAGACGCCGCCGGTTGCCTCGACACGGGCATACTGGATGGCTTCGCTGGTGAAGAGCGAGGCATCGAAGAAGGCCCAGAACCAGGCGACGAAGAACATCACTTCCGAGGCGATGAACAGGATCATGCCATAGCGCAGGTGCAGACTGACCACGCGGGTGTGATGGCCTTCCAGCGATTCGCGCACGGTGTCCCGCCACCAGGCGTACATGACGTAGAGAACGATCACGAGGCCAACGGCGAAGAGGCCCCAGCCGGTGAGATCGGCACCGAAGATGGTGAAATCGGCGCCCTTGGCAGAGCGCATCAGGCCGATCCCGCCCAGAGCGAGAATGAAGGCGCCCATCGAGGCCAGGAACGGCCAGGGGCTTGGGTCCACAAGGTGGTAGTCGTGGTTCTTGGTATGTGCCTCAGCCATGGGCATGCTCCCCGAAGTTCCAAATGCGTTCCGGACGGACCGGCCGTTCAGCGGCCTGACCCATCACAAATTGCTCTCCGCTGCCGGATCCGCAGGTCTGGCAGCGACTGGTTTGACCGGATGTTGCACCGGGTAGAAAGTATAAGACAGGGTGATTTCCTTGACGTGCTTCAGGTCAGGATCTTCGTCCATCGCCGGGTCGACAAAGAACACCACCGGCATTTCAACGCCCTCACCGGCGGCCAGCGCCTGTTCGGTGAAGCAGAAGCACTGCATCTTGTTGAAATAGGCCCCTGCCTCGAACGGCGTGACGTTGAACACGGATGTGCCCGTGGTCACGTCAGAGCTGGTGTTATGGGCCTCATAGGCCACCTGCATGGTCTCGCCCATGCGCAGGGTCACGCTGCGCTGCTGCGGCTTGAAGCTCCAGGGCAGCGCGCCATTGATGTTGCCATCAAAACGGACGGTGATCTTGCGGTCGATGATGGTGCCGCTCTCGCTCTCGGCGCGCTGTGTCGTGCCCCCGAAACCGGTGACCTGGCAGAACAGTTCATACAGCGGCACGGCAGCGAAGGAGGCGCCCACCATCGCAAAGAAGATGGCCGCACAGACGAAAGCCACCTTTCGATTGCTGGCATCACGGCGGCAAAGATCCATTCCGTTCGTTTCGCTGTTCATGAGGGCCTCACAAAGGGCGCTGCAGAACGGCAGCGCCCAGCTTCAACCAGGTGACGAGATAGAACAGAACCACGAGACCGGCCAGGGACAGGCCGATCGCGAGCGAGCGGGCCTTGCGCCGCTTCAGCTGTTCATCGGTGAGCTTGATACCGTCTTCCGTCATGGCTCAAAGCATCCGCCCGGCAAGGCTCTCGCCCAGCATCAGGGCATAGAGCAGGAAAAGATAGAGGATGGAGAAGCTGAACAGCCGCACGGCCGCCTTGCGGGCCGCCTCGCCCTCGCGCTTGCGGTAGACGGCAACCGCCAGCCCCAGGAACACGGCGCCCAGCACGGTGGCGGCCACACCATAGACCACGCCGGCAAAGCCGAGCGCATAGGGGGCCACCGCCAGCGGCGCCAGAATGATGGAATAGATCAGGATCTGGCGGCGCGTTGCCGTTTCACCGGCGACGACCGGCAGCATCGGTATTCCGGCGGCGCGGTAGTCACCGCTCTTGAACAGGGCCAGAGCCCAGAAATGCGGCGGCGTCCACATGAAGATGATCAGGAACAGCACGACGCTTTCGAGGCTGATGCTGCCCGTGACGGAGGCCCAGCCGATCATCGGAGGGAAAGCACCGGCCGCGCCACCGATGACGATGTTCTGCGGCGTCGAGCGCTTCAGCCACATGGTATAGACAACCGCGTAGAAGAAGATCGTGAAGGCGAGGAAGGCACCGGCGAACCAGTTGACCAGGAGCCCGAGCACGAGCACGGAGCCGATCGACAGCACCATGCCAAAGGCCAGGGCCTCGTCCGGCGTGATCTTGCCGGCCGGGATCGGCCGCTTTGCGGTGCGGCTCATCACGGCGTCGATGTCCGCGTCATACCACATGTTCAGGGCACCGGAGGCGCCAGCGCCAACGGCAATGCACAGAAGGGCAACCCCGGCGAAAAGCGGATGGATCGAGCCGGGCGCCAGCATCATGCCGACAAAGGCGGTGAAGATCACGAGCGACATGACCCGCGGCTTCAGCAGGGCGATGTAGTCGCCAACCGAACCCATGCCACCGTTCCAGACGGCGGGGCCGGCAGTCATCCTGTCATTGCTCTCTGCGAGAGACATCGGCTCTTCCTCGTACCTGTGCGTCCTGGGCTCCGCGGCGGGCGCGGAGATGAGGGCTTTGCACCCGCGGCCCTGCGGCCAGGTGCTGCCCTTTCTCTTCGGGTGCCCTGCCGCAGCAGGGCGCAGACAGCTGACCTGTCTGCTGGATCCGCCAAGATTACGGCTTTTCCCGTATGAAGGATCCGGGCGAAATGCCGCGCCCATGCGGCGCGGCATTTCTGTTTCCTGCAGGAGCGCTGCTTACTTGATGCGCGGCAGCGTCTCGAACTGGTGGAACGGCGGGGGCGAGGACAGGGTCCACTCCAGCGTGGTCGCGCCTTCACCCCAGGGGTTGTTGCCCGCAACGCGCTTCTTCATGAAGGCTTCCAGAATGCCGAACAGGAAGACGAACACCGCGAAGGCCGAGATGTAGGACCCGATGGAGGACACAAAGTTCCAACCGGCCAGCGCATCCGGGTAATCAGCATAGCGGCGCGGCATGCCGTTGAGGCCGAGGAAGTGCTGCGGGAAGAACACCAGGTTCACGCCGATGAAGGTGATCCAGAAGTGTGCCTTGCCGATGGTTTCATTGTACATGTAGCCGGAGATCTTCGGGAACCAGTAGTACCAGGCTGCGAAGATACCGAACACGGCGCCGAGCGACAGCACGTAGTGGAAGTGCGCCACCACGTAATAGGTGTCATGCAGCGCGCGGTCGAGGCCGGCGTTGGCCAGCTGCACACCCGTCACACCGCCAACGGTGAACAGGAAGATGAAGCCGATGGCCCAGACCATCGGGGTGCGGAACTCGATGGAGCCGCCCCACATGGTGGCGATCCAGGAGAAGATCTTCACACCCGTCGGCACCGCAATCACCATGGTGGCGGCGACGAAGTAAGCCTGCGTTTCGACCGACATGCCGACGGTGTACATGTGGTGCGCCCACACGATGAAGCCGACCACGCCGATGGCGACCATGGCATAGGCCATGCCGAGGTAACCGAAGATCGGCTTGCGGGAGAAGGTGGAGACGATGTGGCTGATGATGCCGAAGGCCGGCAGGATCAGGATGTACACTTCCGGGTGGCCAAAGAACCAGAACAGGTGCTGGAACAGGATCGGGTCACCGCCACCGGCCGGGTTGAAGAAGGCCGTGTCGAAGTTGCGGTCCGTCAGCAGCATGGTGATGGCACCGGCCAGAACCGGCAGCGACAGCAGCAGCAGGAAGGCCGTGATCAGCACCGACCAGGCGAACAGCGGCATCTTGTGCAGGGTCATGCCCGGCGCGCGCATGTTGAAGATGGTGGTGATGAAGTTGATCGCACCCAGGATCGACGAGGCGCCGGAAATGTGCAGCGCCAGGATCGCCAGATCCACCGCCGGGCCGGGCTGGCCGGAGGAGGAGTAAGGCGGATACATGGTCCAGCCGCCGCTCACGCCGGTGGAGCCCGGAGCCCCCTCCACGAACAGCGACAGCAGCAGCAGCGCGAAGGACGGCGGCAGCAGCCAGAAGGAAATGTTGTTCATGCGCGGGAAGGCCATGTCCGGCGCGCCGATCATGATCGGCACGAAGTAGTTGGCATAGCCGCCGATCAGCGCCGGCATGACCATGAAGAAGATCATGATCAGGCCATGGGCCGTCGTGAAGACGTTGAACATGTCCGGGTTGGAGAAGATCTGCATCCCCGGCTCCTGCAGCTCCATGCGGATGCCGACCGAGAGCGCGCCGCCGATGATGCCGGCGATGATTGCGAAGATGAGATAGAGAATGCCGATGTCCTTGTGGTTGGTCGAATAGACCCACCGGCGGAAACCAGTCGGATGGTCATGAGCGCCATGCGCAGCAGCCGCAGCCATGATCGAGCTCCCTCTTGAATTTCACGACAGGGCGGGCGGCTCCTCTTGCCCTCCGCGCCCCTCTGGATTGAGCGGAAGCGGCGAGAACCCCGCCGCACCCGTTTCAGCTTGAGCAGGTGCGGTGGCCGTGCCGCCGCCCCGGATTTTTCCGCCTCAGCGAGCGGCGACAGCCGTGTTGCGCTCAGCTGCGATGGCCGCCATCAGCTGCTTGTGTGCGCCGTCGATGTCGGTCTTGGCAGTCTCGGCCCAGGCGTCGAACTGCTCCTGCGTGACCACCCGGATGGCGATCGGCATGAAGGCATGATCCTTGCCGCAAAGCTCGGAGCACTGGCCGTAATAGATGCCGGTCTCGCGGGCGTTGAACCAGGTCTCGTTCAGGCGGCCCGGGATCGCATCGATCTTGATGCCGAAGGCCGGCATGGCGAAGGCATGGATCACGTCACCCGCCGTCACCTGGACGCGGACGGTCTTGTTGACCGGCACGACCACATCATAGTCGGTGGCGAGGAGGCGCGGCACGTCGCTCAGGGGAACGCCGCGTTCCTGCGCCGCCTGCTGGCGCTCGTCGTCCTTGAGCATGATCGCTTCAAAGGCGATGCCTTCCAGCGCCTCGTCCGTATATTCGTAGCCCCAGTACCACTGAAAACCGGTGGCCTTGATGGTCATGTCATAGGCCGGGATCTCGACCTGCTTGTACAGCAGGCGGAAAGACGGCACGGCGATGACGACCAGAATGAGGATCGGCACAACCGTCCAGGCCACTTCGATCATCGTGTTGTGCGAGGTGCGCGAGGGCGACGGGTTGGCCTGACGGCGGAACCGCACCATCACGTAGATCAGCAGCGCCAGCACGAACAGCGTGATGATGGTGATGATGCCAAGCGTGAAGTTCTTGAACCAGTGAATGTCGTCCATCACCTCGGTGACAGAGTTCTGCAGGCCAAGCTGCCAGCTGGACATACCGCCTGAGACTTCGGCCATTGCCGCACCGGCGGTTCCCGCCAGCAAGACAGCCGCTGCACCTGCCGCAATGAGACGCTTGAAGTTTGCCTTCACGTCCGCGCTCCCTTCCCTTGCCCGCCCCCCGGGCGGATCATGCTCAATTCGCCCGCCTTGCGGCGGTTTTCCTTGTGTCCGCCCCGGGGCGGCCTGCGCGGCCTGCCCTTGCGGCGGAGATGCCCCATCCCCACCTTGCGGGTTGGGACAGCTTCCGGTTCCGCCTGCAGCACGCCCCGTCCGGAGGCAATCCGGTCATCGGCCGGTTTCCGGCGGGTGCCCTGCTGCCTCGTCGTCAAGGCAGAACCTTCAAACTCTTGCGGGACAGCCAAACCTCCCGCCCGAGGCCGGCGCCCTTTTGGCGCCCTGCATCAGACCGGAGTGTCTCGCGTCCGTTTCGCGTATGATAATACGCATATAACCGCATGCTGCACGATGCGGCCAAGGGAGGAGCGACGTTCTGCCGCAGCCTTTTCACTTCTCCCTCTTCGGGCACAAAAACCACAAGAGAACGGCCTTAGCAATGGGTTTGTCGTGATTTCGCCAGAGCTTGTCCATTTCCCCGCCTTGATCCTTGTCAATATTTTACAGCTTGGCTGAAACCTCCGGCCAGCGGCCAGCTCCATGCACAGGTTGATCAGAATCAACGCAGCCAGCGGCAGGCTGGCATTTTTCCCGCCTCTTGCAGCGTTTCCGCCTTGCTTCTGCCATGGAGCCTATTGAAATGTGGATCACGCTGCCCGCTTGCGGCATTGTGCGTTGAGTTTTAAGAACCTGATTCGCCCTTGCGGCGTTGAATGACCCAGTCGGAGAAAAGTCCTTGCTGACCCGTATCCCGCGCCTTGCCGCTTTTGCCGCCCCGGTTTTTGGCCTCCTGTTGGGCCTGGGGGTACAGGCCATCACCAGCCCCGCCCTTGCCCAGGGCGAGGTGAAGGCTGTTCACGGTGACTGGCAGATGCGCTGCGACACCCCTCCGGGGGCCGAAAGCGAACAGTGCGCCCTTATCCAGAACGTGACGGCGGAAGACCGGGACAATGTGGGCCTTTCGGTCATCGTGCTGAAGACCGCCGACAAGCAGGCGCGCATCCTGCGCGTGCTGGCGCCGCTCGGCGTGCTGCTGCCCTCCGGCCTTGGCCTGCGTGTTGATGAGGCCGATATCGGCCGCGCCGCCTTCGTCCGCTGCCTGCCCAATGGCTGCATTGCCGAAGTGATCCTGCAGGATGACGTGGTGGGCAAGCTGCGCGCCGGCAAGCAGGCCACCTTCATCATCTTCCAGACCCCGGAAGAAGGCATCGGCATCCCGATTTCGCTCGCCGGCTTCTCCGCCGGCTTCGACGCCCTGCCGTAACGCCGCCGCATACCTTCGCGCCTTCAGGACCCGCCTGCTGCAACAGCTGGCGGGTCTTTTCATGCCGTTTTCACACCTCGAAGCCGAAGCCGCGCAGGGCAGCTTCAAGGCGTTGTACCAAGGCTTTCGATGCTGACGCATCACGCCTTGAAAATGCTCAAGCGCCGCAAGGGCTTCAGAGAGCCATCGTGCCACTGCCGGATGAGCCAGGCTCCCGGGAACGGATATCAGACTGCCGTGCCGCCGACCGTCAGCCCGTCGAGCCTGAGCGACGGCTGGCCGACGCCCACCGGCACGCCCTGCCCCTGTTTGCCGCAGGTGCCCATGCCCGGGTCAAGCGCCATATCATTGCCGATCATGCTGACGCGGGTCAGTGCATCCGGGCCATTGCCGATCAGCATCGCCCCCTTCAGCGGCGCGCCAACCTTGCCGTTCTCGATGCGGTAGGCTTCCGTGCAGGAGAAGACGAACTTGCCGCTGGTGATATCCACCTGCCCGCCGCCGAAGGACACGGCATAGATGCCGTTCTTCACCGAAGCGAGGATTTCCTGCGGGTCCTTGTCGCCGCCCATCATGATGGTGTTGGTCATGCGCGGCATGGGAATATGGGCAAAGGACTGGCGGCGGCCATTGCCGGTGGGCTTCATGCCCATCAGCCGGGCATTCTGCCGGTCCTGCATGTAGCCCACCAGAATGCCGTCCTCGATCAGCGGCGTTAAGGCCGAGGGCGTGCCCTCGTCATCCACGGTGATGGAGCCGCGCCGGCCGGCAATCGTGCCGTCATCCACAATGGTCACGCCGGGGGCCGCCACGCGCTGGCCCATCAGCCCGGCGAAGGCGGACGTCTTCTTGCGGTTGAAATCCCCTTCCAGCCCGTGGCCCACCGCCTCATGCAGCAGGATGCCCGGCCAGCCGGGGCCCATCACCACGTCAAACGTACCGGCGGGCGCAGGCACCGCCTCGAGATTGACCAGCGCCCGGCGCAGCGCCTCATCCACACCCGCCTGCCAGGCCTCCGGCGTGATGAAACGGGCAAAGCCCTCACGTCCGCCGCAGCCAAAGGAGCCGGTTTCCATGCGCTCGCCCGAGGCCGCCACCACGGAGATGGACAGGCTCACCATCGGCCGTACATCACGCACCCGGTGGCCATCGGCCCGCAGAATGTCCACCACCTGCCAGGAACCGCCGATGGAGGCCGTCACCTGCCGCACGCGCGGATCACGCGCCCGCGCAAAGGCGTCGATCTCCTGCAGCAGCTTCACCTTTTCCTCGAAGCTCGGCCCCGCCAGCGGGTTGAGGTCCGGATAAAGCTGCACATTGGTGCGGGCGGGCGCTGCGGCATAGCTGCCCGCATGGCCGGAGCGCACCGCCGACACCGCATCCGCCGCCCGCTTCAGCGCCGCTTCCGAAATCTCGCCCGAATGGGCATAACCGGCCGCCTCGCCGCAGACAGCCCGCAGGCCAAAGCCCTGCGACGTATCGTAATTGGCGCCCTTCAGGCGGCCATTGTCGAACACCAGCCCTTCCGACTGCCGGTATTCCACAAACAGCTCCCCATCATCCGCCCCCGCCAGCGCCTCCCCCACAATCCGCCGCGCCGCCTCCATCCCAAGCCCGGTGGCTTCAATCAGATCCGGAATGGCAACGGCAGAAGGGGACTGGCTCATCGGTGTCTTTCAGCTGACTTGCGGAACAGGGACCCGGCACAGAGGGAGCACCGGTTTTGAGGTAACATAGCGGGTTGGATGGGGGAATTCATCCCCTGTGGATGAGCCCCGGTATTGACTTCCGCCAGTCTCAAGCCCCCGGCATTGACCATCCCCCGGCTTCCGGCCATAACCGGCGCAAGAGTTGGGGCTTGCCTCAGGGGTGGGCCGGATGCAGGAGAGAGACGTGATGAACCGTATGGAAACCCCGCGCATACCGGGTGAGGCGCGTCTGCGCTATCTGGATGGTGATTTCCAGATCGAGTCCCCCGGCACCTTCGTGCGCTGTGCCGTGACCGGGCAGTCCATTCCGCTGGACGAGCTGAAATACTGGAACGTGGAGCGCCAGGAGGCCTATGTGGACCCCGCCGCCGCCCACACCCGCTTCGTGCAGTTCGAGGGCAAAGACCTCTGAGGTTTTTGCTGTCCGGGGCCGGTTAGCCCGCTGTGCATGCGGGACAGCGGGGGATCGGGCATGACATGCCCTGCGTCCCTTACGGGTCCCGGCTCAGGGCCGGGACGGCGCGGAGAAATGATTGCCTTCTGGGGCAATTGAGGTCGTTGACAAAGCAAGAGCTCTCCTCTTTCGTCATCGCCGGGCTTGTCCCGACCATCTGCAAGCCATTGATTTGGTTAGATCCTCGGCACAAGGCCGAGGATGACGATGGAGAGGCCGAAGGTTTGTCAGCAGTCTGGATTGCCTTCTGGGGCAATTCCACCTTCTCCAAGTTCAAAGAACGCAGCCTGACCATCCCCACTGTGCCGTCCCGGCCTTGAGCCGGGACCTGTGAGGGTTTCTCTGCCTGCTGGTTCGGCCAACTGTGCCTCAGTCATGGCAAGAGGGCAGGATCTGCGCTCAGAATACGAGCTTCCGTGACATGACTGCCGGATCTCCGCTGCGTCTCTCCGGGAAGACAGCCCCTCCCCTCACCGGCTGCGGAAGGGGCGGCGGCGGAGGGTTTCGGAGATGAGGTCCATGAGGCGGGATTGCGGCTCGATGCGCATGTCCACTTCCAGCACGGCGGAGCGTTTGGCGAGCCAGCGGTAGATCTCGCCTTCTGCGCTTTCGATGCGGGCCATGTCCTTGGCGGTGGTCACAAGTTGCAGGTTGTCCGTTTCGGCTCGGGTGAGAAGGCTTTGCGCTTCGGCTTCCGAATAGGGGTGATGATCGCCGAAGGCGCGGGTTTCCGCCACTTCGGCCCCGGCAGCGGCAAGGCTTGCGAAGAATTTCTGCGGCCGTCCGATGCCCGCATAGGCCAGCACCTTCTGCCCCTCGAACTCCGCGCCATTGGTGGGGGTGATCTTCGCCTCGATGATCGGCAGGCCGCGCCGGGCGGCAAGATGCACGGCTTTGGCGGCGCGGCTGCCCTCGCCCACCACCACCAGAGCATCGGCCTTGCGGATCTGGGCGGAAAGCGGCGCGCGCAAGGGACCGGCGGGCAGGCACAACCCGTTGCCGGTGCCGACTTCAGCATCCACCAGAGCCAGCGTCAGATCCTTGGCCAGCGCCGGGTTCTGGAAGCCGTCGTCCATGAGGATGAGGCTTGCTTCCAGCGTGGCGGCGAAGGCCGCGCCCTCCGGCCGGTTGGCGGCGACAATCGTGGGCGCAGCGGCGGCCAGCAGAAAGGCCTCGTCGCCCACATCGGCGCCGCTGTGCTTTTCCGGGTCCACCAGCACCGGGCCCTTCAGCCGCCCGCCATAGCCGCGCAGCAGGAACACCGGCTTGTGCCCCTCGGCCTGCAGCAGGGCGCAGAGCTTCAGGGCAAAGGGCGTCTTGCCCGCCCCGCCGACGACGAAATTGCCGATGCAGATGACCGGAAGGCTGGCATGGGCGGAAGGCGCCTGATGCATCCGGCGGCCGGAGACTGCGCCGTAAATGAAGGAGAGAGGCGAAAGCAGCGCGGCCTTCAGGCTGATCCTGTCATGCCACCAGAAGGCTGGAGCCGTTCTCATTCCCCGGAAATCCCGTCCCTTGCACCGCTGTCAGCGTAGAGCAAAGGCCGCAGATGTTCCAGCGTGCGATCCAGCGCGCCTGCACCTGCCTCCGCAACGGCAAAGGCACGCGCTGCCATGGCCTTGCGGCCCGGCTCATCGGCCAGAAGCCGGGCAATGGCCGGGCCGAGTTCTGCCGGATCATCGACGCGCACGGCCGCCTGCGCATCCCACAGGTCGCGGTAGACGGCCCGGGCATTGGCAACGAGCGGCCCGGTAACGAGCGGCACGTTCAACTGCGCCGGCTCCACCGGATTATGGCCGCCCACGGGCGCAAAAGACCCGCCGAGGAAGACAGCCGGCGCCAGCCGCAGGAACAGCCCCATCTCACCCAGCGTGTCGGCGATATAGACATCGAGATCCGCCGCTGGAAACGCCCCGCAGGAGCGCTGCGCCGCCTTGAGGCCCGCGCCTGAAGCCAGCGCTGCGATATCACCGCCGCGCACCGGATGGCGCGGCATCAGCAGCGTCAGCAGGCCGGGAAAGCGCTCCGCCAGGTGCTTGTGGGCGGCGAGGACGATCTCATCTTCGCCCGGATGGGTGGAGGCGGCCAGCCACAGCGGGCGGCCAGCCATCTGCGCCGAAAGGGCGGCAACGGCGGCAGGGTCTGCCAGCGGCGGGGCGGCGTCGAATTTCAGGTTGCCGGGGGAGCGCACATTGGCCACGCCCAGCTTGCGGTAGCGCGCGGCATCCGCCTCACTCTGGGCCAGGCACAGGCTGACGCAGCCGAAGACGGCCCGGCCGAAGGCACGGCTTTTCTCCCACTTGGCGCCGGAGCGGGCCGACATGCGCCCGTTGATGATGGCAAGCGGAATGCCCGTCCGCGCCAGCCGGGCGAAGGTGCCGGGCCAGATCTCCGATTCCACCACCAGCGCCAGATCCGGCTGCCAGTGGGCGAGAAACCGGCGGACAAGCTGCGGCGCATCAAAGGGGGCATATTGATGGAAGGCCCCCTGGGGCAGGCGCTGCGCGGCAATTTCCGCAGAGGTGCGCGTCACCGTGGTCAGGAGCACGCTGGCGCCCTCACCCGTCAGCCGTTCGATCAGCGGCAGTACCGAGTTGGTTTCGCCAACACTGGCGGCATGCAGCCAGACCAGCCGGCCTTGCGGGCGTGGGCGGGAGGCCATGCCGAAACGCTCGCCGCGCCGTGCCGGATCTTCCTTGCCCGCCCGCACGCGGGAGGCATGCAGCAGCTTCAGGACCGGCAGGGCCAGCCCTGCCACGGCTCCATAAGCGCGCAAGGGAAAGGAAGCGGCGGCAGCGGCGCGCGCGTCAGCCATGGCGTTTCCCGGTCAGGGCATAGGCGCGGGCCGTCACTTCGTTGAGACCGGCCTCGACGGCAAGGCGGGCCACTTCCAGCGCCACGTCATCGGCATCATTGGCCACATAAATGGGCTCGCCGATGGCGATGGCAGCGCGGCCGAACGGCAGGTTCAGGCTCGCCTTGTCCCAGCTGTTGAAGGTGAGGAAGCGGCTGGTGGCAATGGCAAAGGGCACGATGGGGCGGCCCGAATGGCGGGCCATCTGCACGATGCCCTGTCCGGCAACACGGGCCGGCCCCTTCGGCACATCCGCCGTCAGGGCCATGATGCCGCCCTCCTTCAGCACGCGCAGGCCCTCGATGAAGCCGCGCATGCCGCCGCGCTTGGTGATCTGGTAGGACTTCTGGCTGCCCGAGGCGCGGATCAGCTTCAGGCCCAGCTTCTCTGCCGCCGTGGCGTTGATCTCGCCATCCGCTGAGCGGGAGATCATCACATGCACGTCCCAGTCGTCAGGCCGGGTGAAGGGCATCATGAAATGCTGGCCATGCCACATGGCGCAGATGAAGGGCCGGTGCGGCTGCAGCCGCTCATAGGCATCCGGCGGATCAATGACCATGCTGTTCGTCTTGCGCACAAGACGCAGGTAAGCCGCCAGCAGCAAGCCAGCGGCCTTCAACAGCGCGGGATTCCGGCCGAGTTTCTTAAGCATTCTGTTCCTGACGTCGCGCCCGAGGGATCAAGAGGCTCTCAGGCGGCGGTTTCCGGGTCCAGCAGGCGGTGCATGTGGACGATGAAATAGCGCATGTGCGCATTGTCGACGGTGGCCTGCGCCTTGCTCTTCCAGGCGGTGTAGGCCGTCGCATAATTCGGGTAGATGCCGACGATGTCGAGCTTTTCGAGATCACGGAAGGTCAGGCCCTCCGGGCTTTCCAGCTCGCCGCCGAAAACCAGATGCAGCAGTTGCTTGGGCTCGTTTCCGGTGCTGTTCGTCACGATGTGCTCCTTGCGTCTTGTCTTCCAGCAGTCTGGCGGCAGTTCAGCGGCGGACGGCTTCAGCGCAGCTTCAGGCCGCGCAGAAAGGCCGAGGCCTTTGCCGACAGCGCTTCACCGGCAGCCACCAGTTCCGGGTGCTGCAGTGTCTTACGGTTATAAAGGCATGCAGCGCCGGACCAGTCCGTCAACCGTCCACCCGCTTCCTGCACCAAAAGATCGGCAGCCGCAAGATCCCAATCATGAGCATTGCCTCCGGCAGCCGCGAGGTCCACATCTCCGGCGGCCACCTTGGCGATGCGGTAGGCCAGCGAGCCGATGGTGCCGGAAGGCACGATGCCGCTTCCTTCGGCAGCCCGGTTGAGCAGACCCTGCGGCCCCAGCAGCGTTGCCCCCGTCAGGTTCTCCCGGACGCTCGCCGTCACCAGCCGCCCGTTGAGGCGGGTGCCGCAGCCCGTGACGGCGCTGAACAGCTCGCCCCGCACCGGATTGAGCAGAACCGCCACCACGGGACGTCCGTCTTCAACCACCGCCAGAGAAATGGTCCATTCGTCCTTGCCCGCGAGAAAGGCCCGCGTGCCGTCGATCGGGTCCACCACGAAGACACGCGCCTTGCCGAGCCGGTCGGGCGTATCCGCCGTTTCCTCGGACAGCCAGCCATAATCAGGCCGGGCGGCGAGCAGCGTCTCGCGCAGATAGGCATCGGCGGCCATATCGGCTTCGGAGACGGGCGAGCTCCCCGCCTTCATCCAGGTCTGCGGATCGCGCCCGAAGAAGCCGAGGGTGATTTCCCCGGCCTTGCGGGCGGCCGCTTCCAGAAGCGCAAGATCCGCCAGAAGGCCAGCGTCAGTTTCCGGCAATGGTCAGATCCTCGATGACGACAGAAGGCGTGGCGGTGGAATAGCGCGCATCCAGGTCATTGGCCGGGCGCATCCGGGCGAACATGTCCTTGAGGTTGCCCGCGATGGTGATCTCGCTGACCGCCTCGACAAGTTCGCCGTTTTCGAACCAGAAGCCGGAAGCTCCGCGTGAATAATCGCCCGTCACGCCATTGGCGCCATGGCCGATCAGATCCGTCACCAGCAGGCCGGAGCCGAGGGCACGCATCATCTCCTCCGGGCTTTCCGTGCCCGGATGCAGCGTCAGGTTCGTGGCCCCGGGCGATGTGCCGGAACCGCCCCGGTGCGCCCGGCCATTGGCGGCAAGACCCAGCTCCCGCGCGGTTGCCCCGTCCAGGAACCAGTGCCGCAGGACACCATCCTCGATCATGTCAAGCGGCAGCGCACCGGTGCCCTCCCCGTCGAAGGGGCGGGTGGCTGCGCCGCGCGGCTTGTGCGGATTGTCGCTGATGCGGATGCCCGGTGCGAAGACGCGTTCGTTCATCCGGTCCTTGAGGAAGCTGGTGCCACGGGCAATGGCCGCGCCATTGATGGCCCCGGCCAGATGCCCCAGCAGGCTACGCGCCGCACGCGCTTCATAAATCACATGCCCCCTGCGGGTGGACAGCTTCTTCGGATTGAGCCGCCGCACCGCCCGCTCGCCCGCACGCTGGCCGATCAGCGCCGGGGCGTCCATATCGGCGAAGAAGGTGCGGGAATCGAAGTCGAAATCCCGCTCCATGGCCGTGCCCTCACCGGCCACCGCCGTCATGGACAGGCCAAAGCGGGAGCTGGTGTAGGAGCCGGTGAAGCCGTGGCTCGTCGCCAGCACCATGCCGCCCAGCCGCCAGGAGGCGCTCGCTCCGCCGGAACGGCTGACACCGGAAACGGACAAGCCAGCAGCCTCGGCGGCCAGCGCCATCTCTTTCAGCTCATCGGCAGACGGCTGATGCGTATCCAGAAGCTCCAGCTCCGGCAGCGTCTTCAGAAGGCGGTTCTCTTCCGCAAGACCGGCATAAGGGTCCTCCGGCGCAACACGGGCCATGGCGACGGCGCGGGCGGCGAGACCGTCCAGGTCCTGCAGCGTGTTGGCAGAGACGGAGGCGGTGCGCCGGCCCACGAAGACCCGCAGGGTAACGTCATCGCCCTCGGCCCGCTCGGTTTCCTCGACCTTGCCTTCCCGCACCTCGACGCCCAGGGAAACACCCGTGATGGCCACCGCATCGCAGGCATCGGCGCCCGCACGGCGCGCAGCCTCCACAAGGCGCGCTGCCCGCTCTTCCAGTACCCGCTTGTCGACGAGATCGCTCATGGCTGGTCTTTTCTCCTTGTCATGCCCCTGTTTAAGGCGCGGGCGCACAGGCGGCAAGACCGGCGTGACCGCCGGGGCGGACAAGCAAAGTAAGTTTTTCCTTAAGTAACTGGTTAGTCTTTGATAACCCTGAATCAGATCATCTTTTCTTAACCACGCCTGTTAAGGCAATGCCCACCGGCTGCTGCGTAGATTGATGTCATTCACGAGGCCCACCGCAAAAACAAGGGTCCGATGGAGAGGCAATTGAGACGTCAGACAGCTATCGACGGAGCATTGGAGGCCGGGGCGGGCCGCGCAGAGCGGCTCGACCCGGCAACCCTCCCCGTCAGGTTCGACACCACCATGAGCGCGCCGCCCGCTGCCGGCAGCGCCCGCGTCGATGCCAGGGTCTATCTGGACCGTGACACCGCCATCATCAAGCGCCCGCTGGCCGGACTGCCGCTGACGCTGGTGGTGCCGCTGAATGTCTTTGAAGGCATTGCCGTGGAAATCCGCCCCGCCGGGCTTCTCGGCACGCTGGTTGCGCGGCTCTTCCTGCGCCATCCCGATCCGGCCCTGTGCCTCACGCTGCGCGAGGCGGACAATGCCGAGGATCTGGCCGAAGACTGGGCCGGCTGGGCCGAAGCGCTCAACCTGCCGCTTCAGATCGTGGAGCCGGACGGCAGCGTCTCGACCATTCAGGATGCCGCGCAGCCGCATTTTCCCGCAAGACCCTGCCTGCGGCGCAAGGTCTACGCCCTCACCGGCCACCGCCCCCGCTTTCTGAACCGCCGCAAGACGGGCCGTGGCCTTGCCCGGCAGCCGGTGCACCGCGGCGAGC
Organism: Pannonibacter sp. Q-1; assembly: GCF_054073275.1. NCBI lineage: Bacteria > Pseudomonadati > Pseudomonadota > Alphaproteobacteria > Hyphomicrobiales > Stappiaceae > Pannonibacter > Pannonibacter sp. Q-1. The sequence continues at coordinate 449,196 of NZ_JBSXNB010000001.1, forward strand.
GCGAGATCATCGCCCGGCACTGAATGGCCGCCGAACGGCATTCAGCTTAGAAACTGGCAGGCGGCCCTGGGCCGCCTCTTCTGTTTTTATTTATTTATTTGAAAATTCCGGAATTTCTTACCGCCGCGAAAGGCATTTTTTTCAATTTCTACGGGTTTGACCTAACGGATATTTTAGCATTTTCTGCGCTAGATCTGTCACCTTCCGGGCAGGAACAAAGTCATATGCATCTTGATGCCGTTACGCTTTCAACTGCAGTCACGCTCATGCTTCTGATGGGCGCTGGCATGCTGATGCTTGTGTTCCGGTTCTCGATCCGCAGACCAAGCGCCCACGCCGACAGCGTCCGCTACTGGTCTGTTGCTCTCGGCCTCATGGGCGTTGGAGTTTTTCTCGTCAGCCTGCGCGGACACATCCCGGACTTCCCAAGCATTGCGTTTGGCAATGGCATCATTCTGCTGGCGATGAGCTTGCGCCTCAAGGCCATCAAGATGTTCTGGAACCGGCATGAGAGCTGGATGGTCACCGCAGCGCCTGCCACCCTTTGGATGTCCCTGTGCCTCGTGCCCGCGTTCTACAACAACTTCCTGCCGCGTGTAGTCTTGGTCAACGCATTGGTCCTCTTGCTCCTGGTCGTGTCGATCCAGGTCACGCGCAAGTGCAATCATGACCAGCTGAAATCGGCGAACTGGCTCCGCGACAGCATGATCTTCGAGATAATGTCGAAGATGACCATGGTTCTCGGCTTCACCTTCATCGGGCTGGATAGCTTTGAAGCTGCAGTCAAATCCAATCTGACCGCGATCTACCTTCTCACGCTCATCATCTCCACGCTCGCCACCATCATCTCCGCCTTTGCGATGATCATCGAACGGGAGGAGAGGCTGCTGCGGGAACAGGCTCTGCGCGATCCGCTGACGGAGCTGTCCAACCGGCGCGCCTTCTTTAATGATGCGGACCGCTGGCTGGAGAAGCACGCATTTGCCGACAGGCCATTTGCCGTTGCCCTGTTCGATCTGGACCACTTCAAGCAGGTGAATGACCTGCATGGCCATGCCGCCGGCGACGAGATGCTGACGATCTTTGCCGATGCTCTGCGCGAGAACACCCGCAAGGGTGACTATGTGGCCCGGCTCGGCGGCGAGGAATTTGCCATCTTCCTGCCGGATACGGACATACGCACGCTTGAAACGGTTGCAGACCGGCTGCGCGCCGACTTTGCCGAAAAGACCGTGCGCAAATCAGGCGGTGTCCTGCATGTCACCGTCAGTGCCGGGATCGCGGCGGGCAGAAGCGGCGTCAATGGCCTGGAGCAGACGCTGGCGACCGCCGACCATGGCCTCTACGCTGCAAAGCGCGCGGGCCGAAACCGGGTTCGCAACGGACATGACAAGTGCGGCGCGGATCTTCAGGAGCAGAATGAGACCGGAGCCTCCTCCGTCCTCCAGGTGCTGCATCTTCCCGTGGCATCCGCTGCCCAGTAGCCGTTACAGACGGCTGACCAACGCCTCCAGGCAGAACCCGGCAAAAACAATCCAGCCATAACGGTCGTTGGAGCGGAAGAGCTTCAGGCACTGATCGCCATCATCGATATCCAGCACCACGATCTGCCAGAAGAGATGCAGCGCGCCCAGCGCAATGCCGGCAAAGGCAAAGGGCCCTGCATCCGCAAAGGCCGCAGCAAGGGCGAAAAGCACCGTTGCGCCGGAATAAAGCACCACCAGCGCGACTTTCGTCCAGGATCCGAACAGCCTTGCGGTGGAGCGAACCCCCACCAGCGCATCGTCTTCCTTGTCCTGATGGGCGTAGATCGTGTCATAGCCGATCGTCCAGAGAATGCCGCCGGCATAAAGCAGGAAAGGCGCCGTATCGAGCTTGCCGAACAGGGCTGCCCAGCCCATCAGCGCACCCCAGGAGAAGGCAAAGCCGAGGAACAGCTGCGGCCAGTTGGTGAAGCGCTTCATGAAGGGATAGATGGCCACGACGAGCAGCGAGGCGAGGCCGAGCACGATCGTGAACAGGTTGAACTGGATCAGCACCAGTCCGCCCACGAGCGCCTGCAGCGCCATGAAGAGCTTGGCCTGTGCGCGGGTCACCTGCCCGGCGGGGATCGGCCGCGAGCGGGTGCGTTCCACCTGCGCGTCGATCTTCTCGTCCACAAGGTCGTTATAGGTGCAGCCCGCCCCGCGCATGGCCACCGCCCCGATGAGGAACAGCAGGATATGCCAGGGGTTGGGATAGGCATTTCCGGCCGCGACCGCCGCCAGCGCGGAGGACCACAGGCACGGCCACAGCAGCAATTGCCAGCCGATGGGCCGTTCCCAGCGCGCAAGGCGCGCATAAGGCCGGGCCCAGGCGGGCAGTTTGGTGTCGACCCAGTGACGCTTCACAGCATCGGAAACCGGGCCCGTGTCGCGGGTGCCGAAGATCTTGAGACTCATGCCCCTTCGTTACCACGACCCTGCCGCCTCTGGCGAGCCCTTGGCGGCGGACTGAAGCCTTACGTCCGCCATGTAACCAGGTCTTCCAATCCCGTTCCCGGCTGCCAGCCTCATCAAGCATGGGCAGTCATGGCCCCAGATCGTCTTCCTCGCCGATCTCGCGCTCATAGACCTCAAGCGGGCTGCGGCCAAAGCCTTCGGACAGGATCAATCCGGCCGCCACGGAATTCTGCGGCGCAGCAGCCTGGAAATGGCGGATGCCGAAGTCGGCAAGATCGGCGCAGGCCCCGCGCAGAAGACGGCGGCCCAGCCCGCGACCGCGGGCTTCCGGAGCGATGTAGAACTCGCCGAAGAGCGCCAGACGGCCGGCCATTTCCACCGAGTGACGGAAGAACGCCACGGCATAGCCCGCAGGCTGATCCCGGAAATTAGCGAGCCACGCCCGGCCAAGATTTGCATCCACCATCAGCATGCGCAGCGCACTTTCCTGCGCCCGTGTCATCGGCAGCCCCGTTTCACCGCGCATGCGGCCGGCGAGTTCGACAATACGCGGCGCCGTGACAGCCGTTCCAAGCAGCAGCGAAAAACCGCCGGGCCGTATCATCGGGCGCTCTCCGGCGTCTCAGCGGATTGCCGCCCCCGGCCTGCCGTGCTAATCCGCGCCGCAACTCTGGAAGGCCCAGCGGCGATGCCGCGCAGACGTGAGAGCTTGCCCATGAATATTCTCCTCATCGGTTCCGGTGGCCGTGAACACGCCCTCGCCTATGCCATTGCCAAGTCGCCGCTCACCTCCCGGCTCTACGCCGCGCCGGGCAACGCCGGCATTGCCGAAGAGGCGGAACTCGTTGCTCTGGACGTTGCAGACCACGCTGCCGTGATTGCCTTCTGCAAGGAAAAGGCGATCGATTTCGTCGTCGTCGGCCCGGAAGGCCCGCTGGTGGAAGGCATCGTCGATGATCTGGCGGCGGCCGGCATCAAGGCCTTCGGCCCCTCGAAGGCCGCTGCCCAGCTGGAAGGCTCCAAGGGCTTCACCAAGGATCTCTGCGCCGAAGCCAATATTCCGACCGCTGCCTATGGCCGCTTTGCGGACAAGGACAAGGCGCTGGCCTATCTGCGCCAGCAGGGCGCGCCGATTGTTGTGAAGGCTGATGGCCTTGCCGCCGGCAAGGGCGTGGTCGTGGCCATGACGCTGGACGAGGCCGAGGCGGCAGTGAACGCCTGTTTCGACGGCAGCTTCGGCGCAGCCGGGGCGGAAGTGGTGATCGAGGAATTCCTCACCGGCGAGGAAGCCAGCTTCTTCGTGCTGTCCGACGGCAGGACCGCCCTGCCCCTCGTGGCGGCGCAGGACCACAAGCGCGTCTTTGACGGCGACGAAGGCCCCAACACCGGCGGCATGGGCGCCTACACGCCGGCTCCCGTCGCCAGCGATGCCGTCATTGCCCGCACCATGGAGGAGATCATCCTCCCGACCATCGAAACGCTGGCAAAGCGCGGCACCCCGTTCAAGGGCGTGCTTTTCGCAGGCCTGATGATCGGTGAAAACGGCCCGAAGCTGATCGAATACAACACCCGCTTCGGCGACCCTGAATGCCAGGTCATCACCTTGCGCCTCAAGGAGGATCTGCTGCCGCTGCTGATCGCCACCGCAGACGGCACGCTGGACCAGCACACAGCCACCTGGAGCGATGACGTGGCCCTCACCGTCGTCATGGCCGCCAAGGGCTATCCGGGCGCTTACGAGAAGAACACGGAGATCCGCGGTCTTGAAGCTGCGGGCAAGGTCGAAGGCGTCAAAGTCTTCCACGCCGGCACCAAGGCCGACGGCGGGCGCATTCTGGCAACGGGCGGGCGCGTGCTCAACGTCACCGCCACCGGCAGGACCGTCGCCGAAGCCCGCGAGCGGGCGTACAAGGCCGTGGACCTGATCGACTGGCCCGAAGGCTTCTGCCGCCGCGACATCGCCTGGCGCGCGCTCTGAGGACAGATGGCTCAGCACCGGACTGCAGAAGCCCGGCACGGCATCCGCCGTGCCGGGCTTCTTGTTTTCGTGAATAGGCATCTCCCTTGCGCCTGCCCCGCCCTCCGGCCATCCTGTCTTCAGCACAGGAAGGAGCCGGATGATGACAGCACCCGAGGCAGATCTTTTTCCCGGATTTGACGCCAGAATGATTGAGGCTGGCGATGTCCGCCTGTTCTGCCGTATCGGCGGATCAGGGCCAGCCCTGCTGCTGCTTCACGGGTTTCCGCAAAGCCATGTGATGTGGCACCGCATCGCGCCGGAGCTTGCACGGCACTTCACACTGGTGATCCCGGACCTGCGCGGCTATGGCGCCAGCGACGCGCCCGAGGTGGATGCAAGCCTTTATTCCAAGCGGCAGATGGCACAGGACGTGGCTCAATTGATGCGCGGCCTTGGCCATGACCGCTTCATGGTCTGCGGCCATGACCGGGGCGCCCGTGTCACCTACCGGCTGGCGCTGGATCATCCGGAAGCCGTCAGCCGCGCGGCCGTGCTGGATATTCTGCCCACCCATGACTACTGGGCCCGCATGGACCGGCAGTTCGCACTCAAGGTCTATCACTGGGCCTTCCTCGCCCAGCCTGCGCCCCTGCCCGAGACGCTGATCGGCGGCAGCCCGGACTATTACATCGACCACACCATGGCGAGTTGGACGGCGGAGCGAAGCCTTGCGGCCTTCAGCCCTGCCGCCGTGAAGGCCTACCGGGACGCCTTCCGCCAGCCAGCCCGCATCCACGCCATGTGTCAGGACTACCGGGCAGGCGCCACAACGGATCTGGAGCATGACGGCGCCGACATCGCCGCAGGACGCCAGATCGCCTGCCCGCTGCTCGCCCTGTGGGGCACGTCAGGCATTGCGCCGGGCGCAGGCACGCCGCTCGATGTGTGGCGCCGCTGGGCACCTCAGGCGGAAGGTCAGGGCGTGACCGGCGGGCATTTTCTCGCCGAGGAGAACCCGGATGGAACGCTGGCGGCCCTTCTGCCGTTTCTGCAGGGAGGATAAGCGGCGGGCGGTCCTGTCATCTTCCTGCCGGATAAATCACGCAAGACAGGCACAACCCTGATACAGGAATATCTCCCCGCGCAGATGCAGGAAGCGAGTTTCAAGATGACCTACCCCCGGATCGGCCTTGCCCTTGGCGGCGGCGGAGCGCGCGGCATGTCCCATATTCCGGTGTTTCAGGCCTTTGACGATCTGGGCCTGAAGCCCTGCCATATCACCGGTTCATCCATCGGCGCCCTGCTGGGGGCGGGCTATGCGGCGGGCTTGTCCGGCCAGGAGCTTTATGACTATGCGCTTGAAACCTTCCGCCACCGCAATGCGTTGATTGCGCGCCTGTGGCAGCTGCGGCCCAAGCGCTTTACCGACATGTTCGCCGGCGGCATCGCCCAGTTTGACCCGCTGAAGGTGGTCAATCTGTTTGCCGCAGATCTGATCCCCGATCATTTCGCGGACCTGAAGATCCCGCTCACGGTGCTGGCCACCGACTTTTACGGCTGCTGCGAGATTGACATTACCACGGGCCCGCTGCGCCCCGCCATCGCCGCCTCCATCGCCATTCCGGCCGTGTTCCGGGCGGTCGAGATGGGCGGCAGGGTGCTGGTGGATGGCGGCATCGCCAATCCCCTGCCCTTCGACATTCTCCCGGCCGATTGCGGGCTGACAGTTGCGGTGGACGTGGTGGGCGTGCCCGTGCCGCGGCGCACCCACAAGAATGCACCGGCCACACTGGACTCCCTGTTCGGATCCTCACAGATCCTCATGCGTACAATTACTGCAGAAAAGCTCAAGCAAAAACGGCCGGATATACTTGTGCGGCCAGCCGTCGACGACATCCGCGTTCTCGACTTCATGAAGACCCGGACGGTGCTTGAATCCGCAGCTCCGCTGCGTGAGCTTGTGAAGAAACAGCTCTCCGAACTGCTCGAAAAAGCGGCGTAACCCGCCAGAATTCGCGGATCCCGTGTATTCGCAGAGTGTTTTGATATCTTTTCCTGCCATTATTTGACGCGGAATGCCAAATTAACCATTGTTTAATACGCAAGATTGAGAATTTCTCCTGTATCCAGAAGGAGAAACCGCATGACCCGCGTTGCACCCCGGTCCTTGGATGAGGACACCTGCCCGGTCTCGGAAGAGACCTTCCAGCACCTGATGCACCTGAATGCAGCCTCGGCCGCAAGCGCCGCGGGAGACCTGCCGGAAGAGCAGAAAGCCCGGCTTGCCGTGTTCTGCTACCGCAAGGCGCATCTGCGGCCCATCGGGCTGATGATCGCAGCAGGCTGCAGCCTGCGCGCGCTGCTCGACGAGGCCGGTCATGCCGGTGAAATTCTTTACCGCCAGTCCCGCGAGATGCAGGCCAGCCTGCCCTGCGACAAGTTCCAGCCTCAGCGCGGCACAAGGCCGCCGGTAACTCTCTGTGTAATCAAGGGGTAAGGTCTTTCCTCCCGCCTGCCCCCGCCTCGCGCCGCTCCGTCTTCCCCCCAGCCAGACATCCGGAGCGGCGCTTTTTCTTTGCTTTCCCGCCCGGCTCTGACGCAATTGTGAGCTTGTCTGCGAGAGAAACTGGCCTAGGCTTTCCTGTGTCAACGCATCAGGACGGGGTGCGCCATGGTCCGGAAAACCTCCACAAGCCGCAGCAGGTCAGCCCGTTTTGAAGGGCTCCGCGGCAAGAACGAAGCCACCTGGCGCAAGCCGATTGCCCATGTCTGGTCTGCCGCGCTGCTTCTGGCGGGCCTGAGCCTTGCCACTCCGGCTGCCGCAAGCTGCCAGTTGATCGCTTCCGGCCCGCAGGCGCCTCAGACCAGCGGCTGGGTGCTGCCCTCCGGCATCAAGGTCGCCAGCGCGTCGCCGGATCTCGTCCTGCAGTTGGCGCAGGCGCCCTCTCTGGCGCTGGACGAGGTGGGTCTGCGCTACATCGGACACGCGACTTTCGAAATCACCAGCCCCAAGGGCGTGCGCATCGCAACGGATTACAACGACTACGAAAAGCCGGCTGTGCCGCCGCGCGTTGCGACCATGAACAACGCCCATTCCACCCACTTCACCCTCAACCCGGATCCGTCCATCGAGCATGTGCTGACGGGCTGGAACCCGGAGGGTGGCCCCATCCATCACGACATCCGCGTCGAAGACGTGCGCATCCGCAACCTGCCGACCAACGCCCGCGGCTGGGATGGGGAAACACGCGCCTTCGGCAATTCCATCTTCATCTTCGAACTGGCGGACCTATGTATCGCCCATCTCGGCCACCTGCATCACCAGCTGACGCCGGATGATCTGGCCACGCTCGGCCGGATCGACGTGGTGCTGGCGCCGGTGGACAATGCCGCCACCCTGCGCCTCGACAGCCTGATGGCGGTGCTGGACGGCATCAAGCCCAGCGTCGTGGTGCCGATGCATTTCCACTTCGCCGGTGCGCTGGAGCGCTTTCTCGTCCGTGCGGCAAGCGAGGGCTGGGCCGTGACGCCCTATCCCACCTCTGCCGCCGTCCTCTCCCGCAAGGTGCTGCCTGGCGAGCGCACGGTCATGGTGATGATGCCGGGGGGCGGGTAACCCCCTAGTCCTCCCGCCTGCTGCGGAAGAAGTCCTTCAGCAGCTGCGAGGCCTCGGCTTCGGCAAAGCCCGAATAGACCTCAGGTGCGTGATGGCAGGTGGGGCTGGCGTAGAAGCGCACGCCATGATCCACGGCGCCGCCTTTTTCATCCCCCGCCCCATAGTAGAGCCGGCGGATGCGGGCGAAGGAAATGGCGCCTGCACACATCGGGCAAGGCTCCAGCGTGACATAGAGATCGCACTCGGGCAGGCGCTGGGAGGCGAGCGCCTCACAGGCCATGCGGATGACCAGCACCTCGGCATGGGCCGTGGGATCATTGAGTTCCAGCGTGCGGTTGCCCGCCCTTGCCAGAACCTCCCCCTGGCGCACCAGCACGGCCCCCACCGGCACCTCACCGCGTGAAGCGGCCAGACGCGCCTCTTCCAGTGCCATGTCCATGAAGGACGGCACGGGGGCCTTCTGCTCTGCCATCCTGGGCGGTTTCATGTCCGGTAGCGCCGCTATCTCACTGTCTCTCCGCTGCTTTTAGACCAAACTGTGCGGAACGTCAGCCTGTCTCGCGGCGGCAATATTTGCCATGAGCTGCGAATTTTGTGCGGCAGCCGCATTTGCTTGATTCCTAAACCGCGCAAGCTCTGCTATGAGGCGGCCATGACCGGCAATAAAACTCCTTCCCGGCCCCGCGGCAATCGCCCCGGCGGCCCGTCGCGCCGTAACGATGGCGCAGGCTCTTCCTCTTCCGGACGCGGCGACAACCGCGCGCCCGGCAAAGGCTTTTCTGGCCCCCGCTCTTCCGGCCCCCGCTTCGGTGGCAAGAGTGGCCCCCAAGGCGACCGTCAGGGTGACCGCCAAGGTAACCGTCAAGATAACCGTCAGGGCCGCGAAGGCGGCTTCGGCGAGCGCGGCTATGGCCAGCGCGGCGACCGCAATGACGGCGCCCCGCGCGGTGAACGTCCGCAGCGTGAGGGCTGGGCTCCCCGTGGTGGCGACCGTCCGCAGCAGCGTGATGGCTGGGCTCCCCGTGGCGGCGACCGTCCGCAGCAGCGTGAGGGCTGGGCCCCGCGTGGCGGCGACCGTCCGCAGCAGCGTGAGGGCTGGGCCCCGCGTGGCGGCGACCGCCCCTATCGTGACGACCGCCCGATGCGCAACGACCGGCCCAAGCGCGCAGACAGCAAGCCTGCGCCCAAGCGCCAGGCGGCGCCCAAGCCGCAGGCCGTGCGCGTTGCGCCCGAAGTGTCGTCCCATGACGGCGAGCGTATCGCCAAGGTGATGGCCCGCGCCGGGCTGTGCTCGCGCCGCGATGCGGAAGTGTGGATCACGAACGGCCGCGTCAGCGTCAACGGCACCGTGCTGACCACTCCGGCCATCACCGTGACGGAAGACGATATCATTCTGGTGGATGGCGAGCCGCTGCCACAGAAGGAGCGCACCCGCCTGTGGCTCTATCACAAGCCGCGTGGCCTGGTGACGACCAACTTCGACCCGGAAGGCCGTCCGACCGTCTTCGAGAAACTGCCCGAGGACCTGCCGCGCGTGGTGTCCGTCGGCCGCCTCGACATCAACACCGAAGGCCTGCTGCTGCTGACCAATGACGGCGGCCTTGCCCGTGTGCTGGAACTGCCCGCCACCGGCTGGCTGCGCCGCTACCGCGTGCGTGCCTTTGGCGAGATCACGCAGGACCAGCTGAACGCGCTGGCCGATGGCGTTGCCATTGACGGCGTGCTTTACGGCGGCATCGAAGCTGTGCTCGACAAGACGCAGGGCGACAACGTCTGGCTGACGCTGGGCCTGCGCGAGGGCAAGAACCGCGAAGTCAAGCGCGTGCTGGAGCATCTGGGCCTGTCGGTCAACCGGCTGATCCGCCTGTCCTTCGGTCCGTTCCAGCTTCTCGACCTGCCCGAGGGCGAGGCCCGCGAAATCAAGGGCCGCGTGCTGCGCGACCAGCTGGGCGACAAGCTGGCGGAAGCCGCAGGGGCTGACTTCGAGGCTCCGGTGCTGACCCAGGCCGCTCCGAAGGAAGAGCCGAAAAAGAAGAAGCCGCAGCAGCAGGGTCAGAAGACCCGCGGCGAGTGGATGACCGCCCGTGACGGTGCACAAGCCGTGAACCGCCCCAAGGGCCCGCGCAAGCCGCGCCCTGAAGGCGGCGAGCGCAGCTTTGGTGCCAGAGACGGCGGACGTGATGGCAACCGGGAGGGCGGCAAGCGTGAAGGTGGCGAGAGCCAGCGTCCGCAGAAGATCTCCCCGCGCAGCCGCTTCCGCCTGACGCGTGAGCCTTCCGTCCGCAAGGCTGAAGACGAGCGTCCGCAGCGCACCGCCCGCCCCCGCCGCATCTGGGGGGCAGAGGGCCTCGTTGAGGACAAGCAGCAGGAACAGCGCACCGGCCGTGACCGCAAGCCCGCCTTCCGTGACCCGGATGACCGGCCGATCCGTCCCCGCGAGCGTTCCGAGCGCCCTGACCGTCCGGAGCGGCGCGAGCGCCCCGAAGGCGGCAGCCGTTTCGAACGCCCTGCAGGCGGTAGCCGCTTCGAGCGCAATGACCGGCCTGAGCGCGGCCCGCGTGAGGATCGCGGTCCCCGTCCGGACCGCGGCAACCGGCCTGACCGTGGAAACCGTCCCGTTCGCAGCGGCCCTGCACGCAGCGGCCCCGGCGGGCCGAAGCGCGGCGGTGGCGGCGGCGGTGGCTTCAAGCCCCGTTCGCGCGGCTGAGAGGACCGGTGATGCGCATCGTTGCCGGACGGTTCAAGGGCGCAAGCCTTGCCACGCCGAAGTCGGACGCCACGCGCCCGACTTCCGACCGGCTGCGCGAAACCATCTTCAACATCCTGCTGCATGGCGTTGGCGCGGATCTTGAGGGCGCACGGGTGCTGGATCTGTTTGCCGGCACAGGCGCCCTCGGCTTCGAAGCCATCAGCCGCGGCGCAAAACACGCCACCTTCGTTGAGGAAGGCGCGGATGCGCGCGGCGTGATCCGCCGCAACATGGAAGCCTTCGGCCTCAACGGCGCCGCCAAGATCCTGCGCCGGGATGCCACGAAACTGGGGGCTGCCGGAACAATCGAGCCGTTTGACCTGCTCTTCGCCGACCCGCCTTATGACAAGGGCCTCGGCGAACTGGCCCTGGCCTCTGCCCGCGAGGGCGGCTGGCTGGCCGGTGGCGCCATCTGCGTTCTGGAAGAGCGGGCTGGCAACACGGTTACGCTTCCCGCTGGCTTCGAGCTTCTCGATCAGCGCACAAGCGGCGACAGTCAGGTGCTCTTCGCGCGCTGCATGCCGTCATAGGGGCGCCTTCCCGCCGTCAGGGCCGTCTGGCGGCACAGGAAGTTTCTGCCGCGGCCGGGTGCGCCGCAGGATCCGGCCCAGCCGCACCGGGGCCCTGTCTTCCAATGTGTGAAACAGGCCATTCAGCCGCAGAAAGCGCCGCCGCAGCCGCCGCAAAAGGCGCACAGCCCAGGGGCTGGCGGCAAGGATCATCACCAGGCCGAGGACCAGCAAGGGCAATCCGGTTGGCAAGGGCAAGGGTAGAGTGAGCCCTCCTGCAAGCAGGAGCGGAAGCGCGGCCAGCCAGACAATGCTTTTCATTTGAACCTGAAGTCTCCCAGCCGGGTGGCGTCAGCCGCCTGCGGACAATGCCGCACCGCCTGCCGTGCCGCACGGCCTCCTTGCGGCGCTTCCATGCCACGCATGCAAGACAGGCAGATGACGGAAAATTCCTCCCGCCGGAATCCACCACGGCCAGCCGCGCCCATCTCTTCATCATACGGCTAAAACAGAGGCACGCAGCACCTTACTTGGCTGCCAGCGCTTTCGGCTTGCTGCATCTTTTATAGCCGAAACAACCCCGGAAAAGCTGTTTCGTGTCTTTTTTGCATCTACGCGGCCAAATAAGTAAACGGCCTGTTTTGCCCGATTTTCTTTTTCAGGAGCCGGCGTATCATCTTCCTATTGAATGTCGACTCACGCGTCCCAGCGGCCCCGGCACGGACAGCTGGCTCATTGGGAAGGATCTCTGAATGCGCAGTGTACGCCTGATTTCTGCAATGACACTCTTGGCAGCCTCGTCTGCAGGCACTCTTGCTGCCGATCTTCCGGCCGCTCCCGAGCCGGTTGATTACGTCCGTGTCTGTGATGCCTATGGAACCGGTTTCTTCTACATCCCGGGCACCGAGACCTGCCTGCGCGTGGAAGGCCGTGTCCGCGCCGAATACCGTTTCGACAATTTCGGTAACCGCGACAACTCCTGGGACGACCGCGCGGACTTCGGCACCTACACCCGCGCCCGCGGCACCATCCGCCTGGATGCGCGTACGAACAGCGAATACGGGCTCGTCCGCGCCTACATCGACACCTACTTCGAGAACAATTCGAACGACGGGACCGGTACCGGCACCACGCTGGAACATGCCTTTGTGCAGTTCGGCAACTTCACCTTCGGCCGCACCGCGTCCATGTATGACTTCTGGACCGGCTATTCCTACGGCAACTTCCAGACCCAGTATACGGATGTGCGCAACTGGGTTGCCGCCTATACGGCCGACCTCGGCAACGGTCTGACCACCACGGTTTCGATCGAAGACGGCACCACCCGCCGCTGGAACCTTGAGGGCGGTTCCGCCACCTATGCCGGCCACCGCCTGCCGGATCTGGTTGCCAACCTGCGCATCGATCAGGCCTGGGGTTCCGCCCAGATCATGGGCGCCCTGCATGAAACCCGCTTTGAAGACACCGACGCGAAGACCAAGGTTGGTTATGCCATTGGCGCGGGTGTGCAGATCAATGTGCCCTTCCTGGGGGCAGGCGATGCCGTCGCTCTGCAGGCCATGTATGGCAATGGCGCATCCGGCTACGTTCTCGACAGCTGGGATGACGCCATCACCGATGCGACGCTGGATGGCACCAAGACCAAGACCACCAAGGCCTGGGGCATTGGTGCGGGCTACCTGCATAACTTCAATGAGCAGTGGGACGCCAACATTGAAGGCGGTTACTACTCGGCCGATGCGGCTGGCTCTGCCAACGACTTCAAGCAGTGGGGCGCCAACTTCAACGTCAACTGGAAGCCGATTTCCGACTTTTCCATCGGCACCGAGTTCGCCTACCGCAGCTTCGACTACAACCGCAACTCGGCCCGCCGTGACCGCGACGAGTTCTACACCACGATCCGCGTCGAGCGCGTGTTCTGATGATGAAACGGGGTGGCATGGTGCGCCTGCGCCATGCCCCGTCCTGACACAGTCTCTCCCAGGACGAGACCAGAGGGCCGCCACCGTGCGGCCCTCTTCTTTTTGGAGCAGGTCCTGCCCCCGAACCGGATCGCTACTTCCGGCCGAACAGCTTTTCGATATCGGAGAGTTTCAGCTCGATCCATGTCGGCCGGCCGTGGTTGCACTGGCCGGAAAGCGGCGTTGCCTCCATCTCGCGCAGCAGCGCATCCATCTCTTCCGGACGCATGCGGCGGCCGGCGCGGATGGAGCCGTGGCAGGCCATCGTCGCGGCCACGTGGTCGAGCTTTTCCTTGAGGCCTGAGGCGGTTTCCCACTCGGTCAATTCGTCGGCCAGATCCTGCACCAGCGCCCGGATGTTGAGCGATTTCAGCATGGCAGGTGTTTCCCGCACGGCAATGGCACCGGGGCCGAAGGGCTCCAGCACCAGCCCGGCAGCCTCCAGTTCATCCGCATGTTCGGCCAGCCGGTGCACGTCCTCCTCCGGCAGCTCGACGATTTCCGGGATCAGCAGCATCTGCCGTGGCACGTCACGGGCGGCCAGCATTTCCTTCAGCCGCTCATAGACCAGCCGCTCATGCGCGGCATGCTGGTCAACGATGACAACCCCGTCCATGGTCTGGGAGATGATGTAGGTCTCGTGCACCTGCGCGCGCGCTGCTCCCAGTGGGCGGCTCATGTTTTCCTGGCCTGCCGGCTCGCTATGCGCCCGCGCATCCGCCGAGGGCAGTACGATATCCGCCAGGGCGGCCTGAGCAGCTTCGGCAAAGCCCTGTGCTCCGGCCGGAGCCGCATCGTCCTCCGAGGGCCGGTAGGCGGAACTGCGCCAGTCCCAGCCCCCCTGCGGCTGGGCAGGCCTTGAGGCGGGACGCCAGCCCCCTCCACCATAACTGCCCTGATAGGCGGCGGAGCGCTGCGGGCCGCTTCCTGGCGCCTCACCCATACCCGGCGCCATGCCGGTCCGCAGAGCCTCCATGGCAGCCGCGGCATTGGAGGTGGACGACCGGTGGCCTGCCATCACCAGAAACTGCTTGATCGACCCGACGAGCAGTCCGCGCACCAGCTGCCCGTCACGGAAGCGCACATCGGCCTTGGCCGGATGCACATTCACATCCACCAGAGCCGGGTCCAGATCGATATAGAGCACCACGACCGGATGCCGGTCACGGGCCAGCACATCCGCATAGGCGCCGCGCAGGCCAGACAGCAGCAGCTTGTCGCGCACCGGGCGCCCGTTGACATAGAAGAACTGCTGCTGTGCCGTGCCCTTGTTATAGGTGGGAAGGCCGGCAAAACCGGTCAGGCGCACGCCCTCCCGCTCTGCCGTGATCTCCATGGCATTGTCGAGAAACTCCTTGCCCAGCACCTGAGCCAGCCGCGCCATGCGCGGATCCTCGCCGCGCGCTGCTGGCCAGCTTTGCGCGGTCCGGTCCGAGCCGGACAACTGGAATCCAACCTCCGGATAGGCCAGCGCGATGCGGCGGACCACATCCGTTACGGCGGCGGCTTCCGCCTTGTCGGTCTTGAGGAATTTCAGGCGGGCGGGCGTGGCAAAGAAGAGATCGCGCACTTCCACCTGCGTACCCTTGTGCCGGGCAGCCGGATGCACATCGCTCTCCGTTCCGCCCTCCACCTCGATGCGCCAGGCATGAGGCTCCTGCGCATGGCGGGTGGTGATGCCCAGCCTTGCGATGGAGCCGATGGAGGGCAAAGCTTCGCCCCGGAATCCGAGGGTGCGGATGTCGAAGAGGTCTTCCTCATGCAGCTTGGACGTACAATGGCGGTGCACGGCCAGCGCCAGATCGGCGGCCGTCATGCCAAAGCCATCGTCGGAGACGCGCATCAAGGTCTTGCCGCCTGCGGCGGTTACGATGTCGATGCTGGAGGCGCCCGCATCGACCGCATTCTCCACCAGTTCCTTGATCACGCTGGCGGGCCGTTCGATCACCTCGCCTGCCGCGATACGGTTGATCACCGCCTCGCCCAGTTGTCTGACTGCCATCTGCCCGTCCTGTGGCGCCTGCCTGCTGATGCCTGATTGGAGCGCCTGTTATGCCCGGTTTCTCCCGCGCGCGGCTTCGTATATTGTCCGCCAGCCTGCGCGGGACAACCTCCCGATTCCCGCCAATGTTACCAGATCAGCCCGGAAGAGGCCCCCATGAACGCAACAGCCCCCCTGCTCATCCCCGGCCTCGGTGCCATTGCGCCTGATTACAGGGGCATTCTCAGCGATGTCTGGGGCGTGCTGCACAATGGTGTCGCCGCCTTTCCGGCCGCGCATGAGGCGCTGACCCGCTTCCGCCAGGAGCAGCGCGGCACGGTGGTGCTCATCACCAACGCTCCCCGGCCGGCCGAGCCGATCCACGAGCAGTTGGCCATGCTTGGCGTGCCGCGTCATGCCTATGATGATATCGTCACATCCGGCGACGTCACCCGCCACCTGCTGATCAGCAGCACGGAGCGCAAGTGCTTCCACATCGGCCCGGAGCGTGACCTCAGCCTCTATGACGGCACAGGGCTTGAGATTGTGAGCGAGGCAGATGCCGATCTGATCAGCTGCACCGGCCTCTTTGATGACGAGACCGAGACCCCGGACGACTACCGGGATCAGCTGGAGGCTCTTGCTGCACGCGGTCTGCTGATGGTCTGTGCCAATCCGGATATCGTGGTGGAGCGCGGCGACAAGCTGATCTGGTGCGCCGGTGCCCTTGCCCGTCTCTATGAGGATCTGGGCGGCCGCGTCACCCTGCCGGGCAAGCCGCACAAGCCGATCTATGATGCGGCACTTGCCCGCCTGCAGCAGATCCAGGGCGCGGACTTCGACCGTTCCAAGGTGCTGGCCATCGGTGACGGCCTGCCGACGGACATTCGCGGCGCAGACGCCCAGAACCTGGACGTGCTGTTCATCACCGGCGGCATCCATGCCTCGGATTTCGGCCCGGTCGATACGCCGGATGAGGCGCTGATCCGCCGGCGCCTCGCGGAAGAGGGCTTCTCCGCCCGCGCCGCCCTGCCGCGCCTCAGCTGGTAACCGATCCAAAGCAAAGGGCCGTAGCGTCACCGCTACGGCCCTTTTTGATTCGAAAGTCAGTCAGACGTCAGCCGAACAGCTTGTCGATGTCGTCCTGAGAACCGCCACCGCTCATCATGGCGTCAATATCGTCCTGCGACACGCCTTCACCGGCCATCTGCGGTCCATGCAGGATCAGCTCGCGCTTGCGGCGATCGGCTTCGGTTTCCTCGGCCGCCGGTTCCATCGTTTCCACGATGCGCAGCTTTTCAACGAAGGCGGAGACGCGCTGGTCGATGTAGTTGAGGGTGCCCACGACCTTGGAAATGCGCTGCCCGGTGATGTCCTGGAAGGCGCAGGCCTCGAAGATCTCGATCATCTTGTTGTTGACGAGTTCCTGATAGGCCAAGCCATCCGACGTGTCGGCGCCCATGATTTCCTCGGCAGCCGTCATGATCGTGTGCGTTGCCGATTCGGTCGCCTCGACGATGGCATCGAGTTCGCGCCCGGCATCGGGAATCTTCTGCTGCTTCATGTCATTGGCACGCAGCGCGGTGATTTCTTCCTTCATCCGCGTGATTTCGCCAGCGATTGCCTTCAGCTCGCCAGTCACTGCCGGCTGCACCGCCAGCAGAAAATCATGCATGGAGCCGCTCATGACTTCGGCAAGCTGCATGACGTCATTCAGGCCAACTTCCCCGTCACGGCTTTTGTTTTTTTCCAAAAACTCGATGACGCGGACCACGTTCTCTTTTGTCATTGTGGCCATTGTTCTGCCCTCCAGTTGGGTAGCCAGCACCGTTGGCCCGTTCTGCTGCCTGGAACGGGACCTCCCTCTGCACCATTTTCCGGAGTGCCATCCGGGCAATGACAGACGTGAGAAAATCGGTCTGACCCGTCACTCAGGCGGACGTGGCTGCGAGAGGAGCAGCGCAGTCCGCCGGGGTGAGCGAAATCTGTCAGTCTGCGAAGACCGCTTCGATCTTGCCCTTCAGCGTCTGCGCGTTGAACGGCTTCACGATATAGTTGTTCACGCCGGCCTTCTTGGCGGCGATCACGTTTTCGGTCTTGGACTCGGCAGTCACCATGATGAACGGCGTCTTGGAGAGACTTGCGTCAGCGCGAACCTGCTTGAGCAGCTCGTAACCGGTCATCGGTTCCATGTTCCAGTCGGAGATGACCAGGCCATACTTGCGCTGCTTCATCTTCTCCAAGGCTTCCGTACCATCGGCTGCATCGTCGATATCTTCAAAACCAAGCTGCTTCAGCAGGTTCCGGATAATCCGGATCATGGTCTTGTAATCATCGACCACCAGGACCGGCATCGAAAGGTCAAGGGCCATTGTCTACTCCATACTGTCAATTACAGGGCCCACCCTCTGGGCCGGAAATGACGAGATCTGACGTTTCAGGAGGAAGACACGATGATCGTGTTCCCACCTCCCCATACTTGGGCAATCTAAGCGGTTCCCCTGAAAAGACCGTTAATAGCGCAAGGCATTTTCTTCCCCCAAAGGCGTATTGTGTCCGAGCACTCTGCCCCATAGCGTGCGTACCGGTATTTAAGGGCACGTTTCTGGTATTGGGAGGCAAAAATGCTTGAGCTGCGTCAGCTTTGCTACGAGGACCTGAGCGAGGGCATGAGCGAGACTCTGACGAAGCACGTGAGCGCATCTGATATTGTCGGCTTTGCCGAGGTGTCCGGTGACCGCAATCCTATTCACTTGTCTGAGCATTTTGCCGCACGCACGCCCTTCCGGACGCGCATCGCCCATGGGCTTTATACTGCGAGCCTTATCTCAGCCTTGCTTGGCACGCGCCTTCCCGGCCCCGGCGCGATTTATCTTTCCCAGACCCTGAATTTCAAGGCACCGGTGCGGATCGGTGATGACGTGACGGTGGAGGTGAAGGTCGCGGAGCTTCTGCCCAAGGGCAACCGGGCCCGGCTTTCCTGCATCTGCCGGGTTGGGGAGACGGTGGTTCTGGAAGGCGAAGCCATGGTCAAGGTCCCCGCCCGGGGGACCGAGCGGGACTTTCCCGGGCACCAGAGCTGAGGGTGCAGACAGCACGGACGGCGGCCAAAGTGCGCTTGACGAAAGGCCGTGAAAACGGCAGGGTCCGGCAAATCCTGACGCAGGCATTTTCCACGCGTCAGGCCGCATGTTTCATGTCTGCTGCAGATCAGCCTGCAGTCCAGCCCGCAGGTTCTCATCTCTGATGACCGTTACGCCTTTCTCAGTTGTCGAGGATCTGGCCTCGTTACCGGCGCACCTCAAGAGCAGCGCCGTTGCCATTGGCAACTTTGATGGTGTGCACCGGGGCCACAGGGCCGTACTGCAGGCGGCGATTGATGAAGCACACGGCCACGGACGGCCTGTCATTGCCATGACGTTCGAGCCGCATCCCCGTTCGGTCTTTGCCCCGCATGTGCCGCTCTTCCGTCTGACGCCCGCCCATGTGAAGGCGGAGGTGATGGAAGCGCTTGGCCTCGACGGGCTGATCGTGCTGCCCTTCACCCGCGATTTCGCCAGCCTTGAGGCAGAGCGTTTCGTCGAGGAAATCCTGATCGGCGCCCTCGGCATCCGCCACGCGGTCACCGGCTATGATTTCCACTTCGGCAAGGGCCGGGCCGGCACGCCGGACTTCCTGCGTGCCTCCGGCGAAAAGCACGGCTTTGGCGTCACCATCGTTACGGCGGAAAATGACGAGAGCGGCGAAGTCATTTCCTCTTCCCGCATCCGTGCAGCCCTTGCAGAAGGGGATCTGGCACTGGCCAACGGCCTGCTTGGCTACCGCTGGTTTGCCGAGGCCGAGGTGCGCCATGGCGAAAAGCGCGGCCGCGATCTCGGCTATCCCACCGCCAACCTGCGCCTTGCCGATGATTGCACGCTGAAGCACGGCATCTATGCGGTGCGGGTCGAAGTGGACGGCCAGCGCCATGACGGCGTTGCCAGTTTCGGCCGCCGCCCGACCTTCGACAATGGGGCGCCACTGCTGGAAGTGTTCCTGTTCGATTTTTCCGGCGATCTCTATGGCAAGACGCTGCGGGTGCGATTCGTCTCCTACCTGCGGGCCGAGGAGCGCTTTGACAGCAGCGCGGCACTGATTGCGCAGATGGACCGGGACAGCGCCGAAGCCCGCGCGGCCCTTGCCAGCATACAACCCCTGTCGGCCCTCGATCTGGCGCTTGGCGCCGTGCCCCTGTCATGACGGGCGCACCCTCGCCTGCCAGCCGGATTTCAAGCAAGGCCGATATTCTGCAGGGCATCCTGCTGATGACTCTGGCGATGATCATCGTGCCAGGCATGGACACGGTGGCGAAATACCTGTCTGCCACGGTCGCGCCGCTGCTCATCGGCTTCGGGCGTTTCTTCTTCCAGGCTGTCTTTACCCTGCTCGGCGCATTGATGATGACCGGCGGCTTGCGCACCCTGATGCCGAAGCGCTGGGGCATCAACATGCTGCGCGGCATTTTTCTGGCCGGCGCCACCTTCGCCTTCTTTACTGCCTTGAAGGTGATGCCGGTTGCCGATGCGATTGCCATCTTCTTCATCCAGCCGATGGTACTGACCGCTCTTTCCGCCATTTTCCTGAAGGAGCAAGTCGGCCCGCGCCGCTGGGCGGCCGTGGTGGTGGGGCTGATCGGGGCGATCATGATCATCCGCCCGGGCTTTGATGCCTTTGGCGCGGCCGCACTGCTGCCGATGGTCACCGCCTGCCTGTTTGCGCTTTACCTGCTGACGACCCGCATTCTGGCGGGTGAGGACAGCATGCTGTCCATGCAGTTCACGACTTCGCTGGGGGGCGGCCTGACGCTGGCCATCGTCATTGCGGTGATTGCCGCTTTTGGCGTGGAGACGACGGGCATTATCGTGGCCATGCCCAACAGCATCGAAATGTCGCTGCTCTTTGCCATCGGAGCCATTTCCTTTGTGTCGCACGGGTTGATCGTGAAGGCTCTGGCCCTGGCGCCAGCGTCGGTCATTGCTCCGTTCAACTATCTGGAAATCGTCAGCGCCACCCTGTTCGGCTTTCTGGTCTTCGGCGACTTTCCTGATCTGATGACCTGGGCCGGCATCGCGCTGATCGTTGCCAGCGGCATCTACATTGCCCACCGGGAACGGCGCAGGGCGGCACAGGGCTGAGACCTCCGCCCTGAAGCGGCATTTTCAAACATCTCAACCGGGAATTGTTCTGGTAATTTGATCCAGATCAATTCACTTTTGTGAAATTTTCCCATCAATAGCTTCCGCAGGGTTACTTTTAAAAAAACGAAGAACCTGCAAGCAAACATGGGAGATAAACATGAGCAATATCAGCAAGGCAACTGGTGAGGCTGCAAAAGGACTTGTCGGCGGCGCGATGGAAGGCGCTCTCCAGGCAGGCGAGAAGATCGGTGAAAAGATCAATGAAGCCGTGGAGGCCTACCACGGGATGCGGGAGGCTCAGGCACAACAGGCCAACGCCGAACGTGAAGCTGAACTCCAGCAGCGCGTGGTTGAGGAAAAGCGCCGCAATCCAGACCGTAGCGTCCAGGAGATCCGGGAGGAGGTGGAACGGGGAGGCTGAGCCATGGGCCGTAACGACCCGCGCCATCCTGACACCAGGCATCAGGGCCCAGGACATGAATGTCCGGAATGCCATGGGACGGGTATCGTGATGGTCTTTCCGCACAGATCCGGCGCGCATCCGCTCAAGGACTTCTATGAGCGGAGCAAAATGCAGGAGATGGCCATGCCATACTCGGAACGCTGTGGATTTTGCGGTGGAGACGGCTGGATCAGTCCGCGGGAGGAGCTGGTTGCCGGCGCATCCGATCCGCGAGACTGGATCAATGACAAGCGGGAACTGGCCCGCATCATTCGGGGAAGCCAGCTTGACAAGCCGCCGCGTCCAGACCGCTGATCCTTACGACCGGAGCAGGCCCGTCATCCGATGGGCCTGCTTGCCTATTGTTCGAGTGAATTTGACCCGGCTGTGATTCCAGCATTTGCCGCTTTATTCAGAGGCTTTTGACTGGTACTAGAGCGGCCATGACAGTCATTCTTCCTGCCGGATGCCTTTCCGGCCCCGCGATTTCACGAATTAGCTGCCCGGCCTTCGGCTGACGCGATGGCGCGCCGAGGGACCGGGATCCCTTCGTGGCGGGACGCGGCATGGCCGCCTCCCCTGACAGTTGGCAAGGCGCCCGCCTTGCCCTTCCTGATTTTTGCGGATTGCATGCAATGACCGAAACGACTGCCCGTGACTATTCCACAACGCTGAACCTGCCCGAGACCGATTTCCCGATGCGCGCCGGCCTGCCGCAGAAGGAGCCGGAAATCATCGCGCGCTGGAAGGCGATGGACCTTTACAAGCGCCTGCGCACCGCCTCTGCCGGCCGCCGCAAGTTCCTGCTGCATGATGGCCCTCCCTATGCCAACGGCAACATCCACATCGGCCACGCGCTGAACAAGACGCTGAAGGACATCGTCACCCGCTCCATGCAGATGATGGGCTTCGACAGCAACTATGTTCCGGGCTGGGACTGCCACGGCCTGCCGATCGAGTGGAAGATCGAGGAGGAAAACTACCGCTCCAAGGGCAAGCAGAAGCCGGACCTGAAGAATTCCGCCGCGATGATCGCCTTCCGCCAGGAATGCCGCAGCTATGCGGAGCATTGGGTCGGCATCCAGCGCGAGGAATTCCGCCGCCTCGGCCTCGAGGGCGACTGGGAGAACCCGTATCTGACCATGAATTTCGAAGCCGAAGCGGTGATCGCTTCCGAGCTGATGAAATTCGCCACCTCGGGCCAGCTCTACCGCGGCTCCAAGCCGGTGATGTGGTCCGTGGTGGAAAACACCGCGCTGGCCGAAGCCGAGATCGAGTATCACGACTATCAGTCCGACATGATCTGGGTGAAGTTCCCGGTGATCGAGGCTGGCAGCCTGGACGAGGCAGCCGCCGAGGACCTGCTGGACGCCGCCGTTGTCATCTGGACAACCACCCCCTGGACCATCCCCGGCAACCGCGCCATCTCCTATTCTTCGGCCATCTCCTACGGCCTTTATGAGGTGACGCAGGACGGCCTTGCGGATGACAACTGGGTGCAGAAGGGCGACAAGCTGATCCTTGCGGACAAGCTGGCCGCCGATGTCTTCAAGAACGCCCGCATCACCGACTTCACGCTTGTCCGGCCGGTTACTGCCGACGAACTGGCAGCCATGACCTGCGCCCATCCCTACCGGGATCTGGAGCTTGGCGGCTATCAGTTCGATGTGCCGCTGCTCGATGGTGATCACGTCACCGATGACGCCGGTACGGGCTTTGTCCACACCGCGCCCAGTCACGGCGCCGATGACTTCGAGATCTGGATGACTTATGCCCAGAAGGATATCGCAGCTGCGGAGGCCGTGGGCGGCAAAGAACTCATTGAGGAAACCCGCCAGAAGTGGGCCATCCCCTTCACCGTCGCCGATGACGGCTTCTATACCAAGGATGCACCGGGCTTTGAGGGCCATCAGGTCATCACCCACAAGGGTGAGAAGGGCACGGCCAACAAGGCCAATATCGAGAAGCTGAAGGAAGCGGGCGCGCTGATCGGCCTTGGCCGCCTCAAGCACCAGTATCCGCATTCCTGGCGCTCGAAGAAGCCGGTGATCTTCCGCAACACGCCGCAGTGGTTCGTCTACATGGACCGTGCACTGGACGGCCCGGGCGACACGCTGCGCAGCCGCGCGCTGAAGGCCATCGACGAAACCCGCTTCGTGCCCGCCTCCGGCCAGAACCGCCTGCGCTCCATGATTGCGGGCCGCCCGGACTGGGTGCTCTCGCGCCAGCGTGCCTGGGGCGTGCCGATCACCGTGTTCATCCACAAGGACACGGCGGAAGTGCTGAAGGACGAAGCCGTCAATGCCCGCATCTTCGAGGCCTTCAAGGCGGAAGGCGCGGATGTGTGGTTCGCCGAAGGGGCCAAGGAGCGGTTCCTGGGTGCGGACTACAAGGCCGATGAGTGGGTCAAGGTCGACGACATCCTGGATGTCTGGTTCGACAGCGGCTCCACCCATGCCTTCTGCCTGGAGAAGCGCCCCGATCTCAGCCCGAAGCGCAAGGTTGATGGCGGCGAAGACTACGTGCTCTATCTCGAGGGCTCGGACCAGCATCGCGGCTGGTTCCATTCCTCGCTGCTGGAAAGCTGCGGCACCCGTGGCCACGCGCCTTATGACGCGGTGCTGACCCACGGCTTCACCATGGCCGAGGACGGGCGCAAGATGTCCAAGTCCCTGGGCAATCAGGTGTTCCCGCAGGACGTGATCAAGCAGTATGGCGCCGACATCCTGCGCCTGTGGGTGGCCTCCGGCGACTATGCCGAAGACCAGCGCATCGGGCCGGAGATCCTCAAGACCTCGGTGGACAGCTACCGCAAGCTGCGCAACACCCTGCGCTGGATGCTGGGCACCCTGGCCCATGCCACCGGCGAGGAAATCGCGCTCAAGGACATGCCGGAGCTGGAGCAGCTGATGCTGCACCGCCTCGCCGAGCTGGATGCCCTCGTGCGCAAGGGCTACGAGGACTTCGACTACAAGAAGGTCTTCCACCACCTCTTCACCTTCATGACGGTGGAGCTGTCGGCCTTCTATTTCGACGTGCGCAAGGACACGCTCTACTGCGACCCGGCCTCTTCGGTACGCCGCAAGGCCGCCCTGCAGGTGGTGGAGCAGCTGTTCACCTGCCTTGTCACCTGGATGGCGCCGATGCTGCCCTTCACCATGGAGGAAAGCTGGCTGGCCCGTCATCCGGGCGAGGACAGCTCGGTGCATCTGCAGCAGTTCCCCGCCGTTCCGGCAAACTGGCGCAATGAAGCGCTGGCGGCAAAGTGGGAGAAGATCCGCGAAGTCCGCCGCGTCATCACCGGCGCTCTTGAAATCGAGCGCCGCGAGAAGCGCATCGGCTCGTCGCTGGAAGCCCATCCGGTGGTGCATGTCACCGACGCAGAGCTGATGGCGGCCCTTGCCGGTACGGACATGGCGGATGTCTGCATCACCAGCCAGCTCACGCTCACCGGTGAGGCAGCACCGGAAGGCGCCTTCACGCTGGATGACGTGAAGGGCGTGGCCGTGGTGCCGGGCCTTGCACAGGGCACGAAATGTGCCCGCTCGTGGAAGATCCTTCCGGAGGTGGGGTCTGATCCGGACTATCCGGACGTGACCCTGCGCGATGCCGCGGCCCTGCGTGAATGGGACGCAGCCCACACGGCAGCCTGACGGTTGCTTCAGTTGGAAACGGTGAAGGACGAAGCATGAGCAAGGTGGCTCCCCCGTCAGGTTTTACCCGCAGATGGCTGTGGGGGCCGCTCAGCCGGATGGTGGCGGTGATTGCCGCCATCATCTTTGCTGCCGATCAGGTGAGCAAGCTGTGGCTGCTGTTCGTCTATGACCTGCCCCGGCAGGGCAACATGGATCTGCTGCCGTTCCTGGAGCTCGTCACCGTCTGGAACCGGGGCATTTCCTACGGGCTTTTGCAGCAGGAAACGGATCTGGGCCGCTGGGCCCTCGCCATCTTCACCGTTCTGGCAGCCATTGCGCTGTGGGTCTGGGCGGTGCGCAGCACCAGCAAGTTTGCCGGAGTGAGCCTGGCGCTGATCATCGGCGGCGCGCTTGGCAATGGGGTTGACCGTTTCGCCTATGGCGCGGTTTACGACTTTCTCCACATCCACTTCGGCAGCTTCTCGTGGTATGTCTTCAACATTGCGGATGCTGCAATCGTTGCCGGAGTGGCTGCTCTCCTGTATGACGGTTGGCGAGGAAGCCCCAATAAAGCCTCAAAGGGCGGTTCTAAAGGCCGCAAAGCGGGATAATTGGGACAGCGAGTGCGAGCGGGCAGGCCTGAAGCCGCCTTTGCAGCCTTGCGCTCACAGGAAACGGGATAGGTTACGTGCGGTTCAAGTTTTCTCTGGCAAGTTCCCGGACCGTAAGCCTCGGCGGGCTGCGTGGTGTCGTATCTGCTGTCATGCTGGGCGCTCTGGCGGCTGGCTGCGTGACAAACTCCTATGGCGAGCAGGAAGCCGTCGACAAGGTCGCCGTCCGCAAGATCATGGAAGGCATTGGCGCGGTCGATCCGCAGGCCAAGCCGATCGAATACAAGCCGCGTGCGCCGCTGGCCATGCCGGCCAAGCTGGACCAGTTGCCTCAGCCTGAAAAGCCGGTGACCGAGACAGCGGCCAACTGGCCGACGAAGGAAGACAAGTCACTGCAGGAAGTGCGCGCTGTCTATGCACAGCCCGGCCGCGGCAGCGATGGCGAGTTGCTGACCCCCGAACAGATGCGCGGCGTGCAGATTACCGGCGCACAGCGTCAGGCCAAGACCGCTGCCGATGTGCGCGATGGCGAGATCATGGACGGCGCCCGCATGACGCCGGCCGAAATGAAGAAGCAGAGCCAGGGGCCGCTGACGCGTGTCGACACGTCGGATCTGTTTGGTCCCGATGGCAAGCCTGTCCGCCGCTACCTGGTGGAGCCGCCGATCGCCTATTCGACGCCTGCCGGCAATGCACCGCTGGCGATGCCGAACGACCGCCAGCAGATCCAGGACCGCAAGCAGGCGGAAATGGACGGCGCGCGCATCAAGCCGAACTGCACCCCTACGCCGAAAGAAAGCTGCCTCTTCTGAGGCTGGCAGAACCGGCAGAGATCTGACGGCGGCCATTGGCCGCCGTTTCTGTTTGGCCCGCTCCCTACATGACGAAAATTTAAGGCGCCGGGGCCACGCCAGCGCCTATATTGCAGGCGACGCATTCCTCTGCCGGCGCGACCGGATTCGCGCCCTGTTCCATTCCGGGAGATCCCCAAGATGACACTTCCCGCTGCGAGACGGCGCGGCCTTCTCTTCGCCACGGTGCTGTCCTGCCTTGTTTTGGGCTCCGGCCTGTCGCTTGCCCAGACTGCGGCCGAAGCGCCGCCGGTCATTGCGCCGAACCTGTCCAGCTTCACGCTGGACAACGGTCTTGAGGTGGTGGTGATCCCCGATCACCGCGCCCCGGTGGTCACCCATATGATCTGGTACAAGACGGGCGCCGCCGATGAGCCGGCCGGCCAGTCCGGTGTTGCCCACTTCCTTGAGCACCTGATGTTCAAGGGAACAAAGGACAATCCGGACGGCATCTTTTCCAAGATCGTCTCCGATATCGGCGGCCAGGAAAATGCCTTCACCAGCAACGACTACACCGCCTATTTCCAGCGCGTGGCCAAGGAGCACCTGCCGCGCATGATGGAACTGGAAGCGGACCGGATGCAGAATCTCGTCCTCACCGACGAAGTGATCAAGCCGGAACAGCAGGTGGTGCTGGAAGAGCGGCGCATGCGCGTCGATGCCGATCCCTCCTCACGTCTGCAGGAGACGCTTTCCGCCATCACCTATGTGAACCATCCTTACGGATCGCCGGTGATCGGCTGGCAGAGCGAGATCGAGGCGCTGAACCACGACGCCATCATCTCCTTCTATGACCGATTCTACACGCCCAACAATGCCGTTCTGGTGGTGGCCGGCGATGTGGAAGCGGCCGATGTGCGCAAGCTTGCCGAGGAAACCTATGGCAAGCTGCCGCGCCGGGCCGAGCCGGGTCCGCGTATCCGCCCTGCAGAGCCGCCGCTCAGCGGCAAGCGCAGCGTGCATCTGGAGGATGAGCGCGTCCGCCAGCCGTCCGTTTCCGAAAGCTGGCTGGTACCGAGCCAGGCGACCGGCAAGGACCGCGAGCCGGAAGCCCTTGAACTGCTGGCCCAGATCCTCGCCGGCGGCCCGACCAGCCGCCTGCACAAGGAAGCGGTGCTGGAGCAGCAGGTCGCGATCGGCGTCGGCGCCTATTACCTCGACACCTCGCTCGATACGACCCGTTTCATCGTCTATGGCTCGCCGCGCGGCGATGGCACGCTGACAGGGCTGCAGGACATCTTCGAGCGCACGATCCGGGACATTGCCGAAAATGGCGTGACGGATGAAGAACTGGCCCGCGCCAAGCACTCCCTCATGTCCTCCGCCATTTATGCGCAGGACAGTCAGGTCACCCTCGCCCGCCTGTTCGGCGCCGCACTGACCAGCGGCCAGACCATCGAGGATGTCCAGACCTGGCCCGCCCAGATCGAAGCGGTCACCCCGGCTGATATCCAGAAGGTGGCGCAGGATTATCTGCTGCAGGATCCGGTCACCGGCTATCTCACCGCCCCCGGCCAGTCGCCGGACGGCTCTGTCCGCGACCAGAAGTCCTGAACCGGCTTGTTTGACAAGGACATATGCGCATGACGCAGTTTTTTGCTCCTGCCCGTTTTGCACGGGCCCATTTCACCCGGGCTGTTGCGGGCATCGGTCTTCTTGTGCTGGGTGCCCTGCCTGCGGGCGCAACCACCATCGAAAGGGTTGTCAGCCCCGGCGGCATCGAAGCCTGGCTGGTGCAGGATGAAACCTTGCCGATGATCTCGATGAATTTTGCCTTCGACGGGGGGGCTGCCCAGGACCCGGATGGCAAGGAAGGCCTCACCAATCTTCTGGCCAGCACCATGGACGAAGGCGCCGGCGATCTGGACAGCGAAGCCTTTCAGGGCAAGCTGGAGGAACTGGCCGTTTCCATCCGCTTCAACAGCGGCAAGGATCAGCTGTTCGGCACCCTGCGCACCCTCACAGGCACCCGGGATGAAGCCTTCGATCTGCTGCGCCTTGCCATCAACGAGCCGCGCTTTGACGAAAAGCCGGTGGAGCGGGTGAAGTCGCAGATCCTTGCCGGGCTGCGCCAGCAGCAGGAAGATCCCGACGCCATCGCCTCGGAGGCTTTCCGTGATGCTGCCTTCGGCGGCCACCCCTATGGCAAACCGGGGGACGGCACGGTGGAGACGGTGGAAAAGCTCTCCCCGGCAGACCTCAAGGACCTGCACGGACGCCTGCTCTCCCGCCACAAGCTCGCCATTGGCGTCGTCGGCGCCATTGATGCAAAGACGCTGGCCCCGCTGCTGGACGAGGTGTTCGGCAAGCTGCCGGAAAAGAACCAGTTGCCGGAAGTCGCGGATGTGGAGCCGAAAACAGGTGAGCGCATCTCCCGCACTCTGGACGTGCCGCAGACCACCATCCTCATCGGTCTGCCGGGCCTGAAGCGGGATGATCCGGACTATCAGGCAGCCTTCGTGATGAACCACATTCTGGGTGGCGGCACCTTCACCTCCTGGCTGTTCGAGGAAGTACGTGAAAAGCGCGGCCTGTCCTATGGTGTCGGCTCCAGCCTGGCTCCGGACGACCATTCCGCCCTGCTTGTTGCCTCGGCCGCAACCCGTGCCGACCGGGCGGACGAGACCATCAGCATCATTGAGGAACAGTTCAAACGCATGGCGGAACAGGGGCCCACACAGGAAGAGCTGGACAAGGCCAAGAGCTTCCTGACCGGCTCCTACGCCCTGCGCTTCGACACATCGGGCAAGATCGCAGCCCAGCTGGTGGCCCTGAAACTGGCGGACCTCGGCATCGACTATTTCGACCGCCGCAATGCGGAGATCGAGGCGGTCACCCTCGAAGACGTCCAGCGCATCGCCAAACGCCTTCTGGAAGGCAAGACGCCGCTGATCGTCACCGTCGGCCCGCAGGCCGGCTGACTTTCAGCGATGGATGAGTGAATGCCCAAGGGGCGGCCATCTGGCTGCCCTTTGATGTTTTTTGGGGTGGGCATCAGAAACCTTCAGCAAGCCCCACTTGCTCAAGTCTCCAAGCCTTCGTCATGCCGTGCCTCGTGCATACGGGCAGACCTTCAACTCGCAAGCCAAAACCGCTGAGCACAAGCGGAAAGGCAAGGGAGTGGATGCCATGATCAAGTCATGGCATGACGGAGTGAATATAACACTTCTGGAATTATTATTTCATAATAATCGAAAATAATAAAAACCCTGCAAGCAATCAACTCGCTCAAAACTCAAAATATTCGTCATGCCATGACTTGATCATGGCATCCACGCCGTGCCCAATCCACGCGATTTGCCCCTCAAGTCAACGGTACAGTCCCCGTCGAATAAACTCGCAGCCTCATGCATTCAGGAACCGGCCAAGATCGTACCATTCGGGATTTGTGGCTTCGATCAGCTCGACTTTCCAGGCTCGCGGCCAGCTCTTGATCGCCTTTTCGCGGGCAATCGCTTCCTCCGCCGTTCCATGCGGCTCATACCAGACGAGACGCTGAACCGAGTACCGGGCCGTGAAGCGGGAACCGGTTCCACTCTGGTGCTCATGCAGTCTCCGGATCAGATCGTTGGTCACGCCGGTATAAACCGTCCCATTCTTGCGGCCGGCGAGGATGTAGACCCAGAAGCAGCGCATGATCTCCGGAACACTCCCAATGCGCAATTGCAATCAAAAAGAGCATGTCACCCAGACCGCACCAATTCAAACAGAAGATCATGACCGCCTCCCCCAACCAGATATATTGAAAATACCCATTTTAGCTAATATGGTGATTTTCATATCCAGCATGGAGATCGATCATGCGCACCTTCAGCGCCACGGAACTCGCCAACAAGACGGGAGACGTTCTTGCTGCAGCAGCGCAGGAGCCTGTTGCCATTCAGCGGCATGGCAAACCGCGTTTCGTGATGCTGTCAGCGGAAGAATACGAACGCCTGACGTCGCCGCACGGCACGCGCCGGGCCGTTCACGTGTCTTCGCTGACAGACAGCGAAGCCAGCGATTTGCTCACAGCCCTTGCGGACAGCATGAAGGATGACTGAGCGCCCTGCTCCTCCGCTGCCCGAGCCCGGAGATCTTTGGGACTACCCCTATCTCTGGGCATGGCAGGCAGAACGGGGCGAGGAAGAGGGACGGAAGAACCGCCCTTGCGCCGTTGCGCTGGCAGTGCGCAAGCACCAGGGCCAGACGGAAGTGATCCTGCTGCCGGTCACTTCGCAGCAGCCACCGGCGGAACGCTCATGTGTCGAGGTTCCCGAAATTGAGCGCAAGCGCGCTGGACTGGACGAGCTGATCCGGCTTTGGGTGATCTGCGATGAATTTAACGCCGATCTGCCCGAGCAGTCCTACTACTTCGAACCACACGGCCGCCTAGGAGCCTTCAGCCGCAGCTTCACCAAAATCCTGCAAAGCGCGCTGGCGAAGGCAATCCGGAGCAGGCGGGCAATAACCATCAACCGCCGCTAATCTCCGCTCCTGCAATAAAAAAGGCGGCCCGCAGACCGCCCTTTCTTCCATTACAATAGCCTGAGCCCTCAAGCTTCCGGGATCAGCTTGCCGAGGCGGGAGATGCCTTCCTCGATCATCGTCTCGTTGGCGCAGGAGAAGCTGAGGCGCAGGGTGTTGGCGCCGGAGCCATCGGCGAAGAAGGCCTTGCCGGGCACGAAGGCGACCTTGACCGTTTCCAGCGAACGGGCGAGCAGCGCCGCGCCGTCCAGCCCCTCGGGCAAGGTGACCCAGACGAACATGCCGCCATCCGGGCGTGACCAGCTGCAGCCCTGCGGCATGTGGCGGCCAAGCGCATCCAGCATGCAGTCACGGCGGGCCTGATAGGCCTTGCGGATCGTGGCCACCTGCGTGTCGAAATAGCGTTCGGCCACATCCGCCAGAACCATCTGATTGATGGTGGACGTGTTGAGGTCTGCCGCCTGCTTCATCAGCACCAGGCGGCTGATGACGGGGGCCGCAGCGCAGATCCAGCCCACGCGCAGGCCGGGCGAAAGCGTCTTGGAGAAGCTGCCGCAATAGATCGTGCGCGCTGCATCGATGTGCCCGCAGCGGGCAATGTCCAGCGCCAGCATCGGCGGCACCGGCTCGCCGTCATAGCGCAGCGACTGGTAGGCGGCATCCTCGATCACAGGAATGTCCAGCTCACCGGCCAGATCCAGGATGCGTTCGCGCGTCTGCCGGTCCAGCGTCTCGCCCGTGGGGTTGGCGAAATCGGCGGAAGCATAAGCGAATTTCACCGCGCCGCCCCGCTCCTGCGCCGCCTTGACGAAGTCCTCCGCCGGGCGGTTGCCGAGCGGGATCAGGCGGTCATAATGCGGTTCATAGGCGTTGAAAGCCTGCAGCGCACCCAGATAGGTCGGCCAGTTGACCAGTGCCGTGTCACCCGGCGAAAGCAGCAGCTTGCCGAGATAATCCAGCCCCTGCTGGGAGCCGGAGGTGATGATGATGTTTTCCACCTGGCAGGCAATGCCGAGGCTGGCCATGTAGCCAACCAGCCACTTGCGCAGGGCCAGATTGCCCTCGCTGACCGAATATTGCAGCGCGGTGCCCGCACCTTCGCTGGTCAGCACGCGGGCATAGCTTTCAGCAAATACATCCTTGGGGAAGAGAGCCGGATCGGGAATGCCGCCTGCGAAGGAAATGATGTCGGGGCGGTCAAGCAGTTTCAAAAGTTCACGGATTTCCGAAGCGCGCATCCGTTTCGAGCGCGTCGCGAACACATGTTCCCAGTCCAGCATGGGGGTCTCTTCCCGGCGTTCTGCGGGCCTTGGAATCCGGCCCGTCTGATCGGCTGACAGAACCACAGGTGTTCAAAAACGTCAATATTGCTTACCTATAAGCAGCAAAAATTCTTCTCATGCCCTGCTGACGCAATTTTGTTGATGGCAAGCCCACCCATGACCCGTCTGGCGCAGATGCCCCGGACGCCCTATCTGTCGCAGCAGATCAAGATCGCAAGGACCAAGCCATGAACCGCATCGACGACAGCCGCCCCTTCATCCCCCTGCGCATTGCGGTGCTGACCGTTTCGGACACGCGGCAGCTGGAGGATGACCGCTCGGGCACGGTGCTGGTGGAGCGGATTGCGGGCGCTGGCCACACGCTAGCGGACCGGCGCATCGTGCCGGATGACATCGATGCCATCCGGGAGGCCGTGCGCGGCTGGATTTCGGACAGCACCGTGGATGTGGTGATCACCACCGGCGGCACAGGTTTCACCGGGCGCGATGTGACACCGGAGGCCCTTGAGCCGCTGTTCGAGAAGCGGATGGAAGGCTTCTCCTATGTCTTCCACCGCATTTCCTATGAGAAGATCGGCACCTCGACCGTGCAGTCACGGGCGACAGCGGGCGTTGCGGGCGCGACCTATATCTTCGTGCTGCCGGGCTCGCCGGGCGCCTGCAAGGATGCCTGGGACGGCATTCTCAAGTGGCAGCTCGACTACCGCCACATGCCCTGCAACTTCGTCGAAATCATGCCGCGCCTCGATGAGCATCTGAAGCGCGGCAAGCTGCAGCAGGCCTGACGCCACTTCAGGTTTCCAGACTGTAGGCAGGGACGGTGGAGAGATAACTGCGGTAGGCATCCGCATCCGGCGGCAGAAAGACTTCCGCCAGCGGGTTGGCGCGCCTGCGCTGCACCGCCCCCATGTCCGCCAGCAGATCATCGAGATGGCGGAAGTGATAAGGCGCAGAGCACAGCCCGCCATAGCCCTTGGCCGCAGGGCGCACCGTCCTGCGCCATTCCAGATGCCGGTCAATCCAGCTGTTCATCTCACGGCCTGAGGGCTGATGAGCCAGCTTGCCATCGGCATAGCGCACCAGCCAGCGGGCCGCCATGTCGCTGGTCAGCACCGTGGCGAAGGAGGAGTTGAAGCCGACAAAGCCCAGATCGGGCACATCCGGATTCACCGCCAGCCGGTACAGCCTGTACTGCCCGTCCGGCTCCACCAGCTTCTGGCGCACCTCTTGCGGCAGGAAGGGCACGCCCATCTTCCAGCCGACGGCCAGAAGGGCAACATCCGCCGGCAGCCGGTCTCCGGCCGACAGGATCACCGTTCCCGGCTCGTATCCCGCAATCGTACCCTGAATGGCCTTGATTCGCCCGTCCTTCAGCATCGGGTAGAAGCCTTCCGTTGCCAGAGACAGGCCGCAGGCAATGCCGTTCTCGATCGGCTGCTTTGGCCGCATGCCAAGCTTCTTCAGCCCGAACTGCATGGTCAGCAGGCTTTCCAGCGCCCGCCAGTTGGCCCAGACCAGCGGTTTGGTCAGCGCATGGCGCAGCTTTTCGCCCCAGGACATTTCCCAGCCGGGGAACATGCCCTCCGAGGCGCGGCAATAAAGGATGCGCTTGAAGTTGATCAGCCCGGCGAAGTGATAGGGCACCCGCCAGACCGGCTCCAGATAGACGATGGTGACGGAGGCTGCCCCTTGCTGCACCGCATTGACCGCCACATCGGTGGCCGACTTGGAGAAGCCGAGGATCACCACCTTGCGGCCTCTCACCAAGGCGGGGTCGGTGTATTCGCTGGAATGCAGGATCTGCCCGCCGCCTGCCCTGAATTCATCCATGCCCGGATGCACCAGCTCGTTGCGGTCGCTGAAGACGCCGCTGGCGATGGTGACGAAATCATAGCCGGTGCGGCCCTCGCCCGTTTCCACCCACCAGCCGCCGCCGTCCCGCCGGGACAGACCGGTGACGCTGGTGTTGAACCGGATCAGCGGCAGCAGCGCCTTCTCTCTGGCATAGCTTTCCAGATAGGCATGGACCTGCGCCCCGGACGGCCACTCCGGATACCCCTCCGGCATGGCGGCATCGGTGTAGCGGTAAAGATCCTTCGGGCTCTGGGTGCGGATGCCTGGATAGGAGCGGTGCGGCGCCCAGACGCCGCCAAGCTCGTGGCTGCGCTCCAGCACGGTCACCACATGCCCCTGCTCCTGAAAGGCATGCGCGGCGGCAAGCCCGCTCACGCCCGCGCCGATGACGCAGACCTGTTTGCGTTTGGTCATGATCGAAATCTCCTGTCCCGCACGGCGGGCCGGACTGCTCCGGCCGCACCGGACGCCTGATTTTTCCCGTTGGCCGGGGGCCGTCAGATCTTCAGGGTCAGAGGATCGAAGGTCATTTCATCCGGGCGCAGGAAGTGAACCTCTCTCAGGGCTGAGCGGCG
The DNA here is from genome assembly GCF_054073275.1 of Pannonibacter sp. Q-1. Taxonomy (NCBI): domain Bacteria; kingdom Pseudomonadati; phylum Pseudomonadota; class Alphaproteobacteria; order Hyphomicrobiales; family Stappiaceae; genus Pannonibacter; species Pannonibacter sp. Q-1. The sequence goes on from NZ_JBSXNB010000001.1 coordinate 483,308, forward strand.
CACCACTTCAGCCGGATCACCCACATTGTGCAGATTGTCGAAGAGCTCGCGCAGGCGCCGGGCAGGCGACACCCAGAAGATGGCGCGGGTGGGCTTGTCGGTGAGATTGTAATAGCCGTGCGGAATGCCCATCGGCATGCGCACCACATCGCCCGCATTGGCAACATGGTGCTCGCCGCCCAGATAAAGATCGAAACGGCCTTCCAGCACATAGATGAATTCATCCTGCGTCGGATGGACATGCGGCGGCACGAAGGTGCCGGGCGGGTCCAGCGTTTCAAAGGAGAAACAGGCCTCGCCCTCGGATTTCATCCAGTAGGTATGGCCGAGAATGCTCCACTCCACGTCGTCAAGGCCGGTTCCGGCGCGGGTGATGCCGGGTTCCGTGTTCACCTGAACCATGTTCGCAATGGCGGTCTTCATGCTGGTTCTCTCCGTCCTGGCCCGTTGCGGGCGCGCTGTTCTCCTCAGGGCCGGGCGGCACTTGTAACGGGGTCCTGCCCCATGCCTGTCTCCGGCCTGCCCCTACGAGACGCGCTTCTGACCCCTCCCGTCTATCCGCTGGGCGAAAGGCTCCATGCGCTGCGCGAAAAACCGCCGGTTACCGCTTCCCTTCGCCGGCTGTCCGGTGTTAGCATTTGTACTGACTGGTCCAGGAATGAGCGAAAAAGCCGAGGGGACGGGCCAGAAAACGCTGGTGCAAGCCATGCAGATGCAAGCGATCCAGATGCCACTTTCCGGCCACGCCCGGGTGGCGACGCAGGACGTGGATCAGGCGGCGGAGGAGGTCGGGCGGATTTTCTGCTCCCATCGCCTGCGTCCGCGCGATCATGGCCGTGACTTCTTCGCCTGCCACAACAGCCGCGCCTTTTCCGGCGGCTCCATCAACTATGTTGCCTATGGCGGCGAGGTGGAGATTGATCCGGGCTTTCTGGAGCGGTTCTTTCTGGTGCAGATCCCGCTGACCAGTGGTGCGGAAGTGCGCATCGGCAGCCAGATGGTCACAACCGGGGCCGCACGCGCGGCCTCCGTTCTCTCTCCCACCCGGCCCAGTCTGATGCGCTGGAAGGCCAGCTGCGGGCAGGTGATCCTCAAGCTGGAGCGGCAGGCGGTGGAGGACATGTTCGCCGCGCTGACGGGGAGCGAGGCGCAGGAAATCGTCTTTGATCCGCAGCTGCGGCTCGACAGCGAGCCGGGGCGGACGCTGGGGGCGCAAATCCTTGCGCTGGCCCGGCTGGCTGACCAGATCCCGCGCGGCGATCTGGCCGGAGCAGAGGCGCTGAACCGGCTGGGCTGGTCCACCACCCATGCGCTGCTGTGGACCCATGCAGGCACGGCGCGGGACAGGCTTTGCGCCACGTCTCAGGACATCGCGGGCGCCGGGCACAAAGTGTCACGGGCGCTCGACTACATCGATGCCCATCTGGCAGATCCCATTGACTTCGCTGAGCTGGCCAGCGCCTGCGGCTACAGCCTGCGCGCCTTGCAGCTCGCCTTTCAGGCCGAGCGGGACCAGACGATATCGCAGGCGCTTCAGGAGCGGCGGCTCAGCATGCTGCGCCAGCACCTGATGGCCGCGCGCGGCCGCAGGGATGGAACGGCCAATATCACCACGCTGATGCAGGCCTGCGGGCTGCAGCATGCCGGTCGGGCCGCCGGTGCCTACCGGGACCTCTTCGGCGAGACACCCGCTGAAACCCTGCGGGCACTGCGCAAAAGCACCAGCTGAAAAGCTGCGCCAGCAGCGAGAGACGCGTGCCAGGGAGCGCCGCCGTCACTCCCCGGTGCCGGCTGTTTCGTCCTGTGTCTCATCAGGGGCTTCGTCCCACATGCGGCCCAGATCCTCGGCATATTCGGTGCAGACGACAATCGCCTTGTCGCCCGGGTAGTAGAAGGCATTGGCCTCACCGCACTCCTCGATCCGCACCTGCACCGTCACCGGCAAGCTGAAAAGCGCGTTGAGATCCTTGATTTCCGCCGCAACCAGCGAGCGGGCCGGCTCGCCGCCCTTTCCCGGCACGAGCACCAGCTTGCCTTTGTTCCCGGATTTCTTCTCGATGGCATCAAGCGCCTTGCCCCAGGAGGAAGCCATCAGCTCCCATTCATCGGGACAGTCCTCCATCCGCTCCTCGGGCAGTTCCAGCTCCCGTGCCACTTCGGCGCGCTCATCCGGATTGGCGCCGTAGAAATGGCAGATAAGCATGTAGTAGCGCTGAAGGTCCGTTCCGTGCTGGCCGTGATAGACCGGGCCATCGCCTTCCCGCTCCGCCTCGTCATGGGCCAGACTGTAGGCATAGGCCGTATCATAGACGATCGTAACCGCCGCATCCTCTTCCCACAGCTGATGGATCAGCAGCGTGGCCAGAGCGTCAGCCGCATCTTCCTCCCGCCCCAGAACCGGCAGCTTCAGCACATCCACAAGGGCATGGCCGAATTCGTGGTAAAGCGTTGAAATGATGTTGGACTGGATGAAGCTATCGCGCGCCTCATCTCCGCGTGCCGCAGCCAAGCCGAGAGCAAAGGCGAGCGCAAGTGCAATGAGCCTCATTCGAGCATAGAACTCCGGCGTTGAGCTGGTGCCACATTCCCGTCAATCACATATCCGCTTCCCGGCAGGGCCGCTGCTGCCTGACGGCACCGGGCACCTGGGAGGCGCAGAAACATCCCGGTCAGCCGTGCAGCCGCGCCGCAAGGGTTGGCGGCACGCGCAGCGCGGCAACGGCCATGCGGGCAGCGGCGCGGCGAAGTCCCGTCCGCGCCTCCCCGCCCGGCATCCCGGCAATGGCGCTGCTGCGCAGCAGGCGGATGCGGCTGCGGCCAATGCGGCGGACCAGATCGAAATCCGCCATCCCGGCCAGATCCCGGTGGCCGCCCAGTTCCTCGTAGAACCTGCGTGAAATCAGCAGCCCCTGATCCGCGTTTGGCATCGCCAGCATCCGGCTGCGGAGCATCGCGCCAAACTCGGACAGACGCGCCCCGAAGCCGAAGGCATCCAGCTTCAGCCGGAAAGCGGCTGCGCAGCGGTTCGCCTGACCGGAGCGCTCCACCCGCTCGATGAATGTCTGCACGTCCTGATGCCAGCCGTGTTCCAGCACGGTGGAGGCATTGAGAAACAGCAGCCAGGGGGACTTGCGCGCCAGCGCCGCTCCGTGCGCGAAACGTGCACCCTCCCCCTTCGCCAGCACCTCGAACTCGCAACCGGCCGCATCCGCGACCTTGTGCGTGGCGTCGGACGAGCCGCCATCCACAACCAGAACCTCGCGCACGAGGCCATCCGCCGCGCCCGGCACAAGGGCCGTCAGCGCATGCGCCAGCTGGGCTTCATTGTCATGTGTGGCAAGGACAACACTGATCATGAAACGGGTTGTAGCGCCTTTTCGGGGGTCTGGCGAGAGAGGCCTTGCCCGGCTTGCATTTTCAGCTAATGTTCCGCTTATGTTCTCATTGGAGAGTCGTTGAAGCATGGCGCGGATTGATCAGACGGAACAGGACACCCGTGAAGCTGCCATGGCCGCATTGCGCCTCGATGAGGATCTGCGGCGCGGCCGCGGGGCCGCGCTCAACATGCCCGGCCGCTTCGAGCGCCAGCAGCGCGAAGGCTTTGACGATGGCTGGGAGACGCCGGACGATCTACCGCCGCTGAAGACCACGGTGCAGGAAGAAAAGGCCCGCACCATCATCACGCGCAATTCCTCGCCCGACATTTCCTTCGACCGCTCGATCAACCCATACCGGGGCTGCGAGCATGGCTGCATCTACTGCTTTGCCCGGCCCAGTCATGCCTTCATGGGCCTCTCCCCCGGCCTCGACTTCGAGACACGGCTCTTTGCCAAGCCCAATTCAGCCGAACTGCTGGAGCGGGAACTGGCACGGCCCGGTTATCAGGTGCGCACCATCGCCATCGGCACCAACACGGACCCCTACCAGCCCATCGAGCGGCGCTACAAGCTGATGCGGGAGATCCTGACGGTGCTGGAGACCTACAATCACCCGGTCGCCATCGTCACCAAATCGGCGCTGGTGCTGCGCGATGCGGACATCCTGTCGCGCATGGCGGAGAAGGGTCTGGCCAAGGTGGCGCTGTCCATCACCTCGCTCGACAAGGACCTGGTGCGCACGCTGGAGCCCCGCGCCAGCGCCCCGCACCGGCGTCTTGGCGCGCTGAAGGGGCTGTCGGAAGCGGGCATCCCGGCTTCCGTGATGATGGCGCCGGTGATCCCGGCCCTTACGGACAGCGAGATCGAGGCACTGCTGGAAGCCGCCGCAGAGCATGGCGCCACCGAGGCCGGTTACATTCTGCTGCGCCTGCCGCTGGAGGTGTCCGAACTCTTCCGCGACTGGCTGCTGCGCAACCGGCCCGACCGTTACCGCCATGTGATGAACATCCTGCGCTCCATGCGCGGCGGCAAGGACTATGACGCCGAATGGGGCCAGCGGATGCGCGGGCTCGGCCCCTATGCCCAGCAGATCGGCCAGCGCTTCAGCCTCGCCTGCAAGCGGCTGGGGCTGAATCAGCGGCGCAAGAAGCTGAACACGGAGCTTTTCACCCCGCCGCAGGTGGGCGGCGTGCAGCTCTCCCTGTTCTGATCTGCTACGGGACAGGTCCTTGCTCTTGCATTGCCGCCGGGAATCATCACGATCCGCTCCATGAGCAAGGCCCCCTCCCTTTTTGATCTGCGATTCGGCGACACACTGGATGCCGCGCTTGAAGCCGGACATGCCGCAGGCCTCGGCGGCGCGCTTTGCGGCGTGGACGAAGCCGGGCGCGGACCGTGGGCCGGACCGGTCGTCACCGCTGCCGTGATCCTCGACTACTCAAACCTGCCAGTGGGCCTGAACGATTCCAAGAAACTCACCGAGAGCCGGCGCAATGCCCTCTATGACGAGATCTGTGCCACGGCTTTCGTCAGCGTTGCCAGCAGTTCGGCCGCCACAATCGACCGGATGAACATCCGTGCCGCAACGCTGGACGCGATGCGCCGGGCCGTGGCGGGTCTCTCCCGGAAAGCTGGCTATGTCCTGGTGGATGGCCGCGATGTGCCGCCGGGGCTAGGGGTAGACGGGCAGGCGCTGATCAAGGGGGACGGGCGGTGCCTTGCCGTTGCTGCGGCATCCATCGTTGCCAAGGTCACCCGTGACCGGATGATGGAACGGGCAGACAGCCTTTTTCCCGGCTATGGCTTTGCCGTTCACAAGGGCTATGGCGTGCCCGCCCATGCCGCCGCCCTGACGGCGCTCGGCCCCTGCCCCCTGCACCGCATGTCATTCCGGCCCGTGGCCGCTGCCGTGCGGGACTGAGCTTCACCTTACCCAACAAAAAAGCGGCCCGCAGGGGCCGCTTTCATGAGATCAGTGATCCGGCAGGCTTCAGTTGAGGCCAGCCTTGACCTGCTCGATGCTCTTGGCCGTCAGGTCCTCGGCAACGGAACCCGTCACCTTGGACACCAGCATGCTTTCAGCAGCGGCGATCGCCAGATCAGCAGCCTTTGCCTTCACTTCCGCGATGGCATGGGCTTCGGCCTGGGCAATCTTGTCTTCGGCAGACTTGGTGCGCCGGGCAATCAGCTCTTCCAGAGACCGGGTGGTCTCCAGCGTCAGCTGCTCTGCCTCTGCACGGGCCTCAGCCACGATTGCTTCAGCTTCCGCTTCCGCCTCATGACGGCGGCGCTGATAGTCAGCCAGAAGCGCCTGAGCTTCTTCACGAAGCTTGCGGGCTTCTTCCAGATCCGTGCGGATCTTGGTTGCGCGGCTGTCAAGCGCTGCCGTGATCTTGGCCGGAACACCGAGCCAGGCGATCAGGACAAAGAACAGGATCAGGCCGACCAGTGCCCAGAATGATGCATCCATGACCGGTCTCCTTACTTCGCCGCAGACTGAACGGCAGCGTCTGCTTCAGCCTTGGCCGGAGCCACACCGATCAGAGCTTCCACCAGGGCGGAAGATGTCTCGCTGGCGATTTCACCAACCTGGGCCAGAGCCTTGTCCTTGATGGACGAGATATGCGCATCGGCCTCTGCCAGCTTGGCCGCAAGGCCCTGCTCGGCGGTGGCGCGGCGTGCATCCGTTTCAGCCTTGAGCTTTTCACGGGTGTCCTGTGCAATGCCGCGTGCACGGGCACGGGCTTCGGACAGGGCCTGCTCGTAAGCGGCAATGGCTTCGTCGGTCTCCCGCTTCAGGCGCTCGGCTTCCGACAGGTCGCCCGCGATGCGGTCGTGACGGTCCTCGAGAATGCCAGCGATACGCGGCAGAGCCACGTTCTTCATGATCCAGTAGAAGACCAGGAAGGTGACGAACAGCCAGAACAGCTGCGAGACAAAATGGGTCGGGTCGAACGGCGGGAAACCTGCCCCGTGTTCTGATGCCGGAACGTCCAGGATAACCTGCCCGTCCACAGTAGTATGGGTTTCGCCTGCCATTATCGCCTCCGGATACCGGGAAGGCGGCGCAGGTGCGCCGCCCCCGGTCTCATTCGTTCCAATACGCCGTTAGGGACGATTAGACGGCGAACAGGAGCAGAAGGGCGATCAGCAGCGAGAAGATGCCCAGAGCTTCGGTCACGGCGAAGCCGAACACCAGACGGCCGAACTGGCCATCAGCAGCGGACGGGTTGCGCAGGGCGCCCGACAGGAAGTTGGAGAAGATGTTACCCAGAGCCAGGGCGACGAGGCCCATGCCGAGAGCGGCGATACCAGCGCCAATGAACTTTGCTGCTTCTGCTTCCATGACACGTGCTCCTAATTGACGTTTGTCAGCGTTGTCAGGCGGCCTTTGCGGCCACATGAGTTGGTGAGTTTAGTGAGACGGATGAAGGGCGTCGTTGAGGTACATGCAGGTCAGCAGCGTGAACACATACGCCTGCAGGAACGCAACGAGGAACTCCAGTGCCGTCAGCGCCACCGTCATCCCGAGCGGGAGGACGGCCCCGAACATGCCAGCTGCACCCATGGCGCTCATGCTGACAACGAACCCGGCGAACACCTTGAGGGTGATATGGCCCGCCAGCATGTTCGCGAAAAGACGAACCGAGAGGCTGATCGGGCGGGAAAGGAACGAGATCACTTCGATCGGCGCAACAAGCGGCACCAGAGCGCCCGGCACACCGGCCGGAACGAAGAGGTGCAGGAAGTGCAGGCCGTGACGGGCGAAGCCGTAGATCGTGACCGTCAGGATCACGAGCATCGCCAGGGCGAAGGTCACGATGATCTGGCTGGTGATCGTGTAGAAATACGGGAACATGCCGAGCAGGTTCGCGACCAGCACGAACATGAACAGCGAGAACACCAGCGGGAAGAAGCGCATGCCTTCCGTTCCGGCGCCGTTGCGCAGCATCCCGGCCACGAACTCGTAGCTGAGTTCAGCCATGGACTGCCAGCGGGACGGGATCAGGCCGCGGCTGGAAGACGAGAAAATCAGGAACGCCGCAGCGGTAATGACCGTCACCACCATGAACAGGGCGGAATTGGTGAAGGACAGATCGATACCGCCGACCTCGATCGGGACGAGCGTCTTGATATGAAACTGATGGATCGGATCGTTCGCCACCGGTCAACCTTCGTTCTATCGTTCACAAAGCGCTGTTTGCGCGGGCTCTTAGTCGTCGCACCGCCGTCACGTCAAGTCACTTTCGGGGAGAATCCTGCGAAGACTCGTCAGAATCTTCATCTTTCCCACCCGGTGTGACCGGCTTGCGCCAGGCCTCCCCCTGCTCAGGCACCACTCCGGCCGACCTGAGCACATTGAGAATCCCCGCACCGAACCCCAGCAGAATGAAAACGACAAGCCCGAGGGGCATCGTTCCCAGCCACTGATCCAGGAGCCAGCCAATCATGCCGCCCGCCACGATCCCGGCAATGAACTCCGAAGAGAGCTTCATTGCCTGTGCCATGCCGGCCGTCGAACTGCGGCTCGCCTTTGCCTCTGCGCGTATTTCGCTTTGGCGGCGCTCTTCCAGCAGCTGATTGAGCTTCTCCCGTCGAGACGACAGGTCAGCTTCGGAAATTTCAGAGGATCCTTCTTTGGCATCCCCTTGTTGCGGCGAACGGTCCATAGGCCCCTCACATTCAACAAAGGAAACGCCGGTCCTCCGTCGCCCCCTTAAGCCGGGCGCACAATAGTCGGCACCACCTGCCCTGTCAAGAACATGGGTTAGGAATTCAACTTATTGAAACGATTGATTTTTCTGCTTCCGTGAACAAGTTCCGGCGCGACTTTTCCGCCCCGTTTGCCCTTGCCTTGCCACAGTTCGGTGCTGCGTCATACCGCGTCGCGGAATCGCTCTGCCGTTTCAAGGTCCACGGACACCAGCTGCGACACCCCACGCTCGGCCATGGTGACGCCGAACAGCCGGTTCATCCGTGCCATGGTGATCGGGTTGTGGGTGATCACCACGAAGCGTGTTTCCGTGCGCCTCGCCATTTCTTCCAGGAGGTCGCAGTAGCGCTCCACGTTGGCATCGTCCAGCGGCGCGTCCACTTCGTCGAGCACGCAAATCGGCGCCGGATTGGTGAGAAACACGGCAAAGATCAGCGCCATGGCCGTCAGCGCCTGCTCCCCGCCGGACAGCAGCGTCATGGTCTGCGGCTTCTTGCCCGGCGGGCGGGCGACGATTTCAAGGCCGGCATCCAGCGGGTCATCGCTGTCCACCAGCTGCAGTTCCGCCGTGCCGCCACCGAACAGATGGGTGAACAGCCGCTGGAAATGGCCGTTGACGATCTCGAAGGAGGCGAGCAGGCGCTCGCGCGCTTCGCGGTTGAGGTTGGAGATGCCGGTGCGCAGGCGCTTGATGGCCTCGATCAGATCATCACGCTCGCGCGCAAGTGTCTCGCGCTGGGTGTCGATCTCCGCCAGTTCGTCATCGGCGCGCAGGTTCACCCCGCCCAGCCGCTCGCGCTCGGCCTTCAGCCGTTCCAGCTTGCGCTCCATGCTTTCCGGGTCCGGCAGCGGTGCGCCTTCGGTGAAGCCTGCCAGTTCGGGCAGCTGGATCAGCGGCACATCCAGCGCCTCGGAGATGCGGCCGATGACCGTCTCCACACGCTCGCGGGCAGCAGCCACACGCTCTTCGGCGCGCACATGGCCTTCGCGGGCGCGGAACAGCACTTCCTGCGCCTCCCGCGCCATGCGGTCCACGTCCGACAGGGAGGCCTCGGCCTTCACAAGTGTGTCATCCGCCTCCTGCTTGGCAGCTTCCGCCTTGGCAATCGCGCTGAAAAGGTCGCGGCGGCGGATTTCGATGTCCTCCGGCGCCTCGATCAGCTCCTGCCGCTCGTCCTCCGCCTCGCCCATGCGGGCGCGCAGGGTTTCGATCTGGGAGGCGGCATTGGCGGCGCGGCTGCGCCAGCTTTCATGCTCGCGGGCAATCGCCTCCAGCCGCCGGTCGCGCATCTGCTTTTCACGGGCAATGCCATCGGCCATCACGCGGGCTTCGGAGAGGGCGCTGCGGGCTGCGGCCAGCTGGGTGTGAAGCTGATGGATTTCCTCCGTCAGTCCGCCCGAATCGGGCAGCTCCTCCAGCCGTTCAGCCGCTTCCTCGACTCGTTCGGCGGCTTCTTCGGCCTCGGCAGACAGGCGCCGGGCCAGATCCTCTGCCCCTTGCAGGCGCAGCGCCAGCTGGGAGAGCACCCGCTCTGCCGCCATCAAGGCCTCACGAGCCTCGCTCAGGGCTTTCTGATGATCGCGCAGCTGCTGGCGCGCCGCCTGTTCCCGGTCTGCGGCCTGCTGCACGCGGGAAGAAGCCGCCTCCAGCGCCTCGCGGGCGGTCTCCACCCGCTCGCCGGCAATGCCGATTTCACCGGCCAGCGCCGCCAGACGGTTGCGCTGCGCCAGCCGCTGGGCAGCGGGTGTCGGGGCGTCAGCGGCAACGGTGAAGCCATCCCAGCGCCACAGGTGCCCCTCGCGGGAGACAAGCCTCTGGCCGGGCTTCAGCAGCGCCTGAAGACGCGGACCATCTTCAGCCGGAACCACACCGATCTGCGCCAGACGGCGGCGCAACTCGGCGGGAGCCTCCACGTCTGACGCCAGCGGGCTTGCGCCGGACGGCAGGGGAGAATCACCAGCCGCCGCACTTTCCAAGGTTCCGGACCAGCGCACGGGCGCGCCCTCGTCCAGCGAGGCTTCCAGATCATCACCCAGCGCCGCACCCAGCGCCGTTTCCAGGCCGGGCTTCACGGTCATGCGGTCCACCACGGGCGCATGCGCCCCGGCGGCCACCATGTTGAGCACGCTTTCCAGCGTGCGCGCTTCGGTTTCCAGCCGCTGCAACACGCGCTCGGCCTCGGCCAGCGGCGCACGGGCGCCCTGCTCTGCCTCGCGGGCGTTGCGGGTGTCCTGCTCCGCCGTCTCCAGCCGCTCCTCGGCCTCCAGAGCGGCGGCTTCGCACAGCTCCACCTCTTCGGCGCGCCCGGCAACGCCGTCGGCGGCATCCATCTCGGCCCGCAGCGCCTCATACATGCGCGAAGCGTCCGCGGACTGGGAGCGCAAGCGCTCGGCCTTGCCCCGCGCTTCATCCAGCGTGCGCTGCATCTGCTGGCGCTGCGCTGTCACCCGCGCTTCGGCGGCGGTCTTCTCGTTCAGAACCTCTTCGAGATCGCGCACCTTGCTGCCCGCGTCCTCGACGCGCTCTGCAGCCAGTTCGGCGCGTTCGGCGGCGGTTTCGCCCTCTTCCAGCAGTTCGGCCCGTTCTTCGGTCAGCCGTTCCAGAACCTCGCTGTTTTCCTCGATCATCCGCTCTTCGCGGGCAAGGTCCTCTGCCAGCTGAACAAGGCGGCGGTTGAGGTCCACCAGCTTTTCGCGCACGCGCCGGTCTTCGGCATCCAGCTCGTTGCGGGCAATGACGAGCCGCTGCAGGGCAGCCCCGGCGCGCGCCGCAGCATCGCGGATCTCCGGCAGGCGGTGGGAGGCAATGGCCTGCGTCTTGGCGGCCTCTGTCTGTGCTTCCGCAGCAGCCACCACCCCGGCACGCGAGGCGGTGAACATGCGGTCGGCCTCTTCCAGGCCTTCACGGGCCTCATTCAGGCGCAAGTAAAGGATCGCAGCTTCCGCTGAGCGGATCTCGGCAGACAGATTGCGGTAGCGCGAGGCCTGCCGGGACTGGCGGCGCAGGCTGTCGAGCTGGCCGTCGATCTGCACCAGCACGTCTTCCAGACGTTCGAGATTCTGCTCCGCTGCCCGCAGGCGGATCTCCGCCTCGTTGCGGCGGCTGTGCAGACCCGAGATGCCGGCCGCCTCTTCCAGGATCTGGCGGCGGGAGGTTGGCTTGGCGGAGATCAGCTCGCCGATCTGTCCCTGCCGCACCATGGCGGGCGAGCGGGCGCCGGTGGAGGCATCGGCAAACAGCAGCTGCACGTCACGGGCGCGCACATCGCGCGAGTTGATGCGGTAGACGGACCCTGCCTCACGCTCGATGCGGCGGCTCACTTCCAGCATGTCGCTGTCGTTGAAGCCGGTAGGCGCCTTGCGGTCGGCATTATCAAGAAAGAGCGTCACTTCCGCCGTGTTGCGGGCCGGGCGGTTGAGGCTTCCGGAGAAGATCACATCGTCCATGCCGGAGGCGCGCATGTTCTTGTAGGAGTTTTCCCCCATCACCCAGCGCAGCGCCTCGACAAGATTGGACTTGCCGCAGCCATTGGGGCCGACAACGCCGGTCAGCCCGTCGCCGATGACGAATTCCATCGGCTCGACAAAGGACTTGAACCCGGCCACGCGCAGCTTGTTGAACTTCACGCCGCGCCTCCAACGGTGAGGAGGAGGGAACGATTGTTCTCATGGCAAGGCAGCTCCGCCCCCCTCCCCCAACGTGGGGAGGGGTAAGGGGTGGGGGGCTGTGAGCCTGCTTGTGGCCGGGAGGCACCGCGATTTCTCAAGCGAACTGTCAGGCCGCTGTTTTCCAAAACAGAAAAGCAGCGGAGCATCGAAATGCCGAGCCCCCCACCCCCAGCCCCTCCCCACAAGGGGGAGGGGGGCGGAGAGACAGCCGCAAAGCCGTGGTCACGCAACATCACCGCCCCAGCCAGGGCACGGCTCTCCCGCACCGGCCAAACGGCCGGGCAGGCAGAAGCCACTACCCTGTCGAGCATTTCTGTCACGCGCATGCGCCCCCGGAAAGATGCCGCCCGCCCCAGGAGGCCGGATGGCTGCAGGACACGGCTCCCCAGCCATGCCCTTTGGCGCAGACTCCGGCTGACGAGAGGGGCTCTTGTCAAGGAAAAGCCACTTCTGACCGCCCGGATCAAACCGCCAATTGCGGGAATAGCGGGGAAAACGGCAATAAAACACCCCGCCGCAGGCTGGCTGCGGCGGGGCGGAAGCTCAACTGGAGCCTTGCTCAACTGGCCCCTTGGGCTCAGAGGTGCTTTTCGATGACCTTGGCAAACTCGTCGAAGGAGGACGCGCCGACAATACGCTCGCCGTTGACGAAGAAGGTCGGGGTCGAATTGACACCGAATTCCTTGGAGGCCCGCTCCTGCACGGCGGTGATGCCATCGAGAAGCTGCTGGTTGCCGAGGCATGCCTCGAAGCTTTCCTGCGTGAAGCCGAGCTGCTTGGAGAAGTTCAGCATCGCGTTATAGGGGTCCTGCGTGAAGGCCCAGCTGCGCTGATCGGCGAACATGGCCGACAGGACGTCGAAATACTTGTCCTGCGGCGCGCAGCGGGCCAGCATGAAGCCGCCGGAAGCGACGGGATCCAGCGGGAACTCGCGCATGATCATCTTGGCCTTGCCCGTGTCGATATACTGCTTCTTCAGCTCGGGCAGGGTGTTCTTGTGGAAGTTGGCGCAATGGCCACAGGTCAGGGACGCGTATTCGATGATGGTCACCGGCGCATCTTCGTTGCCGATCACCATGTCACCGAGGGGGCCCGGCTCCATCAGCTTCGCAACATCTGCCGATTGGGCAAAGGCCGGGACGGAGGTTGCCAGGGCGGCGGCAAAGGTGGTTGCGGCGGCGCTGGCCAGAAGCTGTCTGCGGGTAAGGTTCACGATCATATCCTGCCTGATACTGTTTGGCGGTCGCAGTCATGTGCCCGCTTGCAAGGGACACGTCAACCGGACAGTGCAATTGTGGCAGCAGTGGGAAACACACGTGTCCGTGATATCGAAAGCCTGCCGCAGCGGCAGAAAACCGCATGGCAAGCGGTGTTTTGTCCTGTTGAAGGCTCTGCTCAGCTGCCGGAGGAGCGGGCGATGACCTGCTTGCCAAGGGTCTCCAGCGCCTGGCGCAGGCCCTTGTGCTCCAGCCCGTCAAGCTTGGCATCCAGCTTCTTCTGTTCGTCATCCGTCAGGGCGCGCAGGGCGGGCCGCTGCTTCTTCACCGGCACGGTCACCGGCTTCTGGACGATACGGATGCGGCCGATTGCAGCCCAGCCGAAATAGGCGTTGATGCGCTCCAGCACGATGGGCATGTCATGGGTCAGCATCAGGGCCGTTGCACCATCGGTGTTGACCACGAGCGTTGCGGGCTCCGGCACGCCAGAGCCATCCCGGTCCGGTGTGCGCGGCCAGATCAGCCGTTCGGGCCGCACCCTTTCGCCGTAACGCTCGCCCACGATGTCCGGCCAGCTGGCCACCAGATCAGCCGAGGCAAAGCCGCGCTTGCGGAAGACGGGCTCCATCGCCTTGCCGATCAGATCGGCAAGCGGGCGCGACTGCACCCGTCCCTGTCTGCCTGATCCGCCCAAGCTGCTCATCGGTCTGCCCAATTCCTTCTGCGGCCGGCGCATTGCGCCCGCATCTACTTGTCAAACTCCTCCTTGCAGTTTGCGCCGAAATCAAGACCAGCCTCTTAACGCCAGAATGGCGGGGCATTTTCACCCGCTTTTCCCCAGCTCCCGCACTGGGGCAGCCTTGATTTACCGCCGCTCCCGGCCAAGCTTTGCGCCATGGACGCATCATCTCCGCCCCTTCTGCAGGATCAGGCCGCCGCTCAGCGCGCGCAAGAGCTTCTGGCCTGGTACGACCGCAACGCCCGTGCCCTGCCCTGGCGCGTGCCCCCGCATGAGCGGGCGGTGGGTATTGTCCCGGATCCCTACAGGGTGTGGCTGTCGGAAATCATGCTGCAGCAGACCACCGTTGCAGCCGTGAAGGACTATTTCCTCGCCTTCACCGCCAAGTGGCCGAAGGTCACGGATCTGGCAAACGCCGAGACCGATGACGTGATGAAGGCATGGGCCGGGCTCGGCTATTATTCCCGCGCCCGCAACCTCAAGGCATGCGCCGAAAAGGTGGCATTTGAGCTTGGCGGCCGTTTTCCCGAAACGGAAGAAGGCCTGAAGGCCCTGCCCGGCATCGGCCCCTACACGGCGGCGGCCATCGCCGCCATTGCCTTTGACCAGCGCGCTGCCGTGGTGGACGGCAATGTGGAGCGGGTGTTGTCGCGGCTGCATCTGATCGAAGAGCCGCTGCCGGGCGCAAAGCCCGCCATCCGTGCGGCGATGGATGCGCTGACCCCTGAAGAAAGACCGGGCGACTTTGCGCAGGCCGTGATGGATCTGGGGGCCACCATCTGCACCCCGCGCCGCCCCGCCTGTGCCCTGTGCCCCTGGAGCGCGCCTTGCGAGGGCCGCCGTCAGGGCATCGCAGACACCTTGCCCCGCAAGGCGGCCAAGGCGGAAAAGCCGACGCGGCGGGGCGCGGCCTTTGTCATGCTGCGGGATGGCGATGGCGCGCTGGCCCTGCGCAAGCGTCCGCCCAAGGGGCTTCTGGGTGGCATGGCCGAAGTGCCCGGCACGGTCTGGAGCACGGATTTTGCCGAAGAGACGGCGCTTTCGTCCGCCCCGCTCAAGGCCCGCTGGCACCAGCATCTGGGCGTTGCCACCCACACCTTCACCCACTTCCATCTGGAGGTGACCGTCTACAGCGCCACATTGCCCGCCGGCACGCCCCTGCCCGAAGGCTGCTGGTGGTCAGAACCGGGCGATGTGGAGGGCGAAGCCCTGCCGACCGTGATGCGTAAGATCATCTCGCACGCCCGCCGGTGAGCCCCTGCGAACGCGGCTATTTTCCCTTATCGATCAAGGCTTTGCGATTCCTCTTGCTTTTTCCATGCCGTCAGGATTGATCGCGCACCATTTCGCGTCGATCAGAAAGTCATCGGCACATGTTCAAGCATACTGTGAAGGACGTTTTCACCCCTGCCGAATGCGCAGAGATCATAGCCCTCGCCGAGAATGCGGAGATGACGGACGGGGGCTTGGTCGGCGGTGTGCAGCACACCATCCGCCGCGCACGGATCTCCTGGCTCGATGATCAAGGCAGCGCCGCCTTTGTCATGGACCGTATCCTTGCAACGGTCGCGGCCGCCAACCGCGAGGCCTTTCAGTTCGACATAACCGATTTCAAGGAGCGGCTGCAGGTCGCCGCTTACGACGAGACGGATGAAGGCCATTACGACTGGCATTCCGACATCGGCGACGGCGCCATCGCCCGCCAGCGCAAGCTCACCATCGTTGTTCAGCTGACACCGCCTGCGCTCTATGACGGCGGCAGCCTCGATCTTGATCTGGGCAGCACCAAATGGTCAGCACCGAGAGAACAGGGCTCTGCGACGCTTTTTGCCAGCTTCATGCTGCACCGGGTTACCCCGGTCTCAAGCGGGCGGCGCTACTCGCTGACATGCTGGTGCCATGGGCCATCCTTCTGTTGACACCCACTGTGAAGATACCAACGGGAAAAATGAGGAACCTCAACCGGAGGGGCTGGACAGCCACTGTAGAATTATTCTAATGTAGATCCAGTTCAACCCCGCTGAATGAAGTGAGTCTCATCATGAAGGGCAATCCCAAGGTCATCGACTGCCTCAACGAGGCCCTGTTCCTCGAACTGGGCGCCATCAACCAGTATTGGCTGCATTACCGCCTGCTGGATGACTGGGGCTATACGCGCCTCGCCAAGAAGGAGCGCGCCGAGTCGATCGAAGAGATGCAGCATGCGGACAAGATCACGTCGCGCATCATCTTCCTGGAAGGCCATCCCAACATGCAGAAGCTGGCTCCCCTGCGGATTGGCCAGACCATCAAGGAAGTGCTCGAGTGTGACCTCGCCGGCGAATACGACGCCCGCACCTCCTACGCCAAGTCCCGCGAGATCTGCCGCGAGGAAGGCGACATCGTTTCCATGCAGCTGTTCGAAGAGCTGCTGAAGGACGAGGAAGGCCACATCGACTTCCTCGAAACCCAGCTTGAACTGCTCGGCCGCATCGGCGAAGAGCGCTACGGCATGCTGCAGGCAGAACCGGCCAACGAAGTCGGCGAATAAGTATCAGGCCCCAAAGATCATTCAGAGATCCCAAGAAGCGCGCTGGCCCCGGCCGGCGCGCTTTTTTGTTTGGTGCCATTCTGTTTCCGCAAAGCCAGCCGCCCCCGCCGCGCCGTCCCGGACGCAGCGAAGCGAAGATCCGGGACCCGTCATACCAAGGCGCTGAGATGCTGACGCATCACGCCTTGAAAATGCTCAAGTGCCGCAAGGGCTTAACCAGCTCTCGATGAGTCGAGCTCATCGAGAGCTGGTATCAGGCGGTCACGGCCTCGGAACCCTGACAGGTCCCGGCACAAGGCCGGGACGGCGCGGGTGGATGCTCAGAGGAAACAACTCGAGCCGCTTACGCGGCGTCATCATCAGCTTGCGCGCTTACGCGGCGTCATCATCAGCTTGCGCGCTTGCGCGGCAGCATCTCAGCTTGCGCGCTTACGCGGCGCGGGTGCAGGCATGCCCTGGAGAACTTCGGCGCGGACGGGGCGCGGCGGGGAGAAGAGATGCCCCTGCGCCATGGAGACATCAAAGTCCAGAAGCTCCAGCACCTGCGATTCCGTCTCCACATGCGAGGCAATCAGCGTCATGCCGTAGCGGTGCAGCAGATTGCCGAAATCGCCCGGATGGATATGCCCGTGGTCGGAGCTGCGGCGGCCAATGAGATAATCCGCATGCAGCTTGGCATAGCGGAACCCGCGCTCGGCCAGTGACTTGAAGTCCATCTTCAGGTCATGGATCTGGTCGACGGAGAAATGGAAGCCGATCTCGGCAAGCGCGCCGAGGCTTTCCATCTCCACAACGCCCATCTGCGCCACATCATCCTGCGTGAACTCGAGGATCAGCAGGTCGCTGAAACTCTTGTTGTTGCGCACGAACTCCAGGAAGCCGGGGAAGAACGTCTCGTCCGCCAGCGAAATGGAGGAGACATTGCAGAACAGGGCCGCATCGCGGTTGCGCGTCGTCAGGCGTCGGATCACCTGCACGGAGCGGAACAGCAGCAGATTGTCGATTCGCGGGATGAGGCCCGAACGGATCGCCTCCGGCAGGAAGACGGCCGGCTCCAGAACCTGATCGTTGCCGTCTCTCAGGCGCGTGAAGGCTTCATAATATTTCACCCGGCGCTGCGGCAGGGTGACGATCGGCTGCAGGAACAGATCCACCCGGTTGGCATTCAGCGCCGAGCGGATCATTTCGCGCATGGCCGGATCGGCCTTTTGCGAAGCGGGGGCCTGCGGCTGGAATGCCGGACGAGCCGGCTCCGGCTCGTTGCGGAAGCCGGGCTGTTCGAAACCGCCGAACACAGGCTCGATCCGCCCGCCGGGCATGTGCTCGGGCTGATGCTGATGCGGCTCCGGCTGGCGCTGCGGCTCGGGAGCATGATGCCCCTGATGCTGCGGCTGATAGGCCGGCTGCTGGGGCGCGGCATAGGCCTGCGGCTGCTGGGGCGCGTCCTGATAATAAGGCTGCTGGGCGTAGGCCGGCTGCTGATACTGAGGCTGCTGGGGCGCAGCGAGCTGCGGCTGCATGTGCTGCGGCGCCTGCTCATAAGGCTGGCCATGATAGGCAAGGCCCTGCACGGGAGCCGGGCCGCCAATGGCGCGCTGGTCCTCGATGCGGGTTTCCATGTCGGACATGGCTTCCGCCATCTGCTTGACCAGCGTGCCCAGCACCTCGATCTCGGCAAACAGCGGATCGATTTCCTCACGGGTGCGGCGCGGGATGGTGTGTTCGACGCCCGTCAGGCGGCCTTCGAGATTGTTGACGTCCTCATCCAGCTCCAGCAGCCGGTCTTCCAGACGTTCGACAACGTCGCTAACCTCGCCCCGGTCGCGGCCACGGCCCAGCACCACCTGCACCACGATCATGGTACACATCAGCGCAAGCGACAGCGACAGCGCTTCCCCCGGCGGACGGCCAAACTGATAAACGAGCACAGCGGCGGCCGACAGGGCAATCACGCCCATACAGATCAGAATGATGATGGTCGCTAAACGCCCCATGCCTTTGGCCGCACTACCCCGAATCAATACTCTGTTAACGATTTTGCCCGAAAGCCGCTGTAGTTCCGACTCCGCAAACCCGCCTTTACGGGGAAAACTTTGCCTAGTTCTCATTAAAGCGCATTAATAATGGTTAACAGTGCGGCGTTGCGGCCTTCCTGCAACGCAACAACGGCCAGCCGCAAAAACCCTTGCAATTCGCTGCGAGAGCCATAGCCTTATCCCCAGGGGCTGAAACGGGAGGCCCGCTATCTCTTGAACAAACGGGGAGATTGGCGGAGTGGAAGGACAGTCGGCCAGTGAACGGGAACCGGAAGCGCGCCTTGCCCGCGCAGGCGGTACCGTTCGGCCCGCGTCCGGCCCCGGCAACAGCCCGCAGCCAGCCGTCAACCGTGACCTCGTCCGCCTCGCCCTGCACAAGATCACCGGCAGTCCGGAGTTCTCGGCATCCCAGCAGCTGCGCCAGTTCCTGACCTTCGTGGTGGAGGCCTCCATCGCCGATCCGCCGGTCCCCCTGAAGGGCTACACCATCGCCACGCAGGCACTGGGGCGGGACGACAGTTTCAATCCTGCCACAGACCCGATCGTCCGGGTGGAGGCGGCAAGACTGCGCAAACGCCTTGAGGATTATTATGCGGGCACCGGACACAGCGATCCGGTGCGCATCATCATCCCCAGGGGCAGTTACCAGCCCGGCTTTCACCTCATGCCCGTGCCGGAATCCGGAACTGCCCCCGAAACGAAGCCGAAGGCAGGGTCAGAACCACCCCTCCCCGCCGATCCAGCGCTTACGCCTCCCACCTCTTCCGCAAAGTTGCTGGAAACACCGCAAGCACGCAGCTTTCCGGCCGTTCTGCTGCGCCCGGTGGTGTTCTTTCCGCTGATGGCGATCGCCTTCGCCGCAGGTTACGCCGCCGCACACCTTTAGCCGGTTCCAGTCATGGAAAGCGCCATCATATGGTGTGGCTCTGGCCGGGGCCGCACGGCGCCGGAGAAAATCCCGCAGAGAAATCAACCATGAAACCCTGAGCCCCCGGCCGATTGGATGGCCTTGCCGTCACTATTTACGAGGCTGACAACGCTTTGTTTACCACGTTTGCACAACACTCAGCCGACAGTTCAGACAAGACCTGCCTGAAGACATCTGACAAGAGCGGGAGTAACCCGGGGATGGGGAGCCTTCCGGACCTCACAAGGTCCATTCATGTGCGCGTTCTTGACGCAAGCCCGGCGGATGCAACCCGTGCAGCCACGGTCTGTGCGCGGCTGAGCGGTGCTGTTGCCGAGCCGCTGATCTATTCGGACCCGCGCCAGTGCCTCGATGCGCTGAGCGACGCTTCGGCCGATGTGTTGATCATCGACATCGAGACGGCCGGTGGAGACGAGGCGCTTGCCCGTTTTGCCGTGCGCAGCCCCGGTGCGATCATCATCGCCACCAGTTCCCACGGTTCCGTCACGCAGGCCATGAATGCCATGCGCGCCGGAGCACACGACTTCATCGCCAAGCCCTTCACGCTGGATGCCTTGATGAGCAAGGTGCAGGCCCAGCTCGACGGCCGCCGCCCGCAGCTTCAGCCCCAGTCCGCACGCCGGGATACCCCGGCCATGCGCCAGATGGATCCGGCCTCCCGCGCGCCCATCGGCCGCTTCACCGGCACATCACAGCTGATGACGGGCGTCTACAATCAGATCGGCCGCCTTGCGCCGTCTGATGCCCCGGTCTTCATCACGGGTGAATCCGGCACGGGCAAAAGCCTGTGTGCCGAAGCGATTCACGTTCTGTCCGGCCGGGCCGGCAACCGCTTTGTCTCTATCAACTGCGCCGGGCTTTCGGTGGAGCGGATCGACACGGAGCTGTTCGGTGATGGCAGCGAGGCCTATCCTGGCGCCACGGCACAGGCGGCCGGGGGCACGCTGTTCCTTGATGAGGTGAACGAGCTGGACCTGTCGCTTCAGGCCAAGCTTCTGCTGCTGCTTCAGGACAAGGGGCTGGCGAAGCCGGAGGACGGCGCGCCATCCAGCCTGCGCATCATGTGTTCTTCCAGCCGCGATCCTCTGGCGGAAGTCGCCACGGGCCGTCTGCGGGAAGACCTTTATTACCGGCTGAACGTGCTGCCCGTGCATCTGCCGCCCCTGCGCGAGCGGCGCGAGGACATCCTGCCGCTGGCACTGGAGTTTCTGACCCGCTTCGCCGGAGAGGACCGCAGATCCTTCCGCGGCTTTGATGCCGATGCGGAAGCTCGGCTTGAGGCTTATGCCTGGCCCGGCAACGTGCGCCAGCTGGAAAACACCATCCGGCAGATCGTGGTGATGAACAACGGCACGGCGGTCACCTATGACATGCTGCCGCATTTCATCCGGGAGGCCTCTGCCCGCGCCCGGCTGGGCAGTGATGAAGCCCGCGAGCGCCGCCGCCCCGCACGCGGCGCCCGGCCGCTGGCTGCCATAGAGCCCCTTTGGGCGCAGGAGCGGCGGATCATCGAGGATGCGCTGGATGCCTTTGACGGCAATATTGCGCTGGCTGCTGCAGCGCTCGAGATCAGCCCCTCGACCATCTACCGCAAGAAGCAGTCCTGGTCGGAGCGCTCTGCCGCCATGTGAACGCAGACCGAGCGGCGCAAGGCCCCCGAAAGTCCGAAAACCCGAATCCTCCGGCCAGACAGGCCGGAGGATTTTTCGTTTGGTCCGGCATTGACAAGGCCCGCAGGCGCTCCTAAATCGGGGGCTGTTAGCACTCGCTGTTGAGGAGTGCTAACAAGACGCGGGGCAACCCGCGATCTCTCGAGCCATCAACATTATGGATTGCGTGCTGCTTCATATGGGGGCACGCCGCATGAGAGGAAAGAGCCAAATGACGTTTCGTCCGCTGCACGACCGTGTCGTTGTTCGTCGCGTAACCTCCGAAGAGAAGACCGCCGGCGGCATCATCATTCCGGACACCGCCAAGGAAAAGCCGCAGGAAGGCGAAGTCGTCTCCGTCGGCGCTGGCGCCCGCAAGGACAACGGCGAACTGATCCCGGTTGACGTTAAGGCTGGTGACCGCGTGCTCTTCGGCAAGTGGTCCGGCACCGAAGTCAAGATCAACGGTGAAGACCTGCTGATCATGAAGGAATCCGACATCATGGGTGTGATCGCCTGATCAGGCGGACCTCCGGATTTCACTGACATCAACCCAAATTAGAGTGAGACGATAAAATGGCTGCCAAGGACGTAAAGTTCGGTGCTGATGCCCGCGAAAAAATGCTGCGCGGCGTCGATATCCTCGCAAACGCCGTCAAGGTGACCCTCGGCCCGAAGGGCCGCAACGTGGTCCTCGACAAGGCCTTCGGCGCTCCGCGCATCACCAAGGACGGTGTGTCGGTTGCCAAGGAAATCGAGCTGGAAGACAAGTTCGAGAACATGGGCGCCCAGATGGTGCGCGAAGTGGCCTCGAAGACCAACGACATCGCCGGTGACGGCACCACCACCGCCACCGTGCTGGCCCAGTCCATCGTCAAGGAAGGTGCCAAGGCTGTTGCCGCCGGCATGAACCCGATGGATCTGAAGCGCGGCATCGACCTCGCTGCTGCCGAAGCCGTGAAGTACCTGGTCTCGGTTTCCAAGAAGATCACCACCTCTGAAGAAGTCGCTCAGGTCGGCACCATTTCCGCCAACGGCGACGTGCAGGTCGGCAAGGACATTGCCGAAGCCATGCAGCGAGTCGGCAACGAGGGCGTGATCACCGTCGAGGAAGCCAAGTCTCTCGAGACCGAGCTGGAAGTCGTCGAGGGCATGCAGTTCGACCGCGGCTACCTGTCCCCGTACTTCGTCACCAACGCCGAGAAGATGCTCGCCGAGCTGGAGAAGCCCTACATTCTCCTGCACGAGAAGAAGCTCTCCAACCTGCAGGCCATGCTGCCGGTTCTCGAAGCTGTGGTGCAGTCGGGCAAGCCGCTCCTCATCATCGCTGAAGACGTCGAAGGCGAAGCTCTGGCGACCCTCGTCGTCAACAAGCTGCGCGGCGGCCTCAAGATCGCTGCCGTCAAGGCTCCGGGCTTCGGCGACCGCCGCAAGGCCATGCTGGAAGACATCGCCATCCTGACCGGCGGCACGGTGATCTCCGAAGACCTCGGCATCAAGCTGGAGAGCGTCACGCTCGACATGCTCGGCCGCGCCGAGAAGGTCTCCATCTCCAAGGAAAACACCACCATCGTTGATGGCGCTGGCTCCAAGGACGACATCGCTGGCCGCGTTGCACAGATCAAGGCGCAGATCGAGGAAACCACCTCGGACTACGACCGCGAGAAGCTGCAGGAGCGTCTGGCCAAGCTGGCTGGCGGCGTCGCCGTCATCCGCGTTGGCGGTGCAACCGAGATCGAAGTGAAGGAAAAGAAGGACCGCGTCGACGACGCCCTGAATGCGACCCGTGCGGCCGTTGAAGAAGGCATCGTCCCGGGCGGCGGCACCGCGCTCCTGCGCGCCAAGGCTGCTGTCGAGAAGCTGTCCTCCGACAACGCTGACATCCAGGCCGGCATCAAGATCGTCCTGCGCGCTCTTGAGTCCCCGATCCGTCAGATCGTCGAGAACGCCGGCGTGGAAGGCTCGATCGTCGTCGGCAAGATCCAGGAGAACAACGACGTCTCCTTCGGCTTCGACGCTCAGACCGAGACCTATGTCAACATGATCGAAGCCGGCATCATCGACCCGACCAAGGTCGTGCGCACTGCCCTGCAGGACGCCGCTTCCGTCGCCGGTCTGCTGATCACCACCGGCGCCATGGTTGCCGAGCTGCCCAAGAAGGACGCTCCGGCAATGCCGGGCGGCGGCATGGGCGGCATGGGCGGCATGGACTTCTAAGAAGTCCATCAGCCTCGAAATACGGAAAGGGCGGCCCTCGGGCCGCCCTTTTTGCATGGCCGCCCATTTTTTGTGATGCGCCTATACCGAGGTTTAAAAGCGCAGTTCAAATTCGCAAAGTATCTATTCTAGAGAGAAGTCCGTGTACGCAAAAGTAAATTTCAGAAATAAAAGAAAATAAATAATAAGAAATTCGTAAACTATACAACAATACCCTTGATTAAAAGGGGAAATAAATAGGATATATCTTCAACTGAGTTGATTCTAAAATTCTTCTCATAAAAATACTCGACGCACGATGCGTCCCCAATTCCAATACCGATAATATCTAAATTTTCAACCTCTCGTTTTTTAACTAAAACCTTGCGTAAATGACGGGTTAAGTACTCATCATCGTTATTGAAGAGAGTCGCATCATCGGCTGGAACCCCATCAGACAGGACTATTAAAGTTCTTCTTTGCGCTGGTATTGCCAGCAGCCGTCCCAGAGCCCATTCAATGGCTTCACCGTCAATATTCTCCTTCAGCAAGTCAGGTCGGAACATAGGCTTGAAAAGACTTCCACATACCGGAACAACTGATTCATCCGCCGCCTTGTAAACCAGATGTAACAAGTCGTTCAGACGCCCAGGCAGCATTCGTCTGCCGTTCCGCCGCCATAATGCACGGGCCTCGCCTCCTAGCCAGTTGACAGTTGTAAAGCCGAGGATCTCAGTTTTGACATTGAACTGCGCCAGAAGCTCATGTGAAATTTGGCAAGCAGCTGCTGCCAGCAATATGTTCTGTCCGCGCATTGACCCTGAATGATCAACGAGAATGGAGACGGCAGTGGTGTCAGACCGCGCCATGAAGTTCTTATCTTTGACGCGTCCAACCATTTCCATGACAGCACTCTGCGTGCTTTGGCGCAGCTCGGGTAGCTGCCGCGAAAATATGGCCCAAGCATCTTCGCATTCAATGCGTTGCGCTTCAGATAACTCTCCATGCAATAATTCAATATTACTTGCGCCTATCACAACATCAAAATCCTCAGTATAAGCATAATAACTTCGGAAGAATGATTTATTGAGAAAATTACTAAATAATTCTGATAATAATATCACCTATGATAGTTCCTTTTAAATTTTACTCACTTCACTTCATGCATCGTCCAAATATAAAATAAAATCACAAGGCACAACCTTTAAGCGAACGACGTCGCCGGATTATATTCACATCCTTCCCCCGCCAGCGTCCTTCAAGGCAGGGCAGCTGGGGCCGGGATGGTCATGAATATTCAGGAAATTCTCGCCGAGAGGTCGGTCTGGACCTCGGACTTCATGGACGCCACCGCCCATCTTGGGGCGCATGTGGCGGAGCCGTTTCTGACGACGGTCAATCTGGTGACGATCCATCAGATGACGCGGTCAGCCAAGATCGGATTGGTCACCGCCTGGCAGGAGGACCCCGGCCTTGCGGAGGATCTGGGGGCGAGCTGGGCGTGGAGCCTTGATGACCGGCACTATCTGGTGCGCGCCCTGCGGCTGGAGCGCGAGCGGCATCTGGGGCTGAACTATTTCCCCTTCGAGGTGGACGGCATCCGCAGCCTCATCGCGGCGGCAGAGGCCGCCTCCCACGGGCACCGGCACGTGCATCCGGTCTTCGTGCTCTACACCAGCTTTACCGGACCAGAGCACCGGATGAGCGAAGGCTGCCTGTTCATCGATGCGCGGCGGATGCAGGACTTTCTGTTCAACCGCAACCGCCTGACGCTTCGCCCGGCCATCGTGACCCTTGAGGAGGCCCGGCATGCGGGCGCCCGGCCCTGGTATGAAATGTTTCCGCTGAAGTGAGGCGGGATGCTCACGCGCCCTGCCCTGCCTGCGTCAAGGCAAGAGACAGACCAGCGCAGGGAGCAGTCCATGTCTCTTACCGACGTTCTCAAGACCCAGTCCACCTGGACCTACAACATCATGAAGGCTTCTTCCAATCTGGGCGAGGTGATCCGGGAAGACGCGATCACGAGTGTCAATCTCGCCGTGATCAATGATCAGTCGACCGGCCAGAATCTCGGCCTCGGCACGACAAGCCTGCAAGGCGCCAAGCTGGAGATCGAATTCGGCGGTGACTGGATCTGGAACTACAAGGGCTCCGTCCTGCTGGTGCAGGCGAAGAAACTCGATGTCGTGAACAGGTTCCCGTTCTACACGATCGACATCAATCAGATGAACACCCTGATTGCCACCACAAAGAACGGCTACTTCGGCGACAGCCCGGCCATCGGGCTCTACGTTTTCTACAACAGCTTTTCGGACGAAAACCCGGCCGATTTCGGCTGCACGATGATCAATGCCACAACGCTGCAGACACAGCTGACGCTAACGGGCCAGATCAACCAGAAGACGGCGCAGGTGTCTCCTACTCAGATGAAGACGGCCGGCTGGGCCCCCTGGTGGCAGATCTTTGCGTGATCGGCCCATGTCATGAAGACCGGCCCGGCCTTGGCGCCGGGCCGGATTGATCCTTGTTTCTCAGCCCCGCGCCGGAATATTGACCGCCTTCTGGCTGGCCGGGCGGGCCATGCAGGCTTCGAACCAGCGCAGCACGTTCTTGCGGGTGGCAAGGTCCACGTGCTCTGCTGCCTCATAGAAGCCGGAGAGGGTGCGCAGCCAGGGCCATGAGGCCATGTCGGCGATGGTGTAGTCCGCGCCCATGATGAACTCGCGGCCCTCAAGACGCTGATCGAGCACACCCAGCAGGCGCTTCACCTCGTCGCGGTAACGCTCGAACGGGCGGCGGTCCTCATATTCGCGGCCCGCGAATTTGTGGAAGAAGCCGAGCTGGCCGGACATGGGGCCAAGGCCGCCCATCTGCCACATCAGCCACTGGATGGTCTCATACTTCCCGGCCGGATCCTCCGGCAGGAATTGGCCCGTCTTTTCCGCAAGATAGATGAGGATGGCACCCGATTCCCAGATACCGAAAGGCTTTCCGTCCGGGCCATTGGGGTCGATGATGGCAGGGATCTTGTTGTTCGGGTTCAGCGACAGGAACTCGGGCGTCATCTGGTCACTGGAGCCGAAATCCACAAGATGCGGCTCATAGGCAAGGCCCGCTTCTTCCAGGAAGGCGCTGACCTTGATGCCATTCGGCGTCGGCAGGGAGTAAAGCTGGATACGGTCAGGATGCTGGGCCGGCCACTTCCGGGTGATCGGAAAATCCGCAAGGCTTGTCATGTTCGGGCTTTCGCTCTTGTGCCAAAGGGCGGGAGGGGAGATAAGACGCGAGGCAGAGCACCCCGCTTGTCTAACTTAAGCATCTTGTCCGCCCTGCCAAGACCGTACCCTGTCAGAATTTCCAAACCTGCGGCTGAGACACGGCCACATATCACGAGAGGCCCTTGCCATGATGGATGAAGACCGCGTCGTGAATCTGGAAATCGGCCTTGCCCATGCCATCCGCACCATCGACGACCTCAACGCCGTGGTCATCGAGCAGGGCAAGCAGATCGAGCGGCTGACGCGCAAGCTGCGGGAAATGACGGACCAGATCGACGAGCTGATCGAGACGGGCATTTCCGCCCATCCCGTCACCCGCCCGCCGCATTATTGAGTGCGAAAACTCAATTGTTCACGAAGCCATCGATCATCGAGACGATGGACTGGCTTTGCGCGCTCTTCGCATTGGCATTCGGGTTCGTTACCGGGAACAGATTGAAGAACTCGCGGGCGTAATATTCGTTGCCGCTGGCGATTTGCGGACCTGCGACATCATAGTTGTTCGTCGCAAAGGACGCATTCTGCTGGTATTGGCCAAGCCAGTCATACTTGTTCCAGATCGTGGCACCAGCCACATTGCCAGCCAGAGAGGCAAAGTTCTGGCCGGCGTACCAGTTGGCAAGCGCGGCTGGTGTCATCAGCGTATGGCCCGTATGCACCTGGTTGCGCGCCGTGGGCACCAGCGCAATGCTGGCGGCATAGGCAGCTCCCGTACCCTGCGCCGCCGCAACCTGATTGGGCTGAATGCGGAAATCCATCAGACAGAGCGGCCGGAGGCGCTTGTTGATCTTGGATGGAAAGAACGAACTTTCCCAACCTGCATTCTTACGCGCCCAGAATGTGCCCTCGAGCGCCCCTGCATTCACATAGTAGAGGCCGGTCGGGCCCGTTGCCTGCGACCGCCCATTCATGTCCACCAGATCGCCTGTCGTGATCGCCTGCGCATTTGCAATCATGGCGGCAATCGTCGCCTGAAAATCAGCAAGGGAAACGCCGAGGCGGACAAAGACATAATACTTGCTCTTGTAGACCGGCCCCTGAACCTGCTGAAGACTGGACGAAAGCGCCGTACGCGGGTTGGTGATCTGATTGATCATCCCCGCCACCGCAAAATAGACGCGCGTGCGGGCCGTAGTCGCCAGAAAGCCAGCCTGATGCAACGGCCTGAACCGGGTCGTATTGTCCGACCCCGCCAATCCGTAATAGGTGCTTGGCAACTGAGTGCCCTGCAACACGAGATGGTCCTCGTAGTTGCTGCTTTCCGCCCGCGGATCCAGCCGCACGGTGCCGAAGCCCGCATTGTTGGCATCGATCATCTGCAAGGTGGCATCGGTCTGCTGGGGCATCTGACTCTCCCGGAAAGGGTGGCGGCTCGGCCGGATTTTCGCTCTGTCAGCTAGACGCAGAGCGGGAGGCAGACGTGAAATTCCCGCTGATTGACCCCGCAAAAGGTTTGTGCCATAAAGCCCGCATCATCAAGAGAAGGGCTGGCGCCCTCGCCAACCTGCCCGGCCGGGCAAGGTGGTCCCCGCAAAGGGATGTGGCCATGGGGAAACCCAGGGCAACCAAGCGGTCAGAACGTCAATGCGCCAGTCCTCCTCGGGCAACCGAAGGAGGATTTTTTAATGTCGAGAAGAGAGAGTAACGCCGTGAACGCATCCGTCCAGATTGTCCTGGCCGGGGCACAGCTGAAGGACCTGGCCGCACCTGCCGCCCGTTCTTCCCTGACCGCCTCGGAGTTTTATGTCCTGCAGCGCCTGCGTCAGTTGAAACTGACCGCCGCGCTCCGCCGTACACATGCGCCGCTGACCTCAGAGATGCGCAAGACACGGGTGGAAGGGCTGATCGCACTGTGGAACACTGGGTGTTCCAAAGCGGTCGACGAAAGCCTTTACGCCGATCTCGAGCGTCGCGCCCGGCAGAGCTTTCCCGGCTGAACCGCCGCGGAACCCGTTCCCGAACCACGCTATTTTCACGTGCCATGGCTGAAAAGCCTTGCGCTTCGTGCTGTTCCGCCTGCCCCCAAACAGGCCACAAGCCGGTCAGGACTGCCTGACCGGCTTCTTCTTTCTGTTCGTCATGGCAAGACGAAAGTGGAGAGGCTTTCACCAATGGACTGATGCCAAGGCTTTCGATGCTGACGCATCACGCCTTGAAATCGCTCAGGCGCCGCACGGGCTTGACCGCCCCTCAATGAGCCCGGTTCACCGGAGGGTGGCCTCAACACTCCGCCGGAACCGGACGCGGACGGCCATCCTCATCCACGGCGACGAAGGTGAACATCGCTTCGGTCACCTTTTCCCGTTGGCCATAGCGATGGCGCAGGGCCCAGGCTTCCATGTTGATTTCCATGGAGGACCGGCCGATCCGGCCAACGCGGGTGTAGATGCACAGCACATCGCCCACATGCACCGGGCGGATGAATTTCATCCGGTCGATTGCAATGGTCACAACGCGGCCACTGGCGCGCTGGCCGGCGGCAATGCCGCCTGCAAGGTCCATCTGCGACAGCACCCAGCCGCCGAAAATGTCGCCCGAGGCGTTGGTATCGGCCGGCATGGCCATAGTGCGAAGGGTCAGGTCACCGGTTGGCTGTTCGGTTTCTGCGTCCGAAGTGGCTGTCACATGGCTCTCCATGAAAGACGGTGGGGAGGAAAATCAGAGGGTTGCCGCCTGCTTGAGCACTTCCGGGCGCTCCAGGCAGTAGTAACCGGAGATACGGCTGATGGTGCCGAGCCGCTTCCAGTCGTTCAGCACACGGCTGACGTTCTCGCGCGCAGCGCCTGCCATATTGGCAATCTCGGACTGGCTGAGCTTGTAGTGAATGAGGATGCGGCCGTTATCCAGCGGCTTGCCGAAGGTCTCCGCCAGCTGCATCAGCGTCTGAGCCACGCGGCCCGGCAGCGGCAGGAAGGAACGGGCGGCCAGAACATCGTTGGACTGGCGCAGCCGCTTGCCGACGATGGACAGCATGTGGCGGTACAGCTGCGGATTCTCATCAGCGAAGCGCTCGAAGGCCGATTTGTCGATGAAGGCAAGCCGTGCCGCCTTCAACGCCGTGACGGTGGCCGAGCGCGGCCGGCCATCCAGAAGCGCCAGTTCACCCACCAGATCCCCCGGCCCCAGCACGGCGAGCAGCTGCTCATCCCCTTCGACGGACAGAATGGAGACCTTGAGCGAGCCTTCCAGAATGGCGTAGCAGCCATTGCCCGGATCGCCGGTCTCGAACAGGATCGCTCCCTGGTTCACCTTCATCGGACGCGCCAGACGGGTGAGCCCGTCCGCCAGTTCTGACGGCAGCCCCTCGAGAGTGAAGCTGTTGTCGAGAAAACCCTTGAGATCCGACACGAGACGCTGCCCCTTGGCTCATGGCAGACACACGGCCCTGCGCCGCCCGCCTGCCCAGTAAAAATTGTCTACCCTGCCTCTGGCAATCTCGCAAAAACTGCCCATATCCACAATAGCAGACAGCGAAAGCTGTTTGCCTCCTCCCGAAGAACGGCTCCAGCCCCCACTGGAGCCGTTTCCGTTTGCGGAAGGCAGATCGAGGACTGGCAGGAGAAAACCGGCTGGTACACCTTCAGTAAAGGAAGATGTCCTTCTCTGCCAGTGTGTTGAAGAATTTGAGGCTTTTGAGCACGGCAAAATGCCGCTCGCGCCTTGCAAGCTCCGCCTTTGGCAGCTGCCGCCGCAGACGGTCATCGATGATCGCAGGCCGCGCCACGACGAAAGCCATTTCGGGAAGTCCGTCGAAGTGATGCCTCAGCGCCTCCTGCAGTTCCGCCTCGGTTGGCGGGTCCGGCAGCATGGGGCCGCTGGCCAGCAGCGGAAAGCCAAGCTTCAACACAAAGCGGCTGAAACGGCGCAGCGCCCGCCCTTCCCCTTGCGGGTAGATGAGAAGCGGACGGGTGGCAAGGCCCTCAGCCTCCACCGCCCGTGCCAGCAGCCGAACCAGAGCCCGGTGGCGCATCAGGCCATCGGACAGGGTGATGAATTGCGGTTCAGCGCCGAAATGCGCCATGAAACTGCGGAGCTGGGCGGCCATCTCCTCAAGGATGATTTCGTCGGGCAGCAGCCCGAAACCTGCGCGGCGGCCAAACCAGCCGGGGCTGCGGAAGGATGGCCCCAGTTCCTGCTGCCAGCGGGGGCTCATCGGCATGCCGAAGGCGCCTGTCAGCGTCAGGGTGAGGCCAACCAGTGCATGACCTGCGCCGCCATCCACGACCTCGCGCAAGGGCGCATATTCACGCCGCCACAACTCGGAGAAAGCAAGACAGCCCACCGCGCTGAGGCGGCCCTGCGCCAAAAGCTCGCGGATCGCCCGGTCCGTGCCGAACGCGAAGCCATAATCGACTGCCGCCAGGGTGATCCGTTTCATTCCGCCCCCTACCCGCAATTTATCGCGGGGCACCATGCCTCTTTGCTAACCGCAAAAAGGCTTGGAATACAATCGGAAACAGAAATTCAGACATAACCTCGCGGCATCAGCCTATTGCGCGCCCATCCAAAGCACGGGGTCAATCGGCTCCAGCGGCGGGCCTTCCGGCTGCTCGACGGCATAGACCAGAAGGTCTTCCAGCGGCACGCCGTCGACCTTGCGCGTGAGGGTTGCCACAAGCTCCACCCGGCCAAAGGTCTCCGACAGCCGCTCGGCCGCATCGCGCCGCGCTTCGGTGACATAGAGCCCCGGCACGGAGAACAGCTCCGGCCCCGGCTGCGGCATCATCACATAGCGGATGCGGTCATTGAGCTGGATGACAGGAATCTCACCCCGGAAGGCAAAGGCCATCTGGCCATTGAGGCCGTAGCCCATGGTGGCGATGTAGCCAGCCCCTTGCGCATCAGCGATCTGGCGCAGTTCATCATGGATCTGCTGCCAGCCGCGCATCTGGAACGTGGGGTCCTTGCGGGCGAACTTACCGGTGAAGGGCGACACCGCATGCACCTGTACCGCAGTACCAAGCCCAAGCCCCAGCACAATCGCCACCGCTGCAAGCCTGCGCCAGAAGCGTGCTGTGCTTGCAGCCACAAACACCGCGGCCATGATGCAGAAGGCCGGGAACACAGGTGCCGGCCAGTTGCCCTGCACACGTGAATGCAGCGCATGGACGAGCAGATAGGCAAGGAACGGCAGCGTGGTCAGCACGATTAGCCCGGCGCCTGTCTCGCCCTTGCCCATGCGCCGGATCAGTTGCCACAGCCCGGCCAGCGCCGGAATGGCCACCAGCGGATTGAGCAGACCGAGGAAGGCGCCGATGAATTCGATGATGAACTTTTCCGTCCAGTCACCCCGCCCGGCGCGGCCGAACTGCTTGTAGAACGAAGCCCAGTCATGGCCCGCATTCCACATCAGCACCGGCGACAGCACGGCAAGAGCAATGAGCCCGCCCACCCACAGCTGCCAGGAGAAGAACCAGCGGCGGTTTGCGGGCATCAGCAGCCACAGCACGATCCCGGCGCCAAGGAACAGCACGGAATATTTGGAGACGAGCCCAAGACCTGCGAACAGCCCGGCAGCCAGCCACCAGTTGGGTTTTCCTGAAGCGGTGAGTTCCGCCAGAGCCCAGAGCGTCAGACCCCAGAAGAACACGGAAGGCGCATCGGGCGTGGCAATCACCGCGCCGATGCCGACGAGCAGCGTCGCGTTGAGAAACAGCACGGACAGCCCGGCCACACGCGGGCCGAACAGCAGGAAGGCCGTGCGCCACAGCGCCAGCGACCCAATGGCCGCCGACAGGATGCTGACGAGCCGCAGCCCCAGCGCCGTGTCACCGGCCATCTGCTGGCCCAGCCAGATCCACCAGGCCACCATCGGCGGGTGGTCGTAATAGCCGAAAGCCGGATAGAGGCCCCAGAGCCGGTAATAGCCCTCGTCCTCGACGATATAGGCACTGGCCCCCGTCCAGAGGCGCAGCGCCGTCAGCGCCAGCACCAGAAGGACAAGCAGCTTCGGCTGCAGCCACAGCGGCAGGTCTGCCACTCTTTCGCGGCCTGTTCCCAATGCGCCCGTCTGTCCAGCCATGATCAGGTCACCCTCAGGACTTGCGCCAGGTCAGCACGGAGGAGGCAGCATAGTTCCACACCGCGCCCATCACCGCACCGGCAGCGCCCGCAATCCACCACACCGGCTCGTTTTCGTAAATGAGGTTGGCAACGCCGACATTGGCCAGCACGCCGACACTGCACACCGCATAGAAGGTGACGAGGCCGCGCAGCATGGCAAGACCTGTCAGACGCCGGTCGCGGTAGGTCAACTGGTTGTTGAGGAGGAAGTTGGTGGTCATGGCAACGAAGGTCGCGGCAATCTGTGCCTGGTTGAAGTCCAGCTCCAGCGCCAGCAGCGACGCGCGCAGCGCCACCAGATGCACCAGCACGCCGCTGGCGCCCACAAGGCTGAACATGAGGAAGCGGACGGACACCATGTCGCCCAGATACTTCGAGACCAGAAGGCCCAGATAATCCAGCGTCACCAGCGTATCGAGCTTGCTTTCCCCCTCCTGCCGCTCGCGGAAGACAAAGGGCAGTTCGCGGATGCGCAGGCGCCCCTCGCCGCTGGCCACGATGTCCAGCAGGATCTTGAAGCCTTGCGCCGACAGACGCGGGGCAAGTTCATCGACCACTTCCCGCCGCAGCATGAAGAAGCCGCTCATCGGGTCGGAGAGTGTCACCTTCAGCAGCTTGCGCGCCAGCGCGTTGGCGAAATTGGAGCCCGCTTTGCGGATCGCGGACAGGCCCTCGCCGATATCGCCGCCTTCCACCTTGCGGCTGGCCACCGCCAGATCCACCTCGCCGGAGCGCAGCGCCGCCAGCATGCGCGGCAGCAGCGTCTCGTCATGCTGCATGTCCGCATCCATCACGGCCACAAAGGGGGCCGAAGACGCCAGCATGCCTTCGACGCAGGCGCCCGAAAGGCCCCGGCGCCCCACCCGGCGGATGACGCGGATGCGCGGATCTTCGGCGGCAATGGCACGGGCTGCGGCGGCGGTGCCGTCGGGCGAATTGTCATCGACGAAGATGACTTCCCAGGCCACGCCTTCCAGCGCCTTGCGCAGTGCCGCGATCACCAGCGGCACGTTGCCCCGCTCATTGTAGGTCGGCAGAACCACCGTGAGTTCCGGCGCGGCGCCGCGTTGCGCCTCTGTCCGGTCCAGGCTCACATCCATGCGGAAAATCCGTTCTTCAATCATCTTGCGGCGGCCATCTGCCTGCCGGTCTGTTTGGCCGGGAACATAGCCAAAAGGCCGCCATTTGCAAGCGAGGCGCGGTTGACGCCAGCCTGCGGCCCCTTGCCGCCCGCGCAGCTTTTGCCGTGCCTTTGCCGGTGCCCACCGCTAGACTGGCGGCCTGATCAGGAAAGCAGGCCATGACCTCTGTCGATATCCGCCCCGCCGTCACCCGCGTGCCCATGCATGAAAGCATCACCCGCGAGGAGATCAACACGCTGGTGGACAGCTTCTATGATGCCGTGCGCGCCGACGAACGCCTCGGCCCCATTTTCGAGGCCCGCATGGCCGGGCACTGGGACGCGCATCTGGAACGGATGAAGGGCTTCTGGGGCTCCGTGCTCCTGAAGACCGGCGAATACAAGGGCCGCCCGGTGCCCGCCCACCTGCCCATGCGCCAGGAGGTGGAAAGCGATGATTTCCGCCGCTGGCTCACCCTCTTCCGCGCCACCGCCCGCCACGTCTTTGCCGACCCGGAAGCTGCCGCCATCGTCATCCGCCAGGCCGAGCGCATCGCCACCAGCCTCTGGCTCGCCATGCTCGGCACCCCCTTCGACCGCCCGCCGGGATTTCTGTTCGGGGAGGAATAAGGGGGAAGGCGCTCTCTTTTGAGCACAGCGCCCTTTTTCCACCTTGAGCTACGATATGCAGGCTTCGTGCATGAAGCCAGAGACAGATGGGGAAGGTCTGAAGTCTCGTTACTCCGGCAAGGCGTTTCAGCCCCCCTCCCCCTGGTGGGGAGGGGCAAGGGGGTGGGGGGAAAGACCTTTCCGTTTGGCAAAGTCTCCATTGATTACAGACAGCTTCTCCTCTCCAGCCTCTTCAGGAAAAACTTCTTTTTCAAACCCTTGCGGACTCAGAGCCCCCCCACCCCTTACCCCCCCTCGTGGGGAGGGGTAAGGGGAGACCCTGTCACAGAGCAGATGCATCACTGCGGACGATGTCCGAACCTGATATGTGAATCCGGTAGCCTCAAGGGGGAGGGGAGCTGAACCGCCGTGCTGTGTAGGGCAAACAGCCTTTTTCCCCTGCCATCCATTTCAAACGCCGCCCACCACAGGAAGAGGGCGTGCAGGCTGAAAACAGGCACCGCCCTCCTCCCCGCCCAATGCCTTGCCCGGCGGGCTGGTTTCGTCTAGGAAACAGCCAGCCGTTTCAGGGGCATGAAAGCCGCTGGACATGACCGCAAGCCCGTTGCACAGCATCCCGGAAAGCAGCCTGTTCCATGTCAAATCCGAAGACCCAGAAACTGAAGGCGCGGCTGCCGCGCGGCTTTGTTGACCGTTCGGCAGCGGATATCCGCGCCACGGAAGAAATGGTCGCGAAGATCAAGGCGGTCTACGAGCTTTACGGGTTTGACCCGGTCGAGACGCCGATGTTCGAATACACCGACTGCCTCGGCAAGTTCCTGCCCGATACGGACCGCCCGAATGCGGGCGTCTTTTCCGTGCAGGATGATGACGAGCAGTGGCTGAGCCTGCGTTATGACCTGACGGCCCCGCTCGCCCGCCATGTAGCCGAGCACATCAACGAGATCCAACTGCCGTTCCGCAGCTACCGGGCGGGCTGGGTGTTCCGCAACGAAAAGCCCGGCCCTGGCCGCTTCCGCCAGTTCATGCAGTTCGACGCCGACAGCGTCGGCGCGCCGGGCGTCGGGGCTGACGCCGAAATGTGCATGATGTTCGCCGACACGCTGGAGGCCCTTGGGCTGAAGGGCCAGTATGTGGTGCGCGTCAACAACCGCAAGGTTCTGGACGGTGTGCTCGAAGCGATCGGCCTTGGCGGCGAGGCGGACGGCGAACAGCGTCTGACCGTGCTGCGCGCCATGGACAAGTTCGACAAGTTCGGCAGCGAAGGTGTGCGCCTGCTGCTGGGCGCAGGGCGCAAGGACGAGAGCGGCGACTTCACCAAGGGCGCCGGGCTTGCGGACGCTGCCATCGCCGCCATCCTCGAAATTCTGGAAGGCGGCTCGCTGGAAGCCCTGCTGGCTGATGGCGAGGACCTTGCCTTCAAAACCCCGGCTCTGGCGGCCCTGCCCTTCAATGCGGCGCTTCATGACGGCTTCTCGGAGCTGCGCGCCATCTCCGGCCTCGTCCGCGCCGCGGGCTACGGCCCTGAACGCATCAAGATCGACACCTCCGTCGTGCGCGGCCTCGAATATTACACCGGCCCCGTCTATGAGGCGGAACTGCTGTTCCCCGTCACCAATGAAAAGGGTGAGGTGGTGCAGTTCGGCTCCGTTGGCGGCGGCGGGCGTTATGATGGTCTGGTGAAGCGCTTCACGGGCCGCGATGTTCCGGCCACGGGCTTTTCCATCGGCGTGTCGCGCCTGATGAGCGCGCTGAAGAACCTCGGCAAACTGGAAGGCAGCGAGACACTGCCGCCGGTTCTCGTCACCGTCATGGACGGTGATGCAGACGCCATGGCCAGCTATCAGGCCATGACCCAGCAGCTGCGGCAGGCAGGCATCCGCGCCGAGATGTATCAGGGCAACTGGAAGAAGTTCGGCAACCAGCTGAAATATGCCGACAAGCGCGGCTGTCCGCTGGCCATCATTCAAGGTTCCGATGAGCGCGCCAACGGCGAAATCCAGATCAAGGACCTGATCGAGGGCAAGCGTCTTTCAGGTGAAATAACCGACAATGTAACATGGCGCGAAAGCCGCCCGGCCCAGGTGACGGTGGCCGCAGGCGAGCTGGTGGAAACCGTGAAGCGCATGCTGGCCGGGCAGGCCGAAGACCGCGCCCGCGCGGCAAGCTGAGGACAGGACGATGACGGGAAGCACCGCAGCAAACGGATCAGGGGCCGATGCCGGCACCGCACGGCTGGCCGCAACCGCACTGGCGCGGCTGCAGGCCGCCGGGCATACGCGCATCGATCCGCCGATCCTGCAGCCTGCGGACACGTTTCTGGATCTGGTGGGCGAGGACATCCGCCGCCGCCTGTTCCTGACCAACGGTGCCGATGGGCCGGAGCTGTGTCTGCGCCCGGACTTCACCATTCCCGTCTGCCGCCAGCATCTGGAAAGCGAACCGGCCAACCGGCGCGATGACTATTGCTACGCGGGTCCCGTGTTCCGCCAGCGCCCCGGCGGCATCGGCGAAATCCCGCAAGTTGGCGCCGAAAGCCTTGGCCGCTCCGACCGGGAACAGGCGGATGCCGCCATGCTGGCGCTGGCGACCGGCGTGCTGGCCGACCTTGGCATCAGCGATCCGGTGATCCGCATCGGCGACGAAACGCTCTTCACCGCCGTTCTTGCCGGGCTGAACCTGCCCGTGGTTTGGCAGCGCCGCCTGCGCGGGCTGTTCGGCGAGACGGCCCGGCTGGACGCGGCCATCGCCCGCATGGGCGGCGAAGGCGTGCAGGATGACAGCGCTACCCGCCTCGGCTTCCTCGCCGCACTCGACGGCGCCAATCATGAAGCCGCGCAGCAGGTGGTCACCGATCTTCTGTCCATCGCCGGCATCACCGCCGTGGCCGGGCGCAGCGCCAGCGAAATTGCCGAACGCTTTCTGGAGCAGGCCGCCCTTGCCAACGGCTCGGGCGCCAATGCGGGCGCGGCGGCCACCTTGCGCGAATATCTCGCGATCAAGGGCCAGCCGGATGTGGCGCTTGGCGAGCTGAAGGCCTTCGCCAGCCGTCATGGCCTGGACCTTTCCGGCCCGCTTGCGGCCTTCGAGGCCCGGCTTGCGGCCATCAACGCCCACGGCCTTGCCGCCCCGCGCATGCAGTTTGCCGCTGATTTCGGCCGCCGCCTCGACTATTATACCGGCTTCGTCTTCGAGATGACCGCTGCAGGCCATGACCTGCCGGGGCAGATCGTCGGCGGCGGGCGCTATGACAAGCTGCTGCGCCTGCTGGGCGCCCCGCACGAGGTGCCCGCCGTCGGCTTCTCGCTGTGGCTGGACCGGCTGCAGACCGTTGTGGAGGCTCGCGCATGACCCGTCTGATCATCGGCATTCCCTCCAAGGGCCGCCTGCAGGAAAAGACCTCCGAGTTCTTCGCCGCCAGCGGCTTGCGCATCGTCCAGCCGGGCGGCGACCGCAATTACCGCGGCGCCATCAAGGGGCTGGAGGATGCGGAAATCGCCTTCCTCTCCGCTTCCGAAATCGCCCGCGAACTGGCGGAAGGCACCATCCACTTCGGCATCACCGGGCTGGATCTGGTGCATGAAAGCATCGCCGCGCCGGAGCGCCTCGTGCATGTCGTCACCCCGCTCGGCTTCGGCCCGGCGGATGTTGTCGTCGCCGTGCCCAAGGCCTGGATCGACGTGGAAACCATGGCCGACCTTGGCGACGTGGCCTCCGACTTCCGCGCCCGCCATGGCCGCAGCCTGCGGGTTGCCACCAAATATGTGAACCTGACCCGTGCCTTCTTCGCCCGTCAGGGCATTGCCGATTACCGGATCGTCGAGAGCGCCGGCGCCACGGAAGGCGCGCCTGCCGTCGGCTCTGCGGAACTCATCGTCGATATCACCACCACCGGCTCGACGCTGGAAGCCAACGCGCTGAAGATCCTGAAAGACGGCGTCATCCTGAAGAGCCAGGCCCATCTGGTCGCTTCGCTGAAGGCGGACTGGAGCGGCACGGCACTGGGAGCAGCCCGCACCATTCTGGACCGGGTGGCGGCTGAAGAAACCGCAAGGGGCCTGCGCATCGTCCGGGCGCTCGTCACCGATCCGCGCGGCGCGGTGAAGGCCGTGCTGCCGCTGGGAGCTGAACTCGCCTTCGGCCATCCGGCCGACGAAACGGTTCTCGCCCTGCTCTGCCCCAAGGATCAGGTGGCCGACTGCGCCCAGAAGCTGATCGAGCATGGCGCCCAGACGGTCAGCGTCGAGACGCCGGACTACATCTTCCGCAGCACCAACCGCCTGTTCGATCCGCTGGCGGAAAAGGTGAGACCCTGAAAAATGGCCGCCTTGCGGGCTAGAGAGCGCAAGGCGGCCAGTCTCATCGGGGGAAGACCGGTGCGCCGCGCGGGGGGCTGCGGCACCGGCAACCGTTTCTGCAACAGCTTCACGGTATGAGATGTACGCTGAAAGCTGCCCGGCGGATCAGGCCGGCATGGCAACCGGCCGCGCGAATGTGGCACGGTGTGCTTCCAGCGGCGCACGGCGGCAGCAGCCCTCAAGGTGATCGTTCACAAGGCCCATGGCATGCATGAAGGCATAGACGGTGGTCGGCCCGACAAAACTCCAGCCGCGCTTCTTGAGATCCTTGGACAGGGCCACACTTTCCGCTGACTGGGTGATCTGCGACAGCGTCGCCCGGTCACAGCGCAAGGGACGTGCCTCCGGCTTCGGCTCGAAACGCCAGAAATAGGCCGCCAGAGACCCGAACTCGGCCTTCAGCTCGATCGCGCGCCGGGCGTTGTTGATGGTGGAGACGATCTTGCCACGGTGGCGTACGATGCCCGTATCCGCGAGGCAGCGGGCAATGTCATCCTCTCCGAACTCCGCCACCTTGTTGAAATCAAACCCGGCAAAAGCCGCGCGGAAGCCTTCACGCTTGCGCAGGATCGTCAGCCAGGACAGGCCGGACTGGAAGCCTTCGAGGCAGATCTTCTCGAACAGGCGGTGATCATCCGTAACGGGCCAGCCCCATTCCTCATCGTGATAGATGCGGTAATCCTCCAGCCCGCCATACCACTTGCAGCGGTGCTGGCCATCCGGCCCCTCGATCAGACCATCCATTCCTGCCTCCCGCATCTGGGATTTTTGTTCTTTTTTTGTTCTATATGCTTTTCATCCGCGCCGCAAACAGAAAAGCCGGCGCGAAGGCCGGCTTTGTGATCTTGTGAAGCCCGGAAGGATCAGGCGAACAGGGCGTCGATGTCGTCCTGGGTGGCCACATCCATGTCGGACTTGAGCGAGGGGCCGTTGAGCAGAGCGGCGTCGCCCTCGGCCTGCGCCCGCATCTTGACCTCGAAGTCGTTGAAGCTCTCGATACCGCCCCAGATGTTCATCATGTCGATGATGCGCTCTTCAATGAAGCGCAGGGTATTGATCACCTTGGTGATGCGCTGGCCGGTCAGATCCTGGAAGTTACAGGCTTCAAAAATCAGGATGACCTTTTCCTGGATATCCTGCGCCATTTCACGGTCATGGCCGCTCACGCGGGCCGACAGGGTGTTGGCGGTCTCGTCGATGAACTCGGCTGCGGACAGAATGCTTTCCGTGGCACCCTCGGTGCCCTCGACAACGGCATCCAGCTCGTTGGAAACGCGCGCCATCTCCTCACCTTCCGACCCGGTGGTGTGGTGCAGGGCTGCGATTTCCTTCTTCGTGGCGTTGATCGCCTCATAGATCGCGTCAAGTTCAGCCTTCAGCTTGGCAGCTTCATTGAGTTCCTTGCGGAACTCCTTCAGCACCTGATCGCTGATGGTTTTGCTGTCTGCAGGCTCGTTGCCCTGCACGAGCGACTTGAGCGCCCGAATCTCCGCCATCAGTTCCTGATGGCGGTATTCCTCCAGTCTTTCTGGCTGCGCTGCAGCCGTCGCATCACGGAAAAGACTTTCAACCCGGAATGCACGTTTTGCCGCCGCCATAACTGCTCCTGCCATCACGCAAATACTGTAGGAGATTGCCCATCCTGGGGCTGATTTATATCCGCCGATGTTTAAGGAAATGTTCCCGGGTTCCGTTGAAACGCGCAGATGATACGGATTCAGGCCATTGATGCGATTTTGGTTTTCAAGCTGTGGCGCAAACGATTAAAGTCCGCCGGCGTGGATGGTTAACGCCGCGTCAGGAAGGTCCCGCAGCCCGGTGAAGCAGTTTCAGATGCCGCGCATTTCCATCACATGTCTTGCCCTTCTGCTTGCCGGCAGCCTCGCCGGCAAGGCTGTGGCGCAGCCGGATACCTTCACCACAGAGGAACTTGTGACCGGCTTCAACGCGACCGTCTTCGGCCTCGAATACCGCACCTGGAGCTGGCAGCCCTACCTGGTGAAGAAATTCGCCAAGCCCGTCCGTTTCCGCATCTTCAGCCTGTCGCACAAGGACCGCCGGGCCGAAGTCGAGGCCTTCATTGCCGAAATGGACCGCAAGATCGCAGGCATTTCGATCCAGGTGGCCAGCGCCACCGAAGAGCCGAACTTTGACGTCTACATCGTTGACCGGCACCAGTATGAGGACGTGGTGCGCCAGTCGGTCTACAAGGACATGACCGCTGATGCGCCGGGCCGCTGCCTTGTGCGGGTGGAGTCCGGGCGCCGGGGCATCAAGAACTCCCGTGCCGTCATTGTCTCCGATGAGGGCGACTTCCTGTTCCGCCGCTGTCTGGTGGAAGAGCTGCTGCAGGGACTCGGCCCCATGAATGATGATGACCGGCTTGTGCATTCGGTCTTCAACGACAGCTCGCGCCACAACCGCTTCACCGTTTTCGACCAGCTTATCTTGAACATGCTCTATGACCCGCGCATCAAGCCTGGCATGTCCCCTTCCGAGGCAGAGAAGGTGCTGCCGGTGGTCGTGCGGGACGCCCGGCGGCGGATCCAGCCCTGAGCCATCAGGCCCCTCGCATCCGGCCGGGTAACCAGCCGTTCACCATATCCGCAAACCGCTCCTTTACCTTGATTCCAGATTGCCGGACTGGTTAGCGCGCCGTTCACCCTTTCCACGCGGTCAGATACCTAAAATTTGAACGAATGCCGGTCTCCGGCTTGAAGGCTATCTGTTTGCGAGTAACGCCAATGAAGCGGATACGGACCCTGACTGCCGCCGGGCTTCTCAGTGCCCTTGCACTGGTGCCCGCGGCCACACCAAGCGCCATGGCCCAGAGTGCCGGCCGTGCCACCCCGCCGCCGGTGATCCTGAGCCCGGATCTGGCAGAACCCTGGCTGCTGCAGCTGCGCCCCCATGGCATTCAGCCGCCAAGGCCGCAGCCGCCGCAGCAGAGCTGGTTCTCCTTCAGCAGCAGGCAGCCTGCCCCCGTGCAGCTGGCCC
This sequence comes from Pannonibacter sp. Q-1, assembly GCF_054073275.1. Taxonomy (NCBI): domain Bacteria; kingdom Pseudomonadati; phylum Pseudomonadota; class Alphaproteobacteria; order Hyphomicrobiales; family Stappiaceae; genus Pannonibacter; species Pannonibacter sp. Q-1. Next base: position 524,809 of record NZ_JBSXNB010000001.1, read on the forward strand.
ATGCCGAGCCTGCCCGCAAGGCACCGCAGGCCACCCGCCAGATCGACCCGAAATTCCTGCCTGCCGTGGTAGACTACACCGGCCCCCACAAGCCGGGCACCATCGTGGTGGATACCAACACCCGCTATCTCTATCTGGTGCAGGCGGGCGGGACAGCACGCCGCTATGGCATCGGCGTCGGCAAGCCGGGCTTTGAGTGGGCCGGCACCCACAAGGTCACCCGCAAGGCGGAATGGCCGGACTGGCGCCCGCCGGCTTCCATGCGCAAGCGCCGCCCGGAACTGCCCACCTTCATGGCGGGCGGGCCGAACAACCCGCTGGGCGCCCGGGCGCTCTATCTGGGCTCTTCGCTCTACCGCATTCACGGCTCGAACGAGCCCTGGAGCATCGGTCATGCCGTATCTTCCGGCTGTATCCGCATGCGCAACGAGGACGTGACCGACCTTTACGAGCGCGTCGGCGTCGGTGCGACGGTGATCGTCATCTGATCTGGCGGCGCAGCCCCGGGGACGGGGCTGCTGCCGTTTGACGCGAAAGATCCCGGCCATGTTCCCCTTCTCCAGATCCCGGCGCTCTGCCGCTCCCTATGCGGGCGCGGTCTATCTGCTGGCAGCCGTTGCTGTGGGCATCTCCGGCGGGCTGGCGGGCACAGCCTTTCATCTCGGCGTGGATGCCCTCTCCAGCCTGTACCGCGATCTGCGCCTGGCGGTGACGGACCCGCTGCTCTCGGGCCTCATGACGGCCGCCATCTCCGCCCTTGCCGCACTTCTTGCCGCCCTGATCGTGCGCCGCATCGCGCCGGAAGCTGCAGGCAGCGGCATTCAGGAAGTGGAAGGCGCCATGGAGGGGCTGCGGCCCATGCGCTGGGTCCGCGTGCTGGCGGCAAAGTTCACCGGCGGTTTGCTGGCGCTGTCCTCCGGGCTCGTTCTTGGGCGGGAAGGCCCGACGATCCACATGTCGGCCGCCGCCGCCGCAGGTATTTCGCAAGGCCTGGGCTTTACCGCAGATGACCGGCGCGGATTGCTCGCGGCAGGCGCTGCGGCCGGTCTTGCCGCCGCCTTTTCTGCGCCGCTCGCAGCCATCCTCTTCATCGTGGAAGAAACCCGCCGCCAGTTCCCCTATGGCTACCGCACCTATATGGGGGTGATCCTCGCCAGCATCGCCAGCGGCCTCACGGTGGAAGGCCTTCTGGGTACCCGCCCGGCGCTGGAGATCGACACCAGTGCCCTGCCCGTTCTGAGCTTTCCGCTGTTCATCCTGCTCGGCGCGCTGCTGGGTGCGCTTGGCACAGGCTTCAACAGCGCCGTCCTCGCCAGTCTCGATGCCACCCAGAAACTGCCGAAACGGCTCTGGTGGCTGCCGCCTGTTGCTGCGGGCGGCCTGACCGGCGCCCTGCTGATTGCCTTCCCCCTTGCAACGGGAGGCGGTGACCAGCTGGTCAGCTTCGTCACGGCCGATCATCTGGGCCTAGGCCTGCTTCTGCTGCTGACTGCGCTGCGCTTTGCCGGGGCGCTGGTGTCCTACAGCATCGGGGTGCCGGGCGGCATCTTCGCGCCGATGCTCTCCATCGCCACCTGTGCGGGCCTTGCCTTCTGCGTTGTGGCAAGCCTGCTGCTTCCCGGCGCGGACCTTCCGGTGCAGGCCTTTGCCATTGCCGCGATGGGCGGTTTCTTTGCCGCATCTGTGCGGGCGCCGCTGGTGGCTGTCGTCCTTGTTCTGGAGCTGACGGGCGCCTATCCGCTGCTGCTGCCGGTGCTCGTCACCTGCGCCGCCGCAACGCTCGCCGCCCATGCGCTGAACGGGCGGCCGATCTATGAAATGCTGCTGGAACGCACGCTCCGCCTTGCAGGCGAGACGCCACCGCCAGCGGAGAAGGACCGCACGCCCCTCCAGCTCGGCCTTCCGGGAAGCTGATCGCGCCTCAGTGCGTGGCGGCCCCTGCCTTTTCTTGCAATGCTTCCGGGCAAGGCCCGCCATAGGCCCAGTCCAGCAATTCCGCCGTATGCACCACAGGGATATCGATCCCGGTTCCGATCTGCGTCATGCAGCCGATATTGCCGGTAGCCACCAGATCCGGCACCGTCTTGCGGATGTTGGCGACCTTGCGGTCCCTGAGGCGCGTGGCGATTTCCGGCTGGAGAATGTTGTAGGTGCCGGCCGAACCGCAGCACAGATGCCCCTCCGGCACATCCTTCACGGTGAAGCCCGCAGCCTTCAGCAGCTCTTTCGGCTGGCGGGTGATCTTCTGCCCGTGCTGCATGGAACAGGCGGAGTGATAGGCGATGGTCAGCCCGCCGGGACGAACCGGCGCACCGAGATCCAGCCCGGTCAGGAACTCGGTGATATCCTTGGCAAGACCGGACACCTGCGCCGCCCGCTCCGCATAGGCCGGGTCGTTGCGCAGCATGAAGCCATAGTCCTTGATCGTCGTGCCGCAGCCGGAGGCGGTGATGAGGATGGCGTCGAGCCCCTCGCCGTCTGCCTCGCGCATCCACACATCCACATTGCGCCGGGCGTTGGCGAGCGCATCCTCCTCCCGGCCCATGTGATGCACCAGCGCGCCGCAGCAGCCTTCGCCCTTGGGCAGCACCACCTCATATCCGGCCCGCGTCAGCAGGCGGATGGTGGCATCGTTGATGGACGGGGCCAGCACCGGCTGGGCGCAGCCGTTCAACAGGGCAACCCTTCCCTTCCGCGCCCCCGCCTGCGGCTGAAAACGGCCAGGCGCCTCATAGAGGCCACGCCCCGGCGCCTTGGACGGAGCAAGCGACAGCATCGCGCCCAGCTTGGCAAAGGGTCCGCCCAGCGCCTTGAAGGCGCCTGCCAGCGGGCGGCCCATATAGGCCCCCACCAGCGCCAGCCGGAAGCGGCCGGGATAGGGCAGGACAGCGGCCAGCAGCGAGCGGATCAGCCGGTCGGCCAGCGGGCGGCGCCAGGTCTGCTCGATATGGGCACGGGCATGGTCCACCAGATGCATGTAGTTCACGCCAGACGGACAGGTGGTCATGCAGGACAGGCACGACAGGCAGCGGTCCACATGGCGCACGATCTGTTCATCCGCCGGACGGCCGTTTTCCAGCATGTCCTTGATCATGTAGATGCGGCCGCGCGGGCTATCCAGCTCATCACCCAGCAGGGTGAAGGTGGGGCAAGTGGCCGTGCAGAAGCCGCAATGCACGCATTTGCGCAGAATCTTCTCCGATTCGGCCACATGCGGATCTGCGAGCTGTTCGGCGGTGAAATTGGTCTGCATGCATCACCTGAGGGTCAAGGGTCACAGATCCGGCGCGATACGGCCGGGATTGAGAATGCCTTTGGGGTCGAACTGAGCCTTGAGCCGGCGCGACAGCGCCGCAAGCGCAGGCTCCTGCGGCTCGAACACAGGCACGCTGGATCGCGCGCTAGCATCCGCCCGCACCAGCATGGCATGGCCGCCGCCGTGGTCCGCCAGAGCGTCACGGATGGGCACGTCATGCAGATTGCCATCAAGGCACTGCAGCCAGACCAGCCCGCCGCTCCAGTCATAGAAGGCTTCCACCGGAATGCTCTGCTTCAGGCTGGCGAGATATCTTGCCCCCGAAGCTGGCGGCAGCGACACGCGCCAGACCGGCAGGCTGCCGCCCGCAAAGGGCTGGCAATCGCGGATCGCGGCCCAGGCGGCACGGGAGGCTGAATCCTCCAGCCGCTCCACGGCAGCCCCGCCCGGCAGGACCTCAGCCAGCAGGCGGGACAGCGCGGCAAAACGGTAATCGACAGAGGGACCAAAGCCCTCCAGCCGGATCAGCGTCACCGCCCGGCCCCGGTCCTGCCCGGCAAGGCCAAGCCTTGCAAACAGGCCCTCGGGCAGATGTGCCGCCGCCGACACTTCGGCAGGCGTTCCCATCGCCCGGCAGAGGGCGACAACCGCCGTGGCATCGTCCAGCCCCTCGATCAGCAGGCTGACGCTGGTTTCCGCCCGTGGATTGACCTTGAGCGTCAGTTCGGTGGACAGCGCCAGCGTGCCCCAGGAGCCGCAGAGCGCGCGGGGCAGATCGTAGCCCGTCACATTCTTCACCACCTTGCCGCCGGCCCGGAAGATCTCGCCACGCCCGGAGACAGCCTCCAGCCCCAGCACGTGATCACGGGCAGCGCCCGCCTTGATGCGGCGGGGACCGGAAAGATTGGCAGCCAGTGCGCCCCCCAGCGTGCCCCGCGCCGGAGTGCCGCCCAGCAGCGGGCCATAATCCATCGGCTCGAAGGAGAGCTCCTGCCCGGCTGCGGCCACCGCCGCCTCGATCTCCGCCAGCGGCGTGCCCGCCAGCGCGGTCAGCACCAGTTCGGCGGGCTCATAGACGAGGACGCCGGAGAGGGCCGACAGGTCCGCCACAAGCGCGGCCTGCACCGGGCGGCCCAGCGCGCGCTTGGAGCCCTGCCCGATGATTTCAAGCGGCAGATCCTCCGCAGCCGCGTGGGCCACAAGATCGCGTAATTCTCCCGCATTGCGCGGCCGCACGGCCTTCAGCGCTGCGGCACCGGGAGCCAAGGTGGTCTGGTCTGGGGTCATCTGTTCCACCTGCTCAGAAACGCGGAATGTCCGGGAAGGGCATCTGCCCCTTGTGCACATGCATGCGGCCAAGCTCGGCGCAGCGGTGCAACACGGGGAAGACCTTGCCGGGATTGAGAAGCTGGCGCTCGTCAAAGGCGCATTTGACCCTCTGCTGCTGGCGCAGGTCATCCTCGGAGAACATCTCCGGCATCAGGTCGCGCTTTTCGATGCCGACGCCATGCTCGCCGGTCAGCACGCCGCCCACCTCGACGCAAAGCCGCAGGATATCGGCACCGAAGGCCTCGGCGGCCTCCAGTTCGCCCGGCAGATTGGCATCATAGAGGATCAGCGGATGCAGATTGCCGTCCCCGGCGTGGAAGACGTTGGCGACCCTGAGCCCGTGCTTTTCCGACAGCGCCCGCATGCCGGCCAGCACACGCGGCAGCTCGCGCCGGGGAATGGTGCCGTCCATGCACAGATAGTCCGGCGAAATGCGCCCCACCGCCGGGAAAGCCGCCTTGCGCCCGGCCCAGAACACCAGCCGCTCCTCTTCGCTCGTCGAAACGCGCAGATAGCCGGAGTTGTTGGCGCGGGCGATTTCCTCCACGCGGGCCAGCAGATAGTCCACCTCCGCCTCCGGCCCGTCCAGCTCCACGATCAGCAGCGCCTCGGCCTCGCGCGGATAACCGGCATGGACGAAATCCTCCGCCGCTTCCAGCGCCAGCTTGTCCATCATCTCAAGTCCGCCGGGGATGATGCCAGCGGCGATGATATCGGCCACGCAGCGTCCGGCATCCTCGGTGGCCGAGAAACCGACCAGCGCCGCCCGGGCCGTTTCCGGCTTCTGCAGGATGCGCACGGTCACTTCCGTCACGACCCCCAGCAGCCCTTCGGACCCGGTCATCATGGCCAGAAGATCATAGCCTTCCGCATCCAGATGCTTGCCGCCAAGCCGGATGACCTCACCCGTCACCAGCACCATTTCGAGGCCAAGCACGTTGTTGGTGGTGAGGCCATATTTCAGGCTGTGCACGCCGCCGGAATTCTCCGCGATGTTGCCGCCGATGGAACAGGCAATCTGCGAGGACGGGTCCGGCGCGTAATAGAAACCCTCGTGCTCCACGGCGCGGGTGATGCCGAGGTTGGTCACGCCGGGCTGGACAGTGACGGCACGGTTGGGAAAGTCGATGTCGAGGATGCGGTTGAACTTCATCATCGACATCAGCACGCCATCGGCCACCGGCAGCGCACCGCCGGAGAGCGAGGTGCCGGCCCCGCGCGGCACCACCTTGACGCCGTTGTCATAGCAGTAGCGCAGGACGGCCGCGACCTGCTCCACCGTTTCCGGCAGCACGACGATCAGCGGCATCTGGCGGTAGGCGGTCAGCGCATCGGTCTCATAGGGGCGCATGCCGGTGTCATCGGCAATCACACCCTCTCCCGGCACGATGGCCTGAAGCGCGGAAACGATCTCCGCCCGGCGCGCCAGAATGGCGCCATCCGGCTGCGGCATGGCAAGTCCGGCCATTTTCTCTCCTCTCCGGCAAAAATGTGATCCATTCTTGCCCTCCTGCCCGTAAGACAGCAAACGGACCGGCTCCACCGCCCCGGAAATGCCTTCTGTCAGCCTTACGGAAAGGCAGTCTGGCAAAAAACCGGCGCAAGCGGAATATCCGGTCCCTTACTAGCTCTCTTTCCGGCGGGAATAAAATGAGCAATCTGACCGATATGGAAATCTTCGCCCGGGTCGTCACAGCCGGCAGCATGTCGGCCGCAGGACGGGAGATGGGGCTTTCCCCTGCCGTCGTGTCGAAACGCATCCGCCGGCTGGAAGACAAGCTCGGCACCCGCCTTCTGCAACGCACCACCCGGCAGATTGCCCTCACAGAGGCCGGCCATGGCTTCTATGACCGGGTTCTCGCCATTCTTGCCTCGGTCGAGGAAGCCGAAACCTTTGTGACACGGGGATCGGCGCAGGCGCGCGGCACGCTGAAGGTCAGCGCGCCCACATCCTTCGGCCGCATGCACGTGGCGCCTTATCTCGCCCGCTTCCTCGAAGCCAATCCGGACCTTTATGTCAGCCTCGACCTGTCGGATGAGTTCGTCGACATCGTCGGTGACGGCTACGATCTCGCCATCCGCATTGCCGAACTGTCCGATTCCAGCCTTGTTGCCCGGCGCCTTGCGCCCGTGCACCGGGTGCTTTGCGCCTCTCCCTCCTATATCGAGCGCCATGGCGAGCCGAAGAGCATCGATGATCTCGTCGAGAACCACGTCCGGGTTGCCGCCGCCGCGCAGGATCCCTGGCGGCTGATGGGGCCGCGCGGCCTGGAAATCGTCAAGACGGACGCTCCCTTGCGCACCAATTCCAGCGAGGTGGTGCGCGAAGCGGTGCTGGCCGGCGTCGGCATTGCGCTGCGCTCCACCTGGGACGTGGGGCCGGAACTGCGCGAAGGCAAGCTGCAGATCGTCCTGCCCCAATACCGCGCCTCCAAGGACGTGGGCCTGCATGCGGTCTATCCCACCCGGCGCTTCCTGCCGGCCAAGGTGCGGGTTTTCATCGACTTTCTGGCCCAGCTCTACGGCCCGCAGCCCTATTGGGACGAGGGCCTGTCCGGCTGGCTCGGCAGCATGGAGCGCGCGGCGGGCTGACGGCGTAGCTCTGCGTATGAGCCACAGTGACGCACCCGCTTGCAGCTTGAAAAGAGTAGAATATCTTCTCTGTGACCGGCTTGGCGGCCGTGACTGAGGGAGAAACGCGATGAAATATGTAGTGCTTGCTGCAGCCATGCTGGCTGCTGCGGCGACGGGGGCACGTGCAGACGGCGATGCCGCTGCGGGCGAAAAGGTCTTCAAGAAGTGCATGGCCTGCCATGAAGTTGGCGCGAGTGCCAAGAACAAGGTCGGGCCGGAACTGAACGGCATCGTCGGGCGCCCGGTCGCCGCGATTGCCGAGTTCAAATACTCTCCGGCCATGACCGAGTTCGGTGCCGGTGGCAAGGTGTGGGACGCAGAGACCCTGCACACCTATCTGGCCAACCCGAAAGGTTTGATCCCAAAGACGAAGATGGCTTTTGCCGGTCTCAAGAAGGATCAGGAAGTCCTCGACGTGATCGCCTACATGAACCAGTTCAACGAGGACGGTTCAACCAAGTGATCCGTATCTGCGGACTTGCAAGGCCGGGCCCAGCGCCCGGCCTTTTGCGTTTTCATGCAGCTCAGGACCTCTCGATCGTCATCCCGGCCAAGCGCAGCGCGAGCCGGGACCGGTGAGCCGGGGTGCAAGTTGGTTGAACGAAGGAAGAGAGCCGAAGCACCTCGGCTCACCGGTACCGGATCTCCGCTTCGCTTCGTCCGGTATGACGACGGAGGGGACACGGTCTAACTCCACCCCCTCAATGCGGCTCCCCTGTATCCGTGTGATGCGCCCGGATGCGACGGACGGTCCACCAGACGGCGAGCAGCACCAGCGGCACCGACATCCCCGAGACCAGTCCCGGATCGGGCATGGGCACACCCGCTTCCTTCAGGCCCTTGGCGAGATAGCCCACAAGCCCCACCACATAGTAGCTGACGGCGGCCACCGAGAGCCCCTCCACCGTCTGTTGCAGGCGCAGTTGCAGCCGGGCGCGGCGGTTCATGGAATCGAGCAGATCCCGGTTCTGGCGCTCCATGTCCACATCCACCCGCGTGCGCAGCAGCGTCGTGGCGCGGGCAAGTTTGCGTGACAGGTTGATCTGCCGGTTCTCCACAGACTCGATGGTGCGCATGGCCGGGGCAATCCGGCGTGCGAGAAAGGAAGCCAGCCCGAGATAGCCCGGAACCGGGGCTTCCTCGATGGTCTCCAGCCGTGCCTTGAGAATGCTGTGATAGGCACGGCTCGCCCCGAAGCGGTAGGCGCTGGCGGCCGCGCCCGCCTCCAGATCCGCCGCCAGATCGGAGAGACGCTCCAGCAGGTGGCGGTTGCTGTCCATGTCCGACGCCCCGCGCATCTCCCCGGTCAACTGCACAAGCTCCTCCTCGATCCGCCGGACATCCGGCGAGAGCTCCGTGGCCATGGGCAGGCCAAGCAGCGCCAGCGTGCGGTAGGTTTCCACCTCGATGAGACGCTGCGCCAGCGCGCCGGTCTGGCTGGGCGCCATGCCCCTGTCGATGAGCAGAATACGCGTTAGCCCCTCGCCGTCCTGCCGGAAATCCGTCATGGCGACGGCCCGCCCCTCCTCGGATTGGAGAGCGGCCAGGCTTGCCCGGTCGAACCACCGGGCCAGCGCAGCCTCGTCGTGACCATTTTCCGGCACGACATCCAGCCTTGCCGCCACCAGCATCGGCCCCGGAGCCCGGAAGCCCGATCCGAAGGGATGACCGGCGGGAATCCGCCCGAAGGGATGACCGCCATCCGGTGCCACGTCAAAGGTGTAGGTGATGAATTCCGAATGCTGCTCCCAGCGCAGGGAGCCACCCGCCATCGGCAGAACATGCGAGCGGTCGCTCTCCCCCGGCCCCTTGACGCCCTGGCTGCGGCAGAGATCGGCAAACCAGATCCGGTCATCCCGGATGGCCTGAGAATCACAGGTGAAGGCGTAATGCAGCAGGATGCGCGGGCTTTCCAGCGCGCGGAACGGGCGGGCATGAAGCTCGCCCAGCACGGCCGCCCTCAGGTGATGCTTGCCGAATGGCAGCAAGCCACCGGTCTGCTGCGTGTTTGCGTCCGCGTTCATTCTTGCCCCCGTCTTCCTGCCTCAAAGTGGCGCAGGATCCTCGCATCTGTCATGCGCAAAATTGCGACGGAGGCAAGCTGCGACACAATGTAAGGGCTCATGCAAAGGTAGAACTTGCAATTGGACAAAAAATTTGACCAATTATCGCAAGAGAAAGGGATGCCGCATGTTCGCCAAGGTCAATCATGCCCGTACCGCCGATGCCGTGGTGGATCAGATCGAGCTTCTGATCCTCAATGGCGTGCTGCGCCCGGCCGACCGGCTGCCGCCCGAGCGGGAGCTGGTGGATCTGGTGGATGTGTCGCGGCCGATCCTGCGTGAGGCCCTGAAGACGCTGGAAGAGCGCGGGCTTGTGGTGAGCCGCCAGGGCGGCGGCACCTATGTGGCCGACCTGACCGGTTCGGTGTTTTCTGAAGCGCTGGTGGATCTCATCGCCCGCCATCCTGCCGCCATTGAGGACTATCTCGACTTCCGCAGCGACATTGAAGGCCTTGCAGCAGCCAAGGCAGCGGCAAGGTCTACCGCTGCCGATCACGCCCTGCTGACGCGCATTGTCGAAGCCATGGCCGCTGCCTTCGAGGCGGAAGACCATGAGGCCGAGGCGCGGCTTGACGTGGAGTTTCATCAGGCGATCGGTGAAGCTGCCCATAACATGATCCTGCTGCACACGCTCAGGGCCTGCTACCGCCTGCTGGAAACCGGCGTCTACTTCAGCCAGCAAAAGCTCTTCCGCCATCCCGGCGCCCGCGAGGCGCTGCTGGACCAGCACCGGACCATCCTCGCCAAAGTGACCGCCGGCGACAGCGAAGGCGCGCGGCAGGCCGCAGAAGCACACATTGCCTTTGTGCGCCGCGCGCTGACGGAGGCCGGGCAGGAAGGCGCCCGCAGCGCCCTGTCGAACCTCAGGCTTGATCAGCGCATTGCCAGCCTGCCGAAACCCCGGCGCGCCAAGGCCAAATCATCAGCCAAACCGGCGGCCGCCCGCCAGACGTGAAACCCGGACCGCAGTCCCGCCACCTTGGGAAGGATCTGAAAGCATGCCCATCATTACCGAGATCGAAGACCTCAAGCGGCTGTACAAGCGCCGTGTGCCAAGGATGTTCTACGACTATGCGGAGACCGGCAGCTGGACCGGACAGACATTCCGCGAGAACTCCTCGGACTTTGACGAGATCCGCCTGCGCCAGCGTGTGGCTGTCGACATGGCAGGCCGCAGCACCGCATCGCAGATGGCTGGGCAGGACTGCACCATGCCCGTGGCGCTGGCCCCGGTCGGGCTCTGCGGCATGCAGTCTGCCGACGGCGAGATCAAGGCCGCGCGCGCGGCCGAAAAATTCGGTGTGCCCTTCACCCTGTCCACCATGTCGATCTGTTCCATCGAGGACGTGGCCGAGCACACCAGCAAGCCGTTCTGGTTTCAGGTCTATACCCTGAAGGACGACGATTTCATGCGCCGCCTGTTTGACCGCGCCAAGGCGGCCAAATGCTCGGCGCTGGTGATCACTGTCGATCTGCAGGTGCTGGGCCAGCGCCACAAGGACCTGAAGAACGGGCTCAGCGCGCCCCCAAAGCTGACGCCCTCCTCGATCCTGAACCTGGCCACCAAGGTACCCTGGGGCCTGGAAATGCTGCAGACCAAACGGCGCTTCTTCGGCAACATCGTCGGCCATGCCAAGGGCGTGACCAATCCCTCCTCACTCAGCACCTGGACGGCGGAATCCTTCGACCCGTCGCTGGACTGGGACCGCATCCGCGAGTTCCGCAAGTGGTGGGACGGGCCGGTCATCCTCAAGGGCATTCTGGATGCGGAAGACGCGAAGAAGGCGCTGGATGTGGGGGCCGATGCCATCGTCGTGTCCAACCACGGCGGCCGCCAGCTCGACGGCGCCCTCAGTTCCATCCGGACCCTGCCGAAGATCATGGATGCGGTGGGGGACAAGATCGAGGTCCATCTCGACAGCGGCATCCGCTCCGGTCAGGACGTGCTGAAGGCGCTGGCCCTCGGCGCCAAGGGCACCATGATCGGCCGCGCCTTTGTCTACGGTCTGGGCGCCATGGGCGAGGCCGGGGTGACGCGGGCCCTTGAGGTGATCCACAAGGAGCTGGACATCACCATGGCGCTTTGCGGCGAGCGCAACGTCAAGGATCTGGGCCGCCACAACTTGTTGCTGCCCGCTGACTTCGCCGACCGCTGGCGCTGACAGCCCGGCCGGGTCCGCCTCACCTGAGCAGGCGGACCCAGTTGGCGGCAAGGCGGGCGCCGGTGGTATCGGCGTGGGCTGCGTGCCGGGCAATCTCGGCTTCCAGCCGCTGCGCCCAATCCGGAGTGTTCTCAGCTATCATGCCGGCGAAATCCCGCGACCAGTCGCGCACTTCGGGCTCGGCCGCCTCGAAATGGAACTGGATGCCATAGGTCGCCGCGCCCATGCGGAAGGCCTGATGACGTGTCTGGGCGCTTGTGGCCAGATGCACCGCGCCTTCGGGCAGATCAAACGTGTCATTGTGCCAGTGGAACAGCGGCGCACCCTCCCCCAGCGCCGACAGCACCGGATCCGCCTTGCCCGCATCGGTTGGCGTCACGTCATGCCAGCCGAACTCGATGGGCCTGCCGATGATGTTGCGCCCGCCGAAGGCCCGGGCAACGAGCTGCGAGCCAAGGCAGATGCCCAGCACCGGCCTCTGCTCCTCGTGAAAGTCGCGGATCAGATCACAGATCTGCGGTAAAAAGGGCGAGCCCTCGTCATCCAGCGCGTTCTGCCCGCCGCCAAAGACGGCAAGGCCGGAGAAACGCTCAGCGCGCTGCGGCACCGGTTCCCCCTCGAAGGCCTTCACCACGGTCACTTCGGCCCCCGCATCCTGAAGGGCGCGGCCAACCTGGCCGTGATGCGTGAGCGGATAGTTTTCGATGACAAGAACGTGCATGGGGTCTCCGGCAGATATCGGCAGCGCTGGCGAATGTGGCAGTATCGCTGTCTTAGTCAAGGGAAGACGACGCACTGTCCGCAGCCCTCCCTTTGAATGGAGAACACGACGATGCCGTTGCAGAACCGGGTCTGGCCCGATGGAGAGCTCGTCTCTCACCCTTGCCGGGGCCTGCTGATGGGCAACCGGGGCGGCCAGATCCATGATCCGCAAACCCGGACGATCCGGCGGCAACAAGCCTCCCGGCGCTGGATCTGCTGCGTCCTCTCCTTCAAGAACCGCCGCCGTCAGGTGATGGGAGCGGGCTATACGGAATTGTTCTTCCTGGATGAGGTGACGGCTCTTGCCGCCGGGCACCGGCCCTGCTTTGAATGCAGACGGGTAGAGGCGCAGGCCTATGCCACGGCGGCGGCCCGGTATCTTGGCCTTGAGGCCGTGCCCGGCGCGGACTGGATGGACCGGCAGCTGGCACCCGAGCGCGGCCCGCGCTGGCAGGGCAAGCCTGCTGATGGCGCGGCTCTCACGTCCCTGCCGGATGGTACCATGCTGACGGACGGAGCCGGATTTCTCGCCCTCAAGTCAGGCCGCATGCTGCGCTGGAGCCCGGACGGATATGCGGCCACGAGCCCCGTCTCTCGCCTTCATGTCATCACCCCGGCGCTGTCTCTAGCGGCCCTTTCTGGCGGATATCAGCCAATCTGGCATCACAGGACCTGAAGCTTCCCTCAGGTTCCATTCACAAACCAGATCGGTTGCTTCAACGACTATCATTTGAAATTCCCGCGTCTACGGCGCATTCTCCCGGCCCGGACACCCGGCAGAAGAGAGACATGAGATGACGATGGCTGAAAGCCGGATTGCCGCCCCCGCCTCCCCGCTGACCTCGAAGGACCTTGGCCTTTATGGCCTCACCGTCTTTTCCTGGGGCTTCAGCTGGATCGCCATGAAGGGGCAGGTGGCGAATGTGGCCCCCGAAGTTTCCGTCTTCTGGCGCTTCGTGCTCGCCGCATCGGTGATGCTGGGCTGGAGCCTGATCCGCAGGCAAAGGCTCGCCTTTCCGCTCCGCACCCATCTGCGCTTTGCCGCGCTCGGGCTCTTCATCTTCTCCACCAACTTCACCCTGTTCTATTACGGCGCCAAATATCTGCCCTCCGGCCTGCTGGCAGTGGTGTTCTCGCTGGCTTCCGTCTTCAATCTGATTCTCGGCGTGGTGCTGTTCCGGCAGAGGCCGAAGCTGATCATTCTGGGCGCCGGGCTCATCGGCTTTTCCGGCATTGCCCTGATGTTCTGGCCGCAGATTGCAGGGGCTGAACTGAACCTTGATGCGCTGAAGGGCCTTGCCCTGTGCACGGCCGGCACCCTGTCCTTCTGCCTCGGCAACATGGTGTCTTCATCCAACCAGACGGCGGGCATCAGCATCACATCCGCCACCACATGGGGCATGATCTATGGCGCGGCGCTGCTCGGCACGTTCAGCCTGCTGCGCGGCGACAGTTTCGCGGTGGAGCCGACACTCACCTATCTCGGCAGCCTCGCCTATCTGTCGATCATCGCTTCCGTGCTGGCCTTTGCCTCCTACCTGACGCTGCTCGGCCGTATCGGCCCGGCGCGGGCGGGCTATTCCACGGTCATCTTCCCCGTGGTGGCGCTGACGGTCTCCACCATCTTTGAAGGCTATGTCTGGACCTTCGCTGCCCTGCTCGGCCTCGTCCTCGTCATCGCCGGCAATGTAATCATGCTGCGCAGCCGGTAAGCGGCAGGCCTATTCCGCCGCCTGCGGCACCGACAGGTTGTCGAGAGACGAGATGATGTGTTCCACCAGCGCTTCCGTCACACGGGAATGCTGGTGCCAGGAGCGCATGACGGCAATTTCGCACTCCGGCAGCTTGGGAAAGCCATCAGCTTCCGCCAGCACCCTCATGCCGGGACGCAGAGCCGATTCGGGCAGCACCGAGACTGCCAGACCCGCCAGAACGGCAGCACCGACGGCGGTGGAGTTCCAGCTGGAATAAAGCAGCCGGTGCTCCCGCCCGACCGAGCGCAGCGCCAGAAGCGCCGCACGCCGCCAGCCGCAGGTGGCACGGCCAAGCGCCAGCGGCAACACGTCCTCGTTTTCCACCGCATGGCGGGCTGAGGTGACCCAGAGCAGCGGCTCGCGCCGGATCACCTCGTCGCGCTGGCCGCCGGGCTTTTCCACGTGGGTGATGATCGCCACATCCAGCTCATTGGCGACGACGAGATCGATGAGGTTGGCAGTCGGGGCACAGACCACGCTGACCTCGGCCTTGGGATTGGAGCGGGAGAACCGCGCCAGAATTTCCGGCAGGAAACGGTCGGCATAATCATCGGGCGTGCCCAGCCGCACCATGCCCTGCACTTCGGTTTCGTCGAAGGCGGCCAGCGTCTCGTCATTCAGCTGCACCAGACGGCGGGCATAGTGCAGCAGCTTCTCCCCCTCTTCGGTGAGACGCGACAGGCGCCCCTCGCGCATGAAGATGGGGCGGCCGATTCGCTCCTCCAGCCGCCGCATCTGCATGGACACGGCGGACTGGGTCTTGTGCACCATCTCCGCCGCGCGGGTGAAGCTGCCATATTCGGCGATGGCCACAAATGTGCGCAATTGATCGAGATCGAGCATCAAACCCTCGCCATACAGCCGCCAAAGACGCAGAAATACAGGACTTTTCCTGCATCCGCGGCCTTTCCATCACCAACATTGATCAAATCCATTAAAAACATTCGTTAGATAAATTCAAGCGGCTCTGACATGGTCCCCCTATCGGAAGAGCGTAAAACTACTGAGCTCGACCGGAAGAATATGACAGACCATGACGGGAGCGAGGCCTCCCGGAGACGAAGGAGTTTGACGCCATGTACGCCCCGCTCAAGACGCAGCTGATCCACCGCATCGCCGGTATCGCAGCGCGAGCATGGCGCGTGCTGCGTAACCGCCATCAGGCGGGCAAACTCAATGACCTCACAGATGCTCAGCTCGCGGATATCGGGCTGACAAGGGGGGATGTTCGCGAAGCACTTGCGGCGCCCTTCTTCCGTGATCCGTCGTTTGCCCTGACCAAGGCCTCCCGGAGCAATGCACAGGCACCGCAGGCACAGGTTCCGGCCAGCATCGTGCTGATCCCGCAGCCTCAGAAGACCGCACCGGTCTTTGCAGCATCCAACGCAGGCCCGCAGATGGCTGCCTGAGACTGATGGACGGGATCTCGCCTGCCGCTGTCCCCCCCGCGCAGGCTTCGAGGTCTGGTCCATCGCCCTACCCCGTCGGCGATTGCCTTGCCGACAATACCTGGCCCGCCTCCCCCGGCGGGCCTTTTTTTTATCTCACGCCCGGCCCGGCAAGGCAGAGGGGCCGAAACGCTCGAACAGGCCTTCGATCGCCTTCATGTGGTTTTCCTGAAAGGCGCGCCCGGCGGACAGCCAGTCTTCAACAATGGATGCACCCGGCGCCGCCGCCTGTGCGGCCACCTCCGGCTCGGGTGCGCTTTCAGGAGCAGGAGCCGGTTCAGGCTTTCGTGCCGCCGCCGGGCGGGCTGGAGCCTCGGGCGCGGCTGGAGCCGGCGCAGGCTGCGCGCTGCCGCCCTGCCCTGCGGCAGGCATCCCCCAGAAGCTGGCCGCCTTGCTGGCCGCATCGGCGGCAGAACCGAAGAAGCCCGACCAGAACGACTGCACCGCTTCGCCATAGCCCGCCATCATCGCCACACCCGGCATGGGCTTCGGGCGGCCGCGGGCATAACCGGCCATGAAGGCATCCAGCAAATCTCGCGCCTGCCCTTGCAGGAAAGGCCGGGCCACATTCCCAAGCGCCAGCGTTGCGGCAACGGGCATGAGCGCGGCCACCGCCTCCTGCTGCACGCCCGTGAAAGCCGAAATCTGCGATGCCACCGCCTTCTGCAGCGGATCGGAGCCATAGAACCACGGCACGGGCGCCGCCGAGAAGGGCTCGGCCATCACGGACGGCGCTTGTCCCTGCAGGAAGCTCATGAAGGACTGGAACGCGTTGGGCGCGGCCGTCGTGTGCTTCAGGCCGGTGAAGGCGGTGGGGATCAGCGCCCCCATGGCCCGGGCCACATCCGCCTCGTTGAGGCCGAACTGCTGGCGCACAGCATCGACAACCTGTGCGGGATCGAAGGAGAAGGGATGTCCTGCCATGCCGTTCATAATGCCTCGCACCGGATCGTGAGCCTTCCCCATGATCCGCGCAACGGCGGCAGACGTCAAATGGCGCGTTGCGCCTGAGCCCCGCCCGGCCCGTCCATCAACAGGGAGTTGAAGTCCGGGCCGGTCAAACGGGCCTTGTCAGTAGGCGTAATCCGCATAAGCGCGGGTCACATCGCCCTGCCATTCGCCGTGGAACTTCGCCAGCATCTGGTCAGCCGGGGAAATGCCGAGGGCAAGCGTCTCTTCCACGGTTGCCAGATGCACCCGCTCGTCCTGTCCGCCGTCATTAAGCCTTGCGCGGCGCTTCAGGCCCTCCAGCGACAGGGCCGTCATCTGGCGGGCGAGATCCAGCACCTTGCCCTTTCGGAACGGCGTCTGAAGACCATGGATGGGCACACCGTTGCGCAGGGCAAGGCGCTCTTCCGCCGTCCAGTCTTTCACCATCTGCCAGGCATCCTCAAGGATGCCCTTGTCATAGAGCAGGCCCACCCAGAGCGCGGGCAGCGCGCAGATCTTGCGCCAGGGGCCGCCATCCGCGCCGCGCATCTCCAGATATTTCTTCAGGCGCACGTCCGGGAACAGGGTGGACAGGTGGTTGTTCCAGTCACCGATGGTCGGCAGCCCATCCGGCAGCCGGTCCTTCAGCGCCCCGTTCATGAACTGGCGGAAGGTGGTGTCCGTCGCATCGTGATAGGTATCGCCGCGCTTGACGAAATACATCGGCACGTCGATGGCCCAGTTCACGTAGGCTTCAAAGCCGAAGCCGTCCTCGAAGGCAAAAGGCATCGGCCCGGTGCGGTCGGCGTCCGTGTCCTTCCAGATTTCGGCGCGGAACGACTGGAAGCCATTCACCTTGCCTTCCGTGAAGGGCGAATTGCCGAAGATGGCGGTGGCCACCGGCTGCAGCGCCAGGCTGACGCGCAGCTTCTTCACCATGTCGGCTTCGCTGGAGAAGTCGAGATTCACCTGAATGGTGCAGGTGCGGTACATCATGTCGAGGCCGAGCGAGCCGACCTTCGGCATGTAGTTGGTCATGATCGCATAGCGCGACTTGGGCATGACAGGGATCTGGTCCCGCCGCCAGTCCGGCGTGAAGCCAAGGCCCAGGAAGCCGATGCCGAGCGGTTCGGCGATCTCGCGCAGCTGCGCCAGATGCGCATGGGTCTCGCGGCAGGTCTGGTGCAGGCTGTCGAGCGGCGCACCCGACAGCTCGAACTGCCCGCCCGGCTCGATGGAAATGGCGCCGCCGGCAACCGGATCGGCAAGGCCGATGATCTTGTCACGGTCCGAGATGCGCTCCCAGCCCAGCATGGTCTCCATGCCCGTCAGCAGGGCCTCGATGCCGCGCGGCCCCTCATAGGGAACCGGAGAGAAATCCGCCTTGTAGAAGGGAAACTTCTCGTGCTCGGTGCCAAGGCGGAAGCCGTCCTCCGGCTTGCAGCCCGACTCCAGATGTTCAGCGAGTTCACGGGCGCCCGAAATCGGGGTGGAATCAACGGTATCGCGGGCCATGCGTCGTCTTTCAAACTTGAGATCGGCGCGCACATTACCGGGGGCCTGCGCGCCACACAATCAAACTTGTTTGATGAATGGGGTTACCAATCGCCAATTACCGATTGAACAACCGCCAGCGCGGCCACAGCGGCCGTGTCGGCGCGCAGGATCCGGGGGCCGAGCGGAATGGCGGTGACGAAGGGAAGGCTCTTCAGCTGCGCGCGTTCGGCTGCCGAAAAGCCGCCTTCCGGGCCGATCAGGACAGCTGGCGGCACAGTGGCACCCCCTTCATCCCTGAGGGATGAGAGCAATTGCAGCGGGTTGGCGCCATCATCGCTTTCGTCGCAGAAGATGATCCGCCGCTCCCCTTCCCGCGCCGTCCAGTCCGCCAGCACGGCAGCCAGAGCCCGGGGCTCCTCGACCGTGGCAAGGCCTAGGATGCCGCATTGCTCGGCCGCCTCGATCACATTGGCAGTCATGCGTTCTGTGTTGACGCGGGCAGCCTGGGTGTGCGCGGTGATGACCGGCACCAGCCGCGCCGCTCCCATCTCCACCGCCTTCTGCACCATGTAGTCGAGGCGGGCGTGCTTCAACGGCGCGAAGAGATAAACGAGGCCGTCAGAGGACGGCTGCGGCCGCGTCTGCTCATGCGGGCAAAGCAGGACGCTCTTGCGGCTGGGCAGCTTCAGGCGCGCGCGCCATTCGCCGTCCCGGCCGTTGAACAGCAAAACCTCATCGCCCTCTGCGAGCCGCAGTACGTTGAGAAGGTAATTGGCCTGCGTCTTGTCAGCAGCAATTTCTGCATCCGGGGCAAGCGCAGCCTCCACAAACAGGCGCTGCATGCGGAATTCGTATTTGGCCATGGCGTCATCCTGATTGGGCAGGGGGCTGGTGGCTTGCAGGACAAGCGGGAACGCCGCCCCTTTGTGGGGGGCGGCGTCCAATCATTCAAGGCTCAAGGTTCAAATCAGGCCGTTGCCGGGCCCTCGCCTGCGCCATGGGCATTGCCATGGCCTACAGGCTTGTGGTGGCCGGCTGCGGGCACCTCATCGTCCTCGTCCGTCTTCTTGTGGTCGCCGTGGCCGATGTACATGTAGAACATCGGCACGACGAACAGGGTGAAGAGCGTACCGACCGCAAGGCCCGTGCTGATCACCAGACCGATCGAGTAGCGGGCCGCAGCGCCGGCACCTTCCGACATGACGAGCGGAAGGACGCCCAGCACCATGGCGCCGGTGGTCATGAGGATCGGGCGCAGACGCTCACGCGCTGCTTCGATCATCGCCTCCTGCTTGCTCAGGCCGTGCTGCTCACGCTGGGCATTGGCAAACTCGACCATGAGAATGCCGTGCTTGGTGATCAGGCCCACAAGCGTGATCATGCCCACCTGCGTGTAGATGTTGAGCGTTCCCGCCCCCATGAATAGCGGCACCACGGCACCGAAAATTGACAGCGGCACCGACATCATGATGATGAAGGGATCGCGGAAGCTTTCGAACTGGGCGGCGAGCACGAGATAGATCACGATGATGGCGAGGCCAAAGGCCATGATGATGGTGTTGCCTTCGTTCACCTCAAGGCGCGACTGGCCGGCATAGTCCTCGAAGAAGCCTTCCGGCATTTCCTCGCGGGCAATCTGCTGCAGGGTCGCAAGGCCGTCACCCGTGGTCACGCCCGGCATCGGCAGGGCAGAGAGCGTTGCCGAATAGAGCTGGTTGAACTGCTCTTCGGCCACGGCCGTTGCATTGGTCTCGATCTTCACCACGGAGGACAGCGGCACCATCGCCCCGCTCGCCGAGCGAACATAGAGTTCGCCCAGCCGTTCCGGGTTCATGCGGAACTGCTTTTCCACCTGCGGGATGATTTCGTAAGCGCGGCCATCACGGTCGAACTTGGCAACCTGGGCATCACCCACAAGGATGTTGAGGGTCTGACCAATGGTCGAAACCGGCACACCCAGAGCAGCTGCACGGTCGCGGTCGATGGTGACCGTGGTCCGGGGCTTTTCGAAGGACATCGAGTTCTGCACCACGATGAACTGGCCCGAGGCGATGGCACGCTGCTTCACCTGTTCCGCCACTTCATAGACCTGTTCGGCGGTGCCGGTGGTCTGAAGGACGTACTGGATCGGCAGGCCACCGCCGCCGCCCGGAAGGGATTCCGGCGCGAAGACGAAGGCTTCCACACCCGCAGACTTCTGCAGGCCCGCCTGGACGATCTGCTGGATCTCCTTCTGCGACTGTTCACGCTCACCCCAGGGCTTCAGCACCCAGATCGCAAACGCGCTGTTGGTGCCGCCGAAACCGACGATCTGGAACCGCGTGTCCACACCCGGCGCATCATCGGTCAGTTCATAGAACTGGTTCGTGTAGAGCTCGGTGTAGTCGGAGGTTGCGTATTGCGGAGCCGTCACAAGCGAGAACAGCGCGCCCTGATCTTCTTCCGGAGCAAGCTCGGAGGAGATCTTGACGAACATGAAGCCCGTCAGGCCCATCAGACCGATGACAACGAGCAGCGTCACCGGCTTGTAGTTGAACGTCGCCTTGAGGCGGCGTCCATACCAGACGGTGAGCCGCGAGAAGATCCGGTCCACGAACTTCTGGAAGCGGCTCTGGTCCGCCGTCAGCAGGCGCGAGGACATCATCGGCGACAGTGTCACCGCGACGAAGCCTGAGATGAACACGGCACCGGCCAGCGTGAAGGCAAATTCGCGGAACAGCGCCCCGGTCAGCCCCTGAGCAAAGCCGATGGGAGCATACACGGCGCCCAGCGTGATCGTCATGGCCACCACCGGCCCGAAGATTTCCTTCATGCCGATGATTGCCGCCGGAATGGGCTTGAGGCCCTCCTCCAGATGCCGGTGGATGTTCTCCACCACCACGATGGCGTCATCCACCACGAGGCCGATGGCGAGCACCATGGCCAGCAGCGTCAGGGTGTTGAGCGAATAGCCCAGCGCCCAGAGGAAGAAACACACACCGATGAGCGACAGGGGGATGGTCACAATCGGAATGATCACCGAGCGGAAGGACCCGAGGAACAGCAGGATCACCAGAATCACGATGACCACGGCTTCGCCGATGGTCTTGAACACTTCGGTGATCGAGGCGCTGATGAACTGGGTCGAGTCATAGGTAACGACGACCGACATGCCCTCAGGCAGGTTTTCCTGCAGCTTCGGCAGTGCATCGCGGATGCCCTGTGCCGTATCCAGCGGGTTGGCGGAAGGTGTCGGCATGATACCGAGGAAGATGCCGCCCTGACCGTTGAAGGACACGCGCACATCCGTGCTCTTCGAGCCGAGTTCCGTGCGGGCCACGTCACGCAGGCGCACCACATCGATGCCATCGGAGCGGATCGGCAGGGCGCCGAAGGCTTCCGGCGTCTGCAGCGTGGTCCGGGTCTCGATCTGATAGGCGACGTACTCGTTTTCCGTCTTGCCGGGAGCCGACAGGAAGTTTGCGCTCTGGATGGCCGAAAGCACCTCCGCTGCCGTCACATTGCGGGCGGCGAGCTTGATGGGATCGATCCAGATACGCATCGAGAAGGTCTGCTCACCCAGGATCTGCGCATCCGCCACGCCCTCGACGATCGAAAGCTGCGGCTGGATCACGCGGGAGGTGAACTCGGTGATTTCCTGCGGCGACATCACGTCCGACAGCACCGTCAGATACATGATCGCGAAGGACTGGCCGGTGCCCTTCTGGATCACCGGATCTTCCGCTTCGCTGGGAAGCTGGCCACGAACCTGCTGCACCTTGGAGATGACCTCCGTCAGCGCCTTGTCCGGGTCAGAATTCAGCTTCATGTTGACCGTGACGGTCGACACGCCAAGCGTGCTCTTGGACGACACGTAGTCCACGTTCTCTGCCGAGGCGACTGCCTTGGCGATGGGTGTGGTGATGAAGCCCTGGATGAGATCCGCGCTGGCACCGACGAAGGCCGTCGTCACGGTGATCACCGTTTCGTCGATCTTCGGGTACTGGCGGATGGACATGTTCAGGATGCCCTGCGCGCCCATCAGCAGGATCAACACGTTGACCACTACCGCCAGCACAGGCCGCCTGATGAAAATTTCGGAGAAATTCATTCTTACTCTCCGGTCGTCATGCCCGTGGCATTGGGCATGATCGTATTGTCGATGGTCACGCTGTTGCCGGCGGCAAGCTTGTTCTGCCCGGCATTGACGATCACATCGCCGGCGGAAACGCCCTTGCTGACCTCGATCTGGGTGCCGAAGCGGCGGCCTGCGGTGACGAACACCTGCTCGACGATCTGCTTCTTCGGCGCGTCAGCGGCGGCACCTTCCTCCGGCTTGGCATCGACCACACGGAAGACGTAGGTGCCATAGAGGCTCTGCACCACCGCCGTCTGCGGCAGGGCAATGACGTTCTCCTCGGCCGGCAGCACGACATCGACAAAGGCGAACTGGCCGGGGCGCAGCAGGCCTTCCGAATTGTCCACTTCCGCCTGCAGCGAGACGAGGCGCGACTGCGGATCGACCTTGGGGTCGATGCCGGTGATCTTGCCGCGATGGCTGAACTCGCCTTCCGTCAGACCTGCCTTGATTTCCTGGCCAATGCTGACGAGCGGCAGCTGCTGCTCGGGGATGGTGAAATCGACCTTCATGACCTTGAGGTCCTGCAGGGTGGCGATGACCGTGCCGGGCTGCAGATACTGGCCTTCGTCCACCCGGGCGATACCGATCGTGCCGGAGAAGGGCGCGACAATCTTCTTGAGGTTGATCGCGGCCTGAACGCGCTCCAGTTGCGAGCGGGAGGCATCCAGCGCCGCCGTCGCATTGTCGAGATCCGAGGTCGAGCTGAAGCCGCGGGTGTTCAGCGCTGAGGCACGGCTCAGCGCCTGTGCGTCACGGGCCTCGTTCGCCTTGGCGGCGATCATGTCGGCCTGTTCGGTTTCGTCATCAAGCTGCACCAGCAGCTCGCCCTTTTCCACGTCCTGGTTGGACACGAACAGGATTTCCTTGATGATACCGGAGGTTCTGGCCGGAACATCCACGCCCTGACGCGCGCGGATGGTGCCGATGGACTGGATCACGGGCTCGACCCGCTCCGGCTCCACGGTCAGCGCCGAGATGGTGATCGGCGGGCGCGGCTGCGCGAAGAACGCCTGGATCATCCCCGCGCGGAAGTTGTCGAACCACCAGGCGCCGTATCCCAGGGCACCTACGATCGCAATGGCAATAAGCCCGATAATGAAACGTTTCATCTGTTTCCCGGTCATGCGGCGAACCGGCCGCTTTCTAATGCGACTGCCCCCCACAGTTTCCTGCCGGGCTTTGCCGCGGATAGTATCGCTGGAGCGAAGGATTTTCGATCACTCTTTATAGGGGTAATCACCAATCTGCGCTCATTGGCTTGCAAACTTTACCGTCCGGACGGTAAAGTCAAGATGACGCAATGCGGAAAATGACAAGCAGCGGCGGTGAATGTGACTGAAGTGCAACAGGGCTCAAGACAGACAAAGCGGGAAGCGACACGGGAGCGGCTGATCGATGCGGCCGTGGAACTCGTCTACGCGGAAAGCGCCCGCAAGCTGTCGCTTGAAGCTGTTGCCGAAAGAGCTGGCGTCTCGAAGGGCGGGCTGCTCTATCACTTCAAGTCCAAATCCGAGCTTCTGCGCGCCATGGTCGAGCGGCATATTTCGCTGCTTGAGAAGACATTGGCCGAAACCTTTCACGAGACATCCCGCGATCGGCAACCAAATGCCCTGATACGGGCCTATATTCAGGCGGTCGCACGGGAGGTCTGTCCCTTGAGCGAGCCGCCGACCGGAATGCTGGCTGCCATTGCCGAAGAACCGGAACTGCTCGCCCCGGTGAAGACACACCACGAAAACCTCATCCGCGAGATCCGGGCCACCTGCGAGAATCC
Source organism: Pannonibacter sp. Q-1 (assembly GCF_054073275.1). Taxonomy (NCBI): domain Bacteria; kingdom Pseudomonadati; phylum Pseudomonadota; class Alphaproteobacteria; order Hyphomicrobiales; family Stappiaceae; genus Pannonibacter; species Pannonibacter sp. Q-1. The sequence goes on from NZ_JBSXNB010000001.1 coordinate 548,538, forward strand.
GGAGTTTGCCGAGATCGCCTTTCTCGCCCTTGAGGGCGTGTGGCAGCTGACAATGTTCTCCATCTCTCCCTTTACGGAGGAGGAGATCCTGCAACGGCTGCAGTATATCTGCGAGCTTCTGGCCAATCCCCCGGCTGCATTCACAGCGATTGACGGGGAGAGCCCAAGGCACTCTTGACCCCGGCTGCCCGTCCGTCCACCTTGGCGCCAACAGGCAGGACGAGTGGCGTGACTGAAGCATCCCCGAATTCCAACATCGCCGAATTCACGGTTTCCGACATCTCCTTTTCCATCAAGCGCACGCTTGAGGATGCTTTCGGCTATGTTCGGGTGCGCGGCGAATTGGGGCGCATCTCGCGGCCCGGCTCCGGCCACATCTATCTCGACCTCAAGGATGACCGGTCGGTGCTCTCCGCTGTCATCTGGAAGGGTGCCGTTTCCAAGCTGAAGATCCAGCCGGAGCAGGGGCTGGAGGTGATCGCCACCGGCAAGGTCACCACCTTCCCCGGCCAGTCCAAGTATCAGATGGTGATCGATGCGCTGGAACCGGCGGGTGCCGGGGCGCTGATGGCGCTGCTGGAAGAACGCAAGCGAAAGCTCGCCGCCGAGGGCCTGTTCGCGCCTGAGCGCAAGAGGCCGCTGCCCACCCTGCCGCGTGTCATCGGCGTCGTCACCTCGCCCACCGGCGCGGTGATCCGCGACATCCTGCACCGCATCTCCGACCGCTTCCCGCTGCATGTGCTGGTCTGGCCCGTGCGCGTGCAGGGAGAAACCTGCGGCGCGGAAGTCGCCAACGGCATCCGTGGCTTCAATGCCTTGCCCGAGGGCGGGGCCATTCCCAGGCCGGATCTCATCATCGTTGCCCGTGGCGGCGGCAGCCTTGAGGATCTGTGGGGCTTCAACGACGAGGCCGTGGTGCGCGCTGCAGCTGAAAGCGCCATCCCGCTGATCTCTGCCGTGGGCCACGAGACCGACTGGACGCTGATCGATCTGGCCGCAGACCTGCGTGCCCCGACGCCCACGGGCGCGGCCGAAATCGCCGTGCCGGTGAAGGCGGAGCTGATGGCCTCGCTCAACGATCTGAACCGCCGCCTTTCCGCCGGGCTCTTGCGGCTGGTGGCCAGCCGCCGGACGGAGCTGCGCGCCGCCGCCGCCGCCCTGCCCGCCCCGCGTGACCTTCTGGCCCTGCCGCGCCAGCGCTTCGACTTTGCTGCCGGTAACCTGGAGCGCGGGCTGTCCGTCAACACCCGCGCCCACCGCACCCGGCTGATGCGCGCCGAGGCTCTGCTCACGCCGCTGACGCTGGCCCGCCGCACCACGCAGGCCCGCGACCGGCTGACCGGTCTGGAAGAGCGGCTGGCCCGTGCCCTCACCGTTGCCATTGCCAGCCAGTCGCAGCGGCTCAACGCCGTCTCCGGCCGCCTGACGCCCGCTCCGCTGATCCGCCAGATCCGGCTGGGGCAGGAGCGGCTCGGCACGCTCTCCACCCGGCTGGGCCGCACCGGCCAGCAGCTGACGCAGGAACGCCGCGCCCGGCTCGACAGTCTGTCCAAGCTGCTGAAGTCCCTGTCCTACAAGGATGTGCTGTCACGCGGCTATGCGCTGGTGCGCGCTGCCGATGGCCAGCCACTGCGCAACCCCGCCGATGCCCCCGCAGGCACCCTGCTCTCCATCGAACTGGCCGGCGGCCAGCTTGCCGCCGAAGTGGTGGAAGGTGACGGCCCCGCATCTTCTTCCGCCAGCAGCAGCACCGTGCCGCCCGCGAAGAAGCCCCGCGCCGCCAAAGCCGCCGCATCGAAGCCGGATGCACCGGCTTCCAGTCAGGGCAGCCTGTTCTGAGGGCAAAGATCCCGGGGGAAATTCGCAGGCTTGTCCGCCCTTTGGAGGGCTCCCGGCCAATGGACAGGCTCTGCCCCCTTCGCTAGCTTTCGCGCAGGATCCGGCCTCATTGCGGGAGCAGAAAAGCCATGCATTTCGACCTGACCGAGGAACAGAACCTCATCGCCGAAACCGCCCGCAAGCTGGCGGCAGACCGGCTGGCGCCGCTGGCCGAAACGCTGGACCAAGGCGGCGGACGCGAGGCGTTTCTGGAAAACCTGAAGATTCTGGCCGAAAACGGCTTCATGGGTCTGAATGTGCGGGGCGACTACGGCGGCACGGAAGCGGGTACGCTGGCCTTTGCACTCTCCGTCGAAGCTCTGGGACAGGCCTGCGCTTCCACCGGCGTCACCGTGTCGGTGTCCAACATGGTGGGCGAGGTCATCCAGGCCGTCGGCAACGAAGCCCAGCGCGCCGCCTATCTGCCCAAGCTCACCGATGGCACCTATGCGGCCGGCGGCTTCTGCCTGACGGAAGCAGGCGCTGGCTCAGACCCGGCCGGCATGAAGACCCGCGCCGTGAAGGACGGGGACAGCTATATCCTGAATGGCGCCAAGCTCTACATCACCTCCGCCGAATATGCGGGCGTCTTCGTCGTCTGGGCCGTCACCGATCCTGCCGCACCTAAGGGCAAGGGCATTTCCTGCTTCCTCGTTGAGGCCGGGACGCCGGGGCTCATCATCGGCAAGGCGGAAAAGAAGATGGGCCAGACGGGCTCGGCCACCAACGAGGTGCTGTTTCAGGACTGCCGCGTGCCCGCATCTGCCCTGCTGGGGCATGAAAATCAGGGTTTCCGCGTTGCAGTGGGAGAACTGGCAGGCGGGCGCATCGGCATCGCCGCCCTGTCGCTGGGCATTGCGCGCGCCGCCATGAGCGCGGCCAAGGCCTATGTGAAGGAGCGCCAGCAGTTCGGTGCACCCCTGTCGGACATGCAGGGCATCCAGTGGATGATCGCCGACCGGGAAACCGAGCTGGAAGCAGCACGCCTGCTCATCCTGCAGGCCGCATGGCTGAAGGATCAGGGCCGCCCCTTCGCCCGCGAAGCCTCCATGGCCAAGCTCTTTGCCTCGGAAGCCGCCCAGAAGGCCACATACACCGCCCTGCAGCTTCATGGCGGAGCCGGTTACATCAAGGACTATCCGCTGGAGCGCTACGCCCGCGACGCCCGAATCACGACGATCTACGAAGGCACCAGCGAAATCCAGCGCCTCATCATCGCCCGGGAAACACTGAAGGGGATTTGAGGGGCAGAGATTGGCGGAAAGGCACGCGCCTCTCGTCCTCTCTCCGTCTTGCCATGGCTTGACCATGGCATCCACCCCGTTTCCCATCAGCCTGCAAGGCCTGTGACGGGATGAATATCCGTCCCCGCCGGACTCCCTGGATAGGCAAGGGCATGGATGCCATGGTCAAGCCATGGCAGGACGAAAATGGGGAGGCTTGCAGCCCACCACAGGCCCACCGGAATGCGGCCGGCCGGTGTCACGAAACACAGGCCAGCCCCACTCTTTTTACCTTACAGCACACGCCCCGGATTGAGGGTGTTCTTCGGGTCAAAGGCGGTTTTGATGCGCTGCATCAGGTCGAGTTCCAGCTCGCTCTTCACCTGCTTCATCAGATCGCGCTTCAGGCGGCCGATGCCGTGTTCGGCAGAGATCGACCCGTTGAACTCGTGCACGATGCCGTGGACCAGTTCGTTCATCTCGTCCCAGCGCGCGATATAGGCTTCCTTGTCGGCGCCGATGGGCTGGCTGACGTTGAAGTGGATGTTGCCATCGCCCAGATGACCGAAGGGCACCGGGCGGCAGCCGGGCACCATGGCTTCAACGGCGGCGATCGCCTTGCGGAGGAAAGCCGGGATCGAGGCCACCGGCACAGACACGTCGTGCTTGATCGAGCCGCCCTCGGCGCGCTGCACTTCCGACATGCCGTGGCGGATGTGCCAGAAGTCGTTCACCTGCTGCAGGCTTTCTGCGAAGGCCGCATCCTCGACGACGCCCTTCTCGAAGGCTTCGCCCAGAATGGACTCCAGCAGGTCGCGCACGGGGAAGGCTTCGGTGCCGGAGGAAAGCTCCATCAGCACATACCAGGGATGGCTGCCGGACAGCGGATCGCGGGCGCCATTGAGATGTCGCAGGCAGAACTCCAGACCGACGCGCGGCATGATTTCAAAGCCGGTGAGAATCGGTCCGGCCTGTCCTTTGGCGAGCGAAAAGAGCTGCAACGCGTCTTCCGGGCTCGCCAGACCAACGAAGGCGGCTTCCAGCTTCTTCGGCTTGGGGAAAAGCTTCAGCGTGGCAGCCGTGATGACCCCCAGAGTGCCTTCGGCGCCGATAAATAATTGTTTCAGATCATAACCGGTGTTGTCCTTGCGCAGGGCGCGCAGGCCGTTCCAGATGTCCCCGTTTGCCATCACCACTTCGAGGCCGAGAACCAGATCGCGGCTGTTGCCATAGGCCAGAACTGCGGTGCCGCCGGCATTGGTGGAGAGGTTGCCGCCGACCTGACAGGAGCCCTGTGCGCCGAGCGAAAGCGGGAACAGCCGGTCCACCTTTTCCGCCTCGCGCTGCAGCGCTTCCAGCACCACGCCGGACTCCACCGTGATGGTGAAACCGTCCGGATCGACGTTGCGCACCTTGTTGAGGCGGCCGAGCGAAAGGACGATCTCATCCCCGGATTCCTGCGGGATCTGGCCACCGACGAGGCCGGTGTTGCCGCCCTGCGGCACGATCTTGAGCCCCTGCTCATCGGCATAGCGCAGCACCGCGCTGACCTCTGCCGTCGAACCGGGACGCAGCACCATGGGCGTCACGCCCTGATAAAGATCGCGCCACTCCACGAGGTAGGGCGCCTTGTCTGAGGCAGCAGTCAGAACATTGGCAGCGCCGATGATTTCGGCAAAGCGGGCGGCGTGGGCAGTATCGGCCATGACGGGCTCCCTGAAGGTCCGGCCCCGGCAGGGGGCAAAACTGACGACAGCGCGCCGCTATCATATCGCAGGCCGCCGGTCCAGCCGGAGCTTTGCCACAGGCGCGGCAGCAGACTTGAAGCGGGGAACCGCGTGTGCCATAGGAAGCCAGCCCGCCGGGCAGACGGTTAAGGAAGTCATCTGGAGAAAAACATGGCGGAAACGCACGGACTGATGAAAGGCAAACGCGGCCTCGTGATGGGCGTTGCCAACAACCGGTCGATTGCCTGGGGTATCGCCAAGGCCCTCTCGGATGCAGGCGCTGAAATCGCCCTCACCTATCAGGGCGAGGCTCTCAAGAAGCGCGTCGAGCCGCTGGCCGAACAGCTGGGCGCCATCGTCGCCGGCCATTGCGACGTCACCGACGCTGCCAGCATTGACGACGTGTTCGCCCATCTGGAAAAGACCTGGGGCAAGCTCGACTTCCTCGTCCACGCCATCGCCTTCTCCGACAAGGAAGAGCTGACCGGCCGCTATGTGGACACCACGCCGGGCAACTTCGCCCGCACCATGGACATTTCGGTCTATTCGCTCACCGCTGTCACGCAGCGCGCCGAAAAGCTGATGACCGATGGCGGCTCCGTGCTGACGCTGACCTATTACGGCGCTGAAAAGGTGATGCCGCATTACAACGTCATGGGCGTTGCCAAGGCGGCTCTGGAAGCCAGCGTCAAGTATCTGGCCGCTGACCTCGGTCCGCAGAACATCCGCGTCAACGCGATCTCCGCCGGTCCGATCAAGACGCTCGCCGCCTCCGGCATCGGCGACTTCCGCTACATTCTGAAGTGGAACGAGTACAACGCCCCGCTGCGCCGCACGGTCACCATCGAGGAAGTGGGCGATGCCGCCATGTTCCTCCTGTCCGACCTTGGCCGTGGCATCACCGGCGAAGTGCAGCATGTGGACTGCGGCTACCACGTCGTCGGCATGAAGGCCGTGGACGCACCGGATATTTCGGTGGTCAAGGAGTGATCTTCAGGTCCGGACCTGAAGTATGATTGAAAGGGCACCCCACCGGGTGCCCTTTTTGCATTTGGACTGCCCGCATTCCGGTCTCGCAAAATTTACCGGGCCGCTTCCGCCGGGCACATGCCTCGTTTACAAAGCCATGGCATTCTCGCACAGCAGCATCCAGTGCCCCGCCCGCTGCGTATCTTCCCGAAAGAGACCTCATGGCCGACCTCACCGAGACCGGAACGCTCCGCATGAAGCTGCAAGTTTCCAAACTGCTCATCTTCATCCGTCACGGCCAGACCGACTGGAATGCGGAGGGCCGGATGCAGGGCCAGAAGGACATTCCGCTCAATGACACAGGCCGTGGTCAGGCCCGCCGCAACGGCCAGGCACTGGCCTCGTTCCTGGCGCATGAGGGCATTGATCCGGCGGAACTGCGCTTCATCGCCTCGCCCCTCGGCCGCACCCGCGAGACCATGGATCTGATGCGCGAGGCCATGGGCCTGCCCGCCGGAGGCTACGAGCTGGAGCCCCGCGTCAAGGAAATCACCTTCGGAGATTGGGAAGGGCGCACCCTTGAGGAACTGGCGGCGAGCGATCCTGAGCTTGTTGCGCAGCGCCGGTCCGACAAGTGGGGCTTCGTACCGCCGCAGGGCGAAAGCTACGCCATGCTGTCGCAGCGAATCAGCGGCTGGCTTGCCGAGCAGACGGAGCCCTCGGTCTCCGTCATTCATGGCGGCGTGATCCGCGTGCTGCGCGGCCTGCTGGAAGACCTGCAGCCATCCGAAATCCCGAGGCTCGATGTGCCTCAGGATGTTGTCTATCTGTGGAAAGACGGGAAGCTCAGCCTGATCTGAGAGGCTGCCTTCAGCTTTCGATCTGCAGATCGTAGAGCTTCCGCTGGCCGCCCTCGACGTCATAGAAGACGCGCACCTTCTGGCCCGGCTTGATGTCATCGACGAAGAAATCCACCGGGAAGGTGTAGGTCGTCCCGTCGGTCATGGTGATGGTGGCGGTGTCCACGTTGATCTGGGCGATCTCCCCGGTTGCTTCGTCAGCGAGAGCTGCCGAACTTACCAGCCCAAACAGGCCAAGGGCGATCAAACCTGCACGCACATGCTTCATTCTCTTCTCCGGTCTCTCGGCGGGTGCCGGCCGCTCATGGCAGGTCCGCCATGGGTAGGGCATCCGAAGGTTTGGCCGTCCAGTCCTTGCCCGCATTCCATGACCTGCCTATGTCAGCATGCGAAGCACCGGCACGACTTTAAGCAAACCTGTAAGGGAAACTGAAGGCGTTTTCTTGGCAGGATCGGGATATCACCGGAGGAAGGCATGGCACCATCATGAAAATCGGCGCAGAGACCGGCAGTCCCGCGAGTTTTTATGCCCTCCTGCCGACCTTCACGGAGTTTGCCGGTGTCGCCGATGCAGGCGGCTATGCCCCGGTTCCCGATGACTGGATCGTCTGCATCGCCGACATCCTGCAGTCCACCGCAGCCATTGCCGCCGGGCGCTACAAGGATGTGAACATGGTGGGCGTGGCGGTGATTTCCGCCCTCACCAACAAGCTCGGCGTCGATCAGGTGCCCTTCGTCTTCGGCGGCGATGGTGCCACCGTGCTGGTGCCGCCGGAAGCGAGCGGCGTTGCAGCCGAGGCGCTGGCCGGTGTCGCCCGGCTGGCCGGACAGGTCTTTGCGCTGGATCTGCGCACGGCACTCATCCCCGTCAGCGCGTTGCGCGCCCGTGGCACGGATGTGCTGGTGCGCAAGTTCGAGCTGAGCCCCGGCAATTATCTGGCCATGTTCTCCGGCGACGGGCTGCAGCTTGCGGAAACCATCCTGAAGGATCCGGACGCGGTGCGCCCCTTCCTCTCCGGTGTCGAAGCTCCTGCCGATCCTGATCTCACCGGCTTTTCCTGCCGCTGGGAGCCCCTGCCCTCCCGCCATGGGCAGATGGTTAGCCTGATGGTGCGGCCAGCCACGACGAGCGATCCGGCAGCGCTCAAGACCCTGATGAGCGGCCTGCGCCAGGCAACGGGCAGCGACCCGCAGGCAGCGCAGATGCCGGAGGCCCCCGTCACGCCGCAAGCCCTGTCCCTGCGAACAGCTCCGGACACCCTGACCCGGGAGGCCAGACTGCTCGGCGGCGGCAAGCTCCGCCTGAAAGAGGTGCTGAAGATCATTCTCGGCGTGGCCGCCGTGCGCTTTTCCCGCTGGACCGGCTGGGCCATCGGGCCGCTGAAACCTTCAGAATACATGCAGGACATGCTGACCAACACTGACTACCGCAAGTTCGATGACACGCTGCGGCTGGTGCTGGACCTGAACGAGCAGCAGATCAGCGGCCTCAAGGCGTTTCTGCAGGCGGAGTTTGCCGCCGGGCGGATCATCTATGGCCTGCATCAGTCAGATACCGCGCTGATGACCTGCCTTGTCTCCGACATGGCCGGGCGCCAGCACGTGCATTTCGTGGATGGCGCCGATGGCGGGCTCTCCGTTGCCGCGAGGGCCTTCAAGGAGCGGCAGCAGCAGCTTCAGGACGCGCAGGCCATTTGACCGCGGGGCATTTCCCACCTAAGACACTGGCCCCAGAACTGTTACGATCAGCCACAGGCCTTCCATGTCGCACAATTCCTTCGGCCACCTCTTCCGTTTCACCACCTGGGGCGAAAGCCATGGGCCGGCGATCGGCTGCGTCGTGGATGGCTGCCCGCCGCTGATCCCGCTGACGGAAGCCGACATTCAGGGCTTCATGGACAAGCGCAAGCCCGGCCAGAACCGCTTCACCACCCAGCGCCGCGAGCCGGACGAGGTGAAGATCCTCTCCGGCGTGATGGTGGATGAGGATGGCGTGCAGAAGACCACCGGCACCCCGATTTCCCTCTACGTGGAAAACACGGACCAGCGCTCCAAGGACTATTCCGAGATCAAGGACCGCTACCGTCCCGGCCACGCCGATTACACCTATGATGCCAAATACGGTATCCGCGATTACCGTGGCGGCGGCCGCTCTTCAGCCCGCGAAACCGCCATGCGCGTTGCTGCGGGCGCCGTTGCCCGCAAGATCATCCCGAATGTCATCATCCGCGCCGCGCTGGTGCAGATGGGCCCGCACAAGATCGACCGCGACGCCTGGGACTGGGCGGAAGTGGACAACAACCCCTTCTTCTGCCCCGATGCGAAGATGGCGGCGTTTTACGCCGACTATCTCGACGGCATCCGCAAGGCCGGCTCTTCCGCTGGTGCGGTGATCGAAGTGGTGGCTGAAGGCGTGCCTGCAGGCCTTGGCGCCCCGCTCTATGGCAAGCTGGATCAGGACATCGCCAGCGCGCTCATGTCCATCAACGCGGTCAAGGCCGTTGAGATCGGCAACGGCTTTGATGCAGCCAGCCTGACAGGCGAAGAAAACGCCGACGAAATGCGCGCCGGCAATGCCCGCCCGCTGTTCCTCTCCAACCACGCCGGCGGCATTCTGGGCGGCATTTCCTCGGGCGAGCCGATTGTGGCGCGCTTTGCGGTGAAGCCCACCTCCTCCATCCTCACCACGCGCCAGTCGGTGACGCGGCAGGGGGACGAAGTGGATGTGATGACCAAGGGCCGCCACGACCCCTGCGTCGGCATCCGCGCCGTGCCCGTGGGCGAGGCGATGATGGCTTGCGTGCTGGCAGACCATTTCCTGCGCCATCGCGGACAGGTTGGATAATCTTTCAGCGACACTGAAAACAGAGTGTTCTTTTCCTTGCGACTGAAAGCGCGATGCGCTAGCGTCAGCGCATGAGACTAGATCATTGGCTTGCAGCAAACGGAGAAAGCCGCAGCGCATTTGCGCGGCGGGCTGGCCTGTCACCGGCTTCGGTGACGGCTCTGTGCAACGATCCCGGCGCCTGGGTATCGCGTGACATGGCACGCAAGATTGCCGAGGCAACCGGCGGCGGCGTCACGCCCAATGACTTTCTCGGCCTTTCCATCACCAAGGAGCATCCCGTGTCCCAGGCCCGTGTAGCCGAAGCGATCCGTGCCTTTGAGCGCGGCGAAATGGTTGTCGTCACCGATGACGACGACCGCGAGAACGAAGGCGATCTGATCGTTGCCGCCACCAAGGTGACGCCGGAGCAGATGGCCTTCATCGTGCGCCACACCTCCGGCATCGTCTGCGCGCCGATGACGCTGGCCGCCGCCAAGCGCCTGCGCCTTGACCCGATGGTGTCGAACAACGATGCGCCGCTGTCGACCGCCTTCACCATTTCCGTCGACTACCGCCACGGCCTGACCACCGGCATCTCGGCGGATGAGCGCTGCGCCACGGTGCGCGGCCTTGCGAACCCGAATGCAGGGCCGTCCGATTTCGTCCGCCCCGGCCACATCTTCCCGCTGATTGCCAAGGAAGGCGGCGTGCTGATCCGCTCCGGCCATACGGAAGCCGCCGTGGACCTCTGCCGCCTGGCCGGCCTGGAGCAGGTGGGCGTCATTTCGGAACTGGTGAATGATGACGGCACCGTCAAGCGCGGCGCGCAGGTGGCCGAATTTGCTGCCGAGCACGACCTTAAGATGGTGTCCGTGTCCGACCTCATCGCCTGGCGCCAGCGCACGGAAAAGCTGATCGAGCGCGTCAACGAACAGCCAATCCAGACCGTGGCCGGTCCGGCCTATGCCGTCACCTATTCCACGCCCTATGACCCGATGCACCATGTCGCCATCGTCTATGGCGACATCCTCGACGGGCGCAGCGTGCCGGTGCGCCTGCAACTGGAATCGGTTCTGGACGATGTGTTCGGCGCCGCTCAGCCGCTCGACGCGGTGATGAAGAGCTTTGCCGACCGTGGCCGCGGCGTCATCGTGTTCCTGCGCGAGGGTTCCGTGGGCGTTGCCCGCCAGTCCCGCCGCCAGCGCACGGATCTGGAAGCTGCGGAGACGGAAGAGCACGGTTCGGCTCAGGCCCGCCAGGAACAGTGGCGTGAGGTTGGCATCGGCGCGCAGATCCTGAAGGATCTCGGCGTCACCTCCATCCGCCTCCTCTCCTCCCGCGAGCGCCACTACGTCGGCCTCGAAGGCTTCGACATCAAGATCGAAGCCACGGAAATTCTGGAAGCCTGAGGCTTTACGGAAGACACCAGAACGCCGCAGCTCACCCTGCGGCGTTTTTTGTTGTGCGGTGAGGCCCTGCCTCTCAACACGCTCACGCTGTCGTCCCGGACGCAGCGAAGCGGAGATCCGGGAACCACTCGCTCGCAGAGCGGTCAGGTTGTTGCGAAGCGCAAAGGCGCTCGGCGGAGCAGAAGCAGTAATGCCGTGTTTCCCGGACGGGCAACACGGCAATTCTCTGAAAATGAGTAGACCCCGGATCGCGCTGCGCTTGTCCGGGGCGACGCAGGAGTGGGAGGCAGCGCCCTGAAAATGCGGAACGCCGCCGCAAGGGCGCTACATACACATGGTCAATGGAAAACAAGTGGTACAGACGGGTGGATTCGAACCACCGACCTTCGGAGCCACAATCCGACGCTCTAACCAACTGAGCTACGTCTGCACGGGCTGAGAGGGCAAGCCTCCCGCATCAGCGCTTCCGAAAGTTCGAGGCCCTTGGCCAGCAAAACAACGGCGCGGACCGTCAGCGCTGCGGTCCGTCTTTGCAAGCGGTCTTCTAATCGAGCTTTCCTGCGGCGGCAAGCAAAAAAGCAGCGTCATCAACATGGAGGCGCCTGCCCTGTGGGCAAGCCGGACAAGCCGCAGACTTGCGGACCTCCATTTCCCTACACAACCGCTACCTCTCCTGCGTCATCCCGGCCGAGCAGCGCGAGAGCCGGGACCGGTGAGCCAAGGTCCCTCGGCTATGGCTCTAAAGGCAACCAACTTATACCCCGGCTCACCGGTCCCGGATCTCCGCTTCGCTGTCGTCCGGGAAGACGAAGGAGAGGTATTCAACACCATCGCTCAGTTGCAAGGTCAGGTCACTCTGCCAGCACGCGCTGGGGCGGGAAGATGATTTCCACCAGCGTGCCCTGATCCGGCACGCTGTCGATGCGGAAGGCGGCGCGGTTGGCCTCCACCAGCGCCTTGGTCAGCGGCAGGCCAAGGCCCGTGCCGCTGCCGGGGCGGGCGGTGTGAAGCTGGCGGAAGGGCTCCAGCGCGGCGGCCAGATCCTTGGCATTCATGCCCGTGCCCGTATCGCGCACCCGCAGCGCCACCTCGCCCGTGGGCTCCAGCGCCGAGGACACGATCACCTGCCCGCCGGAGCGGTTGAACTTGATGGCGTTGGACAGAAGGTTCAGCACGATCTGGCGCAGGGAGCGCAGGTCCGCCACCACATTGGGCACCGTGCCCGGCAGGCTGGCGCGGATGATCACCCGCTCCCGGTTCGCCTGCGGCTGCATCAGGGCCACGCATTCGCGCACGATCTCGTTGACGGAGACGGCGGCGAAGGTCAGGTCCATCTTGCCCGCCTCGATCTTCGACAGGTCGAGAAGATCGTTGATCAGGCTCATGATATGCGAGCCGGAGGTGCGGATGTCCTTCAGATATTCCTTGTAGCGCTCGTTGCCGATGGCGCCGAAACGCTCTTCCATCATCACTTCCGAGAAGCCGATGATGGCATTGAGCGGAGTGCGGATCTCGTGGCTGATCTTGGCAAGGAAATCCGACTTCTGCGAGCTGGCGGTTTCCGCCTGGCGCTTGGCCTTGGTCAGCTCTTCCTCAGCCGCCTTCCACTGGGTGATGTCGCGCAGCACCGCACAGAACTTCAGCGTATCATTGCCCTGCCCCAGCCGGCCGATGGTCATGAACAGCGGAATGAGCCCGCCGGAGGACACCCGGCCAATCACCTCGCGCCCGTCGTTCAGCACGCTGGCCACGCCGTTGCGGGACAGGCCATCAAGATAGTCCAGGGCCGAGCGGTGGCTTTCAGGGGCGAGAAATTCGGTCAGCGGCGCACCGGTGATATCGACGCGCGCGGCCCCGAACAGCGCTTCGGCAGAGCCATTGGCCTTGAGGATGGTGCCGAACCGGTCCAGCAGCAAGACGCCGTCCGTCGCCGTTTCGAGGATCGTGTCCATCTCGGCAATCTGCTCGCGGGCACGGGCAAGCTCCCGCTCCACATGCGCCGGAATGGCAGAGGGCTGGGCGGCCACGGCAGCAGCAGGCGCCGGAGACGCCTCGCCGGCCGGCGGCTGGCGGCATTCGATGATGGAAACCATCAGACCGCGCCCGCCATTCCACGGCACGGTGTGCATGCGGGCAAAGACCGGCTTCAGGCGGCCATCGGCCAGCCGCAGCTTCATGGTCTCATCCAGCGTGCCTTCCAGCCGGTCACCCGGCAGATGATCGGGACCGGCAAACAGCGCCTCGAAGCCGCCTGCCTCGTCCAGAGCTTCCAGATTGGGATAGCCGAGCAGCGCCAGCAGCGTCTCGTTGGTGTAGAGCACCTCGCGGTCGCGGACGATGGCAATGCCGATGGGCAGCCGGTCGAGAAGGCGCGGATCGACAGGGGCGGCAGGCGGGGCGACCGGGCGCAGCCGGGCAGCGGCCTCCGCAATCTCTTCTTCGGTATCGTCATCAAGGCCGAAGTCGCCTTCAAGCCTTGCGCCCAGCGCTTCGGCAATCTTGCGGAAGGCCGCCCGCTCCGGCTTGGTCAGGCGCGAGGCATCCACCGGCACCACGCGGGTGGGCTTGCCGGTGAAAGGCACGACGCGGCTGTCGGGACGCGGCTGGGCGGCAGGTTCAGGCTGAGGTTCGGCAACGGCAGCCGCTTCACCTTCCGGCTCTGCGTCCGGTTCAGGCTGTGCCTCCGGCTCTGCGGTGGCAATCTGCATCGCCTGTTCCAGCGCTGCAAAATCATCCGCCGCCGGAGCTGCCTCTGCAGCCTCGCCGGCAAGGCTGTCACCGGCCTCATCAGCCAGCAGCGCCGGAATTTCGTCCTGCCGGACCTCAGCGTCCTCATCAATGGCAGGTTCGTCCTGAGCTTCGGCAGCTTCGGTTTCAGAAGCCGCTTCAGCGTCACCCTCCGCCTCAAAGACGGTCACGTCTTCAGCGGCGTCAACCGCCTCTTCTCCGGCCGTGAAACCTGTGTCCGGCAGAGCCAAAGCCTCCGGGGCTGCGTCCTGCACCGTTGCTTCCGGCTGCGGGGCAGCCTCTTCCGGCGCGACCTGGGCGGCCGCATCTTCCGGCAGAGTGTCCTCCACCTTCTGGCGGTAGGCACGCGGCTCCGCACTGGCCGCTGCATTGGCGGCCGCATTGGCGGCTTCACGGGCCGCTGCCCGGCGCTCGACGGCGGCATCAAACTCACGGGCGAGCGTACGCACCGCCTTCTCGATTTCCTTCGGCTTCAGCGGCTGGTCACCGGTGATGCCGACCTTCGGCGCATCGCCAAAAAGATCCGCGTCACGCGGCGCCTCCGCCTTGCGGGCCGCTGTTGTCGCCTTGATATCCTCGATCCAGCTGTGTGCCGCAGATGCTGACGCTACGGCCAGCGGACGCGCATCTTCTTCAGGCGCATCTTCTTCAGGCGCATCTTCTTCAGGCGCATCATCCTCTTCGGGCTGATCAGTCTCCGGCGCCATCTCCTCAGCGGCGGAAACGGCTTCAGGTTCGGACGCAGCTTCAGGCTCAGGCTCTATGGCCTCGTCCGCAACGGGAGCGGCCTCTTCCGCCTCGTCTCCGGCCACGGCCTCAACGTCATCGGGAGCCGTCTCACCGGCCACCTCATCAGCCAGTTCCGGCTCCGGCGCCAGAATGACTTCCGGCAGAGCCTCGACAGCTTCCACCTCAGACGTCAGGTCTGCAACTGGAGCCGTTTCAACGGCAGGCTCTACGGCGGCAGGCTCTGGGCTTTCAGCGGCTTCCGGTGCCAGCGGCATGGCCTGCACAGGCGCTCCGGCCTGAGGCTCCGCGTCGCCAACGCGCACCACGCCGAAGCCGCGATAGCCTTCAAACACACGGCGGCGGTCAAAGGCAGGCAGGGCCGCCATATCCACCGGCACCCGCAGGCGTCCGCCATCGACAGGCCAGTCCAGCGTCTTGCCGCTCCAGGTGTCGCGGCGCAGCAAGGCACGGGCAATGCTGCCGCGCGGATCAAGGCCAAAGCGTTCGGCAACCTCGTTCCAGGTCATGCCGGTGATGGCACCTGCATCCGGGCCCAGCGCATCGGTAAATTCCGGCGAAACGAAGGTGAAGCGCTGGTCCACATCCATTTTCCAGGCAAAACGGACGGAGCGCTCCCGGGGCTCGAAACGCGCGGGCGCTTCAGATGCCGGGGCATCTTCGACGGGTGCTTCAACTGCTTCCGTGGCAGGCGCCTCGGAAACAGATACCGGCTCGTCAACAGGCTGCGGAGCGGCGGCCTCTGCAGCCTCTTCCAGCGCTGTTTCCCCGCTCCGGGCATTCTCTTCTGCGGTCAGATCAACGGCCTCAGACACGGCGGCCTCAACTGTGGGCGCTGCCGTCTCAACCTCATCCGGGGCATCAAGATCCAGTGGCTGGTCATCAACCAGCATCAGGCTGCGGCCATCGGCAAGCGGCAGGCGCAGGGCATCGTGAAAGGCGCCTGCAATCCTCAAGGTGCCGGTGTCCGGCTCGAACCCTGCCGCCTCTCCGGCCGTCAGCCGCGCGCCAAGCACCCCGGCAGCAGCCAGAACAGTGCCGTTTGCGTCCAGCATGAAGGCGCTGTGCTCCGGCCCCTGCAACAGGCTGGCATAGGCCGCCAGCGCATCGCCCGGCACCTCGGCCCCATCGACAGCAGCAATCAGGGCGCCGTAGCTGCCATCCGGCAGTTCCAGCCGCTGGCACTGGCAGGTGAGCAGAATGGCGCGCAGGCCCTTGTAGAAGCGCAGCCGCTCCAGCACCGGCTTGCCAACCGGGCCTTCAGCCGCGATCCGCGCCAGATGCGGGCGCGCCTGGGACCGCTCAAGTCCCGGCACCTGCCCCAGGTCTTCGGCGGAAGAGGCATCAAAGAAGGCCGCGCCTGCGGCATTGGCCCACAGAATGCTGTCCGCCGTTCCGTTCCAGATCCATGCCGGACGGCCGGAGCCAGCCAGCCGTGCCACCGGGGCCAGGCTGCCGAGCTCCAGAAAGGTCGTCAGGTGCTCGTCCATGGGTCAACTCCACTACGCCGGAAAGGAACCTGCGAACCGGTTGGTCTCAGGCCAGCAACAATGTGCGCGGCCAACCGGAGCCTTTCGGTAAATATCTAGTTAAATACCGTCAAAGCCAGCCAGCGTCCACGCCAGAGCCCCCCATCGCAGGAACGGCCTTGCCTTGTGGTTAATCCGGAGGCGTCATCCGGCTGCGTCCACGGCCTTGTTATCTCAGGGTAAACAAGACCATAACACCGGTGTTCCAATTTGAACGCTCTGCCCGGCGGCCGTGCGACGCAGGACAGCTGACACTACACGCTCTGCGGGAAATTCCGTATTTTTCAAACCCGTGGGACGCGAGACTTGCCTAACGGCGCCCCCGCGTGTTTTGATCCCTCCACGGGGATAATGTGCAGTGCAGATGAAAATCAGTCCGCGGCTCTTACGGAAGGTGCGGCACTGCGGCATCAGGCACTTGCGCCCCGCCGAGTGAAACACAGGGGAGTGATACCACATGGCTGCGGACAAGAACACGTTCGAGATTCCCGATCAGATGCGCGACTTTGCCGAGAAGAGCGTTGATCAGGCCCGCAAGGCCTTTGACGACTTCATCTCCCTGACCCACAAGACGGTTTCGAATGTTGAAGGCTCCGCCACAGTGGTGCAGTCCGGCGCATCCGACATCAACCGCAAGACCCTCAGCTACGCCGAAGAGCACGTGGATGCGGCCTTCCGCTTCGCCCAGCAGATGGTGCGGGCCAAGGACGTGGAAGAAATGATGAAGCTGCAGCAGGACTATCTGCGCCGCCAGATGGAACAGCTTGGCGAACAGGCGCGTGACCTCAGCGACACCGCGACCCGCGCCGCTCAGGACGCCGCCAAGGCCGTGAAGGAATAACAACACGCCGCCCGCGCCTTTCAGCACGGAGCCAACCGGCTTCCGGATTGAAGGCCCGGGCGCTCCCGCTGCGGAACTCTTTGGCTCTTGCCGGGTTCCTTGCACAGAAGATCCCGTGCCAGCTCTTGCAGCGATGCAGGAGACGCTTTGGCTTACCGGATTTTTGTGCAGTGCAAAATAATATTGCAATGCAGCAAAACCTCACCTATATTAAGCATGCGGATGACGAGGGCGGGGCCATACGGGCCTGACGCCCTCATGCCGGGTGCGATTGTCACGTGATCGACTCCGGCCCAAGCAGGAGATGACACATGAGCGAAATGATGACGCCGGAGACCCCGGCCAAGGCTGCGCCGAAGGCGCGTGCCACCAAGACCACCAAGCCGGCCACTGCCGCTTCCCCCTTTGCTGAATTCGAGGCTTTTGCCATGCCCAAGATCGAAGTTCCCGCCATGGTCCGTGAAATGACCGAAAAAGGTATCGAACAGGCCCGCGACGCCTACACCAAGGTGAAGTCCGCCGCCGAAGAGGCGACCGACCTGCTCGAAGACACCTTCGAAACCTCCCGTCAGGGCGTTGTCGAGTTCAACATGAAGGCTCTCGACGCTGCCAAGACCAACACCGACGCCACCTTCTCCTTCATCAAGGACCTGATGTCGGTGAAGACCGTTGCTGAAGCCATCGAGCTGCAGTCCACCTTCGCCCGCCAGCAGTTCGACACGCTGAGCGCCCAGGCCAAGGACATGCAGGAATTCGCGACCAAGCTGACCACCGACGTTACCGCGCCGGTCAAGGAAGCTGTCGAGAAGTCCTTCAAGGACCTGAAGGCCGCCTGAGGCAGCCTTGCGCGATGGCCTGACGCTTTCAGGCCAGGCTGAATTCAAGCCCCGGACGCTTCTGCGTCCGGGGTTTTTCTTTTCACGCTTTCGTGATCCGCCTTCCGCACCTGCGGCAAAGGGTCTGCAACCTGCTCTCAGGGCCTGCCCGGAAATCCACCGGACGCAGGCCTATGGCGGCAGCAGATATCGCTGCGGCACCTGCATTTTCCAAAGGTTAGAGGGACGGGAAGCCTGAACTCCTCCCGCGCGCATCCAACCGCGGGTTGAATGCATGACAAAGGCAGCCTTGCCGTTCCGAAGAAAAGGGGAGTTTCAGCATCCACTTTTAGAATCATTCTAACTTATTGATTTAATAGACTTGTTGACATACAGGAGTTTAAAACTCATATTTCGCGCGCCTCAGGTGGCCGCCTGAGACAAGTTATGCGGAATGTCATTTCTGCAGACCGGAGGATTACAATGAGACTGACGAAGATGAATTCCCTTGCCCGCACCAGCCTGCTGGCAGCACTTCTTGCTGCAACCGCTTCCACGGCTGCTGTCGCCGATGGCGAGGTGAACATCTATTCCTATCGCCAGCCCACGCTTATTCAGCCGCTGCTCGATGCCTTTACGGCAGAAACCGGCATCAAGACCAATGTCATCTTCGCCAGCGAAGGCCTGGAAGAGCGCATTGCGGCCGAGGGTGCAAACTCCCCCGCCGACGTGCTGCTGACCGTTGACATTGGCCGCCTTGATGGCGCCAAGCAGGCAGGCATCACCCAGCCGGTCGTTTCGGAACTGGTTGCCAACGACATCCCGGCTGCATTCCGTGATCCGGAAGGCCACTGGATCGGCCTGACGTCGCGCGCCCGTATCGTTTATGCCTCGAAGGACCGTGTCGAACAGGACACGATCACCTATGAGGAACTCGCCGACCCGAAGTGGAAGGGCAAGATCTGCACCCGTTCGGGCCAGCACGTCTACACCATTGGCCTCGTCGCCTCGATGATCGCCAACAAGGGCGCTGAAGAGACCGAGAAGTGGCTTGTTGGCCTGCGCGACAATCTCGCCCGCAAGCCGGCCGGCAACGACCGGTCCCAGGTTCAGGGCATCATGAATGGCGAGTGCGATCTGGCACTTGGCAACACCTATTACATGGGTGCCATGATGAACAACGAGAAGGAGCCGGAACAGAAGGAATGGGCAGCCTCTGCCAAGATCCTGTTCCCGAATGCCGCTGACCGCGGCGCACATGTCAACATCTCCGGCGTCGTGATGGCCAAGCATGCGCCGAACAAGGACAATGCAGTCAAGCTGATCGAGTTCCTGACCACCGGCCAGGCCCAGAAGATCTACGCCGAGGCGAACTTCGAATATCCGGTCACCCCGGGTGTGGAGCCGTCCGATCTGGTCAAGTCCTGGGGCGAATTGAAGGCTGACAGCCTGCCGCTCTCGGAAGTGGCGAAGTTCCGCAAGGAAGCCAGCGAGCTGGTCGACAAGGTTGCCTTCGACGAAGGCCCGAAGTCCTGACCGCCTGACCTGGGCTGATCAAGAGGGGTGCCGGAAGATTATTTCCGGCACCCCGCTTGCATTTGCCGTCCCGTGATGTGCTATGACGCGGCGTGAAGATGCCGGTCCATCCAGAAGAGCCCCGACAAGAGCGCGCATGAACGCAGCCCCCAGAAAAGACCGGATCTGGCTGATCTCAGCCATTCTTTCCGCTGTCCTGATCCTCATGCCTGTCGCGGCGCTGTTCCTGATGGCGCTGGAGTCTTCCGGTGGCAACTGGAGCCATCTGTTCTCCACTGTCCTGCCGCGCGCCCTGCAGACGACCGCCCTGCTGCTGCTGGGCGTGGGCGTCCTGACCGGCGTGACGGGCGTCATCACCGCATGGCTTGTCACCATGTGCCGATTTCCCGGACGGCGCCTGTTTGACTGGGCGCTGCTGATCCCGCTGGCTGTGCCGACCTACATCATCGCCTTTGCCTATGTGGACGTGATGGCCTATTCCGGCCCCGTGCAGAGCACGGTCAGGGCCATCTTCAGCTTCCGGACGGCGCGGGACTACTGGTTCCCCGAGATCCGCTCGCTGGGCGGCGCCATCTTCGTGATGAGCGCGGTGCTCTACCCCTATGTCTATCTCTCGGCCCGGGCGAGCTTTCTGCTGCAATCCGCCAGCGCGCTGGACGTGGGACGCACGCTGGGAGCCGGGCCGCTGCGGCTTTTCCTGCGTGTTGCCCTGCCGCTGTCGCGGCCGGCCATTGCCGCCGGCATCGCCCTTGCCCTGATGGAATGCCTCAACGACATCGGCGCCGTCACCTTCTTCGGTGTGCGAACCCTGACCTTCTCGATCTATGACACCTGGCTGAACCGGTCGAACCTTGCCGGAGCCGCGCAGCTTGCCTGCGCCATGCTGATCATCGTCGTGATCCTGCTGGCGCTTGAGCGGCGCGCCCGGCGGCATCTGCGCTTCGACAGCAGCCGGGGCAAGCACCATGCCCCGGCGCGGTACCAGCTCACCGGCCCACGCGCGCTGCTGGCCATAGCCGTCTGCGCCCTTCCGATTGTGCTCGGCTTCATCGTCCCGGCGAGCATGCTGGCCGGCCAGGCGTTCCGCCGCCTTGAACAGGCACAGGATCCGGCATTCCTGCTGGCGGTGCGCAACAGCGTGGTGATGGCGCTCATCGCCTCCAGCCTCATCACCGGCCTTGCCATCACGCTTGTCTATGCAGCAAGGCTGCACAAGTCGAAGCTGCTGTACATGAGCGGCCGCATCGCTTCGATCGGTTATGCGGTGCCGGGCACCGTGCTGGCCGTCGGCATTCTCATTCCGCTCGCCAGCCTCGACAACACCATTGATGCGATGATGAAGCAGATGTTCGGCTTCGGCACCGGCCTTTTGCTGATCGGGTCCGGAACCGCGCTCGTCTATGCCTATCTCTGCCGCTTTCTCGCGGTGGCGCATGGACAGGTGGAAGGCGGCTTCGGCAAGATTTCGCCCAACCTCGACATGGCAGCGCGCACGCTGGGGCGCGGTTCAACGCGCATTCTGGGCGAAGTGCACATGCCGCTGCTGCGCCCGGTGCTGTTGTCGGCGCTGCTCATCACCTTTGTTGACTGCATGAAGGAACTGCCCGCAACGATCCTGCTGCGGCCGTTCAACTTCAACACCCTGGCGACGAGCGTCTACGAAGCGGCATCGCGCGAAGCCTTCGAGGAGGCAGCTCTGCCGGCTCTGGCGATTGTTGTGACAGGGCTTGTTCCGGTGATCCTGCTGGCCAGCACGAGTGCGCGCAGCTTCCGGCAGAGCGTCAGCAAGCGGGGGCTTGCGGCGGCGCCTTGAGGAGCGGGCGCAAGGAGAGGGCCCATCCGTCAGGCCGCGTGAATGGCAGTCCCGCCGGCGTTTTCCATCGGCACAGTGGAGGACGAGGCCAGGGCGGGCAGATCTTCACACCCCTCCCCCTCATGCGCGGCCCGCCACTTGATGAAGGTCTCAGCCGCCATCGGCTTGCCCAGCAAAAAGCCCTGCACGGTCTTGCAGCCGGACAGGCGCAGGAAGTCGAGCTGGAACTCGGTCTCAACCCCTTCTGCCACCACGTCATAGTCAAGGCTCTGCGCCATGGCCAGAATGGTCTGGACGATGGCGCGATTGCTCTTGTCCTCGCCAAGGCCGGCCACGAAGGAGCGGTCGATCTTGAATGTATCGAAGTGCATCCGCTGAAGATGGGCAAGGCTGGAATAGCCGGTGCCGAAGTCATCAATGGCAAAGCGGATCCCGGCCATGCGCAGGCGCTCTGTCGCGCTGCGCACCCGCTCCGGATCGGCCATGGCGACGCTCTCCGTAACTTCCAGCTCAAGAAGCGAAGGCGGGAAGCCCGTCCGGTCCAGAATCTCCAGCACGCGTGAGGGGAACTCCGGCCATTCCAGCTGACGCATCGAGACATTGACCGCCAGGGACAGCCCCCTGCCCTCGTCAAGCCACTCCCGCCCCTGACGGCAGGCCAGTTCCAGAACCCTGTCGCCGAGGCGCAGGATCAATCCGGTTTCCTCGGCAATGGCGATGAAAGCTGCCGGTGTCAGCAGCCCGCGCTCCGGATGGATCCAGCGTGCAAGAGCTTCCGCCCCCGTGACCTCGCCGGTCGCCGCAGAGACTTTCGGCTGGAAGAACACGGTAATCTGGCCGGCTGCAAGCGCCATCGGCAATTCGGCTTCCAGCGCGAGCCGTTCCTGCGCTTTCACATCTGCCGCGATCTGGCCAAAGGTGAAACAGCTGCTGCCCCCTGTGTTCTTGGCAGCGTACATGGCGATGTCGGCATTCTTGAGAATGGCGCTGAAGTCACGCCCGTTGGACGGGAAATTGGCGATCCCGATGCTCGCGCCGATGGACAGCTGCAACCCGTTGACATCGCAAGGTTCTTCCACGGCTTTCAGGATTTCAGCTGCCAGCGCCAGAATCTCGTCCCGCCTGTCCTCCCCGGCGGGATAGATCAGCGCAAATTCGTCACCGCCCAGCCGCG
Source organism: Pannonibacter sp. Q-1 (assembly GCF_054073275.1). NCBI lineage: Bacteria > Pseudomonadati > Pseudomonadota > Alphaproteobacteria > Hyphomicrobiales > Stappiaceae > Pannonibacter > Pannonibacter sp. Q-1. The sequence continues at coordinate 570,634 of NZ_JBSXNB010000001.1, forward strand.
CCAGATAGCGGATCTGCATGCCGTAGCCGGCTGTGAACCCGGTCTCGGAACGGCCGAAAGTCTGCAGCACCGCTTCAAAGCGGGAGGCCACTTCGCGCAGGAGAATATCGCCGCAATCGTGGCCGTAGCTGTCATTGATGCGCTTGAACCGGTCAAGGTCGATGAACATCACCGTCAGCGGCCGCGGGCTGCCATCGGCCTGCCGCATGTAGCGGGCGAAATGCTGGCGGAAAGCCTCCCGGTTGGGCAGGCCGGTGACGGAATCGGTAAATGCCAGCTTGTTGATCTGCTCCATGTTGGAGCTGATCTCACTGACCATGTCCCTGTAAGCGCGGGCCAGAACGCCGATCTCGTCGGTGCGCTCGACCGGGAACTTCACATCGAACTCCCCTGCACTCACCTGATGGGCGATGGAAGTCAGGCGCTTGATCGGCTTCAGGAAGCCATTGCCGAAATGCAGCAGCACGGGAACGGCCACAGCCAGGAGGCAGACCGACACAATGGCATTGCGCAGCCAGATGCTGTGCAGTTGACTGGTGATCGCCGTCCGCTCTGCCGAAACCAGCACGGCGCCTGCCACCGTGCTGCCATCGGCGGACCAGACTGGCATGGCAACCGAAATGCGCCCTGTCTCGACAAGTGTCTGATCCTCCTTGGCGGAATAGGCCGCCAGAAGCAGCGGATTGATCTCCTGCTGCTCGAAGATCCCGGTCTTCGGGTCAGAATCGACAAGGATCGTCCGGCGCGGGTCCCAGACATAGGCCTGCTGCACCAGACCGCTGGCCGCGATGCTTTCAAGCTCCTGGGAGAGGATCAGATAATGGTGGTTGGCCAGTTGCGGCACGGCGAGCCGGCTGACGGTGGCCCCGATAGAATGCACGTGAGCGACAGACTTGGCCTGCTCGTCCTGATAGTCAAGGACGCTGGCCGTCACCAGTGTAATTGCGGTCAGACACGCAAACAGCAGCACCACGAACAGCGTAAACCGCATTCGCAACCCAAACCGCTGGCCCGTTCGCCGCTTCCACGCCATGCCCAGTGCGAGTGCCATCGTTCCCCGGCCAATCCCGTCGCATTACCCATCCCCACCAGTCGCATGATCTCACGAAAAGTTATCATTGCGATTGACGGCCTAGAGAAAAATGCGGACCGGCAGGAAACCATGACACGTGCTTATTCACCTAAGTAAATCCCCCCGGAACCAGTGACCGCCCGACATTCCAAGGACAAAACTGCGCCCGGACGTTGCCGCAGCGCGTTAACGCCTTACCCGGCGGCGGGCGGAAATACCGGGTTCCCGGCCCAAAATGATACAGATCAGCAAATACACGGATAGCGGGCAACCGCACCCTTGTAACGATCTTCCCGGGCCTCTAGGCTGATGGCACACCCGGGATGGAAAGATCAGGCCCATGCGAACAAGACTCCTCAAAAGTGTGGCATTGGCGCTGTTGCTTGGCACAGGTCCAGGCGCCGCACAGCAGGCCTCCGATACCGTGGCGCCGGAACGGGCGACGGGTACGGCAGCGGCAGCGCGCATCGAGGCAAAGCAATTCATGGTGGCAGCGGCCAATCCGCTGGCCGTGCAGGCCGGCCGGGACGTGCTCGCCTCCGGCGGCAATGCCATCGATGCCATGGTAGCTGTCCAGACGGTGCTGGGCCTTGTTGAGCCGCAGAGTTCCGGGCTCGGCGGTGGTGCCTTTCTCGTCTATTTCGATGCGGCAACCGGCCAGCTCACGACCTTTGACGGCCGCGAGACAGCCCCGGCAGAGGCAACACCGAAGCTCTTTCTCGACGCTGAGGGCCAGCCGCTGAAATTCATGGAAGCGGTCATCGGAGGGCGCTCCGTCGGCACGCCGGGCACCGTGCGGCTGCTGGAAGACGTGCACCGCCAGCATGGGCGTGCAGAGTGGGCCAGCCTGTTGCAGCCGGCCACAAAGCTGGCAACGGAAGGCTTTGCCGTATCGCCGCGCCTTGCCGCGCTGATTGCAGCAGATGGTGACCGGCTGAAAAGCAATGAGGCGGCGCGCAACTATTTCTTCGACGCATCAGGCGCACCTTTGCAGGTTGGCACCATCCTGAAGAACCCGGCCTATGCCAAAACCCTCGATGCCATTGCCAGCGGCGGAGCGGATGCCTTCTACAAGGGCCCTATTGCCGAGGGGATCGTGCAGACCGTGCGCGGGGCGCAAGGCAATCCCGGCGTCCTGTCTTTGAGCGATCTGGCCAATTACCGCATCAAGCAGCGTGATCCGGTCTGCTTCAGCTACCGGGCGCTGGATGTCTGTGGCATGGGGCCTCCCTCTTCAGGCGCCGTGGCCGTCAGCCAGATCCTCGGTATCGCGGAGAATTTCGATCTTCGGGCGCTGGGGCCGCAGAATCCTGAGAGCTGGCGGCTCATCGGTGATGCGCAGCGTCTCGCCTTTGCCGACCGTGAGCGCTATCTTGCCGATCCGGATTTCGTGCCTGCTCCCATCAAGGGACTGATCGCCAAGGATTATCTCGCCAAACGCGCCGCGCTGCTGGATGACGGAAAGGCGCTGCCGGCCGATGCCGTGAAGCCGGGTGAGCCGGAGTGGGACCACGCCTTCAACTATGGTACCGGCGAAGCTCTGGACATGCCTGCGACCAGCCATTTCGTCATCACCGACAGGGACGGCAACACCGTCTCCATGACGACGACCATTGAAAGCGGCTTCGGTTCGCGGCTGATGACAGGCGGCTTCCTGCTCAACAACGAGCTGACCGACTTCTCCTTCAAGACCCATGACGGCAGCCTGCCGGTGGCCAACCGTGTGGAGCCCGGCAAGCGGCCGCGCTCCTCCATGTCTCCCACCATCGTCATGCGCGATGGCAAGCCGCTGCTGGCCATCGGTTCGCCCGGCGGCAGCCAGATCATCGGCTATGTGGCACAGGCGCTGATTGCCTATATCGATTGGCAGATGCCGGTGGAAGAGATCGTCGCCCAGCCCCACCTCATCAACCGCTTCGGCACCTATGACCTGGAAGCCGGCACGGCAGCCGAACAGTTCGCCGAACCGCTGAAAGCGATGGGGTATGAGGTGAAGCTCAGCGAAATGAACTCGGGCCTGCACGTGATCGAGTTCACACCCGATGGACTGGCCGGCAGTGCCGATCCCCGCCGCGAAGGCACCGCCATGGGCGAGTGACCGCTGAACGTCACCTGAAAAGACGAAGGGGGCAGCCACCGCTGCCCCCTTTATCTGTTTCCGGTCTGCTGCGGTCCGGCTCAGGCCGCAATCAGCTTGGCTTCTGTCGCAGCCTTGACCTCATCAAGGGTCACGCCGGAGGCCAGTTCCACCAGATGCAGGCCATCCTCCTTCACGTCAAAGACGCCAAGGTTGGTGATGATGCGGTCAACGCAGGCAACGCCGGTCAGCGGCAGGCTGCAGGCCTTGAGCAGCTTGCTTTCGCCAGCCTTGGAGGTGTGGTCCATCAGCACGATGACGCGCTTGACGCCCGCCACCAGATCCATGGCGCCGCCCATGCCCTTGACCATCTTGCCGGGGATCATCCAGTTGGCCAGATCCCCCTTCTCCGACACTTCCATGGCGCCCAGGATCGACAGGTCGATATGGCCGCCGCGGATCATGCCGAAGCTGTCGGCGGAGGAGAAGTAGCTCGTGTGCGGCAGCTCGGTGATCGTCTGCTTGCCGGCATTGATCAGGTCGGCATCGACCTCGTCATCCGTGGGGAACGGCCCCATGCCGAGCATGCCGTTTTCCGACTGCAGGGTCACATGCACACCGTCGGGAATGTAGTTCGAAACCAGCGTCGGGATGCCGATGCCGAGGTTGACGTAAAAGCCGTCTTCCAGTTCCTGCGCGGCCCTCTGGGCCATTTCTTCGCGAGTCCAGGCCATGTATCCAACTCCCCTCAGGCTGCACGCGTGGTGCGCTTTTCGATGCGCTTTTCAAAAGTGCCGGCGACGATGCGGTCCACGAAGATGCCGGGGGTGTGGATCTGGTCCGGATCCAGTTCACCCACCTCGACGATCTCCTCGACCTCCACCACGGTCTTCCTGCCGGCTGTCGCCATCATCGGATTGAAGTTGCGCGCGGTCTTGCGGTAGATCAGGTTGCCTTCCTTGTCGGCCTTCCAGGCCTTGACGAGGGAAACATCGGCGATGAGGCCGGTTTCCAGAATGTAGGTCTCGCCGTTGAAGTCCTTGTGCTCCTTGCCCTCGGCAATCAGCGTGCCGACGCCGGTCTTGGTGTAGAAGCCGGGGATGCCAGCCCCGCCCGCACGGATGCGCTCGGCCAGGGTGCCCTGCGGGTTGAACTCCAGTTCCAGTTCGCCATTGAGATACTGGCGCTCGAAGGTGGCATTCTCGCCCACATAGGAGGAGATCATCTTGCGGATCTGGCGGGTCTGCAGCAGCAGGCCAAGGCCGAAATCATCCACACCCGCATTGTTGGAAATAGCGGTGATGTCCTTCGTGCCGCTGTCGCGCAGCGCCGTGATGAGATTTTCCGGGATACCGCAGAGGCCGAAACCGCCGGCCATGATGGTCATTCCGTCAAACACAAGCCCCTCGAGGGCGGCCTTTGCGTTCGGGTACACCTTGTTCATCGTTGTCTCCTCAAATCCGGCCATGGCCCTCAAGCCCTGCCCGGCACAGCATGCGCGCGCTCGCGGCAGTCCTCCCGCAGCCCCGGCCGCACCGGACAGCCCGGTCCGGCCCTCTGGCCAGGTTGCAACGCAACAAGACTAAGATTTTCGGCAGGCGTCAACTGCCAGAAAGGCGGGAACGGCGTTTCAAACGCTTCAGGTAAAAAACTAAGCGGTTCACTCTTCAGCCGCGGTCAGGAGCCGGCGCTCCGAACGCAGCCGCCGGGCGATGCGTTTCAGCCGGCGAAGAGCGAGATAGGCGCTGCCTGCCGCGGTGAGCGCCCGTTCAAACGACAGCGTCTCGACAGGATCGCCGCCGAAGCGCTGCTTGTAGAACTGGACGCCCGCGCCAAAGCACAGCTCGTTGTAGCCGGAGGCTTCCGCCCATTCGATCAGCTTGGCAAAGAGCACAAGACCCGGCGAGAACCGGTGCCATTTCGCATCCCCCATGGAGATGAGCGTCGCGCTGACCATGCTGTTGTGGCACAGCACGCAGATGGCTCCGGCGATTTCACCATCCTGCGCCTGCAGGGCAAAGACCTCGACAGGCCCTTCCAGCAGGTCATCATAATAGCGCCCTTGCGAGGCGTCCTGCTCCAGCAGATTGGCCCAGCCCTTTTCCGCAAAGCGCTGCGCCCTCTGGCGGCGCAATTGCCGCAGGAAGGCAGCCTTCTGCTCCACACCCTCGGCCTGTACGAAGCTTACACCCTCCGCCTGCAGCTTGCGGTATTTGCCCCGCGCCTCCTTGTAGACCGACCGCTTGCGCCAGCCGCCGGCACCATAGCCGCCCTCAAGATCCAGAACATATGTCGGCTCGGCTTCAGGCTGGCGCAGCACATGAAACAGCGGGTTCGGAAAGCCGCTGATGCGCGGCGGCATCTTGGCAAAGCGGATCAGATCCACATCCTGCAGCGCTTCGTCGATCAAAGGCCAGACCGCCCCGCCCTCAAAAGGCTGGAACGGCGCTTCGCTGGCAAGCACGGGAGCGCAAAGATCGGCCAGATCAAAATCCGGCATGCCGCCGATACGCAGCGGGCCGCGGCGGGTGACCATCAGGGGCACAAGCATCCGGGTACGGCCGGTCGCAGCATCGCGCACTTCCAGAAGGCGCATCTGGGCGCCCGCTGTTGCAGCGACATGGCGGTTGAGCGCATCAAGAACATCCGGCCGCTGGAATGCTGTTGCCACCGCATTGCCTGGCAGCGCGGCCCAGAGACGCCCAAGCAGCGGGCGCGACACCTCCTGGTGAAGTATGCCGCGGATGCCGCTGGCAGCCTCGACAGCCGCCGAACCCAGAACCTGCGGTTCCGCAGAAACGCTTTCCACCGGAGACTCCTGATACGCAAACACATGAAACAGGCCGGACCCGTAACAAGGGTCCAAGTGCGCATCAGTCTAACGGGGAAATCTAAAGCAACCCTTCATGCGCAGGGTAGCTTGCATGCAATTCTGGAAGCCGGCTCTGCGGCATTTGCGCCGGGATCACCCGGCGGCCGCGATTGCCCGGCGCTGATCGCTCTCACGCTGCAGCTGGCTGCGCCGCGTCAGGATCGATGTGGCGATGACGACGACCGTCACAATGCCCACAAGGATCGTACAGGCCGCGTTGATTTCCGGCGTCACGCCCAGGCGCACCTGCGAATAGATCTTCATCGGCAGCGTCGTCGCGCCGGGGCCTGTGGTGAAGCTGGCGATCACCAGATCATCCAGCGACAGGGTGAAGGCCAGCATCCAGCCGGCAATGACGCCCGGCAGGATCAGCGGCAGGGTGATGACGAAGAAGGTGCGCGCGGGCGGGCAGCCGAGATCCTGCGCGGCTTCCTCCAGCGAACGGTCAAAGCCGACAAGGCGCGACTGCACCACCACCGCCACATAGCAGGCGGCGAACGTGGTGTGGGCCAGCATGATCGTCCAGAAGCCGCGCGCCTGATCGATGGCCACGAAGAGCAGCAGCAGCGACAGGCCGAGGATGACTTCCGGCATCACCAGCGGGGCGAAGATCATGCCCGAGAACAGGGTGCGGCCCGGGAACCGGCCGAAGCGCACCAGAACCAGGGCTGCCAGCGTGCCGATAATGGTGGCCAGGGTGGCGGAGAGGAAGGCCACCCGCAACGTGACGCCAGCTGCCTCCAGAAGCTGCTGATTGTTCATCAGCTCCACGTACCACTTGGTCGAAAACCCGCCCCACACGGTCACAAGGCGCGACTCGTTGAAGGAAAAGACCACCAGAATGACGATCGGCAGGTAGAGGAAGGAGAACCCCAGAACCAGTGACGTGACGTTGAACCAGGAGGGACCGTTTTTCATGCCGCCTTCTCCGATGCCTTCTGCTGCTGCCGCTGGAACAGCACGATGGGAATGACCAGAATGAGCAGCAGCACCACCGCCACTGCGGAGGAAACCGGCCAGTCACGGTTGTTGAAGAACTCCAGCCACAGGGTCTTGCCGATCATCAGCGTCTGCGATCCGCCGAGAAGATCGGGGATGACGAACTCACCGACGGCAGGAATGAACACCAGGAAACAGCCGGCAATGACACCGGGGATCGACAGCGGGAAGGTGATTGTCCAGAAGGCCTTCCACGGCGGACAGCCCAGATCCTGCGCCGCCTCCAGCAGGCTCTCGTCCAGCTTTTCAAGGCTGGCATAAAGCGGCAGGACGAGGAACGGCAGATAGGAATAGACGATGCCGATATAGACGGCCGTATTGGTGTTCAGGATCGACAAAGGCTGGTCAATGACGCCGACCCACAGCAGCAGCTGATTGAGCAGGCCTTCATTCTTCAGGATGCCGATCCAGGCGTAGACGCGGATCAGGAACGAGGTCCAGAACGGCAGGATGACCAGCATCAGCAGGGTCGGCCGCCAGGATTTCGGGCTGCGGGCCATGCCATAGGCGATCGGGTAGCCCACCAGCAGCGTGATGAAGGTGGAAACCGCAGCAATGGTGACGCTCGACAGATAGGAGCGCCAGTAGAGGTCATCCTCGATCAGCCAGACATAGTTCTCGAAGCTGAGTTCGGAGAAGGCTTCCTTGAAGCCGTCCCAGCCGGCCGACCAGTCGAACACCGGCGCATAGGGCGGGATCGAGACCGCGACATGCGACAGCGAGATCTTGAAGACAATGAAGAAGGGAACGAGGAAGAACAGCATCAGCCAGGCATAGGGAATGCTGATGACCAGCCATTTCCCCAGCTTGCCCTTGAGTTTCTCAAGACCGGTTTCTTCCATCGTCCCCGTCCCTTCCAAGAAGCCGCCTGCAGAGGGCTGCAGGATCTGCGGCGCGTGACGCCCGGCACCCCGTGCGTCAGCCTCAGTTTGTGAGGATCACCCCTGCGTCCCGTCCCCAGGACAGGACCACCTTGTCATCCCAGCCGATCGGCCGTTCGACGAGACGGGTGCGGTTGGTCACGGTCGAGCGCATGGTCATGCCCTCTCCGGCGCGCGAATGGTAGACGGACATGTCGCCCAGATAGGCGATGTCCCAGACCTCCGCACCCACCTTGTTGACCGCGCCCGGCTCCTGCGTGCCGTGCTCGATGGTGATCTTTTCGGGACGGACCGCATACCAGACCGTCTCCCCGACGGCGGCGCTGGTGTCCTGCAGTGTATCGATGAGGAAGCCGCCATGATCTCCGCTCACCGACAGCTTCGTTCCGCCTTCGCCGCGCTCGGCAACAGTGGCCTCGATCAGATTGATGTCGCCGATGAAATCGGCCACGAAGCGGCTGTTCGGCGTTTCATAGATCTCGGCCGGCGTTGCCACCTGAATGATCTCGCCCGCATCCATGACGGCGATGCGGTCAGCCATGGTCATGGCCTCTTCCTGATCATGCGTGACGACCAGGAAGGTCATCTTCAGCTCTTCCTGAAGAGCCATCAGCTCGAACTGGGTTTCCTCGCGCAGCTTGCGGTCCAGCGCGCCCAGCGGCTCGTCCAGCAGCAGCACCTTGGGCCGCTTGGCGAGTGAGCGGGCCAGAGCCACGCGCTGGCGCTGGCCGCCGGAGAGCTGGTGCGGCTTGCGCTTGCCGAATTTCTCCAGCTTGGTCAGGCGCAGCATTTCGGCCACGCGCGCCTCGATGTCCGCCTTGGCCATGCCGTCCTGCTTCAGGCCGAAGGCGATATTGGCCTCGACGCTCATATGCGGGAACAGCGCATAGGACTGGAACATCATGTTGACGGGGCGGCGGTAGGGCGGCACGCCGGACAGGTTCTGGCCATCCAGCAGGATCTCGCCCTCGGTCGGCGTTTCAAAGCCGGCCAGCATGCGCATCATCGTCGTCTTGCCGCAGCCCGAACCACCGAGCAGGGCGAAGAACTCGCGCTCATAGATCTTGAGGCTGAGGTTATCGACGGCGGTAAAATCACCGAAGCGCTTGGTGACATTTCGGAATTCGATGAAAGGGACCGACTGGGGATTTTCCCAGGGTGCAAAGGACCGCCGTACCGGTCCGATCGGTTTCTTGGCCAAATTCCACCCCCAACGCTACCGGAAAATGTCCGGCGTCCCACCCCTTGGGATGCCTGATCAGAAGCCCGGCGCAGCCAAGGCTGCGCCGGACCAGAGCCTGTCAGCGGCCGCTCTTGACCTTGGTCCAGACGCGGTTCTGAATGCGGCTGATCTGCGCATTCTTGGTCGACACGGTGTAGAGCTTCTGGATCGTCTCTTCATCCGGGTAGATCGCGGTGTCTTCGTAGACATCCTTGTTCAGCAGCGGCTTACTGTCCTTGTTGCCATTGGCATAGAACACGTAGTTGGACGCCTTGGCGATCACCTCAGGCCGCATGATGTAGTTCAGGAACTCGTGCGCCTCGGCGACGTTCTTGGCATCCGAGGGGATCGCCATGTTGTCGAACCACATCAGCGCACCTTCCTTGGGGATGGAGTACTCGACGGTGACGCCGTTGTTGGCTTCTGCGGCACGGTCACGCGCCTGCAGGATGTCGCCCGACCAGCCGATCGCCATGCAGGCATCGCCATTGGCGAGCGCGTTGATATACTCCGACGAATGGAACTTGGTGATATAGGGCTTGATCGTCGCAAGCAGTTCGCCAGCCTTTTCAATGTCCTCGGCGCTGTCGCTGTCCGGGTTGAGGCCGAGATAGTTCAGGGCAGCGGGGATCATTTCTTCAGGCGTATCGAGCATGAAGATGCCGCAATCAGCGAACTTGGAGATCACTTCCGGCTTGAACACCATCTCCCAGCTGCCGGTCGGAGCGTCCGGCATGCGTTCCTTGATCTTGTCGACGTTGTAGCCGATGCCGGTGGTGCCCCACATGTAGTTGATGGCGTATTCGTTGCCCGGGTCATATTTGGTCAGGCGCTCGGAAATTTCCGGCCACATGTGCACGAGGTTCGGCAGCTTCGACTTGTCGAGCTTCTGGAACACGCCGGCCTGGATCTGACGGCCGAGGAAGGTGCCCGTCGGCACCACGATGTCGTAGCCGGTGCCGCCTGCCAGCAACTTGGTCTCAAGCGTCTCGTTGCTGTCAAAGACGTCATAGACCACACGGATGCCGGTTTCCTGGGTGAAGTCGGCCAGGATCGATTCGTCGATATAATCCGACCAGTTATAGACATTCACCACGCGCTGCTGGGCTGCTGCAGAGCCCGCCACAAGCGCGGCGGCCGCGACACCCGAAAGAATGGCCTTCAACATCTGTTCCGTCTCCACTGATTGCAGCGGGCCTGCGCCCGGTTTTCTCACATAGCCGCCGTGCCGGAGGCGAGGCCGCGACCGGCCAGCGTCTATGCCATTGCCATTGAGACTAGAAGCGAAATCTCAAAGGCTCAACAGCTTGATAGGTCCCGGACGATCATTTTTGCGGCACACTTCCGCCTTCCCTTTCAGCACGGTTGCACGTCACAAATATGTCTGCCGCTCCAGGCTGGAAATCTCGCGGCCAAAGGCGTTGAGTTCCTCGCGCTTGATATCGGTCAGGACCTTGTGCATGTGGTGGCCCACTGCCTCCTTCATCCGCGCGGAGGCTTCAAAGGCGTCGATCGCCTCGTCCATCCACGGCGTCAGGCGCTTGTAGCCTTTTTCATAGGCATTGCCCTCGACCGGCGGGGGCGGCATGACACCGGCACTGATGCCGTCCAGCATGCCGGAAATGACGCCGGTCAGCACCAGATAGGGGTTGGCATCGGCGCCCGCGATCCGGTGTTCGATGCGGGAGGCCGCCGGCTTGCTGGCCGGAACGCGCAGGGCCACCGAGCGGTTGTCATAGCCCCAGCAGATCGATGTCGGCGCATAGGAGCCCGGCTGCATGCGGCGGAAGCCGTTGAAGGTCGAAATGTAAAGCAGCAGCGACTGGGGCATGGTGTCGAGCAGCCCGGCGATGGCGTGCTGGAGGCGCGTCTCCCCTTCCACAGGGTCGGCAAAGATATTGCCCAGTTCGTTCTCCAGCGACACGTGCACATGCATGCCGTTGCCGGGCCAGTCCACGAAGGGCTTGGCCATGAAGGAAGCCTTGAGATTGTGCTTGCGGGCAACGCCCGCCACGAGGCGGCGCAGCAGCACCGCGTCATCTGCGGCCATCAGCGCATCGCGCCGGTGATGCAGGTTGAGCTCGAACTGGCCAGGAGCCGCTTCAGACACGGCCGCATCGGCCGGAATGTCCTGCATTTCCGCCCCGCGCCGGATTTCATCCACCAGCGTCATCAGCGATTCAAGATCCGACAGGGCATACATGTTCTGCCGGGCCGGGCCGAGATGGGTGGCGAAGACCGGCTTGGGCGGGCCGCTCCAGTCGCCTTCGCTTTCCTCGAAGAGATAGAATTCCAGCTCGAAGGCCGCCGTTGCCGACAGGCCGTGACTGGCGAGCTTGCCGTTCATCCGGTCCAGCACGTGGCGCGGATCAATGAGGAAGGGTTTGCCCTCCCGGTCATACATGTGCATCAGCACCTGCGCCGTCTTGCGGGCGGCCCAAGGCACCAGCGTCAGCGTGCGGGCAATCGGCCAGCACACGCCGTCCATATCGCCCGTCTCGATGTGAAGGCCGGTCTCCTCCACCTCACGCCCCCAGACGTCAACGCCAAACAGCGCGAAGGGCAGCGCAACGCCTTCCTCGAACACCTTGCGGATCGCCGTGCCGGGCAGCCACTTGCCGCGCAGCACGCCGTTGGTGTCCGGCAGGATCACCTCGAAAGTGTCGATATCCGGATGCTCAGCCAGAAAGCGCTCCAGCACCTCCTCCCAACCCTCATCCTCCGGGCGCACCCAGGTCTGGCGGGGAATCGTATGCATGATGGCTCTCCTTCCGGCGTCAGCGGTGTCCGTCCGGCCTTGTGGCCCGCAGTTGCACCGTGAGGCAAATTGTGATCACGTTGCAGGAAGGCTGTCAAGCGCATCTGCCCAAGCGGCAAGCATGCCTGCCAGAAATGCAAGATCGAAAGGATCAGCCACAGTGGCAAAGACCGGAGCTTCGAACGAGCCCCCGCCAGCGGGTGCGGCAGCACAACGCCCCCAGGAAAAGGGCCAGGAAAAAAGCGCAGAGCGTGGTGTCGCGCGCGGCCATGTGGACCGCAGCATCCGCCACGCCTTGATCACGGGCCGCTTCATCCCCGGCAAGGCCGTGACCTTGCGCGGCCTTGCCGCCGAACTGGGCGTCAGCCCCATGCCGGTGCGCGAGGTGATCCAGCGGCTGGCTGCCGAAAACGCCCTGTCGATTCGCGCCAGCGGCCGGGTGCAGGTGCCGGACATGACACCCGAGCGCTTTGACGAGATCCTGCGCGCCCGCCTGCTGCTGGAGCCGGAACTGGCCCGCCGCGCCCTTCCCGCCCTCGGCAAGGCCGATGCAAAGGAGCTTGAAGACATCGACAACCGCATGGATGTCAGCATCGCCAGCGGCGACGCGGAAGGCTACATGCGGCTCAACCATGCCTTCCACTTCCGCATCTATTCCGCCGCACGCTCCACGGTGCTGCTGCCGCTGGTGGAGAGCCTGTGGCTGCAGTTCGCCCCCTTCATGCGCACCGTCTATGGCCGCCTTGGAACGGCAGTTCTGGTGGACCATCACAAGGAGGCCATAGCCGCCATCCGCCAGCGCAACGGCGAGGCGCTCGCCGCCGCCATTTCCGCCGACATCCAGGACGGAATGGACTTCATCGAACAGGCCTGAGAACCGGCTGAACAGCCGGGCGCACAAAAAACAGTTGACCGGGCGCATTTTGTGATCACAAAATCAGGACAACTGGACGGACGAGGATGCAGCTCATCAACCGGCAAGAGGAACCGGGAAACTGCATCTGCTTGACGGAACGCCATCCGGGCGCAAGATGCCTGCGCCCGGCGTTGCAATGCGGCATGCGCCAATCCGGGCTGACACCGATATGCAGGAGCCCAGCGTGAGCAAGAAGAAGAAAGCCCAGCCCGTGACGAGCCCGCGCGGCGTGGCGGATATGGCGGCGGCCCAGACCTGGCTTGCCGAGCGTGGCATCGAAGACATCGAATGCATTGCCCCGGACCTTGCCGGCGTTGCCCGCGGCAAGATGATGCCGACGGAGAAGTTCCTCTCCGGCCCGGTCATGACCATGCCGTCCTCGATCTTCGCCCAGACGATTTCCGGCGACTATCCGGAGGATGACGACCGCTTCCAGCACAATCCGATCGACGGCGACCTCTATTTCCGTCCCGACTATTCGACGCTGACCACCGTTCCGTGGGAAACCGACCCGACGGCGCAGCTGATCCATGACGCCTATACCCGTGACGGCATTCCGGTGGAGACGGCCCCGCGCAACGTGCTCAAGCGCGTGCTCGGCCTTTATGAGGAAAAGGGCTGGCAGCCGGTGATCGCGCCGGAAATCGAGTTCTATCTGGTGCGGCCCAACACCGATCCCGATTATCCGCTAGAGCCGCCGACCGGCCGCTCGGGCCGCCCGGAGGCAGGCCGCCAGTCCTATTCCATCTCGGCGCTGAACGAGTTCGACGATCTCATCGACGATATCTATGACCTGTCCGAAAAGCAGGGGCTGGAGATCGACACGCTGATCCACGAGGAAGGCGCGGCGCAGATGGAGATCAACCTGCGTCACGGCCATCCGCTGGAGCTGGCCGATCAGGTGTTCCTGTTCAAGCGCACCATCCGCGAAGCAGCGCTGCGGCATGACATGTATGCCACCTTCATGGCCAAGCCCATGTCGAACCAGCCGGGCTCGGCCATGCACATCCACCAGTCTCTGACGGACATGGAAACCGGCCGCAACATCTTCTCCAACGAGGATGGCGAGGCGACACGCGAGTTCCTGTCCTTCATTGCCGGCCACCAGCAGTACCTGCCGAACGTCACCTGCCTGATGGCCCCTTACGTGAACTCCTACCGCCGCTTCTCCCGCAACACGGCGGCGCCGGTCAACGTTTACTGGGGCTACGACAACCGCACGGTCGGCCTGCGCGTGCCCTATTCCAAGCCCGATGCCCGCCGCCTTGAAAACCGGGTGCCCGGCTCGGACGCCAATCCTTATCTTGCCATCGCCGCTTCGCTCGCCTGCGGCTATCTCGGCATCGAGGGCAGGCTGCAGCCGGACGAGCCGCGCATGTCCGATGCCAGCAACATCCAGCATTCCCTGCCGCGCGGCCTGATCGAGGCCGTGGCGCTGTTCGAGGAATGCGAGGAACTGACCGAGGTCTTCGGCGAGAAGTTCGTCGCCACCTACCGGGCGATCAAGCAGGAAGAGTTCGAAACCTTCATGTCCGTGATCAGCCCCTGGGAGCGGGAATACCTCCTGCTCAATGTCTGAAATCCCGCCGGGCAAGGGCGCAACTCCAGCCCCTGCCCGGCCTTAACGCCCGACGGAGCCTGAAATGAACGGTGTATCCAACCGCTATCCGACCGCAGAGCTGCGTGCCCTTGATGCGGCACATCATTTCCATCCCTTCACGGATACGCTCCAGCTCAATGCGGAAGGCAGCCGGGTGATCACCAATGCCAAGGGCGTGTGGCTGACCGATTCAGAAGGCAACCGCATTCTGGACGGCATGGCGGGCCTGTGGTGCGCCCAGATCGGCCATGGCCGCGACGAAGTGGCCGAGGCGGTATACAAGCAGATGCTGGAACTGCCCTATTACAACACCTTCTTCAAGACGACCCATCCGCCGGTCATTGCCCTCTCCGAGAAGCTGGCGGAGATCTCCCCGCCGCAGTTCAACCGCACCTTCTTCTGTTCGTCCGGTTCCGAGGCCAACGACACCGTGTTCCGCATGGTCCGCTTCTACTGGGACCAGATGGGCAAGCCCGAGAAGAAGGTGATCATCGGCCGCTGGAACGGCTATCACGGCTCGACGCTGGCCGGCACCAGCCTTGGCGGCATGAAGGCGATGCACGAGCAGGGCGACCTGCCGGTGCCGGGCGTGCGCCACATCGACCAGCCCTACTGGTTCGGTGAAGGCGGCGACATGTCTCCGGAGGACTTCGGCATCGCCGTCGCCCGGCAGCTGGAGCGCGCCATCGACGAGATCGGCGAGGACAAGGTGGCTGCCTTCATCGCCGAGCCCATTCAGGGCGCCGGCGGCGTCATCATTCCGCCCTCGACCTACTGGCCGGAAATCTCCCGCATCCTCAAGGAACGCGACATTCTCTTCGTCGCCGACGAGGTGATCTGCGGCTTTGGCCGCCTCGGCACCTGGTTCGGCTCGGAATATTTCGGCATCGAGCCGGACCTGATGCCCATTGCCAAGGGTCTGACCTCCGGCTACCTGCCCATGGGCGGCGTGCTGGTGTCGGACAAGGTGGCAGAAGGCGTCATCGGCAAGGGCGGCGAGTTCTATCACGGCTACACCTACTCCGGTCACCCGGCCTGCGCGGCTGCGGCTCTGGTCAATCTTGAGATCATCCAGCGCGAGAAGCTGGTGGAGCGGGTGGCCAATGACATCGGCCCCTATCTGCAGGCCCGCTGGCGCGCGCTTGGCGATCATCCCCTCGTCGGCGAAGCCCGCATGACCGGCCTTGTCGGCGCGCTGGAACTGGTACCGGAAAAGGGCAACCGCAAGAAGGCCTTTGCCGATACGGGCACCGTCGGCACCTTGTGCCGCGACATTTCCTTCGGCAACGGGCTGATCATGCGTGCCGTGCGCGACAGCATGATCATCTCCCCGCCGCTGGTCATCAGCCACGACGAGGCCGACCAGCTCGTCGCCCTCGCCCGCAAGACGCTGGACGACACCTGGGCCGAGCTGAAGCGTCAGGGCAAGGTCGCCGCCTGAAAACGGCTAACGCCGTAAGATCGCATGGTCCCCCGCAAGGCCGCCGCCCTGCGGGGGATTTGCATTCAGGGCGCATTTCACAGCGCGCCCATCTCCTGCCACAAACCTGTTGAACCTTACCATTCTGTAACGTGACCGCCATCACAGTGGAACAACACGGCTTCGGCTACGTTGTCACCATGAACTCAAGGCAGCACTGCCAGTCTGGCCCGGCCAGCAGGGCAGAATGTTCCGGAGAAGGAGGCTTCGCCATGTTGAACCGGGCTACCAGAATAGCGTCAGCGTCGCTTCTGTCGGCAGCCGTCGTGCTTGCAGCCGTGTCTACGGCGGAGGCAGGCCGCCGCCATCACCACCGTCATCACGGTCATGGCTGGGAAACAGGGGCTGCCATTGTCGGCGGGCTTGCTGCTGGGGCGCTCATCGGCTCGGCGTTGTCTGCGCCGCGCTATCCTGCACCAGTCTACATGGCCCCGCCGCCGCCACCGGTCTACCATCACCGTCCGGCGCCCCGCGTCTATTACCAGCAGCCGGCACCGGTCCATTACCGCCCAGCGCCCTGGAGCCCGGCCTGGTATCAGTACTGCTCGTCGCGGTACCGCTCGTTTGATCCGAGAACCGGTTATTTCCGCAGCTATTCGGGCCGCTACGTTTTCTGCCAGTAGGCATCGTTGTTTTCAGCAGACCTTTGGCCTGGACGCTCCGCCGTCCCGGCACCAGACCTTTTGACTTCAAATTTCGAAAAGGGTGGCCTTATTCCAGGCCCTCTGCGCCGTCAGGAGGCGTGAGAACCGGCTTCCGGTTTGCCCAGAACACTGTCTGGCAAGCTCCCGCCAGCCCAATCAGCCCTCGTCCTTCAGGACGGGGGCTTTTTTCAATGCGCTATGTCTTTCAGGACTGGCCGCCCGGTGCTGCTCTCAAGGCGCCGCGCACGGCGCTTTCCAGCGCCTGCAGAAAGCGGGACCGGTCCTGCCGGGAGAAGGACGGGCCGCTTTCCCGGATTTCGCCAATCTCGCGCAGATGCGTTCTCAGGTCCCGCATGGCCAGCGCAAGGCCCACGTCCCGGAACGGCTTGCCCGAAGGACCGAGCACGCTGGCTCCCGCCTTCACACAGCGGGCTGCCAGCGGCACATCGGCCGTTACCACAACATCACCGGGGGCGGCGCGTTCCGCGATCCAGTCATCAGCGACATCCAGCCCCTCGGACACGACCACCCGCTGCACCAGTTCGCTCTCCGGCAGACGCATGAAGGCGTTGGAGACAAAGATCATCCGCAGGCCATGCCGCTCTCCAACGCGCACCACTTCTTCCTTCACCGGGCAGGCATCCGCATCGATGTAGATGACCGTCATGCAGAAGCCTTTCCGGCAGCCAGATAAGCCAGAATGCCATCGGCCGCCGCCATGCCCGTCGCAAAGCAGGCCTGCAGCAGGTAGCCGCCGGTGGGTGCTTCCCAATCGAGCATTTCACCGGCCGCAAAGACGCCGGGACGCTGGCGCAGCATCAGGCCGTCATCGAGTGCCTCAAGCCGGATGCCGCCAGCCGTCGAAATCGCCCGCTCCATGCCGCTGGTGCCCGTCAGCTTCAGCTGCACCTGCTTGATGGCGGCTGCAAGCGCCTCTGGCGAACCATCCTGAGGCGTGAGGGATTCCCGCAGGAGCGCCACTTCCACGGGCAACAGCCCCGCGGACTTGCGCAGGAAGGTGGAAAGCGATTGCTTGGCCCGGGGCTTCGACAGGCGGCTGGCGAGCGTTGCCACGTCCATGTCCGGGCGCAGGTCGATGGAGAGCACAGTCTCCCCTTCGCTGGCGATCGCCTCACGCAGGGGAGCGGACAGGGCATAGACCGCACCGCCCTCGATGCCCGTGCGGCTGATCATCGCCTCCCCGCGCTGGCGGATACCGCCATGCGCCAGTTCGATACGCTTCAGCGGCTGACCGGCAAAACGCTCCGCAAAGAAAGGCGACCAGTTGCACAGGAAGCCGCAGTTGGAGGGGCGCAGCGGCGTCACATCCACACCCCAGCCTTCCAGCACGGAGAGCCAGTCCCCGCGCGAGCCAAGGCGGGGCCAGCTGCCGCCGCCCAGCGCCAGAAGCGTGGCACGGGCCGGCAGAGCTTCCAGCGAACCGTCCTGCGCGCGGAAGAGGTTGCGGCCTTCAGCGTCCTGCCCCTCCCAGGTCTGACGCAGACGGAATGTGACGCCCTGCTTCTCCAGCCGTGCAAGCCAGGCACGCAGCAGCGGCGAGGCCTTCATCGCCTTCGGAAACACACGGCCGCTGGAGCCTACAAAGGTTTCCTGCCCCAGATCTTCGGCAAAGCGGCGCAGCGCCTGAGGGTCAAACCGGCGGATCAAAGGCTCAAGAAAGGAACGGCCGCTGCCGTAGCGTTCCAGAAAGGCTCCGATGTCTTCGGAATGCGTCAGATTGAGCCCGCCGCGCCCTGCCAGCAGAAACTTGCGCGCAAGTGAGGCCATACGATCAAGGATCATTACTTTATGCCCGGCCGCCGAAAGCTTATCCGCAGCCGCCAAACCCGCAGGGCCAGACCCTACGATTACCACATCCGTCATTTTACCAGTTTACCCTGATTTTTCGAACCAAAACCTTGCGGGACAGGACAAGTTTACGAAAAAGATTCACTTTTCCCTTTGGTTACCCCTAAAAATTTGCAGCAAACAGGGTTTTATTAGCAAATAAGGCTGCTTGCTGATGTCAGGAGCACGATCGGCGGGAATCAGCTTGGAGCGCAACCCCATCCGGAGCTCCTGCCCGGCGCATGGAGATTGGAGCATGGCGGAGACACAGAAGCTTATTCTTGTTGTCGATGCGGACGTCAAGGTGCTGACAGCGTTTCAGCAGCTGCTTGGCAGCAAGTTCCAGATCGTTACGGCCCGCAGCGCCGTCGAGGCGGTCGCCTGGATCGAGCGCAACCCGTCTGTCGCCGTCGTCATTTCCAGTCTGAATCTGCCCGACATCGACGGCGTCGAGTTTCTGAAGTCCGTCACCGATTTTGCGCCTGTCGCGGCCCGCATCATGCTGACGGCTGACCGGTCTCTGGAAGTCGCCCGCCGTGCGGTCAATGAGGCGAATGTCCTCATGCATCTGCTGAAGCCATGCCCGGCCGACGAAATCGAAAACGCCATCCGCTCCGGCCTTGCCTATCACAACCGGGTGGTCAAGGAGAAAAGCCTGCTGGAGAAGACGCTCTCCGGTTCGGTGAAGCTGCTGATCGACATGCTGGCCCTGTTCCACACGGACGCCTTCCGCAAGACGACCGTCATGCGCCAGCAGGCGCTGAAGGTGGCCAAGGCGCTCGGGCTCAAGAAGGTCTGGGAACTGGAGATGGCCGTCATGTTCTCGCCGCTCGGCGAGGCCCTGCTGCCACGGGAAATCCTGTCCCGCTACCGCTCGGCCAAGACGCTGACGGACCCTCAGCGTGAACTGCTGGCCCGTGCCCCGGAACAGAGCCGGGATCTTTTACGCAACATTCCGCAGTTCGAGCGGATTGCCGAGGTGCTGTATTACTCGGGCAGAGGCTTTGACGGCTCGGGCTTTCCCACGGATGGTCCGACCGGCAAGGACATTCCGCTGCATTCGCGCATTTTGAAGATCCTGATCGACCTGTGGTACGCCTGCCCGGACACGGGCGTGGATCTGGCCGCCTTTGAAGCATTGAGCATCAACCGGCGGCAATATGATCCG
This sequence comes from Pannonibacter sp. Q-1, assembly GCF_054073275.1. NCBI lineage: Bacteria > Pseudomonadati > Pseudomonadota > Alphaproteobacteria > Hyphomicrobiales > Stappiaceae > Pannonibacter > Pannonibacter sp. Q-1. The sequence continues at coordinate 590,171 of NZ_JBSXNB010000001.1, forward strand.
GCGCTGCTGAAGGTCGTCAGAGCCTGCCTGCTAACGGACAAGGACCTCTCCGAGCGCTTCCAGACCGTTGCCTGTCATATCCGGGCCCTGCGTCCGGGCGACATTCTGATCGACGACATCATCACCGACGGCAGCCATGAACTGGTTCTGTCGCGCGGGCACCAGCTGACGGAAACGACCATCAAGCGCCTGTCGCAGTTCGACCGGCTGACCGGCCTGCGCCAGCCCATCCGCGTGCGGCGTCAGGACAGGGGCAGCAGCAGGTCCACGCCCAGCTGGATGGCTCCCAGCAGCAGGGCGCGGGTTCGCTGACAGAAAACGCCATTGGCTAGGCGCGTTCTCATGCGAAGGCGCTGAGATGCCCAGCATCAAACCTTGAAATTGCTCAAGCCCTGCTCAGTTGGAGGACCGCTGCTTGTCGAGCATCTTGAGGATGCGCACGAACCGGCCAAAGGACTGGATCGTCGCAAAGGCATAGCCCTTCCAGCCCGCGAAAATGAAGCGCCGCATGATCAGGTACTTCAGCATCTCGACCGGAAATTCGGTGACGAGACGCAGGCGCAGCAGCAGCCCGTTCTTTTTCTTCTGCGTGGCGGCCGCCAGATCTGACGTGTAGTTCAGCTTGGCAATCGCGTGGCCCCAGGTGCGGAACGAGAAGTGATGCTGGCGGCCCTTCAGGATGCCGGTGGTGAAGCCTTCATCCACATCCATCCGGTCATAGGACGGCTCCAGCCGGATGCGGGCGTGTTTCAGATTGTAGAGCCGGGGCACCTTGCGGTAGTCGGCAAAGGGGCGCGGCCGCTCATCGCCCGGCAGAACCATGGTGTTGCGCACCAGATAGCAGGCGTGCTGCGGTTCCCCGTTCCGGAACAGGCCAACAATCTCCTGCCGCAGCTCCGGCGTCACCACTTCATCGGCATCGATGTAGAAGACCCAGTCACTGCGGCACTGCTTTTCACCAAAGCTCCGCTGCGGCCCGAAGCCGGCCCACGGATTGCTGATCACCCGCGCCCCGAAAGACTCGCAGACCGCCACCGTGTCATCGGTCGAGCCGGAGTCGATGACGACGATTTCCCGCCCCAGCCCCTGCACGCTCTGCAAGGTGCGGCCGATACGGTCCCCTTCGTTGAAGCAGCGGATCAGGACGGAGATCGGGGCAGGAACGTCGGACATGCAACCACCAGACCGGAATAGCGGGCTTGAAAGCAGACGGACAGACGCAAGCCGGAAGCACTGCGTCACGGGCTGCCCGGCTGCGAGGTATTGCGGAAAAGTTTGATCGGATCAAGCGGGATGGATAAACAGGCCCTCACGGCGAAGCCCGCGAGAGGGCACCCCTCCGAGTGACAGGACGGCAGGCACATGATGCAAGGCGCATTTCTCAGACGCTTCCGCAGGCTGCGGCATAATCTGTGCAACTATGTGCTGATCTGGCTCCTGCGCGGCGACAAGCCCTCCCCCTTTGCCAGCACGCTGCTGATCCCCTTGCATGAAAAGGACCTGCCCTTCTTCCGCGAGCATATCGGCACGACGCTGAAAAACCTCGTACAGCCTGTTGATGAGCTCGTCCTTGTGGGCACGGCGAAAGCCTGCGCAGAGCTCGAGGGCTTTTCGGTGGACGGCTGCCCGGTGCGCATCATCCCGGAAGCGCAGGTGCTGCCCGCAGACTTCTCCGCACAGGGCTTCACCGACAGTGCGGGCAAGAAACGCAGCGGCTGGATCACCCAGCAGATCATCAAGCTCAGCTGGCCGTCCTACATCCGTTCAGAAAGCTGCATCGTTCTGGATGCGGACACCTTCATCAACCGCCCGGCCAGCTATATCAGCGCCGAAGGACACTACTGGCTATTCACGGCCGACGATGAAAACCCCGGCTGGAACAGCTTTGTCGAGAAGGCCCTCGGCCGCCCGAAACAGTTTCCCTGGTCACTGGTGGCGCACACCATGATCTTCCGGCGCGGGGCCATGGCCGCCCTGCAGGCTCACATTGAGCAGCGCTTCAACCAGCCCTGGCTGGAAGCGCTTCAGTCCCTGGTGAAGGACAGGGCAGACCATTTCTCGGAATACGAGCTTTACGGGACGTTCGTCTGCGAGCATCAGGACTTCGGCTACCGGCACCGCTACTTCTACAACGTGAAGCGGACCAAGAAGGGCACATTCCTGAAGGGCATGCGCCTGCGTCTGTCCCGCTTCATCTCCAATCACGTGAAGACCGACTAACCCGCCGTTCCGGCGTTTGCGCCCGTATCAGAACGGATCCTTGCGCAGGCCCGCGTAATAGAGCTTCTTGCGGATGGAGCGCAGCAGCTTGCCGAGCTTGCTCTTCGGCCGCGGCGGCATGGTCGGGTCGGTGACATTGCGCTTCTGGCCGATGTGGCGCGCAACACCCGGCAGCAGATAGGCAACGCGCTTGCCGTCCTGCTTGATGACGGCCGACATCTTGTCATGAAAATGCTGGGCGAAGGGCGCATAGGACTCGTACAGCGCCTTGGTGATCAGCCCCGGATTGCTGGACCAGCCGAAAAATTCGGGATGGGCGTCGGCCCGCATCAGGCGGAAATCAACGCCCTCCACCGTCAGCGGATCGGACTTTTCCCGGAACTTTTCCTTGATCTCGTCATAGGCGCGCAGTGACACATTGGCGATTTCCGGATGGGTCTCCAATGCGCGGATCGCAGCTTCCCAGTTGACCGGGCCATCGAATTGCCAGTCATCTTCCAGATGGAAGATATAGGGCGTTGTGGCCGTCGAATAGAGCCTGTCGATAGAGGCCATCAGGCCCATGCGCTCGGGGCTGGAGATGACCTCCGCCCAGGGATAGGTCCGGCGCACTTCATCGATGATGGCGTCGTCCCGGGAATCCTCATGGATCAGAAAGGTACCGCCCGTGTTGAAGCGGCGGAAGGAGGCAAGCGTCTCGGCCAGCAGATCCAGCCGCCCGCAGCTGGTGACGCAGATCGTGACAGTTCCGGGAATTTCGACCGCAGCAGTCATCGGATTTGCCAGCCTCACTTGCGCGCAGAAGGAACGCGCCGCCGGGGCTTGCGCAAAGCCATCACCGGGACGCAGTCAGGCCGCAGATACCATTTGGCCACAGGGCTGGCAACCGGTCTGGCTCGCCACCAGCCTTACGAATAAAAAGGCCGGACCCGTCAGGGCCCGGCCTCAAAACTTTCGGCAACACTTTAAGTAATTTTTACGTATGGAATGACGCTCTTATCGGGGCTTTTGATGACAGGCGTATGACCTGGGGAACAGTTCAGATACATTTTCCGCCCGCGACCGGGTTCTGACGGTGCCGGCCACTCCCCCAAACAGAGGAGGCAAAACCCGCTGGCCATGCGGCGCGGGACCGGCATATGTTACGTTAAAGTCAATTGAGGCTTTGTCCCGTGACAGGAAAGGACATCCGCAGCCCGGAGCTGCCGGATGCCAGTGGAGGATCCCGGAATGACAGCGGCAATCGTTGGATGGGCGCACCTGCCTTTTGGGCGGCACGCGGAGGAAACCGTCGAGAGCATGATCGTCAAGGTGGCTGTTGATGCCATCAGCGACGCCGGGCTTGAGCCGAAGGATATCGGCGAGATCTACCTCGGCCACTTCAACGCGGGCTTCTCCCCGCAGGATTTCACCGCCTCGCTGGTGCTGCAGGCAGACCCTGCCCTGCGCTTCACCCCGGCAACCCGCGTCGAGAACGCCTGCGCCACAGGCTCTTCCGCCGTGCATCAGGGCGTGCGCGCCGTCAGCTCGGGCGCAGCCCGTTTCGTGCTTGTGGTGGGCGTCGAACAGATGACCACGACGCCGGGGCCGGAAATCGGCCGCAACCTGCTGAAGGCCTCCTATCTGCCGGAAGAAGGTGACATTCCCGCAGGCTTTGCCGGTGTCTTCGGCAAGATCGCCGAGACCTATTTCCAGCGCCACGGCGACCAGTCGGACGCACTCGCCCGCATTGCCGCCAAGAACCACAAGAACGGCGTCAACAACCCTTACGCCCAGATGCGCAAGGACCTCGGCTATGAGTTCTGCCGCACGGAAGGCGAGAAGAACCCCTTCGTGGCGGGCCCGCTGAAGCGCACGGACTGCTCGCTCGTCTCGGACGGCGCGGCCGCGCTGGTGCTGACGGATACGGCCACAGCACTCGGCATGAAGAAGGCCGTCGCCTTCCGCTCGCTCGCCCATGTGCAGGATTATCTGCCCATGTCGAAGCGCGACATCCTGAAGTTCGATGGCTGCCGCCATGCCTGGGGGCAGGCGCTGACGCAGGCGCGGATGGGACTGGAGGATCTTTCCTTCGTTGAGACCCATGACTGCTTCACCATCGCCGAGCTGATCGAATACGAAGCCATGGGGCTTGCGCCGGAAGGCCAGGGCGCGCGTGCCATCCTTGAAGGCTGGACCGAAATGGACGGCAAGCTGCCGGTCAACCCGTCCGGCGGCCTGAAGGCCAAGGGCCATCCGATCGGCGCCACCGGCGTGTCCATGCATGTCCTCACGGCCATGCAGCTGACCGGGGAAGCCGGTGGCATTCAGGTGAAGAATGCGGAAGTCGGCGGCATCTTCAACATGGGCGGCGCGGCCGTCGCCAATTATGTGTCGATCCTGCAGGCGCTGAAGTGATTTGAATCGGTCTTTGGGCCGGAGCAGATGCTCTGGCCCAAAGACTTGTCAGCTCAGGAAGATACCTTCATCAGCACGATACCGCTGATGATGAGAAGCGCGGCCGTCACACGCGCAGGCGAGATCACCTCTCCCAGCATGACGACGCCGAGCGCAAAGGCCCCGACCGCGCCAATGCCGGTCCAGATGGTGTAGGCCGTGCCAAGCGGCAGATCGCGCATGGCCAGCGCCAGCAGGGCGAATGAGCCGATCATGCTAACAATCATGACGAGGGTTGGAAGAGGCCGGGTGAAGCCGTCTGACAGCTTCATCGCAAAGGCCCAGACAACTTCGAGAATTCCGGCAGATAGCAGATAGATCCAGGACATGATGACCTCGTTGCGGGCCGTCCCGGAATGCTGGAACCCATGAGCGGGTGAAGAGGCCGTCCTCTGTTGCCCTCATATGGGACCGGGAGAGAAACGGGTCAAGCTGCCATTTTTCCGCTTGAAAAATGTGGTTTCATGGACGATCAATTGATCAACAATATTTTACCTGTCCACGCTTCGATTTGATCACTGTTCATTTTTCAGAAACGGTGCGTCAAGTTGTGCAGTGCGGAAAAATCATTACATAGTCCCTTGGGCTGCGACAAAGCGCCCTGTTCAGACACTTTGCTGTTCGGAGATTTCTGATGATCCGTCTTGCCGCCTCTGCCCTTGCTCTCGGCCTGCTGACTGCGCCGGTTCTGGCCGCCCCTGTGGCCTATGAATTCGACAAGAGCCATTCCAACCTCTCGTTCTCCTACAACCACCTTGGCTATTCCACCACCGACGGCCGTTTCGGCACCTGGGATGCCAAGCTGATGATCGATGCCGATCAGCCGGCGAATTCCTCGATCGAGATGACGATCGACACCAACAGCCTCGACACCTTCTGGGCCGACCGTGACACCCACTTCAAGAGCGCCGATTTCTTCGATGTCGCCCAGTTCCCGGAAGCCACCTTCAAGAGCACCAAGGTGACCAAGACCGGTGAGCAGACGCTGCAGATCGAAGGCGACCTGACCATCAAGGGCATCACCAAGCCGGCCACGCTGGACGTGACCGTGACCGCCATGGGCGAACACCCGATGGAAAAGAAGCCGTGGGTTGGCTTTGCCGCCACCACCACCATCAAGCGTTCGGACTTCGGCATGGACATGTACACCCCGTATGTGGGTGACGACGTGTCCATCGTGCTGCACGCTGAAGCCGCTATCGCTCAGTAAGCATTGAAAACGCGGGGCGGTGACGTGCCGTCCCGCGCGCATGCTGCAGGGAGAATTTCCATGATACGCAACAGCACCGCAGGCTACGGCTGGGTGGCCATTGCATTCCACTGGACCATGGCCGTGCTCCTCATCGGCATGATCGGTCTGGGGCTCTACATGGATGGCCTGCCGATGTCCGATCCTTCGACCTTCGCCATTTTCCAGCTGCACAAGTCCATCGGCTTCGTGGTGCTCGCCCTTGCCGTGCTGCGGCTTGTCTGGCGGTTCATGAACCCCACCCCGGCCCTGCCGGACAGCATGGCGGCCTGGGAAAAGGCTGCCGCGCATCTTGGCCACATCGGGCTCTATGCGCTGATCCTCGCCATTCCGCTCAGCGGCTGGCTGATGGTGTCCGCTTCGCCCTGGAACATCCCGACCATTCTCTTCAATACCGTGAACGTGCCGCATCTGCCGGTGCCGGCCGCCCTTGGCACCAAGGAAGAGGCCGAAGGCCTGTTCAAGGCCCTGCACAGCCTGTTTGCCTGGGCGCTCGTCGCTCTGCTCGCCGCCCATATCGGCGCGGCCCTCAAGCATCATTTCATCGCCCGGGACGGCGTGCTCAAGCGCATCGTCCATCCGGTCAGGGGCTGAGCAGAAGCTCACCGCCCCGCATTCTGTCCTCATGGAGTTTCCCATGCGCAAGACTTTTGCAGCCGCCTTTACCGCCGCCAGCCTGATCCTCGCGTCCGGTGCGGCATATGCTGCCGAATGGACGGTGGATCCGGCCAACAGCAGCATCGGCTTTACCGTCGAGCAGGGCGGCGCGCCGGTCTCCGGCAGCTTCGGTACATGGACCGCGCAGATCGACTTCGACCCGGAGAATGTCTCCGCCGCAAAGATCGAGGCCACCATTGCCACCGGCAGCGCCCAGATGGCCAATGCCCAGTTTGCCGGCATGCTGCCGGGCACGGACTGGCTGGCCACGGAAGCCTTCCCGGAAGCCCGCTTCACCTCCACCTCCGTCACGGCCAAGGGCGGCAACGCCTATGAGGCGGAAGGCACCCTGTCGCTACGCGGCGAGGAAAAGCCGGTAACGCTGGCCTTCACCCTCGACATCACCGGCGACACCGCCGTTGCCAAGGGCACGGCCACCCTGTCGCGCAGCGCCTATGGCATCGGCGCCAGTGTCGGACAGGACAATCTGAAGGACGCCGTCGCGGTCACGATCGACCTCACCGCCACGCGCTGAGCTTCATCCAAAATTGCGATGCGTGAAGGGGCCGGGGCGCTTGTTGCCACCGGCCCTTTTGCCGTAAAGAAGAGCCAGCCAAAGACAGAGCTGCCCGGGGCACCGCCCACGGGTGGACGTTTTCCAAGACCCTGATGCGAGAGACCGCCATGAATGCTCCCGTCACGCCGCCGGACTACCAGCACAGCGCCATGTTCCCGCTGGGCGAGGACAAGACGCCTTACCGCAAGCTGACGTCCGATTACGTCTCCACCACCACCTTCAACGGCCAGGAGATGCTGATGGTGGAGCCCGAGGGCTTGCGCCTTCTGGCGGAACAGGCCTTCATCGACATCAACCACTATCTGCGCCCGGGCCATCTCGCCCAGCTGCGCGCCATTCTCGATGATCCGGAAGCAACCGAAAACGACAAGTTCGTTGCCTTCGATCTCTTGAAGAACGCCAGCATCGCTGCAGGCGGCGTGCTGCCCATGTGCCAGGACACCGGCACTGCCATCGTCATGGGCAAGAAGGGCCGCCGCGTGTGGACCGACGGTTCCGATGAGAAGGCCCTCGGCGAAGGCGCGCGCGACGCCTATTTCAAGCGCAACCTGCGCTATTCCCAGCTGGCGCCGATCTCCATGTTCCAGGAGAAGAACACCTCCAACAACATGCCCGCGCAGATCGAGCTCTATGCGGAAGGCGATGACGCCTACAAGTTCCTGTTCATGGCCAAAGGCGGCGGTTCGGCCAACAAGACCTTCCTGTTCCAGGGCACGCCCTCGCTGCTGACCCATGACCGCATGATCGATTTCCTAAAGGAAAAGATCCTGACGCTCGGCACCGCTGCCTGCCCGCCCTATCACCTGGCCATCGTCATCGGCGGCACCTCGGCGGAAATGTGCCTCAAGGCCGTGAAGCTCGCCTCCGCCCGCTATCTCGACAACCTGCCGACGCAGGGCTCCGAGCTTGGCCACGCCTTCCGTGACCTTGAGATGGAAGCCGAGATCCACAAACTGACCCAGGCGACCGGCGTCGGTGCCCAGTTCGGCGGCAAGTATTTCTGCCACGACGTGCGCGTCATCCGCCTGCCGCGCCATGGCGCGTCGCTGCCCATCGGCCTTGGCGTCTCCTGCTCGGCCGACCGTCAGGCCACCGGCAAGATCACGAAGGACGGCATCTACCTTGAGCAGCTGGAGATGCATCCGGAAACCTACATGCCGGAAGTCACGGATGAGAACCTCTCGGACAACGTGGTCAAGATCGACCTGACCCGTCCGATGCCGGAGATTCTGGCCGAACTGTCGCGCCACCCGATCAAGACCCGCCTGTCGCTGACCGGCCCGCTGATCGTGGCCCGTGACCTTGCCCATGCCAAGCTGCGCGAGCGGCTGGAAGCGGGCGAGCCGCTGCCGGACTATTTCAAGAACCACCCGATCTATTACGCCGGCCCCGCCAAGACCCCGGAAGGCATGCCCTCCGGCTCCTTCGGCCCCACCACGGCCGGGCGCATGGATGCCTATGTGGACCAGTTCCAGGCCGTGGGCGGCTCCATGGTGATGCTGGCCAAGGGCAACCGCTCCCCGGCGGTGCGCCGCGCCTGCCAGGCCCACGGCGGTTTCTACCTCGGCTCCATCGGCGGCCCGGCTGCACGCCTTGCACAGGACTGCATCAAGAAGGTGGAAGTGGTCGCCTATCCGGAACTCGGCATGGAAGCCATCTGGAAGATCGAAGTCGAAGACTTCCCCGCCTTCATCGTCGTCGACGACAAGGGCAACGATTTCTTCCAGGAACTGAACCTGGGGTAATCCGGACCACCGGATCACCGGCACTATTTCTGGCATGAAAACGGGCGGCTCATTGGGCCGCCCGTACCTTTTGGCAAACACTCGCCATCGTCATCCCCGGCGCAGCGAAGCGGAGATCGGGGACCGGTGAGCCAAGGTGCATCGGCCCCATGTCTTGATGCCAAACAACTCGCGCCCCGGCTCACCGGTTCCGGCTCTCGCGCTGCTCGGCCGGGATGACGATGGAGGGGTTTTCAAACGATCAGCAGCACGGCTGCGCCAGCCGCGCCAGCCCAAATTATGTGGCCGCTGGCTCCCCCTCACCTGCCGTGATGGCCGAGATGGCGGGAGACGTCTGCGGCGGTGGTGCGGATGCGGGTGCCGAGGCCGGCGATGGCTTCCGCCGTTGCTTCGCTGCTCAGCAGGCTGATGGCGATGCCCGCGATGGCCTGGCCCGAGTGATCGCGCAGGGCAGCTCCCAGACACACCATGCCCTCGCGGATCTGGCCGTCGTCAATCGAGTAGCCGCGTGCCGCGGTTTCGGCCAGCTCCTGCCGCAGGGCGGCAAGGTCTTTGACGCTGTGCTGCGTCATCGGCTCCGGGAAGCCTGATCCGAACAGGCGCTGCAACTCTTCGGGAGAAAGCTCGGACAGCAGCATCTTGCCCGTAGCCGTGAAGGGCGCAGGCAGGCGCATGCCGATGCGGAACGTGTGGCCCAGCGGCTGGTCGGAGTTGCGGCAGCCGATATAGACGACCTCCTGCCCGTCCAGCACCGTCAGGGTCAGCGTGTAACTGGCAAAGGCCGTGTCCTTGGCAAAATAGGCGCGGAAGACGGTCAGAACGTCCAGCTCCGACAGGAAACTGTTGGCCCAGCGCAGCGGATGCGGGCCCAGCCGGAATGTGCCGTCCGGCTTTTTCACCAGAAGGTTCAGCTCCTGCATCACGGCGAAAAGCCCATGCGCCGTGCTCTTCGGCAGCTTCAGGGCGCGGGTGATATCGGCTGCGGTCAAGGGGGTTGTGGAGCTTGCAACGAGGTCCATCACCATCACGGTCCTGCGCAGCGCAGGCACCGTGTCGGCGGAGGGCTGGTCTGAGACAGCCTCAGCAGCTGCATTTAACGGCCTTGACAATTTTCAGCGCATCCCGTCATCATAAGTTCAACACATTGATACAGGTTCAATATATTGAACTTACCGCAGGGAAGAGGAAGTGGTCAATCTGAATCTTCGCTCCCTGCACTGCGGCTCAGCCGGCTGCAGGAAAGACCATTCTGAAAGCAAAAATATGTCCCGGCCTGCCCGGCAGCCGTCAGGGGCAATGGAGGAAACAAGATGACCATGAACCCCTTTGAATTCCGGACGGTTCCGGCCATGGAAGTGGCCTGGGGCGGTGCGCAGCGGCTGGGCGAGATCCTGAAGGCCCGTTTCTCGGCACAGAACGTGCTGCTGGTCACCGATGCCGGACTGGTGAAGGCCGGGCTGATCGCGCCGATTGCGCAGAACATCAAGGCCGCCGGGCTCGATGTCACCATTTTCGACAAGGTGGTGGCCGATCCGCCGGAGCATGTGGTGCACGGCTGCGTCGATGAGGCCCGGAAGGCCGGCGTCAACATCGTCGTAGGTCTTGGCGGCGGCTCGTCGCTCGACATTGCCAAGCTGGTCGCCGTGCTGCTTCAGTCCGATCAGCCATTGGCGGAAATGTATGGCATCGGCAACGTCAGGGGCGGCCGCCTGCCGCTGGTTCTGGTGCCGACGACGGCTGGCACCGGCTCGGAAGTGACGAACATCTCCATCATCACCACGGGCGAGACCACCAAGATGGGCGTCGTCTCCCCGCAGCTTTACGCCGACTATGTGCTGCTGGATGCGGAAACGACCGTAGGTCTGCCGAAGGTGCATACGGCAGCGACGGGCATTGATGCCATGGTGCATGCCATCGAGGCCTATACCAGCCGCCACAAGAAGAACCCGTTGTCCGATGCGCTTGCCCGCGAGGCGCTGCGCCTGCTCGGCGCCAATCTCATTGCCGCCTGCGAAGACGGCAGCAACCGCGCCGCGCGCGAAGGCATGCTGCTGGGTGCAACGCTGGCCGGTCAGGCTTTTGCCAACTCGCCGGTGGCCGCCGTTCACGCCCTCGCCTATCCGCTGGGCGGGCACTATCACGTGCCGCACGGCCTTTCCAACGCGCTGATGCTCGGACCGGTCCTGCGCTTCAACGCCAAGGCCGCCGCGCCGCTCTATGCGGAACTCGCCGATGTTCTGGGTGTTGCAGGCACGGGCGATGCGGAGAAGCGCTCCGCTGACTTCGTCGCCCATATGGAGAAGCTGATGGACGCCAGCGGCGCCCCCCGCCGCCTGCGCGATGTGGGCGTCACGGACAACAGCCTCGCCATGCTGGCTGCCGACGCCATGAAGCAGACGCGCCTTCTGGTCAACAATCCCGTCGAAGTCCGCGAGGAAGACGCGCTCGCCCTCTACCGCGAGGCCTACTGACCCCCGCTGATCATTTCCTGTCAATCAGTCACAACCCATGGGAGGACCCACGTGACCGACATCAGACTGTACATGCTCCAGTCCGGCACCCTGAAGTGCAAGGTGCACAACATCAAGATGAACCAGGGCAATGGCGCGGATTACGAGATTCCCGTGCCCTTCTTCCTGATCACCCATCCGCAGGGCCACACCATCATTGACGGCGGCAATGCCATCGAGGTGGCGACCGATCCTTACGGCCACTGGGGCTCGATCTGCGACGTCTACATGCCGGTTCTGGACAAGGACAAGGGCTGCGTCGATCAGGTGAAGGCGCTCGGCTTCGATCCGGCAGATGTGAAATACGTGGTGCAGTCGCACCTGCATCTCGACCACACCGGCGCCATCGGCCGCTTCCCCAATGCCACGCACATCGTGCAGCGCTGCGAGTATGAATATGCCTTCACGCCGGACTGGTTTGCCGGCGGCGGCTACATCCGCAAGGACTTCGACCGCCCGGGCCTGAAGTGGCAGTTCCTCAATGGCACCCAGGACGACTATTACGACATCTATGGCGACGGCACGCTGACCACGGTGTTCACGCCGGGCCATGCGCCGGGACACCAGTCCTTCCTCGTGCGCCTGCCGAACAGCAAGCCGATCCTCTTGACCATTGATGCCGCCTATACGGTGGATCACTGGGAAGAGAAGGCGCTGCCGGGCTTCCTTGCCTCCACCGTCGACACGGTGCGTTCGGTGCAGAAGCTGCGCACCCTGGCGGAGCGCACCGGCGCCATGGTCGTCACCGGCCATGACCCGGACGCCTGGGCCAATTTCAAGAAGGCCCCGGAGTTCTACTCCTGAGCCTGCCCCGCGTCCACACAGACACCGGGAAAGGGGCCCCTGCGGCCCCTTTTTCAGTTCCGGGAGAGCCCCGTCCGCACAACCGTCCAGCATGTGACGGGCGGCACAGATGCCTTTGAAGTCTTCTCTATGTTTTTCTCATGTCTTCGCCGCGGCATTAAGCGCGCGGAAATGTGATGTGACATAGCGTCATCACTGGAGTGGAGTGATGAACCAGCCAACCCGGCACGGAGGGGACAGAAATGAGAAGATTTACGGGCGCTCTGGCGGCCTTTATGATCGTCGCAGCTGCTAGTTCTGCTGCGGCCCAGGCAGGGCGTTTTTTTGACCCGGCAACCAAGAGCTGGGTTGAATACGGACCGGGCCTGCACAGTTCCGACAAGTCCCCGATCAAGCGTGAAACCGTGCGTTACGACGGCCCGCACAAGCCGGGCACGATCATCGTCGATACCACCGAGCGCCGCCTCTATCATGTGCAAGAAGGCGGCAAGGCCATGAAATATGGCGTCGGCGTGGGGCTGGAAGGCATGCAGTGGGCCGGTACCCACCGCATCACCCGCAAGGCCGAATGGCCGGGCTGGACACCGCCGCCGCAGATGCGCGCCCGCGAGCGCGCCAAGGGCCGCATCCTGCCGGTGCATATGGAAGGCGGGCCGAACAACCCGCTGGGCGCAAGGGCGCTCTACATCGGCTCGACGCTCTACCGCATCCACGGCACCAACCAGCCCTGGACCATCGGCACCGCCGTCTCCTCCGGCTGCATCCGCATGGCCAATGAGGATGTGAAGCACCTCTATGACAATGTCGGCGTCGGCGCGACGGTGGTCGTGAAGCGCTGAGGGGGGCATGCTCCCATCCCGTACTTAGCTCAGGCGTCATTCCCGCGAAGGCGGGAATCCAGTAAACAATGACATTCAAGGAAGCCTGGAGCAAAATTTCCCGCTCGCCGGGGCTACTGGATCCCTGCCTGCGCGGGGATGACAGCGTAATTTGGGACGTGTTCATTGCCCCAACACGGAGAGATTGGCCTCACCGGTCGCGGCTGAGGCCTTTTTCTTCGAGTTCGCGCAGGTATTTGCCCCAGTGGCGGTCTTCCTCATGGGCGAGCTCAAGGAAGTAGGGCCAGGTGAAGATGCCGGTGTCATGCATGTCGTCGAAATGCAGGCGGACGGCGTAGTTGCCGACCGGCTCCACCTGATAGATCAGCACATTGCGCTTGCCCGGCACGGTCTTCTTCTGCCCCGGACCATGGCCCTGCACCTCCGCCGAGGGCGAGCAGACGCGCAGATATTCCGCCGGAAAGGCATGCGTCTCGCCATTATCGAAACTGACGGTAAGGGTGCGCTTGTCGCTGGAAAGGCGCAGTTCGGTGGGCCATGCGGCGGTCATTCGGGCTTGTCCTGATGGATGACGGTTCGCGCCGGACGATAGCCCTGTGGCTATAAAGGTCAAGGCTGGTGGCGGGGCACCTGCTGCGGCATGACCGCATGGAGCCCCTCTTTCGTCATACCGGACGAGAGCGAAGCCGAGGTCCGGTACCGGTGAGCCAAGGTCTTTCGGCCCGCTTCCCTCTTTCACCCAACGTACACCCCGGCCCTCCGGTCCCGGCTCGCGCTGCGCTTGGCCGGGATGACTGCGGAGAAGGACGGACTTGCTGAACCGCCTCACCCCGCTGCTTCAAGCCCTGCCTGCTTCACAGCATCATAGCCGGAAAGTGCCGCATTGCGGGCAGCCGTGTGGTCGACGATGGGACGGGGATAGGTGCGCCCCAGAACGACACCTGCCGCCTTCAGGATGCGCTCGGGCGCTTCGTGCGGGCAGTGGAGGAATTCGTCCGGCAGCTTGGCCAGCTCCGGGCACCAGCGGCGCACATAGGCACCATCGGGATCGAATTTCTGCCCCTGCCCCACCGGGTTGAAGATGCGGAAATAGGGCGCGGCATCGGCGCCGCTGCCCGTCACCCACTGCCAGCTGGCGGAGTTGTTGGCCAGATCCGCGTCCAGCAGCGTGTCGCGAAACCACTCCTCCCCATGGTGCCAGTGCAGGCGCAGATGCTTGACGAGGAAGGACGCCACCAGCATCCGCACCCGGTTGTGCATGTAGCCGGTGGCCCACAGCTCGCGCATGCCCGCATCCACCATGGGGTAGCCGGTCAGCCCCTTCTGCCAGGCCTTCAGCGCCGCAGCATCCTCAGCCCAGGGATAGGCATCGAAGGCGGGCTTCCAGTTGCGCTCGGGCAGATGCGGGAAATGGTAGAGCAGATGATAGGAAAACTCCCGCCAGCCGATTTCCGACAGGAACTTGTCGCCATCCTTCTGCAGGTGGCCATGCTGCTCCGTGTGAAAGCGGGTGGCCGTCCAGATCTGCCGGGGGGAGATTTCACCGAAATGCAGATGCGGCGACAGGCGCGAGACATTGGGCAGGTCCGGCCGGTTGCGCAGCTCGCCATAACCATTGAGCCCTTCCTCCAGAAAAGCCGCAAGCCGTGCCGCCGCGCCCCTTTCGCCCGGCTGCCAGAGGTCCAGCCAGCCCGCCGCCCAATCCGGCTTGACCGGCAGCAGCGCGAAGTCTGAAAGCGGCAGAGACTGACTGACCTGCGGAATGTCCCGCACCTCCGGCGCGGGCAGAGGCGCTGCCACGGGCTTGGCCAGCGCTGCACGCCAGAAGGGCGAATAGACCTTGAAGGGGCCGCCGGTCTTCGTCTCCAGCTCCCAGGGCTCATGCAGCAGCGAACCGTTGAAACTGCGCACCTCGACACCGTCGGCCATGAGACCCGCCTTCAGCCGCTTGTCGCGGGCAATCGCATGCGGCTCGTAGCAGCGGTTCCAGTGAACGGCGGAAGCCCCCGTTTCCTTGACCAGCGCATCCAGCGCCTTGCCGGCGGGCCCGCGCATCAGCACCAGTCTGCCGCCCAGGCTCTCGTCAAGCGCCGCCAGCGCGTGATGCAGCCACCAGCGGCTGGCCCCGCCCAGCGGGTGGGTTTCGCCGCAGTCCTTCGGTTCTTCCAGAATGAACACCGGCACCACGGCGCCTGCCTTTGCCGCCTCGAACAGCGCCGGATTGTCGGCAAGGCGCAGGTCCTGGCGGAACCAGACGATCGTCGTGCGGTCACGTGGCTGAGAGGGCATGGCAAGGCTGTCCGGGATAAATATCAAGTGGTTGTTTGTACGTCATTCCCCGTCTGTGAGATCACATTGCCGGATGCCATCTTGCCCTTACGAAAAAACCGACTACGTTATTCCCCAACGAACAGAACGAAACATCGTCACAGACACGGCCAGAGATTGCTGATGAGGGAGAGACAGATGAATGACGCCGCGGCCTTTCCGCGCATGACCGATCCGTTCGGCCGCGACATTTCCTATCTGCGCGTCTCGGTGACGGACCGCTGCGATTTCCGCTGT
The DNA here is from genome assembly GCF_054073275.1 of Pannonibacter sp. Q-1. Taxonomy (NCBI): domain Bacteria; kingdom Pseudomonadati; phylum Pseudomonadota; class Alphaproteobacteria; order Hyphomicrobiales; family Stappiaceae; genus Pannonibacter; species Pannonibacter sp. Q-1. The sequence goes on from NZ_JBSXNB010000001.1 coordinate 605,773, forward strand.
GTCTATTGCATGGCGGAGGACATGACCTTTCTGCCCAAGCGCGAGGTGCTGTCGCTGGAGGAACTGGACCGCCTGTGCAGCGCCTTCATCGGCAAGGGTGTGCGCCGCCTGCGGCTGACCGGCGGCGAACCGCTGGTGCGCAAGGGCATCATGGGGCTGATCCGCTCCCTCTCCCGGCATCTGCAGTCGGGCGCGCTGGACGAACTGACGCTGACGACCAACGGCTCGCAGCTCGCCCGCTATGCCGCGGAGCTTGCCGATGCTGGCGTGCGGCGCCTCAATGTCTCCGTCGATACGCTGGATGCAGACCGTTTCCGCGCCATCACCCGCTGGGGCGATCTCCCGAAGGTGATGGAAGGCATCAAGGCTGCCAAGGCGGCAGGCCTGTCGATCAAGATCAACATGGTGGCGCTGAAGGGCATCAACGAGGACGAAATTGTCCCGATGCTGGAATGGGCCCATGGCGAAGGCCATGACCTGACGCTGATCGAGACCATGCCCATGGGCGAGATCGACGGCGACCGCACGGACCAGTATCTGCCCTTGAGCGAAGTGCGGGCGCGGCTCTCAGAGCGCTTCACGCTCACCGGCATTCCCTACAAGACCGGCGGCCCGGCCCGCTACATGCGGATCGAGGAAACCGGCGGGCGCATAGGTTTCATCACGCCGATGACGCATAATTTCTGCGAAAGCTGCAACCGGGTGCGCATCACCTGCACGGGCATGCTCTACATGTGCCTCGGACAGGACGACAGCGCCGACCTGCGCGCGCCCTTGCGCGCTTCCGAAGGGGATGAGCTTCTGTCGCGCACCATTGATGAGGCCATCGGCCGCAAGCCGAAGGGGCATGATTTCGTCATCGACCGGCGCACCAACCGCCCGTCTGTTTCCCGGCACATGAGCGTCACCGGCGGCTGAGCGGGGTCTGTCCCCGCCCTATCCCCCTTCGCTGCGGTAGCAGGCGACGACGGACACGAGTGTCAGCGTCACACAGCCGCCCATGACCACCAGCAGCGGCCAGACCGTGCCGGGATACATGCTCTGAGACAGCATCCAGGCCACCAGCGCCGAAACACCGGCGCCAAGGCCGATCTGCATGCTGCCGGCAAGGCCTGATGCGGCACCAGCCAGATCCGGGCGCACACTGACGGCGCCGGACAGGGCACTGGGCAGGCAGATGCCGTTGCCGAGGCCCAGAATGCACATGGGCAGGAACAGCGAGAAGGGATGATAGATGCCTGCGCTGAAGAGGGCAGCGGCCAGCACCACCGTGGCGACGGGCATCAGTGAGCCTATGGTGATCATGCGCAGCACACCAATGCGCGCCGCGAAGCGGCCTGACAGACCGTTGCCCGCGATATAGCCGCCTGCCACCATCATGAAATAGAGGCCCATGGTCAGCGGTGTCATCTCCAGCACTTCCGAGGCGATGAAGGGAGCCCCGCCGAGGAAGGCGAAATAGACCGCCGAGGTGAACATGGAGGTGCAGGCGAAGGCCCAGAACAGCCGCTCCCGGCTCAGCGCCCTGTAGCTGGCCAGAAGGCTGGTGATGCTGGCGGACTGGCTGCGGTCGTGATGGGTTTCATGCAGGCAGGCCCAGGCCGCGAGCGTGACCGCAATGCCGATGGCCAGCATCAGATAGAAGCCACCCTTCCACCCGGCGACACCATCCAGCGCCCCGCCCATGGCGGGGGCGAGCATGGGGCCCACCGCAAGGCCCATGGTGACGTAGCCGATCATGCTGGCGGCCTGTTCGCGCTCATAAAGATCGCGCACGATGGCACGGCCCAGCACCAGCCCGGCACAGCCGCCCGCAGCCTGCACGATGCGCCCAAAAATGACGGTTTCGACCGTCGTTGCGGCCAGGCAGATGAGCGTGCCGATCACAAAGACGGCCATGCCGGTCACCACCACCGGGCGGCGGCCATAGCGGTCGGATATGGGCCCCAGCACAAGCTGCGACAGACCCACCGCCGCCAGATAAAGCGACATGGTGAGCTGCACCTCGGCGGCCGTGCTTTCCAGCGCCTTGATCATGCCCGGCAGGGACGGCAGATAGATGTTCATCGCCAGCGGGCTGATCGTGGAGATGGCAATCAGGATCGCCACCGGAGGACGGCGCCCGCCGGAGGGCGTCTGCCCGGCACCCTGCATCTGCGCGTTCGCGGCCGCATCCATGGTTCAGCCCTGCCCCTGCTGCGCCAGCTTGCGCTCGCGGATGAAGGTGTAGACGCCCGTTGCCACCACGATGGATGTGCCAAACAGCGTCAGCGCATCCGGCACTTCGCTCCAGACCATGTAGCCAATCAGAATGGCCCAGAGAATGCTGGAGTAACGGAAGGGGGACACGACAGCGATATCCCCCAGCCGCATGGCGATGATGATGAAGATATAGCCCGCGAGCAGGAACAGGGAGCCAGCGGCAATGATGCCGAGCTGGCGGACCGTCATCGGCTGCCAGCCCTCGAACAGCACCATTACCCCGCCCAGCGCCATGACACCGAAGCAGGTGACGAGCGTGACGCCGAAGGTGGGAATGGCCTGCGGCATCCGCCGTGTCGAAAGATCGCGCAGCACCATGCAGAACACGCCGCACAGGGCGACGAGCGACCATTCGTTGAAGCCGGAGACACCGGGCCGGATGATGATCAGCACACCGGCAAAGCCGATGCCGATGGCCGTCCAGCGCCGCCAGCCGACCGCCGCACCGAGGAAGATGGCGGCGGCCGCCGTCACCAGCAGCGGCAGGGACTGCAGAACAGCGGTGATGTTGGCAATCGGCAGATGGATGAGAGCCACCAGATAGAAGAAGGTTGCCCCCAGCTCGCCCAGTGTCCGCCAGCCCACGGTGGGATGCGCCAGATGCCGGAATTCCCGGTGCACCCCAGTGGCAACCGATGCGGCATAAATCAGTACGCAGGCAAAGACGCTGCGCATGACGATGATCTGGCCGAGCGGCAGCTCGTCGTGAACGAATTTGACGACGGCGTCATTGGTGAGGAATGCAGCCATAGCCAGCAACATTGCCGTGATGGCCTTGCTGTTTTCTCGAAGATCCACGTGACAATCCTGATCCGGGAGCGCCGGGCACGGAACAGGTGCCACAAGCGGAAGACGTGGGAAATCTTTCCCGCCTTTATATGCAAAGGTCAACCATCCACCTGTGCCGCAGTGCGGGAAGCACGGCAGCACAGGCGGAAAACGGCGTCAGTCGATGACGATGCGCGGCGGGGCGCGGCGGACCTCGCCTGTTTCTCCCGTCACACTGGCCCAGACCTTCGCGGCAATGTCCCGGTAGACGGCGGCATGTGCACCTTGCGGGTCTGCCACAACAATCGGCGTGCCTGCGTCGGAGTTGATGCGGATGTCCATGTCGAGCGGCACTTCGCCAAGGAACGGCAGGTTCAGCCGCTCCGCCTCCGCCTTGGCGCCGCCATGGCCGAAGATGTCGTAGCGCTTGCCTGTATCCGGGGCGACGAAATAGCTCATGTTCTCGATGATGCCGAGCACCGGCACATCGACGCGGCGGAACATGTTCAGCCCCTTGCGCGCGTCGATCAGCGCCAGATCCTGCGGCGTGGAAACGATGACAGCACCCGACAGCGGCACCTGCTGGGCCATGGTCAGCTGGGCATCGCCCGTGCCGGGGGGCATGTCCACCACCAGCACGTCCAGCTCGCCCCAGGCCACTTCCCGCAGCATCTGGGTCAGCGCCGACATGACCATCGGCCCGCGCCAGATCATCGGCGTATCTTCCTCGACCATGAAGCCGATGGACATGACCTTGAGCCCATGACCCTCCAGCGGCTTGATGATGCGCCCGCTCACCGGCTCCGGCCGGCCGGAAACGCCGAAGAGGCGCGGCACGGAAGGGCCGTAGATATCGGCATCCAGAACACCCACCTTCAGGCCATTGGCCTTCATCGCCAGCGCAAGGTTGGCCGTGGTGGTCGACTTGCCGACGCCGCCCTTGCCGGAAGCCACGGCAATGATATGCGCCACGCCCGGCACGCCTGCCTTGGCAGGCCCTGCGCCTTGCGGCTGCGGCGCGCGCGGCTGAGCAGCCGGCTGGGCATGGGAGTGGCCATGAGAGTGACCGTGAGCATGGCTGTGCGGCTGCGGCGCCGGAGCAGAGGCAGAAGCTGAACCGGAGGTGCGCTCTGCCGTCAGCGCCACCATCGCCTTTTCAACGCCGGGCACGGCCTTCACCGCAGTCTCGGCCGCCTGGCGCAGCGGCTCCAGCTGGCGGGCCTTTTCGGCCGGCACCGTGATGGAAAAGGCCACGCGGCCATCGGACACAAACACATCGGACACGAGGCCAAGCGATACGATGTCACTGGTTCCGTCCGGGCCGGGAATGCGCGACAGCGCCTGATGCACTGCCGCCTTGATCTGTTCGCTCATGCTGAAGGCGTCCTGTCTGCTTGCGGGCTTGTGCGAAGCACCCCGCTCTCCTTGTGCCGTAACTTAGCCTCTCACCCGCCCCCGTCAATCGCGCCCGATGCCGCTACCGTCATTGCACCGACAAGATTGCGGGCCTACAACTTGGCCCTGCAGGCACTGAGCGGCCTGCCCTTCCCCGTTCCACAGGCTTCGGCCTTGCGAAGAGATTACGGCATGAACGAGTTGCTTTCCCCCCGTCTCACCCGGCGCGGCCTGCTGCTGGGTGCAGCTGCCACCGGCTTTGCCGCCGCCCTTCATCCCTATTCCCTGCGTGCGCAGGAAGGCACGGCGCACCTGCGCCTGATGGAGACGACCGACCTGCATGTCCACGTCTTTCCTTACGACTATTACGCCGACAAGCCGGTGGACACCGCAGGCCTTGCCCGCACGGCCTCTCTGATCCGCGCCATCCGCAATGAAGCCACCAACTCTGTACTGGTCGACAATGGCGACTTCCTGCAGGGCAATCCGATGGGCGACTACATTGCCTATGAGCGCGGCATGAAGGCCGGTGATCTGCATCCGGTGATCCAGGGCATGAATGTGCTGGACTATGACGCGGCGACCCTCGGCAACCACGAATTCAACTACGGCCTCGAGTTCCTCGACAAGGTTCTGGCCGGTGCCAATTTCCCGGTCGTCTGCGCCAACCTTGCCAAGGGTCAGCTTTCCGCCGGTCCGCGCAGCGACACCACGCTGCTGAAGCCCTATGTCATCGTCGACAAGACCATCCGGGACGGCTCGGGCAAGGACTATCCGATCCGCATCGGCTTCATCGGTTTCGTGCCGCCCCAGGTCATGAACTGGGACCGCAAGCATCTGGAAGGCAATGTCAACGCCCGCGACATCGTGGAGACGGCGAAGGCCTTCGTGCCGGAAATGCGCGAGCAGGGCTGCGACATCGTGATCGCCCTCTCCCACTCCGGCATCTCGGCCGAGACCTATGCCGGCGGCATGGAAAACGCCTCGCTGCACCTGGCCGCTGTCGAGGGCATCGATGCCATCTTCACCGGCCACCAGCATCTCGTCTTCCCCGGCACCGCCTTTGACGGCCAGGAAGGTGTCGACACGGCCAAGGGCACGCTCTTCGGCAAGCCCGCTGCCATGGGCGGCTTCTGGGGCTCGCATCTGGGCGTCATCGACCTGATGCTGGCGCGGGACGGCGACAGCTGGCGCATCACCGGCTTCAGCACCGAAGCGCGGCCGATCTACACGAAGGAAGGCCGCACGGTCACCCCAACCGTGGACAGCCAGGACGACGTGCTGGACGCCGTGAAGGCCGAGCATGAGGCGACGCTTGCCTATGTGCGCCGCCCGGTCGGCAAGACCGACGCGCCGCTGCATTCCTATTTCGCGCTGGTGGCCGATGATCCAAGCGTGCAGATCGTCTCGCAGGCGCAGATCTGGTACATCACCGAAATGCTCAAGGGCACCGAATGGGAAAGCCTGCCGGTCCTCTCCGCAGCCGCCCCCTTCAAGGCAGGCGGACGCGGCGGCCCCGAATACTACACCGATGTGCCGGTGGGCGATGTGGCCATCAAGAACGTTGCCGATCTCTACCTCTATCCCAACACGGTTCAGGCCGTCGCGATCACCGGCAAGGATGTGAAGGAGTGGCTGGAGCGCTCTGCCGGCATCTTCCGCCAGATCGCGCCGGGCGCGAGCGACGAGATGCTGATCGAGCCCACCTTCCCGAGCTACAACTTCGACATCATCGATGGCGTCACCTATCAGGTGGACCTGTCGCAGCCGTCGAAATATGGCGAAAAGGGCGAGGTGCTCAATGCGGAAGCGAACCGCATCGTCAACCTCGCCTACAACGGCGCACCGGTTGATCCGGAGCAGAAGTTCGTTGTCGTGACCAACAACTACCGTGCCAGCGGCGGCGGCAGCTTCCCGGGCATCAACGACAGTGTCGTCATCTTCGCCGGTCCCGACACCAACCGCGATGCGCTGGTCCGCTACATCGTCGAGAAGGGCACGATCAGCCCGAGCGCCGATGACAACTGGACCTTCAAGCCCATGCCCGGCACCACGGTCCTGTTCGACACCGGCCCCGGCGGCAAGGCCCATGCGGCTTCCGTCAAGGGCGTGAAGATCGAACCGGCAGGCGACGGCGCCGACGGCTTCGCCCGCTACCGCATCACGCTCTGAGCGGCGGCAAGAAATCCGCATCACTCCGGACGGCAAGGTGTATCGCGCCCCTTGCCGTCCGGGCTTCCTCCGCTGCGTTGATAACTGTTATCAGCCCATGATATGGTCCGGGATCATGTGAAGGAACCGGCATGGCAAGCAGCGCAAATCTTGGTGACAGGCTGGAAGCCTATGTCACGAGCCTCGTGAAGCAGGGCCGCTACAATTCGCGCAGCGAGGTTCTGCGTGAAGGCGTGCGCCTCGTTGAAGAGCGGGAAAAGAGACTGGCCGCCCTTGATGCCGCCCTCAACCGCGGTCTTTCCGATGCCGATGCCGGGCGCAGCCAGCCGGTGGACGAGGTCGAGCGTGACCTTCTGGCGAAATACCGGCGCATGACGGAAGTCCAGGCAGAAGACCAAGCCGAAGACCGGGCAGAAGACCGGGGCAAGTGATCGTCCTCATCACTAATGAGGCACGGGAAGACCTTGACCGGATCGCGGGCTACATCGCGCAGGACAACCCGGTCCGCGCTGTCAGCTTCGTACAGGAGCTTCTGGAAGGCTGCCGCTCTCTCTCCGCCATGCCGCACGCCTTTCCGCTCGTGCCGCGCCATGCCGCAAGCGGCATACGCCGCCGCCCGCATGGGCGTTACCTGATTTTCTACCGGGTTGCGGCAGAGCGGATCGATGTTCTTCACATCCTCAACGGAGCGCGGGACTATGAGGACATCCTGTTTCCCGGAGACTGACGCCAGCCATCTCAGCGGCAGAGCTGACTGGTCCGGATTTGATCTGTGCCGTTGCCGGGTGGCCCGGGCCGCCCTAGGTTGACATGCAACGGATCGCCGCCGGTCATTTCCGGCGGCGTTTTCTTTCACGTGCAGGAGATGTTTTGCCCATGCCGGTCATGCTCATCACAGGTGCCAACAGAGGGATCGGCCTGGCTGTTGCACGGGTTGCCCTCGCGCGCGGCTGGACGGTGCTCGGCAGCATGCGGCGGGAAGAGGATGCCGACCGGCTTGCCGCAGAACTCGGGCCTCTGTTCCGTCCGCAGCTGTTTGATGTGGCCGACCGGGACGCCCTTGCCGCATCGGCCGCCTCCAGCCCGCAGGCGATTGACGTTCTGCTCAACAACGCCGGGATCATAGGGCCGGACGGGCAGGATCAAAGCTCCCTCCACATGGATTTTGACGGTTTCCTGCGCACGCTGGAGATCAACACCCTCGCCCCTCTCGCCGTGGCGCAGGCTTTTCTGCCGCGCCTGCGCAAGGCGGCCCAGCCGCGGATCCTGACCATCTCCAGCCAGATGTCCTGGATGGGCTATGCCAAGTCCGACCGGGTTGCCTACCGGGCGTCCAAGGCAGCGGTGAACAAGGTGATGCAATGCCTTGCCACCGATCTGGAGCCCGAGAACATCGCCGTCGGCCTGATCGATCCGGGCTGGGTGCGTACGGACATGGGCGGCGGCGAGGCTGACCTGACGGCGGAAGAAGTGGCCAGCGGCATTGTTGGCCTCATCGAGAATTTTGATATTACACGAACGGGACGCTTCTTCCGCTGGACCGGCGAGGCGCGCGAATTCTGAAATCTTCCACAAAGAAAATTCCTTAAATTTTATCTGAAAGCTTAATCGAAGAAGAGAGACCTGCGTGTAAGCTCCTGATATCGACGGGAACACGGAGGTTTCCATGCCGGGGCTCTATCACATCTGCTATCTGAGCGTTGCAAAGCTGTCTGCCCTTCAGCCCACGCCTGAACAGGGCTTCGAGGCCATCACGGCAGCAGCGCTCAAGGCCAATGCCGCTTCGGGACTGACGGGTTGCATCATCTTTACGGGGCAGCATTTCCTCCAGGTTATCGAAGGATTGCAGGACGATGTGGAAGACACATTCGGCCGGATTTCGCGCGATACCCGGCATACGGATGTCCGTGTTCTCAGCGAGGGGCCCATTGAGGCGCGCGAGTTCCCCGAGATGGCCGTCAGCTGCGATGGCGGCCAGAGCCTGACGGCTGAGGCGCTTACGGAAATCAGTGCCGTGCTGGATTTCCCCCAGCACCAGCTCCATATCCGCGAGATCCGCACGCTGCTGTCCGTCATCACCCAGACGAGCCGCAAGCAGGACGCGCTTCTGGCGGGGTAAACCGGGAGGCGACTCCGCCTCTCCGCAGGCGGGGCTCCGTCCGGGACGGCGCCCTAGCAGAACTCTGCGCTTTCCAGTACCTTCTAGTCTTAGCTGTATATAGGTTGTATTATTCCGAAATACATCTTTCGCGAAAATTTAAGTTTTAGTTCCACAGTTAACTCAGGCTGAATTTCCCCTGCGTAAGTTTCGCTCACGATTGAGCGGAGGGGATAGCATGCCGCAGCTTTATCACATCTCTTACATGAGTGACGCCAAGCCTCAAGCACTCGGCCCCGATGTATGCGGAAGCATTCGTGCGATCGGGCAGCAATGCCTCAGAAACAACGCAAGGCTTGGGCTCACAGGATGCTTGTTCTTCACAGGTGGGAAATTCTTCCAGACCCTCGAAGGTGAAACGGAAGACGTTGAGGATACGTTCGGCCGTATTTCCAGGGACAGCCGGCACAAGAACCTGCGCGTTCTGAGCGAGGGTTATATTCCGGAAAGAGCCTTCGCCGGAACAACCGTCACCGCCCCTGACTGCTGTCTTCAGCTCGCCTCCGAAGTGCTGCAGGAACTCAGCCACGCCGTTGACACGCTGGCCCTGCTCCATCTTCACACCCGCGAACTGGAAACTCTGCTGGCGGTGGTTACCCAGCCCTCCCGGCGGCACGACTTCCTGCTGAACGCCTGAGCGGCCGGGACAGCGTCCGGCCGCACGCAAAGGCCCCAAGGCTGCTGCGGCGGCCCTTGCGGCGTATCCTGCGGTCCGTGAGCGTCAAACCGCCCGCACCCGCACGGTGAAGCGGGCCACTTCCATCCTCAGCATCTCCGCACCGCGGGCAGAACCGCCCGCCAACACCAGAACCCGCGCGGCAGCCCCTCTGTCGCTTCCGCCGCCCGGCGGAAGCCGGTGATGCTGGCGGAGACTTCGGCTGTACCGGCCAAAACCTGCTGCACATCGCGCGCAATCTCCAGGGTGGCAGCATTCTGCTTCTCCATCACAGCTCCGCTGGCTGCGGATTGAAATCCGGCCATCTGACCGGAGACCTTCTGGCGCGCGTGCGATTTTCAGCAGTCCGGGGAGATCGCGCCGGACATTCCCAGCCACATTTCGAGGCCATGGAAAAAAGGGATGACGGCGCCCCAATATTGCATACAATAAACTTCTCTCAAATAGAATTGCCGACAAGACGGACGCGGCCAGGCACGCTTTTTTTTCAATCGGACAGAACACTCATGGACAATGCGAACATCATGGAACTGGCGTCCCTGGCCGCCGCCCTGCTGGCCACCGGCGCCATCGCCGGCATTGCGGCAGGCTTGCTGGGTGTCGGCGGCGGCATCGTCATCGTGCCGGTGCTCTACTATGTCTTCCCGCTGGTGGGCGTGGAGCGGGAAGTCGTGATGCATCTGGCGGTGGGCACCTCGCTCGCCACCATCGTTGCCACCGGCTACTCCTCCGCACGGGCGCACTGGCTGCGCGGCAGCGTTGACATGGACCTGCTGAAGCGCTGGTGGCTGCCGATTTCGGCCGGTGTGATCGCTGGCGCAACGCTGGCCGGCAATCTCAGCGGCGGCGCGCTGTCGCTCGTCTTCGGCACGGTGGCGCTGCTGGTTTCGGCCAATATGGTGCTGCGCAAGGAAGGCAGCGGCATTGCAGACAAGCTGCCCGGCACGCCCATCCGCGAGATGCTGGGGGCGATCATCGGCGGCGTCTCCGTCATGATGGGCATTGGCGGCGGCACGCTGGGTGTGCCGATCCTGACGCTCTTCTCCTATCCGATCCGCAAGGCTGTCGGCACGGCGGCGGCCATCGGCCTCATCATCGCGGTGCCCGGCACGCTCAGCTCCATCTATTTCGGCTATGGCAATCCGGACTTGCCGCCGTTTTCACTCGGCTATATCAATCTGCTTGGCTTTATTCTGATCATTCCTGGCTCGCTTCTCATGGCCCCCGTGGGCGCGAAGCTGGCGCACACCTTGCCGCCAGCCAAGCTGAGGCTCGTCTTCGCCGCGTTTCTTGCCTTCACCGGAGCCAGGATGATCTACAGCGTACTGGCAGGATGACGGACAACAGCGCCCCTATTACCCAAAGCGGCATGATGCTCGGCGTGCGGCAGACCTTGCCGCTCGTTCCGGGCATCATCACATTTGCGGCCGTGTTCGGCACGGTCTGCGCCCAGAAGGGGCTGACGCTGGCTGAAACGCTGCTGATCAACGCCTTCGTCTTTGCCGGGGCCTCGCAGTTCGTGGCGATGGAGCTTTATCGCGATCCGGTGACACCTGCCGTGCTGCTGGCGATGACGGGCATTGCCGCCGCGGTCAATCTGCGCATGCTGCTGCTGGGCGCCTCGCTGCGGCCCTGGCTGGGGGCCGCACCCGCGTGGCAGGTCTACCCTTCTCTCTATTTCCTCACCGACATGAACTGGCTGCTCGCCCTGCGCTACCGGGCGGGCGGCGGCAGCGACTGGGGCATTTATCTGGGCAGCGGGCTGCTGCTCTGGGTGCTGTGGGCGGTGGCCGTCATTCCGGGCTATTTCCTCGGCCAGCTGTTTGCCGAGCCGCAGCGTTGGGGCCTCGATCTGGTGATGCCGGCCCTCTTCATCACCATGCTGGTACCCTTATGGAAGGGACGCCGCCAGACGCTGAGCTGGGGCGTTGCCGCCGTGGTGGCCCTTGCCAGCTGGCAGCTGATCGGCGGCTACTGGTTTGTGCTGACGGGTGCCATTGCGGGCGCCATCGCCGGGGCCTATGCCAGCGATCCGAATGCCGCTGACGCTGCACCGGCAAAGGAAACGGAAAAATCCGATGGCTGAGAGCCCCTTCTCCGTCGATTTCCTGTTCTTCCTGACGGTCGTGGCCATGACCGGCGCCACCTATATGATGCGTGCCGCAGGCTACTGGATCATGGGTCAGGTGCCGCTGACCCCGCGCATCCGCCGGGGGCTGGAGGCCTTGCCGGGGGCGATCATCGTTTCCACCATCCTGCCCATCGCGCTGAAGGGCGGCGTGCCTGCCGCCCTGTGCCTCATGGTTGCTGCCGCCGTGATGGCGGTGCTGCGCAAGGATATCGTCGCCGTGGTTCTGGCTATTGCCGCAGCTGCGGGCGCGCGCGCTTTAGGGCTCTAAACCCAGCGCCTTGAGCGCCTCGGCCAATGTGTCCTCAAGGGCTGCGCCCGCCCCGATCACCTGCCAGTCTACCGGCCCCAGATCATAGGCAAGCTGGCGGGACACGACCTCAACTGTTGCATCCGACGCATCCCCCTTGCGGGTGCTGACGCGGGCCTTGAGCGTGGCTTCCTCAGCCTCCAGCCAGAGCCCGGCGAAAGGCAGTTCCATCACCGCCGCCAGATCCGCCACCGCCTGCCGCTCGCCCTGCCTGGCGTGGACGGCATCGAGAATGACGCTGTGCCCGGCGGCAAGCGCTGCCCGCGCCTCTGCCATCATCACCGTATAGACCGCATCACTCGCCTCCGGCGTATAGGCGCAGGCGGGGGCGCGGCTCGTTTCCTCAAGCCCCAGCATGCGCTTGCGCAGCACATCGCTGCGCAGCACCCGTGCCCCCGGCAGCGGCAGCAGATGCGGTGCAATCAGCCCCGCCAGCGTGGATTTGCCCGTGCCGGAGAGCCCGCCAATGGCAATGAGGCGGGGCGTTGCCGGTTCCAGCGCCCGGCAGGCCAGCGCGAAATAGGCCCGCGCCGCCTCGCGCTGCGCATCGGCCAGTGCAGCATCCTGCTGGGTGGCGATGCTGGCCGCGGCGATCTTGGCCCGGATGGCAGCGCGCATGGAGATGTAAAGCGGCAGCGCCGCCAGCCCCTCGCCCATCTCCGGCAGCTGCGTCAGGTCGAGATAGCGGTTGAGCAGATGGCAGGCGGCAGGCGTCTGGCCGCGTTCGATCAGGTCCATCAGCGCAAACCCCAGATCATAGAGCACGTCGCCAGTGGCAATGCCGTCATCAAATTCCACCGCATCGAAGAGCACCGGCGCGCCGTCAATCAGCACCACATTGGCGAGATGCGCATCCCCATGCGCCAGCCGCACCAGCCCCTTGCGCCCGCGCTGGAGCACCAGATCCTCGATGCGGGCCAGCGCGGCACGGGTGGCGGAGACCAGCGCCCCGGCCTCATGGGCAGGAAACAGTTCCGGCGCGGCGCGGAAGGCGGCCTCGTTCTGCACGGCGTAGCTGGAAAGCCCGGCAAACCACTCCGCTGCATCCCGCACCGGCGCCAGCGCATGGGCAGCGGCAAAGGTTTTCGCCAGTGCCGAGGTGAGGCCTTGCGGCAGCAGCCCTCTGGCCGCCACATGGTCCAGCGTGGCGCTTTCATCAAAGCGGCGCATGTGCACCAGCGGCTCCACAAGCTCGCCGTCTCCGCCCAGCGCCAGCGTTCCGTCCGCGCGCCGCATCACCGCTGTCTCGCCCGGATAAAGCTCCGGCGCAAACAGGCGGTTGCGGGTCAGTTCCGCCGTCACCGCCCGGCGGCGCAGGGGAAGCACCGAATAATCCAGGAAGGGAAAACGCACGGCGCGCTTCATCTTGTAGGCGTCACCGCCAATCAGGAACACGGTGTTGGCGTGGGTGTCGATCCGCCGCGATCCGGGCTCCGCCCGCACCAGCGCATCGAGAAAGGCGTAGGCTTCGCTCTGATCACCGGGGTGATGGTTTTCGGACGGGGGCATGCGCATCTCCCATTTTCCGCTGCGGCAGCAGCTTTCACCATGCGGCAGATACCGGCCTGCCGAATTGATCCTGCTCAATGACCCGCCGCCGTCCTGTGCCAGTCTGAGGTCAGAAGAACCGGCAGAACGCCGGGGGAAGCAAGGAGGGACCCGCCCATGACCGCAAGCCACGGCCTGAAGAAGATAAGACTGAACCTCGCCCGGACCAAAGAGTTCCCCAATGGCTCGGCACATCATGGCTATGAATTCACCGCGCCGCTGGACGGCACGGGGCATATCGACGCCGTTGCATGGAAAGCCGCGCGCGACCATTGCCGTGTCCGCCGCTTCTGGGGCAGCGAGGAAGACGAGATCGGCCATCTGGTCCACCGCCCCGGCGGCTCCTGGGCTTTCCGCTATGACATTGACGGCGATGATGACGATGAGGCCGGCTACCGCTTCGGCTCCCATGCCTTCGAGCCCGGAGAATATGTGTCGATCCGCGACGAGGATGGTGAGCTGCACACATTCCAGGTGGTCACCGTTCTTCCCGTCTGATCCTTGATGAAATTCCGGCCTCTCACGGCTCTTCATTCTGAAACGGAATGAAGTCATTGCAAAAAGCCGTGCGGGGCCGGTGTCATGTCCGGTGCCAATCACCGCTCACCTGCGCTATAGAGCAGGCAGACTTGCGCATCTGCACCAACAGCGGGAAAACGGATATGGCACAGAAGACCGGCGGTCAGCTCCTCGTGGAAGCTCTGGAAACCCATGGCGCGGAGCGGGTGTTCTGTGTGCCGGGAGAGAGCTATCTCGCCGTTCTCGATGCCCTGCATGACGCTGATATCCCGGTCACCGTCTGCCGTCAGGAGGGCGGTGCGGCGATGATGGCCGAGGCCCATGGCAAGCTGACGGGCCGGCCCGGCATCTGCATGGTCACCCGAGGCCCCGGCGCCACCAATGCTTCGGCGGGCGTGCATGTGGCGGCGCAGGATTCCATCCCGATGATCCTCTTCATCGGCCAGATCGAACGCGGCATGCGCGAGCGTGAGGCCTTTCAGGAAGTCGATTACCGGCAGATGTTCGGCGGCATCGCCAAGTGGGTGGCGGAAATCGACCACGCGGACCGGGTGCCGGAGTTCATCTCCCGTGCCTATCACGTGGCCACCTCCGGCCGCCCCGGCCCCGTGGTTCTCGCCCTGCCGGAAGACACACTGGTGGAACTGGCCGATGCGACCCAGCCCGAGCCGTGGAAGCAGGTGGAGACCCATCCGGGCCTGACCCAGATGGCCGATCTGCAAAAGCGCCTGTGGGCGGCAGAGCGCCCCATCGCCATTCTCGGCGGCAGCCGCTGGACGGCGGAGGCAGTCGCCGCCTTCACCCGCTTTGCAGAGCGCTTCGAGCTGCCGGTCGCCTGTTCCTTCCGCCGCCAGATGCTGTTCGACAACCTGCATCCCAATTACGCCGGTGACGTCGGCATTGGCGCCAATCCGAAGCTGCTGGCCCGCATCAAGGCCAGCGACCTCGTGCTGCTGGTGGGCGGGCGCCTGTCCGAAATGCCGAGCCAGTCCTACACGCTGCTGGACATTCCCCAGCCCTCGCAGCAGTTCATTCATGTCTATCCGGATCCGGACGAGTTGGGCCGCGTCTACCGCCCCAGCCTTGCCATCAACGCCTCCCCCACCGCCTTCTGCAAGGCAGCCGAAGGGCTGCAGCCGCCGGTGAGCAACAAATGCGCAGGCACCGCTTCCGAAGCTCACGCGGATTACCTCGCATGGTCGGGCGCAAGGCCGCAGACGCCGGGCGCCCTGCAGATGGCAGGCGTCATGGACTATCTGGAGGCCAACGCCGCGCCGGGCACCATCTTCACCAATGGCGCGGGCAATTATGCCACCTGGCTGCACCGTTTCCACCGCTTCCGTCAGTTCGGCACGCAGGCCGCTCCCACCTCCGGCTCCATGGGCTATGGCCTGCCGGGCGCCATTGCCGCCAAGCTCGCCTTCCCGCAGCAGGATGTGGTCTGCTTTGCCGGTGACGGCTGCCTGCAGATGACCATTCAGGAACTGGGCACCGCCGCGCAGGAAGGGGCGTCTGTCATCGTGCTCGTCATCGACAACGGCATGTATGGCACCATCCGCATGCATCAGGAGCGGCACTATCCGGGCCGCATCTCGGCCACCAAGCTGGAGAACCCGGACTTCGCCGCCCTCGCCCGCGCCTATGGCGCCCATGCGGAAACCGTAACGGTGACGGAAGACTTTGGCCCGGCCTTCGAGCGGGCAAAGGCCAGCGGCAGGCTGTCGCTGCTGCATCTGAAACTTGATCCTGAAGCCCTGACGCCAGCGGCCTCGCTCAGCCAGATCCGCGCCGCCGCAGAGGCCGCAAAGGGCTGAGACATTTCGTCTCTGCGTATTGCCGCACCATGGAACAATCGCCCGTTGAACGGCATTTTCATTTTGGGGCAGCAACACCTGACCAGGCGTTGACAAGACCGGAATTGACCCGTGTCAATGTCCGGTCATGCTTGCCGGCCTAGCTTGTGAGCTGAAGGGCTCATGAGGGGCCAAGCGACGGGAGACTTGAAATGGCTTTGAGAGACATTCTGATGGTGACCGATCTGTCGGGCGAACAGCAGGCCGTGAAATACGGCATCGAGCTTGCTGCCCGCTGCGACGCCCATGCGACCGGCCTTGCCCTTTCCTATGAACCCGTGGTGCCGGCTTTTGCCGCAGCGCCCGTTCCGGTCGACTTCATCGAGCAGAGCCGCCAGCACGCGCTCGCCGCTGCCCAGAAGTCTCTGGAAACCTTCAACGAGCTGGCCCGCCTTGGCGGGGTGAAGTCGGAAGGCCGGCTGGCCGAAGTCATCACCGGCGGCCCGATGGAACCGGTGCTGCGCCACTGCCGCCTGACGGACCTGATCGTCGTCGGCCAGGACAACCCGGACCAGCCGGAACCCATGCGCGAACTGCTGATCGAAACGGCCCTGTTTGAAAGCGGCGTGCCGGTGCTGATAATCCCCTACATCGGCGCCCCGGCACCGAAATTCGAAAATGTGCTGGTTGCCTGGGATGGCAGCTCCACCGCCACCCGCGCCGTTCAAGCGGCCCTGCCGATCCTCGCGCTCGCCAAGAAGGTGACCGTGCTGATCATCAACAAGGGCTCGAAGATGGCCGGTGAGCCGGGCGCCGACATGGCCACGTATCTGGCCCGCCACGGTCTCAACGTCACCGTGGACGTGATCACCAACACCCAGACCACCGTCGCCGAAACGCTGCTCAACTATGTCAGCGACAACGGCAAGGATCTGGTGGTGATGGGCGGCTACGGCCACAGCCGCGTGCGCGAATTCCTCTTCGGCGGCGCCACCCGCGACATCCTCGCCGCCATGACCGTGCCGGTGCTGATGGCGCATTGAGGGGGCGGGGGCCTCTGGCTGAAGGGCTTCCGCTTGACCGCAGCCCCCTCTCCCCCTTTGAGGAATACCGGATTCACACATCAAGTTCGGACATCATCCGCAATGATGTAGTTGCTGTCCGGCAAGAGATCTCCGCCCCCCCTCCCCCTCGTGGGGAGGGGTAAGGGGTGGGGGGCTCTGAGCCTGCAAGGATTTGAAAAGTGGACCTTTTCCTGGAGAGACATCAGGAGGGGAGCTGTCTGTGATCAATGGATACCCTGCCAGACGGAGAGGCTTTCCCCCCACCCCCTTGCCCCTCCCCACGAGGGGGAGGGGAGCTGAACCGCTGTGCCGGAGTGGCCAGATTGCAGGCTTTCCTCAAGCCGCCTCCGGCTTCAAGCACGACGCGTGCATGCAATAGCTCAAGTGGAAGCGGAACTGAAAGGCCGTGCCTGCGCCGGGCCCTGTTGACTGTTGAGGCTGCACCCGGCACCCTTCGGCCGCGCAGCCCGATCACACGTCCTGCCGGAGTGTTCAGACCATGACCATCCGTAATCTGGAAGGCCTCTTCGCACCCGGCAGTCTTGCCATCTACGGGCCCAATGCCCAGGCCGCCGGATTGCCCGGCCTGATCATCAGCCGCTTGCAGGCCTCAGGCTTCCGGGGCCGGACCGCGCTGATCAATCTAGAAGCCCCGGATGAGGCCGACAGCTGGCCCATGTTTGCCAGCATTGCAGACCTGACATTCACGCCGGACCTGCTGATCTATCTCGGACCAGCAGAAGCAGCCCCGGCCACGATCGCCGAAGCGGCGGCGCGCGGGATAAAGGCCGTGGCGCTGCAGTCGGCAGGCTATGAATCCTGGCCCGACGCAACGGTTTCCGCCGCCATGCAGGCAGCCCGGAGCCATGCGGTACGCCTCATCGGCCCCGGCAGCCTCGGCGTTGCCGCCCCTCACTCCGGGCTCAATCTTCTGGCCACCCGCGAGGCGCCGCAAGCCGGGGACCTGGCGCTGATCGCCCGCTCCGGTGCCGTGGTCAACAGCATCCTGTCCTGGGCCTCGTCCCGCAAGATCGGCTTTTCCGGGGTTGCTTCGCTCGGCCAGCGCAGCGACGTGGATGGCGGCGATCTGATCGACTATTTCGCCTCCGACTACCGCACCCGCGCCATCCTGCTCCATGTCGAAGCGGTGTCCAATCCGCGCAAGTTTCTCTCGGCCGCAAGGGCTGCGGCGCGCAGCAAGCCGATCATCCTCATCCGCTCGGGGCGCAGCCGTGATGCGGCGGCCAGCGGCAACACCCATGCGGGGCGGCTGACGCGCGCCGATGCGGTTTATGAAAGCGCCCTGCGCCGCGCCGGCATCCTGCGCATTGCCGACCTTGACGAGTTGTTCGAAGCGGTCGAAACCCTGACCCGTTTGAAAGTGCCGAAATGCCAGAGGCTCGGCGTCATCGCCAATGGCCGCAGCCTTGCGACTCTTGCCGCTGACAAGCTGCAGGACGGGCGGGCGGAACTGGCCGAACTGGACGGCGAAACCCTGGCCAGCCTGCAGCCGCTGATCCGTCCGGGCACCCAGCCCGGCAACCCGCTGACCCTGCCCGAAGGCGCCGCGCCCGAGGCCGTGGAACAGGCGGTCACCGCCATGCTGGCAAGCACGGCGGTGGACGGCGTTCTGGTTCTGGCGGCGCCCAACCCCTTTGTGCCGGGGGAGGATGTGGCCCGCGCCATTGCCAATGCCGCCGACAAGGACAAGCGCCGCCTTGGCCGCCGCAAGGCCGTGGTCGCCGCCATGGTGGGCGAAGATCCGCTGCCGCGTGCCGCCCTCGATTTCGCCCGTGTGCCGGTCTATGGCAGTCCGGCCGAAGCCGTGCGCAGCATCCTCTACCTGAAGCGCAGCGCCGAGGCGCAGGAGGCCCTGATGGCTGCCCCGCCGAGCCTGCCGTCCGACTTCTCGCCCGATGTGGAGGACGCCCGCGCCATCGTCACCGCCGCCCTGAAGGAAGGCCGCAGCATGCTGGACCCGGCGGAAACGGCGGCCCTGCTCTTTGCCTACCGGGTGCCGATGATCGAAACCCATCTCGCCCGCACCATCGATCAGGTGCGGCAGATGGCGGGCAGCCTGCTGGAGCGCTACCCCGCCTGCGTGGTCAAGGCCTGGTCCACTGCCCTGCCCTTCAAGTCCGATATTGACGGCGTGCGCCTTGGCATCGAAAGCGCCGATGCCGCGGCGCAATCGGCACAGGAACTGATTGATCTGGTCGCCCGCACCCATCCCAAGGCGCGGATCGAGGGCTTCACCCTGCAGCCGATGCTGGAGGCCAAGCATGGGCTGGAGCTGTTTGCAGGGCTTGGCGATGATCCTTCCTTCGGGCCGGTGATCGCCTTCGGACAGGGCGGAACGTCCGTGGAAGTCTCCGGTGATGTGTCGCTGGAACTGCCACCGCTGGATCTCAATCTTGCCAACCAGCTCATCCGCCGCACCCGCGTATCGCGCCTGTTCCAGGCGTTCCGCGGGCATCCTGAGCGGGACATGCAGGCCGTCGCCCTCACCCTGATGAAGCTGTCGCAGATCACCATCGACGTGCCGCAGGTGCGGGAGCTGGATATCAATCCGCTGGTTGCCCTGCCGCAGGGCGTGCTGGCGCTGGATGCGCGCATCGTGGTGGGTGAAGCGCCGGTGAAGGCCGGACGCACAGGCTCCTCCCGTCTTGCCATCGCGCCCTATCCGCAGGAGTGGGAACAGACGCTGACGCTTAGAGAGGGCGAGAAGGTTTTCGTCCGCCCCGTCCGCCCGGAAGACGAGGATCTGTTCCGCGCCTTCTTCGAGCAGGTGTCACCGGAAGACCTGCGCCTGCGTTTCTTTGCGCCGGTGAAGGACTTCGACCACCGCTTCCTGTCGCGGCTGACCCAGCTTGACTATGCCCGTGCCATGGCGCTGGCGGCGATTGATCCGGAGACGGGTGATCTTCTCGGCGTCGTGCGCCTGCATGCGGACCCGGACCACAAGACCGGCGAATATGCCGTGATGGTGCGCTCGGACCTGAAGGGCCGGGGACTTGGCTGGGCGCTGATGAAGCTGATCATCCGCTATGCGGAGGTGGATGGCATCGACACCATCAAGGGCGAGGTGCTGAAGGAAAACACCAGCATGCTGACCATGTGCGAAGACCTCGGCTTCACCATGTCCACCTCCCCCGACGACCCCGCCATCGCCCTCGTCACCCTCTCCGTCAAATCGGCAGCGGCCACGATGGATAGGCCGGGGTGAGGGATGGCGAAACCTCAATATGGTCATCCCGGATCGCGCGAGGCGCGTCCGGGATGACATCGGAGAGGTTGGGATGCGGGGCTGAAAGCCCTCACTCCACCACAGCGCCCGTGGTGAGTTTGCGCTCGCTGTTGGGGCGGCGGGCCCAGGGGCGGGTGCCGGCGGGGATTTCGGTGACGGTGCCGACCGGTTGCAGGTAGTGGGTCACTTCCGGCCAGATGCCTGCCTTGAGCGCGGCTTCCACATGCGGCTTGGTGATCTCGAAGCTGGAGACGCCGCAGCGGAGCATCAGGGGGATCTGGTCGAGGATGAAGTCGCCGATGGCGCGGATGTCGCCCTCGTATCCCATCTGCTCGCGCAGAATGCGGGCGGAGGAAAAGCCCCGGCCATCGCTGAACTTGGGGAACTCCACGGCAATGCGCGGCAGGCGCGCGGCGAAGGGCGCCAGCGCCTCAACGTCATCACCCGGGCTCACCAGAACGGCGATATCACCGGCCTGCGCCAGAAAGGCATCGGGACCGGCCAGAAAGCGCGCCTGCGGCACCAGCAGCTTCACGCCCTCCGCAAAGGGATGGGCCGGCAGCCCGGCGTCCTTGTCGAGGCGTTCCCAGCTTTCCTGCGTGAAGCCGCCGTTGGCGTAGATCGAGGTCATCAATTGCGTCCTTCGCAAAATTCATCAGGCATCCGGTTCCGGCAGCCTCATCAAGCCTTACAGGCCGGAGGAGCCGAGAGACAGGTGAATGCCGCATTCGGTCTTGTCCATGCCGCGCCAGCGGCCCGAGCGCGGGTCCTCGCCCGGCGCCACCTTGCTGGTGCAGGGCAGGCAGCCGATGGAAGGGTACCCCTCGGCCACCAGCGGATGCGGCGGCAGATCATGTTCCTTGGCATAGGCCAGAATATCCGAAGCCGTCCAGCTGGCCAGCGGATTGACCTTCACCCGGCCCTCTTCCACCTCGAACACCGGCAGCGCGGCACGGGTGCTGCTCTGAAAGCGCTTGCGCCCGGAAATCCAGGCATCAAAGCCCTTCAGCGCGGTGGCCAGGGGCACGACCTTGCGGGCATGGCAGCAGGCATCCGTATCTACCATCCACAGCATGCCGCCGGGATCTGCCGCCGACAATGCCTCGGGATCCGGGCGGACATCAAGCACGCCGGTGAGGCCAAGCCGGTCCACCAGCAGGTCGCGGTAGCGCAGGGTCTGCGGGAAATGCTTGCCCGTGTCGACGAAGATTACCGGCGCTGACGGATCGATCTCCGACACCATGTGCAACAGCACAGCCGAATCCGCGCCGAAGCTGGAGACAAGCGCAATGCGCCCCGCATAGTGATTGCGGATGGCATCGCGCAGGATCGTCTGCGGGCTCTCGCCTTCATACTGCCGGGCAAAAGCCAGCGCTTCCGCGCCAAGCCCCAGCTCCGGATCGAAGGCGAGGCCGCTCAACTCAGTCAGTGCCATAGAGGGCCTCCTTGAACGGATCTTCGCCAACGCGGCGGTAGACCTCCAGGAAGGTCTCCTGCGGTGACTGGCGCAGGCCGAGATAGGCATCCACCAGCGTCTCGATGGCATCGACCACCTCTTCCGAGGAGAAGCCGCGGCCGATGATCTCGCCGATGGACGAGCTCTCGTTGGCCGAGCCGCCGAGGGTGATCTGGTAGAACTCCTCGCCCTTCTTTTCGAGGCCGAGAATGCCGATGTGGCCCACATGGTGATGGCCGCAGGCGTTGATGCAGCCGGAGATCTTGATCTTCAGCTCGCCAATCTCGCTCTGCCGCTCCGGCGCGCCGAAACGCTCCGAGATACGCTGCGCCACCGGGATGGAGCGGGCCGTCGCCAGCGCGCAGTAATCCATGCCCGGGCAGGCGATGATGTCGGTGATGAGCCCGGCATTGCCTTCGGCCAGGCCGTTCTTCACCAGCACGTCGAAGATTTCCGGCAGATCATCCAGCGCCACATGCGGCAGGATGACGTTCTGCTCGTGGCTGATGCGGATCTCGTCAAAGGCATAGGCCTCGGCAAGGTTCGCCACCACATCCATCTGCGCGTCCGTCGCATCACCCGGAATGCCGCCAATCGGCTTCATGGAGATGGTGATGCTGGTGTAGCCCGGCACCCGGTGCGGGTTGAGATTGTGCGCAACAAAGCGTGCGAAGGCAGCATCGCCCGCCACGCGGGCTTCCACCTTGGCGCTGACCGCGCTGCGCGGCTCCAGGGCCGGAGGGGCGAAGTAGGTTTCGATGCGGCGCACTTCCTCATCCGGCAGGCGCAGCACGCCATAACGGATCTTCTCGAACTCCGCCTCGATATCGGCCTTCAGCTCTTCAAGGCCGGTCTCGTGCACGAGGATCTTGATACGCGCCTTGTACTTGTTGTCGCGGCGGCCATAGAGATTGTAAACGCGCAGGATCGCTTCCGAATAGGCCAGCAGATCCTCTTCGGGCAGGAAGTCGCGCACCTTGCGGCCGATCATCGGCGTGCGGCCCAGCCCGCCGCCGACGAAGACGGTGAAGCCGGTCTCACCCTTATCGTTGCGGGTCAGCTGCAGGCCGATGTCATGCACCTGCACCGCCGCACGGTCATGCGGGGCGCCGGTGATGGCCACCTTGAACTTGCGCGGCAGGAACGAGAACTCCGGATGGAGCGACGACCACTGGCGCAGGATCTCCGCATAGGGGCGCGGATCGGCAATCTCGTCGGCGGCTGCACCGGCGAAATGATCGGCCGTGACATTGCGGATGCAGTTGCCGGAGGTCTGGATGGCGTGCATCTCCACTTCCGCCAGCTCTTCCAGAATGCGCGGCGTGTCCTTCAGGCTCGGCCAGTTGAACTGGATGTTCTGGCGCGTGGTGAAGTGGCCATAGCCCTTGTCATAGGTGCGGGCGATGTGAGCCAGCCGGCGCATCTGGCGGCTGTTGAGCGTGCCATAGGGAATGGCGACGCGCAGCATGTAGGCGTGAAGCTGCAGATACAGCCCGTTCATCAGGCGCAGCGGCTTGAACTCGTCTTCGGTCAGCTCGCCGGACAGGCGGCGGCGCACCTGATCGGCAAACTGTGCGGTGCGCTCCTTGACGAAAGCCTGATCAAATTCATCGTAGCGGTACATGTTGCGTCTCCAGGGCGGCAGCCGGGCTGCGCCGAAAATCTGTCATCTGGCGGGGCGGATGCCGGTGCACCGGCCCCTTAACTCTAGTCAGGCCGTTCTATTCAGGCGCGGGCCTGCTTGCCGAGGGCGGGATGGGTGGTGGGGCCGGCGGCGCGGATCTTCTCGCGCAGACGCTCCGGCACCCGCTTGCCGTCCTCGTCCTTGATCTCGATGTCGTAAGGGTCAACGATCTCGCGCGAGGCGACCGACTTTGCAGCCAGTGCCAGCGCCTCGGCCACCGCGTCCTTGCCCTCGAGCAGACGCGCCTCGCCGATCAGCTCGACCCAGGCGCCGTTGTCGCCCTGAAACACGACCTCGCCGTCGATCAGACGGTTGGCGGTGATCACCTTCATGCCTCTCTCCTCATCAGGCGCGGGAGGGCCCGCTGCCTGCAAAATTCCGGCAGGCCCGCGTCAGGCCGCCTTGATCGCTTCTGCCGCCGCCGCAATCGGCTCGGCCTTTTCCATCACGCCATGGCCCACGGCCTCGCCGATCACCATCAGCACGGCGCCATTCACATCCTTGCGCCCGGCAAGCTGCGGCAGGTCGGCCAGCGTTCCGGCGAACTGCCGCTCGTCCGGATGGGCGGCGTTCTCGATGATCGCAACCGGCGTCGTGGGCTTCAGCCCTGCCGCCATCAGCCGCACCGACACGGCCGCCGCCACGCTGCGTCCCATATAGACCGCAACGGTGGAGCCGCGCAGGGCAAGATTGGCCCAGTCTGGCAGGGTTTCGCTTTCGGCATTGTGTCCTGTCGCAAACACCAGCGTGGATGCAACACCGCGCAGGGTCAGCGGAATCTGAGCAGAGGCCGCCGCCGCAAAGGCTGCCGTCACGCCCGGCACCACCTCGAAGCCGATCCCGGCCTCGCGCAGCGCTGCCATTTCCTCGCCCGCACGGCCGAACACCAGCGGATCACCCGCCTTCAGCCGCACCACCTTGTGCCCGGCTTCAGCCAGTTGCACCAGCACCTTGTTGATTTCGCCCTGCGGCACCGAATGGGCACCCTTGCGCTTGCCGACGGAAATGCGCTGCGCATCGCGGCGGCCCATGGCAACCACCGGGTCCGGCACAAGCGCATCATGCACGATCACATCCGCTTCCTGCAGCAGCCGCTGGGCGCGCAGGGTCAGAAGATCCTCAGCGCCGGGGCCAGCACCCACGAGCCAGACAAAACCCCGGTCATCCGTGGCGCTGTTCAGCAGGCGCTGCGCCTCGGCACGGGCGGCATCGGCGCGCCCAGCGTAAAGATTGGTGGCGACGGAACCGGAAAAGAACCGCGCCCAGAACCGGCGGCGCAGCGCGCCATCGGTCAGCACCTTCGCTGCCGTGTCGCGCAGGCTTTCGGCAAGGCGGGCCAGATCCCCCGTGGCACGCGGCAGCATGCCTTCGATGCGGGCGCGAATGTGGCGCGCCAGCACCGGGCCGACACCCGTGGAGGTGATGGCAACGGCAATCGGCGCACGGTTGACCAGTGCGCCCGTGTAGAAATCGCAAAGCTCCGGCTTGTCCACCGCATTGGCCGGCACGCCGAGAATGCGCGCCGCCTGCACCACGGCACGGTCCAGCGCCTCGTCCTCGCGGGCGGAAAACACCAGCGCAGCGCCGTTGAGATGGCGCGGGCGGAAATCCTCCGCCACATGGGTGGCCCCCACCGTCTCCATCACCTCGGCCAGTTCCGGCTCGATGTGGGCGGAAACGACCTCGATCAGCGCATTGGTCTCGCCCAGCAGCCGCACCTTGGCCGCCGCCTCGCCGCCATGACCAACCACGACAACGCGCCGGTCCGCGACCTTGTGAAAGGCCGGGAACACGTCGAGGCGCCGGTGGCGCTTGTTCTCGCGGGGCTCGCCGCCGGATGCTGACCCGGTACCGGACATGAAGGCACTCCTGCATCAATGATGACACGCACAATAACGGTTGCAGGGCGATTATGCCGGGCATCGTTTTTCAAAGCTTGAAAAGGGGGAGAAAAAGAATCCTCAGTTCGCAGGTTCCACGAACAAGATCGCTTCCTCTCCTCCGGAACAGGCCGCCCGGCGCCACCGCCCGCCACCCGCGTCCGGGCGTCTCAGGCTCAGTTCCAACGCCTGCGCCGGAGTCTTGTATGCAAGATTATTGACTCTGTGCGCAAAAATGCCTCACGATCATGCACGCTTGACAGTCTCAAGCGGCATGGGAGGAAAAATCATGAGAGGAAAACATGCTCTGCCGGCGGTTCTCCTGGCGGCAACA
This sequence comes from Pannonibacter sp. Q-1, assembly GCF_054073275.1. Lineage (NCBI taxonomy): Bacteria > Pseudomonadati > Pseudomonadota > Alphaproteobacteria > Hyphomicrobiales > Stappiaceae > Pannonibacter > Pannonibacter sp. Q-1. The sequence goes on from NZ_JBSXNB010000001.1 coordinate 631,167, forward strand.
GTGCTGCCGGGCACCGCAGACGCCCGCGTGACCGGGTTCCAGATCCAGTCGGCCAGCCCCGCCTTCGAGGGCGCTGCTTTCGCAGATACGGGCACCTATGAGCGGATCGACGCCATCGCCACCATCGCGGTTGACCCGGATGCACCGGCCAATGCCGGAATTGCCGATCTGGACAAGGCGCCCCGCAATGCCAGGGGGGAAGTGGAATTCACCACCGAGGTCTTCATTCTGCGCCCGGCCGATGCGGCCAAGCAATCACCTGTCCTGTTCTATGAAGTGCCCAACCGGGGGCGGAACCTGAGTTTCACGCTGCTCAACCGTTCGGCAGGAACTGGCGTGCCCGCCAAGGCCGAAGATGCCGGAGACGGCTTTCTCATGAACCGGGGCAGCACGGTGGTCTGGAGCGGCTGGCAGTTCGACGCGCCGGAGGCAGGCATCAACATCACCCTGCCGAAGCTGCCAGGCGTCACGGGCATGTCCCGTGAGCAGATGATCTTCGACAAGCCGGGCGAAACGGGAAAGATCCCCCTCACCTATCCGGCCGCAGACCTTGATCCGTCGAAAGCGAGGCTGACGGTCCGCGCCACTGCGGATGATGCGCCTGCCGCCCCGGAAGGTCTCACCTTCAAATATGTCAGCAACACCGAGATCGAGATCACCCGCCCTGCCGGACTGGATTCCGGGGCGATCTATGATTTCGTTTATCCGGCCGAGGGCGCCGTGCCCGCAGGCCTTGCCCTTGCCGCCACACGGGACGTGGTCTCCTTCCTGCGCGGCAATGACGGCCATGACGCAGAGACCCCGCTCAACGGCATCAAATATACGGTCGGCATGGGCATTTCGCAGTCCGGCCGCTTTCTCCGCGACTTCATCTATCAGGGCTTCAACGCCGATGAAGGCGGGCAGCAAGTCTTCGACGGGGCGATGGCGCATATCGCAGGCTCCCGCAAGAGCTACACCAACTACCGCTTTGCCCAGCCCGGCCGTTACTCCCGCCAGCATGAGGACCATGATTATCCGGGCGACCAGTTTCCCTTCACCTATGCCCTTACGACCGATCCGCTGACAAACAGACGGGAAAGCATTCTGAGTGCCTGTACCGCAAGCAATACCTGTCCGAAGATCATGCACACGGACACCTCGACGGAGTTCTGGCAGGGACGGGCCTATCTGGTGTCAGCTTCGCCCGAAGGGGAGACGCTGACGATGCCTGACAATGTCAGGCTCTATTTCCTCGCCGGTGTGCCCCATTTCAACGGCTGGGGCCTCAAGCCGGAGATGAGCCAGACCTGCACCCACCCCACGAACCCGCTGAGTGCGGCACCGGTCATGCGGGCGCTTTATGCCGCGATGGAGGACTGGGTGGCGGAAGACAAAGCGCCGCCTGCAAGCCGCTATCCCACATTCTCAGAGGAAACTCTGGTCAAGGTGGAAGATCTGAAGCTGCCGGTCATTGGCGGTACGGCAGCCCAGCCGAAGTTCAACACGCTGCGGGTGATGGACCATTCCGTGCAGCCACCGGCTCGGGGCGCTGCCTATGCCGAATATGTCCCTCCGGTTGACAAGGACGGCATTCCTCTGGGTGGCATCCGCTTGCCCGTCATTGCTGCCCCGCTCGGCACCTATATGGGCTGGAACCTGCGCGCAAAGGACTTTGCCGAAGGTCAGCTGTGCAGCCTGGCCGGAAGCTACCAGCCTTTCCCGGCAAAGGCCGATGCCAATGACAGCCGCGATCCAATCGAGGCACGCTACAAGGACCAGCAGGCCTATCTGGATGCCGTGAAAGCAGCTGCCGATGGTCTGATCGCCGAAGGCCTCATGCTGCCGGAAGATACGGATTACGTACTCGAAAGCGCCAAAACAGACGCGAGCGCTGTCTGGAACTGAAGACCGCCACTCCTGAAAACAGAACCGGCGGCCGTCTGGCCGCCGGTTCCTTTTTGAAGGCCTGTATCCTCAGATGCAGCGGCCGCCGTCGACTTCGAGGGCGACGCCGGTGATGAACTCGGCGTCGTCAGAGGCGAGCCACAGGGCCGCGTTGGCGATGTCCTGCGGGGTGGAGAGGCGGCCGAGCGGGATGGAGGCGCGGAACTGGGCGCGCTTTTCCGGCGTGTCCTCACCCATGAAAAGATGCAGCATGCCGGTCTCGCCAGCCACCGGGCAGAGAGCGTTGACGCGGATCTTCGCCGGGGCCAGTTCCACCGCCATGGATTTGGTGGCCGTGATGGCCCAGCCCTTGGAGGCATTGTACCAAGTGAGGCCCGGACGCGGCCGCAGGCCTGCGGTGGAGGCGGTGTTGATGATGACACCGCCGCCCTGCGCTTCCATCACAGGTACGACAGCAAGGGCCGCCAGATAGATGGCCTTGGCGTTCACATCGAAAATGCGGTCGAAGGTTTCCTCATCGACGCCCAGCATGGAGCCGTTGCGGTGGGAATAGCCGGCGTTGTTGACGAGGATATCGAGCCGCCCGAAATGCCCGGTGGCCGCTGTCACCATCGCCTCCACATCGGCCCGCACCGTCACGTCTGCCGTCACCGCAATGGCGGCCTCGCCGATTTCCGAGGCCACACGCGCCGCCGCTTCGCCGTTGAGATCGGCGACGATGACCTTCGCCCCCTCGCTGGCAAAGAGCTTGGCCATGCCCTCGCCAAAGCCGGAGCCTGCGCCCGTGATGACTGCCACCTTGCCCTTGAGCCGGTCTGCCATGAATTCCTCCCTGAATTGCTGACGTATTGGGGTGTGCTGCGTCAGCCGTGGCGCAGCACCAGTGTCTTGGTTGCCGAGAAATCGTAGAGCGCCTCAAAGCCCTTCTCGCGGCCATGGCCGGACTTCTTGAAGCCGCCGAAGGGCAGTTCAATGCCGCCGCCCGCGCCATAGGCGTTGACGAAGACCTGACCTGCGCGCACGGCCTTGGCCACGCGCACCGCCCGCTGGGCGTCCCGCGTCCACACGCCTGCCACCAGGCCGAACTCGGTGCCATTGGCAATGCGCAGCGCCTCTTCCTCATCGCGGAAGGGAATGAGCGACAGAACGGGGCCGAAGATTTCCTCACGCGCGATCAGGTGATCGGCAGGTACCGGACCAAAGACGCGGGCAGGCACGAAATGGCCTTCGCTGGAGGCATCCGGCGCAATCGCCCCTTCCGCAATCAGCGGAATGCCATCGGCCAGCGCCCGGTCCACGAAGGACTGCACGCGCCGCAGCTGGCCCGCATTGATCAGCGGCCCAAGATCAAGATCGGCGCTGTGCGGGCCGGACACGAGGGTGCGGATGCGGGCGCGCAGGCCCTCCACCACCGCATCCCAGATGCCCTTGTGCACCAGCACGCGGCTGCCGGCCGAACAGGTCTGGCCGCAGTTCTGGATGATGGCATTGACGATGACCGGCAGCGCCGCGCCGAGGTCGGCATCGTCAAAGACGATCTGCGGCGACTTGCCACCCAGTTCCAGCGTGCAGCCGATGTGGTTCTTGGCCGCTGCGGTCTGGATCATCACCCCCACTTCCGGCGAGCCGGTGAAGGTGAGGTAATCGAGCCCCGGATGGTTGGAGAGGGCAGCCCCGGCCTCGGAGCCCAGCCCCGGAACCACGTTGAAGACACCCGCCGGAAAGCCTGCTTCCAGCGCCAGTTCGGCGACGCGCAGCACGCTGAGACAGGCGTCTTCCGCCGGCTTCAGCACCAGCGTGTTGCCCATGGCCAGCGCTGCACCGGCGACACGGCCCATGATCTGTGCCGGATAGTTCCAGGGGATGATGCCGCCGACAACGCCATGCGGCTCGCGCAGGGTCATGGCCAGAAAGCCGTCAGCCGTGGGGATCGTATCCCCCATCACCTTGTCTGCCGCTCCGCCGTAGAATTCGAAGTAGCGGGCCAGCGCGGTGATATCCGCCTTGCCCTGCTTCAGCGGCTTGCCGGCATCAAGGCTTTCCAGCGCGGCAAGCTCGTCATGATGTTCAGTGACCAGCGCCGACAGCTTCATAAGCAGCCGGCCACGGTCTGCCGCCGTCAGCTTCGGCCAGGGGCCAGTCTCGAAGGCCTTGCGGGCGGCGGCGACAGCCCGGCCGACTTCCGCCGCATCGCAGCGCGGGATGAGGGCGATGACCTTGCCATCCGAGGGGCACAGGCTTTCAAACACCTGCCCGTCCGGCGTGAACACCCGCTCACCATCGATGATGGCCGCCGGCTTCAGAACGCCTTCTGCCGCAATGGTCCGTAATGGCATGACTTCCTCCCTGCTCGCGGAACTGACAGGCTGCGCCGCGCTTTCCGGCCCGCCGTCCTCCCGTCCGCGCGTTACATGATTTGCACGCTAACGGATGAAAAACGCCGGTGCAATCAATCCGCGCCGGAAAAGAGTTCCGGCTCCGTCAGCATCAGATGCTGCAACAGGATCAAGGCCTTGGCATCACGTATTGCGCCCTGCTGCCACAGCTTGGCCGCCTGCACACAGGTAAGCTCATGGACGGTGATATCCTCACCCTCCTCCACCAGACCGCCGCCGCGCTGGCGTTCAGTCCCGGTGTAGTCACAGAGGAAATGATCCACCCGGCTGCCCAGAATGCCGGGGCTGGAATAGCTGGAACAGGCCAGTTTCAGCGCCTGCGCCTCGACGCCGAACTCTTCCATCAGCTCGCGCCTTGCCCCGTCCAGCACGTCCTCGCCCTCCTCTAGGCGGCCCGCGCAAACCTCCCAGGGGAACGGGTCGTCCTGATCGGCCATCACCGGCACCCGCAGCTGGCGGCAGAGCAGCAGGCATTTGCGCGTGCGGTCCACCGGCAGGATGGCCACCACATTGCGGCCATAGCGCACCACCTCACGCACGATGGTCTGCTGCCCGCCATCGCTGCGGTCCTGATCCACGGTGATCTCCTCCACCGTGCACCGACCCTCATAGACCATCCGGCGGGCGCGCACGGAAATGCGCTTGCGGCGGGCGGCATCATCTTCGCTATTCATGAGATTTCCTGACGGAGTGATTGAGACTGGACGGGAAGCCTAGCCGATATAAGAGCGCTGCGCACCGGGCCGCTGCACCTGCTGCCTCTCCATCGTCATCCCCGCCAAGCGAAACGCAAGCGGGGACCGGTGAGCCGGGGTGCAAATTGGTTGACGGAACCAGAACCTTAAAGCCTTGGCTCACCGGTACCGGATCTCCGCTTCGCTGCGTCCGGTATGACGAAGGAGGGGTTTAAACACAAAAGGCGCAGCCCTCACGGGCCGCGCCTTCCGTCAGTTCAGATCATCTTCGCCCGCAGATCACAGCTCGCCGGAGAGGGCTGCATCGAAGATGGCAAGGGCGGCGTCGCGGGTGAGTTCGACCGGGTTGCCGCCTGCTGTCGGGTCAACGATGGCCATGTCCGCGATCAGGTCACGCTTGGCGCCATCGACACCGAGGCCGCCGATGGTGTGGGGCACGCCGAGATCGGCGCGCATCTTCAGGATATGCTCCAGGAAGCCGTCGAAGCCGCCCTTGATCCCGCAGAACCCGGCCAGACGCTCGATCTTGGCCTCGATGGCGGAACGGTTGAACTTCAGCACATAGGGCATGAAGACCGCATTGGTCATGCCATGGTGCGTGTCATAAAGCGCGCCGACCGGATGGGACAGGGCGTGGATGGCGCCAAGGCCCTTCTGGAAGGCCACCGCGCCCATGGCACCGGCGCTCATCATGTGGCCGCGTGCCACCAGATCCTGCCCATTGGCAGCAACCAGCGGCAGGTTTTCCAGCGCAAGGCGGGCACCTTCCACGGCGATGCCTTCCGACATCGGGTGATAGAAGGGCGAGCACAGGGCCTCAAGGCAATGGGCCAGTGCGTCCATACCGGTGCCGACGGTGATCATGCGCGGCATGCCGGTGGTCAGTTCCGGATCGCAGAGGACGTAAGCAGGCAGCATCTTCGGGTGGAAGATCACCTTCTTGGTGTGGGTCTCCTCATTGGTGACCACACCGGCGCGGCCGACTTCCGAGCCCGTACCGGCAGTGGTGGGCACGGCGACGATCGGGGCAATGCCGGCCGGATCGGCGCGGGTGTACCAGTCGCCAATATCCTCGAAGTCCCAGATCGGACGGGTCTGGCCCGACATGAAGGCAATCAGCTTGCCCGCATCAAGGCCCGAGCCGCCGCCCACGGCGATGACGCCATCGTGGCCGCCTGCCTTGTAGGCGGCAACGCCTGCGGAAATGTTGCTGTCGACCGGGTTGGGCTTCACGTCCGAGAAGACGGCAGCCTCGATACCATCGGCCTTGAGCAGGTCGAGCATGGCAGCGGTCATCGGCAGCTTGGCAAGGCCGGGGTCGGTGACCAGCAGCGGGCGCTTCATGCCCGCAAGCTTCACGACGGCGGCCAGCTCCTTGATGCGCCCGGCACCAAAGCGCACGGCAGTCGGATAGGACCAGTTGACAGAGGGAACGGTGGTCATGGTTCAGGCTTTCAGATTGAAGGTCTCGAAATCAGTCCGCAGAACGTCCCCCTCCCCCTTGAGGGGAGGGGTTAGGGGTGGGGGTATCGGCCTTCCGGTTCAACCGGAAAGCCATTTCTGCTGCGGCGCTGATACCCCCCTCTGTCTGCTTACGCAGACATCTCCCCCTCAAGGGGGGAGAGGGGCGCTGCGGCAAGATCGAAGGCATCTGCAACACTGCGTACCTTCACATCATTGTCCAGCCAGCGCCGCAAATCCGGTTCAGTGCTCCTTGCGCAGATGGAAGGACTTGGGCCGCGTCAGGTTGGCGAAGCCCACCTGCGACAGGGCGGCGCCCTTGCCGGTGTCCTTCACGCCGGTCCAGACAAGGCCGGGGTCCACATAGTCGCAGCGGTTCATGAAGACAGTGCCGGTGTCGATCTCGCCGCCGATCCGCTCGGCCGCGTCGAGGTCTTCCGTCCAGATCGAGGCGGTGAGGCCATAGGGGCTGTCATTCATCAGCTGGATGGCTTCCGCATCGTCCTTCACCTTCATGATGCCGACGACCGGGCCGAAGCTCTCCTCACGCATCACCGACATCTGGTGATTGACATTGGTCAGCACCTGCGGGGCGAGGTAGGGCGTTCCGGCCTTGTCCATCGGGAAGGCGGACGTGTCGATATGGGCCTTGGCGCCCTTGCGCAGCGCCTCTTCCGTCTGCTCGCGCACCCAGGTGGCAAAACGCGTCTGCGCCATGGGGCCGATGGTGGTTTCCGCATCGAGCGGATTGCCGAGCTTGTACTGCTTGGTCAGGTCGACAAAACCGTCCACGAAGGCGTCATAGCGGCTCTCATGCACATAGATGCGCTCGATGCCGCAGCAGCACTGGCCGGAGTTGAAGAAGGCGCCATCCACCAGATTGGCGACGGCATAGTCGAGGTCGGCATCGGCCATGACATAGGCCGGGTCCTTGCCGCCCAGCTCCAGCCCCATGGTGGCAAAGGTGCCGGCCAGGGCCTTTTCAATGGCCTTGCCGCCTGCAACCGAGCCAGTGAAGTTGACATGATCGACAAGACCGGAGCCGAGCAGCCTTTCCGTGCCCTCGTGGGTCATGACGATGTTCTGGAACACGCCCTCCGGCAGTCCGGCCTTCTTGAAGGCCTCGGCAAAGCGCTCGCCCACCAGCAGGGTCTGGGCGGCGTGCTTCAGCAGCACCACATTGCCTGCCATCAGTGCCGGGAAGATGGTGTTTCCGGCCGTCAGGAACGGATAGTTCCACGGCGCAATGACCATGACGAGGCCCAGCGGCTCCATCTTGAGGTAGCGCTTGAAACCGGGGCGCTCCGGCGGAACGATATTGGCCAGTGCATCCTTGGCGATGCTGGCCATGTAGCGGGCGCGCTCTTCCACGCCACCCTTCTCGCCGCCGAAACGCACCGGGCGGCCCATCTGCCAGGCCAGTTCCGGCACGATTTCCTCATTCATCGCCAGCAGCGCCTCAAGTGCCTTCAGGCACAGGCCGATGCGCGTTTCCAGCGGCGTTGCCGCCCAGCCCGGCTGTGCTGCCTTCGCCGCCGTGACCGCCCGGTCAACCGCCGCGGCGTCTGCAGCAGCCCTTTCGGCGTAAACCGATCCATCGACCGGCGATATCAGCTTGATTGTTTCGGTCATGTTCTTCTTCCAGTTGGCAAAAGCCGTTGTGCCCGCATCAGCAGGCAAGTGTCCTGACATGGCCCGCCTCGCCATAAGCGAGGATGGCACGATCCCGTGTGACGATGGTGAGATCGTGTTCACGGGCTGTTGCAATCAGAATTCTGTCCATCGGGTCGTTGTGAACCGGCTCCGGCAGATAGGAGGAGGCGATCAGAATGCCCGCCGTCACCTCTTCCACCTGAATGCCTGCCACATCGACAAATTCCTCAAACCAGCGCAGCGGCGGCTTGGTCGATGCCAGCCGCCCCTTGGCCACAAGCACACCAAGCTCCCACGCCGACATGACAGACAGGCGAAGGGGATGCTTCGCCGTATCCACCGCGCCAATGGCCTTCATCGCCGCATCAGAGACCGGAGCCCCCTGCGACAGCCAGATCATGGCGCATGTGTCGAGCAGCAGCGGCTCAGACATCCTCGTAGACCTTCCCCCACCCCCCGTCGGCAGGCTGCACGAGATCGTCCTCCGACAGGACCGTCAGCGTTCCCTTCATGCAGCCGAAGATGCTGGCCGCCGGACGGACCGCCTTCACTGTCTGCACGGTTTGATCCTTATGCGCCTTGCGGAAAGTCAGCCTTTCCGCCGCCAGATCCACATTGGCCGTCACATAGCCGGCATCGAGCCATGCTTTTGTAATAACACTGTTGCTTGGGTTGTTGCTCCACCAGGCCCGGTGCTTGCGCGCCGAGGCCGGCAGGCTGCCGTCGATCAACCTTTCGATTTCCGAAAAGGTCATCGAGAGAGTCTCGAACTTTCCGGACTTCAAATAGGTTCCAAGCGGATCATACTTGTGCATCGCCAAGCTCCTTCGCACGCTGTGCATCATCTGTCACAATCGTACGGGAAAACAACACACTCATCAACAGTGCATATAATGTACCTATTTCAGCACCTCTCAAACCCGCGGGCCAGTTCGTAATCCGTGACAACGCGGTCGAATTCCTCCTGCTCCCATTCCCCGGCGCGGGCGTAATGCTCGACAACGCCGTCACCGAAAGCCTCGCGCAGCATCTTCGACTTGCGCAGGGTCTCCGTCGCATCGCGCAGGGTGCGGGGGATCTGCTTGGCCTTCTGCGCCTGATAGATGTCGCCGGTCATCGGCGGGGCAAGTTCCAGCTTTTCCTCGATGCCGCGAATACCGGCCGCGATCTGGGCTGCAAGGGCCAGATAGGGGTTGAGGTCCGAGCCGCCAATACGGCATTCCACGCGCACGCCCTTCGAGCCCTCGCCACAGAGGCGGAAGCCAGCCGTACGGTTGTCGATGGACCAGACCGTGCGGGTGGGCGCAAAAGTGCCGCGCTGAAAGCGCTTGTAGCTGTTCACATAGGGCGCCAGGAAATAGGTGTAGTCGCCCGCATATTTGATGAGGCCCGCCATGTAGTGCTTCATCAGCGCCGACATGCCGAGGCTGTCTGCAGCATCGAAGAAGGCGGGCTTGCCGTCCAGCGTCCACAGCGACTGGTGGATATGGGCAGATGAGCCCGTGCGGTCCTTGTGCCACTTGGGCAGGAAGGTGACGCCGTGCCCCTTCTGCCAGGCGATCTCCTTCACCGCATGTTTGGCGATGGTGTGATAGTCGGCGCAGAGCATGGCGGGCGCGTAGCGGATGTTCAGCTCCTCCTGCCCGGCCTCGGCCTCGCCCTTGGTGTTTTCCACCGGGATGCCCGCATTGTAGAGATGGTTGCGCACCGGGCGCATCACATGCTCTTCCTTGGTGGTGGCGAGGATGTGGTAATCCTCGTTATAGGCGGAGATCGGCTCCAGATCGCGGAAGCCGGACTTGCGGATCTCGTCGAAGCTCTTCTCGAACAGGAAGAACTCCAGCTCCGTCGCCATCATCGCCTGAAAGCCCATGTCCTTCAGCCGGGCCACCTGCCCCTTCAGCAGGGCGCGGGGCGAATGCGGCACGTTGGCGTGGGTGTGGTGATCCTGCACGTCGCACAGCACCATCACCGTGCCCTCCAGCCAGCCGAGGCGGCGGATGGTGGACAGGTCCGGTTTCATCACATAGTCGCCATAGCCGCGCGACCAGCTGGTCGAGGCATAGCCTTCGACCGTGTACATTTCGAGATCCGTTGCCAGCAGATAGTTGCAGCAATGGGTCTCGTCATAGGCGCTGTCGATGAAGTGGCGCGCGTGGAAGCGCTTGCCCATCAGGCGGCCCTGCATGTCGATGATACAGGCCAGAACCGTGTCGACCGTACCTTCCTGAACGGCCTGTTTCAGGGCGTCGAATGTCATGTTGGCAGCCATCTGGATGATCGTTCCGTTCATTCTTGAAAGTGACCGGGCGGCGCAGCCTCCCGCGCCGCCGTTGATCGCAGGCAGCGGCGCGAAGCTCCGCGCCGCCGCAAGCCTTGCGCCGGATCAGCCGTAACGGTACGGACGGCCAGCCTTGGCCATGGCGGCGTTGTAGGTCTTGATGATCTCGACCACCTTGGCCTTGGTCTCGGACTCGGCGGCAATCTCGTCCCAGAACTTGCCCGCAGCGGCTTCCACCGTGGCCCATTCCTCGTCCGGAATGGAGGTCAGCTGCAGCTTGGTGCCGTTGACGCGCAGGTCCGCCTCGCCGCCCCAGTACCACCACTGACGGTAGAGATGGGAGGAGTCCATGGCGAGCTGCAGCATGATCTTCAGGTGATCCGGCAGCTCGTTCCAGCGGTCCATGTTGGCGAAGAAGTGGCCGATCCAGGCGCCCGAGATGTTGTTGGTGAGGAAGTACTTGGTCACATCCGCCCAGCCGACGGTGTAATCCTCGGTGATGCCGGACCAGGCGATGCCGTCCAGCTCTCCGGTCTGCACCGCCGTCTGAATGTCTTCCCACGGCAGGGTGACCGGCACGACACCGAACTGCGACAGGAAGCGGCCGGCGGTCGGGAAGGTGAAGATGCGCTTGCCCTTGAGATCGGCCAGGGAGTTGATCGGGTCCTTGGTGGCGAAGTGGCACGGGTCCCAGGCACCGGCGGAAATGTGCTTCACGCCGACGCGCGCATATTCCTCTTCCCAGATTTCCTTGAGGCCATACTGGTTGAACAGCACCGGCACATCGAGCGAGTAGCGCGTGGCGAAGGGGAAGTAGCCGCCGAAAACGGTCACTTCGGTGGGCGAGGCCATGGAGTCGTCGTCAGACTGCACCGCATCGATGGTGCCGCGCTGCATGGCGCGGAACAGTTCGGAGGTCGGCACCAACTGGTCGGCGTAGAACAGCTCGATTTCCATCTGGCCGTTGGCCGCCGCATTGAAGGCATCGATGGCCGGCTTGATCACGTGCTCGCCAAGGGCAGGCCCGGCATAGGTCTGCAGGCGCCACTTGATCGGCGCCTGGGCGAGAACCGCCGGAGCGGCCAGCGTGGTGGCGCCTGCTGCAACCGTTGCACCAAGGCCCGCATTCTTCAGGAATTCACGTCTGCTGGTCATGTCTGCTAACTCCCCTGTTGGTCATGATCATGGTGTCCCGGACAGCTGCCTTTGCGGCCTTGTTCTTGCCTGTCCGGCTTCCCCGAAGTGACGGCCTTGCGGATTGCCCCGTGCGCCCGTCCGGTTTCAGTCCTCCCCGTCCGCCTTGCCCCGCGCCAAAAATGCGGGAAAAGCGGATTGCCTTGCCTGCACGCGGGCACCCTGCCCGCGCGCCCTATCCGTAGACCTGCTGCGGCAGCCAGAGCGCCACCTGCGGAAACAGCATGATGATAACGAGCGCCAGGATCATCACCAGAACAAACGGGACGATGGAGGCGTAAATGTCGCTGAGCCTGATCTCCGGCGGCGCCATGGCGCGCATCAGGAACAGGTTGTAGCCGAAGGGCGGCGTCATGTAGGCAATCTGCGTGGTGATCGTGTAGAGCACGCCGTACCAGATCAGCACCTGATCGGGCGGCAGGCCGAGGTCGAGCTTGGCCACCAGCGGCACATAAAGCGGCGCGACGATCACCAGCATGGCCGTGTCATCCAGGAACGTGCCCATGACGAGGAAGGACACCTGCATCAGGATCAGGATGGTCCAGGGGTTGAGCCCCAGTTCCACCGTGAAGAAGCTCTCGATCGCCTTCACCGCCCCGAGCCCGTCGAACACGGCGCCGAAGCCGAGAGCGGCAAGGATGATCCACATGAACATGCAGGAGATCAGCAGCGTCTGGCGCACGCAGGACTGGAAGATCTGCCGCGTCATGCGCCGCTTGACAAGCGCCACGGCAAGCGCCGCAATCGCGCCGATGGCCGAGCTTTCAACAAGGCTGGTCCAGCCCTTGACGAAGGGCACCATCATGACGAGGAAAATGCCGATGGGCAAAAGGCCGGCGGAGAGCAGCCGCAGCTTTTCCCCCATGGGGATGTTGCGCTCTTCCACCGGCAGCGCCGGCCCGAGCCTCGGCTGCAGGGCGCAGCGCACCGCCACATAGAGGATGAACATGGCGGCCATCATCAGCCCCGGCAGGACGCCGGCCAGCCACAACTGGCCAACGGGTGCGCGAGCGATCATGGCATAGAGCACCAGCACCACAGACGGCGGCACGAGGATGCCAAGAGACGATCCGGCCTGAATGACGCCGGTGACCATACGCTTGTCATAGCCGCGCCGCAAAAGCTCCGGCAGGGCGATGGTGGCGCCGATGGCCATGCCCGCGACGGAGAGCCCGTTCATGGCCGAAACCAGCACCATCAGCAGGATCGTGCCTATGGCAAGGCCGCCGCTGACCGGCCCCATCCACACATGGAACATGCGGTAGAGGTCTTCGGCGATCTTCGATTCCGACAGCACATAGCCCATGAAGATGAACATCGGCAGGGTGAGCAGCGGATACCAGGCCATCAGCTTCATGGCCTGCGCGAAGGGAATGTCGTAGGAGCCCGTGCCCCACAGGGCCAGCGAGGCGATGGTGGCAATGCCGCCGATGGCCCCGAAGACGCGCTGCCCGGTGAGGAGCATCAGCATCATCGAGGAGAACATCAGGATGGCGATCATCTCGTAGGACATCAGATTTCCTCCCCACGGATGCGCGCAATATCCTTCAGGAATTCGGAGAAGGCCTGCAGCAGCATGAGCAGGAAACCGAAGCACATGACGAATTTGATCGGCCAGAGTTCAGGCCGCCAGGCGCTGCGGCTGCGCTCCAGAAAGCCCAGCACCTTTCCGGCCGCCTCACTGCCGCCGGTGACATAGGCGTAGATCAGATCACCAAAGAAGTGGAACGGCTGGGTGCCGAAATAGCCGAGCGAATAGGCCGCAGAGCCCATGGCGCCATAGAACAGCACACCGAGATAGAAGATCAGCAGGAACACCGTGAAGGCATCGAACCACGCCTTCTTTTTCAGGGACCAGTCCGCATAGAAAAGATCCATCCGCACGCTGCCGCCCGCCTGCAGGGCATAGGGGCCGCCGAGAATGTAATAGGTGACCATGGCGAACTGCGCCGCTTCCAGTGTCCAGAGCGAGGGCTGGAAGAAGGTCTTGGAGATGGACGACCACAACAGGATCGCCATCAGGATGAAGAGCCCGTACATGACGAGCCGCCCGAGCCCCCGGTTGAAGCCATCCACCCAGCGGATATAGGCAAGGGCCGCTCTAGGCATCGCCGCTCCCCTTGCCGCCGGACAGGCCAATCCGGGCACGGGCGGCCTCCAGAATGCGGGCGAGCCTTGCGCCCCATTCCCGTTCCTGCTCTGCCGTCACCAGCTCGTTGTTGCGCACCTCGATCATGACACAGGCCCGGCCCTGGGATTCTCCATGCCGGTTCACTGTGTAATAGACCCCGTCAGCGGGGGAATAGGGCTCATTGTCGCCTACCGTCAGTCCGCCTTCTGCCTCCAGTTCCCGGATCAGAAAATCGGCCAGCCGCCGGTCTTCCGCAGCGATGATGCCGATTTCCCACGGGCGGCTGACGCCCTTGTAGACCGGGGTGTAGGTGTGCACCGAAACAACGATGCTGGCCTGTCCGCGTGCATCCCGTTCTGCGAGCACGGCTTCCGCCGCCGCATGGAACGGGGCATGCGCCAGCGCGATGCGCTTCTGCTTTTCTTCGTCCGTCAGATTTTCGTTGCCGGGAATGCGGGTCGTCTCGCTGACGGCCGGGATCAGGTCATGGGCATCATGCTGACGGTTGCAGTCGATGATGAGACGCGACACCAGCGGATAGATCAGCGGCGCATCCATGAGCCGCGCCATCTCGCGGGCGGTGCCCAGTGCACCGGGGTCCCAGGCGATATGCGCAACACGGGCTTCCGCGCTGAGGCCAAGGTCGCCATACTCCGGCGGAATCACGTTGGAGGCGTGATCGACAAGCAGGACAAAATCGCTCTGCCCCTGGCGGTTCTCGATGGAAATGGCCGCACCTGTGCCGTGCTCCGGCTGCGGCTCTCCTGCCTGCCCCATAGCTGCTCCCGATACCTCTGGCGGCCGGATCTGCGCTTGTATTTTTTGTTACAGATTTGCGAAGTCCGGCTGTCTGTGTATGATTTGATACACAGTTTGAAGCCGTGTCAAACACAAAACGAAGGCACCTGCCCAACATGTGCCACCTGCCTTCTCAAGCGGCAGACAGAACCGGGAACAGCCCATGGAACGCGCACTGACCGAGGAAATCCGGGAGCGGCTGGACGAGTTCACCACCACCGAACGGCGGGCGGCGGTGGCGCTTCTGGCCAATTATCCGATGCTGGGTCTGGAGACGGTCGCCCAGTTCGCGGAAGCTGCCGGTGTCAGTTCCCCGACAATCCTGCGTTTTGTCGCAAGGCTTGGCTTTCCCGGCTTTGCCGATTTTCAGAAGCGGCTGCGCGCGGAGCTTGAGAACCAGCTGAAGTCACCCCTTGCCCGCGACCCGGCGCTGCCGGAAGCAGGCTCGGGCTGCGGCAATGCCTTTGCCGACAAGCTGGTCGAGAACCTGCGCGAGACATTCCTGCATCTGCCGCAAAAGGACATCGAAGCCTTCGTCCGGCTGCTCGCCGACGAAAAACGGACGGTTCACATCATCGGCGGGCGCTTCACCGATGCGCTCGCCCGTTACATGGCCGCGCATCTGCGCATCGTGCGCCCCGGCGTGCAGCATGTGGCCGGGCAGCAGGGCAACTGGCTGGACCAGCTGATCGGCATGGGACCGAAGGATGTGCTGGTCGTCTTCGACATCCGCCGCTATCAGGCCGAAATCATCCGCTTTGCCGAGGCTGCCGCGCGGCAAGGGGTGACCGTGGGGCTGATCACCGACAGCTGGATGTCTCCAATCGCCCGCATTGCCGCCCATGTGCTGCCTGCGCGCGTTGCAGTTCCCTCGCCGTGGGATTCCTCCACCGCCCTGATGGCCATCGCCGAGGCCTTGATTGCCGGTGTGACGCAGGAAAACTGGGCCCGCAGCGAGCAGCGCATGAAAGCCCTCGAAGCCCTCCGCCACGCCCGCGACCCGGAGCGTCCGGCGGATTGAGACGATTGTCGCGGAGGAGACCTTTCCCCTGCACTATCCGTATCCGTCATGCCATTGCCCTGACAATGGCATCCATGCCGTGCCCTCACCGTAGGTCACGGCCGCGAGAGGACTGGAAGAAGGACTGCGATCTGGTCATTCGAGCAAGGCGTTTCAGCCCCCCTCCCCCTCGTGGGGAGGGGGGCGGAGGCGTCCAGCCAGAAAGCAAGGGCATCAGTGCGGGCAATGTCCGGACCTGATGCGTCAACCTAACAGCTCTAACCTATGCTATCCGTCATGCCACTGCTCTGACACTCGCATCCCAGCAGAGGCGCCTCCCCTCATCCCATTGCCGCCAGCAGTTCCCCCTCGCGGATGAGCCCGGCGGGGACGCCGCCGTCGAGCACGACGACAGGGCCTGCCGACTGGCGCTTGAGGGCGATGACTTCGCGCAAGGGCGTGGCAAGGTCGCAGCGGGAACAGTCGTCTGCGGCAGCGGCCTGCGCCTCCACCGGCACCATCACATCCTGCGCGCGCAGCACGTTGAGCGGGTTCATGTGGGCGACGAAATCCGCCACATAGGGCGTTGCCGGAGAGCGGACGATCTCCTGTGGCGTGCCGAGCTGGATGATCCGCCCGCCTTCCATGATGGCAATGCGCGAGCCGATCTTGGCCGCTTCATCGAGGTCATGGCTGACGAAGATGATGGTGCGGTGAAGCTTGCTCTGCAGCTCCAGAAGCTCATCCTGCAGCCGGTCGCGGATCAGCGGGTCCAGTGCCGAGAAAGGTTCGTCCATCAGCAGGATCGGCGCATCGGTGGCAAAGGCGCGGGCAAGGCCGACGCGCTGCTGCATGCCGCCGGACAGCTCGTGCACCTGCTTGCCGCCAACGCCTGCAAGGCCGACCAGCTCCAGCTGCTCGGCCACCTTGCGCCGCCGCTCGGCCACCGGCATGCCTGCGACCTCAAGCCCGAAGCCGACATTCTCCGCCACCGTGCGCCAGGGCAGCAGGGCGAATTGCTGGAACACCATGGCCACCCGGCTGCGGCGCAACCGGCGCAGGCGCTCCGGGCCGCAGGTGGCCGGATTGACCAGCCCGTCCTCATCCCGCACCAGCGCCTCGCCCCGGATGACCGGGTTGAGCCCGTTGACGGCGCGCAGCAGCGTGGACTTGCCCGACCCGGACAGGCCCATCAGCACGATCACCTCGCCCGGCATGATGTCGAACGTGGCACCGGCAACGCCCAGCGTCTGGCCGGTTTCTTTCTGGATTTCGGTGCGGGTGCGGCCCGCATCGATCAGCGGCAGGGCGGATTTCGGATCCGAGCCGAAGACGATATCCACATTGCGGAAGGAAACGGCAGCTTCAGTCATTCGCGCCTCCCTTGCGGGTCTTGCCCGAACGGCCCTTGAAGAAACGGTCAAGCACGATGGCAACCAGAACGATGGCCACACCCACCTCGAAGCCCATGGCGATGTTGACCGAATTGAGTGCCCGCAGCGTCGGCACGCCGAGGCCGTTGGCCCCCACCAGCGCGGCAATCACCACCATCGACAGGGACAGCATGATTGTCTGCGTCAGTCCGGCCATGATCTGCGGCAGGGCATAGGGAAGCTCCACCTTCCACAGAAGCTGCCAGCGGGTGGTGCCGAAGGCCTCGCCCGCCTCGATCAACTGCGTGGGCGTCGAGGACACACCCAGCTGCGTCAGGCGGATCGGTGCAGGCAGCGCGAAGATCACCGTGGCAATCAGGCCCGGCACCATGCCGAGGCCGAAGAGAATGAGCGCGGGAATGAGATAGACGAAGGTCGGGATCGTCTGCATCAGATCCAGCACCGGCTGGAGGAAGGCATAGAAGCGCGGATTATGCGCAGCCACGACACCAATCGGCACGCCAACAGCCATGCAGATTGCAGTCGAGCCAAGCACCAGCGCCAGCGTATCCATCGTGGCCGTCCAGTAGCCCTGATTGATGATCAGCAGCAGCGAGCCCAGCACAAGCAGCGGGAAGCCGATGTTGCGGCGGACCACATAGGCCAGAACGGTCACGACTGCGACGACCGTCAGCGGATGCGGCGTCTTCAGCACCCACAGCAGGCTGCCGATAAAGGCTTCGATTGTGTAGGAAATGGCATCAAAGACCATGTAGGCATTGGTGGTCAGCCAGTCGACCACCGATCTTGCCCAGGGGCCTATGGGAAGCTTGTGGCTGGTCAGCCACTCCACCGCCTGGGCTGGCCATGAACCGGCAGCCTGTGCAGCGGTGGCTAGAGAGAGACCGGGAAAAGACAATATGCACCCCCTTCCGGCCGGGGCGGGGCGCCCGGCCGATCTCGTGGTATCCTGCAGGGAGCCGGCCACAGGGCCAGCTCACCGGAGTGTACGGGTGGGTTCAGAGGCCGAGGGCCTGCTTCACAGCCGGAATGGCTTCACCGCCGTCGCGGGTGGTCACGCCCTCAAGCCAGCCTTCGAAGCTGGCCGGATTGGCCTTGAGCCATTCGGCGGCCGCCTTGGCGGGATCGGCGTTGTCGTTCAGGATCGCGCCCATGATCTTGTTTTCCATCTCGAGGGTGAATTCGAGATTGGTCAGCAGCTTGCCCACATTGGCACATTCGGCAACATAGCCCTGGCGCACATTGGTGTAGACGGTGGCGCCGCCATAATCGGGGCCGAACACGTCATCGCCGCCATCCAGATAGGCGATTTCGAAACTGGAATTCATCGGGTGCGGCGCCCAGCCGAGGAAAACCACATCCTGCTTCCGGCTGGTGGCCCGGGCGACCTGCGCCAGCATGCCCTGCTCGGAGCTTTCCACCACCTCGAAATCCTTCAGGCCGAACTCATCCTGGTCGATCATGCCGATGATGAGACGGTTTCCGTCGTTTCCAGGCTCGATGCCGTAGATTTTGCCGTTCAGACTGTCCTTGAACTTGGCAATGTCGGCAAAGCTCTTGAGGCCCTTGTCGTAGGTGTATTGCGGCACGGCGAGCGTGTATTTGGCGCCTTCCAGATTGGCGCGGACCGTCTCGACCGACCCATCCTCACGGTAGGGCGCGATGTCCGCCTCCATGGTGGGCATCCAGTTGCCCAGGAAGACGTCGATGTCCTTGTTCTTGAGCGAGGCGTAGGTGACCGGGACGGAGAGGATCTTGATATCCGTCTCATAGCCCAGCCCCTGAAGAAGCGTGGTGGTGACGGCGGTTGTCGCGGTGATGTCGGTCCAGCCCACATCCGAGAACCGCACCATCTTGCAGCTTTCAGGTTCCAGCGCCAGGGCGCTGCCCGTCAAGGTCATGGCAAGGGCAAAACCCGCTGCCGGCCCGGCGATGAAAGTGGATATACGCTTCATCCGGTTCTTTCTCCTGCTTTCGCGTTGACGCCCTGTAATAACAGGACTCGTCCCCGGTGTTCACGCCCAAATGAACCCGGCAGGACCCCTTATGCAATGGGGAACCTTTTCTACGACCGTCTTTGCGGTGCGGTTTGCCCCTCTGGATTTTGCTAATGAAACATTTTGCCGCAGGCTTGGCAAGTTTTGATTGATTGATCGATCAATTAAAAATATCCATAGGGTGAGGAAAGGAGTGCCTGATGCCGAAAATCGGGATGGAAGCGGAACGCCGCCGCACCCTTATCGAAGCAACCGTGGATGCGATTCACGAGACAGGCTTCTGCGACGTGACGATTGCGCAGATCGCCCGGCGCGCCGGTGTGTCCGGCGGTCTGGCGCACCACTATTTTGGCTCGAAGGATCAATTGCTTGCGGCCACCATGCGGCACCTGCTGCATGAGCTGGGTCAGGGCATCCGCGCGCGGCTTGCCGCAGCCTCCACCCCGCGCGAGCGGATTTCGGCGATCATCGCCGGGAACTTCGATCCCGAGCAGTTCCGCGAGGCGGTGATTGCGGCCTGGCTGTCCTTCTATGCGCAGGCCCAGACGGCCGAATCCAATCAGCGCCTGCTGCGCATCTATGCCGCGCGCCTCACCTCCAACCTGACCTTCAGCCTCAAGGCCTTCCTGCCGGAAAAGGATGCGGCCGAGGTCGCCGAAGGTACTGCATCCATGATCGACGGCGTGTGGATCCGTCAGGCCCTGAGCCGGAAATCGCCGGACCGGGAAGCCGCCATCCGAATGGTAGAGGACTATGTGGAAGCGCAGATCCGCATGCGCAAATCCGGAGCCGGGAACGAGGTGCAGCCATGAGCGGATATGACTTCATCATCGTGGGGGCCGGCTCTGCGGGCTGTGCCATGGCCGCGCGCCTGTCGGAAGATCCTGCAAACCGCGTGCTGGTGCTGGAGTTCGGCGGCACGGATGCCGGGCCCTTCATCCAGATGCCTGCCGCCCTCTCCTATCCCATGAACATGCGCCGCTATGACTGGGGCTTTGCCAGCGAGCCGGAGCCGCATCTGGGCGGGCGGGTGCTGGCGACCCCACGCGGCAAGGTGATCGGCGGCTCGTCCTCCATCAACGGCATGGTCTATGTGCGCGGCCACGCGCGGGACTTCGACACCTGGGAGGACATGGGCGCCAGCGGCTGGGGCTACCGGCATGTGCTGCCCTATTTCCAGCGGATGGAGAATGCCAAGGCCGGTGACGAGAGCTGGCGCGGGCGCAGCGGCCCGCTGCATGTGCAGCGCGGACCCAAGCACAATCCGCTGTTCAATGCCTTCATCGAAGCCGGGCGGCAGGCCGGTTACGAGACCACCGCCGACTACAATGGCGAGAAGCAGGAAGGCTTCGGCGACATGGAGATGACCGTTTACAAGGGTCAGCGCTGGTCCGCCGCCAATGCCTATCTGAAGCCCGCCCTCAAGCGCGGCAATGTGGAGCTGATCACCGGTGCCCTCGTGCGCCGCGTCATCATCGAAAACGGCCGCGCCACCGGCGTTGAGTATCAGCGCGGCAGCGGCGCGCCGCAGGTGGCCCATGCCCGGCGCGAAGTGATCATCTCCGCCTCGTCGATCAACTCGCCCAAGCTGCTGATGCACTCCGGCATCGGCCCGGCGCAGCACCTGAAGGACAACGGCATCGAAGTTGTGGCGGACCGGCCCGGCGTTGGCGCCAACCTGCAGGACCATCTGGAGCTTTACCTGCAGCAGGCCTGCACCCAGCCGATCACGCTCTACAAGCACTGGAACCTTGTCTCCAAGGCCCTGATCGGGGCGCAGTGGCTGTTCACCGGCACGGGGCTTGGCGCTTCCAACCAGTTCGAGGCCTGCGCCTTCATCCGCTCGAAGGCCGGCATCGACTATCCGGACATCCAGTTCCACTTCATCCCCTTTGCCGTGCGCTATGACGGCAAGGCAGCGGCGGAGGGGCACGGGTTCCAGGCCCATGTCGGGCCGATGCGCTCCAAGTCCCGTGGCGAAGTGCGGCTCAGAAGCGGTGATCCGCTGGACAAGCCGTCGATCCGCTTCAACTACATGTCCCATGCCGATGACTGGGCCGATTTCCGCGCCTGCATCCGCCTGACCCGGGAGATCTTCGGGCAGGAGGCTTTCACACCCTTCCGGGGCAAGGAAATCCAGCCCGGCAGCCATCTGCAGAGCGATGATGAGCTGGACGGCTTCATCCGCGAACATGCGGAAAGCGCCTATCACCCCTGCGGCACCTGCCGCATGGGGGCCAAGGACGATCCCATGGCCGTGGTGGACCCGGAATGCCGGGTGATCGGCGTCGAGGGCTTGCGGGTGGCGGACAGTTCCATCTTCCCGCAGGTGACCAACGGCAATCTCAACGCCCCCTCGATCATGGTGGGCGAGAAGGCCTCGGACCATATCCTCGGCCGCACGCCCCTGCCCGCCTCCAATCAGGAGCCGTGGATCCATCCGGACTGGCAAAACAGCCAGCGTTGAGCCAAAAGACCGAACAGGAGCGTGCCCGCAGTGGCACCCAGTCAACAGAACGGAACGAAGCCCATGCGCGCGCAACCCGCAGCTTCCCACTATATCGGCGGCGCCTATGTGGAGAGCCCCGAAGGCCCCGCATTCGACAGCATCTACCCGGCCACCGGCGAAGTGATCGCCCGGCTGCATGGCGCCGGTGACGCGACCATCGAAGCCGCCATTGCCGCAGCCCGCGAGGGGCAGAAGCTCTGGGCGGCAACGCCTGCCCCGGAACGCGGCCGGGTGCTGCGCCGGGCAGCGGAGATCCTGCGGGCGCGCAACCGGGAGCTGAGCGAGCTTGAAACGCTGGACACCGGCAAGCCCTTGCAGGAAACGCTCATCGCCGATGCGGCTTCCGGCGCCGACTGCCTTGAATATTTCGGCAATCTCGCTGCCACGCTGACCGGCGAGCACATCGATCTGGGCGGCTCCTTCGCCTACACCCGGCGCGAGCCGCTGGGCATCTGCGTTGGCATCGGCGCCTGGAACTATCCGATCCAGATCGCCTGCTGGAAGGCCGCCCCTGCCCTTGCCTGCGGCAATGCCATGATCTTCAAGCCCTCCGAAGTGACGCCGCTCTCCGCCCTGAAGCTGGCTGAAGCGCTCACCGAAGCTGGCGTTCCCGCCGGTGTCTTCAATGTGGTGCAGGGCGCGGGCGATGTGGGGGCAAAGCTTGTCTCCCATCCGGCTGTCGCCAAGGTCTCCGTCACCGGCTCCGTGCCGACGGGCCGCAAGGTCGCGGGCCTTGCGGGGGCGAACCTCAAACATCTGACGCTGGAACTGGGCGGCAAGTCGCCGCTGATCCTGTTCGATGATTCAGATCTCGAAAGCGCCGTCTCGGCGGCAATCAACGCCAATTTCTATTCCACCGGACAGATCTGCTCCAACGGCACCCGCGTCTTCGTGCAAAAGGGCCTGAAGGAAGCCTTCCTGAAGCGCCTTGCGGAGCGCGCCGCCAATGCGGTGATGGGTGGCCCGCTGGACGAGGCCGTCAACCTCGGCCCGCTCGTGTCAAAGGCGCAGTATGACAAGGTGCTGGGCTACATGAAGCTGGGCCAGGACGAAGGCGCAAGGCTCGTCTGCGGCGGCAAGGCGGCGCAGGTGCCGCAGTTCCCGCAAGGGCTGTTCGTGGAGCCGACTGTCTTTGCCGATGTTAAGGACAGCATGCGCATTGCCCGCGAGGAAATCTTCGGCCCGGTGATGTGCGTGCTCGATTTCGAAACGGAAGATGAAGTCATCACCCGCGCCAACGCCACCGAATTCGGCCTCGGCGCCGGCGTCTTCACCCGCGACATCCAGCGCGCCCACCGGGTCATCGGCCAGCTTCAGGCCGGCACCTGCTGGATCAACACCTACAACCTCACCCCCATCCAGATGCCCTTCGGCGGCTTCAAATCCTCCGGCATCGGCCGCGAAAACGGCCACGCCGCCATTGCCCACTACAGCCAGATCAAGAGCGTCTACGTGGAAATGGGACGGACCGAGGCGGCTTATTGAGGGGGGGACAGGGCAGGGATTAGTCCGGCTAGCCCGTCAGGCACCAACTCCTATCCCCCTTCAAGGGGCTACTGCATGCACACATCGTGCTTTGAGCGGGAGAGGGTGTGCAGACAGCCAGCAGTCTGGTTATTCCGGCACGGCGTTTCAGCCCCCCTCCCCCTCGTGGGGAGGGGTTAGGGGTGGGGGGAAAGGCCTCTCCGTCTGCCAGAGTATCCATTGGTTCCGGACAGCCGTTCGTCTTGATGCCGCTCCAGGCATCTATCTGTCTTTCATATAGTTTTCGGCTCAGAGCCCCCCACCCCTCACCCCTCCCCACCAGGGGGAGGGGGGCGGCAGGCGTCCTCCCGAAAAGCAAACGCCTCATTGCGGGTAGTTTCCGGACCTGAAATGTGAATCCGGTAGCCTCAAGGCGGAGGGGGACGGGAGCGGAGAGGCCGTGCCACAATGGGGCAAGATGCAAGGCGTTTATGACGGCAATTACCGGCCTCAAGGACGACATGGACCAAGTGAATCGGTTAACGTCAGGTGTTCCGATACTGGCGGTACATTCATGCCCACCCTAGTCGAAATCTGCGCTTACGATCAAAAATGGCCGAGTGATTTCACCGCCGCTGAAGTCCTTTTGAGGACGAGGCTGGCAAAATATGTTGTTTCCATCGACCACATCGGCAGCACTTCCGTGCCAGGTTTGGCCGCGAAACCGGTTATTGATATCAACATCACTGTGTCGAGTTTGGATGACATTCCTTGTGCGAGCGCGGAGCTGATAAAAATCGGCTTTGAGCCTCGTGGAAACCGGTACGATGACGATATGTGGGCCTTCCTGTGGAAGCAGCGCACGCCCCAGATCAGAGCCTATCTTTGCCCGCCCTCAAACCGGACTCACGAGCGCAGGATACTATTCCGGGACTATCTGCGGCAGCATGACGAGGCGGCTGCCGCATATGCTGCTTTGAAACGCCGGCTTGCAGATCAATTTCCGTACGACGGCGACCGGTACACGTCAGAAAAGAGCGCGTTCATCTCGGAGATCGTAGAACGGGCCCTGATGGATGGGGCATGACAGGTGCTGCCAACCGCAGCCCTTGCACATTTACCCGGCCGGATAATTCCACGTGACGTTTTTGCTGCATTTGGTGCGTTAGCGCCGGGCGGCGGTGCGTAGCCATTTCGAAGGTGTGAGCCTGCATCACGAATTGAGGGTCCGGGAGACATCTACGGTATCATCCCCCCGCTAGCCGTCCCACCGGCAAAGTCCTATAAGCACGGCATGACCGATATTGATGTTCTTGTTCTCGGCGCCGGGGCGGCCGGGTTGATGTGTGCGATTGAGGCGGGAAAGCGGGGGCTTTCCGTGCTGGTGATCGACCATGCCAAACGCCCGGCGGAGAAGATCCGCATTTCCGGCGGCGGGCGGTGCAATTTCACCAACCTGCACACCACGCCGGCCAATTTCCTGTCGCAGAACCCGCGCTTCTGCGTTTCGGCGCTGAAACGCTATACGCCGCAGCATTTTCTGAAGCTGGTGGAGGCGCACCGCATTCCCTGGCATGAGAAGACGCTGGGCCAGCTGTTCTGCGACAACGCCGCCATGGACATCATCCACATGCTGCTGCGCGAGGCGGAGGCGGCGGGGGTGAAGCTGTGGATGGAGACGTCCTTCACCGCCGTCAGCAAGCCGGATTACCGGTTTTCCGTTGCCACCTCCCGCGGCGCCCTGCGCGCCCGGGCGCTGGTGGTGGCGACCGGCGGGCCGTCGATCCCGAAGATGGGCGCCACCGGCATCGGCTACGAGATTGCAAAACAGTTTGGCCTTGCCGTCGTTCCGCCCCGTCCGGCGCTGGTGCCGCTGACCTTTTCGGACGACAACAAGATCCTCTGCACCAAGCTTGCAGGCGTCTCGGTGGATGCGGTCGTCAGCTTCGGCAAGACGCGTTTCCGCGAAGGCCTGCTCTTCACGCACCGGGGGCTTTCCGGCCCGTCGGTCCTGCAGATCTCGTCCTACTGGCGCGAGGGCCAGCCGATTACCGTCGACCTGCTGCCGCAGACCGATGTGTTTGCCGCGCTGAAGGCGGGCAAGACCAGCCATGGCAAGCAGGATGTGCGCACCGCGCTCGCCGGACTTTTGCCCAAGCGGCTGGCGGAAGAGCTGAGCGCCGCCCATGGCTTTGGCGGACGGCTGGCCGATCAGCCCGACAAGGTGCTGCAGAAGACGGGCAGCGCCATCAACAGCTGGCAGCTGCTGCCTGCAGGCACCGAAGGCTACCGCACGGCGGAGGTGACATTGGGTGGCGTGGACACCACCGCCCTCTCCTCCCGCTCCATGGAGGCCAATGATGTGCCGGGGCTCTATTTCATCGGCGAGGTGGTGGATGTGACCGGCCACCTCGGCGGCTTCAATTTCCAGTGGGCCTGGGCCTCGGGCCATGCGGCAGGACAGGCTGTGCTCGGCTGAAAGCAGCACTTGCTGCATTGCACAAAATTGCTGACAAGCCCGACGCGGCGGCTATAGTCGGGGCAGCTGGGGAGTGATGATGCAGCGTGTGACCATTCATGATGTGGCGGCGCGGGCCGGAGTGAGCCTTGCCACCGTCGACAGGGTGCTGAACGGCAGGCCGGGTGTGCGGGCCGCAACGGTTGAGCGGGTTGAAACGGCCGTGCGGGACCTGGGCTATACGCCTGATGTCCATGCCGCCAACCTGGCCAAACGCCGCCGCTACCGGCTGCATTTCCTCATCCCCCAGAGCACCAACGCCTTCATGGAAGATCTGAAGCGGGAGGCGGAACAGGTGGCGCTGCGTGTTGCGGGCGAGCGGGTGGTGATGACCATCACCCCCATCGATGCCTTCGACAGCCATTCGGTCGCCGGAACGCTGGCCGTGCTCGACAAGAGCATCTGCGACGGGGTGGCCGTGGTTGCACCCAGCTCACCGGAGGTGCGTGCCGCCATCGACCGGCTGGCCATGCGGGACGTGCCTGTGGTCACCCTCATCTCCGATCATCCGGCCTCGGCGCGCGCGCATTTTGCCGGCATCGACAATGTGGCAGCGGGGCGCTCTGCCGGGCAGCTGCTCGCCCGGTTCATTGCCGGCAACCGCCCCGGCTCCACGGCCAAGGTCGGCTTCATTGCCGGCTCGCTGGGCCTGCGCGACCATGCGGAGCGCCACGGCAGCTGCCTTGAGGTGCTGGAAGAGCTTCAGCCCGGATTGCAGGCGCTGAAGGTGCGCGAAGGCCGCGATGACAATGAGCGCACCCGCGACATCACCCTGCGGCTGCTGGATGAGCATCCGGACCTCGAAGGGCTCTACAATGCGGGCGGCGGCAACCGGGGTGTCATTTCGGCGCTGGAGGAACGCGGCGTGGCGCGGCAGGTAACCTTCATCGCCCATGAACTGACGCCATACACCCGCCGGGCGCTGCTCGACGGCACCATTGATGCGCTGATCGCCCAGAACCCCGGCCACGAGATCCGCAGCGCAGTCCGGGTGCTGAAGGCGCTGATTGACGGCACACCGGTGATCGCGGAACAGGAGCGGATCGGCATCGACATCTTTTTGCCGGGTAATCTGCCCCCGGAAGACGCAAAAACCTGACGTATCGGCAACAAGTCCGTAAGCCGCAGAATTCTGCGATCCTTACGCGTTTACCCCATTGACGGTTGCCCCTCTTGAGGACATATTAAAACCTATGCGTCTTACTCAACAAACCAACTATGCCGTTCGCACGCTGATGTACTGCGCAGCGAACCCGGACCGTCCCAGCAAGGTGGCAGAGATTGCCGCCAGCTTCGGCATGTCCGAAACGCACCTGTTCAAGATCATGAAGATCCTGGTGGATGCGGACCTCATCAAGACCCTTCGCGGCCGCAATGGCGGGATCGTTCTGGCGAGACCCGCCGACCAGATCACGCTGGGCGAGGTTGTGCGGGTTGCCGAAGAATCCTTCTATCTGGCGGAATGCTTCAACTCCGGCCGGAAGGATTGCCCGATCCTGACGACCTGCGGCTTCAACGGCGTGCTGCACGAAGCGCTGGAGGCCTTCATGGACGTGCTGGACAGCAAGACCATCGAAGACATCTCCGAGAACCGCACGGATCTGCGCCAGCTGCTGAACATCGGCGAAATCTCTCTCGCCGCCGCCAGCTGACCGGTTCCCCGCGACGGCAGGCCGCAAGGCGATTGCATTGAGACGCCGGTCCTGACAGGTCCGGCGTTTTTTCTTGGACAGCAACGGTCAGGCGCTCACGCGGCGGCAACCGAGGATTGCGCTCAGGTGACTGGCTGTTGCGGAAAATCTGTTCGGGGAAATCTGTTCGGGGAGAGATCGCCTCAAAGGGCAGAATCGGGCCCGCAGGCCTCCCCGCTTGAAGCGGGGAACGCCGGGCTGGCTTGCTGTCTGAGGGAGAGGAGAAAACAGCTGGCTTGCCAGGCATTTTGACTGAAGGTCAGCCTCCTGAGGGCATGTGGTTCGAAGGACGCGATTTCCGAAGCACCGCCGCTCAGGCCTTGTCTTGATAGCTTATTATGAGTATTACAGTCAAGTTAAATGTTGCGGGTGCACCGCACATTGGAACTTGTCCAAACTGTTGAGCTGTCGAGGTAATTTCATGCGCCACGTTCCCCCCTCCCACGCCGTGCCCAGCCAGAACAGCCTGCGCCAGGAAAAGCTGAGCCTTCCGGGCATGCGCAAGAGCGCTGCGGCAGACCATAACGGCATGCTGGACAGCACCTCCCTGTTCAAGGGCTCGCGCGAAGTGCGCATCCGGCACAATGACGAGACCTACCGGCTGACGATCACCAAGCTCGGCAAACTGATTCTGACAAAATGACGCAGGGAGGGGTCACGAAGGCCTTGCGCGCGCCGCAAACTGCGCGCAAGTGAAGGCGTCTGGTCACGCGGCAGGAATCATGCCCGGCCAGCGCCTTTTCTTGCCGGAGTGCATCCTGACATGGCTTCCCTTCCCGTTCCGCTGGTGACCATCGGTCTCCTGCTGGCCTCCAACATCTTCATGACTTTCGCCTGGTATGGCCATCTGAAGTTCAAGAGCACCGCGCTCTGGATCGTCATCATGGTCAGCTGGGGCATCGCCTTTTTCGAATATTGCCTGCAGGTTCCTGCCAACCGTATCGGCTACGGCTATTTCAATGCTGCCGAACTGAAGACCATTCAGGAAGTCCTGACGCTGACGGTCTTCGTGCTCTTCTCCGTTTTCTATCTGGGCGAGCCGCTGCGCTTCAATCACCTGATCGGCTTCTCGCTGATCGCCGTTGGCGCTGGCTTCATCTTCCGCGGCTGATCACCACCGCATCCAAACGAAAACCAGCAGTCGTCAAAAACGCAGCCATAGCCTTTCCGTCGTCATCCCGGACGCAGCGAAGCGGAGATCCGGGACCGGTGAGCCACGGTCTTGCGGCTCTAGCTCTTGGGACAACCAACTTACACCCCGGCTCACCGGTCCCGGCTCGCGCTACGCTTGGCCGGGATGACGACGGAGAGTGAACAGATCTTCAAACGAAAACCGGCAGCCTTTGGGGCCGCCGGTCTCGCATGATCGCATGTGCCGGGTACCGGCCCGCAACGGGGCCGGAACCATGTCACTTCATTTCGGTCAGGACTTCGAAGCCGTTGGCGCCGACCTTGAACAGGGAGTAAGCGCCCGGAACGTCGCCGGCCTCGTCGAAGGAGTGCTCGCCTGCAGCGCCCTGATAGTCGATGGCCTTGCCTTCGGCGATCAGAGCCTTGGCCTTCGCCCACTCGCCCGGCAGGATCGGCTCGCCGCCTTCAGCACCGGCCACCTGACGGATGGCAGCTGCCACCTTGGTCTTGTCGCCGCCTGCCTTTTCGATGGCCAGAGCCATCAGGAAGGCCGCGTCATAGGAGGTGGTGACGAAGATCGCATCCGGATCGCCGCCCTTGGCCTTGAAGGCCGCATTGAAGGCTTCGAGGGCTGCGGACTGCTCGCCGACCGGAGAAGAAGCCACGAAGGTGGTGAGGTTGTCTGCACCCAGCTCGCGGATCGGAGCGTCGGACTTCATGCCGTCACCGCCGACGAACTTCTCAAAGAAGCCGTTCTCCAGCGCTTCGCGCAGCATGGTCAGGCCGCTGCCATCACCATAGTCGAAGATGACGAGCGTGTCGGCACCGCCCTTGGCGAGTTCAGCGAGGTTCGAGCGGTACGAGGCGCGCTCGCCTTCATGGGCGGCAAAACCGGCGATCTCTCCGCCGATCTCTTCGTATTCAGCCTTGAAGGCATTGGCGAGGCCGGAGCCATAGTCATTGTTGAGGTAGGCGACAGCCACCTTGCCATAGCCCTGCTCCTTCAGGGTACGGGCAAGAGCACGGCCCTGGAAGTCGTCGGACGGCACGGTGCGGAACACGGTGTCATTGTCCTTCAGGCTGGTGATTTCCGGCGAGGTGCCCGACGGGGTGATCAGCGCGATGCCGGCCGGGATGGTGACCGAGTTGGCAGCGGCAATCACGGCGCCCGAGCAATGCGGGCCGACGATGCCGACAACGCCGTCGATGTTCACGGCCTTGGTGGCGGCGTCCGTGCCGTTCTGCGGGTTGCAGGCGCTGTCGCCGATGACCGGCACGAGCTTTTCACCGGCCAGAATGCCGCCCTGCTCGTTCACTTCGGCAATCGCCATCTGGGCCGAATCAATCATGGCCGGAGCCATGGCTGCAATCGGGCCGGAAATGCCGCCGAGCAGGCCAATCTTCACATCTGCCTTGGCCGGAACGCTGGCCAGAGCAGTCGCGGCCAGGAGCGAACCTGCCAGAGCGAGAAGCTTATGCGTCATTTCATTACCTCCACAAAGCGGGGGCTTTTGCCCCTCATTGCAAACTTCAGTCCCGCGGCCAGGTCAGGCGCCAGTCCCCTGCTTCTGCGGCCTGGGCGGGTTTTCCGGAAGGGTTTCCGGCAACAGCCCCTCGGAGCGGAAGCGCAGGACCAGCTGCAGCATCAACCCGATGAGGAAGACGCGGATGTACTTGGCCTTGACCGCATATTCATGCGGCAGGCGGTCCGTTGCAATCTCTGAAACGGACCAGATGATCCATACAATCGCCGCACCCAGGATTGCTCCCCTGTTATTGCCCGACCCGCCGAGGATCAGCATGATCCAGACGAGGAAGGTGGCAATCATCGGGTCGATGGCTTCCGGGGTGATGGCGCGGTTGAAATGGGCGAAGAGCGCCCCGCCAAGGCCCATCAGCGCCGCGCCGAAGATGAAGGACTGCAGGCGGCGGTAGGCAATGTCCTTGCCCATGGCGGTGGCGGCCAGCTCGTTGTCACGGATGGCGCGCATCATGCGGCCCCAGGGCGAATTGATCTGCCGCTGGATCAGCATGTAGGCAATGCCCAGCACCACGATGACAATGGCGAGATAGGCCATCTGCGACTGCACATAGGGCAGATCGCCGAAGGGGCGCGGAATGCGCGTGATGCCGCGTGCGCCGCCCGTCAATGCATCTTCGGACTTGATGACGAGGCGGATGATCTCGGCAATGCCGATGGTGGCGATGGCGAGATAATCGGAGCGGAAGCGCAGACAGATCTTGCCGATTGGCCAGGCGATGGCCCCTGCCATCAGCATGGCGCCTGCCCACCCGGCAAGAACCGGCAGATCAAAACCGCCAAGCCGGCCGGCCACATGCGGGCTCGTCAGGATCGCCGAGGTGTAGGCCCCGACGGCAAAGAAGCCCGCGATACCCGCATTGAAGAGGCCTGTGAAGCCCCACTGAATGTTCAGCCCCAGCGCCAGAAGCGCGTAGATGCCGATGAAGACACCCATGAACAGGGCGTAGTTTGCAAGGCCAATGAGTTCCATGGCGCAATCTCCCCGTCAGAGCACCTTGCCGCGCAGAAGCCCGGTGGGCCGCACCAGCAGCATGAACAGCAGAATCGCGAAGGCCATTGCCGCCTTGTATTCACTGGGAATGAACACCACGGAGACCTCTTCGGCGATGCCCACAATGAGGCCGCCCAGCACGGCCCCTTCCACGCGGCCGACGCCGCCCAGAATGGCCGCCGCGAACATCGGCAGCAGCATGGACCAGCCCATCATCGGCTTCAGCTCGGTGTTGAGCCCCAGGAACACGCCGGCTGCCGCGCACAGGCCGCCTGCGATCATCCATGTCAGCATGACGACCTTGCGGTTGTCGATGCCCGACAGCAGCGCCAGGTTGGGATTGTCCGACATGGCGCGCATGGCCTTGCCCCACTTGGAGCGGGACAGGAACAGCTGCAGGCCGGCCACCAGCGCCAGCATGGCGATGAGGGTGTAGATCTCCCGGTCGCGCACCCGGATGCCGAAGTAGTTCTCCGGCCGCACCAGCCCGCGGGAATAGGTCTGGGTATCGACACCCCAGACCACCTGCACCACGGCGCGGATCATCAGGGCCGCACCCAGCGTTGCCATCACGGTGATGATCTTGGGCCGGTTGCGCAGGTGCTCGTAGAACACCTTGTCGAGCCCCACCGCCACGCCCGCTGTCGCCAGGATGGCAAAGGGCAGCGCCGCCAGGGGCGGAATGCCGAGAGCCGTCACCAGCGCCAGCGCCAGGAAGGCACCGAGCGTTGCCAGATCACCATGGGCCAGATGCGCAAAGCGCAGGATCGCAAACACCAGCGTGATGCCGACGGCGCCCAGCGCATAGATGGAGCCCATGACGAGCCCCGGCACGATGTAGAAATTGATGAAATCCAGAAAGGTCATCTTGTCTCAGCCTCACCCGCCCAGGAACATTTCTGCGACCTCGCGGTCGGCGAGAAGAGCCTGCCCCGTGCCTTCGTGCCGGTTGGCACCCGCCGCCAGCACATAGGCCCGGTCGGCAAAGGCAAGGGCCTGCTTGGCATGCTGCTCCACCAGCAGGATGGCAACGCCCGTATCGCGGACATCGCGGCTGATCTGGAAGATCTGCTCCATGTATTTCGGCGAAAGGCCCGCCGTCGGCTCGTCCAGCAGCAGGAGCTTGGGGTCGAGCATCAGGGCCCGGCCCATGGCCACCATCTGCCGCTGCCCGCCGGAGAGATTGCCCGCCGGCGTCTTGCGGCGCGCCTTCAAGTCCGGGAACAGCGTGTACACCCGGTCAAAGGCGGCCGAGAGATCGCCCTTGCGCAGGAAGGCACCCATTTCGAGATTTTCGTGGATGCTCATTTCGCGGAAGATATTGTCCACCTGCGGCACGTAGCAGATGCCGCGCTGGACGATCTGGTTCGGCGCCCAGTTGGTGATGTCGGTGCCGTCGAAGGTGATGGAGCCGCCGCGAATGGTGAGAAGGCCGAAGATGGCCTTCATCGCGGTGGATTTGCCCGCCCCGTTGGGGCCGACGATGACCACGATCTCGCGGTCATTCACCGTCATCGACACCTGATTGAGAATGTTGGCCTCGCCATAGCCCCCGGTGAGGGACTGCATCGTCAGGAGCGCGCTCATGCTGCATCTCCCTGCGTTTCACCGAGATAGGCTTCGAGCACCCTTGGATCGGAACGCACGGTCTGGAAGTCCCCGGCAATCAGCACCTTGCCCTCGGCCATGCAGACGACCGGATGGCAGAGCTTCTCGATCATCTCCATGTCGTGCTCGATGAGGATGAAGGTGTAGCCGCGCTCCCGGTTGAGGATCTGGATCTTTTCTTCCAGCTTGCGCAAGAGGGTGCGGTTGACGCCGGCCGCAGGCTCATCCAGCAGCACCAGCTTCGCATCCGTCATCATGGTGCGGCCCAGTTCCAGCAGCTTCTTCTGGCCGCCGGAGAGATTGCCGGCCCGCTCGCCTGCCACATGGGTAAGTTCGAGGAAGTCCAGCGTTTCCCAGGCCCGGCGGACCACCTCCGCCTCTGTGCTGGCCACCTTGCCCCAGTTGAACCAGTTGGCCAGAAGGTTCTCGCCCGGCTGGGCCGGGGCCACCATCATCAGGTTTTCCAGCGCCGTCAGCCGGTGAAACTCGTGCGGGATCTGGAAGGTGCGCACCAGCCCCTTGTGGAACAGTTTGTTGGCCGGCAGGCCGGTCACATCCTCACCGCAGAAGCGGATCTTGCCCGCCACCGGAGGAAATGCACCTGCAATGAGATTGAAAAGCGTCGTCTTGCCAGCGCCATTGGGTCCGATCAGGCCTGTGATCGTGCCTTCCTTCACCTGGAAGGTACAGTGATCAACAGCCGTGAAGCCACCAAACTGCATGACAAGCTGGTCGAGTTCCAGCATCTGATTTTCCCCGCCGCTGCGATTGACAGCGCCCTTATTGTTTCTTTTTGCGCCCGGTGTCAGATTTCCCTCAGTCCCTCGCAAGCGTGCGCAGGACAGCCCTGACAGGCGCCGCATCCAGTCCTTCTAGCCGGATGGGCAGAGCAATCAACTCATAATCCCCCGGTTCGACGCTCGCCAGTACCAGATTTTCCAGAATTCGCATGTCATGGCGAAACACGGTCATGTGAGAGGGAAGATCCTTGGACGTGTCCGGATCAACCGACGGCACATCGACACCCACCAGCCGCACGCCCCGGGAGGCCAGCAGTTCGACCGTCTCCGGCGCCAGAGTGCGGAAGCCTTCCGGCCACACATCCGGATCAAGGCTCTCTTCGCAGCGCAGGAGCACCCGTTGCGGCACGTCCGCCAGCGCTGCTTCAATATCCTGCGGCTCGACGAGGGGTCCAGCACCTCTTGCGTCGATCACCCGGGCCGGACCGATGTAATCCTCCAGCGCCAGCTGATCGATCGTGGCGCCCTCTTTCGCATAGTGCAGCGGCGCGTCCGCATGGGCGCCGCAATGCACGGACATGGAGAAAGCCGCCACATTGACCGGGCAGCCGGGACCAATGGAGAAGGTCTGCCGCAGCTCGAAGCGCGCGTCACCCGGAAAGACGGCAGAACTGGCCCGAAGCGGCGGGGTTATGTCGATAAGACGGGACAAGGCAAACTCCGGTTACAGCCAGCAATACCAACTCTCACTGGGCCTCACTCATTGAAAGCCGGTCAAGCCGGTGCGGCGCCGGAGCAATCAAGGCGGGATGCGCCAGCATCCCGAAGCCTTGGCCTGACAACGCCCGATGAAGCGCGGAAGCAGTCTGCCGATGAGATTACTTTAAATTTAAAATATATCAAGAGCGCCTTTTCGCCTCCCCTGACAAGGCCGAACCAGCTGGCTGGCCGGAGACGCCTTCCCGGATGCCAAAACACAGCAGATCGCAACTACCCGGACTCAACCAGAGATAAATAAAACGGCACCGGCCGCCCCGGACAGAAAAGATGAGAAATGAAATTACAAGTATTTTCAACCTCTTCCATATTCCGGCAGCCGAGACCTATTTACCATAACAGGGCTTCCGACCGGCACTGAAACCTGAAAGCGGCATAATCTCAAACGAATTTGGCAACGCGCATGCATTAAAATTTACTTATTCGTAACTATCCCGATTAAGGCTTGGAAAACACATTCAATGAATACTGATACATGAGAATGCGATTAGAGATTGAAAGAGGCTTGGCATTTCTTTGGACACCCCGAAACCTGTCAAACTTCACAATATCAACGCCAGATCGTCACTGTAGATACATCTGCTCATTTTTGAGAATTGACCCCAAGGATATACGGCGCCGGTTAAATGAAGTCAGTGACGGACGATATCTTCCGGATTAGCGAGGTGGAAGCAGGAGAGCTGCTTGCCCAGCTCGGCCGCGTCGCGACCGCACTCTGGATCTATGACTTTGATCTGAAGCGTATCCTGTGGGCCAATGCCAGCGGCCTCGATGTGTGGGGAGCTTCGAGCATCGAACACCTGCGCTCCCGTGACCTCGGCTCCGACATGTCCCGGGCGGTCGCCGAACGGCTGAACCAGTACAAGGCCGACTTCCAGCGGAGCGATACGAGCTTTGCCGAAACCTGGACACTTTACCCTCTTGGGGAACCCAAAACGCTGCAGGTGATATTCCGGGGAATCCGCCTGAAGGACGGGCGCACCGGCATGCTGTGCGAAGGCATCGTCAACCACGAAATCAGGCCGGAGACCCTGCGCAGTGCTGAAGCGCTGCTGCATACGCCGGTCATGATCTCCCTGTTCTCGCGCAATGGCGCGCCGCTCTACCGCAATCCAGCCTCACGCGCATCGCAGATCGAAGCCGATCTCACCCTCCAGAACCGGCTTGTCGACGGAACCATCGCTGAGGCCCTGATGGGAGCCCTCGACTACGGCTCGGATTGCAAGGTCGTGGCCCAGACCCGCACCACACATGGCATCCGCTGGCACGAGATTACAGCCAGAACCTGCCGCGATGCGGTCACCGGCGTGCAGGCCTATCTGGTCAGCGAGATTGATGTCACCGAGCTGAAGGAAACCCAGGAACGGGCCAGATTCCTGGCGGACCACGACTTCCTGACCGGATTGCCGAACCGGCTCTATCTTCAGTCTCAACTCCCGGCCATGATCAATGCGTCCCTGACCGAAGGCCGGAGCCTCTACCTCTATTTCATCGATCTCAATGGCTTCAAGGCCATCAACGACCCTTGGCCATGTCACCGGCGATCTGCTGCTGAGTGCAGCCGCGGCGCGGCTGTCCGGCTTTGCGGGTGACAAAGGTACGGTGGCACGGCTCGGCGGCGATGAGTTCATTGTCTGCATTCCTGACCGGATGAACGGCCTCAACCCGCAGGACTTCGGCCGGCAGCTGCTGGATCTGTTCATCGAGCCCATGGACATTGGCGGTCAGATGCTGCAGGTCACCGCCGCCGCAGGGATGAGCGTCTGCCCGGATGACGGCAAGGACATGGACACCTTGATGCGTCATGGCGACCTTGCGCTTTACGAGGCGCGGGGCGGGCGGGCCAACAAGGTCACCCCGTTCTCCATGGACCTGCGCCAGCGCCTTGATGAACGTGTGGCGCTGGAACAGGACCTCTGGCGGGCGCTGGAGAACAACGAGTTCCTCCTGCATTTCCAGCCGCGCGTCTGCGTCAAGACCGGCGCGATCCTTTCGGCCGAAGCCCTGATCCGGTGGCAGCATCCCAGGCGCGGACTGTTGAGCCCCGGCAGCTTCATTCCGGCCTGCGAAGAGACCGGCATGATCGTGGAGGTGGGCGAATGGGTCTACCGGCAAGTGGCGCTGCACCAGAGGCATCTGCAAGATGCTGGCATTGACATCAGCCTCTCGCTGAACCTGTCCGTGCGCCAGTTCCAGGATCAGGAGCTGATCGAAAAGCTTCTGCTGCTGCCGCAGGAGACCGGCTGCGATCCGCGCAAGATCGGCTTCGAAATCACCGAATCCATGCTGCTGGGCGACAGTCCGTCCGTGCGCTTCTCCCTGTCACGCCTGAAGAAGTGCGGCTACAATATCCTGATCGATGATTTCGGCACCGGCTATTCCAACCTTGCCTATTTGCAGAATTACCCGATTGACGTGCTGAAGATCGACCGCACCTTCATCAATGACCTGAAGACGGCAGCTCCGATCACCCGGCTGATCATCTCCCTCGGCAATGTGCTGAATGTGCGGATCGTGGCGGAAGGCGTCGAGACGGCCGAACAGCTTGAATGGCTGCGGGCCAATGGCTGCGATGAGTATCAGGGCTTCCACTTCAGCCGCCCGGTCCCCTTTGCGGATCTTATCCTGCAGTGCGAAGAGGATCAGGAGCGGCGGCGCAACCAGTCCAAGGTGCTGAAAGTGCGCAAGCCCCGGCAGGCCATCCCCCGCCGGGCCTGATCCGGTCCCGATGAAACTGGCTCACCGGGATTTGCCGTGTGGTCACAGATCGGCGCGCAGATCCCACAATTCGGGGAAGAGCACCACCTCCAGCATGCGCCGCAGATAGACCACGCCGCTGGTGCCGCCGGTGCCGCGCTTGAAGCCGATCACCCGCTCCACCGTGGTCACATGATTGAAGCGCCAGCGCCGGAAATAATCCTCGAAATCCACCAGCTTCTCGGCCAGCTCATAGAGCGTCCAGTAGCGCGCCGGGTCCCGGTAGACCTCGATCCAGGCGGCCCGCACCGTCTCATCCGCCGCATAGGGCTGCGACACATCCCGGTTCAGCATCGCTTCCGAAATCTCGAAGCCGGAGCGGGCCAGCAGGCGGATCGCCTCATCGTAGAGGCTGGTTTCCTGGCGGATGCCCTCCAGCCAGCCGTGAACCTCCGGTACATGCTCGTGCGGGCGCATCATGGCCGCGTTCTTGTTGCCGGCAATGAACTCGATCGCCCGGTACTGGAACGACTGGAAGCCGGAAGACTGGCCGAGCGCCGCGCGGAAGGTGGTGTAGTCGCTGGGCGTCATCGTGCGCAGCACATCCCAGGCCGAATTCAGCTGCTCGAAGATCCGCGCCACGCGGGTGAGCAGCTTGAAGGCCGGCTGAACGTTGCCGCTGGCGATATGGGCCTTGGCCGAAGCCAGTTCATGCAGCGCCAGTTTCATCCACAATTCGGATGTCTGGTGCTGGATGATGAACAGCAGTTCGTCATCGGCCTTCGACAGAGGCGCCTGTGCCGTCAGGATCTTGTCCAGCGACAGGTAGTCGCCATAGGACATGCGCCCGTCAAAACGCATCTGCGCGCCGTCTTCCGAGGGATCATAGGGGGTCTTGGCGGTCATCTCAGGTCACCTTGGCGCGGGTCTTGAACTGCGGTGCATCCCAGCTGCGGGTGGCGAGAATGTCCGCCAGAATATCGACAGCCTTCACCACATCGCCGTGAGAGAGATAGAGCGGGGTAAAACCGAAGCGAACGATGTCCGGTGCGCGAAAATCGCCGATCACACCGCGTGCGATCAGTGCCTGCATCAGGGCATAGCCCTCGGCAAAGCGGAAGGAGACCTGGCTGCCGCGCTCATCCGCATTGCGCGGGCTCGCCAGTTCCAGACCCTCGCAGCGGCTTTCCACCTCCTTGATGAACAGTTCGCACAGGGAAACGGATTTGGCCCGCAGCACGTCCATATCTACATCGTCAAACACATCCAGCGCCGCATCCAGGGCGGAGAGCGACAGGATCGGCGGCGTGCCGACGCGGAACTGGTCGACGCCCCTGGCGCCGCGGTAATCGAGATCAAAGGCAAACGGCGCATCGTGGCCCATCCAGCCGTTCAGCGGCTGGCGGGCAACGGCCTGGTGCCGCTCTGCCACATAAAGGAAAGCCGGAGCACCGGGGCCGCCGTTCAGATACTTGTAGCCGCAACCGATGGCAAAATCGGCGCCGCAGACATCCAGCTCCACCTTGAAGGCACCGGCGGAATGAGCAAGATCCCAGATGGCAAGGGCTCCAGCCTCATGGGCAAGGCGGGTCAGCGCCGCCATGTCATGACGGCGGCCCGTGCGGTAGTCGACCTGGGTGATCATCATCACCGCGACCTCGTCCGTGATGGCATCCGCCACCTCTTCCGGCGCGACAAGACGCAGCTCATGGCCGGCGTCCAGCAGGTCCCGAAGGCCCTGCGCCATGTAGAGATCCGTCGGGAAATTGCCCGTGTCGGAGAGGATCACCTTGCGCTCCGGGCGCAGGGCAAGGGCAGCCGAGAGCACCTTGAACAGGTTGATCGACGTGCTGTCTCCGGCAATCACCGTGCCGGGCGCCGCGCCCACCAGACGGCCGATCCGGTCGCCTACGCGGCGCGGCAGATCCACCCAGTCATGCTCGTTCCATGCGCGGATGAGGCTCTCGCCCCACTGCTTGCTCACCACATCGGCCACCCGCTGCGGCACATGGGCGGGCAACGTGCCAAGGGAGTTGCCATCCAGATAGATAACGCCCTCGGGCAGGGCAAAGGCGGCACGCTTGGGGCCAAGCGGATCGCCCTGATCAAGCGGATGAACGCTGGATGTTCCGGACATGAAATCTCCCTCAGTCGGTCTTGCCGCGCCCTCTGGGCGCACTGCCGCAGCAACGGCTGCCTCATGAGGTCACGCTAACAGCGGACCTGCACGCCCGCAAGGATTATATATAATTTGACAGGTCATATATTCCTGCTCAGATGCACGGGAAATCTCAACCGGGACCACCAAGCGGAATGCCGAAGACGGAAGACGCCTACAACGCCCTGCGCGGTGCCATTCTGGAATGCACCCTGCCTCCGGATGCGCCGCTGACCGTTTCCCTGTTGAAGGAGCGGTTCGGCTTTGGCTGGACGCCGCTGCGCGAGGCGCTGTCGCGGCTGGAGGCCGAGCGGCTGGTGGTGCTGATGCCAAATCGCGGCTACAGGGTCTGCGGCGTGTCGGCGGAAAGCCTGCGCGATCTTCAGGACGCGCGGCTTGCCATAGAGCCAAGGCTTTTCATCCGCTCCATTGCCGAGGGTGGGGAAGACTGGGAAGGGCGTGTCGTGGCGGCCCACCACCTGCTGGCTTCCACGCCCGTGCCGGTGCCGCATGCGGCGCGCGATGCCATCCACCTGTGGGAGCGGCGGCACGATGCGTTCCATGCAGCCCTTCTCTCGGGCACGCAGGCGCCGTGGCTGCAGCTTTTTGCCAGCCAGGTGAATGACCAGCTCCGGCGCCACCAGCGGCATATGCTCAGCTCGCCGGAGGTGCGCGCCCGCATGGATGACGATCCGCAAGGGCGGCTGCGGGAAACCTACGAGAAGACGCTTGGTCTTGGTCCGCATACAGACCTGATGCAGGCTGCTCTCGACAGGGACGCGGACCGGGCTTCCCGCCTTCTGACGGATCATATCGGCTTTTCGCTCGCGGTTTTTGAGGCTTTGTGGTCCTGAGGCCCTGACATTGCTCCGTGTGCGTGGCACTTCTTGCTGAATTGAACCTTCGCGGTGCCGCCGGACGCAGCCAGACAATGGGCCGCAGCATCACACTGGCACGCCCGAAAATACAAAGAGACCTCGACCGGAGGCCTCGCCGTGAATATTGTCGAATGTTGAAACCCTGACGGGAGACGGGAGCTTGCTCGCGTCAGGAGGAGAGCGGGCCATTGCGGCCCGCAGCGGGAGAACCATCTTGCAGCAGACAGCACTTCTTCTCAGCGCCACCCCCATCTATGCCGGGATTCTGGGGTTGGTCTATCTCTTCCTGAGTTTTCGCGTCGTCAGCCGCCGCAAGAGCCTTCAGCTGGCGCTGGGTGATGGCGGCGACGCCGAACTGCTGCGCCGTCAGCGCGTGCACGGCAACTTTGCCGAATATGTGCCGCTGGTGCTGATCCTGATCCTCATGTGCGAATTGCAGGGCGCACCGCTTCTGCTCGTGCATGCCCTCGGTCTCGCTTTCACGATTGGCCGCGTATCGCACGCCTATGGTGTCTCCCAGCCGAAGGAGCCGCTGGTCTTCCGCATGAGCGGCATGATCCTCACCTTCGCCACTCTCACCATCTCTGCGGTCACGGGCATCGTGCTGGCGGTGGTGTAACTCAGGTCCCGGCGAGAGGGGACTACCCCTCCGTCAAAAGGTAGAAAGCCCGGACAGCCTGCAAGCTGTCCGGGCTTTTTCATGTCACACGCCCCAGACGGCGGCGCGGTCGTGGTACATGCGCTCTTCCATCGCCTTGGTGTAGGACGCGCATTCCTTGATGTAGGCGATATAGGAGGCGTGCACTTTTTCGGCTACGGCATCGCCTTGCGGATAGGCTTCCAGCACTTCGCGCGAGGCCTTGCCCAGCGCCGCCACCACATCATCCGGGAAGGCCGAGACCTTGGCGCCCTTGCTGACGAGATCGGCCAGAACGCGGGTGTTGTTGTAGCGGAACTCGGCAATCGTATCCTCGCCCTGCGCCTGTGCGGCGCTGGCGAAGATGGCCTGCAGCGACGGGGACATGTTGCCCCAGACATTCTGGTTCACGATCATTTCCAGCGCCGCGCCCGGCTCGTGGAAGGCCGGCAGGTAGTAGTAGGGCGCGATCTTGTAGAGCCCCAGCGCCACATCGTTCCACGGGCCGACGAACTCGGCCGCATCGACAACGCCGGACTGAAGAGCCGGATAGATTTCCGGCGGCGGGGTCAGCACGGTGACGACGCCCAGCTTGCGCATCACATCGCCGCCAAGACCGGCAATGCGCATCTTGAGGCCTGCCAGATCATCCAGCTTGGTGACCGGGTTCTTGAACCAGCCGCCGGCCTGGGCGCCCGATCCGCCCGCATAGAACGGCTTCACGCCGAACGGGGCATAGGCCTCGTCCCACAGCGCCTGACCGCCGCCATAGGCGATCCAGCCCGACAGTTCGGTCTGCTCCAGACCGTAGGGCACGGTGGTGTAATACATCGCGGCGCGCACCTTGCCCGCATGGTAATAGGACGCCGTATGGCCCATGTCGGCTGCACCGCTCGACACCGCCCCGAACACCTCGAAGGGGGGCACCAGTTCACCACCGCCGTAATAGGTGATCTTCACCTTGCCATCGCTCATCGCCTCGATGCGCTTGGCGAGCTTTTCAGCCCCGGTGCCCACACCGGGGAAGCCGCGCGGGAAGCCGCCCACGAGCTTGAGGTTCAGCGTTGCCTGCGCAAGGGCGGGCGCTGCAAGGACAGGCGCAGCCGCAGCCGCAAGCGCGCCCGTTTTCAGAAAATCACGGCGTTTCATTGATTGACCTCCCGGCGGGCTCCGAGCCCGAAGCAGAATTTCCACCTGTGATCGTAGACCGCATCAAGGCCGCTTGACCAGATGGAAACTGTTGTTTTTGCCGGTTCTTTCCGGGTGGGTAAGACCAGCGGACGCGGGCCTCAGTTCTGCTTCAGGCGGGTCTTCTGGGCGTGTTCGATATGACGGCGGGCAGCCGTCTCTGCGGCATCCAGATCGCGTGAGGCGATGGCCCGCACGATGGCGGCATGCTCTTCAATGGCCGTCTCGCGCCGCTCGGGTGTATCCAGCGTCGTGCCGGCCATCAGGATCATCGACAGGCGCAGATGGTCGATCTGGCCGACGAGATAGCGGTTGTGGGAGGCGAGATAAATGCGCCGGTGGAACTCCCTGTTGGAGCGCACCATGGATTTTTCGTCTGCCACCCGCTGCCGGTCCGCCTCGACCAGTTCGGTCAGGATCTCGATTTCGGCGTTGGAGGCATGCTGGGCAGCCAAGCGGGCGGCTGTGCCTTCCAGCACCTCGCGCATGTAATAGACCTCAGAAATCTGACGGTGATCCAGCGTCGGGATGACCATGCCCCGGTTCGGCTCGTGAATGGCGAGGCCCTGCGCTTCCAGCCGCTTCAGGCCTTCGCGGATCGGTGTGCGGCTGACGCCGAAAATCTCGGCAAGTTCTGCCTCGCGCAGGCGGTCGCCCGGCTTCAGCGTGCGGTCCTCGATGGCCTCCACCAGCCGGCGGTAGATTTCGGCCCCGTTCAGCCGCTCGTCGTGCCGCTCGCGGTTTCCGAAGACCTCGTCTTCGTCAATGGGTCTGCTCTTGTCCATGTATCTTCAGGCGCCTCAGGCTGAGGGGCGGTAGAGGCGTCCGCCGATCACCGGCTCGCGCGCCCCCGTCGTATGCGGATAGCTGGTAGGAAGACCTGCCATGAACCGCGCGCCAAGGAAAGCCATTGCCTGCGCTTCCAGAGCATCGCCGTCGATGCCATGCACATCCGAACTGACCACATCCGCATCCAGCCGCTGCGCCAGCTCCGCCATGATCGTCTGGTTGCGCCGCCCGCCGCCGCAGACGATCCAGCTTTTGGGCGTTCGCGGCAGCAGGGCGGCAGACCGGGCCACTGCCTCCGCCGTGATGGCTGCGAGCGTTGCCGCGCCATCCAGCCACGACAGACCCTCCACCCATTTCAGCGAAAAGGCATTACGGTCCAGCGACTTGGGCGCAGGCTGGGCGAAATAGGGATGGCGCAGGGCGATTTCCACCCGTGAGGCTTCCACATGCCCTGCCCCGGACCAGCGCCCGTCCCGGTCGAAATCGCCGAGGCCGGACTGGCGGATCCAGTCATCCAGCAGCGCATTGCCCGGCCCGATGTCAAAGGCCATCAGATGTTCGCCGTCGATATAGGTGAGATTGGACACCCCGCCGATGTTGAGGAAGCACAGCGGCTGCTTCAGGCCTGCGGCCAGCGCCCGGTGATAGACCGGCACCAGCGGCGCGCCCTGCCCGCCCGCTTCCATATCCGCCTGCCGCACATCACCCACGACCGGCAGCCCCAGCACATCCGCCAGCTTCTGCGGGTTGCCGAGCTGCACGGTCTCGCCAGCGGCGGGATCATGCCAGACCGTCTGACCGTGGAAGACGACGAGATCCGGCTTGCGCTCCAGCCGTGCCAGAAAGGCGGCGATGGCCACGGCGTGATCACGGGTG
Source organism: Pannonibacter sp. Q-1 (assembly GCF_054073275.1). Taxonomy (NCBI): domain Bacteria; kingdom Pseudomonadati; phylum Pseudomonadota; class Alphaproteobacteria; order Hyphomicrobiales; family Stappiaceae; genus Pannonibacter; species Pannonibacter sp. Q-1. The sequence goes on from NZ_JBSXNB010000001.1 coordinate 674,249, forward strand.
ACGGCTTCGGCCAGACCCGGCCAAAGATCCCTGCGCTTGGGGCCTGCTGCGATGGTGGTCAGAATGGCCGCGCGGGTCTCGGGAGCATAGGCTTCGGTTTCTGCTGGCCCTGCCGACAGCAGCCGTTCCCCGTCTGTCGTGATCAGGGCCATGTCGATACCATCGGCGGAGGTGCCGCTGATCGTGCCAAGCACTGTAATCGGATCCATGGCTGAAACTCCGGTTTGCCGGCGCGGGCGCGGCACTCCCGGCAAGCTGCCGTTCTGCGCGCCTGCTCAGGCTGCGCGGTATTCCGCGCTCGCAATCATGATGTCGGACAGCGTTGCATAGGCTGCCATCCATGCCGAGCGTACCTCAGGTGTGAAGGCTTCGCCAAGGTGGCTCTCGAGTGTCCACAAGAGGGCATCCCCGGCCGCCTGATAATGAGCGGCGCTGACGCCATAGGTCACGTGACGCTTGGCGAGCGCCTCCAGTTCCGGCAGCAGCATCTGCAGGTTCGACAGCATGCTGACAACGGCGGACAGGGCCTCCAGCAGCCGCTGCTCCTGTGCCGGAAGCGAAGTGCGGAACAGCGGTCGCAAGGAAGGAGATAGTTCGAAAAGGCGGCCGTAAAAGCCGGAGATGACGGCAGTCCCTTGCGGGCGCAGCCGGTCGAAGCTTGCTTGCACAAGTTGGATCTGCTCAGGCGTCACCTCAGCCTCCTCCGGTGGACCGCTGCCGCGATCTGAACAGGCACCGCCCGCATGGGCCGAGGCGCCGCCACGTAATGGTATTACGGCATTATCAATAATAAATATTTCACCAGGAAACAAGCAGCCGCGGCGTGAAATCGGCGCCGCCAGCGTGAAAAACTATTTCAAACTTATTTTATCATCTCCTGCCCGAAATGGCGGGTCTGGATACCTGCGGGCTTGAATAGCGTCAAAGAACTGACGGACGGTTTCAGATCCCGGCACCTGGGAGGCACCGGGACCTGAAACGGGGATCTGAGATCAGGCGTAGGCTTCCCCCACGTAGCGGCGCACAAGCGCGAAGGCCTGTTTCGCATGGGCAATCACCCGTGCCTCGTCCTCCGGCGGCAGCGGGATGGCATCCAGCGCAGCGGTAAAGGTCCGCCAGTGCAGGCCACGGCCTTCCGGATGGCCAGCCAAATGGCGCGCGCCATGGGTCTCGGACAGACCCAGCTTTGCCGCCGCTTTCAACAGAAAGGCCGCACCCAGGTTCGAGCCCTCGGCCACATAGAGCCAGCCCATGGCGGCGGACATATCATCGCCCGGCCCGGCCTCATCCGCGTCCTGCGTGAACTCCGGCAGCGGCATGCCGATGTCGGCCAGATCCTGCGCCACCAGATGCAGGCGGCGGCGGCCGCCGAGATCCGGCAGCAGAGGATCAAGGGCGGGCATGCGGTAGATGCCGTCCATCACCGTATGAAACCGGTACTGCACCTCAAGAAACCGGGCGTAGTTGCCGATGCTGCCGAACGGGTCGCGGCTCATGATGTCCTTGTCGAGGCCATCGTGAATGTCATGGGTTGCCTGTTTCAGCATCTTCGCCCGGCTGCCGGGTTCGATGGTGGCGGGCTCGTTGGGGGCGGGATTGTCCAGGGTATGCGCGTCCATATGTGTCTCCTGGGGTTGGAACAGGCGCCGTCAGTCCTCTCTGAAGGCGCGGGCGATCTGGTCGTTGAGGGGCTTGAGGAAATAGGACAGCGCCGTGCGCTCTCCTGTCTGGATGAAGGCTTCCGCCGGCATGCCGGGAACGAGGCCAAGGCCGTCCAGCCGCGCCAGTTCCTCTTGCGGAATGCGGATGCGCACGAGGTAATAAGCCTGCCCCGTGCGCTGATCCTCGCTGAGATCAGCGGCCACCCGGTCAACTTCCCCATTCAGCTCAGGCGTGGTGCGCTGGTTGAAGGCGGAAAGGCGCAGGAGGGCCTTCTGGCCAAGAGCGATCTGATCGATATCGGCAGGGTTGATCCGCGCCTCCACTCTCAGATCGTCATTGCCGGGCACGATCAGCATAATCTTGTCTGCGGGCGAGATGACACCGCCAACCGTATGCACCGCCAGCTGATGCACCGTGCCGGACTGGGGCGCCTTCAGTTCGATGCGGGCCAGCTTGTCTTCCGCCGCGATCTTGCGCTCCACCAGTTCGCCAAGCTGAACGTCAATGTCGCGCAGCTCATTACCGGCTTCGGCGCTGAGGTCCTGCTCCAGCTGAAGGATCTGCAGCCGTGTTTCGGCAATGCGCCCGGCAGCCCGCGCCTGAAAGGCGGCCGCTTCGGCCCGGTCGGCACTGACAGATGCCGCTTCCCGCTCCAGTGCGTTGAGCCGCTGGGCAGAGACAAGGCGCTGGTCATACAAGCCCTGCAGCTTGCCGGTTTCGTCCGTCAGGATGGCAAGTGACCGGTCGAAGGCCTCCTGCTGGCTGGCGTAACCGCTGATTTCATGCTCCAGCTGAGAGATCCGCTCTTCCAGCTGCGCCCGGTTGCCCTCCCGGGCAGCCTTGCGGATGGCGAAGAGCCGTGTCTCGCTGGCCATGGCTTCGCCCGCAAGCGGCTCGTATGCCCGCGCCAGAAGCTCCGGCGGAAAGCGCAGCTCCGGCAGGCCGTCCCGCTCGGCCAGCAGCCGCGCCTGGCGGGCGGTCAGTTCATCAAGGCGCTTGGTGACGATGGCAAGGGCCGCGCGCTCCTGCGTGGCGTCGAGCCGCAGTACGGTCTCGCCGGCCTCGACATAGGCCCCTTCTGTCACCAGAAGCTCGCCTACCACGCCGCCGGTCGGATGCTGTACCGCCTTCACATAGCTGTCGACGACGAAGGTTCCCGGCGCCACCACGGCGCCAGAAAGGGTAGAGGCCATGGCCCAGCCGCCCACTCCGGCAGCCAGCAGCATGGCAACGGCACCGCTCGCCAGCATGTGGCGGCGCAGGGACCGGGCGAGGGAATAGGATGGTGCCGCGTTCATTCCGCCGCCTCCTTGTCTGCACCCGCGTCAGCAGGAGTCCCGGCCTGAACACCGGCCTGTGCGGCCACTACCTTCAGCGGCGGCTGCAGGCGGGCGGACATGCTGCCGAACCCCGCCCCCGGCTGTTTGGCGGCCGGGGAGCCCTTGAGCACGCGGGAGAGAACCTCGTCCCGCGGGCCGAAGGCCTTCATCCGGCCGGCCTCCATCATCAGCACATGATCCACCGCGCCCAGCGCGCTGGGGCGGTGTGCCACGACGATGGCAATGCCGCCGCGCTCGCGCTGGCGCTTCATCACCTCCACCACGGCGGCCTCGCCATCTGCATCGAGATTGGCATTCGGCTCGTCCAGTACCAGCAGGAAGGGGTTGCCATAGAGCGCACGCGCCAGCCCGATGCGCTGGCGCTGGCCACCGGAGAGCCCCGCGCCATCATGACCGATGCGGGTCTGGTAGCCCTGCGGCAGGCTGGTGACGAAGCCATGCACTCCGGCCGCTTCCGCCGCTGCGATGATCGCTTCCGGTGCGGCATCGGGGTCAAAACGGGCGATGTTTTCCGCCACCGTACCCTCGAACAGCTCCGCCTGCTGCGGCAGATAGCCGGTGTGGCGGCCAAGCGCCTCCGGGCCGTATTGATCGAGCGCCGCCCCGTCCAGCCGCACATGGCCGCGCAGCAGCGGCCACACACCGGTCAGGGCGCGCACCAGCGTGCTCTTGCCGGAACCGGAAGCCCCGATGACGCCCAGCGCGCTGCCGGCCGCCAGCCGGAACGAAATGTCCGTCACGGTTGGCAAGACACCGCTGCCTGCGGCAGAGGGCGGCGCGATGACGAGCCCTTCGGCCCTGAGGTCCCGGCAGGGCGCAGGAAGATCGAGAACGGGCGCAGCTTCCTGAAAGACAGGCTCCAGCTTGCGCAGGCGCGCCCAGCCCTGACGGGCCGCCACAAAGCTGCGCCAGCTGCCGATGGCCGAATCCACCGGGGCCATGGTGCGGCCCATCATGATGGACGAGGCGATCATCACGCCGGCCGAGGCTTCCTGCTGGATCACCAGCCAGGCGCCCACGGCAAGAATGGCCGATTGCAGCGCCTGCCGGATGGCACGGGAGATGGCGCTCATGGTGCCGCTGGTGTCGCCCGCGCTGCGGTTGGCAGCAAGATAGGCATCGTTCTCCACCTGCCAGCGGTCGAGAATGCGGTCCGCAAAGCCCATGGCCTGAAGGCTTTCGGCGTTGCGGCGGGCCTGTTCGGCAAGGCTGGAGCGGGTGGCCCCGCGCTCGGCGGCAATGCGCGCAGGACGGCGCGCCGACACATCGGCAAAGACGGTGATCGCCACCATGATCACGGTACCGGCCAGCGCGGTCACACCAATCCAGAAGTGAAAGAGAAAGCAGATAGCGAGATAGACCGGGATCCACGGCAGATCGAACAGGGCTGCCGGGCCGGGCGTTGCGAAGAAGGAGCGGATCGTGTCGAGATCCCGCAAGGGCTGCAGGCCATCGCCCTGCCCGCGCGACATCAGCGGCAGCCGCGCAATGGCCCGCATCACACAGGCCGACAGGCGCGCGTCGGCACTTTCGCCAAGACGCAGCAGCAGCCGGGCGCGCAGGCTGTCGAGCAGCGCCTGAAAGCCGAAGAGACCGGCGGACAGCACGCACAGGGCAACCAGCGTCGGGATGCTGCGGCTGGCGAGCACCCGGTCATAGACCTGCAGCATGAACAGCGAGCCGTTGAGGGCGAGCAGGTTGAGGACGGCACTGGCGCAGAACAGCGCCACCACCACCCCCCTCAACGGAAGGCCAGCGGCCCCGGCATTGCGCCGGGGCCACAAGCCATGCTGGCTGGGTGCCAACATGAAGGTCAGCCGGTCAGGCGAACAGGAAGTCGGATGCGTCGATGACGCTCGAATCCACACCCACGAGGGTTACCGAATTGCCGCCGTAGGAAATGACGGTATCGGAACCGGAGGCTGCCACGGCCAGATCGCTGTAGGCCGAAGCCCCCCAACCCGTCACATCCAGCTTGTCCGTGCCATCCTGATAGCCATAGGTGCCGGTATCACCCGCAGTCACGATGTCATTGCCACCGGAGAAGTAGAAGGTGTCGGCACCGGAGAACCCGACGAGGACGTCATCCCCATCGGTATCATAGATCTCGGTGCCAACCGCACCCAGGTAGTTGTAAAGACCGGACAGAGTGCCCTGCGAGAAGCGGTAGATAGCAAAGTCGAAGAGATCACCAGGCGATGCCAGCGAGTAGTCCGGGTCTGCATAGATCGTCAGCTCCGCATCAACGGAGAAGCCGCTTGAGGAAGACTCGCTGTAACCGGAGCCAAGGACAACAGTGTCGACCGTCCCGGTCAGGTTGCCCTGGCTGTATTGCATCTCACCGCTCATGACGACGCCGGAGCCACCGGTTGCGCCGCTGCCCCACTGGTCGTAAACGTCCGTGCTGGACGGAGCGGTGGTGATGCCGGACGAAGCGGACCAGAAAGAACCGTAGCTTGGGGTGAAACTTGCAAGCCAGTCGGCAAAGAAGCTCACCATGTCGAAAGACGTTCCGTTCAGTTCGATAGTCGCAGCCATTTCAATCTCCTTGGTTGGCTGTTGCGTGCCGCCCGTTTCGGGGGCGGCGGTTTCCTGGCCGGGCTGCCACCCGGCCAGGAATGACGGGCGGAAGGGATGCCTTCCGCAAACCTTCAGAATTTCACATTGAACCGCGCCTGCAGGGTACGCCCGGCCGCTGCCATGGAACTGTTGGCCGGGATGTAGGCCACATCCGTGACGTTGTTGGCTGAAAGATGCAGCGTGGCGTTCTTGTTGACCTTGTAGGAGCCGTAAAGGTCCAGCGTGGTGTAGCTATCGCTGTATTCGGTGAGCATGCCGGTATCCACGTCCAGCACCGCCGTCTGGCTGGGCGTCACATGGGTGACACGCGCACCAAGGCTGAGCTTTTCTTCGAAGAAGCGCAGTCCCGCGTCGCCCGTCACCTTGAATCGCGGCGGGATGTTGCCGTTCCAGGCGAAGACATTGCCGCTGGTCACATCCGTGCCATTGCTGAAGACTTCGGTCTTGCTCGGCCAGTTGGTGGACAGGAAGGTCGCCGAACCGCCAAACCAGAAACGGCCGGCATCATAATTGGCTTCCACCTCCACACCGCGGGTGCGGGTGATGCCATCCATGTTGACGAAGGCCGTATAGGTTCTGGCAGTCTCCTGCGAGGCATAGATGGTACCGAGGACGATGTAGTCGTCGATTTCCCGGTAGAAGGCGGCCGCCTTGATCCGCAGCCGGTCACGCTCCGTGATCAGGCCGTCCGTCACGATATTGGCGCCGATTTCGTAGGTTTCCGCTGTTTCAGGGCGCAGCCAAGGATTGGGCGCCGTGGACGTAGGCCGACCATCGGCAGGCTGAAAACCGCCGCTCATGAAGGCTTCGGTGATGGTGGGCGGACGGTAGGTCTGGTTGTAGCTGGCATAGGGCTTGAACCAGTCAACCGGCACGAATTCCAAAGTCACCGAGGGCAGCAGTTTGCCGCCGGAACGGTCGATCTCCTCGTCGTAAATGACGTCCTCACGGACGGCAGCAGTCGAGGAGAGAGTCGAGCCTTCCTGAACAAAGGTGCTGCCGTTCAATTCACCGCAAGGATTGGCATTCCAGGTTTCAAACCATGTGATGGCCTGGTTCCTGCGAACCGTGTTGGTGCCATTCAGCCAGGAGAGGCGTGTAGTATAGGTCGATGACCCGACCGGATAGACATCCTGATAGTAAACAACACAGCTTGCGTAAACATATGTCGCCGGAGTGACAACTTTCCCAAAATTATAGTAGCGGGCCGTGCCTTTCAGACGGTACCAGTCATAGCGCAGGCCGCCGGACACGTTGAACCAGCGGACGGGCTCAAGCTTGCCATTGAGGAAGATGCTGGCCATGTCGCGGCGGCCCGGCGGGTTGAACACGCCATAATTGTCCGCATAGTAAGGTGTCTGCGAGATCGTCGTACTTGAGGCAGACTTGTTGGCCACATCACGGAAGGCCTCGACACCATAGTTGAGGGCAAGGCCGCCGAGAGGGGTGTTGACGGTGCTGGTGTTTTGCAAGGTGATGCCGAAGCTGGTCAGGCTCTTGTCGATTTCCGTTTCGGGAGACAGGTCGCCACGGGCGTCACGGGTTTCCAGAACCGAGGAATCGTTGAGCCAGAGATTGGCCTTGAAGTCGATCCATTCGCTGTCCGGATCCCAGCCGAAGTTCAGGGAGCCGCTGTCATTGGTGTTCTCGAACCGGCTGATAGTGCTGTAGGTGCTGCCCCCACCACCCAGGCTGTCATAAGCATAATCATTCTGCTGATGCATCCAGGATGCCGAGGCCTTGATGTCCTCATGCTCCATTTCCAGCTTCAGCATGGAGCCCCAGGTGTCGCGCCCGCGCAGATCCTTGCGGATACCGGTGGCATCAACCGATGAGGTTGCCTCGCCCATCCGGCCGGCGCGGTATTGATTCAGTTCGGTCTTGCTGAGGCCCATGGTCAGGGCAAAGACTTCCGACAGCCGGGCGGAACCGATCACCGATGTCTGCAGGTCATAGCCGTTGCTGCCGGTGGCCACATCGGCCTCCGCCCCCCAGGACTTGCCGTCGCGGATGATATCCGCCGCACCAACCGTGCGGAAATCGACGGAACCGGCCAGCGTGCCCGTGTTTCCGGCCGTTGCGCCCGGGTTCTTGTCGATTTCAACCTGACGGATGAAAGCCCCATCGACAACAGCCGTGCCGCCCGCGCCAGTACTTGCAGCACCGTAACGCCCGCCGTCCTGCGCATTCTGCCGCGCTCCGTCGATGGAGACGGCAACGCGACCGGCATCCTGCACACCGCGCAGGTTCGGAGAAACGGTGGGGAAACTGGCAACACCCTCACCGGCATAGGCACCGGCAACGGAATTGAACACCTCCCGGATATCGCGCACGCCCGCATCGCGGATGGCCTCCCCCGAGACCACGGCAACACTCGACGGTGTGTCGTAAACCCAATCGGGGGAGCCCATGTAGCCGCTGGAGCCCTCGCCCGTCAGCGTCACCGTCTCAAGCTGCGTGGCGCCATCTGCCCCATCCCCGGCAGCACCGGAAGAGGTCCGCGCGGCACCGATCACCGCCGTGCCGTCGCTCGTGATCCGGTAGGGAACGCCGGTGCCCTGCAGCATCCGGCCCAGCGCCTCCTGCGGCGTCATGGATCCCTGCACGGCCTGCGTCGTCACCCCGTTCGAGGCGCTGGCGGCGAGCGTCACCTGCAGCCCGGACTGGCGGCCGAAGGCACTGACGGCACTGGCCAGCCCCTGCGCGGGAATGCTGAAGTTCCGCACGGCTGACGTCTGCGCCTGTGCCGCCCCTTGCGGCACCAGAAAACTCACACCCGCTGTTGCCAGTGGCACCATGGCGATGGTGGCCAGAAGCCTGGCCCGGTGAGAAAAACCAGCCTTGTGCCTGCCTCTGACCGTCCCGGACTCTCTACTCAAAAACATACCTGCCCCGTCTTTTCTTCGTCCTGGCACAGCCCCTCCGGCGCTGCGCTCCCGACCCTAAAGACGAACAGGCTTGTCAAATTTCTCAGGATTTCACGCTCTCAGACAAAAAATATGAGAAAAAAATTCATATTTCTTTTTTAACGGCCGGAAATCAGCCGGACATAAGGGGAAACGGAGACCACTTCACCGTCAAACGGCTCCACCAGAGCACGCAGGGCACGGTCAGGATCGCGCAGATCATAGAAGCCCGTGACATGCTGGCGCCCGAGCGCTTCATCGGTGAGGCTGACCCAGCCGGGATGATAGCGGGCGATTTCCTCCAGAACCGAGCTGACGGTGGCATCCACCACATAAAGCCGGCCCTGACGCCAGGAGCCGATATCTTCCGGGGCAATCTGGCGGGTGACGAGTTGCCCCGTTGCCCGGTCGATGCTCAGCATCTCGCCCGGCACAAGCATCTGTTCCTGCACCCTGCCGCCAACGCTGACCTTTGCCCGGACAGACCCTTCGGCAAGGCTGACATCAATCATGCCGCTGGTGACCCGCACATCGAAGGATGTGCCAAGCACCGTGATCCTGACTTCTCCGGCAGCAACGGTGAAAGGCCTTGCAGGGTCTTTCACGACGTCGAAATAGGCATCGCCTGCCAGCAGGTCTACATTGCGGGCTTTGGGGCTGAAACCGGTGGCAATGGCGCTGGCGGCGGCCAGCGTAACCCGCGTGCCATCCTCCAGCGTGATGGCACGCTGCTCGGCCTTCGCTGTGTAATGGTCTGCTTCAAGACGCAGCAGCAGCACCGGCCCAGCCGCAATGGCAAGGCAGGCTGCCATGGCCCCGGCCACAGCAGACAGCACGGCCCGGCGCCAGCGGCGTGGTGTAGCAGCCCGGCGCGCCTGCGGCATGCTTCGGCGAGGAGAAGCAGAGACCGCTGCGATAAGGGAAGGGGCCGCCTCAACGGTGACGGTTTCTGTGGCAGCAGAAACCGCTACAGCCTGAGATCCATCCGAGGAGCCGGCCAATGATCCAGTCTGTTCTGCCGCATGGCCCAGAAGGTTCCAGGCACGGCTCACCCGTTGAAAGGCAGACGCATGCGCAGGCGCTTGTGAACACCAGAGTTGAAAGGCCTGCTGCAGGGCCTCGTCCTCCGGTGTCTCACGCAGGCGTACGAGCCAATCCGCCGCCGCTTCAAGCAGTGCTGGTTCCCTGATGTCCCCGGTCTGGTTCACTGGCATGTTGCGCGCGTCTCTCTCCGGACCGGCACTGCCCGCCGGGCCAGATGCCCCTTACTCCTACCAAGACGAGCGAGCCGCAAGAATTTTTCAGAATGACTCCAAAAAATCACGTTTCAGGCTCCAGCAGGGCAGCCAGAGCCGCCAGCGTCCGGGTGACATGGCGGTGCACGGTGGCGGTGGACAGGCCCAGGTGGCCACCGATCTCATCCAGCGTGTAGCCGCCAAAGCGGTGCATTTCCAGCGAGGTCCGCACCTCCGGCGGCAGTGTGGCGAGATAGTCCGAAATGCGCCGCAGGTTCTCGCAGAACAGAGCATCCTCTTCCGGCGTCTGCACATCCTGGGGCCTCGTCCAGTGCGGCAGGTCGGCCGGCTCCTCACGTGATTCGAGCTGGCGGCGGCGGCGGATGTCGAAGGCAAGGTTGCGCACGATACGGAACAGATAGGCCCTGAGAGACGTTGCAGGCGGCCCATTCTCCGGCACAAAACGGATAAAGGCCTCCTGCACCACGTCCTCGGCATCAGCGCGCGAGCCGAGCAGCCGGGTGCCATAGTCGATCAGGGCACTGCGATGTGCCAGATAGGCAGCATACCGGCTGTCGCTTTCCCTGAGAGGCATTGACCCGTTCATTCACCTGCGGCCCGATGGCCTGCCAAGACATGCAACACGCACCAGCTTCCGGGGCCTGCATGCCGTTGTATCAGCAAACAGGCAGCAGTTGCCAAGCGGCAGCTTCCCCTTGCGCACTAATACCTAACTCGTAAACTCACCTTTTAGCAAGCCATCTGCCGGCAGCAAACAGGAGCCATACAACTTGTGAGCAAGAGGACCACAAGATAACAGTATGCACAAAATATCTTTCCGGGGAGGATGGAATGGACGGCGAAGAATTCCGCCACTGGTCGCGGCGCGCAGCCGATTGGGGTGCTGACTACAGGGCAGGCCTCAGGGACCGTCCCGTGCGGGCCCAGACAGCCCCCGGCGAAATTGCCGCCCGCATTGCTGCCAGCCCGCCGGAAGAGCCGGAGGCCATGGAGGCGATCTTCCAGAGCTTCGAGGCCGATATCCTGCCCGGCATGACCCACTGGCAGCATCCGCGCTTCTTCGCCTATTTCCCGGCCAATGCCGCGCCGGTCTCTGTGGTTGCCGAGTATCTCGTCAGCGCGATGGCCGCGCAATGCATGCTGTGGCAAACCTCACCAGCGGCAACCGAGCTGGAAGGCCGGGTGACGGACTGGTTCCGTCAGGCGATTGGCCTTCCTGCAGATTTTTCCGGCACGCTGCAGGATACGGCCTCCTCTGCCACGCTGGCCGCCGTGCTGACCCTGCGCGAGCGCGCCCTTGGCTGGCGCGGCAACAGCGAAGGCCTCTCCGGTCAGCCGCGCCTTCGTGTCTATTGCTCGGGCGAGGTGCACACCTCCATTGACCGGGCGGTGTGGTTTGCAGGTCTTGGCGCGGACAATCTGGTGCGAATCCCCATCAAGGGGCCGGGGCGGGCGATGAACCCGAAGGCGCTGCAAGCCGCCATCACCGCCGACCGTGAGGCCGGATATCTGCCGGCCGGCATCATCGCCTGCGTGGGTGGCACGGGTTGCGGCGGCAGGGACGATATCCGCGCCGTGGCGGAGATCGCTGCCCGCGAAGACCTCTACCTGCATGTGGATGCGGCCTGGGCGGGATCTGCCATGATCTGCCCGGAGTTCCGCGAGTTGTGGGACGGCGTTGAGGGCGCGGACAGCATCGTCATCAATCCGCACAAATGGCTGGGCGCCCAGTTCGATTGCACGGTGCAGTTCCTGCGCGATCCTTCCCTGCAGGTGCGCGCCCTCGCCATCCGGCCGGAATATCTGAAGACATCCGGTCAGGACGAAATCACCAATTATTCCGAATGGTCCGTGGTGCTGGGCCGCCGTTTCCGGGCGCTGAAACTCTGGTTCCTGATGCGCGCCCATGGCCTCACCGGCCTGCGTGAAATGATCCGCAATCACGTGGCATGGTCGGTGGAGCTGGCACAGAAACTCGGCGGCGAGCCGGATTTCGAGATCATCACCGATCCCATGCTGTCGCTCTTCACCTTCCGTTACCGCCCGGAACATCTCTCCGGCGATGAGGAGGCGATTGCCGCCGTCAACCGGGCACTGCTGGAAGCCATCAATGCGGACGGGCGGATCTACCTCACCCAGACGCTGGTGGACGGCCGCTTCGTCCTGCGCTTCCAGGCCGGCCAGTTCGAAACCACCCGCGAGGACGTGATGCTGGCCTTTGACGTGATCACCGGGCTTGCACGCAAGGCGGGGTAGTCAGCCATATGCGGCAGTCAGGCTTCATCTGGCCTGCCTGCCGGTTCCGCTACAAGGATACGGCGGAGGCCAAGACTGCAATTTAAGTCAGGAAGCCGGCATAATCTCAGCAGACAGCTTCATCCCCAAAGCCCGCATCACTCCCAGCAAGGTTGTCAGGCGGGGGTCTCCCTCTTCGCTCAGGGACTTGTAAAGCGCGACGCGGGTTACACCGGCCTCGCGGGCGACTTCAGTCATGCCGCGTGCCCGGGCAATGATCCCGAGGGCGGAAGCGATAGCGGCGGCATCTCCGCTTCCCAAGGCTTCGTTCAGCAACTCGGCCTGATCAACTGGATCTGTCAGGTGCCCGGCGGCATCGAACGGAAAGGTTTCAAGTGCCATGGTCATTCCTCCAGATCCGCAGCCATCATCCTGGCCTTACGGATATCGCGGGCCTGGCTGCCTTTGTCTCCCCCGCACAGCAGGATGATCACCACAGCACCCTTGCGGACGAAATAAACGCGATAGCCCGGGCCATAATCGATACGAAGCTCGCCTATGCCATCGAAGAATTTTACATCGCCCAATAAACCACTTTGCACGGCGGCAATCCGTCTGGCGATCCGGCTTCGGGCGCGCAAGTCTTTCAACTCAGCAAACCAGCCGCGAAAGACGGCTGTCTGGCGGACTTCGATCATGAGAGAAATATAGTGCCAGCGGCCGGAGGTGTAAATTATAATTTACACCTCCCTTACCAGCCTTCTGGTGCCCCTCACCCCGGCAGGTGGAAAGTCTGGCGGAAATAGCGGCGGATGGCGGCCATGGCGGGGGTGAATTCGGCGTTCTTGCGCCAGGCAAGGCCGACATCCATGGAAGGCACCGGATCGCGCAGGTTGATGGTCTCGATGCGCCGTCCCTCCAGCGACCAGGGGCGGTGCACCATGTCGGAGAGGATGGCGACGCCCTGATCATTGGCGACGAGCGAGCGCACCGCTTCCACCGACGAGGTGCGCAAGGTGATATGCGGCTGATAGCCGGACTGGCTCCAGTATTTCAGCGAGCTGTGCGAGGCCTCATCCACCGTCAGCATGATGTAGGGCTCTTCCGCCACTTCCCTGAGGCCGACTGAGGGCGCGGACAGCAGCCGGTGCTGGCCCGGCACCCAGAGGCGGCGGGCCGAACTCATCAGCTTTTCCGTGGTCAGTTCCGGATTGAGAATGTTGGAGGTCAGCAGCACGGCAATGTCATGCCGGTTGGTCAGAAGCCCCTCCTCGATGGACTCCCGGTTCATCTCCAGCAGCTGAATATCCAGCCCCGGCAGGCGGCGGCGGATCCGCTCGATATGCAGGGGCAGGAAATAGCCCATGACCGTGTAGGTGGCAGCCACCGTCAGCCGCCCGGTCAGCTCGCTGCCCGTCAGCGACAGATGCGTCGCCTCCTCCACCTTGCGCAGGATCTCATAGGCGTGGGAGAGGAACTGCCGCCCGGCCTCCGTCAGCTCCATGCCGTGGGACACCCGCTCGAACAGCGGCGAGCCGACAATCTGCTCCAGTTCCTTGATCGCCGTCGTTACTGCCGACTGGGAAATCGACAGATGAATGGCCGCCTGCGACACCTGCCCCTGCTCTGCCGTCGCCACAAAGTAGCGGATCTGCCTCAGGCTGATCGACATGATTGTACCCCTCCCGTATTTTCCAATCACAACTCATCTGATTTTCAGATGAGACCGCCTTCATCTTGAGCAACGAGCTGTCAATTTTTGCTCATGATCCGGCATCTTGTTGATTTTTATTCTCTAATTCCCCAGCTGCGTGAGCACGACTCTTCTTCTTTTCAGATAGAGAAGCGCAAAACATAAAAATTTTCAAACGCTCTTTTTTCGCCTAGCGTCATCTATGACGAAAACAGAGGCACCCCACCTTCCTGCTCAAAACGCAGGCAGGCGGTGAAAGGGCGGACATTGGCACTCGAAGCTGTCGACATCAATTGTGATCTGGGAGAGGGCTTCGGCCGCTGGCGCATCGGCGATACCGAGGATGCCGCGCTGATGGGCCTGATCAGCTCGGCCAACATTGCCACCGGCTTTCATGCAGGCGATCCCAACCTGATGGACCGCACCGTGCGCATGGCCGTGGAGCATGGCGTCGGCATCGGCGCGCATCCCGGCTACAACGACCTCAAGGGCTTTGGCCGCCGCCGGATCGACGGCACGGCGCGCGAGCTGCTGAACGACATCATCTATCAGGTCGGCGCGCTGCGTGAATTCGCCCGCCGCCATGGTGCCAGCCTGCAGCATGTGAAGCCGCATGGCGCGCTCTACATGGAGATGGCGGTCAACACCGAGCTTTCCCAGCTGTTCATGACCTACATGCAGACCGTGGCGCCGAACGCCTTTGTCTTCTGCATGTCGGGCTCGGCCACCGAAACCGCTGCGCTTGAGGCGGGCCAGCCGGTGATCCGCGAGTTCTATGCCGACCGGGATTATGACGACAGCGGCTCCATCGTCTTCACCCGCGACGTGGGCCGGCCCGACCCGGAAGCCATTGCCCGCAAGGTGGTGCGCGCCTGCAAGGAGGGCGTAGTGACGACCGTCACCGGCACCGACATCAAGGTGCCGTTCGAATCCATCTGCTTCCATTCCGACACGCTGGGCGCGCAGGAGATCGGCCTGGCCATGCGCGAGGGCCTGAAGGCCGCCGGCATCAAGATCATTCCCGTCTCTGAACTCGCAAAAGAAACCTTCCGGAGAAGCGCATGAGCAAGATCGAGATCAGATCGCCCCTTCCGGGCATCTTCTACCGCAAGCCCTCCCCCGATGCGGCAGCTTTCACGCAGGATGGCGCCAGCGTTGGCGAGGCGGATGTGATCGGCCTCATCGAGGTGATGAAGACCTTCCACGAGATCCCGGCAGGCTTGTCCGGCAGCAACATCACCTTCCACGTGGAAGATGCCGAGCCGGTGATGGCGGGGCAGGTTCTGGCCGAGGTCGAGACATGACGATCCGCTCCCTCCTTGTGGCCAACCGGGGCGAGATCGCCGTCAGGATCGTCAAGGCGGCCAAGGCCATGGGCCTGCGCACCGTGCAGGTCCACTCCGCTGCCGATGCGGACATGCTGGCGGTGAAGCTTGCGGATGAAGCCGTCGATATCGGCCCGCCGTCTGCCGCCAAGTCCTATCTCAACATCGAGCGTGTGGTGGCCGCCGCCAAGAAGGCCGGCGTTGATGCGATCCATCCGGGTTACGGCTTCCTGTCCGAGAATGCCGCCTTCGCGCAGGCCGTCACCGATGCGGGGCTGATCTTCATCGGCCCCAGCGCCGAAGCCATCAGCCTGCTTGGCGACAAGGTGAAGGCGCGCGAGGTGGCAGCGGCTGCCGGTGTGCCAACCGTTCCGGGCAGCGACGGGCTGATTGCGGATATCGAGGCCGCCCGTGCCGTCACCGCCCGCACCGGCTTTCCGGTGATGATCAAGGCCGCAGCAGGCGGCGGCGGGCGCGGCATCCGCATTGCCGCCAGCATGGAAGAGTTCGAGCGCCAGTTTCCGCTGGCCTCTGCCGAGGCCAAGGCCGCCTTCGGCGATGGCGGGCTTTACATCGAGAAGGTGATCGAGCGCGCCCGGCATGTGGAAGTGCAGATCCTGGGCGACGGGGTGGACGCCATCCACCTGTTCGAGCGGGAGTGCTCATTGCAGCGCCGCCGCCAGAAGGTCTGGGAGGAAGCACCCTCCTGCAGCCTGCCGGCTGATATCCGCGATGCCCTGTGCGCCAGTGCTGTCGCGCTCGCAAAATCGGTTGGCTACAAGGGCGCGGGCACAGTCGAGTATCTCTATGACGAGGATGCAGGCGCCTTCTATTTCATCGAGGTGAACACCCGCATTCAGGTGGAGCACCCGGTGACCGAGATGATCACCGGCGTTGATCTGGTGCAGGAGATGATCCGCATTGCGGGCGGCGGAAAGCTGAGCCAGCGGCAGGAGGATATCCGCCTGTCGGGCCATGCCATCGAATGCCGCATCAATGCGGAAGACCCGGCCCGCAATTTCGTCCCCGGCCCCGGCACCATCTCCAGCCTCACCGTGCCGGAGGGCGAGGGCATCCGCTTCGACACCATGCTCTACGAGGGCTACACGGTGCCGCCCTTCTACGATTCCCTGCTCGGCAAGCTGATCGTGCATGGAACGGACCGGGCGGCCTGCATGACCCGGCTGGAACAGGCACTCAAGGGCCTGAAGATCGGCGGTCTGGCCACCACCGTGCCGCTGCATCTGGCCCTGTGCCGCGATGACAGCGTGAAGACGGGCGCCGTTCACACACGTTTCCTGGAACCCTGGCTCGAAGAGAGCTTCCAGCCGGATGCCGGACTTGAGGAGGTTGCGTAATGGCGATGCGCTACACATTCGGCGGTGACGAGCACCTCTTCGTGGAATGCAGCGAGGACATGTCCCTCAATGCCTTCTTCCAGTCCCTGTCCATGACCAATGGCATCCGCGATGCGGGCATCAGCGGCGTCACGGAAATCTGCCCGGCCAATGCCTCGTTTCAGGTGAAGTTCAATCCGGACGTGATCCATCCGGACGACCTCATGCGCGAGGTGAAGGCCATCGAGGCTGCCGCCGCCAAAGCCGAGCCGGTGATCCGCACCCGCATCGTCGAGATCCCGGTGTTCTACAACGATCCCTGGACGCATGAGACGCTGATGCGTTTCCGCGAGCGCCATCAGGACCCAACAGGCACAGACCTCGACTATGCCGCCCGGATCAACGGCTATGGCACGGTGAGCGATTTCATCGCCGCCCATTCCGGCTCGCCCTGGTTCGTCTCCATGGTCGGCTTCGTCTCGGGCCTGCCCTTCATGTACCAGATGGTGGAGCGGCAGCGGCAGATCGAGGTGCCGAAATACCTGCGCCCGCGCACGGACACGCCAAGGCTGACCGTGGGCCATGGCGGCTGCTTCGGCTGCATCTATTCGGTGCGCGGTGCAGGCGGCTACCAGATGTTCGGCATCACGCCCATGCCGATCTATGACCCGGCGCAGGAGACGAGCTACCTCAAGGACTTCATGGTGTTCTTCCGCCCGGGCGACATCGTCAAGTTCAAGCCGGTGGACCGGGATGGCTATGACACGGCGGTGGAAGAGGTGGCCAAGGGGCATTTCACCCCGCCGGTCCGCGAGGTGAGCTTCGATCTCACCGAATTCAGCAAGGACATCGACGGCTACAACCAGAAACTGGAGGGCGTCCTCTATGGCGATTAAGGTTCTCCATCCCGGCCTTGCCACCACGGTTCAGGACCTCGGCCGCCCCGGATATTTCCATCTCGGCATTCCCATTGGCGGGACCATGGACCGGCTGGCCATGCGAGCGGCCAACCTGCTGGTGGGCAACGACGAGGGGGCTGCCGGTCTTGAGGCAGTGTTCATCGGCCCCAAGCTGGAGTTCACCCGCGATGTGACCGTTGCCGTCACCGGTGCGGACATGCCAGTGAAGCTCGACGGCGAGGCCCGGCCCGGCTGGACCGCCTTTGCGGTGAAGGCCGGACAGGTGCTCAGCTTCGACTTCCTGAAATCCGGCGCCCGCATCTGCATCGCCGTGTCGGGCGGCATCGACGTGCCGCTGGCGCTCGGCAGCCGCTCGACCTATGCCATCGGTGCCCTCGGCGGCTTCCAGGGCCGGGCGATTGCCGCCGGTGACGAGCTGCCCGTTGGGGAAGCCGGAGCCAGCACGGACGGGCGGACCATTCCGGAAGAACTGCGCCGCAAGCCGGGCACCCCGGCACAGCTGCGCGTGCTGCCGGGGCTCTACTGGCACCGCATCACGGAAGAGGCGCAGCACGCCTTCTTTGCCGATGAGTGGAAGGTGGCGCCTGAGGCCGACCGCATGGGCTACCGCTTCCGCGGCGGACGCCCGCTTGATTTCGTACCGCGCCAGCCGCCCTTCGGCGCAGGCTCGGACCCGTCCAACATCGTCGACAGTTGCTACCCCTATGGCTCCATTCAGGTGCCCAGCGGCAGCGAGCCGATCATCCTGCACCGCGATGCGGTGTCGGGCGGCGGCTACTTCATGGTGGGCACGGTGATTTCGGCGGACATGGACCTTATCGGCCAGCTGCAGCCGAACACCCCCACCCGCTTTGTCCAGGTGGACATGGAGGGCGCCCTGAGAGCCCGCAGGGAACGGGCAGAGCTGATCGGCCGCATCAGGGCGCTTTTCTGACTTCGCATAACAAAAACAAAACGCAACCTTTCAACCGGGGAAGACAACATGACACGCACTGCCTTCAAGGGGCTTTCGGCCTCAATGATCCTGCTTGCCTCGATGGCCCCGTCTCTGGCGGAGACCTGGTATCCCTATGATGCCACCGAGATCACCCCTGCCTTCTCGGCGGACGGCACGCCCTCTGACGTGCAATACACGCCGCTCGAAAAGGCCAGCCAGCCTTACAAGATTTGCGTCTCCTTCCCGCACATGAAGGATGCCTACTGGCTGGGCGTGGACTATGGCGTTGCCGAACAGGCGAAGGATCTCGGCGTCAAGATGACGCTCGTGGAAGCGGGCGGCTACACGGAACTCGCCAAGCAAATCTCGCAGATCGAGGATTGCGTCGCCGGCGGAGCGCAGGCGGTGGTGATCGGCGCCATCTCCTATGACGGGCTCAATAACCTCGTCTCGGAACTGGCGGCGAAGAACATTCCGGTCATTGATGTCGTCAACGGCATGTCCTCGCCCAAGCTGACGGCCAAATCCCTCGTTTCCTTCTACACCATGGGCTTCGAGACCGGAAAATACCTTGCCGCCAAGCATCCGAAGGGCAGCGATCCGGTGAAGGTGGGCTGGTTCCCCGGCCCGGCAGGCGCCGGCTGGGTGGAAGCGGCCAACAAGGGCTTCATGGAGGCGGTCAAGGACTCCGGCCTCACCATTCTGGATCCCAAATATGGCGACACCGGCAAGGAAGCCCAGCTGAAGCTGGTGGAAGACGTGCTGCAGGCCGAACCGGACGTGCGCTACATCGCCGGAACCGCGGTCACCGCCGAAGCCGCACAGGGCCTCATCCGCGAGCGCGGGCTGCAGGGCAAGGTGGACCTTCTCGCCTTCTACATGACGCCGGGCGTCTATGAGGGCATCAAGCGCGGCTTCATCGCTGCCGCCCCCGCCGACTCCATGGTCATTCAGGGCCGCATCGCCATCGACCAGGCCGTCCGCGCCCTCGAAGGCAAGGAGCTGATCCAGCACGTCGGCCCGAAGATCTTCGTGGTGGACGGGGACAACATCGCCACCGTCTCCAAGACCAGCATCCTGCCCCCGGACGGCTTCAAGCCGGTGTTTACGGTGGAGTGATGCGGATGGTGAGGCGCAATTGGTGACATAGCGCCTCACCTCCCCTCAATGATCAGCGGATTCATACATCAGGTTCGAACTCCGCCCGCAAGGACGCGTTTGCTTTCCGGGAAGACGCCAGCCGCCCCCCTCCCCACCAGGGGGAGGGGGGCGGAGAAGCCCCGCCGGGGAAACAGGTTCCGCAACAGCCCGGAAGACACCACAGGCACAGTCCTGAAGGAGAATGGCAGATGTCCGTGAAACGGAAGCCTCTGGTCGAGATGACCGGGATTGCCAAGCACTATCCCGGCGTGAAAGCTCTTGATGGCGTGAATTTCACGCTGAAAGCGGGGGAAGTGCATGTGCTGTTCGGCGAGAACGGCGCGGGCAAGTCCACCCTCATCTCGATCCTGGCCGGCGTGAACCAGCCCAGCGCCGGAGAGATCCGTATTGACGGAGCACCGGTGCATTTTGCAGGCGTGCGCGATGCACAGGCCGCAGGCGTCGGCGCGGTGTTTCAGGAATTTTCGCTCGTGCCCACCATGACGGTGGCCGAGAACATCTATCTGGGCGATGAGCCCCGGCGCGGCCCCTTCATCGACCGGCGGGCCATGCGGCGCGAGGCCCGCGCCCTCTTCGCCCGCCTCGGCTTCGATGTGGACGTGAGCCGACGGGTGCTGTCGCTCTCGCGCGCCGAGCAGCAGATGGTGGAGATCGCCAAGGCACTGCACCGCAAGGCGCGCATTCTCATTCTGGACGAGCCCACCGCCTCCCTGACCGAGCGCGAGACGGAACGGCTCTTTGCCTTCATCCGCTCCGCCGTGGCGGAGGGCGTGGGTGTCGTCTACATCTCCCATCGCATCCAGGAATTTCAGGCCATCGCCAGCCGCATCACCGTGCTGCGCGACGGGCGGCTGATCGGTACGGTGGATGCAAAGGGCATCAGCGAAAAGGCGCTGGTGGAGATGATGACGGGCCGCCCGGTGGACGAGATCTATCCGGCCATCACCCGCGCCGCCGCGCCTGAACCCGTGCTCACCATCCGCGGCCTTCATGCCTGGGGTGTTGCGGGCGTGGATCTTGATATCCGGCAGGGCGAAGTTCTCGGTGTCGCCGGCCTGGTCGGCTCGGGCAAGTCCCGCTGCTTCCGCGCTATGCTGGGCCTCAACCGCATCGAGGCGGGCGAGGTGCGGCTGAAGGGCCGGGATGTGACGGGGCAGCCGGTGCGCCGCCTGCTGCGCGAAGGCATCTTCTACCTGCCCTCGGACCGCAAGAGCGAAGGCCTGGTGCTGGGTGCCACCACCCGCGACAACCTGAAACTGGCGCTGATGGACCGGGCCGACATGCGCAGCACCGCCGGTCTGCTCTCCCCCTCCCGCCTGTCGGCGGAGGCAGGCCGCATTGGCCGCAAGGTGGATCTGGCGGATGCCTATATGGGCCGCATGGCCTCCAGCCTCTCCGGCGGCAACCAGCAGAAGATCCTCTTCGGCAAGGGCTTTGCCGAAGACCGGGAGATTTACATCTTCGACGAGCCGACCGTCGGCGTCGACATGGGCACCCGCGCCGCGCTCTACCGCATCATCAAGCAGGTGGC
Source organism: Pannonibacter sp. Q-1 (assembly GCF_054073275.1). NCBI lineage: Bacteria > Pseudomonadati > Pseudomonadota > Alphaproteobacteria > Hyphomicrobiales > Stappiaceae > Pannonibacter > Pannonibacter sp. Q-1. Next base: position 695,132 of record NZ_JBSXNB010000001.1, read on the forward strand.
GGAAGCGGGAAAGGCGGTCGTCGTCATCTCCTCCGACCTGCATGAAGTGATGCATCTCGCTCACCGGCTCATCGTCTTCTCGCAAGGGCGCATCTCCGCCGAATTTGATCAGACCCAGATTTCCGAAGAGGCGGTTCTGCGCGCCTTCTTCAGCAACGAAAGGCATGCCGCATGACGCTCGACGCCGGGACCGCCCCCATGGCGGCCAGAACGCTGCCCAGCCGCGCAGGCTCGTTTGCGCGGGAAACCTTCCTGCGCACCGGGGTTCTGCCCCTGTTCATGACCGCTGCCGTGGTGATCTTCACCCTCGCCTCGCCGCAGTTCCTGACGCTTGGCAACCTGACCAACGTCGCCCGCCAGTCGGTCTATTTGATCCTTGTGTCGCTGGGGCAGATGACGGTGCTCATCACCGGCGGCTTTGATCTGGCGGTCGGCACCGCCATCGCCATGACATCCGTGGTCTCGGCCATGATGATGGTGCATCTGGCCGGCATCTTCCCCGATGCCGGCTGGCTGGTGATCCTGCCCGGCCTTCTCGCCGGCCTTGCTGCCGCGCTGGCCATTGGCGCCGTCAACGGCTTTGGCGTCGCAAAATTCGGCGTCTCGCCCTTCATCATGACGCTGGGCGTTCAATCGGCCGGAGCGGGCGCCGCCCTGTTTCTGACCGGCGGCGTTCCGGTCGGCAACCTGCCCTATGAGTTCGGCGACCTCTTCGGCTTCGGCCGGGTGGCGGGCGTTCCCGTGCCGGTGCTGGTGGCGCTCGTTGCCATTGCGGTGATGTGGGTGCTGATGAACCGCACCCGCACGGGCGCGCGCATCTATGCCATCGGCGGCAACATCAAGGCGGCGCAGCTGTCCGGCATCAACACCGCCCGCACGCTCTTCATCGCCTATCTCATCTGCGCCGCCCTTGCCTCCATCGCCGGCATCCTGCTGACGGCCCGGGTGGAAAGCGGCGAGACCAATCTGGGCGGAACGATTGCCATGGAATCCATCGCCGCCTGCGTCATCGCCGGGGTGTCGCTGCGCGGCGGCATCGGCCGGGTGGAGAATGTGGTGCTGGGCGCCTTTTTCATCGTGCTGGTGCAGAACGGCATGAACATCATGCAGATCGGCTCCTACATGCAGATGGTCCTGCTGGGCGGGCTGCTCATCCTTGCCGTGGTGGCGGACCAGTACCGCTACCGCATGCTGACCGGCGGGCGGTAACACCCGTTCGGGAAGGGAGGGGGCGGCACCACCCACCACCACACTGGCCGCTCCCTCCCGGCCTCCCTGTTGATTGATCTGCCTTAGAACGACGCCGGAGTGTTGACCCACAGGAGCACGGTTTCGCCGCCGCTGAGATTGCGCCAGGAATGCGGGCGGCGGCTTTCAAAGTAGAAGGAATCGCCCGCCTGCAAGGTGATGAAGCGGTCCTGTTCCAGAATGATTTCCAGCGCCCCGAACAGCACATGGACGAATTCCTCGCCCTCATGCGCATAGGCGCCTTCGCTCGACGCGCCGGGGGCGAGCACGAAGCGGTGGCACTCCATCTGGAACGGCCCTTCCGCCAGCACCTGCACCACCACACCGGAGGCCGTCGGCGGCCAGCTGGCCCAGGTGCCGCTGCGCACCAGTGACTCGCCCGTGCTGTTGCCTTCAGTGCCCGTAAGAGCTGCCAGCGTGGTGCCGAAATGCCCGGCTAGATCGCGCAGCGCCTTCAACGACAGCCCCTGCGAGGTGCGCTCGAAGGTGGACAGCACGGAAGACGACACGCCAATGGCCGCGCTGACCTGTCCGAGCGTCTGCCCGGCCTCGCGCCGCAGATGGCGGAACTTCGGCCCCAGTTGCGGCACAGCGGCACGGCGGGCGGCCTTGCGCTGCCGGGATGGCTTGCCAACTGTTTCCGCCAGCCCCTCGCGGATGGCTGCCGGATTGATCCCCTTTTCCTGCCGCAGCCAGCTGATCTTCTTCAGCTGCTCCACATGGGCCTCGCTGTAGAGCCGCTGGCCCTTGTCCGTGCGCAGCGGCTCGATCAGGCCCTGACTCTCCCACAGCCGCAGCGTGGAGGCGGACACACCGGCCATGCGTGCCGCTTCGGCGATCTTGAAACGCACCGGTTCTGTCATGGCCTTGCGCCGCTCCGCTGTTCCGAATCTTCAAGGCACTCATACCAACTCTCGATGGGCTTGACTCATCGAGAGTTGGTCAAGCCCGTGCGGCGCCTGAGCCTTGTCAAGGCGTGATGCGTCAGCATCTCAGAGCCTTGGTATAAAAAGTGGCACAGGCGGGATTGCAACTCTACAGAAAAAATGTAGAGTTTTATTCCGGTGATGCGGACTGGCATTTTTCACGAGGTCCGCCCTGTCTGGAGATGAAGATGCAGAATTCTCAGATCGCGGCCCGGCGGGCCGCTGCCATTTCGCGCGGTGCCGGCGTGACGACGCAGGTCTATGCCCACAAGGCCGAGAATGCCGAGATCTGGGATGTGGAAGGCCGCCGCTACATCGACTTTGCCGCAGGCATCGCCGTGGTCAACACCGGCCACCGGCACCCGAAGGTGATCGAGGCCGTGAAGGCGCAGCTCGACAGCTTCACCCACACCTGCCACCAGGTCGTGCCCTACGAGAACTACGTGGCACTGGCCGAGAAGCTGAATGCCGCCGTGCCCGGCGACTTTGCCAAGAAGACCATCTTCGTCACCACCGGCGCCGAGGCGGTGGAAAATGCCGTCAAGATCGCCCGGGCCGCCACGAACCGGCCTGCCGTCATCGCCTTCACCGGCGCCTTCCATGGCCGCACCTTCATGGGCATGACGCTGACCGGCAAGGTGCAGCCCTACAAGGCCGGTTTCGGCGCCATGATGCCGGACGTGTTCCACGTGCCCTTCCCCGTCGAGCTGCATGGCGTTTCCGTCGAGGATTCGCTCTCCGTGCTCGACAAGCTGTTCAAGGCCGATGTGGACCCGGCGCGCGTTGCCGCCTTCATCGTCGAGCCCGTGCAGGGCGAGGGCGGCTTCTATGAAGTGCCGCGCGCCTTCATGGAGAAGCTGCAGGAGATCGCCCGCAAGCACGGCATCCTGCTGATTGCCGACGAAGTGCAGACCGGCTTTGCCCGCACCGGCAAACTCTTCGCCATGGAGCATTACGGCGTGGTGCCGGACATCACCACCATGGCCAAGGGCCTTGGCGGCGGTTTCCCGATTGCCGCCGTGACCGGCCGCGCCGAGATCATGGATGCCCCTGCCCCCGGCGGCCTTGGCGGCACCTATGGCGGCAACCCGATTGGCGTTGCCGCAGGTCTTGCCGTGCTGGAAGTGATCGAGGAAGAGGGCCTGTGCGAACGCGCCGTCAGCCTTGGCAACCGGCTGAAGCAGCGCCTCTCCGGCCTTGCCGCCAGCATTCCGCAGATCGCCGATGTGCGCGGCCCCGGCTTCATGAATGCGGTGGAGTTCAACATTCCGGGAACCTCGACACCGGACGCAGAGTTCACCAACCGGGTGCGCGAAAAGGCACTGGAGCGCGGGTTGATCCTGCTCACCTGCGGCGTCTACGGTAATGTCATCCGTTTCCTTGCGCCCGTCACCATTCCCGATGATGTGTTCAGCGAGGCGCTGGACATTCTCGAAGCCGCGCTTCTCAGCGCGAAGGAAGGCTGAACCATGACGATTTCCACCTCTCTCCTGTCCCGCCTGAAGGACGCTTCGCTCGTCACCGACAAGGCCTATATCAACGGCTCCTGGCGCTCGGCCAGCGAAAGTGGCGCCACCTTCGAGGTCACCAATCCGGCCAATGGCGAGGTCATCGCCACCCTGCCGGACATGGGCCGCGAGGAAACCGCGCAGGCGATCGACGCCGCTCATGCCGCACAGGTCGCCTGGGCGGCCCGCACAGGCAAGGACCGCGCGGCCGTGCTGCGCAAGCTCTTCGACCTGATGGTCGCCAATGCCGATGACCTTGCCACCATCCTGACCATGGAAATGGGCAAGCCGCTGGCCGAGGCGCGCGGCGAAATCCTCTATGGCGCCTCCTACATGGAGTGGTTCGCCGAAGAGGCCAAGCGCGTCTATGGCGACACCATCCCCGGCCACCAGCCGGACAAGCGCATCATCATCATCCGCCAGCCGGTGGGTGTGGTGGCGGCCATCACCCCGTGGAACTTCCCCAATGCCATGCTGGCGCGCAAGCTCGCACCGGCGCTGGCAGCCGGCTGTGCCATGGTCTCCAAGCCTGCCGCCGAAACGCCGCTCTCCGCCCTTGCCCTCGCCGTTCTGGCCGAGCGCGCGGGCCTGCCCGCCGGGCTCTACAACGTGATCCTGGGCACCGATGCGCCCGCCATCGGCCAGGAATTCACCAGCAACGCCAAAGTGCGCAAGCTCACCTTCACCGGCTCCACCGAGGTCGGCCGCATCCTGATGCGTCAGGGCGCGGACAACATCATGAAGCTGGGGCTGGAGCTGGGCGGCAACGCGCCCTTCATCGTCTTCGAGGACGCCGACCTGGATGCCGCCGTCGAGGGCGCCATGGTCTCGAAGTACCGCAACAACGGCCAGACCTGCGTCTGCGCCAACCGCATCTATGTGCATGCGGATGTCTATGATGCCTTCGCCGAAAAGCTGGCGGCCAAGGTTTCGGCCATGAAAGTGGGCGATGGCTTCGAGGACGGGGTGAATGCCGGTCCGCTGATCGATGATGCTGCCCTCGCCAAGGTCAACGATCACATCGCCGACGCCACCTCCAAGGGCGCCAAGGTGATGCTGGGCGGCAAGGCCCACACGCGCGGCGGCCTGTTCTTCGAACCGACGGTGCTGACGGACGTGACGCCAGCCATGAAGATCGCTCGCGAGGAGACCTTCGGCCCCGTCGCGCCCCTCTTCCGCTTCAAGACCGAGGCGGACGTGATCGCCATGGCCAACAACACGGAATTCGGCCTCGCCTCCTATTTCTACTCGCGCGATGTGTCGAAGATCTTCCGCGTCGCCGAAGCGCTGGAATACGGCATGGTCGGCATCAACACCGGCCTCATCTCCACCGAAGTTGCCCCCTTCGGTGGCATCAAACAGTCCGGCCAGGGCCGCGAAGGCTCCCGCTACGGCCTCGAGGACTACACCGAGATGAAATACCTCTGCCTCAGCATCTGAGGACAGGAGCAGACTGAAGCACAAATCCCCCGGGGCGGGCACGCTCCGGGGGATTTTGTTTTTCCAGGCGGTTTAAGTCCGGATGCTCCCTGTTCAGCCCCCTCGGCGGGGGCACTGTCGATAAAAACGGGGCCACCGAAAGTGCTCTAGCTTGAACTCTCGCCGCTCCGGTAGATCAGAATGTCGCCGGGCTGACATTCCAGCACCTCGCAGATCCGTTCCAGAGTTTCGAAACGGACACCCTTGACCTTGCCGGACTTGAGCAGGGACACGTTCTGCTCGGTGATACCGATCTTCTCGGCCAGTTCCTTTGACCGCATCTTGCGGCGGGCGAGCATGACGTCGAGTTCTATGATGATGGGCATACCGGAAGCCTCAGACGAACTGCTGGTTTTCTTCATGCGCGAGGGCAGCCTCGCGCATCACCCATCCGAGCAGAAGCACAAGCGCGCCCAGAACCAGGAACAGGATCTGCCCGGCTTCCAACGAGAGTGAAATCTGTTTCTCACCTTCCGGCAGGTCAAAGGTCATCAACACCGAACTGACTGGATCGAAAACGAAATCCATCGCCCCGAGGACGAGCAGCCACCTGCCGCTCTGCACGATAAAGGACAAGGTGCGGCTTGAGAAAAAGTCCAGCTCGGCAAGACGGGCGAAGAGCTGGCGCAGCTTCCACAGCAGCATCAGCACAGCTTCAATGAGGATGACCAGCAACAGCGTGATGCCGATGCGCTGAGGCAGGCTGATCTCAAGAATGACGCGTGAAACGCCGCCGATATCGACCGTTTCCTCCGGGCCGTATCCCAGCAGCCCCGGCGCCAGCAGCACCACGCAGACCAGCAGGCCGAACAGGGCGGTGATAGACGCGAGACCGGTCAGAAGCCACTTCATGCCTCCGGAAAAAGACTGGATGCGATGCAGGCGGTGCGCCTGATCGTCACTGGTCCTGAACAGGGAATGAAAGATGCCGGATGCCATGGGAAACGTCCTGATAGGGGCTACTGGGTTCAGTAGTACCGCCCATGCCGGCACCCCGCAATGAGAAAACAATGCGATTGACAAAAAAATATAATTCATTCATTTGAAAATTATCGCATAACGATAAAAAATTGATCTGATCCGTAGTCCCGGTCCGGGAATTCGACTGCCACCCGGCAGCCCGCCGGCCGGATGATGATCGCCTGGAGCAGAGCCCCATGAGTCTTTCCGCTGTTCCCACCGAGCGCCCCTGCGGCCGCCGCGCTCTATACGCCATCGCCGCTGCGCTTCTGTCGATTGGACTGTTCACCGCGGCAGTTCTGGCTGCAGGTCCCCACAGAACGCTGCCGGAAACGGCACACGAGGGTGCCGGATGCCCTGAGATCTGCCCCGGCGGCTTTTGCCGGATCCGTCTTTAAGGGCGCCTGCCAACGAAAATCCAAAATAATGCTGTTGACAAAAAAATTAGAATCAAGCATCTAAAAATTATCGTCTAGCAGCAATTTTTCGCGCAGAAGGCGATATGATTGAAGTCACCCTTCCGCCGCCGGTGAAACTGCCGGCGTTGCGGCGATCAACCGGAGCAGAACTCTCCATGCGTTTTTCCTTTGTTTCCCTGAACCGCTCTGCCGCCCGCACCGGAGTGCGCGGCCTTGCCGCGGCGATTGTCTGCTCGGCTGCACTGCCAGCCTTCGCCGCCGATATGCCCGGCAGCCTGCCGGACTATGAGAACGTCAGCTCGCATGAGCGTAAAAAGCCGCTGTTTGCCGGCAGCTACATGGGCCTTGAGGCCGGTGTGTCCGGTAATACCGACAGGAGCAAGGGCAGCGGCAAGAAGTCCTCGTCGCGGATGGACGCGGCCTTTGGTCTGTTCGGCGGCTACAACTGGCAGATGGGCAGCGCCATCGCCGGTGTCGAAGGTTCGGCCACCTATCTCGGCAACAAGAAGACAGCGGCGGGAACCGGTGCGCTCAGCGGCGTACGCTCCCATTCGCCCTGGGCGGCGGACATCAAGGGCCGCGTCGGCATGCCGGTGGGCCAGTTCATGCCCTATCTGTCGGCCGGTGTTGCCCTGACGCAGCACACCCATCAGATGCAGGGCTTCAAGGACAAGAAGTCTGTTGCCGTAAGGCCGGTGGTCGGTGGCGGTCTGGAAATGGCCATGACTGACAACATGCGCCTGCGCGCCGACTACACGCTGACGATGGGCAGCAACAAGAAGCAGTCCTTCGGCTCCACCACCTTCAAGGAGAGCTCCACCAATCACCGTCTGATGTTTGGCGCCTCCTACGCCTTCTGATCCCCTCTGGAAGGTAAAAGACGCGCCAGACCGGGCCGCCGCTCCTGCGGCGGCCCGTTGTTTTTGCTGCGATTTTCTGCAGACGCCGGCAGCCCGCTGCAGGTCTTTGGTGCGGTGAGCGCCATTTTTCCCTTGATCTCAACAAACCATCGGCCTATTTGCCTTTCGTCCGCACTGGTGCAGTTGCGGGCCAATCTGACAATCGAGAGAACCATGGACGGCTATTCTAGTCGTGGCGTCCTGAAGCGGGCGCCACTCCAGACAGAACAGATCGCTCCCGGCAAGGGCCGGGTGACCGGCGGCGTCCACGCCTGAGGGCGGCCCCGTTCACCTCTTCCCCCGCCGTGAGGGGTCGCAGGAGGTGAACAATGAACAAGCTCATCTTGTTTCCGCAGGCTGGCCGGCTTCCGCCGGAGCGTGCGATTTTCCCAGCAGCAAAGGCACAGGCCAGCCGTTTCCGGCCTGACGTGCGGCAAGGTGCACGGCCTGTCTCCGGCCGCCAGCTGATCTGCCGCTGGTCTGTCCCCCATTCAAACGGCAAGCTCTGCTGCCGCTGGACCACCGAGGACCCGGCCGCAGACGACGGCGCAAGCATGCAATCTGCACGATTGCCGCTTGCACTGCGCCAGCCTCGCCTTACCGGCTGCCTGCGGGCAGCCTGAACCCATACCGGAGCACTCCCATGGACGACCGACCTAGACGTTGGGCCGCGCGGCATTCGTGCCCCGTGGCCATGCCCCTCAAGCCCATTCCAACTGCCCGCCGGCGTCTGATCCTGCCACCTCGTTGATGGCGGGTCCTCCGCCGGTGGCCACCTGACCATCGACGGAGTAATGACCATGACCACCCTCATCACTGCCGCTGCCTTCCGCAGCTTCCTAGACCGCAAGGACACCGGCTCCATCAAGGCCGCGCTTGCCGACCGGCATCCGGCAGATATCGCCGCTGTGACCGCAAGCCTCGCCCCGGAGGAGATCACGCAGATCCTGCTGCTTCTGCCCGAACGGCGCGAGGCGGAGGTTTTCGGCTATTTCGAGCCCGCCATCCAGGTGGCAGTTGCCGGTCAGCTGAGCCGGTCCGATCTGGCCCGGCTTGTCACGGCCATGTCGCATGACGAGCGCGCCGACCTTTTCAACCGGCTGACGCCAGATCAGCAGCAGGCGCTGCTGCCCGGGATCGCCCATGCCGAGCGCGAGGATATCCGCAAGCTGGCCTCCTATCCCGAAGGCACGGCCGGCTCGATCATGACCTCCGACTATGCAACGCTGACGCCGGATCTCACCGTCCGTGAGGCCATCGACCGGCTGCGGCAGGAGGCCCCCGACCGGGAGACAATCTATGAGGCCTATGTGGTCGATGATCAGCGCCGGCTGACCGGTGTCGTGTCCCTGCGCGATCTGCTCCTCGCCCGCGACGAGGTGCAGGTGTCCGGCATCATGCGCAAGGGGGTGATCTTCGCCCATGTGCAGGACAAGCGCGACAGCGTGGTGCAGAAGATTGCCGACTACGACCTGCTGGCGCTGCCCATTGTCAATGGCGGCGATGCACTGGCCGGCATTGTCACCGTCGATGACGCCATGGATGCCGCCGAAGCCCAGCGCGGGCGCCGGGTGCTGCAGTTCGGCGGCAACGTCGCTCCCGGCGGCGGTCCTGACCTCGATCTCAGGGCCTCCAGCTTTCTGGAGATGTTCAAGGTCCGCTCTTTCTGGCTGATCATGCTGACTGTCTTTGGCGTGATCACCAGCACCTTCGTCGCCGCTCAGGAGGAAATCCTGAGCCAGGCCATCGTTCTGGCAGCCTTCATCGCCCCGATCGTCGACATGGGCGGCAATACGGGCAGCCAGTCCGCAACGCTGGTCATCCGCGCCATGGCGCTTGGCGACCTCAAGCTGCGCTGGCGGGACATCTGGTTCGTGATCAAGCGCGAAATCCCCGTGGCGCTGACGCTCGGCGTTGTCATTGCCCTGCTTGAGGCCGTGCTGGCCTATTTCAGCAAGGGCGTGGGAGGCGATGTGCTGCTGGTGGTTGGCCTGTCCATGGCCGCCTGCACCGTGCTGGGCGGGCTGATCGGCGCGCTCCTGCCGTTTGCCGCACGCCGCATCGGCACGGATCCGGCCACGCTGAGCTCGCCGATGATCACCTCGATCATGGATCTGCTCGGCGTCTTCATCTACTTCGGCCTCGCCTATGCCTTCCTCGGGCATCTGCTGGCCGGCTGACGGGCCCGCAAGACAGCGGCTGCGGACAGCGCTCGCGTTCCGGACACCTGGCTCCTTGGGACAGGCCGGAGCGCGGGCGCTGCCCGGCTGCAGGTTCATGAGCCGAAGGAGGCCCGGAGATGACCAGAGAGAACCAGCGCCCGTGGCTGAAAGCTTTATGTGAAGAAACCCGTTATCTCGCGATCCGCCGCCTGCTTCAGCTCGCGGGCGCAGCACTGACTGTCACAATGCGTCTTTATCGTGCCGGACTGGTTTCGCCCGCCGGGGTCAGGACAGGTTTCAGTCTTGCCGGCAAGGCGCAGCGCGCCGCCATCCTCCTGCTGCGCGCGGGACGGCGGCGCAACCGGAACAAGAACAAGGGAGACAAATTACATGACGATGGCGATCGAAGCCGCAGCTCTCCACCTGACCGCGGCCATGCTGCTGGGAGCTGCCATCGGTTTTGAACGGCAATGGCGCCAGCGGCTTGCCGGGCTGCGGACCAACACCCTTGTTGCGCTTGGGGCGGCGAGTTTCGTCGTCTTCTCGACGGTGGTTCCAGGCGATGCCAGCCCCACACGGGTTGCCGCCCAGGTCGTCTCCGGAATCGGCTTCCTCGGCGCGGGCATCATCTTCAGAGAGGGCCTTAACGTGCGCGGGCTGAACACGGCCGCCACCTTGTGGTGCTCGGCCTCCGTCGGGGTTCTCGCCGGAGCCGGTGCCCTCGCCTATGCCGCCGTCGTCACCGGGCTGGTCATCACCGTCAACCTGCTCCTGCGGCCGCTGGTCTTCCGCATCAACCGGCAGCCCCTGTCTTCCACGGAGCTCGACTTCGGCTACAGGATCAGCATTGTCTGCCGCGGAGATCAGGAGGCCCATGTCCGGGCCTTGCTGCTGCAGGGGCTTGCGGCCAGCGCCATGCATCTGCGCCAGCTGGACAGCAGCAACATCGAAGACAGTGACCGGGTCGAGATCGAAGCAACCGTCCACGCCGACAGCCGGACGGATAAGGCCGTCGAACAGATCGTCGGCCGTCTCAGCCTTGAGCCATCAGTCACCGCAGCAAGATGGCGGGTGGAGGCTTTAAGCGACTGATGACCCCGCCCGGCACCTGCGAATGAGCGCCCGATGCGGCGCTCAATAGGCGATCCTGGCGACGGCGCGCAGTTCGTCCGCCGTAGCAGAACGGAAGCCGAAGAACTCAAGATAGGCCGGGATCTGCTCGAAAAGCATGTCCGTGCCAACCTGAAACTGGCAGCCGCGCTCGCGGGCCGCGGCAAGGAACGGGGTGATCTCGGTTTTCATCACCACCTCGCCGACAAAGGCCGACGGGTCGATGCGAGACACATCCACCGGCAGCGGATCTCCCTCTTTCATGCCGAGCGGCGTCGCATTGACCACCAGATCGTATCCGGCCGGATCGTTCGAGCCGGTGTTGACGGAAAGGCCGGGATAGGCCTGCCGCAGACGCGCCGCCAGCCCCAGCATCGACGGCTCAAAACCGTCGAACAGGGACAGCTGGGCAACACCCGCCTTGGCCAGGGATGCCGCGATCGCCGATCCAACGCCGCCCGAGCCCACGACCAGGGCCGCTTTGCCCGAAAGCTCCCGGCCCTTGCGCAGCACACCCCGGACAAAGCCTTCCCCGTCGAACATGTCACCCACCAGCCTGCCATCGGGATCCAGCCGGATCGCATTGCACGCCCCGGCGACCTGTGCCGTCGTTGACGCCTCGTCAAGCAGCGCCATCGTCGTGACCTTGTGGGGCATGGTCACCAGAGCCCCGTGAATGTTCGACAGGCGGAAGACAAGCCTCAGGAATTCGGTGTAGTCCTCCGCCTTGCAGCCCATCGGAACCACGACGGCATCAATGCCATGCTTCTCGAAAAACGGGTTGTAGATCATGGGAGCCCGGAAGAAACCGGTCGGGTATCCGAGATGGACGATCAGTTTGGTATTGCCCGAGATCACGTTTCACCTTTGTCTTTCGCCATAATCCTGGAGCAGTTTCGTAAAAAGCTGCGCCGCCGGAAGTGCTCTATCTCGTTGTTATCCTGCAATTGCGGGGGGCTAATACCAAGGCGCTGAGATGCTGACGCATCACGCCTTGAAATTGCTCAGGCGCCGCACCGGCTTATACCTGACACATTCTAGCCCTCGTAACCCGTCAGGCGCGGCAGGAAGAGAACGATGTCGGGGATCAGTATCATCGCCAGAAGCGCGGCGAGGAGAACCACCAGAAACGGCACCACGTCACGAATGATGTCGCGCAGCGGAATGCCCGTGACCGCATTGATGACAAACAGCAGGATCCCATAAGGCGGTGTGATCAGGCCGATCATGCAGTTCACGACGATCACGACCCCGAAATGCACCAGATCGATCCCCAGAAGGTTGCAGGCCGGAATGAACAGGGGAACGATAACCAGGATGATCGTGGTGGCGTCCAGCAGACAGCCCAGCACGAGCACCAGCGCGCTCACCGCCAGCAGGAATGTCAAGGGTGAGACGTCAACGTCCACGAGGTGGGCGGCCAGTGCTGCGGGAATGTTTTCCGATGCGACGATATAGTTCAGGATCAAGGCGCCGCCGATGACGATACCGACAGCCGCCGACGACCGCGCACTTTCCACCAGGATCATGTACAGCGTCTTCATCCGCAGCGAGCGGTAGAAGACGGCCGACAGCAGCAGCGCGTAGGCGGCGGCAACGGCTGCGGCCTCGGTTGGTGTCGTGACACCGCCATAGATCCCGTAAAGGAGGATCGCCGGCATCAGCAAGGCGGGAAAGGCCCGGCCCGTCACTCTCGGCAGATCACGGAACGGCACCGGTGCCTCGGTGGCGAAACCGCGGCGGTGCGAGATCCAGGAATTCATCGCCATCAGCACGGCGCCCATGAGCAATCCGGGCAGAATGCCGCCGAGAAACAACGCTCCGACGGAGGCATTCGAGACCAGAGCGTAAAGCACCATCGGGATGGAGGGCGGAATGATCGGGCCGATTGTGGCCGAGGCGGCAGTGATGGCTGCGGCATAGCCTGCAGGAAAGCGGCCATCCTTGCGCATCATGCCGATGATGATCTTGCCGATGCCTGCCGCATCGGCCACCGCCGATCCGGACATTCCGGAGAATATCAGCGACGCCATGACGTTGACGTGACCCAGCCCTCCCTTGAAGCGGCCGACGGTGGCGATGCAGAAGTTCAGCAGCCGGTCCGAAATCGTCCCCGCATTCATGATGTTCGCGGCGACAATGAAGAGCGGCACGGCGAGCAGCAGGAAGCTCTGGTAGATGCCGTCCGTCAGTGCCTTGCCGACGATGCCGATGGAAGCTCCCGCCGCCAGCATGTAGGCCATCGAGGCCACGATGATCGCATAGGCGATCGGGATGCCGATCCCGGACAGGAGAAAGAGGGCACCCACCATGATCAAGAGTTCGAAACTCATTGTTCCTTCTCCGCGCGAACCGGCTCTTCATAGGGAGGCATGTGAAGCTCACGATCAGCGCCGTGGCGGAGGCAGTCCCAGGCGCGCAGGACATAGCGCAGACCGACTGCCGCGAGGAAGACGAAGTAGATCGAGTACACAGGCAGCATCTTCACCGGCAGGGTCGCCGAGGATTTCAGCCGCAACAGCTTCATCCGGTCATAGGTTGGCCCGATCGAAGACCAGAGAGCTGCGGCGATGATCAGCGCGCCGGTGACCGCCAGAACCGTGCGGGTTTTACGGCCCGCCATATTGTAGATGATGTCGAAAGTGACGTGGTCACTATCCCGGACGACGAAGGCAATCCCCCAGAAGATCGTCCAGAGCCAGAGCACGAGGATGAACTCGACGGTCCAGCCGAAGGAAGAAGCATCAATGGCATTGCCAAAGGTCGAGACGAACCATTGCGAGCCAACCGCGTAGCGCACGAAGATCTGCAAGATGAACGTGCCGAAAATGGCGGCCATCATCAGCGCGGAAACTCCTTCGGCTATGTTACGGAGTGTGCTGATCACAGCCTTCATTGCGCCCCCTCCTGATGCCAAGGCCATGAGATGCTGCCGCATCAGCCTTGAAACCGCTCATGCGCCGCACGGGCATGAGCAACGCTGAATGAGTCAAACCTTGCTCTTCTGAGCCGGCATCACGCGGCGGTCAGCGTGACGCGCGCGGCTTGCTCCGGTTCCAGAACCACCGGCGCAGCGCAGGACGCGTTGCGCCGGTCTCAGGCGGTTCAGTTGCCGAGAGCGTTGACAGCGTCCAGGACGCCTTCCGGCCAGTTGGCGGCAAAGACACTGCTCAGATAGGCCAATTGCACCGCGCTGCGGAATGCGGCGACATCGGGCTCGTAGATATCCATCCCCTTGTCCTTGAGGAAGGTCACCAGCTCTTCTTCCTTGGCAAGCTGCGCAGCCCGGCCACTGTCGGCAGCGGCAACGGCAGCCGCGGTAACCGCTGCCTGCTGCTCCGCGGTCATTGCGTTGTAAACTTCCGCCGAGATGGCAATGAAGTTCCAGTCCACCAGGTGGGATGTCAGAACGATCTGCCTGGTGACCTCGTAGAACTTGGCGTCGACCACGGTTGGCAGCGGGTTGTCCTGGCCGTCAACGGCACCGGTCTGCAGCGCGGTATAGACCTCGGTGAAGGCCATCGGGACCGGGTTTACGCCAAGCGCGCGGCCAAGGAACTGCCATGCATCAGAGCCCGGCATCCGCAGGTTGACGCCGGCCAGTTCGGCGGGGGTCTTGACGTCAATTTCCGAACGGGGCTGGCGCAGGTTCACCTGGCGGCGCCCGAGATACATCGGCGCCAGCAACCGGATGCCAAGCTCGCTCTCGACCTTCTGCTTGAAAGGATCCATCAGCGGATCGTTGAAGACCCGGACCTGATGTTCAGCACTCTGCAGCACATACCCGGCCGCGAAGATCGACCATTCGGGAAAGAACGCCGCCAGCTCCTGCGCAGAGGTGATCGACATTTCGAGATCGCCCACGGCGATCGCCTCGAGTTCCGTCCCTTGCGCGAACAAGGTGCCGTTCCAGTGCGGCTCGAAGGCCGCAAATCCGGCAACGGCCGGACCGAAGACATTGATCATCGCGACAGCGCGCTGGTCAGTCTCCGAATTCACGGCGGAAAGCCGAAGCCGGATTTTGTCCTGGGCGAATGCACCGGTGGCACTGACTGCAAGCACCGTGGCGGCCGCAAGAAGGGCGCGGCGCGTGATGGCAAAAAACATTCTGGTCCTCCCTCGGGTCAACGGCCCCGCTCTCACTCCTTAAGCGGACGAACCCATGAAGGGTTTCGTATCACCCTAGATCGATACGATCAATTAAAATCGATTTTCTGACCTATTATGGTTTTTCTCTTTACAGCCTTTTCCGGCCGCGATATCGTCGCGTTGATGAGGACCGCACCCATGTCAGTCTTGGATTTCAACGTAAAATCAACGGGCAAGCCCACCATCGCGGGGCAGATCGAGGCGCAGCTGCGCCACGACATCCTGCATGGCATTCTGGCTCCGGGCGCCAAATTGAATCTCGACAAGCTCCGGATTGCGATGGGCGTTGGGTTGTCTCCCCTGCGCGAGGCCGTCACCCGGCTGGTCACGGAAGGGCTGATCGAAGCCGAGGCGCAACGCGGCTATACCGTCACGCCGATCTCGGTCGCCAATCTCGACGAGGTTTGCGCCTTGCGGCTCGAACTTGAGCCTTACGCCCTGCGGAAATCCATCGAAAAGGGCGGTCTCGACTGGGAGGCCGCCGTCATGGGCGCCCTGTACCGCCTGAACAAGACCAGCCGGATCCCCGGCGACCCGGGCAGCCTTGCCAATTGGGAGGCCGCAAACAACGCCTTTCACCTGACCCTGATCGAGTGCTGCGGCATGCCGCTGCTGATCAAGATGTACAAGTCGCTTGTCAGCATGAATGACCGTTACAGGCACATCTATCTGAAGGCGGTTGCGGTTCAGCGCGACGTGATCGATGAACACACCGCCATTGCGGAGGCTGCCGTCGAACGGCGCGCGGACGATGCCGCCGCCTTGCTGATCAGGCACATCGAGCGCTCAACCAACAACCTGCGGCGCCTTATCTCCGATGAACTGCCGGCGGTTCCGCTGTGACCCGCCCGATCGGTCTGGGACATTTCACCTTTCTCGACCTGCCGCCGGCGGAACTTGTCCGGCTGGCCCGCCGGTCCGGTTTCGAGTTCGTCGGCCTGCGGTTCCACCCGGTCTCTTCGGGGGCGCTGAACTGGCTGCCCGATGCGCCCGGTCTGCGCGAACTGGCGCGCGTCATGGATGGCGAGGGGATCGGCCTCTACGACATCGAGACGGTCGTCATCGACGAGACGCTTGAGCCGGAGAGCCTCGTTCCGGCGATGGAGGCGGCCAAGGCTCTCGGAGCCAAGCGCGTCAATGTTTGCGCGGATGTCTTTCCCGCACTTGCGGAGACCTTCGCAAGGATAAGCGCCCTGGCCACCGCACGCGGGCTGGGTCTAGACCTTGAATGCATGGCATGGCGCGGGATCAATACGCCGCGCGCCTGTCTTGATCTGATTGCGGCCTCAGGCGCCACCGGTGCGGCCTATCTGGCCGATGCGCTGCACCATTCGCGCTGCGGCGGCGTCCCCACGGACATAGCCGCCATGCCGGCAGGCATGGTTGTTTCCGCGCAGCTCTGCGACGCGCCTGCCACCGCCCCGTCCGGCAACAGCGCGCTTCTGGCTGAAGCACGCGGCGGACGCCTTCTCCCCGGCGAGGGCGGGCTGGATCTTGCCGGGTTCGCACGGGCGCTGCCGGCCGCGGCGGCCGTCTCCGTCGAAATTCCTTCTGCCAGCGATGCCCGCCCGCCGCTTGAGCGCGCCCGCGCCATCTTTTCCGCGGCCTCTGCCCTCTTCGCACCGGAGACAGCATGAAGACCATCCTTGTCCTTAACGGTCCCAATCTGAACCTTCTCGGCAAGCGCCAGCCCGAGATCTACGGGCGCGAAACGCTCGCTGATGTCGAACGCCTGTGCAATGCCGCCTGTGCGGACGGGTTTCGCATCCGCCTGCTTCAGTCCAACCACGAGGGCCAGCTGATCGACTGGATTCACGAAGCCCGCGAGACAACCTGCGGGCTGGTTTTCAATCCTGCTGCGTTCACGCATACCTCGATCGCGATTCTGGATGCGCTCAACACCTACGAGCCGCCAGTGATCGAGGTCCACATCAGCCAGGTGCACAAGCGCGAGGCCTTCCGGCACCACTCCTATGTATCGCTTCGCGCCGATGGGGTGATCGCAGGCCTCGGCCTTGAAGGCTACGCCGCCGGTGTGCGCCGGATCTGTCAACTCGCGTCCAGCCAGCCGCAGTGACAGCGGCGCGCCAGCCCCGGCTCTGACCCGCGAAACCGCACAGCCATCGAGAAGGAAGGCTCCGGATGACCATCATCCACAATCAGCAGGACGTGACGCCCGCCGTCCTGAAGGTCATGGATCAGACCAGCGATCCGCGCCTGCGCGAGATCATGGTGAGCCTGATCAAGCATCTGCACGGCTTTATCCGCGACGTCCGCCTGACCGAAACCGAGTTTCAGCAGGCGACCCGGATCCTCAACACGATGGGTCAGCAGAGCAACGACAAGCACAATGAATTCGTGCTCATGGCCGGGTCGCTTGGCGTGTCGTCCCTGGTCTGCCTGCTCAACAACGGGGACAATGGCACAACGGAAACCACCCAGTCCCTGTTGGGCCCGTTCTGGCGCATGAACCATCCTGTTACGGAGAATGGCGGCTCGATCCTCCGGTCCGAAACCCCCGGCCCACGGCTCTACGGCACGTTCACCTTCCTGGACCAGAACGGCGCTCCTGTCGAAGGGCTGGAGGTGGACATATGGCACGCCTCGCCCGTGGGCCTTTACGAGAACCAGGACGAAAGCCAGGCCGACTTCAATCTGCGCGGCAAGTTCATCACCGGAGCGGACGGCACCGTGCGGTTCCGGTCGGTCAAGCCCATCGGCTATCCGATCCCGACCGGAACGACGGTCGGCATGCTGCTGGCGGCACAGAACCGCCATCCCTACCGCCCGGCGCATGTGCATGTCCTGGCCCACAAGGAAGGGTTCAAGACGTTGATCAACCAGACCTATGTCGATGAAACCAGCTATCTGACCTCGGATGTCCAGTTCGGGGTGACGGCCGCGCTGATTGGCAAGCTCGAGAAGCACACCGGCCCGCATCCCGAGGATGGCGAGGTGGGCGAATGGTACACGCTCGAACACACGCTGACGCTCGAGCCGGGCGTCTCGAAACTCCCCATCCCCCCAATCAAGTGAGCCGATGATGTTGACTGAACAGCAGCGCCAGGATGCCGCCGACGCGATCCTGCAGGCAGAACGAACCCGCCAGGTCTGTCCGCAGCCATCCAAGACATGGCCCGGCATGACCCTTGAGGACGCCTATGACGTCCAGCGCCGCTGGGCGGAGGCGCGCATTGCAGGCGGGGCGAAGATTGCCGGCCGCAAGATCGGTCTCACCAGCCGCGCCATGCAGCAGGCCTCAAGGATGACCGAACCGGACTACGGCGTGATTCTGGACGACGCGCTGTTCTATGACGGCGCGCGGATCAAGGCCGGCACGTTCATTAAACCACGGCTCGAAGTCGAACTCGCCTTCATCATGGGCGAGGATCTGCGTGGGGCCGGGTGCCAGGTGCATGACGTGCTCCGGGCAACGGAATTCGTTCAGCCTGCCCTGGAGATCATCGACTACCGCACCGAAGTGCCGCGCCAGATCGTCGACACCATCGCCGACAATGCCGCTTTCGGCGCGATCGTTCTGGGCGGGCGCACCATTCGCCCGTTCGACACCGATCTGCGCTGGATCGGCGCCACCCTGTCACAGAATGGCGTGATCGAAGAGACAGGCGTCTCGGCCGCGGTCATGGGGCACCCGGCCGCCGGTCTGGCGTGGCTGGTCAACAAGCTGGCCCCGCTCGGCGGCGGCTTGAAGAAGGGCGATATCGTGCTGGGAGGATCCTTTACCCGCCCCGTCGATATTTCCTCCGGCGACGTGATCTTCGCCGATTTCGGACATCTGGGCTCACTGGGCGTCCGGTTCGAGTGACCGGCCTGCCTGTGTCCCCACGCTCACTGCAACGTGCCGGGAGATGATCATGAATTTGCCTGCCAACGCTTTCAAGGCCGCGCTGCGCGCCGGACGGACCCAGATCGGCATCTGGATTTCGCTGTCAGATCCAGCCGTGGCCGAGCTTCTGGCCGGTTGCGGCTATGACTGGATGATGTTCGACACGGAACATTCCACGGCGGGCCCGAACGAAGTGATCAGCTTTCTGCGCACCGTGGCTCCCTACCCGGTCAGCGCGGTGGTGCGGCCCGGCTGGAACAATCCGGTGGAGATCAAGAAGCTTCTCGATGCCGGGGCGCAGACCCTGCTGATCCCCTATATCCAGTCTGCGGAAGAAGCCCGGCAGGCGGTGGCGGCCGTGACCTATCCGCCCAAGGGCGTGCGGGGCGTCTCCGGCATGACCCGCGCCAACCGCTACGGCGCCGTTGCCAACTATGCCACACGCGCCAATGAGGAAATCTGCCTGCTGGTCCAGGTCGAAACCCGCGAGGCGCTGTTGCAGCTCAGGGAGATTGCACAGGTGCCGGGCGTGGACGGCGTGTTCTTCGGTCCAGCCGATCTTGCGGCGAGTTTCGGCCATCCCGGCCAGCCCTCGCACCCCGAGGTCAGACAGGCAATCCTCGAGGGGATCGGCGTGCTGCGCGGCCTTGGCGTGCCGGCGGGCATTCTGTCACTCGATCAGGATTTTCTGCGCGAGGCCAGGGCCGCAGGCGCCCTGTTCATCGCGGTTGACACCGACAGCGGCCTGCTGCGCCGCTCCGCCCTCGCACGCCGCGCCGGCTGGTCCTGATTCCGGCGCTGGAACGGGCGCCCGCCTGGCGCATGGCCGCCTGCGCCGTGCTGGGCGGGCTGATCGGCGCGCTCCTGCCGTTTGCCGCACGCCGCACCGGCACGGATCCGGCCACGCTGAGCCCGCCGATGATCACCTCGATCATGGATCTGCTCGGCGTCCTCATCTACTTCGGCCTCGTCTATGCCTTCCTCGGGCATATGCTGGTTGGGTCATGGGCCTGCAAGACAACGGCTGCGGACAGCGCGCGCGTTCCGGACACCTGGCTCTTTGGGACAGGCCGGAGCACGGGTGCTGAAAATGGGCAAGGCGGTAAAATCTTCTTCCCTTACGAGACGAGCATGTCCGCCTATCGCGGGGTCAGATCGGACGTTCCATCAGGCGCTGGACTCGACCTCCTGGACGATCCATAATTCTCTTCCAGAATAAACTACGGACCGTCCAAGTGGACCCGCTCAGCGATGTGATAGCCTTGCTTCGGCCGAACACGGCCATCTCCAAGCCCATCTCAGGCCGGGGTGCTTGGGCCGTGCGTTACGCCGCTCATGATGCCCCTGGGTTCACGATCGTCCTGAACGGCGAATGTTGGGTCACGTTCGAGGATGAGCCCCCACTGAAGCTGGAAACGGGAGCCTTTTTGCTACTGCCCACCACGCCAGCCTTCACGCTGAGCAGCCAACCCGGCATGGAGGGAGCGCTGCGTGACCCGATGGATGCCCCCGTCCGCCACGGCGAACAGGAAGGCGAAGCGGATTTCAGGGCGCTGGGTGGAACCTTTCGCATCGAGACGGCGAATGCGCCGCTGCTGCTCGCCCTGCTGCCGCGCATGATCCATGTGCCGCCGTCCGAAGGCCGATCGGCACGGCTCGGCCTGCTCATCGATCTCATTGCGGAGGAATGCCGCAGCGAAGAGCCGGGCAAGGACATGATCCTCCAGCGCATGCTCGAGGTTCTTCTCATCGAGGCGCTTCGCTCGCATGGTACGGCGGTGGATGAAAACCGGGCCGGTCTGCTTCATGGCATGCGCGATCCTGTGCTGGCGCGCGTGCTTGCTGTCATGCATGCTGATGTGCGTGCCGGCTGGACGGTAGCAAGTCTTGCCCGCATTGCCGGGCAGTCGCGTTCAGCCTTTGCTGCGCGCTTTGGCGCCGTTCTTGGCTGCGGGCCGATCGAATATCTGGCCCGCTGGCGGATGGCTCTTGCGAAAGACGCACTGCTGCGCGGCACAAAGACGCTCGACCGGATTGCCGATGAGATCGGCTATGAATCCGCCAGCGCTTTCAGCACTGCCTTTCGCAAGCGGCTCGGCTGTCCTCCGGGGCAATTCGCCAGGATCAACGGCAGTAGCAATCACGCCTGAAGCCAAAAGCATGCAGCTTCAGTATGGACGATTGAGCAATATTTATGGACTTTGGATTATGTATCGTCTCTCGTACTAAAGTTATCAAGGAACCATCCGAAACGAATGGAGGTTCCCATGCAAACGATCCTGATTACCGGTACATCCTCGGGCTACGGCCTGGAAACGGCACGCCACTTCCTCGACAAGGGGTGGACTGTCATCGCCACGATGCGCCGCCCTGACACCAGCCTTTTTCCTGCTTCGCCGCTGTTGCGTCTCCTGCCGCTCGATGTGACAAGCGATGAAAGCATCGCGGAAACCATCGCCGCCGCCGGCCCTATCGACGTGTTGGTCAACAATGCCGGCATCGGTGTGGCCGGCGCATTCGAGGCGACGCCCATGGCACATGTCCGCAAGGTCTTCGCTACCAACACGTTCGGCGTGATGGCGATGTGCCAGGCGGTCATTCCGCAGATGCGCGAACGCCGCTCCGGTGTGATCGTCAACGTGACATCGAGCGCGACGCTGGCCGCCATGCCACTTGCTGCGGCCTACACCGCCAGCAAGCAGGCCATCGAGGGCTTCACCGGATCGCTCGCGCATGAGCTTGGCTGCTTCAATGTCCGGGCGAAACTGGTGGAACCAGGTTATGCCCCGACGACGCGCTTTGCACAGAATACGGATGTGCGGATCGAGGATCTGATCCCGCCAGCCTATGCCGGTTTTGCAACACCCATCTTCGAGGCTTACGCCTATCCCGCCATGACAACCAAGGAAGAGGATGTGGCCCGGGCAGTCTGGAATGCCGTCTACGACACATCAGGCCGCCAACAGTTTCCGGCCGGTGCCGACGCGGTTGCGCTCTACGACGCCCGGCAAGGGTGAGGCCGAAGGCCCAATCACAATCCGGCATCGGCCCACCGGCCGGTGCCACTTGTTTTTCGATAGTTCTCAACATCCGGGGCGTGCGAACTTTTTCCCGCCGGATGCCGCCGTTTTTATGTTCTGAGCAAGCAAGTATGGATATGAAGATCGGCCCCGGTACACGATAGGCAATTACTTTCGCATGATATCGTGCAATCGGTGAGAAAATGGCGCGCCTTGAGGGCGCGACTTCGAACGAATTATTCGAAGTTTTAGCCGATTGGAACACCCATCTTGAGCACCTGAAGGCTGGCAAGCCTCCGGTGCCACCATGTCCCTAGATGGCACTTTCAATCACAACGCCGCGACTGTCCCTCCTAAAGCGAAACGCCCCGCCCCCTTTTCAATAAGATTGAGTGAAGAGGAACGCGCCCGCTTAGCTGTGGAGGCTGCGGGCGCTCCGCTGGGGGCGTACATGAAAGCCAAAGCGCTTGGGGCACCCTTGCGCTCCCGCCGAACAGGCCTCGCGGTCGAAGACCGCGTTGCATTGGCGAAGGGCCTCGCCCTGCTCGGTCGCTCCCGGCTTGCCAATAATCTCAACCAACTCGCCCATGCCGTGAATATCGGCTCGCTACCGATGACACCGGAAACCGAGCAAGAACTGTTCACCGCGCTGCGCGACGTCCGCGAGTTGCGGCGTCTGTTCCTGCTCGCACTCGGGCTCAAGCCGGAGGATGCGCCATGATCCTCAAAGGCTCTCAGCGCGCGGGCGGCGCAAATCTCGCCACTCACCTGCTGCGCACCGATGACAACGAGCATGTCGAGTTGCACGAAGTGCGCGGCTTCGCCTCGAACGATTTGAAAGAGGCGTTCAAGGAAGTCGAGGCCATCTCGCGCGGCACAAAGTGCAAGCAATATCTCTTCTCACTCTCGTTCAGTCCGCCTGAAGGTGAGCGCGTGCCGGTCGGCACCTTCATCAACGCCATCGACTGCGCCGAAGAGCGCCTTGGCCTTCAAGGACAACCGCGCGTCGTGGTCTTCCACGAGAAGGAAGGCCGCCGTCATGCGCATTGCGCCTGGTCGCGCATCGATGCTGAGACCATGACGGCCAAGCAGATGTCTTTCTACAAGACGAAGCTGCAATCCCTCTCCCGCGATCTATACCTTGAAAACGGCTGGAAGATGCCGCGCGGGCTGGTGAATGCCGCCGAACGCAACCCGACCAACTTCACGCTCGCCGAATGGCAGCAAGCCAAGCGCCAGAATATCGATCCGCGTTGGCTCAAGGCCACCCTGCAGGAATGCTGGAACAACTCGGACGGACGCAAGGCGTTCGAGCATGCCCTCGGTGAACATGGCTTCCACCTCGCGCGCGGTGACAAACGCGGATATGTCGTGGTCGATCATTCCGGAGAAGTCCATTCGCTCACGCGCATGGTCGGGGAAAAGACCCGCGACGTTGCCGGACGCCTTGGGAGCGCCGAAGCCCTCAACAGCGTAGAAGCGACCAAGGCGTCCCTTGGCAAGACGATGGTTCCGGCGATCCGCCGCCATGTCGAGGAGTCGCGTGCGCAGTTCCGCCAGCGATCCGCGACGCTCGCCCACTACAAAATGGAAATGACGCATCTGCATCGCGACGCACGCGCGAAGCTGGATGCTCGCCAGCGCACCGAATGGAACGAAGAAACACTGGCGCGCGCCGCGCGGCTGCCGAGCGGCCTGCGCGGACTCTGGCATCGGCTGACAGGCCGATATCAGGAAGTCCGGCGTCAGAATGAAGATGAGGCCACGCGTTCTCGCGAGCGTCAGGCCGATGAGCGCCAAAAGCTGATCGAGAAGCAGCTCGAACAGCGCGCTATCCTTCAGGCGCAATTCAAAGACCTTCGCAAGCGACAGGCCGAACAGCTCCTGGAGCTGCGCCGGGATGTTGGCCGCTTCCTGTCCTTCGCGCGCAGCGAGACCGGGCGCAGCTTGTCGCGTGGTTCCTCCATCGGGCTCCGGCTCGAACGATAGCGCTCATTCAAAGGGAGATATCTCATGGCTTCGAACAATCATAACGACGAGAAAACAGTCGTCCTGCTTATCTTTGGCGCGATCTGGGCGCTCGTGCTTGTCGCCTTTGCTCTGTTTGCCTTCATCGCATTCGTGCTGACGATCCTCGCGATATGTGCCTGGAACAAGCCACTGCATCCCGGCAAGCTCTCTATCGAACCCGAAGAAGCGCGCGCCTTTGTTGGGCGCGGCCTTGTTGGCATGTGGATCGTGCCCGCGTTCGCCCTGTTCGTGAATGTGTTTCTGGGCGTTCACATCAACTGGGGCTACCTCAGCCACATGATGGTGATCGGATACGTCGGCGGGTCTGTCGGCGTTCAGTTTCTGCTGGTGGACGACAATGAAGGCGCGCCCGCTTCAGCGCCGCTTCGTGAAGAAGTCCTGCCGCCACCTTATAGCCAGCAAGCGTTGCCGCCCGCCCCGCGAGAACCGTTCAACTATGCCAGTTGGGACGATGAAGAGGAGAACCGCCGGTGAGCGCCTTCTCTCGAATCATGGAAATCTACAATTTTGCCTGGATGCTGGAATCCCATGCAGCGCAGCGGCTCGCCTGGCGCGATGCCGAGGAAATGCGGGTTGCGCGCATACGGGCCGAAGCTCAAGCCAGCGCCCAGCTTCAGGCGATGCTGGACGCCAATCCGAGCGGTCAACTCGGCAATGCCGCGCTCGATGACGAACAGACAATGCGGGATTCCGGGTTGCTATGAGCGCACTCATCCCGGCCTATCGCAACATCCGGCGGGGCATTGAGCTGGGTTTCTTCAAAGGAAGCCCAGCCGTTTATGACGGCACTGAGCCGGTTGCCATCGATGCGCAGGCAGGTAAGGGAAAACTGACGCGGTTTCTTGGCGTCAACCTAGTGTCGCCCAGAACCGCGCATCTCTCGAAGATCATTACCGATCCCAAAGACGCCGAACTCGCCTGGGTGTCTTGGAAGACATTAGAGCGGCAAGGGTATCGCGTCCGCTTCATCAATCCCGGCGGGCTCCACGGCTATCCATCTGATTCCTTCAACATGAACACGCGGCTGCTCGAAGTCGCGGCGCGTCCCGAATTGCGATCTATCGTCGGTGAGATTGCTTACGATGCCGCGAGCTATCTGGTGCCGGTCGAGGCGCATTCATCGCATCGCTGGATTGGACAGGGCGTGCGCACCATGTTCGCGCTCTACAACAAAATATCGGCGCTCTATCCCTCCTCGCGTTGGTCTTGCACGCCGGGCGGCCTGTGGGACTTCTTCGGTCGCGGAGAGAAAGAAATACAGCAAGACCTGCTCGTCTGGGCCGCTGACGGTCGGATGCAGGATGACTCAGGTATGTGCAGGCAACTCGCCGCGCTGACCAAGTCCCGTGACCAGTGGAATGCCTACTCCTCGCTCATCATCGAGCGTTTGCAAGGATATCAGCCCGGCACGGCTGGCCGCGCCGCGACGGATCGCAATAGCTTCGACCCTGCCGACATGAAGAGCGAGCGCACCGCGCTCTTCATCATCGGATCGGCGCGCTCGGAAACCAGTCGCACCTTTGTCGGCGCGATGGCCGCCGCCGTCATTGAACGCTTTGCCGATGCACATGGGCCGCTGCGCGCCCTCGTCATCGGCGAGGAATGGGGGCAGCTTTACGTCTCCAACTTCCATGAAATCCTCACCCTCTATCGTCAGGGCGGGATCAACTTTCTGGGCGTGTTTCAGAACGCCGCCGCGCAAATTGAAAGCCGCTACGGGAAAGAGACGGCACGCATCTGGAAGAAGGCCGTCGCGCACACGATCTATCGCGGCCTTCCCGATACAGAGACGCTACGCGATATCGAGCATCGATCTGGCCGCACCTCCGTCATGGTGCGCGGTTTTAACGTCAACATGAACCAGGTCAGTGGTTCTGGTGATAATCTCGGCGAGCAATCGCGCCCGCTTCTTCAGGTCGAAGACATTCGCCGCGCTACGGGCGGCGACAAGGGTCTGCTCGATTCCCGCGATCACGGCTTCTTCACCGTCGATATGCCGAACTTTTGGGAAAGGTCCGAACTAGCAGGTCTGCTGCGCGATGTACGGGAGAAACCGGAAAAATATGCGTGGCTTACCACTTAACTTAACGCTTAGGTCAGTTAGAAATCGTGGCAAGATATCTGTCGACAATGATCTGCGTAAGCTGCTCGCCACGACTGGCAAGCAGCTCCAGGCTTTTCTGAGACATTGGGGCAAAATCAGTCGGATAATCCTTCACCTCTTCTCTCCGAACGAGGTCAGCGGGAACTGTCGGAAGGCGACTATCCTGCTGGCCTAAGTAAACCATCCCAAAGCCCTCTAAATCCCCGGTCTGAACGTACTTATGAAGACGACCATAAACCGCGTCCTGTGCTTTGCGATGGACTGCTCCGAAAGATCGAACAACTCGACCTAACCACCAGTAGTGTTGCTCTTCACCCTCGAACTGGCCACCACCTGCGTTGAGGCTAATGACATGAGTCACGGGATAAGCGTGGGCGTAATCATGGGATCGTCCTGGCTCCACAACCGCCACACCGAGGTTGTCATACACGCCCCCATCAGTAAGGGAGACAGTATCCAGTCTCCGAAAACCTTTCTGTTCAAATTCGAAAGTTTCGATAAGTGGCGGCAGCAAAATAGGGAACGCGGCAGAAGCAGCCACGGCTTTTGCTACCAATGGTGATTCACCTACTATATCCCCATAGCGCCAACCGCCTGATCTCTCAGAACCGAAGCGAAAAGCCGTCCCAGTGCGGAGGTCGCAAGCATTTATGATCGCGTGTAGCCCATTTCGTCCCACTTCATTCATGCGACGATTTCCAAAGAGCGTCCGAGCCAATGCGGCCTCGAAAGCAGTCGTGAGGCTAGCCCAAATAGGAAGCTTTCGTGAAAGCGAGCCTAACCAGCGCTCTAGCGGCATTAAGGGCAACCCCAGCCAACGGCGCGCGCGAGCTATCACAAATCCAAGAACCGCTATTAAAAATGAAAGCCCACCAGTCACCAACAATGTTGCAACTATTCCAACAATTTTGCGACTACAGAAAACGTCACGCGCTATTTCCCACTGTAGTCCACGGCGTAGTATTTTGACGATTTTATCGTCAAATTCTTGGAAGCTAGTTTCGCTGTACGCCCAAGCCGCCCCGATCACGCTGCCGCCGGATACAGTCGAAAGCACTTTGGCCCTCTCTAGGATTCCATGATCATGTAGCGCCCTCAAGCATCCAAGGTGAAATGCCATGGCTCTGGCGCCCCCCCCCGAAAGTGCAATTGCGATATATGGGTTCTGGCTACTTGGCATAGTCGGACCTTTGGAACACCGTCGAGGAGACTAAGGGCAACTTCGATGATCCTCCTACTATCATCATGAGAAAATTTCGGCCCAGGAAAGTTGAGTCTTGACCGAGAAGCTCTTTCATTGCTCCCAAATCTGTTGTGCTAGGGACGGGTATGCCTTCCGGATGGGTGTGCCACATTCCCATGAATGAAACCGAACCTGTCGTTCGTGCTACTTTCTCGTCATTCATTTCAGCCACACCGGCCGTTCCGCATACGAAGCCTTCTGGCGAGGCTACGCTGTCTGGCGGTGGACCGCTTACCTCGTCAATCCAGATGACTTTTAGCAGATCGTCGATTTCGCCAAAAAGCACGCCACCAGTTTCAACTTTTCTCCCGCGGACCCGCTCTGACCGGCGAACCCAAGATAGCAATGTTGCGAAGGCTTCCTTACGGAGGCGTATTTGAAAGCCATGACGACGGTCGGGGACGATCAAGTACGGCGACCACTCTAACTCAATCTCACGAACCTGCGCGTTGAGGTTTTCACCTGACAGATTTAATGCAAAAGCCCTTGGTGCCACGGCGTCCTTAGACAACCATACAGCCGCGACGTTTGTCATTCTTGACGTTACGCTGAGTACGTCGGCGTAAGACCCCCGAAATGTCGGGCTAGAGCAACCGGGCTCGGGCTGAAATGGTTGACGACGACTTGCTTGCGTTGGCCAAAATTCCTCTAGATAGGCATGTCCATTTCCGGAGTCGCCCAACGACAACTTGGTGCGCCTGTCCACATCTAAGGACATTCCGACATGCGATTTCTTTACAAGGGTCAGAAGGCCATAATCGGCATTGTGGCCAAGGACCATGGTGATGATAGGCGAATGCTCTTTCGGCGTATGACGGAAATGTAACTCCAGGGCCGTCGAGACGGATCGAGAGGCGGTGGCGTCAATAACAATGTCCACCCCAAAAAGCTGGTCAAACTCGTCCTGGCTTCTTAGCACGTTGAGGACGTTTCTATGATGTGCTGTTATCTCTATGTCTGAACGAATGCCGATCAGTTGAACGCGCAACGCACTGCACTTTGTGTAGCCGATCTGCCTGCGATCAAAGCCCTGCCTAACTAGAACGCCAGGTGTAACAACTTTGTTGTCATACAGTTCGAGACGATCAACCCCGGCCCGTACCAATATGGCGGCGACTGCACTACCGATCGCACCGCACCCGAGAACAGCAATTCTTTTTCCTTTCCAAAAAGCGGACGAGGATTGGGAATCGCGACGCTCCACTATTTCGGGCCGATCCTCAAGAATCGGACACCATTCAACTTTTGCACTAGCAGCCCAAGAGTAGAAAGCCTCAACATCTTTGGGCTCGTCGGGCGTCGTCGCCATAACGGCGTCCCGCAACAATTGGCTTTGGTCAGGGTCGATCTTCCAGCATGCCAAGTGCTGACGCATCTCGCCGCCGACGATACCGCGCATTGCCGCACCAAGGATAAAGAACGACGGCTTCCCCTCTGGCGTGCTTAAGGCCCCTAGGTTGACAATAGTATGGATAATATCCAGCGGTAACCCGCGCGCCACCAAGGCTTTGATGAGGTCAATCATTGTGGCAGGATATTCATGAGGCATTGTCGTTGAGAGAAGGATCGCACTCGCGATCCGACCTTCCGGGCGATCATCCCCGTAGGCAAACCAATCACCTAGCTCTGCGGAAACCTCGCTATCCCGCGTTACCTGCACGAACCCGCCCCAAAATGAATGGGACGGCGTTGGCGTATTTACAGTTGGCACAATTGAGTAATTGCCGGTTGTATAGGCGACAGGAGGATGCAGCGGCATTCCTACTGGATCGAGTTCGTTTGCAGCTCCTGCCCTTAGCCAATCGTCAATGCGCTCTATAAAACCAAACATACCTTGGGAAGGCACCCACTCGACTTCTGGTGCTTGATACAAGCAGATCGAGTCGCCCCACTGAACGTGTGCAAAGTCGGCATAGCGCTTGTGTATGAAGTAGGCGTCTGGTTTTGATAGTGGGAAATGTGAGGGAACGGTGATCCGCAAGCGCTCACGTGCCTTTAAGGGTATCCCGCCTTCAGCACGTGCGAAAGCCCGACAGTCAACGGAGACTGTGAGCGTTAATACACCGCCTTCTGCAGCAGGTTCTTCAACGCTACAGACTTCTAATGCGCCATTTGAAACTCTCGCAATTTCATTGAGTTGATCTAGAGCCCAGCTCTGCCCCTCTGAACTCATACGGCACCAAAGCCGACTTTAGTCGCAGGCGGTGTATTGGTTCCTCTCGCTTCTGCTACAGCGGCCTTTAGTGTGGTCTCTGCACTTTCAGACATCTCGTAGTCAGCAATATCCAACGTGATCCCGTCTTCGGTAACGCTGAATATGATCGGCTGCACCTGCTCGGGGGTACTAACCTCTCCTGTGCAGAGAAATTTATCATTCATGATTTCTTCATAGCGGTTCCGCGCCCTGCGATGTGGTGGATTATCGCCGGAGCTGTTCGAGTGAGGAAACTCGTTGGAGCTGGCGATAATATAACCTGGTGAGAGCTGGCTTTCCGCAAATTCAGTCATGACGTCGTCCTGCAGAACATCGTCTTCATACATCGCCTTCTTCGAGCAATGATGCGGAGACAAAAGAACGTTCCACTCTAGCTTATCCTCGTTGTCGTGAGCGTGTGTTTGTTCAAATATTTGCATAAGCGTCGGATATGAAAGATCGCCAAGAAAAAGTCCCTTCATGACATTTTCTTGCGAGCCAATGGTGACGCGCATCGCCAAACTGGTCTCATTGCGAGCGTCTGCTAACCCATCCTTAAATGGAGCGTGCACAAACACATGAAAGCGGTCACTTGCGTCCACGCCATCTAGCATCGTGATGCTTTGGCCGGGGCGAGTATAAAATTCGTCTTGAGGAAAACCCTCGTAACGCTCGCCTGGCTCAAACAGGTTGCTGTAACCGATGAGACGAACGCGATCACCACTCCCGGGGTCACCACTTTCTTCAATACTGCGCTTGGCGCGCCGATGAGCTTCTTTTCTGAACGCAATTGCATCGTCAGACAGATCGCATTCATCCTCGTACTCCCTGAAGATTCGGGGAGTGTGCCAAATTTCGCCAATTGTCACTCGGTCGAGCAAATCGGTGAAACCGCGACAATGATCAAGATCGGGATGGGTGAGAATAAAACAAGAAAGATAGGGCTTCCCATCGCGTTCGGGAAGTTTGGCGACAAGCTCATCGACGATGGGAATGTGCTCGTTGCCTTCCTCATCAGCCATCTGCTTGTCGTTAATGTCTATCTGAACGACTTCCTCCTCGCTCACAACTATTGTTGTCGTGTCGCCAGTACCAACCGGCCAGAATATGAACGAAGGTCCTTGAACTTCTGCGAACATAGCTTCCCTCCAATGTGAAATGTTGCCCTGCAATTTAACCGCTTGTTAAGTACTTAGACCATGATCGGAGCGTTTTAATAGGAAAAACTTCGGTCGGATTATGCAAACGTTTACATTCTGCTTCGCTCAGGACCCGCTAGCCCCGTGTGTACCAGGTCGCTCGCGCCTTCCCGTGCCTTTTGATCCGGCCAGCCTCGACAAGCTCCCGCAGCCGTACTTTGAGCGTGTTACGGTTGGCCCCAAGCTCTCGCTCGATTGCCGCCGGTGTCAGCCGTTCATGGGATTTGAACAGCGCTAATATCTGCATGGAAAGCTCTGGCAGTGCATCGTCCGCGCTTTCCTCCTCCCGCTCTCGGTCGAGGCGTTTCGCCAGGCTGTCCTTTTGTTTCTTTAGGGCGCGAAAGAAAAATCCCAGCCATGGCTCCCAGTCTGGAGCCTCGCCTTTGAGCGTGGTTTGTGTCCGCCGCAGGGCCTTGTAGTAGAGGTCCTTATTTTCCTCGATCACGCGCTCCAGCGAGGCATAGGGCACATAGACATATCCAGCCCGAAGGAGAAGCAAGGTGGTCAGGACGCGCGAAAGCCGTCCATTGCCGTCCTGGAAGGGGTGGATCGCCAGAAACTGGACAATAAAGACCGCGACGATCAGCAGCGGGTGCAGGCTTTCTTCGTCGATGGCTTTGCGGGCCCAGGCAACCAGCGCTTCCATATCGCGCGGCGTGTCGAACGGCGTTGCCGTCTCGAATACGACGCCGAGCTCTTTGCCGTCCGCGTCGAAGGCCACGACATCATTGCGCAGGGTTTTGTAGGAGCCGCGATGCCGCTCATCTTTCACACTGTGACGCAGCAGGGTCTGGTGAAGCTGGAAGATGTGGTTTTCGGTCAGGCGCAGATCATCGAAAGCCTGAAAGACAAGGTCCATCGCCTCGGCGTAACCGGCGACCTCTTGCTCGTCCCGCGTGTTGAAGGACTGCATCTTGATGTTGGAGAGAAGCTCTTCGACCTGCGCGTCGGAAAGCTTTGCCCCTTCAATGCGTGTGGATGAGCCAACGCTTTCGACCGTGGCGACTTTGCGCAGCGCGTCCAGCCGGTCAGGTGAAAGCGTTTTCAGGGCATCCCATCGCCCCTTAAACTCATCGATTTCAGCGATGAGTTTAACGAGGTCCTGGGTTAATATGATCTTCGGCTCCCTCATAATCGGGTCGCCTTTATATCCAATTCCATACCCGATTATACCCGATTATACCCGATAATGCATCAGCATTTTTCCGGGCCGCCGAAGCGCACAAATCAACCAGGCCGAGATAGGAGGCATCCAACCGGCGGACGGTTGGTCTGGTGTCCACAGGGCAGGAACGCCCTTTGGTCGTATCCATGGGCGAAACCCATCGGCGAGGGTTCCAAGGGCGGCGGACGCCCATGGTTGTGGTCCAGCGGCAATCACGCCTGGTCAGGGTCAAGGTCTTGGACAGGGCGGAACGCCCTCCATCCAAGCGCGATGAAACGGCGAACGTTTCGATGGCGCAATGAGGCTCGGTGCCGCAATTTCGCCACGGCCTGGGGGATGCAACGGGGGCGCGCAGCGGCCCCCTTGCCAAGATTGCGGGTACTACCCCGCACATCTTGCGAAGAGCGCTATCTCTCCTTCTGTGGCAATCCAACCTCCACCCTGAACGCTTCAAGTTGATCCACCATGCGCCTGTAAAGGGTCCGAGGTGACAGCGGTGTCTCGGCTTCAAGATCGATTGCTCCACTGCGTTTTCGTACCGCGTCCAGAGCAGTTGTCACCGTCCGGTAGTGCATGATCTGTAGGTATGGCAGAGAGACGAAGGGCTTCTCCCGAATGCCCGATACTGCATAAAAGGCACGCGCGCCGTCGGCTTCTCGGACGATCATTTCAGCCAGGCCGCGTGCGTGGTCCTGGTCCGTCTCGTCCAGGTTGGCGCGAAGCGCTGCCGGGATCGGACATTTCCGGCACAGGCGGCTTTGCCTGTTGCCGAGCGCGTAATTCCGTTGGCAGAAGCGGTCGAAGTAACAAGTCGCGATTGGCTCGGCCAATGTGGTCAGGTGCAGATCGATGGGCGTGGCATCGTAAAGCGACGCCGTGCGCATCTGATGCCAGATCGAGAATTGCGGCTCTGCGAGTTCGTCGCGTATCGCGATATAGACAGCCCGCGCGACCCTTGGGCTGACACGAGCAATCGCGGCAACCTCTTTCACAGGTAGCCCGATGCAAAAGCCATAAAGCAGAGCATGAGCTGCCTCCGTGGAGAACCGCACATTCAGCATCAGGCGATTGCCATGCATGAGCGTCAATAAATCTGATCCCCCGCGCCCTGCTAACTTTCTGAAACCTAACGCCCAGACCAGGCAACACCAGCAAAAACTGATTAGTTTGCCCTGTCGCTCCATTGCGGCGGGCATTTTCATAACCAACAATCGGGCAAGCAACTGAATGAATTAGGAATGATTTCCTTGTTTGCTCGCTAAATGTTCTATATTATCAGCACAGCTTAAAGAAGAGCTGGAAAGGAGGCTGAAGATGAGCGGGATCGATACAATAGATAATAACAGCAAGGCCGAGCTGATTTCTTCGGCTTCACTGGCTCCGGCGCTCGCCCCAGCCCCTCAGTTTGATCCTGAGGATTATCGGGCGGATATCGCTGATCTTGCTATGACCGAAGAACAGGAGGTCGAATTCCTCCATACGCTTTGGTCGATCATGGGGCACTTTGCCCGCCTCGGTCATTCGGTCGATCTCTGTGGACTGATCTTCGCGGAGTTTAACGAGGCGTCCGCCTCCGCTCCTGAAAATGGTACGCTGCTTCCATCAACCAACATGGAGAGCGCATCGAAACCTGACGGAGGCAGCGCATGACCGATTCAAACACTAAGCCAGCCGTAATCTATTGTCGCGTCAGCGAAGAGAAAGCTGGCATGCGCGGGACAAGCCTGCGCTCACAAGAAACCACCTGCCGCGAGTATGCGCGCTTCGCCGGTTTCGATGTGCACGAGGTCTTTACAGACAGCATGACCGGCGGTGTCACTAACCGCCCCGGCATGGGCGCGATGGTGGCGTTCCTCAAGAAGAACCGCAGCGCAGGATATACCGTCATCATTGATGCGATTGATCGTTTCGCGCGCGATATTCGCGGGCATTGGGATTTGCGCGATCTGCTCCGCGAAGCGGGTGGCAGGCTCGTCAGCCCAAAGATGGAATTCAATGACGACGCAGACTCGATGATGGTCGAGAACATTCACGCGACCTTCGCACAGCACTTCCGCCAAAAGAATGCCGAGCAGACACTGCGCCGCATGAAGGCGCGCTTGATGAATGGCTATTGGCCGTTCCAGGCACCTGTCGGATATGAATACTATTCGGTGAAGAATGGCGGGCGCATGCTGCGCCGCTGCGAGCCCGTCGCGTCGGTCGTACAAGAAGCGTTGGAAGGCTTCGCCTCCAACCGCTTCGAGACAGCGGCGGACGTGATGCGCTTCCTTCAGGACAATCCTCTCTTCCCCAAAGACACGCGCGGCATCGTGCGCCATCAGCGCGTCTCGATCCTGCTGCGTAATTGTGTCTATGCCGGGTATGTCGAAGCGCCGAAGTGGGACATTCCGCTGCGCGAGGGCCAGCATGAGGGCCTGATCTCCTATGAGACCTTCAAGCGCATTCAGGACAAGCTGAACGGCAAAACGACAGCGCCGCGCCGCCAGAATGTGAGCGAGGACTTCCCGCTTCGCGGTTATGTGCTCTGCAATGACTGCTCGACGCCACTGACGGCCTGCTGGTCAAAAGGCCGGGTCAGTCGCCATCCTTATTATCTCTGCCCTCAGCGTGGCTGCGCGAGCTACGGCAAGTCGATCCGCCGTGATCAGATTCATGGCGAGTTCGCAGCGCTGCTTCACGCAGTGCAGCCGAATGAGAAACTCTTCCATGTCGCTGAGCGCATGTTGCGCAAGTGGTGGGATGGTCTCTCGGCAAACTCGAAGGACCAGGCGAAGGCGCTGCAAGCGCACATCGCGAAGATCGAACGCGATGTCGATAAACTGCTGGAGCGAATCCTTGATGTGAGTGAGCCGCGCGTCATCGCGAAGTTCGAAGAGCGCATTCGCGATCTCGAAGATGAGAAGATCATTGCGAAGGAGCGCGCGGCGAAATCGTTGCGCCCTGCCAGCAACTTCGACGATACACTTAGAACCGCGCTGACCTTCCTCGCAAACCCTTGGAATTTATGGGCTTCCGAGGACTTCGATGGGCGTCGTGCGGTACTGAAATTGATGTTCGCAGAGCGTCTTCGTTATGCACGAAATGAGGTGTTTAGAACCGCAAATTTGACCTTACCATTCAAAGTCTTAGGCGCTTTTGAATGTGGTGAAAACAAAATGGCGCGCCCGAAAGGATTCGAACCTCTGACCCCCAGATTCGTAGTCTGGTGCTCTATCCAGCTGAGCTACGGGCGCGCAGTGCCTGTGTGAGGCAGTGTCTGGTTGCTGGACTTGCGGATATACCTGCAAGGAAACCAAACAGCTGTTCGTTCACCGCGTTGCCGCGGCGGCTGCGAACGAGGGGGTATCTACCGGCCTCCCGAGAGGATTGCAAGGGGCGTTTTCGAGTTTTTTTATCCGGCGCTGAAAAACCGCAGACTCCTGCGGTGAAAACTTTGCAGAAAGCCTGTGCACGGCGGTGGATAACATATCCGGCAAAGGGCCCCGCCCCCACGCCGCATCAAACGCCTTCAGAACTGATTTGAACTGTGGGCGGGAGGAGCCCCTGTGCCCGCCAGCCAAGGCTCTGCCGGATAGTAAGGACGGCGAAAACACCGTTTCACCGCACCCCGCGTCTCATACCAAGGCTTTTGATGCTGACGCATCACGCGCTGAAAAGACTCAGGCACCAAACGGGCTTGAGAAGCTCCCGGCCTGCCGGGCTCGCCGGCAGCGGGTCACGCCTCCGGCGCGGCACGCTGGGGCAGCTGGATGCAGAATGTGGTGCCGGGCCCGGTGTCTTCCAGCACGAGGCGGCCGCCATGGGCGCGGACGATTTCAAGGGCGATGGCAAGGCCCAGGCCGGTGCCACCGTTCTTTGCCCCGCTCTGGAAGGCCCGGAACAGGCCGGCACGCACGGCAGGGGGAATGCCCGGCCCGGTATCCCTGACGCGGATAAGGCATTCGCCTTCAATCAGCGCCGCTTCAATGGTCAGGCGGCAGACATGGGCGGCATCCGCACCGGCTTCCATCGCCTGCACGGCATTGCGGCACAGGTTCACCAGCACCCGGAACAGCTGCTCCGGATCTGCCTCCAGCTCGAAGCCTTCGGCCACGCGGCTCTCGAATTCGATGCCCGGATGCTCGGCAAGCGCCAGCAGCTCGGCCACGTCGCTCACCACCCGCTCGAGGCGGATCAGGCGGCGGCGCGGCGGCTCTTCCCGCGCCTTGCCATAGGCCATCACGGCCTGGGTGTAGCCAACCGCACGGTCGAGCGTCGCCAGGATCTTCGGCACCAGCCGCTTCACGGTCGGATCGGGCACATGCTCGATACGCTCCATGAACAGCTGCGCCGAAGCCAGAAGGTTGCGCAGGTCATGGTTGATCTTGGAGACGGCAAGGCCCAGGTCGGCGAGCCTCTGCTTCTGGTGCAGGGCGCGGGAAAGGCCCCGCTGCATGTCAGCCAGCCGCTTTTCCGCATCGCCGATCTCGTCGTCACGTCCGCCCGGCACAATGATGCGCGCCGTATCCTCGGGATCTTCGGCAAAGCGGGCCATGGACGCCGACAGCCGCTGCAGCGGGCGCACGAACATCCAGCGCAGCGCCAGATAGACGAGGCTGGCCGTGATCACCGAGATGATCAGCGTCAGCCCGAGAATGCGGCCCGAGAAGGCGAGCATGTCCTTGCGCAGCATGGCGACCGGAAGCACGATATCCACCTTCTGCACGTCATCCCCGGCGCTGGAGCCCATCGGCAGCGGCTGGCTGACGCGCATCAGGCCGGAGCCATCGGAGAACAGCACCTCGACACTGTCGCGGATGGCACTCCAGGGCGTCTCTTCCTCCATGTCGATGACATAGCGGATCTCCTCCGGCAGGCCGCTCATGGCGATCAGGCTGCGGCGGCCCTTGTGGGTGAGAGAGATGGCGACGGCCCCCGTCACCCGCATCAGCTCTTCCTGCAGGCGCGGGGCGATGGTGTTGGTTTCGGACAGGACGGCGGCGGCCACACCGGCGGTGGTGAGCTTGTCCTTCAGCCATGTGCTGCGGAAGTTGGCGACTGACGGCACATAGACAAAGACTTCCGACAGCATGACGAAAAGCACTGTCAGAAGCAGCAGTTTGCCGGACAGGCCGGCCGAGCGGCGCCGGACAGCCCCTCCTGCGGGAACAGGAGCAGGCGGAACGGCAGGCAGCCCTTCACCGGGGGGCGGAGTGGCCCCTCCGGACGCCGTGGGCGGCTGTTCGTGCTTCATCACTCTGCTCCAGCGCCCCTCATCCGCCCCAAGCACCTGCTTCTGCTTTATAACCCGGCACAGGCGTCATGTCAGCCACCCCGCCAGCAAGCCGTTGCGCAGTGGCGATTCCCCCGGCCGGCGGACAGGTGCAGGGTAGCATGGACCCGGCGGAACCTGAGCCAGCTGTGCAAATCCTGCCTCCTGCGGCCTGCAGGCAGGGCAAAGCCATGCAATGGCGCGGGAAAAGGCGGTTCTGCGTTGACTCACCGCCAGAGCCCTCGTATAAGCGCGCTCGACTCGGACCGGCATCCGGCCTGTCTCATGGAGCAGGCTTGCCTTGTGGCGGCAGGATGCATCCAGCCTCAAGTTTCAAATAAAAGGGCCGCGCGACGGCGCGGAATAGAAAAATGAAGCGTACGTATCAACCCAGCCGCCTCGTCCGCAAGCGCCGTCATGGCTTCCGCGCACGCATGGCGACCAAGAATGGCCGTCTGGTCCTGTCCCGCCGCCGGGCCAAGGGCCGCAAGAGCCTGAGCGCCTGATAGCGCCCTGCAGCGGCGCTTCGGACCACCCTTTCGAGGCTCTGGATTTCAGAACGCCGCAGCACATGAAAACTCTTAAAAAGCGCTCCGAGTTTCTGGCCGTCGCCAAAGGTGGACGGACAGACCGGCGCGCTTTTGCGTTACAGGGCCTGAAACGCGCGGATGAAGGCCCCGCCCGCGTCGGCTACACGGTGACCAAAAAGACCGGCAACGCGGTCGAGCGGAACCGGATCAAGAGACGGCTGCGCGCGGCTGTTGCGCAACTTGAGGACGAGACCGTACCATCCGGTGCGGATTTTGTGATCATCGGACGCCGCGCCGCGCTGAATCAGCCCTTTGCAGATCTGGTCAGAGAGCTTAACTCAGGGCTCAAGCCTGCTCTGGAGCGCAAGGGCAACGGATCATGGCAGGGCCGCCGTGACAACCGCAAGCCAAAGGCAGGCGGGCAGGCACAAGGCAAGGAACCCGCACAGGGGTCAGGACAGAGACAGGGGTAACCGCAGCTCATGGCTGACAACCGCAACACATTCATCGCCATCGCGCTGTCGCTGGTGGTCCTTCTCGGATGGCAGTATTTTGTCGCCCGGCCGCAGCTGGAGCAGGCTCAGCAGGCCGCGCAGCAGCAGGCCGAGGCACAGCAGGCCGGCACTCCGGCACCCGGCGCAACGCCCGGTGCCGCACCCGGCACGGCTGGCGTCCCCGGTTCTGCAGGTGAAGCCACCGGCCCGCTCAGCCGTGAGCAGGCGATTGCAGCGGCACCGCGCGTTTCCATCGAGACACCGCGCCTGAGCGGCTCCATCAGCCTGACCGGTGCCCGGGTCGATGACCTGCGCCTGAAGGACTACCGCGAGACGGTTGACAAGGGCAGCCCGCTCATCACCCTGTTCTCGCCCAAGGGCACGCAGGGTGCCTTCTATGCGGACAATGGCTGGGTGGCGGAACCGGGCGCACAGGTGAAACTGCCGGGTGCAGACACGGTGTGGACCGTTGCGGGCGAAAGCAATCTGACCCCCGGCACGCCGGTCACCCTGACCTGGGACAATGGCGAAGGCGCCGTGTTCAGCCGCACCTTCTCCATTGACGAGAACTACATGTTCAAGGTCACCCAGTCGGTGACCAACAACACGGGCGGCGATCTGACGCTCTATCCCTACAGCCTGATTGTCCGCAACGGCACGCCGCACACCGAAGGCTTCTACATCCTTCATGAAGGCCTGATCGGTGTGACCGGTGACGAAGGCCTGCACGAGATCAAGTACAAGACCATCGCCGAAGACGGCAAGACCATGCCAGCCAAGGCAAACCGAGGCTGGGTTGGCTTCACCGACAAGTATTGGGCGGCAACGGTTGCGCCGGAGCCGGGCACCAGCTTCCAGCCGAGCTTCAGCTACAACAAGGCCACCGACAATTTCCAGGCCGATTACCTGGGCGACGCGGTTTCCATTGCGGCCGGCAGCACGCAGGAAGCCAGCACCTATCTGTTTGCCGGTGCCAAGGAAACCAAGCTGCTGGCCTCCTATGAGGAGAGCATCGGCATCGACCGTTTCGATCTCCTGATCGACTGGGGCTGGTTCTACTTCCTGACCAAGCCGATGTTCTATGTCATCGACTGGCTGTTCCATCTGGTTGGCAACTTCGGCATCGCCATCCTGCTGGTGACGGTTCTGGTCAAGGCGATCTTCTTCCCGCTGGCCAATAAGTCCTATGTCTCCATGAGCAAGATGAAGCTCGTGCAGCCGCAGATGATGGACATCCGCGAGAAATACAAGGACGACAAGGCCAAGCAGCAGCAGGCGCTGATGGAGCTGTACAAGACCGAGAAGATCAACCCGCTGGCGGGCTGCCTTCCGGTTCTGATCCAGATCCCGGTGTTCTTCGCGCTCTACAAGGTGCTGTTCGTCACCATCGAAATGCGCCATGCGCCGTTCTTTGGCTGGATCCGTGACCTTTCCGCCCCGGATCCGACGACGATCTTCAACCTGTTCGGCCTGATCGACTGGACGCCGCCACATCTGCTGATGCTGGGCATCTGGCCGATCATCATGGGCATCACCATGTTCCTGCAGATGAAGATGAACCCGGCGCCGACCGACCCGGCCCAGCAGATCGTCTTCACCTGGATGCCGGTGCTCTTCACCTTCATGCTGGCCTCCTTCCCGGCAGGCCTGGTCATCTACTGGGCCTGGAACAACAGCCTGTCGATCACCCAG
Source organism: Pannonibacter sp. Q-1 (assembly GCF_054073275.1). Lineage (NCBI taxonomy): Bacteria > Pseudomonadati > Pseudomonadota > Alphaproteobacteria > Hyphomicrobiales > Stappiaceae > Pannonibacter > Pannonibacter sp. Q-1. The sequence continues at coordinate 734,765 of NZ_JBSXNB010000001.1, forward strand.
CAGTACATCATCATGCGCCGCCAGGGCGTGAAGGTGGAACTGTGGGGGAACCTCAGGGAGACGTTCAAGCGCAAGAAGGGCACACCCGAAGCGGAAAAGAAGAGCTGATCCAGCCTTCTTCAGCACCAAAGATCAAAGGGCCTGCCACACGGCAGGCCCTTCTGTTTGCCACATGCTCAACCTGCGCTCGACGGCGCGGCCGCAGCCAGCTAAAAGCACATCATGACCGACTTGCCCGAATATACCGACGAACAGCTTGAAGCCGGCCGGCTGATGTTCAACCGCCCCTGGACCTTCCAGACCAGCGTTGCCGACATGCGCCAGCTTCCGGCCTCGCGCGGCACGGAAATCGCCTTTGCCGGGCGCTCGAATGTGGGCAAGTCCAGCCTCATCAACGCCCTGACCGGCCGCAAGGGCCTTGCCCGCACGTCCAACACGCCGGGCCGCACGCAGATGCTGAACTTCTTCGGCGCCGAGGGCGCCAGCGTCACCGTGGTGGACATGCCCGGCTATGGCTATGCCCAGGCGCCGAAGGACATGGTGGATGCCTGGACGAAGCTGGTGTTCTCCTACCTGCGCGGACGGCCGAACCTGCGCCGCGTCTTCCTCCTGATCGACAGCCGCCACGGCATCAAGGACAACGACCTTGAGACCATGCAGCTGCTCGACAAGGCGGCCGTCGTCTATCAGGTGGTTCTCACCAAGGCGGACAAGATCAAGCCCGGTCAGCTGGCCACGCTGATGACGGCAACAGCCGAGATCCTGCGAAAGCGGCCGGCGGCACACCCGGTGCTCATCCCCACGTCCTCCGAAAAGGGGCTGGGCATCGACCTGTTGCGTGCGGAAATCTGCGCGCTGCCCTGAAGCATGCGCCGGCCCAAGCTCCGAATGAAGCTTGCGTGTCCGCTCACGCGATCCGTTGAGATACCCGGCCAAACCGGCTATAGACGCTGCAAGCCCTTGCTTCCGATCGAGGGCTTCCGCGCCTTTTCCCGCCACAGCAGCAGCGAGTGTTCCCGCCCATGAGCACCCCGGACTTCAGCAACAACGCCCATATCATCGCCCAGGCCCTGCCCTACATGCAGCGCTATGACAAGCGGCGTGTCGTGGTGAAGTACGGCGGCCATGCCATGGGCGATGCGGAACTGGGCAAGGCCTTTGCCCGTGACATCACCCTGCTGCGCCAGTCCGGCGTGCATCCGGTGGTCGTCCATGGCGGCGGCCCGCAGATCGGCAACATGCTGAAGCGCCTGAACATCGTCAGCGAGTTCCGCGGCGGCCTGCGCGTCACCGACAAGGCGACGGTGGAAATCGTCGAGATGGTGCTGGCCGGTTCGATCAACAAGGAAATCGTCCAGCTGATCAATGCCGAAGGCGGCCGTGCGGTCGGCCTGTGCGGCAAGGACGGCAATCTGGTGAAGGCCACCAAGCTGACGCGGACCGAAATGGACCCGGATTCCAACATCGAGAAGATCCTCGATCTCGGTTTTGTCGGCGAGCCTGCACATGTCAATCCGGTGATGCTGGAAATGATGCTGAAGGAAGACCTGATCCCCGTGGTGGCCCCCGTGGCGCCGGGCGAAGATGGCGAGACCTACAACATCAACGCCGACACTTTCGCCGGTGCCATCGCCGGTGCGCTGCATGCCTCGCGCCTGCTGTTCCTGACCGACGTGCCGGGCGTGCTCGACAAGGAAGGCAAGCTGATCAAGAACCTCACCGTTGCCCATGCGCGTGAGCTGATTGCCGATGGCACCATTTCCGGCGGCATGATCCCGAAGGTGGAAACCTGCATCGAGGCGCTGGACCGCGGCGTCGAGGGCGTGGTCATCCTTGATGGCAAGGTGAAGCACGCCGTCCTGCTGGAACTCTTCACCGACCGCGGCGCCGGGACCCTGATCAGCAAGTGACAGACACCATCCCCACACCGGGCGAGGGCCAGGGCGCCCATCGTCATGATCTTCGGGCCTTCACCGGTGTGGAGGCCTGGGTCTTTGATCTGGACAACACGCTCTATCCGGCGGAAATCGATCTGTTCTCGCAGATCGACATCCGCATCTCCGACTACATCGCAAAGCTGCTGGACATCGGCAAGGATGCCGCGCGGGCGAAGCAGAAGGAGTTCTACCGCGACTACGGCACCACGCTGCGCGGGCTGATGATGCAGCACAAGATCGATCCGGATGACTTCCTCGCCTATGTGCATGACATCGACTATTCGCCGGTGAAGCCCGACCCTGCGCTTGGCGCGGCGATCAGCCGTCTGCCGGGCCGCAAGTTCATCTTCACCAATGGCGACCGCCCCCATGCGGAGCGCACCGCTGCCGCGCTCGGGATCAGCGATCATTTCGAGGACATCTTCGACATCGTTGCCGCTGGCCTGCTGCCGAAGCCGAATCTTGAGACCTACCAGACCTTCATCGCCAAGACAGGCGTCTCGCCCGCCAGGGCGGCCATGTTCGAAGATCTGCCGCGCAATCTGCTGGTGCCGCACAAGCTCGGCATGCGCACGGCCCTGATCGTGCCGAAGGTGACACGCGAAGTCTTCCGCGAGGAGTGGGAGATGGAAGGTCAGGATGCCCCGCATATCGACTTCGTGACCGGCAATCTTGCCGGCTTCCTCGAAGGGGTTCTGGGCGCAATTGAAGCGTGAGGCACTGGACCGGGGGAGCTTCGCCGGTTTATTGATATAAACTCAATAATCCCGCAAGCCGCCCCGGTCTGCCGAACCCATTGTGTGAACCCATGGTCTCCCTGCGCGCCCTGCATGCCTTTGCACTTCTCGCCCGCAATGGCCGCGCCGCGCAGGCAGCGGACGACCTCGGTATTTCGCCTTCTGCCCTGTCACACCTCCTGCGCAAGCTGGAGAGCGAGCTGGGTGCCACGCTGGTGCTGCGCGACGGGCGCGGCCTGTCTCTCACCGAAGAGGGCAAGCGGCTGGCTGCCGGACTGGGTGATGCTTTTGACCGCATTGAATCCGCCGTTGACGGGTTCCGCCGCCGGGGCCGGACGGAACTGCGCATCAGCACCGTCTCCACCTTCGCCACCCGCTGGCTGATCCCGCGCCTGCCCCAGTTTCAGACCGCGCAGCCCGATGTGGAGCTGCTGCTTTCAGCCTCCACCCGCGTCGTCGACCTCGACCGGGAGAATTACGACTGCGCCATCCGGCTTGGCCGGGGTGACTGGCCGGGCATCGACGCCACGCTGCTGTGGCGCGAGCATCTGGCGGTTGCCATGGCGCCGCGCCTGATGCGCGAAGACGCTGGCCCGGACGCCGCCCTGCCCGGCCTCAAGCTGCTGCACAGCGCCTCCCGGCGTGACGACTGGTCCCGCTGGCTGGCCCATGCCGGGCTGAAGCTGCCCGACGCCAGCTCCGGCATGGTGCTGGAAAGCCGGGATCTTGCCATTCAGGCTGCCATCGCGGGCATGGGCGCCATCGTCATCGACCGGCGCTTCGTCATGCTGGAGCTGGCGGCCGGGCATCTCGTCATGCCCGACTGGCCGGTGCTGCAGCTCGACAGCGGCTACTGGTTTGTCCGCTCCCCCAACCGCCCGCTCTCCCGCCCCATCTCCGGCTTCCGCGACTGGCTGATCGGCACGTCTGCGGCGGATGCCGGGTAGTGATCAGGTACCGGACAGCAGCACCAGAATGGCGGCGACGATCAGCACGCAGCCGGTGATCTCGCGGCCATTGATGCGCTCCTTGAAGAAAAACCAGGAGGCGATGAGGGTGAAGACCAGTTCCACCTGCGCCAGTGCCCGCACATAGGCAACCTGCTGAAGCGTCATGGCGGTGAACCAGCCCGCAGATCCTGCGACACCGGCAAGCCCCACCCACACCGCCTGCCGCCAGTGGCGGATGGAGGCGGCCAGCTGGTCCGGCTCGCGCCAGACCATGTAGAGCCCCATGGCCACCGTCTGCATCAGGGTGACAACCGCAAGGCTGTAGGCGGCCTGCATCAGATAGCCGGGCCCTTCCAGCGACAGGGAGGCCATGCGGTACAGCGCCGCCGAGCCACCGAAGAAGGCGGCAGAGGCCAGACCAATGAGCGCCGGACGCCCGGCGAGCGAAGCCACGACCGCCCGGCCCGTCAGCGGCACCCGCGCCATGGAAATGAGGATCACGCCCGCAACGCCGATGCCGATGGCCGTTGCCGTCAGCCCGGTTACGTGCTCGCCAAGGATGACCACGCCGAAGATCGCCGCTTGCACCGGTTCCGTCTTGGAATAGGCCGTGCCGACCGCGAAGTTGCGGAAGGAAAAGAGGTGGACGAGCAGGAGTGTCGCGATGATCTGGGCGAGACCGCCGAGAGCCGCCGCCAGAAGGAAGCGGCCATTCATGTCCGGAAAAGGCATGCCGAAGGCCAGATGCAGCACCAGCACATAGGCAAGGGCAAAGGGGAAACCATAGGCGAATCGCACCAGCGTCGCCCCGCTGGTGCCAAGGCGGCCCTTCAGGTGCTTCTGCAGCGCCGAACGCAGGTTCTGGCAGAAGGCGGCAAAGAGAGTGATGGGAATCCAGAGTTCCATGAGAGGCGGCCTGCGGGCTTGAGAAGATGCGGGAGAAACCGTCCTCAATGTCGCCTGTTTGCGGCCTTTGCGCAGTTGAGCGCTTCTCAAGCCGCATGAACCATTGACTCAAGCCCCGCACCCGCCTTTTATCCGGCGAACCCTAACCGACCCCTTTGCGGAGCCGATCATTTCCATGTCGACCGATCTCGTGAAACTTGCCGCCACCATTGACGCCGCCTTTGAAGACCGCGCCAATATCGACACGCACACGACGGGTGACGTGCGTCAGGCCGTTGACACTGCCCTGAACCTGCTGGATCGCGGGCAGCTGCGCGTCGCCGAGAAGCAGGACGGCGGCTGGATCGTGAACCAGTGGGCCAAGAAGGCCGTGCTGCTCTCCTTCCGCCTCAACCCGATGGACGTCATCAAGGGCGGCCCCGGTGATGCGACCTGGTGGGACAAGGTGCCGTCCAAATTTGACGGCTGGCGCGGTGTGGACTTCGAGGAAGCCGGCTTCCGCGCCGTTCCGGGCGCCATCGTCCGCCGCTCGGCCTTCATCGGCAAGGGCGTGGTGCTGATGCCGTCCTTCGTCAACCTCGGCGCCCATGTGGGTGAAGGCACGATGGTGGACACCTGGGCCACCGTCGGCTCCTGCGCCCAGATCGGCAAGCATGTGCACCTGTCGGGCGGCGTCGGCATCGGCGGCGTGCTGGAGCCGCTGCAGGCAGGCCCCGTGATCATCGAGGACAACTGCTTCATCGGCGCCCGCTCGGAAGTCGTGGAAGGCGTGATCGTGCGTGAGGGCGCGGTGCTGTCCATGGGCGTCTTCATCGGCGCTTCCACCAAGATCATCGACCGCGCCACCGGCGAAGTCTTCATCGGTGAGGTTCCGGCCTATTCCGTCGTCGTGCCCGGCTCCATGCCCGGCAAGCCGCTGCCGGACGGCACCCCCGGCCCGAGCCTCTATTGCGCCGTGATCGTCAAGCGCGTCGACGCACAGACCCGCGCCAAGACCGCCATCAACGAGCTGCTGCGCGACTGATACCCGGTCCCATGAGGCGCTCGAGCCGTTTGAAGGCGTGATGCGTCAGCATCGAAAGCCTTTGACCGCACACGCAAAGCAAAAGCCCCCGCCGGAGGATGCTCTGGCGGGGGCTTCTTGTTTGCGGCGTTCTCAGCGCAGCGGCATATGCCGCACGGCGGTGAAGGACTTGGTGAGGCCGAAGAACTTTTCCTTCTCCATCACCGCATCGGGGAAGAGATAGCGCATCTGGCGCAAGTCCAGCATGCGGGCGTCTTCCAGCGAGGCCATGGCCTCGTCGAGATTCGCGGCCTTCGGATAGAAGCCCGTGGTCCGGGCCAGATGAATGCGGTAGCGCAGCGGGTCCGGCAGCCAGTGCAGGAACAGGCTGCGGGCATGCGGTTCAACCGGGAAGGAGAAGCTGGGCGTCTGGATCGCATAGCTGCGCGCCACACGGCCCGCCTCCCGCGCAAAGGCCTTCTTGTTGCTCCAGGAACCCACATGCTCGATGACCGAGTTGGAAAAGGCGAGGTCATAGGCCCCGTCTGCCACCCCGGCCAGGTCACAGGCATTGCCCTGCGTCATGCGCACGTTGGGCATGTCGGTGGTGTTGGGATCGCTGTCCGGAAACAGGTTGACGCAATCGACCGAGAGATGGGCGAAGTCGAGCTCGCTCTTCCACACATCCCAGAAGCCGCGCGTGCCGCCAAGATCGATGATCCGGCAGTGACCTTTCGCGGCGATATAATCATCAATGATGCGGGCAAGCGACTGCACACGCTTCTTGCGGAACGAATTCTGCGTGGAAACCGGCGATACATCGAGCAACGGACAACTCCCGGATCTGGGCACAGCAAAGGCTCTGCAGTCCCGGCCGGTGCCGGGACCCAATGACCGGGACTATGACAGGCTACTGATAATTGCCGATTAACGCGGGGGAAGAATGCACCGGCGTGATGGCAGGGCCTCTCCGCCCCCCTCCCCCTCAAGGGGGCAATGTTTACTTTGGACGCACGGAGGAAGATTAGGCCTTCGTTTTGCCGCAGCGCCTCTCTCCCCCCTTGAGGGGGAGATGTCAGCGCAAGCTGACAGAGGGGGGTAGCTGCGCTTCAATACGGCAGGATCTCTCTCATGAACGGACAGTCCGTTACCCCCCTCTGCCCCCTGCCGGGGGCATCTCCCCCTCAAGGGGGGAGAGGAACTGGAGCCTCACTGGAGTCCGTTGTAAACACTGCACCTCAAGGGAGCGGGGAAACGAGAGGCCTCAGCCAGCAAAATAGCTGTCGAGGAAGCGGCGGTAGACGGCGGCGAGCTGGTCGAGGTCGGCGACCGGGGTGCATTCGTCCACCTTGTGCATGGTCTGGCCGACAAGGCCGAATTCCACCACCGGGCAGTAGCTCTTGATGAAACGGGCATCGGAAGTGCCGCCGTTGGTGGACAGATCCGGGCGGCGGCCCGTCACAGCTTCCACCGCATCGGCCAGTGCCGTGATCAACGCATCATCACGGGTGAGGAAGGATTCGCCCGCATCGCGGCGGAAGTCGAGGCTGTAGCGCAGGCCGGGACGGGCCGCAGCCGCTAGTGTGTCCTGCAGCTTCGCCTTCAGGGCGTCCAGCGTCCACTCGTCGTTGAAGCGGATGTTGAAGCGCCCCTCGGCGCGGGCCGGGATGACGTTGAAGGCCGGGTTGCCCACATGCAGGTTGACGATTTCGAGGTTCGACGGCTCGAAGCGCTCGTTGCCTTCATCCAGCACCAGCGCATCCAGCGCGCTCATCAGCGCCAGCAGGCCGGGGATGGGGTTGTCAGCGAGTTGCGGATAGGCGGCATGGCCTTGGGTGCCTTCCACCGTGACGATGCCGGAGAGATAGCCGCGGCGGCCGATCTTGATGGCATCCCCCAGCGCTGCCGGATTGGTCGGCTCACCGACGATGCAGGCATCAAACACGTGCCCCTGCTCCTTCGCCCAGGCAAGAAGCTTCGACGTGCCGTTCACCGCCGGGCCCTCCTCGTCGCCGGTGATGAGGAAGGAAATGGTGCCGCCGAACGCCTTGCCGCGCGCTTCAATGAAGGCAAGAGCAGCGGCTGCGAAGGAGGCAATGCCGCCCTTCATGTCCACCGCGCCGCGCCCATAGAGCACGCCGTCGCGGATCTCGCCGCCGAAGGGATCATGCTGCCAGTCACTTTCCGCGCCTGCCGGCACCACATCCGTGTGGCCGGCAAAGACGAAATGCGGCGCGCCGCTGCCAATGGTGGCAAAGAGATTTTCCACGTCCGGCGTATCCGTGTCGGAGAAGGTGACGCGGGAGACGGTGAAGCCTGCCTCACCCAGCAGCTGCTCCAGAAACGCCAGCGCACCGCCTTCGGCGGGCGTGACGGAAGGGCAGCGAATGAGATCGCGGGCGATGGCGGCGGCGGGAGACAGAGCTTGGGTCATGACTGGAGTCCTGGAGTTTGTCAGGGAAAAGTGGGTACCGGTTTTCCCGAAAAGACAAACGAAAACAAAGAAATCTAGTGTCTGTCCGGTTAAGTCTCAACCGGGCAGACACTAGCCCCGCTTGGGGGCATGGGTCAATGCGTGCCGCTTCCGCGGCGGCGGTAATAGCTGTCGGGCTGCGGGCCGTAGCGGTTCGGCCCTTCGGCACTGGGCAGGAAGCCAAGCGTCAGCACCGCGAAGAAATTGATCACCGGCACGAAGGCCACCAGCGCAAAGAAGCCGGGCAGCCCCACATCCTGCAGCCGCTTGATCAGCAGCGCCATCTCGAACCAGGTGACCACGACGAACAGCACCGGAAACAGCGGGTTGGAGCCCATGAAGTCGCCGAAGGTGAGCGAGGCGAGGTCCACATCGCCCGGCAGCGACTTCATCCACATGTTGGCGGCGATGGCAATGATCACCCAGTTGAAGGCAAGCCCGTACCAATAGACCTTGCGCGACAGGCGGCCAATCGGGCTGAGCAGCAGCCAGCGGATGCCGGGGCTCAGCTGGGCAGGGGGAAGTCCGGAAACCATTGTTGCTCCAGCGGGTGAGGACAGGTCCTGACGTGGCAGGTACTGCGGCCTGCGGCGGGGATCAAGCAAAAGCAGCACCGCAACGCATATGTAATACCACCTCTCGCTGAGCTTGCCTCATCGAGAGGTGGTTAAGCCTGTGCGGCGCTTGAGCAATTTCAAGGCGTGATGCGTGAGCATCAAAAGCCTTGGTATAAGTGCAGATTAAAAAAATTTCGGCCCCTCCTACCGGAAAATACGATTGGCGGCTTGCGGTTTTCACGCCACTCTTCTTCGCAAACCATGCAATCGAGGGAGGAGATGGGTATGGAGGAAACGGGTAACGCCGCCCCGCAGGGAACAGCCTCACACAGGCCAGATCCCAAGGTGCGCAAGATCAGCACCGCCGACATCATCACCGCCCTTGGCAAGGGCCTGCGCGATTTCCGGCGGGCTCCGCAATTCGGCCTGTTCTTCGGCGGCATCTATGCCCTCGGCGGCATCCTCGTGCTGCTGACGGCCTCGGCCCTGCACATGAGCTATCTCAGCTATCCGCTGGCGGCGGGCTTTGCCCTCGTCGGGCCGTTCATTGCCTGCGGCCTTTATGAGGTAAGCCGGCGGCTGGAGCAGAACGAGCCGCTCACCTGGGGCGGCGTGCTCGGCGTCATCTGGGCCCAGCGCAGCCGGGAAATCGGCTGGATGGCCTTTGCCGTTCTGTTCGTGCTGATCATGTGGATGTATCAGGTGCGCCTGCTGCTGGCGCTGTTCCTCGGCTTCCAGTCCTTCGCCAGCTTCCCCGAGTTCATCGACACGGTGATCTCGACGCCGGAAGGGCTGATGTTCCTGCTCACCGGCCACATTGTCGGGGCCATCCTGTCGCTGCTGCTGTTCTCGCTGACGGTGATCTCCTTCCCGCTGCTGCTCGACCGGGACCGGGATTTCATCACCGCCATGATCACCAGTGTGCGCACCGTCGCCACCTCGCCCCTGCCGATGATCGGCTGGGGCATCGCGGTCACGCTGACGCTGATCGTCTCGATGATCCCCTCCTTCATGGGCCTCATCTTCACCCTGCCCATCCTCGGCCACACGACCTGGCACATCTACAGGATCGCGGTGGAGCCGGAGGCGGGATGAGAGGAAAGCGAGGGTCCGCCGTGTGTTGAGGGAGCTCAGGCGTCCTACCGGGTTCACACATCAGGTTCTGACGTCGACCGCAGTGATGCAACAGCTTTCCGGCAGGATGACTCCGCCCCCCTCCCCCTCGTGGGGAGGGGTAAGGGGTGGGGGGCTCTGAGCCTGCAAGGAGTTGAAAAGACGAACTTTTCCTGAAGAAGCTGGCGAGGAGAGACTGTCTATAATCAATGGATACCCTGCCAGCCGGAAAGGCTATCCCCCCACCCCTAACCCCTCCCCACCAGGGGGAGGGGGGCTGAAACGCTGTGCCGGAATGACCAGAAGGCAGGCTTTCCTCAAACCATGACCGGGAAGCCTGACTGGTTGTCCGTTGCAAACACGGCCCTCTTGCGGGGAGGGAGGCTGAAACTCTCTGTTGCGAACACGTTCGTCACCGCCACAAACCATCTGCAACTACCGTATGAACCTCACAGCAAAAGCCGATCAAAGCCCTCCGTCAAACTTCCCCGTCATCCTCCACCACCGCAGAGCGGGCGTGCCATTCGGCGTGGGAGGCGATGTCGGAGGCGGCGGGGCGGTAGTCGACGCGGGTGAGATAGAGCCCGTCAGGCGGCGCGACGGGGCCGCAGGCCTTGCGGTCGCGGGCCGCAAGGGCCTCGCGCACCGTATCTGCCGTCCAGCGCCCTTCCCCCACCAGCCGCAGGGTGCCCACCATGGAACGCACCTGATTGTGCAGGAAGGAGCGGGAGGAGCATTCCGCGATCACGAAGTCCCCTTCCCGGCGGACGCTGAAGGTCTCCAGCGTCTTTTCCGGGCTCTTCGCCTGACAGCGGGTGTGGCGGAAGGTGGTGAAGTCGTGGTGGCCGATGAAGACCTGGCTGGCCTCGTGCATGGCCTCCACATCCAGCGGCTGCTTCACGTGCCAGGCCAGCCCCTTTTCGAAGGTCAGCGGCGGCAGGCGGTTGAGGATGCGGTAGCGGTAGGCGCGGCGGATGGCGGAAAAGCGGGCGTCAAAGCCTTCATGCATCTTCTCGCAGGCAAGGATAGCGACCGGGTCCGGCTGGCAGTGGAAGTTCATCGCCCCCATCACGGTTTCGGCCGGCCAGTCCTTTTCGAGATCCACATGCGCCACCTGACCCGTGGCATGCACGCCCGTATCGGTGCGCCCGGCCCCGCCAATGGCAACCTCCTCACCGCTGAAGGCCTTGACGGCACGCTCCAGCACGGCCTGCACGGAAGGGCCATTGGCCTGCCGCTGCCAGCCGCAGAAGGGACGGCCGTCATATTCGATGGTCAGCTTGTAGCGGGGCATCGGCCTACTCGAATTTCCTGATCTATTCGAATTCCTGGAAGGGCGTAGCGAAGCTCACTTCCACCGGCAAATGCTCGCGCCCGGCATCCGTCAGCGCCAGCGCCATGAAGGCAGCCCCTGCATAGGGCGCCTGCACCTGCTTTGCCAGCTCAGCATCAAACCCGAAGCGCGGGTAATAGGCGGGCGGGCCCAGCACCAGAACGAGATCCTCGCCCTGCGACCGCAGTTCCTCGAGCCCGGCCGTGATCAGCGCCGAGCCGATCCCAAGCTTCTGTACCTCGGGCAATACGGAGACGGGAGCAAGGCAGGAGATCTGCAGCCGGTGGCCGGCGCCTGCCCCGGTCACCCGGCTGAAGGCAACATGGCCGAGAAGCCGTCCATCTTCACCTTGCGCCACCAGCTCCACCAGCAGCGCACCGCAGTGGCGCAGGTTATGAACCAGCCGGACTTCAGATTGCTGGCTGAAAGCGGCGCTGATGACACCGGCCACCTCCTGCTCGTCGGCCTGCGTGAGCGGGCGGACCGTGAAGGCGGGGCTGTTCTGCGCTGCAGTCATCACCGGATGCTCCCTCAATCTCAACAAACGCCGGTCAACCAACCCGCTCGCCGGCAGCGAGCTTGGCGCCGCGCTGGAACTCTTCGCCGCCCATCGGCTTCTTGCCGGCACGCTGCACGTTGACGAGGCGCACCGCGCCGTCGCCGCAGGCGATTACCGGCGCACCGTCCACGGACAGCACCTCGCCCGGTGCGCCCTGCCCTTCAGCCAGCGCCGAGCGCAGCACCTTCACCCGCTCGGCCGTGCCGGCAATCACCGGCTCGCACCATGCGCCGGGGAAGGGCGAGAGGCCGCGAATGTGATTGTGGACCTCGCGGGCAGGCCGCGTCCAGTCGATCCGCGTTTCAGCCTTGCTGAGCTTCTTCGCGTAGGTCACACCCTCTTCCGCCTGCGGCACCTGCACCAGCGCATTGCGCGACAGGGCGGCGAGCGCCCGCACGATCAGATCCCCGCCCAGCGCCGACAGACGGTCATGCAGGTCGCCTGCGGTCATGTCCGGGGTAATCGCCACGGTCTCGGACATGCAGACCGGGCCGGTGTCCAGCCCCTCTTCCATGCGCATCACCTGCACGGCGGTTTCCGTGTCGCCCGCCATGATCGCCCGGTTGATCGGGGCAGCCCCGCGCCAGCGCGGCAGAATGGAGGCGTGGATGTTGAGGCAGCCCTCACGCGGGGCATCCAGAATGGCCTTCGGCAGCAGCAGGCCATAGGCGACGACCACGGCCACATCCGCATCATGCCCGGCGAAGACGGCCTGCTCGTCCGCACCCTTGAGGCTGAGCGGGGTGAAGACCGGAATGCCCAGTGCTTCTGCCGCTTCATGCACAGGCGACTTCTTCAGCTCCATGCCACGACCGGCGGGGCGCGGCGGCTGGCTGTAGCAGGCCACCACGTCATGCCCCTGCCCCACGATTTCCATAAGGGCCGGCACGGAGAAATCGGGCGTACCCATGAAGACGATGCGAAGTGTCATGCGCTGCTTCCGAAAAACTGGGCGGGGCCGCGATGGCCCGGAAAATGCGAACGGCCCGCGATGGGCCGTCTGCCGTGTCAGGACTTGCCCGTGGTGCGGGCCTGTTTCTGGAACTTCTTCACCACCCGGTCGCGCTTCAGCTTCGACAGATAGTCGATGAAGAGCTTGCCGTTGAGATGGTCCAGCTCGTGCTGGATGCAGGTGGCCAGCAGCCCGTCTGCCAGAAGCTCCTGCTGCGCGCCTTCCCGGTTCTGGAAGGTCACGCGCACGGAGGCCGGGCGCTCCACGTCATCGTAATACTCGGGGATCGACAGGCAGCCTTCCTGATAGACGGACAGCTCCGGCGAGGACCAGACGATTTCCGGGTTGATGAAGACCATGGGCGCCTTCGGCTGGTCTTCCTTGGCCACGTCCAGCACGAAGATGCGCTGCAGCACCCCGATCTGGCTGGCGGCAAGGCCGATGCCCGGCGCCTCATACATGGTGTCCAGCATGTCGTCGGCCAGCTGGCGGATGTCATCGCCAACGGCAGTAACAGGCGCGCAGACCTGCCGCAGCACGGGATCGGGAAGGGTGATGATGGTGCGTTTCGTCATGTGATCCAGATAGGCAAAGGCGGTTAGCCGGTCAACGCGTTTCCGCAAGCTTTCGCATGCCGGAGCACCAGCTTTTGGTCTTCTGTGGCCTGCGCCGCGCCTGTGCAAGGCAGAGTCTGCGCCCAAGGCCGAATCGTTCTATGTTTGTTTCATGCAAGACACAGTTTTCACCTTCGGCACCCGACCCGTCAGCCTGCTGGAAGCCAGCGTTCTCGCCGCGCTTCTTTTGCTGGCTTTTATCACCCTTCTGGTGGTCAGCGCCCTGCGCCAGATCAAGGCACGGGCCACGAGCGAGGCCATTGCCGCAGACCGGATCGAGGATCTGGAGGAGCATCTGGCCCGGATGCTGCGCTCGCAGGGGGAAATTACCGGGCGCATGCAGACCATGGCCGAGGTGTTCTCCAGCCGGCAGGGTGACATGATGCGCGCCGTCAACGAGCGGCTGGATGGCATGGGTCACAAGCTGGGCCTCTCCATGGCCGACACCACCCGGCAGACCCATGACGGCCTGCGCCAGCTGCACGAGCGGCTGGCGGTGATCGACCGGGCACAGAAGACCATCACGGATCTCTCCGGTCAGGTGGGCCAGCTGCAGGCGATCCTTGCCAACAAGCAGACGCGCGGTGCCTTCGGGCAGGGGCGGATGGAAGCCATTATCCAGGACCAGCTGCCGCCGTCCGGTTACAGCTTTCAGGCCACACTTAGCAGCGGCTCACGGCCCGACTGTCTGGTGCACATGCCCAACGGCGCGCCGCCGCTCGCCATCGACGCCAAGTTTCCGCTGGAGGCCTTCAATCTCCTGCGCAAGGCCCAGTCTGAGGAGGAGCTGAAGCAGGCGCAGGCGCAGTTCCGGCGTGATTTCACCAAGCATATTCTGGACATCCGGGAGCGCTACCTCATCCCCGGCGAAACGCAGGATACCGCCTTCCTCTTCGTGCCATCGGAGAGCGTCTTTGCCGAACTCAACGAGAATTTCGAGGATCTGGTGCAGAAGGCCCACCGCGCCCGCGTGGTCATCGTCTCGCCGTCGCTGCTGATGCTGTCCATTCAGGTCATTCAGGCGGTGCTGCGCGATGCGCGCATGCGCGAGCAGGCGCATCTCATTCAGGCCGAAGTCGCACATTTGACCGCCGACATCGCCCGCCTCAACGACCGCACCGGCAAGCTGCAGGCGCATTTTGCACAGGCGAGCAAGGACATCGACCAGATCCTCATCTCCACCGACAAGATCTCCAAACGCGGCCGCAGGATCGAGGATCTGGATCTCGGCGAAGTGCGCGGCGAGGCTGCCACTTCCTCAGGGGAGCGTGTGCGGCTGATGGCGGGGGAGGAGTAGGAAGGGCTCCACCCGCCGGAAATAGCTGGTTCCAGGCCGGAAACTGGCTCTGAGTCACCCCGGCCAAGCGCAGCGTGAGCCGGGGGCTACTCGCTTGCAGAGAGATGCCGGTGTCCGGAGCTGCGCGGCAGACACCAGCCCGGTACACGCTTCTCCGCCGGGCTTCGGGGTTTCACCGCTCTGCGAGCGAGTGGTCCCCGGGTCTGCGCTTCGCTCCGCCCGGGGTGACCGCCTGAGTGAACTGGAAGGCAGCGCACCCCCGCAATCTCCATTCCCTCAAAGCCGCCGGATCGAGGTCAGCGCGCCGTATTCCTTGGCGCCGATGCGGGCAAGGGCGGCGTCGAGGGGTTCCTGCGAAACGGTCATGGTGTAACCGTTGGCATGGGTGAGGACGGTGGGGCTGCTGAGCACACCAACGTGACCGCGCCAGAACAGAAGATCTCCCCGCCGCAGATCCTGCGGCAGCGGGCCGCCTTCCGCGAAATCCAGAGGCACACCGGCTTCGGCTTCCTGCATGTCGCTGTCGCGCGGCAGGACATGTCCGGCATAAGACGCGCAAAGCTGGATCAGCGCCGAACAGTCGAGGCCGAGCGAGGACTTGCCGCCCCACAGATAGGGCGTGCCCAGAAGGCTTTCGGCAATCGCCACCCAATCCGGCTCGAAGCTGCCCACCGGCACCAGATGGCCTGCCACCACAGCCGAACCATCGGACAGAAGCGCATAGGCAAGACCGCGCGTTTCCGCCCGCCCCACGACACGCACCTTCGCACCGAGAGACAGGTGCCCCAGGGCCGGAAGCCGCAGGTCGGCGCCCGGATAGCGGAAGGTGCGCAGCGCCCGCACCACATGGGTGGCCTCTTCCACCGGCGCCAGCACATCGGAGGGAAGCCAGCCGACATAGCCGTCACCATCCAGCTGGCCCCAGGCCCAGCCCTCGGATGTGGTTTCATAGACCATGACCGTTTCGCCATGGAGCGCCTGTGTGTCCAGCCCGCAATCGGGGCGCGGCTCCTTGCGCAGCGCCACCACATCCGCCGCAAGGCGCATGCGCTCACCATCGGCAAAGCGGCGCGGGCTCACCCGTCCCTCATAGGCGCGAGCGGCAAGATCCGGGCGCACGGGATGGCGGCGGCGGTCGAGCGTGTCAGACATGGAGGGCCCTCAAAGCAAATCGAAGCAGGAAGATCAGCGCGGCAGTTCCTTGGCCTTTTCGGACACCAGATCGCCCAGCCGGTCAAGATAAAGCGCGCCGTCCACGGTGCGGGTGATGATGACGTTGCGCTTGTCGGCCTCGTCGCGTTTGCGCGAGAGAAGCCGCATGCTGCCGAGCGTGTCCAGCGCACGGGTAATGGCGGGCTTGGTCACGTTCAGCTTTGCCGCCAGCCCGCGCACCGTATGCGGAGGCGGCTCCAGATAGACCGTGAGCAGTATCGTCATCTGGCGGGCGGAGAGATCCTGCTCCCCGTCGCGCACCAGTTCCAGATTGACTTCATGCCACAGCCTGAGCGCCTGCGAGGCGCGGATCTCCACTGCCATGTAAGGCGCTTCTCCGAATCCTGTTCAGATCCGGAGAAGAGCACAAAATCGTTTCGGATGCGTTATTTACCTGCGCCGTAGCGCGCTTCCAGCAGGGAGAACAGCGCCCGGATCGCCTGTGCCTCACCGCCATAGGGCTTGCCGGGCCGCTCGATCGGTGTCCAGGCGAAGATATCGAAATGCGCCCAGGCTTTGGCTTTTGCAACGAAGCGGGACAGGAACAGCGCTGCCGTCACCGACCCGGCAAAGCCGCCGCCGGACTGGTTGACGTTGTTCATGTCGGCACACTTGCTGTCGAGATACTTCATGTAGGGCTGCCACAGCGGCAGGCGCCACAGCGGATCATTGACCTTTTCCGCGTGGGCCGCGACTTCGCCCGCAAGAGCTTCGTCAGCGGTGTAGAACGGCGGCAGATCCGGACCCAGCGCCACACGTGCCGCACCGGTCAGCGTTGCTATGTCGATCAGCAGATCCGGCTCTTCCTCATCGGCCAGCGTCAGCGCATCGGCCAGCACCAGGCGGCCTTCGGCATCCGTGTTGCCGATCTCGATGGTCAGGCCCTTGCGGCTGGGCAGGATGTCGCCGGGACGGAAGGAATTGCCCGAGACGGCATTTTCCACCGCCGGAATGAGCACGCGCAGGCGCACCGGCAGGCGCGCGTCCATGATCAGCGAAGCAAGGCCGAGCACATTGGCCGCACCGCCCATGTCCTTCTTCATCAGCAGCATGGAACTGGACGGTTTGATGTCGAGGCCGCCGGTGTCGAACACCACGCCCTTGCCCACCAGCGTGATCTTGGGATGGCTTTCCTCGCCCCAGCAGCAATCGATGAGGCGCGGCGCCCGCGGGCTGGCGCGGCCCACCGCATGGATCATCGGAAAGCCCTCCTCCAGCAGTGCATCCCCGCTGATGACGCGCGATGCCCCGTCATGGGCGCTGAACAGGGCGCGGGCAGCGCCTTCCAGCTCGTCCGGCCCCATATCATTTGCGGGCGTATTGACCAGATCACGGGCCAGCGACACGGCACGCACGATCCGGGCCACACGGCTCAGCACCGCCTCATCCGCAATGCGGAAACGCGGCAAAGGCTTGGGCACTTCAGAGCGGTACCGGGCGAACTGGTAGGCGGTCAGGCCGATCGCGACAAGCGCCGTCTCCGCATCCGGGAAACCTTCGGCCAGCACGTAATCCCCTTCCGGCAAGGCATTTGCCAGTGCGCCCGGCGCAAAGGGATCGATCAGGCCAGTGTCACCAAAGCCGAAGAGGACCGCAGCCTGGGTGCCATCCGTGGCCGGAACCAGCAGGATGGATCCGGCAGATGCCTTGTAACCCTGCAGGCTGGCCCATGCCTCCGCGGTCCCGCCAATCCGGGCCAGAACATCGGGCAAGGTGGCCGGAGTTACGGCCTCGACAGGCACGGGCGTCAGGCTCGCATCGCTTGGCAGAAGAGCATGGGGCATGTTCATTTCCTTCCAATGTTCCTCAGGATTAGCACAAGTGGTAATGCTCCGGGCCGATTAATGCAATCACGTGCAAATGCTTCCAGACATTAAGCTTTCGCAATCTGCGGCAGGTTAACCATGCATTAGGGTTAACAAGCTATTTCTGTCATCTGGTCAAATCGGCAGACCTCGCCGCAAGAGCAGGTTGCACAGGGAGCTGGTCATGGAACAGGCTGGGAAACTCCGGACAGGGTATCGCGCCGCAAAGGCTGGCCGCATTGCCATGGCCGCGCTCGCCGTGGTCCTGGCCGCGGGCTGCAACTCCACCCGGCAGCAGACCGGCACGAATTCCACGGCCGCAGCGCGCGCCTTCGTGCAGCCAGGGTCCGCTGAAGCGATGCGCGAAGTCTCGGCCTGGGCCAGCGCCTATCAGCGCAGCCCGGACGACCGGCAGGTGATCATCGGCTATGCCAATGCCCTGCGCCGCAACGGGCAGATCGAGCAATCCATGGCCGTGCTGCGCAATGCCATCATCAAGCATGGCTCGGACCGGGACATCGCTTCGGCCTATGGCAAGATCCTCGCCATGAACGGCAACCTGCAGGAAGCGCTGAATGTGCTGCAGAATGCCCAGACCCCAGCCACACCTGACTGGCGCCTGCTTTCGGCGGAAGGCGCGGTGCATGACCAGATGGGCAATCCGCAGCGGGCACGGGCACTCTACAATCAGGCGCTGAAGATCGTGCCGGAAGAGCCGACTGTGCTCAACAATCTGGGACTTTCCTTCCTTCTGGCCGGTCAGGCACCGGATGCGGAATATTATCTGCGCCGTGCAGCCGCGAGCCCGCGTGCCGACAGCCGCATCCGCCAGAACCTTGCGCTGGCGCTGGGGCTGCAGGGCAAATTCGCCGAGGCCCAGCAGGTCGCGCTCAATGAGCTGGACCCGCAGCAGGCTGAGGCCAACATCGCCTATCTGCGCGCCGTCCTCGCTGCCCAGAGCCCGCGGCAGGGCAAGCCCCAGAGACAGGGCTGAGCGGCAAGGCTGAGCGGCACTGCAATCTCAGCGGAAGGTTGCCATCACCTGCATGACCGCAGGCCCCATGATCACGGCAAACAGAACCGGCAGAAAGAAGATGATCATCGGCACGGTCAGCTTCGGCGGCAGGGAGGCTGCCCGCTTCTCCGCCTCCTGCATGCGCTGTTCGCGCACATCATCGGACATGACCCGCAAGGCCTGACCAACCGGCGTGCCGTAACGCTCGGCCTGAATGAGCGCCATGGTGACGTTCTTCACCGCCGGAACGCCTGTGCGGGCCGCCAGATTGAGATAGGCCTGGCGCCGCTCCTGCAGGAACGACAGTTCGGCATTGGTGAGGGTCAATTCTTCGGCAAGCGGCACCGACTGGACCCCGATCTCCTCTGCCACCCGGCGGAAAGCCGCCTCGATGGACATGCCGGATTCCACGCAGATGAGCATCAGATCCAGCGCATCCGGCCAGGCACGGCGGATGGACAGCTGCCGTTTGGAGATGACATTCTGCACATAGAGATTGGGGAGAAAGGCGCCGACCCCGCCGGCAAAGAGCGCAATGCACAGTTTGGTCAAGGGCGGAAGAGACGGCGGCATGACCGCAAAGCCGTAAAAAAGCACCAGCACGAAGAGCACCAGCGGCACTACAAGCCTGGACAGCACGAAGGTATAAAGCGGCGCAGGCCCCCGGAAACCGGCCATGCGCAGCTTGTTGTTCGTCTGCTCGTCGGCAAAGGCCGTCTTGAGATTGAGCCTGTCCACCAGATTGCGGACCCGGTCCTTCGGCTGATTGCGCAAGGAGACCCGGGCCTCGGCCTTCTCGGTGGCAAGGCGGGCTCTTTCACGGGCGCGCATCTTCTCACGCTCGAGCGCAACCGACTTCATCCGGCTCTTCAGGCCATCGCGCTCCAGCACCGGCAGGACCAAGGCAAACACGGTCCCTGCGACCGCAACCATCGTGAGCGCGGCGATGAGGAACTGGGAGTCGAGGAAGAAGCCGAAAAACGTCATGCCTTCCCCCTAGAAATCGAAATTGATCATTTTGCGCATGACGAGCACTCCGATGAGCATCCAGACAGCACTGCCCGCAAGAATGTAATGCCCCCCTGTCGTGGTGAAGAGAAGAATGATGTATTTGGGAGCAACCGTATAAAGGATAAGCGTAACGATAATCGGCAAAGAACCGATAATGGCCGCGGAGGATTTCGCCTCCGCGCTAAGAGCCTTGATCTTGCCTTTCAGCGTCTTGCGGCTGCGCAGAACCTTGGCGAGATTGCTGAGTGCCTCAGACAGACCGCCACCGGCCTGCTGCTGAATGGCAACGACGATCGCAAAGAAGTTGGCTTCCGGCAGAGGAATACGGTCCGGCATACGGGCAACGGCATCCGTCAAGGATATGCCCATGACCTGGGCCTCGACGATCTTGCGGAACTCGGTCGCCACCGGTTCCCGCGATTCCGCAGCCACGATGCGGATGCAGTCAGTCAACGGAAGCCCGGCCCGGACGCCGCGCACAATAATGTCCACGGCGTTGGGCAACTCGTCGATGAAGTTGTTCAGGCGCCGTTTGCGCCGCATGTTGAGATAGAAGCGCGGCACGCCCAGAGCGCCGACAAAGCCGAGAGCCAGGGCGATCAGCAGCGATCCACCCGAGATGATCAGCCCCAGGAACAGCAAAACTGCGGCGCATGCGGCGCTGAAATACAGGAAATGCTTGCGCTCCCAGTCGAGCCCCGCCTGTTCCATCCGCGCGGCAAGCGTCAGGCTGCTGGCTTTCTTCTGCCGCGCCTTTTGCTTGTCCTCGAATTCCTTGAGCTGGTCCTGCACCGATTTGCGGCGGCGGTCCGCGTCGCGCTGCGGACGGCGGTCGGCAGCAATCACGTCCCGCGCGGCGATGGTCTCAAGGCGTTCCTTGCTCTTGCGTGATCCGTTGAGCAGCGGTTCCAGCAGCACATAGAGGATGCCGCCGATGCTGAAGGCAACCAGCAGCGCTGCCGCCAGATTGGCCGTCTCCGGGCTCAGGGTGATGCCAAAGATCTCCATCAGCCCATCTCCGGCGCTTCGGAGGCATCAAGTGCCGCAGCCAGCCGCTGTTCCTCGCCGTAATAACGGGCACGGTCCCAGAACCGCGGACGGCCAATGCCAGTGGACCGGTGGCGGCCGAGAATGCGGCCCTGCGCATCTTCGCCCAGGATGTCGTACAGGAAGATGTCCTGCGTGATGATCACATCGCCTTCCATGCCCATCACCTCGGTGACGTGGGTGATGCGGCGGGACCCATCACGCAGGCGCGCGGCCTGCACGACCACGTCGACGGAAGATACAATCATCTCGCGCAGGGTTTTGGAGGGCAGCGAGAAGCCGCCCATGGTGATCATCGACTCAAGACGCGACAGGGCTTCACGCGGCGAGTTGGCGTGCAGCGTGCCCATCGAGCCGTCATGACCGGTGTTCATGGCCTGCAGCAGATCGAAAGCCTCCGGTCCGCGCACTTCGCCGACGATGATGCGTTCCGGGCGCATGCGCAGGCAGTTCTTGACGAGATCACGCATGGTGACTTCGCCTTCCCCTTCAAGGTTCGGTGGCCGGGTTTCAAGCCGGACCACATGCGGCTGCTGCAGCTGCAGTTCGGCCGAGTCTTCGCATGTGATGATGCGTTCGGACGTGTCGATATAGGCGGTGAGACAGTTCAGCAGCGTCGTCTTGCCCGAGCCCGTGCCCCCCGAGACCAGCACGTTGCAGCGCGAGCGGCCGATGATCTGCAGCACCACAGCGCCTTCCGCCGAGATCGAGCCGTAGCGGACAAGCTGGTCGAGCGTCAGCTTGTCACGCTTGAACTTGCGGATGGTGAGAGCCGGCCCGTCAATGGCAAGCGGCGGCGCAATGACGTTGACGCGCGAGCCATCCGGCAGGCGGGCGTCGCAGATCGGGCTCGATTCATCGACGCGGCGGCCCACCTGGCTGACGATCCGCTGGCAGATGTTCATCAGCTGCGCATTGTCGCGGAAGGCAATGCCCGTCTTCTGCATCTTGCCGCCGGTTTCGATGTAGACCGTATGGGCGCCATTGACCATGATGTCGGCAATGTCGTCACGTGCCAGCAGCGGCTCCAGCGGCCCGTAGCCCAGAACGTCGTTGCAAATGTCCTCCAGCAGGTCTTCCTGCTCGGAAATGGACATGACCACGTTCTTCAGCGCGATGATGTCATTCACCACATCGCGGATTTCATCGCGCGCATCTTCCGGCCCGAGACGGCTCAGCTGCGACAGGTCGATCGCTTCAACGAGTGCGCTGAAAATGGCTGCCTTCGTGGCGTAATATTCAGGTGAGCGCTTGCGCAGGCGGTCTTCCGCCGGCGGCTCTGCTGGCGGAGGAGAGGCCTGCGCAGCAGGTCTTGCAGCCGCAGCAGGAACATCCCGCAGATCATTGATCAGCTGAGCAGCCTGATCCGGCGCACGCGAAGCCGGTGCCGCCGGACGGATCTGACCGCCCTGCTCCGTTCCGCTTGTTGGGGTACCGCGCCTGCCAAACATCTGCAGCTCTTGCTCCTGATACCAAGGCCCTGAGATGCTGGCGCATCTCGCCTTGAATGTGCTCATGCGCCGCAAGGGCTTGACCATCTCTCAAAGAGCCAGGCTCATCGACAGATGGTGTAAGGCCTTCAGGCCATTACTTGCCCTTCCTGAGCAGATCCATAAGGGCCGCCACCGGCGAGCGCCGGCCCCGCTTGATTTCACCCCGGCCCGATACGGTATGGGCGATCTGCGAAATCAGGTCATTCACCGCGTGGCGGGAATCCAGTTCACCAATCATCTGCCCGTTGTTGGCCGCGGTTCCGAACAGATGCGGATCAAAGGGAATGGCTGCCAGAACCGGGAGATTGAGCGCCTTGGCAAATTCTTCCGGCTTGATTTCAGGCCGCTTCGGCATGCCGACCCGGTTCAGCACCAGATGGGGCGGATGGTCGTTGGGACGCATCTGCCGCAGCGTATCGACCAGGTTCTTGGCATTGCGCAGGTTTGCCAGGTCCGGTTCGGCCACCATCACAACATCGTCGGAAATCTGCAGCAGATGACGGACCCAGTTGTTCCAGGCATGGGGCAGATCCAGCACAATGGCAGGCGTGCCCTGCCGCATCACATCCACCAGCGGATCAAACGAGGTCTCTGAGTAGTCGTAGCCGCGCTCCAGCGATGCGGGTGCAGCCAGCAGACTGAGGTGATCCGTGCAGCGCGACAGGATGCGGTCAAGAAAGGTCTCATCCAGCCGCTCTGGCGCGGAGACGGCTTCATAGACCCCCTGGAGCGGGTCCTGATTGTAGTCAAGCCCGGCCGTTCCAAACGGCAGGTCGAGGTCGGCCAGCACAACTTCGCTTCCAAAGGAGCGCGCGAGATTCCAGGCGACATTATGGGACAGTGTCGAGGATCCGCATCCGCCCTTGACGCCGAAAAAGGCCATGGTCCGGCCCAGCGGTTCGGACTGGGGATCGCTGTAGAGCGCACCAGCCGCGCCGATGATCTGCAGGATCGTAACGGGCGCCACGAGATACTCGCTGACACCGCGCTGGATCAGGTCACGGTAGAGCGCCACATCATTGATGTGCCCTATGACGATCACCTTGGTGCCGGTGTCACAATACTCGGCCAGCCGGTCCAGATCCGCGACAAGGCTCTGCTGGCTCGCACCGCATTCGATGATGATCAGATTTGGCGTCGGAGCCTGTGAAAAATGCTCGATTGCCGCCTGGATGCCACCCATGTGCACCTTCAGGTGCGCCTTGGTCATGCGGCGGTCTTCACCGGCAGCCTCAATGGTGCGCGCCGTATCCGCGTCCATGCAGAAGGCCTGCACGGAAATGCGCGGCACCGGGCGGATATCCGGCACAGGCTTGTAGGAAGCCTCGCTGGCATAGCCATCTTCTGGTTCCTGCATGACCCAATTCTGGCCGCTTGCATTGCTCATGCCGCCCTCCTCGCCATGCCCTCAGTTTTTGCCCACGCCGGAGACATTGGCACCGGTACCTTCCTTGTATTCCGCCGCCGTCTGCTCGCCCTTGCGGTATTTCTCGAGCACGACTCCGCGCCTGTTCTGATCCGAAGCCCCAATCGCGCGCGGGCCCATGAGGTCCGCCGGATTGGCGACCATGGCGGCAAGATTGGACTGCGTTGCGCAGCCGAAATCGTAATAGTCGTTGTTGGGACCGATGGTGCTGGCGATATTGTCCGGCCAGGTACCACAGGGCCCGGTGGACGCCTTCACCCGGGCGTAGGACAAGCGGACCGGGGTCGAGATCCGCGCATCTGCGACGCCATAGCTGCGGACCTGCACGTTCCGCTGCGCCACACCGCCCTGGACAAGCGCTGCCCGGATTTGCGGCACCACGGTGCTTGCAGCAATCTCATTGGCCGAGCCGGACGGCACCAGCACTTCGACCGTTGACGCGCCCGACGCGCGCGCTTCGGCCCCATACTGGGCGATGCGGGCAGAGTAATCACGGCCAAGATTGCGGGTTGAGGCCGCCAGCGGAATGTCGAGAACCTCCGCCTGCTCGGTGATCATGATCGGATGCCTGACCCGGTAGTCGTTGGATGCCATGACAGCGGGCGTGGGCTGGGTCTGACAGCCGGCCAGAACCGCTGCGGCACAAACGAGAAAGGCAGCTTTTCCCATCAAGGTGCGCTTGGCTTGTTCCCTATTCATAGATGAACCCCACCTGACCCTGATAGCTGCCCGGCACCGGAGCACCGGCCGTGTTGAACACCCGGTTCAGCTGATTGAAGAAAATGGTCTCGCCATCCGACGGCGGCGCAAAGTTGCTGTCCGGCCGGGCAAGCGCGCTCTGCGCCACCGGCTTGACAACATAAGGGGTCACGAAAACCACCATCTCCGTCTGCTGGCGGAGAAAATCGCGGCTCTTGAACAATGCGCCCAGCACCGGAAGCTGCATGAGGCCGGGCACGCCGCTCACCGTCTGCCGGTAGCTTTCCTTCAGCAGGCCTGCCATTACCAGCGTACCGCCTGAGGGAAGCTCAACCGTTGATTCCGCCCGGCGCACCTTGATCGCCGGGATCGTGATGCCGCCGGTCGTCACTGCCCCTTCATCCGAAAGCTCGCTCACTTCCGTCTTGATCCGGAGGCTCACATTGCCTTCGTTCAGCACAACGGGAGTGAAGTCGAGACCCACACCGAATTGCTTGAACTCGACGCCGATCTTGTCGTTGTCGTAGCTCACCGGAATGGGAAACTCGCCGCCGGCAATAAAGCTGGCGTTTTCACCGGAAATGGCGGTCAGCGTCGGTTCGGCCAGAGTGCGGATGACACCGTCACGCTGCAAGGCCCGGATCTGCGCGGCAAAACTGTTGCCTCCGGACGAAAAGGAACCCAGAAGGCTGCCCTGCGACGTAATTCCGGTATTGACGGGGAAGCTGGCCGCATTGGCGATGCCAAGCCCGAAGCTGCCGCTCGACAGCGTTCCGGACATGGTGACGCCAAGCTGCTTGATGACCGAGCGGTCCACTTCCGCCACGGTTACCTTGAGCTGGATCTGATCCTTGCCGCCGACGGAGATCATGTTCAAAACCGGCTGACTGGAAGAGCTTCCCCCCTCCCCATTGCCCTGTCCCAGAAAACGGCTGGCCAGATCGGCAGCCTTCTGGGCATCCGCCGTGCTCGGCGCCGTGCCGGAAAGCACCACGCTGCCATTGAGCGAATCTGCGCGAATGTCGGTGTTCGGCATCAGCTTGCGGATGATGGCATTCAGATCCGACGTATCCGGCTCAACCCGCACGCTGAAGCTCGCAATCTCGCGGCCAGTGGTACCAAAGAGCACCACGCTTGCCTGGCCTGCCCTGTTGCCCACCACATAGATGCGGTTGCGGCTGCGCACCGTTGCATTGGCGATCTCGGGCTCCGACACCAGCACATCAGCCACATCTTCGGCGACATCAACCACCACGGAGCGGCCAAGGCCGACACGCAGGATACGCTCGCCGGCCCTTTCGCCGGCAGCAATGCTGACAGATTTCGGGAACCCTTGAGCAACGGCGGGCGCCGGAGTGCCAAGGAAGGCACCAAAAGCCAGTTGTCCCGCCATCAGCATGATGGCCAGCCATCTGCCTGTCATGGCCTTTTCCTTCCCGTTTGCTGTCCCGCCATCAACACGCATCGCGGCCTCACTGTCCTGCGCCGTTGCTGGAGACGCCGTAGCGCACAAAATTGACGCTGCCCCTGTCCCGGCGCGATGCGCTGTCTGCGGCATCGTCAGCAGAATCCTCGGCACTGCGCAGTGTCAGCGAGATTTTGCCAAGCTGCTGAGCCTGGGCCACCACCTCGGCCTGTTCGGGGGAAAGCTCCAGCGTGGCCGTGCGGTCCGGCTGCAGAGACTTGCCTTCCCGCTCTCCGGCAATGACTGCGTCGATGGCAAGCACCCTCACATTCTGCAGTATCGTCTCGGCAACGGCGCTCGTGACGCTGCCTTGCACTGTTCTGGTGAGGATCACGTCAACCTTGTTGCCCGGCAGAATGAAACCACCGGCCATCGTCTCGGTTTCGACCGAAACGGCAATAGCGCGCATGCCCTTGGGCAGCACGGATGCCATGTAGCCATTCGCTGCGGTGATCAGGCGCTGCTCGCGCAGCGGTTCGCCGTTGTAGAGTGGCGCCTTGGCAACCTGCCCCGCCATGGAGCGCTCGGCATCAGGCTGCTGGTCGCGGGTGACCGCGCCGGCCGGCACCACATCTCTCGGCCAGTCGACCCATTTCAGATCATGGGACTGCACCAGTTCGCCCGGCTTCACGTCGCGCGTGACGATAAGGACGGGCACCGTTGGCTGTGTGGCGACCTCTGCCTGAACCGGTGCGGGCTGTTCGGGAGCACGCGACGACATCACCATGCGCGCCGCGAGAAGTCCCGCGCCGATCGCGATGCCGAGCACCAGAAGCCTTGCATGTTTCATCGCAACTCATCCACCAACACAAGCCAGCCCTTTGCAGGCTCGCTGTTAATGTGGCAGGCAATTCGTCAAAACATAGTTAACCAAGGGTGAGGAAGATTGGTTAACCTGTTTTAACGCCTTACGAACTTCCTCAACGTGGCGCAGAAGAAGTATATTCAGGCAAACAAGGGCTACAACCAGCATATTATACCAAGGCCCTGAAATGCGGGGCGCAACATGCCTTGAATTTGCCCGGACGCCGCACGGGTTAGTGCCAGCTGCCGAGCAAGGTGAACCAATGACTGGAGGGGTAAACGTGCAGCGCGGCCGCTGCGAGGGCTATTCCGTAGGGAATACCGGACTTCTGGTCAAGCAGCCGGGCTGACCAGTCATGACGTCCCAGCATTTCAGGGACGAAGGGCATCTGGCGCAGCTGCAAGAGGCCAAGCGTGAGGACCATGCCATAAATTGCGGTGAGAAGCACAAACTCGGTCAAGGACTGGCCAAGTCCGAACCACAGAGCAGCGGCAGCTGCGAATTTGGCGTCACCGCCACCCATCCAGCCCATGGCGAACATCGCAAAACAGGCGGACAGCACGAGCGCACCTGCGGCAAGGTGCAGGCCAAACACAGAAACAGGCATGCCCGTCGCGGCCGCCAGGATGCAGAAGGCACCGGCGAGCAGGAGAGACACCCTGTTGGGGATCGTCATGGTCAACAGATCAGACGAGGCAGCAAAGGCGGTAAGAACCGGAAAGACGACGAGAAGGGCTGCTTCAATCATCCTGTTCCACCGGGTTTAAGGATTGATACCTAGACACTGATAAGCTGGCACATCAGGCCCTAACATACTTGAGTGCCAGATGGGCCTGACGGTTCAGCTGACGCATGCCCCGCCCCGTCCAGAAAACGGGGCATGCGAGCAATTGATGCAGATCAGCCGCCAGTGGCAGTCTGGAGAGCCGTGTTGACTCTGGTGAACACAGCAGTCAACGAACCGCCCGTCAGCTGCAGAATGCCCACGATCACGACCGAGATCAGACCTGCAATCAGGCCATATTCGATGGCGGTTGCGCCGGATTCATCCTTGGCGAAACGCGCGAAAAGCTTCTTCATCTGGTTTGCTCCATAGTCACATGATTGACAGCTCCGCCCGCCGGCCTTGTTTCCGGCCGATCGAACTTGAGCTGACGCTACGACCGCCACGTTTCTATCTAGTTAAAATTATCCGCATTTATCAGAAACCACCCTGACGTTACTTTCTTGGTTAATGATAGGATGCCTCTATAGGTAAACTTTTCCTATAATTTTCCAAATAACCAAAAGTATCGATACCTGTTCAGCGGACTTTGCAGATTAGAAACTGCAGCTTCGCATTAGGGTTTCATTCACCAAAAAACGTCATGATTGACAAGATTCATGAGCTTCACGGCCCTGATGGAGTGAGACATGCCGCGCATCCCACATTCGCTCATACCGCTGGCTGGACTGGCTGTTCTGCTGCCGGTGGCGCTGGCTGCCGCTGAGGGCGTCTCCGTTCCTGTGGATCAGTCGAAGGTCTTCCGGATCGAGCAGCCGGCAAGCACCGTGATCGTAGGCAACCCTGTCTTTGCGGCTGTCACAATGCATGACCGCTATACGGTTGTTGTCACCGGCAAGTCAGCCGGCACCACCAACCTGATCATACTGGACGCCAATTCCGAGCCGATCATCGACGAGCCACTCACCGTCACCGCCGGATCGCAAAACACGGTCACAGTGATGCGCAAAGACACACGCTACAGCTACAGCTGTGCGCCGAACTGTGACGCGATACCGCTGCCCGGTGATGGCAAGGATGTGTTCACGACAACTGCCGAGCAAATCAACCAGCGCGACCAGATGGCACTGCAGGCAGCTGGCAAGGCGAGCGCAGGTCAGCCTGTTCAGCGCTAGAGCAATTTCAGAAAAACCGGGAACCGGTTTTGCGTCCGGACTTGCTTGAAACCAAATGGATAGAACACGTCCGGCAGCGTCGCTTTCATCGAAAGGCTCTAGGCAGGGGAATGCAGAAGGTGCAGCAGGAAAGCCAGCGCAAACAGGGACGAGGCTTGTTCCGCGCGTTCCGGCGCGACCGTTCCGGGGCAACGGCGATTGAGTTTGCGATCGTTGCGATGCCGTTCCTTGCCATTATCTTTGCCATCATCGAGTTTGGCCTTGCCTTCTTCGTCAACCGGATTCTGGATAACTCGGTGGCTGATGCAACCCGGCTGATCAAAACCGGTCAGGCACAGCAGCAAGGGCTTAACGAGGCACAGTTCAAGGCTGCGGTCTGCACACAGCTGACAACAGCCCTTTGCAACGAAAGCCGGCTTGAAATTGACGTCCGGGTCTTCAACAGTTTCTCGCAGATTTCCCTGCCGGATCTTGTCGATGCCAACGGCAACTCGACCGGCCGGTCGAGCTATGCCACCGGCAAAGGCGGACAGATTGTCGTCGCGCGGGTGATTTACCGGTGGCCGATGTTCACCTCGCTGCTGCGGACGAATGCCGGAGACACCGGCAACATGGAACGCCTGCTGATCTCCACCGCCGTCTTCCGTAACGAGCCCTTCCCATGGTGAGCCTCCGCATCCTGCTTGCCCCCCTGCGCAAGGCCCTGGCCGCGTGCGGATTTTCAACCCGCCGCCTGATCCGGGACAGGGGAGGTGTGGCCGCTGTCGAGTTTGCTCTCATCCTGCCGCTTCTTCTGATTGTGATGATCGGCACGGCAGAAACCACGTCCGCGCTCAACTACAAGCGCAAGATCTCACAAGTCGCCTTTTCGATGGCCGATCTTGTGTCGCAATCATCAAGCCTCTCCTCCGGCGACATATCCGACATCATGGTGGCGGCCGGAGCCATTATGGAGCCCTTCCCGTCCGATGGCCTCACTGTGGTCATCGCCAGCGTGAGCTTTGATTCCAATAGCAAGGCAAGCGTGGACTGGAGCGTGAACCAGACCGGCGGCACACCCTGGAGCAAGGGCTCCGTTCCTCCGGTCACCTTCCCTGCAGGAACAGCAAGACCGGGCACCAGCGTCATCATTGGCCGCGCCAGCAACACCTACATCCCCCTGTTCGCCAGCATGGCGCAGAGCATTTTCCCGCGTGCTGCGGAGATCTTCATGGAAGACACCTACTTCCTGCTGCCCCGGCTGAGCGACAAGGTGACATTTAATTAGGGTGCCGAAATTTTCGTCAGGCGCCTTTGAGCTGTGTCATGGGCAGCTGTCATCATCGCTGCGAAAAGCCGTGCGATGCTGTCAGATACGGCAGGCACAGGCAAGACCGAGGCAGAACGCATGGCGAGCAACCGCACCTACGACCAGATCACCATTGGCGAAACGGCAACCGTTTCAAGAACCTGCACCGCCAACGACCTCTATATCTTCGCTCACGCCTCCGGCAACACCAACCCGCTGCACCTGCCCAGAGCCGAGGGGAGCGACCGCACGGGCGAGCCGCCCTTTGCGCCTTCCATGTGGATCGGTGCCCTTGTTTCCGCCGTTCTGGGCAACATTCTGCCCGGTCCCGGCACTATCTACCGCAGCCAGACTTTTTCCTTCCACGGCCGTGTCCTTCTGGGTGACACGCTGAATGTCAGCGTGCAGGTGGTGGCGAAGGAGGCAGACCGGACGGTCCGTCTTGCCACACGGGTTTCCCGGCCCGATGGCACAGCCGTTGCCGATGGCATGGCGGTGGTGACGGCGCCCGATGAACAGATCATCTTTGACACCACCGATCTGCCCGCGCTGCTGCTGGAGCGGCACCGGCATTTCGACCGGTTCATCAGCTGTGCCCGGCGTCTGCCGCCGCTGGTGACTGCCGTGATCGCCCCGGAAGACGCCAATTCGCTGGGCGGCGCCCTGCTTGCCGCAAACGATGGCCTGATCCGCCCCATCCTGATCGGCGACCGGGCAAAGATCGAAAAGACGGCCCAGTCGCTGGGGGCCTCGCTGGAGGCTTTCGAGATCGAGCATGTGCCCGATGAATCCGACGCCGCCGCACGCGGCGTTGCCATGGTGCATGAGGGCCGCGTCTCCGCCGTCATGAAGGGGCACCTGCACACCGACCTTCTGCTGAAACACGTGGTCAAGCGCGACGGCGGCCTGCGCACACGGCGGCGCATCAGCCATGTCTTCGTCATGGATGTGCCAGGCCACCCGACGCCGGTGCTCATTTCCGATGCTGCAATCAACATCGCCCCGGATCTGGAAACCAAGGTCGACATCATCCAGAACGCCATCAATGTTGGCCTTGCCATTGGCCTGGACGAGCCGAAGGTGGGCATTCTCTCGGCCATCGAGACGGTGAACCCGGCCATTGCCTCCAGCCTTGATGCGGCGGTCCTGTCCAAGATGGCCGAGCGCGGCCAGATCACCGGCGGCCTCGTAGACGGGCCGCTGGCCATGGACAATGCCATCGATCTGCAGGCCGCCCGCACCAAGGGCATCAATTCGCTGGTGGCAGGCCGGGCGGAAGTGCTGATCGTGCCGAACCTTGAGGCCGGCAACATGCTGGCCAAGGAACTGACCTTCCTCGCCCATGCCGAGACCGCCGGTCTTGTCGCCGGGGCCAAGGTGCCGGTGATCCTGACCAGCCGCGCCGATGATGACCGCGCCCGCCTAGCCTCCTGTGCGCTCGCCCTGCTGTATCAGCACTGGCTGACCACGGGCGCATCCATCGTCACCGGTGACATGGACCCCGCCGAATGAGCAGCGCACAGATGGATCAGGCGGTGCTGGTGCTGAATGCCGGCTCCTCATCGCTGAAATTCAACCTCTACCAGGGCACGGCAGAGCTTCTGAAAGGCCAGGTCGAAGGGATCGGCAGCACGGCCATGCGGCTGAAGGCGCAGCGGCCCTCCGATGGCACGCGGCTCGACGCGACATTGGAAGCCCCTGCCGGAGCGGCATCGGCGACCGGGCACGAAGCCGCCCTTGCTGCGGTTCTGGGTCTGATCCGCGAGGCCTTCGAGGGTCTTCGGATTTCAGCGGCCGGGCACCGGGTGGTGCATGGCGGCATCGGCTTCGAGGCCCCTGCCGTCATTGATGACAGCGTGATGGCGGAACTGGAGCGCCTTGTTCCCCTCGCCCCGCTGCACCAGCCGCATAATCTCGCCGGTATCCGCGCCGCGCAGAAGGCCTTTCCCGATGCACTTCAGGTCGCCTGTTTCGACACGGCCTTCCACCGCAATCACCCCTGGGTGAATGATGCCTTCGCTTTGCCGCTCCCGCTTTATGACGAAGGCGTGCGGCGCTATGGCTTCCACGGCCTGTCCTATGAATACATCACGCAGCATCTGGCGGAGACGGCTCCGGAAGCTGCGAAGGGCCGGCTGATCGTCGCCCATCTCGGCAATGGCGCTTCCATGTGCGCCATACAGGATGGCCGCAGCATCGGCTCCACCATGGGCTTCACCGCGCTCGACGGCCTGCCCATGGGCACCCGCTGCGGCCAGTTGGACCCGGGCGTGCTGCTCTATCTGATGCAGGAAAAGGGCATGACGGCAGAGGCAATATCGGATCTGCTCTACAAGCAGTCCGGCCTCAAGGGCCTGTCCGGCCTCAGCCAGGACATGCGCGAGCTGGAAGCCGCCGGAACGGAAGCGGCCCGCAAGGCCATCGACTATTTCACCTTCCGCGTCCGCCGCGAGATGGGCGCCATGGCTGCCATTCTCGATGGCGTGGACACCATCGTCTTCACCGGCGGCATCGGCGAGCATGCGGTCAACGTCCGCCAGGCGGTCTGTGCCCCGCTCGGCTGGCTGGGTGCGAACCTTGACGAAAACGCCAACCGCAGCAGCGCCCGCATCATCTCCACCCCCGCCTCCCGCGTCACCCTCATGGTGGTTCCCACCAACGAGGAAGAAATGATCCGGCGGCATACGGTGAAGGCGCTGGGGGGTTAGGAGACGCGTTGAAGCCGGGCGGCGGCGTTGGAAGGCCCGCTGCAACTGGCCAAAGCTTCCCTCTCCTTGAGCTACTGCATGCACACATCGTGCTTTGAGCCGAAGAGGGTGTGGAGAAAGCCAGAAGTCTGGCTATTCCGGCACGGCGTTTCAGCCCCCCTCCCCCTCGTGGGGAGGGGTTAGGGGTGGGGGGGAAGGCATTTCAGTCCGGCAGAGTATCCATTGGTTCCGGAGAGCCGTTCTTCTTGATGTCTCTCCAGGCATCTATCTGTCTTTCATATAGTTTTCGGCTCAGAGCCCCCCACCCCTTACCCCTCCCCACCAGGGGGAGGGGGGCGGCAGGCGTCCTCCCGAAAAGCAAACGCCTCATTGCGGGCAGTTCCCAGACCTGATGTGTGAATCCGGTAGCCCCCAGAGGGGGAGGGGGGCTGAAAAGCCATGCCGCGCGACCAAACTGCAGCATTTCCCATCACGGCGGCAGCAGTTCGCCTTCCCCGCCGTCTTCGGGCAAGGGCGCAGGGGCGGCAGTCTGCTGATCGGCGATGTCCTTCAGCATCGCCTGCCATTGCGGCTCCAGCGGCAGCATCACGGCGGAGAAGTCTTCCGGCAGCACCGGCACGAAGCCGCCGCCGAAGTCCGGCTCGATGGCGAAATAGGCGCCCGGCGCTTCGTCCTGAAGGGCGGAGAGCATCTGCCGCAGCCGGTCCTTCAGTTCAGGCGCCACATCGGAGCGCACCACATGCACGGCAAAAGGAATGCGCGGCGACTGCCAGACGACCGTCAGCCGGCCCACATCCAGCCGCATCCTGTCATAGGCCTGCATCAGGGTTCCGGCGCTGTAGCCGGTGTCTGCCTCGCCCAGCAATGTGGACCAGCCCAGCGCGGCTTCGGCCAGGCCGTCATGGAGCGCGGCAAGCCCTTCCTCAGGGCCGGAAACGGGAACAAGCGCGGAGAAAAACTGGCGCGGATCGCGTCCTGAAGCGGCAAGACCGGCCAGCGGCACACGGAACGCTGCCGTCGAGCGGGCCGGGCCAATGGCCAGCCGCTTCCCCGCCAGCGCCTCCAGAGAGGGTATTTCCCCGGCCTTGGTCATCAGAATGGCGTGAAACCCGTCTGCCCCGTCCCCGTCACGGGGCGCGGCCAGCGGCTCGACACAAGCGCAGGCCTTGCGTGCAGCCGCATAGGCCGTTGCGGACAGACGGCCGTACTGCACATGACCGGCGATGATGGCGTCCGTCAGTTCGCCCAAGGTGTCCATGAGAAACAGGTCGGCCGGAAGGCCCAGCCGGTATTCCAGCTCGTCGCGGAAGGGTTCGGTCTCGGACCGGGCATCATCGCGCCCGGCCGTGACCACACCAATGCGAAAGCGGCTGCCCATGTCCTGCGCCAATGCCTGCCCTGCGGCCAGCGGGGCAAGCACCGCGAGGCAGCAGACGGCAAGGCAGTAGACGGCAAGGACCGCCAGCCAGCCGCCGTCAGTTCGGCAGATAGGGCTCTTCGTCCTCGGCAGCTTCCAGGAAGGGCACATCCATCCACTCGTCTTCATCGCCATCCCAGGACCATTCGCCCAGAAGCTCGACCGTGTCCTCGAACGGGAAATAGCGGTTCGACGCCATCCAGAGCTCGCGGGATTCTTCGTTTTCTTCCGACAGGCTGGCCGCTTCCAGATGAAGGGCGAAGTCTTCCGGGTCCACCGGGCGGAAACCGCCCTCGTCCATCATGATCGAGCCGTCGGTGAACAGCTTTGCGATCGGCTCTTCCAGTTCCTCGAAGCCGAGGTCACCGGCGGCACCGATGTAGCTGCCCCAAAGATAGCTGTCCGGCGCCGGGCGCACGGTCTTCGGGAAGGCCTTCAGCACGGAGAGGGCATGCTCGCGCGGCACTTCGCCGGAGAGCACGCCATAGACCCAGGCCACCATCATGGCATCGCGTGCGTAATCGTCGGCATTGCGGTCGGAGAACCCTTCCTCGAAGACGCTGTAGCCGCCGGGATTGAGGGCGATCAGGATCGGCCCCATGGTTTCGATCAGGCAGTCACCGAACAGGGCTTCAAGATCCTGATCCGTGCTGCGCAGCAGGCGCATCAGGGGCTGGAAGGCCGCGGTGACCTTGAGGTCGGCCAGGATGTGCAGCGCGAGGAAGCAGGCATCGCCCTTCTCGTCGAGCTGGCTGAGCTCACCCGTGCCGCCGGCGACGCGGTCTTCCAGAATGGCCATCAGCGCCGGAACGGAGGCGGACGGAGTGGACAGGCATTCGCGGACGTCAGCCTCCGGGAAGCCCTCGCCTGCAGTGAAACGGGCGATGATGTCCTTGGGGTCAAAGGCGGCGGCGGTCATGGCAGATACTCTCTTGGAACTGAAGTTGACGCAGATCTACCACGAAGGCCGCCGATAAGCGACCGCCAAGCTCTTATTCCAAGGCTTTGAGATGCTGACGCATCACGCCTTGAACTTGCTCAGGCGCCGCACGGGCTTGAACTTACGTTCCCCGTGGTTTGGCGCGTCTTGTCGCCTCTGCGGAGGCAGGGTCATCCGGCCAGGGGTGGCGCGGATAGCGGCCCTTCATCTCCGTCTTCACATCCGCCCAGGAGCCTGCCCAGAAGCCCGGCAGGTCCCGCGTGATCTGGATGGGCCGGTGGGCGGGCGACAGAAGCTCCAGCGTCAGCGGAATGCGGCCATCGGCGACCGAAGGATGCCGGGCGAGACCGAACAGCTCCTGCACGCGGATGGAAATGGAGGGGCCGCTCTCTGCGCCATAATCGATGGGCACATGCGAGCCGGTGGGCGCGGTGAAATGCGAGGGCGCCAGCCGGTCAATCTCCGCAGCGCCGCCATAGCCCAGCAACCCGGAGAGCGCATTGCCGAGGCAGGCGGCATCCACGTCCGAAACGCGGGTGAACCCGGCCATATAGGGCAGCAGCCAGTCTTCCAACGTCTCCTGAAGCGCAGCGTCGGAGAGGTCCGGCAGATGATCTGCCCCTGCGGCCCGCACGAAACCGGCACGGGCGCGCAGGCGCAGCTGATCATTGGTCCAGGGCAGCCGTGCCACACCGCGCCGGGCGATTTCACCCAGCAGCGCCTTGGCCACCAGCGATGCATCCGGATTGGCGATCTGCCGGGAGGCCAGTTCCAGCGCCCCCAGCCGGACCACACGGCGCGCCCGCACCAGACCGGAAGGCTCCAGCCGCACGTCATCGGTTTCCGTGATATCTGCGGCAAACATCGTCTCGATGGCCTCAAGCCCGAGGGGCGCTGCCAGCATGATGCGGCCCGACTGGGCCTTGCCCTGAATGTCGGCGACAGCCAGAAAGGGCTCGCCCGCCAGCGCATGTTCTTCCGGCAGTTCTGCTCCGCGCCCGTTGGCAAGGCGGAAGCGGCCGCGCTGGCCGCGGCCTTGCGCCACCCGTTCGGGGAAGGCCAGCGCCAGCACTTCACCGGCCAGTTCCGGGGCGCCGCCATCGCTGTCCTGCCCGGTCTTCGCGCCGCCTTCGGCGGCCATCTTCTGCCAGCGGGCCGCGAGGGCGCGGGCATCGCGGCTGCGCGGATCATTGTCCCGGCGCAGGCGCCTCACCCTTTCGCGCAGGTCCACGTCCATGCCGCCAAGGCCGGGCTCGGACAGGATCGCCGCCACCTCGCCCGCCAGCCGTCCAAGACCCAGCGCTTCCGCTTCCACGATCATATGCGCAAGGCGCGGTTCGATGGGCAGACGCGCAAGACGCTGGCCATGCGGCGTCAGGCGGCCTTCGCCGTCCAGCGCATGAAGCTGCGCCAGCAGGCTGCGCGCTTCTGCCCAGGCGCCGGAGGGCGGGGCATCGGGAAAGGACAGGGTGGCCGGATCCGCCGTGCCCCAGGCCGCCAGATCCAGCACCAGCGAGGAAAGATCGGCTTCCAGAATCTGCGGCCGTTCGGCCGGCATCAGCGCCTGTGTCTGTGCCTCGTCCCAGAGCCGGTAGCACACGCCCGGCTCCGTCCGGCCCGCACGGCCCCGGCGCTGGTCTGCCGTGGCCCGGGACACGCGCACGGTTTCCAGCCGCGTCAACCCCGTCTGCGGCTCATAGCGCGGCACGCGGGAAAGGCCGCTGTCGATCACCGTCCGCACGCCTTCGATGGTAAGCGATGTCTGGGCGATGGAGGTGGCCAGCACCACCTTGCGCTCGCCGTCCTTTGCCGGGCGGATGGCGGCATCCTGCGCCTTGCCGTCCAGCGCGCCGTAAAGCGGGGCGATGCGCACATGGGCAGGCACCTGGCCCTCCAGCGCCTCGGCCACCCGGCGGATTTCGCCCTGTCCGGGCAGGAACACCAGCAGCGAGCCATGCTCTTCCGCCAGCGCCTTGCGCACGGCCCGCACCACCTGCGGCTCGATCCGCTCTTCCGCCTTGCGGCCGAGATAACGGGTTTCAACGGGGAAGCTGCGACCCTTGCTTTCAATGACCGGCGCACCACCGAGCAGCCTTGCGACGCTGGCGGCATCCAGCGTCGCCGACATGGGCACCAGTCTCAGGTCATCACGCAAGGCCCCCTGCACATCGAGCGCCAGCGCAAGACCGAGGTCACCTTCGAGCGAGCGCTCATGAAACTCGTCAAACAGCACGCAGGCGACGCCGGTGAGTTCCGGGTCATCCAGAATCATGCGGGTAAAGACGCCCTCGGTGATCACCTCGATGCGGGTGCGGGCGCTGACGCGGCTTTCCATGCGCACCCGGTAGCCAACGGTGCCGCCCACCTCCTCGCCAAGGCTTTCGGCCATGCGCCGGGCGGCGGCACGGGCGGCAAGGCGGCGCGGCTCCAGCAGCAGAATACGGCCATCACAGCACCAGGGCGCTTCCAGCAGCGCCAGCGGCACACGGGTGGTCTTGCCCGCACCAGGCTCTGCCACCAGCACCGCATTGCTGCCCGCCGCAAGCGCCGCCAGCAACTCCGGCAGCGCCGCATCAATCGGCAGGGGCGGTGACCGCCAGTCAGGCATCAGATGCTCTCTCCTTTTGCCGCAGCGCCCCTCTCCCCCCTTGAGGGGGAGATGTCTGCGTGAGCAGACAGAGGGGGGTAGCAGCGCTTCAGCACAGCACCACCTCTCATATGAGCGGACAGTCAGTTACCCCCCTCTGCCCCCTCCCGGGGGCATCTCCCCCTCAAGGGGGGAGAGGAACGGGTGCCTAACTGGCGGTCAGATGTAAACATGGCCCCACCTGGGGGACGGGGCTGAAGCGCCGTGCCGTGGCAATCAAACTGCGGACTGTCCCAAACCGCCCAAACCCTCAATCCTGCGCGGACCAGTGGCGGCCCTTGGTGCCGACGGCGAAGCGGTCCGGGGTGCGGGCGTAGGCGGCAAGTCCGTCCACCGCCGGATTGGGGTGATGGATCAGGAACACCGGGATCGAGGCCATCAGCTTGGCATGGGGAGCCTTGGCTTCGAAAGCAGCACGGAAGCCGCCCTTGCGCAGGAACGGCGCAATGTGGGACGACACGCCGCCCGCGATATAGACACCGCCGCGCGCCAGCACCGAAAGCGCAAAATCCCCCGCCACCCGGCCAAGACAGCGGGCGAAGATCTCCAGCGTTTCCACTGCCACCGGATCTCCGGCATTGGCCGCCTGCGTGATGTCCGCCGCAGACGTGAAATGCGGCTCCGCCTTGCGGGCGCGGGCAACAGCCCCGGCAAGGCGCGGCAGGCCGGTGCCGCTCAGCACTTCCTCGGCGCCGATGCGCCCGCCGTTGCGCGGGATATGCGGCCAGATCTCGTAGTCCTCGGGCGTCACGGGACCCAGTTCCACGTGGCCGCCTTCACCGGGCACCGGCACCCAGGTGTCTGCCGCATAGATCATCGCCGCCGCACCCAGCCCCGTGCCGGGGCCGACAACGAACTTGGAGGCACCCGCCAGGGGCTCGCCGCCGCCGATCTGCTCGATATCCTCCCCGGACAGACCGGGCAGCGCCAGCGCCTGCGCCTCGAAATCATTGAGGATCACCACGTCCCTGAGACCAAGGCCGGCGATCATCTGCAGCGGCTCCACCACCCAGCTCGCGTTGGTCAGGGGAATGCGGTCACCGGTGACGGGGCCGGCCACGGCGATGACGGCCGAGCGCGGTGCCGGCACATCCTGCCCCTCAAGGCAAGCGCGGATGGCGGCGTTGATATCCGGATGGGCCGCCGTCGGCTGGGACGGCAGCTTGATGCCCGGCGTTTCTTCATCCAGCACAAGGGCAAAGCGGGCATTGGTGCCGCCCACATCCCCGACCAGAACGGGGAAAGCGAACGGGCGCTGGCGGGTCTCAGTCAGGCTCATGTGCGCGGGCCGGCCACTTCAGGAGTATCGGAGGAGCTGCGCAGGCCGGTCAAGCGGGCCGAGCGCAGCAGGATTTCGGCGGTCGAGAGGTTGAGCGCCATCGGGATATCGTAGACCAGCGCAAGGCGCAGCAAGGCCTTCACATCCACATCATGCGGCATGGGCGACAGCGGGTCGGCAAAGAAGATGAGCCCGTGCAAGCGGCCTTCGGCGATCATGGCGCCGATCTGCTGGTCACCACCCAGCGGCCCGCTTTTCAGCGGCGTCAGGTCGAGGCCGGGACAGGCCGCCTTGATGCGCCCGCCCGTGGTGCCCGTGCCGACCAGCCGGAAGGCGGCGAGCTTTTCCTCGTTGCGCTGCGCGAAGGCAACCATGGCGTCTTTCTTGGCGTCATGGGCCACAAGGGCCAGCACCGGACGTTCCGCCTCCATCCGCATCATCTCCCGCAAGCTTGCACCGGCGCAGAAGCGCCATCAAAATCACGGCAACAGCTTTAGCGCCTTGCGCGGGAAACGCAAAGCGCGAGCTGAGCCGCGATCACAGGAAGATGCTGCAAGGAGCGAAGCTGCCTATGGTTCCTCGTAGATGAACCGCCGCTGCTGCCAGCGCCGCTCGCCTTCGAGGCAGAAGGGATCGATGCCATCGGCCACCCGGATCAGCCGGGACTCATCCCGTGCTTCGGGCCGGGGCAGAACCGGCATGGCGATTTCCAGCACCAGCTTGCGGCGCACGGCTTCGGCAAACCGCTCCGCGCCGCGCACCGGCACGATGAAGGAGCCGGGGCCGCCGATGACGCAGGTTTCGTAGTAGCGGTCGAGGTCTGCCATGTCGAACCAGCCCGGCCGCACATCCTTCAGCTGCAGCGGCAGGCCGTTGATGACGATGCCCTGCGCCACCACCTGGTCGCGGGCGGCGGGCGCATAGGTGCCCTGATTGTTCGGCCCATCCCCGGAAATGTCGATGACCTTGCGCGCGGCACTGTAGGGCAGCGTTTCGAACTGCTGCGCTGAAAACAGCAGCGCATCGCCGATGGCGGTGCGGTAGGCGCGGCTGATGGGGGCTTCGCCCAGCGCATCGGCAAATTGCTGCGCGCTGGCTTCGTCCGAGATCACATGCCAGTCAATCAGGACCGAGCGGGACAAGGTGCCTGCCCATTCCACATAGATGACAGCAATGCTGCCGGTCAGGCCGCCCCGGATCGCCTCCAGCACATCCGGCGACGTGATCGCCTGCATGTAGCCCTGCCGCTGCAGGCGCTGTTCATCCATGTCCATGGAATAGGAAATGTCGACCGCCAGCACGAGGGCCACATCCACTTCCTGCGGCAGCTCCTGCTGGGCCGCCGCCCCGCCCGTCACGGCCGTCAAGGCCAGCAGCACCAGTGCCGTGCGCAACCACCCGGCGCATGAGCGCAACCGGCGCAGAATGTTGAAGGGCGTCATGCCGGACCTCCCCTTGCTCCGGCAGCGCCAATACGCCGCCGGACACAGGAAAGTCTGTCAGCCTTGCCGGCAAAAACCCAATCGCATCTTCGTGAGCGGCGGCAAGCCACCGCCTCACGGGGCGCAACTTCGTGAGCGGCGGCGGCTGGCCGCCACTCCTCTAGTCAAACAGATTGCAGCTGACCGTCTTGCGGCCTGCAGCCGGGATGACTTGCGGCTGATCATCCATCAGCCCGGCAATTTCCAGCACCAGCTTCATCCGGACGGCCTCGGCAAAGGCCTCCTTTGAGCGCACCGGGATGGCAAAGGCCCCCGGTCCGCCAATGACGCAATCCTCGTAATAGTGATCGAGATGCAGCATCGCCTGCCAGGCGGAGGTTTCCGACTTCAACATCAGCGGCAGGCCGTTGATGGTGATACCGGCCGAGATGACCTTGTCGCGCATCTGGGTGACGGTGCCGCCCTGATTGTTCGGCCCGTCTCCGGAAATGTCGATCACCTTCCTGAGGCCCTGATATTCGTTGGAGGCAATCATCTCCGCCGACTTTTCCAGTGCCGAGAAGATCGAGGTTCTCTGCATCTGCCGCAGGGGGGCTTCGGCAATGCGGGCGGCAAAGGCCGCAGCAGTGGCTTCGTCCTGGATGATGGACCATTCCGCCACGGTGAAATGCTCACCCACGCCGCTCCACTCGAAGTAGGTGATGGCAATGCGCCCTGTCGGTCCGTCGCGGATGGCGGCCAGCACCTCCCGCGAGGTCAGGGCCGAGACATATCCGGCCCGCTGCACCTCCTGCTCGTCCCGGTCCATCGACTGGGAAATGTCGACGGCCAGCACCAGCTCGACGTCCACTTCGGCATCTGCCGAATAGGCCGTGGAGAAATTGCCCGGGAGCGAACGCTCGGCGAGAGCTGTTATTGAAGTAAATGCCAAGATGGCAAGACTGCCAATGGCGGCACTGCAGACGTCACGTCCGGTTTTGCACAGTGTGAGACGCATGGTGTTCTCCATGTCTTGGCCGAAGCCGGTTTCCCACACCTCCCTCTCTACTTTTGTTGTTGCGGCTAAACAGACGGTTAATCCGAGAATCTCGGCAACTTGCCGATATTTTCAGAGCCTTGAACACGCGCCGGATAGAATTGTTCCAAGCAAGCACTATGCCACAGGTAAGGCGGCGAAGATTGTGCCAGCAAAACAAAAGACGCACAGAATGCACCTGCGTGAACCACTCGGCAAAATTTGCCCAGCAACCGGCAGATATTGCCGGATCCGCCCGCCAACAGGGCAATTCCTGCCTAATGCCCATGCAAACTGCTGCGCACGGCAGCATCCATGGCCCTGTCACGGCAGCAGGCGGAAAAGCGCAAGTTTCAGCCGGAAAACACGCCAAATCCGCTTGACGCCGGACGAGCAGGCAGGCATCTTTGCTGAAAGAATTCACAGCGACTGAAGAAAATTTCAGTCAACCAGAGGCTCAAGATCCGGGCGAAAGACCTGGACGCAGCAGGCGGGGCAATTCGTGCAGGACGAGGACTGGACCACCTACCTCTCGATCCGCGCCGCGTGGCTCTCCTTCGTGGGGGGCAGCACGCAGGGTGAGATTGCCGCGCGTCTTGGCGTGTCACCGGCCAAGGTCCACCGTCTTATTGCCCACGCCCAGAAGGAAGGCCTTGTCCGCTTCCAGATCGAGGGCCGCCCGATCGAGTGCCTCGAGCTGGAAGACGAACTGACCCGGCATTTTGCCCTGACCAGCTGCATCATTGCGCCGGACCTTGGCGGCGGTGACCAGACGACGGCCATCCGCGCTGTTGCTTCCGTCGCAGGCCCCTTCCTGTCCAACCTGCTTTCGGGGCCGGAAATCCGTCAGCTCGGCGTCGGCATGGGCCGGACACTGAAGGCTTCGGTTGCGGCCATGCCGCGCCTGTCACGGCCGGACCTTGCCATCATCTCCATCTCCGGCTCGCTGATGCGCAAGCTTTCGGCCAACCCCTTCGATATCGTGCAGCCGCTGATCGAGCGCACGGGCGGGGAAGGCTACTATCTGCCGGTGCCCTATTTTGCCGAAAGCCTGGAGGAGCGTGACATGTTCCTCGGCCAGCGCAGCGTGCAGGATCTTCTGGCGCGTGCACGGCGGTCGGATGCCTTTGTCGTTGGCATCGGCTCCATCGATGACGACGGTCATCTGGTGCAGCGCGGCATCATCCAGAAGGAAGATCAGGACGGCCTGATGCGCAGCAGTGCGGTCAGCGACCTGATGGGGCGGTTTGTCACAATCGAGGGCGCGCAGGTGCCCGTAAGTCTTGGCGAGTGCGCCGTGGGGCTTCACTACGAGGAAGTCCGCGGCTCTCGTGTCATTGCACTGGTGGGCGGGGA
Organism: Pannonibacter sp. Q-1; assembly: GCF_054073275.1. Taxonomy (NCBI): domain Bacteria; kingdom Pseudomonadati; phylum Pseudomonadota; class Alphaproteobacteria; order Hyphomicrobiales; family Stappiaceae; genus Pannonibacter; species Pannonibacter sp. Q-1. The sequence goes on from NZ_JBSXNB010000001.1 coordinate 777,165, forward strand.
GAGCAAGGCTGACGCCACGCTCGCAGCGCTGCGCACCGGTGTCATCACCGACCTGATCGCGGATGAGACCCTGGCAAGGGCTCTGAAGCAGCGGCTCGGATCTAGCGGCCCTGTGACGGCAGCCTTGCTGCCCCGCAGTGTCCAAGAGGGGAAGTAAACCGGGACCAGCCATGGTGGCTGGGTCCAGTGCCGGAGGATGTAACGTGAAGAAGTTCCTGATGACGGGCGCCGCCATTGCAGGCGTCATGATGGCCAGCACCGCCTTTGCAGCGGATTTCCAGCCGGCAGTCGTCTATGACCTTGGCGGCAAGTTCGACAAGTCGTTCAACGAGTCCGCCTATACGGGCGCCGAGAAGTTCAAGAAGGACACGGGCGTCGAATACCGCGACTTCGAGATCCAGAACGACAGCCAGCGCGAGCAGGCCCTGCGCAACTTCGCCCGGCGCGGCATGAGCCCGATCGTCGCCATCGGCTTCTCCCATGCCAATGCCGTCGAGAAGGTCGCCAAGGAATTCCCGGACATCCAGTTTGCCATCGTCGACATGGTCGTGGACCTGCCGAATGTCCGCTCCATCGTATTCAAGGAGCATGAAGGCTCCTACCTCGTCGGCCTGCTGGCAGCCAAGGCTTCGCAGACCGGCAAGGTCGGCTTCGTCGGCGGCATGGACATCGACCTGATCCACAAGTTCGCCTGCGGCTACAAGCAGGGCGTGATGGCCACCAACCCGCAGGCCGAAGTCTTCCAGAACATGACCGGGACCACCGGTGCTGCCTGGAATGACCCGGTGAAGGGCGGCGAGCTGGCCAAGTCCCAGTTCGACCGCGGTGCGGACGTTGTCTATCACGCAGCCGGCGCCACCGGTATCGGCGTGCTGCAGGCGGCCGCTGACGCGGGCAAGCTCGGCATCGGCGTCGACAGCAACCAGAACGGCCTGCACCCGGGCAAGGTTCTGACCTCCATGCTGAAGCGCGTGGACGTCGCCGTGGACAAGACCTTCACCGACGCCAAGAACGGCCAGTGGACCAGCGGCATCGAGGTTCTGGGCCTTGCCGAAGGCGGCGTGGACTACGCTCTGGACGAATACAATGCGTCCCTCGTCACCGACGAGATGAAGGCTGCTGCTGAACAGGCCAAGGCCGACATCATCTCGGGCAAGATCGCCGTCCACGACTACATGACGGACAAGACCTGCCCGTAACACCCTGAGGGACTGCGGCCCTTGTCCTGCGCCGGAAGGCCGGGGCAAGGGCTCTTTCCTTGTGACGCCGTGCCATGCGCCCGGCCCCTTTACCGACTGACGCCGGCCCTGTGGCCAGACGCGCGGGAGCATCCATGACCGCCGCCATCGAGCTTCGCAAGATCAACAAGTCCTTCGGGCCTGTGCATGCCAACAAGAACATCGATCTTGTGGTGGGCAAGGGATCGATCCACGGCATCATCGGCGAGAACGGTGCCGGCAAGTCGACGCTGATGTCGATCCTCTACGGCTTCTACAATGCCGACAGCGGCGAGATCCTGGTGGATGGCAAGACCGTGACCATCCGCGATTCCCGCCATGCCATCGGCCTTGGCATCGGCATGGTGCATCAGCACTTCATGCTGGTGGATCCCTTCACCGTGCTGGAAAACGTCATGCTGGGCGCCGAGGGCGGCAGCCTGCTGGCAGGCGGCGCGGGCAAGGTGCGGGCGGAACTGGCCCGGCTGGAAAACGAATATGACCTGAAGATCGATCCGGATGCGGTTGTCGGTGACCTGCCGGTCGGCCTGCAGCAGCGCGTCGAGATCCTGAAGGCGCTCTGCCGCGGCGCGGAAGTGCTGATCCTGGACGAGCCCACCGGGGTGCTGACCCCGGCCGAGGCCGACCATCTGTTTGAAATTCTGAAAGTCCTGAAGGCCCAGGGCAAGACGGTCCTGCTCATCACCCATAAGCTGCGCGAGATCATGGCCATCACCGACACGGTGTCCGTCATGCGCCGCGGCGAAATGGTGGCAACCCGCAAGACGGCGGAAACCTCCATGGAGGAACTGGCCGAGCTGATGGTGGGCCGCAGCGTGCTGCTGAAGGTCAACAAGCAGGCCGCCAGGCCCGGCGAGCGGGTGCTGGCCGTCGAAAACCTCACCGTCACCGACAGCCGGGGCGTCGATGTGGTGAAGGACGTATCCTTCGAGATCCGCGCCGGCGAGATCGTCGGCATTGCCGGTGTCTCGGGCAACGGCCAGTCGGAGCTGCTGGAAACGCTGGCGGGCATCCGCCGTGCCCGCAAGGGCCGCATGTGGCTGAATGGCGAGACCATCGACCTTGCGGCCAATCCGAAAAATCCGGCGGAAATCCGCGCCATGAGCATGGGCCATGTGCCCGAGGACCGGCACCGGATGGGGCTTGTCACGTCCTTTGCCGAATATGAGAACGCCATTCTGGGCTATCACAACGATCCGGCCTATTCGAAGGGCCCGCTGCTGGACATGCGGGCCATCCGCAAGGCAGCCGAGGCGGAAATCGCCAAATACGACATCCGCCCGCCCAATCCGCTGCTGAAAACGGCCAATTTCTCCGGCGGCAACCAGCAGAAGGTGGTTCTGGCCCGCGAGATCGAGCGGGACCCGAACGTGCTGCTGGTCGGCCAGCCGACGCGCGGTGTCGATATCGGCGCCATCGAATTCATTCACAAGCGGCTGATCGAGCTGCGTGATGCAGGCAAGGGCCTGCTGCTCGTCTCCGTGGAGCTGGACGAGATCCGCTCCCTCTCCGACCGCATCCTGGTCATGTTCGACGGCCGCCTTGTCGGCGAGCGCGGACCGGATGCCACCGAAAACGAATGCGGCCTGCTGATGGCCGGTGTCACGGATGACGTGCCCGCCCGCGCCGCGCATGGAGGCAGAGCATGAGTGCCGGTTCCCTGCCGCGCTGGATCGACTTCGGCCTGATCCCGCTTCTCAACCTCACTGCAGCCTTCCTCGTCTCCGGGCTTGTGGTGCTGCTGATCGGCGAGAACCCGCTGGATGCGGTTCAAGTGCTGATCTGGGGCTCGATCGGCTATGGCGAGGGGATTGGCTTCACCCTGTTCTATGCCACGAACTTCATCTTCACCGGTCTTGCCGTGGCCGTGGCCTTCCATGCAGGTCTCTTCAACATCGGCGGCGAGGGTCAGGCCTATCTCGGCGGCCTCGGTGCCGCCCTTGCCTGCCTTGCGCTGGACCAATATGCGCCCTGGTGGATCACGGTTCCGGTCGCCGTGCTGGCAGCGGCCTTCTTTGGCGCGGCCTGGGCATCGATCCCCGCATGGCTTCAGGCCAAGCGCGGCAGCCACATCGTCATCACCACCATCATGTTCAACTTCATCGGCACGGCACTGATGGGCTATCTGCTGGTGAAGGTGATCAACAAGTCCGGCTCCATGCAGCCGGAAACCCGCACCTTCGCTGAAGGCGGGCAGCTGCCGCTGCTGGGGGATTTCTTCGGCACCAGCTTCTTCGGCTCGTCGCAGGTCAACCTTGCCGTATTCCTGGCGCTGGCAGCGCTGGTGCTGGTGTGGCTGCTGATCTGGCGCACGCGGCTTGGCTATGAGATCCGCACCTTCGGTGCCAATCCCTCTGCCGCCGTCTATGCCGGCATTTCGCCCGTGCGCATCACCATCATCACCATGCTGATTTCCGGCGGTCTGGCCGGGCTGATGGCCATCAACGAGATCGTCGGCTCGCAGCACCGGCTGCTGATCGAATATGTCGCCGGCTACGGCTTTGTCGGCATCGCCGTGGCGCTGATGGGCCGGGCGCATCCGGTGGGTATCATGCTGTCGGCGATCCTGTTCGGCATGCTCTACCAGGGTGGGGCAGAACTCGCCTTCGAAATGCCGGCCATCACCCGTGACATGATCGTGGTCATCCAGGGCCTCGTCATCCTGTTCGCCGGGGCCCTGGAATACATGTTCCGCCCGGCGCTGGTGCGTCTGTTCAGCTTCTCCGCCAAGCCGGCCGCTGCAGCCGGCAAGACGGCCTGACGGGAGAACGAGCCATGTTCGAGACCCTGATCCTCATCCTCGATTCCACCGTCCGCCTGTCAGCGCCGCTGCTGCTGGCCTGCCTTGCCGGACTTTATTCGGAACGCTCGGGCATCGTCGACATCGGCCTTGAGGGCAAGATGCTGGGCGCCGCCTTTGGCGCAGCCTCCGTTGCCTTCATCACCGGCAATGCCTGGGCCGGGCTTGGCGCGGGCATTGTCGTGGCGGTCGGCCTTGCGCTGCTGCACGGCTTTGCCTCGATCACCAACCGGGGTAACCAGATCGTCTCCGGCGTTGCCATCAACTTCCTGGCGGCCGGGCTGACGGCCCTTCTGGGGCAGGCCTGGTTCAATCAGGGCGGGCGCACGCCGTCCCTGTCTGGCGGCGGGCGTTTTCTGGAAATCGAGCTGCCCTTTGCCACTGCCGTCAAGGACGTGCCCATCATCGGCTATATCTATTTCGAGCTGATTTCGGGCCACAACATCCTCGTCTACATTGCCTTCCTTGCCGTTCCGGCCACATGGTGGGTGCTCTACCGCACCCGCTTCGGCCTGCGTCTGCGCGCCGTTGGCGAAAACCCGGCGGCGGTGGACACGGCAGGCATCTCCGTCACCTTCCTGCGCTACCGGGCAGTGGTCATGTGCGGGCTGCTCTGCGGCCTTGCAGGCAGCTATCTGGCGATTGCCCAGTCCTCCGGCTTCATCAAGGACATGACGGCCGGGCGCGGCTACATCGCGCTGGCGGCCCTGATCTTTGCCAAGTGGAAGCCGGTGAACGCACTCTACGCCTGCCTCCTGTTCGGCTTCCTCGATGCCATGGCCATCCGGCTTCAGGGCCAGCAGGTTCCGGGCATCGGTGAGGTGCCGGTGCAGGTGTTCCAGGCCCTTCCCTACATTCTCACGGTCATCCTGCTGGCGGGCTTCATCGGCAAGGCCATTCCGCCCAAGGCCAGCGGCATCCCCTATCTGAAGGAGCGCACATGAGCGCGGTGGACAAGCTCTTCGAGGCGGCAAAGGCCGCCCGCGAAAACGCCTATGCCCGGTACTCGAACTTCAAGGTCGGCGCGGCGATCCTTGCCGCCGACGGCAAGATCTATCCGGGCTGCAACGTGGAAAATGCCGCCTATCCGCAGGGCGTCTGCGCCGAAGCTGGCGCCATCTCCGCCATGGTTCTGGCCGGTCAGCAGCAGATCGAGGAAGTGGTCGTCATCGCCGATGCCGCCCTCTGCACGCCTTGCGGCGGCTGCCGGCAGAAGCTGAAGGAATTCGCGGCCGGTTCCGTCAAGGTCCATATCGCCAATCTCGACGGCATTCGCCGTACCTTCACCATCGACGAATTGCTGCCCGCCGGTTTCCAGCTTCTCGACTGAAGCGGACCCTCAACGCTGAAACAGAACAACACAAGGGACGAACGCCATGAGCAGCTATGGCAATGACTGCGCGGAAATCGTCCGCGCCGCCCGCCCGGGCAGCTACCGCATCGGCATGATCCTGGGCTCAGGGCTCGGTGAACTGGCGGGCGAGATGGAGAATGCGGTGCGCATTCCCTACAGCAAGCTTCCGGGCTTTCCGGTTTCCACCGTCTCCTCCCACGGCAGCGAGCTGGTGGCGGGCGAGCTGGAAGGCGTGCCCGTGGTGATCCTTTCGGGCCGCGCTCATTACTACGAGAGCGGCAATCCCTCCATCATGCGCACGCCGGTCGAAACGCTGAAGGCGCTCGGCTGCGAGATCCTGCTGGCGACCAACGCCGCCGGGTCCCTGCGCGAGGAGGTGCAGCCGGGCAGCCCGATGCTGATCACCGACCACATCAACTGGTCCGGCCTCAACCCGCTGATCGGCGAGGAAGACGAAAAGCGCTTCCTCGACATGACCGCCGCCTATGACAAGGACCTGCAGGCCGCCATGCATCGCGCCGCCAAGGCCGATGGCCATGCGCTGGCGGAGGGCGTCTACATGTGGTTCTCCGGCCCGTCCTTCGAGACCCCGGCAGAGATCCGCATGGCGCGCATTCTGGGCGCTGACGCCGTCGGCATGTCCACCGTGCCGGAGGTGATCCTTGCCCGGTTCCTCGGCATGCGCGTGGCCGCCATGTCGATCATCACCAATCTGGGCGCAGGCATGCAGGCCCATGGCCTGTCCCACGACGAGACCAAGTCCGTCGCCAAACTCGGCCTTGCGCGCATGAAGAAGCTTGTGCGCGGCTTCGTGAAGGAGGTTTCCCATGGCTGATGCAGCCAGCAAGGCGGAACTCGCCGCCCGGGCTCTCGCCCTTGTCGATCTGACGAACCTGAATGACGGCTGCACCGCCGCCGACATCGATGCGCTCTGCGCCCGCGCCGTGACGGAGCATGGCCATGTGGCCGCCGTCTGTCTCTATCCCGCCTTCGTGGCGCAGGCGAAGGCGAAGCTGGCCGGTACGCCGGTGAAGGTCGCAACCGTGGTCAACTTCCCCGCAGGCGGTGTGGACACCCGCGCCGTGTTGGAAGAGACAGCCAAGGCCATTGCCGATGGCGCGGACGAGATCGACCTTGTAATGCCCTACCGCGCCTTCGTGGAAGGCCGCCGCGGCTTTGCCGAAGAGATGATCATCCGCGTCAAGGCCGCCATTCCGGCTCCGGCCCAGTTGAAGGTCATTCTGGAAACCGGCGAGATCGGTGACCCGCTGCTGATCCATCAGGCCTCGCTCGTCGCGATTGCCGCCGGTGCCGATTTCATCAAGACCTCCACCGGCAAGGTGCAGGTCAATGCGACGCTGGAAGCTGCCGAAATCATGCTGACGGTGATCGACGAAGTGCGCACCGAACAGCCGGGCCGTCAGGTGGGCTTCAAGCCCGCAGGCGGCATCCGCACGCTGGACGAGGCTGCCGCCTATCTGGCGCTGGCCGACCGGATTCTGGGCCCCAACTGGGTTTCATCGGCCACATTCCGCTTCGGCGCCAGCGGGCTGCTGGACGCACTGATTGACGTGATCAAGGGCGGCGCAGGCAGCGCGCGCGAAGGATACTGACATGCTGGCACAGGAACTCATCCGCAAGAAGCGTGACGGCGGCCAGCTGACGCGGGAGGAAATCGCCTTCTTCGTCAAGGGCCTTGCCGATGGCAGCGTCAGCGAGGGGCAGGTTTCGGCGCTGGCCATGGCCATCTTCTTCCGCCGCCTGACCATCGACGAGCGCGTCTCCCTGACGCTGGCCATGCGCGACAGCGGCACCGTGCTGGACTGGTCCGATGTGGACGCGCCGGTGCTGGACAAGCACTCGACCGGCGGCGTTGGCGACAACGTCTCTCTGATGCTGGCCCCGGCCTTGGCTGCCTGCGGCGCGGCCGTGCCGATGATCTCCGGGCGCGGCCTTGGCCACACCGGCGGCACGCTCGACAAGTTCGACAGCATCCCCGGCTACAAGACCCAGCCGGACAACGCCCTGTTCCGCCAGGTGGTGAAGGAAGTGGGCTGCGCCGTCATCGGCCAGACCAGCGACCTTGCCCCGGCCGACAAGCGCTTCTACGCCATCCGCGATGTGACGGGCACGGTGGAGAGCATCGATCTCATCACCGCCTCGATCCTGTCCAAGAAGCTGGCGGCGGGGCTTCAGGGCCTCGTGCTGGACGTGAAGTGGGGCACGGGCGCCTTCATGCAGAGCTTCGAAGAGGCCAGGGCGCTTGCCGAAAGCCTCGTGCGCGTCGCCAATGGCGCAGGTCTCAGGACCACCGCCCTGCTGACGGACATGAACGAATCCCTCGCCTCTGCCGCCGGCAATGCGGTGGAAATGCAGAATGCGGTCGATTTCCTCAAGGGCACCTCCATCGACAGCCGCCTGTGGGACGTGACCGTGGCGCAGGGCGGCGAGCTGCTGGCGACCGGCGGCATTGCCGAAAGCGCCCAGGAAGGCTGTAATCTGATGCGCGCCGCCTTTGAAAGCGGCCGTGCGGCAGAGAAATTCGCCGAAATGGTCACCGCCCTCGGCGGCCCGGCGGACTTCATGGAAAAGAGCGAGCTCTATCTCGCCAAGGCGCCCGTCATTGCTCCGGTCTATGCGAAAGAGCCGGGCGTGGTCACCGGCGTTGACGCCCGTGCCATCGGCGTTGCCGTGGTGGAACTGGGCGGCGGACGCCGTGTCGCGGCCGATGTGATCGACCCGTCCGTCGGCTTCACGGAACTGGCCGGCATCGGTCACCGGGTGGATGCGGATGCGCCGCTCGCCATCGTCCATGCCGCCACCGAAGACGCCGCCCGCCGCGCAACCGATGCCCTCAATGCCGCATATCGCATTGGCGAGGCAGGCAGCGTCGAGGACCACCCGATCGTGGCTGCCCGTATCGCACCGTGAGGCGCGATACAAAGCATGAATGCAATTGCGCCTTGAGGCGCGGTGTCTACACGGACTGCCAGTGAGGCTCCAACTCCTCTCCCCCCCTTGAGGGGGAGATGCCCCCGGCAGGGGGCAGAGGGGGGTAACTGACTGTCCGATTGTGAGAGAGATGGTGCTCTGCCGAAGCGCTGTAACCCCCCTCTGTCTGCTCGCGCAGACATCTCCCCCTCAAGGGGGGAGAGGGGCACTGCGGCAAAAGGAGAGCCCATTCCTTCTCCTGGCTGCGTCCGATGCGGACACAGCCCTCCTCATGGAGAGGGGGTTTGGGGGCTGGGCGGGTCTGATCAGGCCACCTCCTTCCGGCCAAACGACAAGCAGCCGCAAGAGCTGCCGTGAAATGAGATGAGAGGCTTTGGCCTCGGGACAAAAGGAAACAGAGCATGCCTCGCGCCATTCTCGTTGTGCTCGACAGTTTTGGCATCGGCGGTGCGCAGGATGCCGCCCGCTTCGGCGATGAGGGCTCCGACACGCTGGGCCATATCGCGCAGCGCTGTGCGGCCGGAGAAGGTGACAAGCCGGGCCTGCGCAGCGGGCCGCTGCATCTGCCCAACATGAACCGCCTCGGCCTTGGCGCCGCCGCCACGCTGTCCACCGGCAAGACCCTGCCCGGCCTTGCGCCGGACCCTGCTCCCACGGGCCTGTGGGGCTATGCGGCGGAAGTGTCCAACGGCAAGGACACCCCGTCCGGCCACTGGGAAATTGCGGGCGTGCCGGTTGAGTTCGACTGGGGCTATTTCCCGGCCACCATCCCCACCTTTCCGGCAGAAATGATCGCGGCGATCGTGGCTGAGACGGGCATCCCCGGCATCATCGGCGACAAGCACGCCTCCGGCACGGAGGTGATTGCGGAGCTGGGTGAAGAGCACCTGCGCACTGGCAAGCCGATCTTCTACACATCAGCAGATTCCGTCGTGCAGATCGCCGCCCATGAAGAGGCCTTCGGCCTCGAAAAGCTCTATGCCCTGTGCGAAGTGACCCGCAAACATGCGGATCCTTACAACATCGGCCGCGTCATCGCCCGCCCGTTCACCGGCACAAGCGCTGCGGATTTCGTGCGCACTGCCAACCGGCGCGACTATTCGGTGCTGCCGCCCGAGCCGACGCTTCTGGACAGGCTGACCGCCGAAGGACGTACAGTCATCGGTGTGGGCAAGATCTCCGACATCTTCGCCCATCAGGGCGTCACCAAGGTGCTGAAGGGTGCCGGCAACGGCCAGCTTCTCGACAAGACGCTGGAAGCCATGGACATGGCGCAGGACGGCGATCTCGTCTTCACCAACCTGATCGACTTCGATTCCCTTTATGGCCACCGCCGTGATGTGCCGGGTTATGCCGCAGCGCTGGAAGAGTTCGACCGGCGCCTGCCGGAGCTGATGGCGAAGCTCAAGGACGGCGACCTGCTGCTGCTGACTGCCGACCATGGCTGTGACCCGACCTGGCGTGGCACGGACCACACGCGTGAGAATGTGCCGGTTCTGGGCTTTGCTCCTGGCATCGCTGGCCGCAGCATCGGCGGGCGCGGCACCTATGCGGATATCGGCGAGACCATCGCCGAGCATCTGGGCATTGCCGCCGAGCGCCATGGCCGCAGCTTTCTGAGCGCCTGACTTTCCACCGGGAAGCGGCCTCCATGCGCCGCTTCTTCTTGACGCAGCGTGCGGCGGCGGGAACAACTTTGTCAGTGATTGAGCCGGGTCCATTTCATGACCCGGCAGGCAGCTTTCAGGGAAGGACGGGCGGCCCATGGCAGTGCAGGAGCAGGTGCTCAAGGCGGAATTGCACTGCCATATCGAAGGGGCAGCCCCGCCCGCGCTGGTTCAGAAGATCGCAAAGCGTGAGGAGATCGACGTTTCCTCGATCATCGACGCCAAGGGCCAGTACCGCTGGAGCGACTTCACCACCTTCCTGTCGGCCTATGACCTTGCCAGTTCCGTCTTCCGCCGCCCCGGCGACTATGCGCAGCTGAGCGAAACCTATTTCCGCATGCTGGCCGCCGAAGGAGCCATCTACGGCGAGATCTTCATCTCTCCCGACCATGCCACATCGGCGGGCCTCTCCTACCGGTCCTATGTGGAAGGATTGGCGGCAGGCCTTGAGCGGGCCAAGGCGGACACCGGCATCGAAGGCCGGATGATCGCCGTTGGCGTGCGCCACTTCGGCGCGGCCTCGGTGGAGCGGGTGGCGAAGGAGGTCGTCTCCAATCCGCATCCGCTGGTCACCGGCTTCGGCCTTGCGGGTGACGAGCGCGAGGGCCATCCGGCCAATTTCGCCCGCGCCTTCCGCATGGCGGGCGAGGCCGGGCTGGGCCTGACCGCCCATGCGGGCGAATTCGGCGGGCCGGAGAGCATCAGCGCGGCCCTCGATTTCCTGCGCGTGCGGCGCATCGGCCACGGCGTGCGAGCCATCGAAAGCACGGCACTGGTGGACCGGCTGGCGGCAGAGCGGATCGTGCTGGAGGTCTGCCCCGGCTCGAATGCGGCGCTGGGGCTTTACCCGGTGCTGCGCTTCCACCCGGTCAACCTGCTGCGCCGGGCGGGCGTGCGCATCACCCTCAATTCGGATGATCCCCCCTTCTTCCGCACCACGCTGGGGCGGGAATACAGCCTGACGGCCAAGACCTTCAACTGGACCCAGGAAGACCTGCGCGTCTTCACCCGCACCGCCATCGAAGCCGCCTTCTGCGACAAGGCGACCAAGGAACGGCTGCTGGCCAAAGTGGACAACCAGAAGCTCGGCTGAGTGGTTGCACCTTTTCCGCAGGCAGGGGGCAGTTCTTAAAATGGACTGGAAGTCAGACCCCAACTCCTCTCTCCCTTGAGGGGGCTACTGCATGCACACATCGTGCTTGAAGCCGGAGACGGCTTGGGGAAAGCCTGAAGTCTGGTCACTCTTGCACGGCGTTTCAGCCCCCCTCCCCCTCGTGGGGAGGGGTTAGGGGTGGGGGGAGAGACCTTTCCGTATAGCAGAGTATCAATTGATTTCAGACAGCTGCTCCTGTCATACCTCTTCAGGAAAAGTATAATTTTCAGATACCTGCGGGCTCAGAGCCCCCCACCCCTTACCCCTCCCCACCAGGGGGAGGGGGGCGGAGAGACCCTGCCGGAAAGCAGATGCATCATTGCGGGCGGTGTCCGGAGCTGATGTGTGAATCCGGTAGCCCCAAGGGAGGGAGAGGGGTGCTGCAGCGTAAGGAGGGCGCGTTCCTCCTCCTTACGTCCGTTGTAAACACTGACTTGGTGGATGGGGGAGCCGAAACGTAGTTCCGCAAAAACCAGACTGCCGTCCCATCAGGCAGCAGCTTCCTTTTTCTGCTGCTCTTCGTCCGAGCGCGGGTCCATGGCGGCGGTTTCCGGGGTGGAGAGCCGCCCCGTGGTAAGCACCGGCACGAAGTCCGACTTCTCGGCGACACTGAGGCTTGCGCGCTGGGTCATGCGCCAGAGGGTGAAGAGCACCATCAGCAGATGCGCACCCGCCGTCACATGGAACAGGGCCGACGGCGAGGTGGCCGACATGAGTGCGGCCGCCGCGATGGGGCCGATCATGGTGCCGACGCCATAGAGCATCAGCAGCCCGCCGCTGGTTTTGAGGAATTCCCCCGGTGCCGCGTGGTCATTGGCATGGGCGACGATGACCGGATACATGGAATAGATCATGCCGCCGAAGAGCGAGACAAAGATGATCACCGTGGTGCTGCCGGGCGCGGAGAGCAGCGACAGGACAATTTCCACGACCATGGCGACCAGACCCATGCCAATCAGCACGAGGCGGCGGTCGATGCGGTCGGAAACCATGCCCACCGGCACCTGAATGAGGGCGCCGATCAGAAGCGACAGCGACATCATGATGGCGACATCGCCCACCTCAAGGCCAATGCGCCGCCCGTAGACCGCTCCCAGCGTGCCGAAGGCGCCGTTGGAAATGCCGGTCAGGACCACGGCGACCACGGCAACCGGCGAGTTTTTCCAGAGCTGGCGCGGGTCCAGCCTTGCCTGCGTCAGCGGCGTGGGGGTTGCGGCGGTGGAAAGGGCCGTGGGCAGCAGCGACAGGGAATAGATGATGGAGCCCACCACGAAGAAGACAAAGCCGGTGGGATCGCCCAGCGTCAGCAGCATCTGGCCGATCGTGGTCGAGCCCAGGTTGATCATGGTGTAGATGCCGAAGACCCGCCCGCGCGTCTTGTTGTTGGCGCGCTCGTTGAGCCAGCTTTCCACGATCATGGCGCCGCCTGCGAAGCAGAAGCCGGTGAGCGCGCGCAGTGGAATCCAGACTTCCGGCATCATGAACAACAGGTTCAGAAGCATGGAGATGGCGGCAATGGAAGCCATCACGCCAAAGGTGCGGATATGCCCGACGCGCTTCACGATCATCGGCACCAGCAGGCAGCCGGCGATATAGCCCGCCGCCCAGCCCGCGCCCAGCATGCCCAGAGACGTGTCGGAGAAGCCTTCGGCAAGACCGCGCACGGGCAGCAGCAGGCCGTGCAGCCCGCCCGCCATCAGCAAGAGGCCGGAACCGAGAAGGAGGGCGGCGATGGAGAACACGGTCGACATGAAGAAATCCGGACAGCAGCAGTGGTCTTTTTGTGGCCTCAGCAGCGCATTTGGCGTGAGGAGCGTGGCTCATGCTGCCCGAGACAGAGGTCAGACGACAAGACAAGCTTGTCCCGGATCGTGCATGAGGCTGGTTTATCAACCGTTCATGATTTCACGGCAGCAACATGGCAGCCCCCTCCCCTGTAATCTGGCATGACCTGAAGGCCCAACGTCTGTAAGACCAGAGCGTTCCATCGAAAGGACGCAAAGCCGATGACAACGCCCGCCGCCACCGAAACACCCTCCGAGGCCATAAGCCTGCTTACCGCGGAAGCCTTGCGCGAAGGTGCCGCCCGCCTGCTGGATCTCGCCAGGCAGACTGCGCTTGCCGGCATCCGTCTGGATGATTGCAAGCTGGAGCCACTGGCTCAGCAGGTGGCTTCGATCCTGCGCGCTGCGGCGCCGGAAGCCGGGCTGGCCCCGCACACCCTGTGGCGGCTGGCGGAGGCAGGCGGTGAAGACCGCTGGGGCATGATTGCCGGTGCGCGTGCCTTTCCCGATGTGCGGATGATGGGCCGCGCCGCCTTTGATGCGGCCATCACCGCGGTGCTGATGACCCCGCCTGCGGATCCGGGCTGGCGGTTCGATGACCCTTTCACCGGGGAGAGACTTGCAGGCGCCGAAGGCATGACGGCAGCCACCCTCTCCGCTTTCGCCAGCGGGTTTTTCTCCGCCGTGCCTGCCGATCCCATCCGCGCCGATGCGCATGCGCTGATCCGGGTGGAAACGGAAGAGCTCGCCCGGGCCCTGCTGGTGGATGAGGACCATGCGGCCACTCTCGCCGCCCGCCTGCACCGGCTGGGGGAACTTGCAGGCATGCGGCCTGATCTCTTTGCCCGCGATGACGAACCAAGGCCGGGCGGGCTGTTCGACGTACTGTTCGATGAAGGGCAGGAAGACGGCAGCCTGAGCCTTGCGCGGATTTTCGCGCTTGTGCTGGAAGGGCTGGTGCCGCTGTGGGAAGGCACGGAAAGCCTCAACGGGGTGCCGCTGGGCGATACCGTGCGCGTGCCGGCGCTCGAAGGCCGCATGGCTGGCGAGCCTCTGCTGCCACTGCATGAGCGGGCAAGGTTTCTGGCGCTCTCTCTCGTCGAGCCGCTGGCCTGGGCCGGCATTGCCCCGCTGGACCTTGATGCCCCCGGCGGGCCCACGGACACCGCGCATGTGCAGCTGATGCTGGCAAGCGGCGTTATTTCCTTCGCCCTGCAGGACGGCGATGCCCGGGTGCAGGCGGCCATGCTGCGCGGCCTTGCCGGAGCGCTGACCCTTGAGCTGGCAAACAAGGTCCGGGACATTCTGGAAACGGGAGCCGAAGAGCTGCCGCTGACCTGCATCGAGGAGGCGGGCACCTTGCCGCTTGCTGCCATGCTTTTGCGGGAAAACCCGGCAGCTGTTGAGGACTTCGGCAAAATTGCCGCCGCCGGGACTGTTTTTTGAGCGCTCTTCGGTGCATAGGAAAAGACAGAGACATCAGAAGACACACCGGCGGAAAGCCGCAAGAACAGGAGACAGGCAGACATGTCCGGAGCCATCGTAGTTGATCATCCGCTGGTCCAGCACAAGCTCACGATCATGCGCAACAAGGCCACCTCCACCCAGGGCTTCCGCCGCCTGCTGCGCGAAATCTCGACCCTGCTGTGCTATGAGGTGACCCGCGACCTGCCGCTGACGCAGATCACCATCGAAACCCCGATCTGCGAGATGCAGGCCCCGACGCTGGCAGGCAAGAAGCTCGTCTTTGCCTCGATCCTGCGCGCCGGCAACGGCCTGCTGGAAGGCATGCTGGATCTGGTGCCCTCCGCCCGCGTTGCCCATGTCGGCCTCTACCGCGACCCGGAAACCCTGACGCCGGTGGAATACTACTTCAAGGCCCCGGAAGATCTGGGCGAGCGCCTTGTGATCGTCGTCGACCCGATGCTGGCCACCGCCAATTCGGCCATTGCCGCCGTCGAGAAGCTGAAGGCCCGCGGCGCCAACAACATCCGCTTCCTCTGCCTGCTGGCAGCTCCGGAAGGCGTTGCCAAGTTCATCGCCGCCCATCCGGACGTGCCGGTCTACACCGCCTCCATCGATGCCAAGCTGAACGACCACGGCTACATCGTCCCCGGCCTTGGCGATGCGGGCGACCGCATGTACGGCACGAAGTAAGACAGACACCGGCAGGAGCAGCCCCGCATGATCACCGTCTTCGGGTCCATCAATCTTGATCTCGTGGCGGTGGTCGAGCGCCTGCCCCTGCCGGGTGAAACGGCAGCCGGGCCGGACCATCAGAACTTTCCCGGCGGCAAGGGCGCCAACCAGGCGCTGGCCGCCCGCCGCGCCGGAGCGGACGTGGCCATGACCGCAGCGGTGGGAACGGATGTTTTCGCCGCCCCGGCTCTTGCCAATCTGGAAGCCGCCGGTGTCGATCTGTCCGGCGTGCGCCGTCTCGATGGGGCGACCGGCATTGCCATGATCGGCGTCGAGGCCAGCGGCGAGAACCTCATCATCGTCGCCAGCGGCGTCAACGCTCGCGTGTCCGCCAGCTGGCTCAAGGGCAAGCTGCCTCAAGGCTCCCTCCTGCTGATGCAGATGGAAACACCTGCCGCTGAAATCCGCGCCGCCATCGCCGCCGCACGCGAGGCTGGCGCAACGGTGATCCTCAACACCGCCCCCGCCGGAGATCCGGCCGTCAGCGAGCTGGCCAGCCTCAGCGATATCGTCATCGCCAATGAGAGCGAGGCGATGGAAATCGCCGCAAAGCTCGGCCTGCCGGGCGAGCCGGAAGCCTTCGTGCGCACCGTCGCCGAAGGCCGGCTTGGCTCTGCGCGGCTCGCAGTGGTGACGCTGGGCGCCAAGGGCGTCATCGCCCACGACGGCACGGCGCTTTACAGCGTGCCCACGCCGAAGGTGCGTGTCGTGGATACAACAGGTGCGGGCGATGCCTTCTGCGGCGCATTTGCTGCGGCGCTTGACCGGGGCGATGAACTGGGGGCGGCGCTCGCCTTCGGCGTTGCTGCCGGAAGCCTTGCCTGCACGGCCAATGGCGCGCAGGGCAGCGCCCCCGATGCCGCCGCGATCCGCCAGCTCGCCGCAACGCTCCCCATCTCTCGCAGCCTACT
Source organism: Pannonibacter sp. Q-1 (assembly GCF_054073275.1). NCBI lineage: Bacteria > Pseudomonadati > Pseudomonadota > Alphaproteobacteria > Hyphomicrobiales > Stappiaceae > Pannonibacter > Pannonibacter sp. Q-1. The sequence goes on from NZ_JBSXNB010000001.1 coordinate 793,223, forward strand.
GCATGCAAACACTGCACCTGAAGCCGAAAACAGCTTGGGAAAAGCCTGAAGTCCGGTCACTCTGGCACTGTCTTTCAGCCCCCCTCCCCCTCGTGGGGAGGGGTGAGGGGTGGGGGGAAAGGTCTTTCCATCTGGCAGAGTGTCCATTGATAACAGACAGCTGCTCCTCGTAAGGTCTTTTCAGGTATCTATCTGTCTTTCATATAGTTTTCGGCTCAGAGCCCCCCACCCCTTACCCCTCCCCACCAGGGGGAGGGGGGCGGCAGGCGTCCTCCCGAAATGCAAACGCCTCACTGCGGGCGATGTCCGGACCTGATGTGTGAATCCGGTAGCTCCCGCAGCTGATCCCGTTCACCGGATGCTAAGCCGGATGTGACAAGGATCACCCGTCCGTCCTCCGTGTGTCCGGCAAGGTCATGCTGCGTTATCTCGTCATCCTCGTTCTGCTTGCAGCTCTGGTGCCTTTCGTGCCGGGGCTGGTGGAGCGCTGGACGCAAGCGCAAGACCCCTCCCCCGCAGCAGGGCAAGCCGCTCAAGCCACAGGCGGCAGCCTGAAACTGCGGGCGGAGCCCAACGGGCATTTCATCGCGGGAACCCGCATCAACGGCCGAACGTTGAAGATGATGGTGGACACGGGCGCAACGCTCGTCGCCTTGCCCCAGTCTGACGCCCGCCGCGCCGGGATAAGACCGGAGGACAAGGACTTCACCGCCCGGGTCAACACCGCCAACGGCATCATCGCCGCTGCGCCGGTGAAGATCGAAACCCTGGAGCTGGGCCCTCTTTATCTTCGGGATGTGGATGCAGTGGTCATTCCCGATGCCTCATTGTCGACACCACTGCTTGGCATGTCAGCGCTGCGCCGGTTCAAACGATTTGACATTTCTGGTGACACGATGCTTCTGGTTCAATAATGTCCAGCCGCTCGGACATCCCTCATTTCGTTAGTCTTTTCCGGCACAAGCTTTTGCGAGGTTCATCATGTTTCCCAAACCCGAAGCATTTCTGAAGTCGAATACCTACGCCTACGAATCCAAGCCGATGGTCAAGCCCACCGGCTTCCGCGAATACGACGCGCGCTGGCTGTTCGAGAAAGAAATCAACCTGATGGGCATGCAGGCCCTCGGCATGGGGATCGGCACCCTGATGCATGAGCGCGGCATCCGTCCGGATATCGTCGTCGGCCATGACTTCCGCGGCTATTCCGCTTCCATCAAGATGGCGGTCATCAACGGCCTGATGGCTGTGGGCATCAACGTGCACGACATCGGCCTTGCCCTGTCGCCGATGGCCTATTTCGCCCAGTTCGCGCTGGACGTGCCGGCCGTTGCCATGATCACCGCCTCGCACAATGACAATGGCTGGACCGGCGTGAAGATGGGCGTCAACCGTCCGCTGACCTTCGGCCCGGAAGAAATGGGCCGCCTGAAGGACATCGTGCTGAACTCCGCCTTTGTCGCCAAGGGCTCCGGCTCCTACCGCTATGTCGACAATTTCGCGGACGTCTACATCAAGGACCTGACGGACCGCGCCAAGCTGAAGCGCCCGATCAAGGTCGTGGCGGCCTGCGGCAACGGCACGGCTGGTGCCTTCGCCCCGCGTGTTCTGGAAATGCTGGGCGCGGAAGTCATTCCGCTGGACGCCGAACTCGACCACACCTTCCCGAACTACAATCCGAACCCGGAGGACATGAAGATGCTTCATGCCCTGCGCGACAAGGTTCTGGAAACTGGTGCGGACGTTGGCCTCGGCTTTGACGGCGACGGCGACCGCTGCGGCGTGGTGGACAACGAGGGTGAAGAGATCTTCGCCGACAAGGTGGGCGTGATGCTCGCCCGCGACATTTCCTCGCTCTACCCGAACTCCAAGTTCGTGGTGGACGTGAAGTCCACCGGCCTGTTCCACACCGACCCGGTGCTGAAGGCCAATGGCGCGGTGACCGACTACTTCAAGACCGGCCATTCCTACATCAAGCGCCGCGTGACGGAACTGGGGGCCATCGTCGGCTTTGAAAAGTCTGGCCACTACTTCTTCAACGCGCCGATCGGCCGCGGCTATGACGACGGCCTCGTCTCGGCCATCGCCATCCTCGACATGATGGACCGCAACCCGGACAAGTCCATGGCCGACCTGCGCCGCGCCCTGCCGAAGACCTGGGGCTCGCCCACCATGGCGCCGCATTGCGAAGACGAGATCAAGTACGGCATCGTCGACAAGGTGGTTGCCCGCTTCCAGGCCATGCAGGCCGCCGGTGAGAAGGTGGCCGGACAGGCGATCACCGATCTCATCACCGTCAACGGCGTGCGCGTCGTCACGGAAGATGGCACCTGGGGCCTCGTCCGCGCCTCCTCCAACAAGCCCGAGCTTGTCGTGGTGGTTGAAAGCCCGGCCTCCGAAGCCCGCCTGCACGAGATGTTCAAGGCCGTGGATGCGGTGCTGCGCGAGAACCCGGAAGTAGGCGCCTACAACCAGACCCTCTGATCCTGATCTGAACGGACGGCAACAACATGATCCGGCCCTTTGGCACCCTTCCCGGCGGTGAAACCGTCAATGAAGTCACGCTGAGGGCCGGTTCCCTCGAAGCCGCCGTTCTGACCTATGGCGCAACCCTCCGGGATCTGCGCCTCCATGGCCGCCCGCTGGTCCTCGGGCTCAACACGCTTGAGGACTATCAGGCCCACGGCGCCTATTTCGGCGGCACCTGCGGGCGTTATGCCAACCGCATCGCCGCTGGCCGCTTCACGCTGGATGGGGTGTCCCATCAGGTCACCTGCAACGAGAAAGGCCGCAATCATCTGCATGGCGGCCAGTGCGGCTATGACAAGAAGCTGTGGCAGATTGCGGAACTCTCCGCCTCCAGCCTGCTTCTGACGCTGACCTCACCCGATGGCGAGGAAGGCTATCCGGGCAACGTGGACCTGCGCTGCCGCTACACGCTGCTGGAAACCGGCACGCTGCGCCTTGAGATGAGCGCGGTGACCGACCAGCCGACGCTGGTCAACCTCGCCCATCACAGCTATTTCAATCTCGACAGTTCCGGCGATATCAGCGGCCACCGGCTGCAGATCCTTGCCGACCGCTATCTGCCGGTCGATGCAGACTGCATCCCCACCGGCGGGATCCTGCCCGTCGCAGGCACCGTCTTTGACTTCCGCACCAAGCGGCCGATCCGCCAGACCGGCGCGGACCATGCGCGGGTGCTCTACGACCACAATTTCTGCGTGGCGGACATACCCTCGGAAACCTTGCGCCTTGCTGCCGTGCTGGAAGGCGAGACCTCGGGCGTTTCCATGGAACTCTGGACCACCGAACCGGGCGTCCAGTTCTATGATGCCTCCGGCCTTGGCCTGCCTTACGAGGGGCTGGAGGGGCGGCGCTATGGCCAGCATGCCGGGCTGTGCCTCGAGCCGCAGCGCTGGCCGGACAGCCCTAACCATACGGAGTTTGCGGGGGCTGTGCTGCGGCCCGGAACAACCTATAGTCAGGTGACCGAGTTCCGCTTCCAGCCGTGAGCCGCACCGCATGAAGACCGTATTTTCGCCCGTCCAGCTGACCCATGACCCGAAGATGGAAGTCTCGGACGGGAAGCTGAAACCCGCCGTGGAAATTCCCAGCCGGGCGGAGATGGTGCGCAGCGAAATCCTTGCCCGCAAGATCGGCCCCCTGTGGACGCCGCAGGACTTTGGCCGCGCCCCGCTGGAACGGGTGCACACAGGCGAATATCTCGACTTCCTTGAAAGCTTCTGGAGCCGCTGGACCGGTGCCGGGCGGCAGGGCGAGGCCTTCCCCTTCGTCTGGCCCGTGCGCCAGCTGCGCGCCGCCCCCACGCCCGCCCACATCGACGGGCTGCTCGGCCGCTTCTCCTTTGATGCGGGCACGCCGCTGGGCGAGCACACATGGGCAGCGGCCACGGCCAGCGCCAATTCGGCGCTGACCGCCGCCCGCTTCCTGCGCGAAGGCGACCGCTCCGCCTTCGCCCTCTGCCGCCCGCCGGGGCACCACGCGGCAGCCGATTACTTCGGCGGCTATTGTTTCCTCAACAATGCCGCCATCGCCGCCCAGTGGCTGCGCGATCAGGGCACCGCGCGCGTTGCGATCCTTGACGTGGACTATCACCACGGCAACGGCACGCAGGCGATTTTCTACGAGCGCGCCGATGTGATGTTCCTGTCTATCCACGCCGACCCCAAGGAAGAATACCCCTATTTCCTCGGCCATGCGGACGAGACGGGCGAAAAGGCCGGCAAGGGCTTCACCCACAACTGGCCGCTGCCGCCCGGCACGGATTGGACCCGTTACTCGGAAGCTCTGGAAGAAGCCTGCCGCTGGCTGACGGTCTATTCCCCGGACGTGCTGATCGTCTCGCTGGGTCTCGACACCTACGAGAAGGACCCGATCTCCCAGTTCCGCTTCGTGCCGGAAGACTTCCTGCGCCTCGGCGCCAGGCTCGCCCGCCTCGGCAAGCCCACCCTCTTCGTCATGGAAGGCGGCTACGCCGTCGACGCCCTCGGCTCCAACTGCGTCAACGTGCTGGAAGGGTTTCTCGGGGGGTGAGGGGGGGTATTCCCGGCGTACCGAAGCGCCGCTCTCGCCCTTGGTGGGCTACTACATGCACACATGCGCTTGAAGCCGGTGACTGTTTGGGGAAGCCGCAGTCTGATCACTTTGGCACGGCCTGTCAGCCCCCCTCCCCCTCGTGGGGAGGGGTTAGGGGTGGGGGGGAAAGCCCTTCCGTCTGGTAGAGCGTCCACTGGTTTCCAACAGCCGTTTCTCTCGATATCTCCTCAGGAAAATATCCATTTTTCAGATAGTTGCAGGCTCAGAGCCCCCCACCCCTTCCCCCTCCCCACCAGGGGGAGGGGGGCGGAGAGGTCCTGCCAGAAAGCAAATGCATTACTGTGGGTGATGTCCGGACCTGATCTGTGAACCCGGAAACTCAAGAGAGGAGAAGATGCAGGCCCCCTAGTTTCACGGAGATGAACAATGCTCCTGTGGAACAGAAATTTCTTGAGCCGGCAGGATGATCAGCCGCGCCATGGATCAGGGCTTCACCGCATATCTTGCACGGAGTTCTGCGAACACCTGATCCGCCGGGAGGCCCGGCCCGCTGTCCAGCCCTGCCTTGATCGCCTCCCGCAAGGCCTCCAGTTCCTGCCGCTCCGTGTCCCGGCTCCGGGTCCAGGCACGAAGAGCCTCCCGGACCACTTCGCTGGCCGAGGCATATTCTCCCGACGCTACCGTCTGGCGCAATGTCTCGGCCATCTCAGTCGGCACGGTGATTGTCATTCGTTCGACAGCGCCCATGACGGAACCTCCTGCAGCATAATCATACTTCATCATACTTATGATGCAGATTGGCGCAATGCCAGAGGGGATGCAGGCCGCAATCACTCAATCATCCGCATGCAGGTCCGCCATCAGATCCTCCACGCTGGCGAACTTCTTGCCCTTGCCGCTTTCAATCTCGGCTATGGCTATACGGGTCTCGGCATTTGGAATCTTAACGGCAAATGGGAGCCGCTGTTCATCAGCGATCCGGATCATCAGCAGCCGGATCGCATCCGAAACAGAAAGCCCCATTGCTTCCAGAGCAGCGGTTGCCCGTTCCTTTGTGTCCCTGTCGATGCGAGCACGTACGACCGAATCTGAGTGCATGTCTCCCCCCCCTTCATGTAGCTCCAATGTAGCTACATTTTCTTCTCCTTTCCAGTCTGATGTCCAGCGTGCTTTTGAACGCTGTCCTATCAACGAAAGAGAGAAACTGGTGTCTGACTGACAGTCCGGAAGAAATACAGCCCCTCCCCCCTACTCCCCTGAGTGGGCCAGCAGGCTGGCGTTGCCGCCGGAGGCGGCGGTGTTGAGGGAGATGACCTGTTCGAGGGCGAAGCGCTGCAGATAGGCCGGGCCGCCGGCCTTGGGGCCAGTGCCGGAGAGGCCCGCGCCGCCGAAGGGTTGGGTGCCGACGACGGCACCGATGATGTTGCGGTTGACGTAGACATTGCCCACCGGCAGCCGGTCCACCACCTGCTTCACCGTGGCGTCGATGCGGGAATGGACGCCGAGCGTCAGGCCGTAGCCGGAGGCGGCGATCTTTTCCAGCATGGCGCCGAAGTCCTTCGCCTTGTAGCGCACCACATGCAGCACCGGGCCGAAGACTTCCCGCGTCAGATCCTCGGGCCGTTCCAGCTCGATGATCTGCGGGGCCACATAGGTGCCGCCCGCGAGGGTCACGTCCGGCTCCTTGCTGGAAAATTTCAGCCGCCCGGCCGATTCCATCACCCGCACATGGGTGAGGATGTTGTCCCGCGCTTCACGGTCGATCACCGGGCCGATATCGGTTTCAGCAAGGCGCGGGTCGCCGAGGGTGAGCTCGCGCGCCGAGCCTTCGATCATCTCCAGCAGGTGGTCCGCCACATCCTCCTGCAGGAACAAGAGCCGCAGGGCCGAGCAGCGCTGCCCGGCGGAGCGGAAGGCGGAGGTGACCACATCATCGCAGACCTGTTCCGGCAGGGCGGTGGCATCCACCAGCATGGCATTGATGCCGCCGGTTTCCGCAATCAGCGGCACGATGGGCCCGCGCCGGGCGGCAAGGGCACTGTTGATGGCCCAGGCCGTTTCCGTTGAGCCCGTGAAGGCAACGCCTGCCACCTGCGGATGGGACGTCAGCGCTGCGCCCACTGCGCCGTCGCCCGGCACATAGAGCAGCGCGGTTTCCGGCACACCGGCGGCATGGAACAGGCGCACCGCCTCATGGGCGATCAGCGGCGTCTGCTCGGCGGGCTTGGCCACCACCGCATTGCCGGCGACAAGCGCGGCGGCCACCTGCCCGAGGAAGATCGCGAGCGGGAAATTCCAGGGCGAAATGCAGACGAAGACGCCGCGCCCGCGCAGGCGGTAGCGGTTTTCCTCGCCCGTCGGGCCGGGCATCAGGCGGCCTTCGCCGAAGAGCCCGCGCGCTTCAGTGGCATAGTAGCGGCAGAAGTCCACCGCCTCGCGGATTTCGGCAATGCCATCCGTCAGCGTCTTGCCGGCTTCGGCGGCCAGCAGCGCCATCAGCCGGTCGCGATTTTCTTCCATCAGATCCGCCATCCGGTCGAGGGCAGCGGCGCGGTCTTCCACCGGCGTGCGGGACCAGCTCTCAAAGCCCTTGGCCGCAACCTCCATGGCCGCTGCTGCCAGCTTGGCATCCGCCTCGGCAACTTCACCGGCCACAAGGCTGCCGTCGATGGGCGACAGCAGGGCACGCGGGCGCGAAGCCACCTCATGGCCCGGCACCAGCGGACGGGCGGTGACGGCCGGGAAGCTCTGGCGCGCCATGCCGGACAGCAGCGCATTGCGCTCGGCTTCGACGCCCAGTTCCAGCCCGGCGGCATTGCGGCGGGTGGGGGCATAGAGATCGGCGGGCAGCGCGATGGAGCGGTTGCGGGCGCGCTCGCCCCCTTCGAGCAACTCTGCAGGGCGCTTCAGCAGCTCTGCTGCGGGAATGCTGGCGTCACCGACGATGGAGACGAAGGAGGAATTGGCGCCGTTTTCCAGCAGGCGGCGCACCAGATAGGCCAGGAGGTCCTTGTGACCACCGACGGGCGCATAGATGCGGCAGGGATAGCCATCGCGCTCAACCACGGCCTTGTAGAGGCTTTCGCCCATGCCATGCAGGCGCTGGAACTCGAAGCCTTCCGGCTTGCCCGCAATCTCCTGGATCTGGGCGACAGTGAGCGCATTGTGGGTGGCGAACTGCGGATAGATGACATCGCGCGCGGCCAGCAGACGGCGGGCGCAGGCGAGATAGGACAGGTCCGTCGCGGCCTTGCGGCTGAAGACGGGATAGTCTGCGAGCCCCCGCTCCTGCGCCCGCTTGATCTCCGTATCCCAATAGGCGCCCTTGACGAGCCGCACCATCAGGCGCCGGTTGTGAAGGCGCGCCAGATCAATAAGCCAGCTAATGACCTCCTGTCCGCGCTTCTGATAGGCCTGCACCGCAAGGCCGAAACCATTCCAGCCCTCCAGCACCGGATCGGCCACGATCCGGGCGATGAGGTCCAGCGACAGTTCCAGCCGGTCGGCCTCTTCCGCGTCGATGGTGAAGTTGAGATCATGGGCGCGGGCCATGCGGGCAAGGTCCAGCACGCGGGGCAGCAGTTCGGCCATCACCCGCTCTTCCTTCACCGCCTCATAGCGCGGATGCAGTGCCGACAGCTTGACGGAAATGCCCGGCCGGTCCGGCAGGGGACGGGACCCGGCGGCCTTGCCGATGGCCTCGATGGCGGCGGCATAGGAGCGGAAATAGCGTTCCGCATCAGCCTGCGTGCGCGCACCCTCGCCCAGCATGTCATAGGAGAAGCGGTAGCCCTTCGGCTCCAGAACCTTGGCCCGCTTCAGCGCGTCCTCAATGGTTTCGCCCAGCACGAACTGGTGGCCGAGAAGGCGCATGGCCTGCCGCGTCGCCGTGCGCACGGCCGGCATGCCGATGCGGCGCACAAGGCTGGTGAGGATGCTGTCCGGCGTGTCGCCCGGATGCAGCAGCCGCGAGGTCACGCCGAGCGCCCAGGAGGAAGCGGACACAAGCCAGGTGTCGGACTTGCGCCCTTCCCCCTCGCCGAATTTGGCGGCGGCCAGCTTGTCCTCGATCAGTTTGTCGGCGGTGGCCGCATCCGGCACGCGCAGCAGCGCCTCGGCCAGCACCATCATGGCAAGGCCCTCGCGGGTGGTCAGGCCGAACTCCCGCATGAAGTCTTCGACGCCGCCAAGGCCCGAACGGGCGCCGCGCATGTCTTCGATATAGGCTGTGGCCTTCGCATCGATCCGCGCTTCCGCATCAGCGGCAAGGCGGGTTTCCGCCAGCATGCGGCGCACCAGTGCGCCATCATCGGGGGCGAATTCCGCGCGGAAAGGGGAAGCGGTGAGAGCGGGGGCAAGCGGGGCAGACGCAGGCTTCAAGATCGGATCTCCGGCAGGCGCAGGGCGCAACAGGGCTTTCCGCCAGATTACCCGCAATCTTGCTTTGGTTTTCGCCAAAGACAGGCTATGAAACCTGATATTTTCTGGAAATGAGGCCTCTTGATGGAGAATATTCCGGACCTTGACCGGATCGACCGCAAAATCCTGGGTGCACTGCAGGAGGATGGGCGGATCACCAACACGGATCTGGCCGAGAAGATCGGCCTGTCCGCCACCGCCACGTCCGAGCGGATGAAACGGCTGATCCGCGAAGGCTACATCCTGCGCTTCACCGCAGAGCTGAACCCGCAGAAGCTCAATCTCGGGCTGCTGGTGTTCGTGGAGGTGAAGCTGGACAAGACGACGGCGGACGTCTTCGACGCCTTTGCGTCAGCGGTGGCCCGCTCGGCCGAAGTGCTGGAATGCCACATGGTCGCAGGCGGCTTTGATTATCTCATCAAAAGCCGCGTGCGCGACATGACCCACTACCGGCAGTTTCTGGCAGAGGTGATCCTGAACCTGCCGGGCGTGCGCGAAACGCACACCTACGCGGTGATGGAGGATGTCAAGGACACCCACGTTCTGCCGATTTGAGAGGGAGAGGTTTGGCGGCGGCCGGTGAGACCGCCGGGAGAGCCTTGCGCGTTTCTGATGGTAATCCTGCAGGCATTTCCGGGCGAACGTTGCATCAGTCCGTCTTCCAGAAACGTCATCCATCCACAGGCAGAAACGCGAGGGCAAGGAACAAGTTGCAAGCCGCAGGAATGCGGCGGCTTACAGCACTTTCACATGTTCGGCCATGCTGCGGCCGGCGCGGAAGGCCATGTCGAAGGCAACAAGCTGTCCTTCATGCAGGCTGCCGATGCCGGAACGGCGCAGGCTCGCCAGATCAACGAGGACATCGTCCCCTTCCTGAGGTTCGATCGCACCAATTCCCCGGTGCATGTCAAACCACTTTACATTTCCGTGGTCCATTTTTTCTTCTTTCTTTACGTCACATCATAGGTCATCGGCCAGCTCTATAGCTGGCTTTTTCGACGGCTCGATGACAGTTGTCATTGGAGGATCGCCACCTCTTGTCAGGAATGACTGGTGGCTGCCTTGTGTCAGCTTCACACTTGCGTGGTTAACAGAAGCCTAACGGCCTCTTCTCCGCATCCTCTAGCAGGCTGCGGCATTGCTGCACGGCTACACAGATGGGCCCTGGGAAGAGCAATGTCAAGTGGTGGCGAGTTCAGCCGCGCGCATAGGTGCAAAATCCGGCGCGGTTGCGCGCAGACCCACCGGGCCTTGCTCAATGAAATCCGCAAGACTGGCTGCGGAAACCGGGCGGCTGAACAGATAGCCCTGGAAACTGGAGCAGCCTGCCGCCTGCAACTGGTCAAACTGCGCCTGCGTTTCCACGCCTTCGGCGATGATCTCCAGCCCCAGGCTTTGGCCAAGCTGAAGGATGGTGCTGACAATCGCCAGGTTGCGGTCATCGTTCAGGAGATCACGGACGAAGGACTGGTCGATCTTCAGCTGGTCAAACGGCAGCTGTTTCAGGGAGCTGAGCGAGGAGTAGCCGGTGCCGAAGTCATCCAGCGACCAGCTGATGCCCTGCTCCTTGAGGGCCTGCATCTTGCTGCCGACAATTTCCGCATCCTCGGCAAGGGCGCTTTCTGTCAGTTCCAGCTTCAAAAGCTCCGGGCGTGCGCCGCTCAGCCGCACGATGCTGCGCACCTGCTCGACGAAATCCGGCTGGCGGAACTGGGATGCGCTGACATTGACGGACACGGTCAGTTGCGCCGTCAGCGGCGAAGCAGCCCAGGCGGCGAGCTGGGCGCAGGCCGTGCGCAGCACCCATTCCCCAATGGGAATGATCAGCCCGGTTTCCTCGGCCAGCGGAATGAAGGCTCCGGGTGAGATATTTCCCTTTTTGCCGTGCTTCCAGCGCAGCAGCGCCTCGGCGCCGAGTGTCCGGCCACTTGCGTCCACCTGAGGCTGATACTGGAGATAGAACTCCCCCCTGGCGATTGCCTTGCGGATCTCGCCTTCCATGGCGTGGCGGGCGCTCACACTGGTCTGCAATGCGATGACGACAATGCATAGTCCCACAATGCCGGTGATGGTGTGCAGCCCGATGACAACAGGCAGACCTGCGACCGGACTGACGAATTCGTGCGGGGGCAGCGGCGCCAGACCCAGCGAGACGATCAGAAACGACAACACGCCGAAGAGCGGCAGCAGCACCCGCAGATAGACCCCCTCATGGCTGAAAACCAGAAAGGTGGCTGCGACAATGGGAAACAGATTGAAATGTACAGCCCGGCCCAGCCCTTCCGGCGGCACATCAAAGAAGCATCCAATCAGGGTGGTCAGCAGCCCCGCATGCGAGAGGACGATAGCTGCCTCCCTGAGCCGGTAACGCCATGCCAGGAACATCGTGACCGCGCCTGACAAGGCGGCTAAAAAAGTCCAGAACGAGTGGAACAGAACTCCGTAACCGGCATAAAAAGCCGACCACGCGGCGCTGATGGCAAGAGTGATCGCCCCTCCATATAAAATCAGCGCCCGGACACGCAGATTATAACGGCCGGAGGATGTCCACCCCGAAACATCCGCCTGGGAAAGACCCATTTCTCGACTAGATTTGTTTAGAATTTTACTCAATTTTATGGATCGTCACGGCTAATCACAAGGTGAACCTGTCAATTTTACGCGCATAGATATTACAATTTTCAATTAAAAGGCAATCAACATTGATTGCCCTGCACCAAGTGAAAAACTCCGGTGCCCAAATGAAAGGACCGGGCCTCCCGGCCCGGTCCTGATCCGCTTCATCCTGGCCTCAGGCAACGCGCACCTGGTTGAGGAAGTCCGTCATCGCCTGCCGCATGCGGGCAGAGCGGTCATGCAACTCCTCGATAGCCCGGCGCATGTCCTCGCTGATAACCCCGGTCTGCTGCGCCGAATTGCTCACAGTGCCGATGGAGTCCGTCACGCCATGGGTGCTGCTGGCCGCCTGAGACACGTTGCGGGCGATCTCATTGGTCGCCGCATTCTGCTGCTCGGTCGCCGCTGCCATGGCGGTGGTGCGTTCGGAAATCAGCTTCACCATTTCAGCCACGGCGGCCGTCGCTTCAATGGACTCGGATGCCGCCACGCGCATTTCGGAAATCTGGCTGTCGATTTCTTCCGTCGCCTTGGCGGTCTGCTCCGCCAGCGCCTTCACTTCGCTGGCGACGACGGCAAATCCGCGGCCTGCCTCACCCGCACGGGCTGCCTCGATGGTGGCGTTCAGCGCCAGCAGGTTGGTCTGGTTGGCGATGTCATTGATGAGGCGTGTCACGTCACCGATGCGCACCACCACATCCTGCAGCTTGCCCACCGCCTGATTGGACCGGTCCACCTCGGTCTCGGCCTTGGCGGCCACCTTCGAGGCGGAGTGGACCTGCTCGTTGATCTCGGCGATGGAGGCGGAAAGTTCCTCCGTGGCGCTGGCAACCGTGTTGACGTTGTTCGTCGTGTGCTGGGACGCCTCGGCGACGGAAGAAGCCTGGCGGTTGGTCTCGCTGGCGATGGTCGCCAGAGAGGAGGCCGTGCCCTTGAGGTTCGTCAGCCCGCCGATCATCTCGTCGGAGATGGTGAGGACGGCCGTCTCGAATGAACTGGCGACTTCATCCATGCCACGCTTGCGCGCTGCTTCAGCCTCGGTACGCTGACGCTCGCCAGCCGCTTCGAGCTCACGGGTCCGCAGCATGTTCTCGCGGAAAACTTCCATGGCACTGGCCATGTCGCCAATCTCGTCGCGCCGGCCGCCCAGGTTCGCCTGTGCGTTCAGATCACCACTGGCAAGACGCCCAAGCACGCCGGACAGGGTCTTCAACGGCTGCGAAACCAGCCGGAAGTTCAGGAACCCGAAAAGCATGGCAAAGAGCAGCATCAGGCCCGCGCTGCCCAGTGCGATTGTGCGGGCATCGGACAGGGCTTCCTTCTCGACTTCCGCCAGCTGCTCGATCTTCGTGTCGATTGCATCTTCCAGCGCACGGATGGCCTCAGTGGCCTTGGCCTGAAGACCGTTGCCTTCACCCGACAGTTCCATCGCCCGGGCAAGATCCACTGTCTCGGGCGTACGCATGTTCTGGATCTGCGCATCGACAAACTGCACCTGCCAGGCATTCAGCGTCGTTGCAATTTCTGACACCAGACCGGCATCGGATGGGGAGACATCCGCCACACTGCTGCCAAGCGTGGCGAGCAGCCCCTTGACCTCCTCTCCCATCGCCTGGGCCCGGGCAAGCGCGTCACGGTCTCCCGTCAGCAGGAAGACTTTCAGCTCAAGGTTCTCCTGAATCACGGAAACCTCAAGATCGTCGATCTGCGTGGCAACCAGATAGTGCCGTGACATGGCAGTCACCGCGTCGGCGGCAGCGACGGTCTTGTAATAGGTGGTCAGACCCGCCGCGACGCTGATCAGCGACAACCCGGCAAAGGCGGCAATGCCCTTCTGGGCAACAGACAAATTCTTGAGCATCTTTGGCCTCCCGTCAGCTTCCGGCGCCTGAACGGCGCTCAAGCTCGGTCAGGTTGATTTCGATGGTGGCAGCACCGATGGGCTTTTTGCTTTCGGGATCGGCGATCGTGATGTTCAGCTGGGAGAGCCAGACCTTCAGGTCTTCATCCCATTCGGCCTTGTCGATGAAGACGGCATCGGCGCCGAAGGGGAATGTCTTCTGAAACTTGGCCTCATCACCCTGCCAGTAGTCGCTGGTGATGCTGCTCTGGCCGACATTCAGCCCATTGGCATCCATCACGAAAATCTCGGCATAGAGGCCCAGGCTTCCGGCCTGCATGCGCAGCAGATAGGTGGACAGCGGCGCCGACAGTGTGGCCGCGATCAGGGGCTTGTCGCTCGCCTTGCGTTCATCCACCCACTGTTTGTCCAGCGCATCGATCTCCGCTTGCGAGATCGTGCCGCGCTTCTGGTTCTGGGCCTTGATCGACAGCGGCACAATGGGATTGTCCAGTTCCGCGCGTATGCTCTCAATCACGGCCGGGGTGATCAGGGACGCAGGATCGGGAGCGGATGGCTGGGCCAGAGCAGCAGAGTGCAACCCCATTGCAAGCAAACCAAGAATCGAAGCGGCGCAGACATTCTTCATGATGAGCCTCGTGCTTTTTACATGCACAAGGCTGAAATAAGCCAGTTAAGAATGAATGAAACTGCGCAATTAAAGGTCACATCGACCAAATTAAGAGCATATCCGGTCAAGAATATTCAATCTGAAGTCAATCCGCCGGAAATTCTTTGCAATCTTTGAGGGTTGTATATTGACAGATATAACAGTGCTTAATTCTCCATCAATTGGTCCAGCGACTCCCGGTAGTTTGCGTATGAAAATTCAAATCCCATTTCTTTTTTGATCCGCGCATTTGAGACGCGCTTGTTCTCGCCGTAAAAGGAGCGTGCCATCGGCGAAAGTTCCGCTGTTTCAAAATCTTGTTCCGGAGGCGGTTGCATCCCCAAAATCCGGGCGGCATAGGTCACGACATCCTGCGGCGGTGCAGGCTCATCATCGGTTACATTGTAAATCCGGGTTTTCGGCTCTGCGAGGGACGCTTCCAACGCGCCGGCAATATCCTCGACCCGGATGCGGTTGAACACCTGACCCGGCTTGACCAGGCGCCGCGCCGTGCCATTGCGCAGGTTGACGAGCGCATTGCGGCCTGGTCCATAGATGCCGGACAGACGGAAGATCTGCACCGGCAGACCCTCCTTCGCGGCAAACTCCAGCCAGGCGGTTTCAGCCTCCACCCGCTGCACCGAGCGGCGCGACACCGGGCGGCAGGGCGTGTCCTCGTCCACCCAGGCGCCATCATGGTCGCCATAGACGCCGACGGTGGAGAGATAGCCAATCCACTGCGGGCGCCCTGCGGCAACATCCGCGCCGTGATGCATCAGCACCGGATCGCCTGCCTCATCGGGCGCGATGGACTGGAGCACGTGGGTCGCGCTGGCCAGAGCTTCAAGAATGCCCTTGCCCGGCTGCGTGCCGTCAAAGAGGAAAGGCTCGACGCCCAGCGCCTTCAGTTGCTCCGCCTTGGCCTGCGAGCGCGTGGTGCCGCCGATCCAGCTGCAGCGGTGCCGGATGCGCTCCACGAAAGCCTTCGAGGAATAGCCAACTCCGAAGATGAACAGGCGCATGGGCTTCTCCCTGGGGTTCAGAGGCTCAACTGCTTGCGGCGGATTTCGTAAAGCGTGATGCCGGTGGCAACCGCCAGATTGAGGCTGTCCGCCTGCCCGGCCTGCGGAATGCGCACCAGCGTCTTGCAGGCGGCAGCCAGATCATCGGACAGGCCCTGCTGCTCGTTGCCCATCACGAGCAGCGCCGGCTCGCGGTAGTCCACCGTGCGGTAATCGACGGAACCGGCAAGGTGAGTGCCTGCTACCGTGCCCGGCCACTTCGCCATCACCGCCTTGAAGGCGTCCGCTGAGGTCTTGACCAGCGGCACATGGAACAGCGAGCCCATGGTGGCGCGCACAGCTTCCACCGCGAAGGGGTCGGTGCAGTCGCCGATGAGGATGACGCCGGAAGCTCCAACTGCGTCCGCCGTGCGGATGATCGTGCCCAGATTGCCCGGATCGCGCACCCGGTCGAGGGCGATCCAGACGGTGGACTGGGCCGGGTCGATGCGGTCCAGCGGTGTCAGCTGCTGCTCGTAGACGCCAACCACCATCTGCGGGTTTTCCTTGCGGGTGATCGCCTCCAGAATGGGTGTGTTCACCTCAAGGATCAGCGCGCCGCGCGACTTGGCCGTGGCGGCTGCCTTCTGGGCGATCGGATTGTCCCGCGCTTCCGGCCCCAGCGCCAGATAACGCACTGTCCAGCCCGCATCGAGCGCATCCGTCGCCAGCTTCAGCCCTTCCGCCACGAAGAGGCCGGACTGCGTGCGGTGCTTGCGCAGCGCGACGAGGCCCTTGATCTCCTTGATGATCGGGTTGGAATGGCTGGTGATCTGCTTCACCGCCCCCATGCGGGGTCTTTGCTCGCTCATGCGCCGCTCCAGCGGGAAAAGAGGGATGTGGACAGGCATCGGTCGCCCTTCTCCTCACGGATGACAAGCTCGCCGGATTCCAGCAGGCCGCCCTGCTTCGACAGGGTTTCGGCCATCAGTTCATGCACCGACAGGAATGAGGCGCGGATGGCATAGGCCGTCAGGATCATGAAGAGCGCGTTGGGAGACAGCAGCTGGCGCAGCATGTCCAGCATTTCCGGCAGGTTGACGAAAAGGTCCCACACCTCGCCCTTCGGGCCGCGGCCATATTTCGGCGGATCGAGGATGATGCCGTCATAGGTGCTGCCGCGCCGCACTTCGCGGGCGACGAACTTGCTGGCATCTTCCAGGATCCAGCGGATGGGGAGATCGCCGAGGCCGGACAGGTCCTGATTTTCGCGGGCGTAGGCGATCGCCTTCTTGGAGGCGTCCACATGGGTAACATGGGCGCCAGCGGCAGCGGGCAGCAGCGAGGCAAGGCCGGTGTAGCCGAAGAGGTTCAGCACCTTGACCTGACGGCTGGGATCGGCGGCGCGCGCCTCGCGCACCTTGTTCATCACCCAGTCCCAATGCGGAGCCTGCTCGGGGAACACGCCCACATGGCGGAAGGACATGAAGCGGCCGAGATAGCGCGCCGGGCCATAGGCCATTTCCCAGGTCTCGGGCACACTGCCGGCGAATTTCCAGCGGCCAGGGCCTTCCTCGTCCACATCACCGGTGAAGACCGCATCGGCCCGGTCCCAGACCGACTGCTTCAGCTGCGGCAGGCCCATGGCCTGCGGTTCGGGCCGGACAACGGTGAAGCGGCCATAGCGCTCCAGCTTCTGCCCGCGCCCCATGTCCAGCAGGGCATAATCCTTCCACCCGGCGGTTTCCAGGATCACCGGCCAGCGGGCCGCAGGCGGCAGGCCCGGACGGGTGGCAGCAGAAGCGGCCGCTCCGCGCTCGGGCAGGGAGGCATGGCCGGTTTCAGCGGCGGCGGCGGGCTTTTGCGGGATCTGAGGGGCCTGGGCCACGGGCAAAACTTTCCGGAAGTCTCGATAACACGGTGTTGTCTCAGCCATTAGGGCGGAGCGGGCCTGCGGTCAATCGGCTAACCGGTTTTATGCTCCCTTGCCAAAACTGCCCCAAGGGGAACAGCGGCAATGTCCAGAACTTTTCGCACATTTGGTTTCAGGCGACGGCTCCATGAGTTTGGTTCTCGTCCACGTAGCGCGGCGCCATGCTCATGTACCTGCGGGCAGACCATTTGCCGTAATAGGTCAGCATCTCGCCGATGCAGACCTATTACGGCTCCACTCAATCAATATAGAAGGAGCTATCAATGCTCAAAGTGCGAAAAACCGTACGTTATCCCCCGCCCCTTCACCCCCGAATCTCCGGCCGCAAATGCATCATTTCCCGGCGTAGCCGGTAAACCGTATTGGCATCTGTTCGCCTCGGCTTTTGCGTCTCAAAGCCGAATTCGGCCAACCTCTGGCACCCAGCGGCAGGTTCGCTGCAAGACGCATGCAGTTCCGAGATGCCGGAAATGGAGAAGAACCTGGCCGCATTTTCCGGTCGAATACCTCCGCCCGGCATGATCGATATGCGGCCCTGAGCTCTTGCGGCGAGGCGTTTCAACGCATCCAGACCGGCTTCCGCGTGGCGTGCCCCGCCGGAGGTAAGGATACGGGAGAAGCCGAGGGAGACTGCAAGCTCCAGTGCTTCGTCGAGATCGGGCACCAGATCGAAGGCACGATGCAGCGTCAGGTCCATGCCATACGCGGCCTCGACGAGCTTTTCGAGCACGGTCCGATCAAGCCTGCCATCCGGCTGGGACACGCCGATCACCACGCCTGCAAGTCCGGCATTTCGGGCAGCCGTGATATCTTCCTTCAGGATATCGATCTCAGCGGGGCTGTAGATGAAATCACCTGCACGTGGCCGTATCAACGCATTGACCGGCAAACCTTTGGAGCCGGCTAGCCGCATCAGACCGAAGGACGGTGTCAACCCTCCGCTGTCAAGCGCGGCGCACAGTTCTATACGATCAGCACCGCCCGCAATCGCTGCCTCAAGACCTCCCGCATCGTCGACACAGATTTCCAGCACGTTGATCATCCTCCAGTCTCCATTACCTTCATCTGCGCATCCTCGGTAAGCGTCGAGGGTCGTCAAGGAACCAAAGCAGACCCACACAACTGAACCCCGTGAGGGCATCTATGATTGCCGTGCCAGAGTAATCTCTGACGGCTGTACCAGTAGCAAACAGAATAGAACTCAAGCCACCACTCAGAAAGATATTGACTGTGATCAGGGAACTGCCAAGCAAGTTTTCTTCGCGCTAAAGGCGCGACTTCCACGTAGATCCGGCCTTGCCTTCATGAGGAAAATCGTTTGGAAAAGCTTATCTTCGGCGTGTAAGAGAAGTCTTTGACGAAGGGATAAATAGGCTGTTTCCGGCGATGGCTGGGCAGGTTCTCGATATCCTGGTTGATCACGCCGTCCGTCAGCGCCATCAGGTTCGGATTGGCGATCGGCGCAAGTTCCGGCGAGAGATAACCTGATTTGACGACGAGCAGCCGCACCTTGGCCGGATCGAGACCGAGCCGGGTGAAATCCGCGATGTTGTGATAGGGCCGCCGCCGGGCCGCTAACACCAGCGTGATGCCGCCGATGTTGACGACCGCCTGTTGTTCGGCAGCCGAGCCGGGATCGTCGAGAAACACGACATCCGCCTCCTCCTCGACGGAGGGGCTTGCCGGATCCAGCGAACCGCCGACCTTCAGTGAAACACGCGCGCCGGCACCGGCTGCGAAACAACGTTCGACGGCTGGGCGATCGGTAATGCCGGCAATCAACACGTCGTCGATCGACCGCGCCAGGAGGGCTTTGAGCACATCCGCCCGGTCACCAACGCCACCCCCGGTCGGGTTGTCGCCGGAATCGGCGAGGATAATCGGCCGTGTCTCGGTGCTTTCAGCGATGTCGAGCATCTCCTCAAGCGGACCGGTGACAGGACCAAAGCGGAAGTCTTCACGCGCGTCCCAATAGGACTGCGCGATGGCAGCCGTGGTCTTCTCCGCCGCAGCCTTGTCGACAGCCGTGACGACGGCGCAGGCCGTGCCGCGCGGCTCGTCGGCCCAGACATAGCCCACCAGCAGGTTGGCATCCCAGATACCGGGCACGGCATCATGCTCCGGAAGCTTCAGATAAAGGCTCTTTGCCGGCTCGTCCTCGGTGGACGTCCGCTCGCCGGGCAGAAGAACCGGCACCGGCGCCCAGGCAACGCCTGGCTTCTCCCCGGTCCTGAGCGCACGAACCAGCATCGACCAGGCCCGCACCATGGTCTCGCGCACATCGATATGCGGTGCGGTGCGATAACCGGCAAAGATATCCAGCTGATCGATAATCTTCTGCGTGACATTGCCATGCAGGTCATAGCTTGCTGCGACCGGTACATCCCGTCCGACGACTGCACGTGCCGCCGAAATCCAGTCGCCCTCGGCATCGTCCATGCCCTCGACATTCATCGCGCCATGCATTGCGAGATAGAGCCCATCGATCGGCAGTGCTGCCTTCAGGCGCTCGAGGAACTCCGCCTTGAACCCCTCATAGGTGGCGCGCGCCAAGGGCCCACCGGGAACCGCACGGGCATGCAATAACGGAAGGTGTTCGACCCCTTCCGCTTCAAGAAAGTCGAAATATTCATGCGCCAGCAGGTCCTGCCCGCGCAGCACGCGAAAATCTTCGGGCTGCATCAAGACGGGAGACGAGGTCGAGCACTCGGTATGGATACCGCCAACGGCGATGCGGAAAGTCATTGGCTCAGATCCTCAGTAGCGAGGGCTCAGGCGGACGATGGCGGCAAAGCGCAGCCAGTCCTTGTTCTCTTTAGGTGTCCAGGCGGCCTCGGCGATGGCCGGAAGACGCGGGAAGACGAGGTGGTTGAAGTAGTCGCGGGTGAGGAAATGTTCGCACCAGATACAGGCCTGCACACCGCGCATGCGGGCCGCGAGTTCCGCCGGAAACTCAGCGACCGCCTCGTAAGTGTAGGTGTGATGTGGTGGCACGGTGCCGGCCCAGCTGGCACCCGGCTCCTGGAAGGCCTCATCCTGCACCATGTCGAGATAATAGGCCTGACCCGGCGTCATGACGACATCGTAGCCCTGTTTGGCAAGCTCCAGCCCGACCTCCGGCTTCTGCCAGGCCATCAGCAATGTGCCCTCGGGATGGACACCGCCGCCATGGCTGACCTCGTCCCAGCCAGCGAGCTTGCGGCCGCGCTCGGCAAGCATCTTCTGGATCCGCTTCATGAAATAGCTCTGCAGCCCGAAGGTCCCTTCTATGCCTTCCTTTTCCATGAGATGCTTGGCAAGCGGCGAAGCCATCCATGTATTGGCCGCCACTTCGTCACCGCCGATATGGATGAGCTTCGACGGGAAGAGCTCGACCATCTCGTCGAAGACCTTGCCCAGCACCTCGTAGGTGTATTCGATCGCCGGGTTGAGCGCATTGTTCGGATAGCCCTGGACCGAGCGATAGCTGTCCGGCGCTTCCTGCCCGTCGACCAGTTCCGGCAGCGCCACAAGCATGGCCGTGCTGTGGCCGGGCACATCGATCTCCGGCACCACTTCGACCTGCAGGGCGGCCGCATGGGCAACGATATCCCGGACCTCGTCCTGAGCGTAGAAACCACCGACCGGTTCGGCGCCATTGCCGAGCTGCGGCAAAAGCGCTTCGTCGGGTCCACGCAAGACGCCAAGAGTCGTGAGCTGCGGGAAGGCCTTGATCTCAAGGCGCCAGGCTTCGTCGTCGGACAGATGCCAGTGGAAGGTGTTCATCCGGAACCAGGCGAGGATATCGATCAACCGCTTGACGTCTGCCACGGGGAAAAACTGGCGGGCGACATCGAGATGGCAACCGCGCCAGTCATAGCGTGGCTTATCGGCGATGGTGCCTGATGCGGGGAAGCGGAACGTCTCCGGCTGGGTGCGCGCACCGTGCAGCATCTGGGCAAGCAGGGTCAGTGCATATTGCAGGCCCGCGACATCGCCATAGGCGAGCGTGATGGCGTCAGCGGCAAAGTCCAGCCGATAGGCGGAGGCACCAAGCGCATGGTCGGACTTGAGCGAGATCGCCCGCCCCTGATGCACCGGCGCCAGCGACAGCGGCGCATGGCCGACCGCGAAGAGCCGGCAAAAGAGGCGCAGCACGTTCTCGACCGCGCGCAACTCGACGAGCGAGGCGCCGTCAACCGGATAAAGCGCGACGGGGAAACCTTCGCCGGCCACAAGCTCGGCCGAGGCTGGCCAGGGGAGCATGGCGAAAGGCTGAGCAACCTTGCCCTCAGGCAGGAGCGCTGGAGGCGGTGCGCTATGACCACCGCCGAGCATCAGGTCCGCCACCGCGACGGCCGCATGCAGGCCGGTGGAGAGCGTAACATAGGCCGATTTTGCCCCATCCGTCCGGTGTTTCGCCGGCCGCCAGAGGCCACCGACCCGGAAGGTCCAGGAAGCACCCGGCTGCAGCACGAAGCCGGCCGGCGGCGCGAACTGATGGAAATTGGCGTTGCGCTTCAGGAAGACGGCATTCTCAAGGATCGGCTCCTCCGTATCCTTGACGCGGGTGAGAGACGTATAGGCGAGCTTGAAATCGGCAAGCGCGACATCTGAGAGATTGATCAGCGTGAAAACGAAGGCGCCGCAATCGTCGCCCTCCACCGGATGCCACGCGTTTTCGAGGCGAAACTGTACGGCTGGCGCCATGGGGAATGCTCCTGGCTTCTTGATATCAATAATTGCCGGATTGTGAGAAGGTGCGCGCGAGCTCGGCCTGACCGGCCGTCAGCCCGCAATCGACAGGAAGGCACACACCGGTGATGGCAGCAGCTTGGTCGCTGGCGAGGAAGAAAACGGCATTGGCGATGTCCTCGGCCGTGGCAATCCGCTGCAAAGCGTACCAGCGCTTGGCCTCTTCGAAGACTTGTGGATTGGCGGCAGCCCGCGCCTCCCAGGCCTGGGTGCGCACGGTGCCGGGGGCCACCGCATTGGCGCGGATGCCGAATTTTCCGTATTCGACGGCAATCAGCCTGGTGAGGTGGATGAGCCCGGCCTTTGCCGCGCTATAGGCCGGGTGACCGAAGACGGCCATGCCATTGACTGAGGAAATGTTGACGAGCGCGCCCCTGGACGCCTTCAGCGCCGCCTCAAAAGCGCGGAAGCAGAGGAAGGGCGCTTCGAGATTGAGCGCATTGTCCTTGCGCCAGATCTCGCTATCAGTATCGCCGAGGCTGACGGCCCGCGCCGCACCGGCATTGTTGACCAGCGTATGCACCAGCCCATGGCCGGCAATGCGAGCGGCGGTTTCGGCAAGGGACGTCTCATCTGTGACGTCGCAGGTGAGCGGCAGGAAGCGCGGGTCGCTTCCGAGCTCCACAATTGCCCGATCCAATGCCGCAGAATCCAGATCAAGCAACACGACGACGTCATGACTGTCGGCAAGGCGTTTTGCGATTGCCCGCCCGATATCTCCGGCAGCACCGGTCACCACGGCAACCTTACGCGTCACGGCAGTTCTCCGATATCGATACGGGCATGGCTCAGTCTCCGAGAAGTTGCCGGTCGTCTCCGCCATCGCGGTGTTCGACCAGCTGTTGTTTGATATGCCGCAGCGTCACCTGCGACTGCTTGCGGTTGCGATAGGCAACGAGGCTCGCGATCACGTCGACGACGGCGAGATAGGCAAACCGCGTCGAGGTCGGACGGAAGATGTTTTCACCCTCCGGCAGATCGATGCCGATGACGAGTTCGGAGGCATCCGCCACCAGACTATTGCTCTGGGTGAGCGCGATCGTGGTAATGCCGCTCTCGCGGGCGAGCTTGAAGCACTTGACCAGTTCGGCATTGCGCCCCGAAAACGACGAGCCGATCAAAACGTCGTTGGAGCGTGCGGCAGCCGTCAGCATCAGCTGCATGTTGTGGTCGGCAGAAGCCGTAACCCGCGAGCCCAAGCGGAAGAGACGGTTCTGGATCTCGCCGGAGATCATCGAGGAATTACCGCCCGAGCCAAAGGCATAGACCATCTCCGCCCGCGCCAGCCGGTCCGCAACCTTGTCCAGCACGTCAGGATCGAGCGCCCGATGCACCATGAACATGGCGTTCTGCGCCTTGGTGATCACATCGGTTGCGACATCGGCCGGCTCCGTGCTCTGGGCCTCCGGGTTCAGATAACGCACGCCGACATAGGCCGTGCGGGCGAGATTGACCTTGAAGTCGGCAAAGCTGTTGCAACCGAGACGCCGGCAGAAGCGCGTCACCGTCGGCGGCGAGACCTCTGCCTTCTCTGCCAATTCGATGATCGAGGCATTGACCGCGAAGTCGAAAGAATTGAGCAGAATATCCGCGATGCGTTGCTCCGAGGCCGAAAACTGCCCTGCCTCTTCCTGAATGCGCGCGAAGATATCCAAAGCCCGGCCCTCTCTCTTATTTCGAAGGCTTGAAGGCTACGCAGTCGATCTCGACCTTGCAATCGACCATCATCGAGGCCTGAACGCAGGCCCGCGCCGGCGGGTGCTCGCCGAAATACTGCTGGTAGATCTTGTTGAAGGTCCAGAAATCGCGGGGGTCATCCAGCCACACGCCGCAGCGCACGACATGCTCGAGGCCGTACCCTGCCTCTTCCAGAATCGCGATGACATTGGCGATCGTCTTGTGGGTCTGCTCGATGATGCCGCCCGGAATGATCTCCCCGTCTTCCATGGCCACTTGGCCGGAAACATAGAGCCAGCCATCGGCCTCGACAGCGCGGGCAAACGGCAGCCGCTGGCCACCCGCACCCGCCTTCTCGGCCCCGTAACGCTTGATCGTCATGGACACCTCTCATGCAAATTATTTTCTTCGATCGTTGACAAGCGACCACAAAAAACGGATTTTGACCAGATAAAATCGACATTCATGAAAAGAATTTAAAACGGGGAAGAAATGCGCGATCCATTCCAGAATCCGTTTCCGGCAACGGACGAAGCCCGCCACGCCATTTGGGAGATGCTCGTTCCCCGCGATATCGATGCCTTCCTCGCCGCCGACTGGAGCATGGTCGCCCATGACTTCGTCGAGGACGGCTTCATCGGCATCAGCGGCAATCGCGAGGCAGATCCCGACAAGTGGACGCTGGCCTTCCCCAATCTCGCAGCTTACCGCGACGAGTGGCTGAAGCAGGCACATGACTTCGCCGCCCAGACCTATGGCGAGGACCCGCGCAGTGCGATCTTCACCACAACGACGCTGGAAGAGATCGAGATCTCAGGCGAGACCGCGCTCGTGCGCAAGAAATTCGACGGCGGCATCAAGAAGACAGACGGCACACTCGACGTCATGCGCTGGCAGACGCTCTATTATTGCCGCCTGCATGAAGGCAGCTGGAAAATCTCCGGTTTCACCGGTTATCTGCCCAGTCCCATGGGCAAGCGCTGAACCCGCCCTCAACCATCAAACCCGGAGGTCGGCCCTTGCGCATTTTCACCGCCGCGCTTGCAACGGAAACCAACACCTTCTCCCCGATCTGCATCGACCGGCGCGCGTTCGAGGAGTCGCTCTATGCACCTCCGGGGCAACACCCGGCGACGCCGACACTCTGCACCGCGCCGATCACGGTCGGCCGTAAGGTCTGCGCAGAAAAAGGCTGGACGCTGATCGAGGGCACCGCGACCTGGGCGGACCCGGCGGGTCTCGTCAACCGACAGACCTTTGAGAGCCTGCGCGACGAGATCCTGGATCAGTTGCGCGCAGCCATGCCCGTCGATGCCGTCGTGCTCGGCCTGCATGGCGCCATGGTTGCCGACGGCTACATCGACCCGGAAGGCGATCTGCTCACCCGCATCCGCGAGATCATCGGCCCCGACATTCTTCTCTGCGCAGAGCTCGATCCGCATAGTCACCTGACGGCAAAGCGCGTCGCAGCCGCTGATTTCTTCGTCGTCTTCAAGGAATTCCCGCATACCGATTTCGTCGATCGCGCCGAAGATCTCTGGCGGATCGCGGTCGACACGCTGGAAGGCCGGGTCGATCCCGTCATGTCTGTCTTCGACTGCCGGATGATCGATATCTTCCCGACCTCACGCGAACCCATGCGCAGCTTTGTTGACAGGCTTATGGCCATCGAGAAGACGGATTCGGAAGTTCTATCGCTCTCCGTCATCCATGGTTTCATGGCCGGTGACGTGCCAGAGATGGGCACCAAGACAATCGCGGTGACCAACGGCAATGCCGACAAGGGCGCGATGCTCGCCCGTGACCTCGGCATGGAGCTTTTCGCCAAGCGCGGTACATTCATGATGCCGCAGATCGACGAGAAGGCGGCCCTTGATCAGGCACTCGCCTACACGAAGGGCCCTGTCGTCATCGCCGACATGTGGGACAATCCGGGCGGCGGCACGGCGGGAGACGCGACCGTGATCCTCGCGGAAATGCTGGCGCGTGGCGTGACCAACGCAGCCGTCGGCATGATCTGGGATCCGATCGCGGTACAGATCTGCATAGCAGCCGGCGAAGGCGCCGAGATACCGCTGCGGTTCGGCGCGAAATCGGCTCCCGGAACCGGCCATCCAGTCGACGGACTGGTCAAGGTGGTGAAGGTCGTACCTTCTGCCGAAATGCGTTTCGGCGACAGCATCGCCCCTTTTGGTGACGCTGCCCATATCCGGCTCGAAGGCATCGACATCATCCTAAGTTCGGTCCGGGTCCAGAGCTACGACCCCTCGCTCTTCACCGCACTCGGGATCGACCCGACAGCCAAGCATCTCCTCGTGATCAAGTCGACCAACCACTTCTATGCGGCCTTCTCGCAGATCGCCTCGGAAATCCTCTACTGCGCCGCGGGCACGCCCTATCCCAACAATCCGGCCAAGACCGCTTATCGCCATGTGCGCCGCGACATCTGGCCGATCATGGCAAACGCGCATGACACGCCCGAAGGCAGCGAGGCCGCATGATGGAACTCCCCCGCCCAACGCCCGGCCAGCCGATTGCCGAACTCTCCACGCCGCTACCGCTGATCGACGAGAACAAACTCGCCGCGAACATCGCCCGTGTGCAGGCCTATATGGACGGCCACGGCATCGCCTTCCGTCCGCATATCAAGACCCACAAGATCCCGGCGATCGCCTCCGAACAGGTGAAGGCGGGTGCCAAGGGCATCAACTGCCAGAAGATTACCGAAGCCGAAGTCTTCGCCGATGCTGGCTTCGAGGACCTGCTGATCACCTTCAACATCCTGGGTTCGGAGAAACACAAACGGCTCGTGGATCTGAACACTCGCATTTCCGGCCTGAAGGTCGTCGCGGACAGTGAGACCACCGTGCGCGGTCTCTCCTGCGCTTTCTCCCAGACGCGCCCACTGACTGTGCTCGTCGAATGTGACACAGGCGGCGGACGCTGCGGCGTTCAAAGCCCGGAAGCGGCCGTAGCACTTGCCGCGACGATCACTGCTGCCCCCGGCCTCACCTTCGGCGGCATCCTGACCTATCCCAAGGCCGACACTGAGGAAGCGGTCGAGACCTTCTTCGCTGCGACACTCGCCGGCCTCGCCGCCCGAGGCATCCCCTGCCCCATCGTCTCCAATGGCGGCACGCCCAGCCTCTTATCCGCCCACAAAGTAACCTCGGCGACCGAGCACCGGGCCGGCACCTATGTCTACAACGACCGCGCCATGGCAAGATCGGGCCACTGCAGCCTCGATGACTGCGCCATGTTTATTCTGGCCACCGTCGTCTCCCGCCCGACCGAGGATCGCGCCATTCTCGACGCCGGCTCCAAGGCCCTCACCTCCGACCTTCTCGGCTTCCCGGATTATGGCGTGATCGTCGAGTATCCAGATGCGGTGATTTCAAACCTGTCCGAAGAGCATGGCACAGTGGACCTATCGAAGGTTCAGCAACGGCTCCCCGTGATCGGCGAGAAGGTGAGGATCATCCCGAACCACGCCTGCGTCGTTTCCAACCTGTTTGACTCCATGACCTTCCACCTCAACGGGATCGTCACCCGAGTGGAAGAGGTCGCCGCCCGCGGGCTCGTCTGGTAGAAAGAGACTTGCGGATGCTGGCCTCCCGTGCCTAAACACCTAAAGAAGAGCATCCCGCATATCCCCAAACGAGAAAGATCCGCCCGAAGGCGGACCTGAGACTGGCCTTGGGCATGGCTGGGTGGAGTTCATCCGGCCGCCGTGACGGACGCCGGGAGATCAAGGGTGCGCCAGTCGATGCGCCGTTCGAGGGCCTGTCCATCTGGATCGAACAGGTGACAATCGGCGACCATGGCGCCGGTCGTCACCGGCTGTGCCACCGTAACCGGCGCAGAGCCCGGCAGCAGTGCGCAATAGGCTTCTCCATCCGGTAATGCCGCATAGGCAATGGTGTTGATACCGAGCCGCTCGATGACGCCAGGGACGACCATGATGTTGATGTCGCCTGGTGTCAAGCGGGTATGCTCGGGGCGAATGCCAAGCGTCAGCACCTGTCCGGTCAGGTCTGCACGGGGCTCGACAGGAATAGTCGCTGTCTGATCGCCATATCGGATGTTTACGCCTTCAGCGCCCATGCCGACACAGCTCACCGGCACGAAATTCATCTTGGGATTGCCGATGAAACCGGCGACGAAGGTGTTTTGCGGCTTGTGATAGAGTTCGAGCGGCGCTCCCACCTGGGCAATGTTTCCGGCATTCAAGACCACGATCCGATCGGCCATGGTCATGGCTTCAATCTGATCATGAGTGACGTAAATCATGGTGGCTTCGAGATCGCGGTGCAGCTTGGTGAGCTCGATACGCATGTCAGCGCGCAGTGCAGCATCCAGGTTTGACAGTGGCTCGTCGAAAAGGAAGATCTTCGGCTCCCGCACGATAGCGCGGCCGATCGCGACACGCTGGCGCTGACCGCCCGAGAGCTGGCCTGGACGCTGTTGCAGACGCTGATCAAGCTGCAGAATTTTTGAAACGGCCCCGACTTTTTCGCGGATTTGCTGCTCGGGGAGTTTTTCCACGCGCAATGGGAAGGCGATGTTCTCGAAGACCGACATATGCGGATAGAGTGCGTAAGACTGGAACACCATGGCAATGCCGCGTTCGACCGGCGGCTTGTCGTTGACGCGCTCGCCGTCGATGACGATGTCACCGCCGGTCGTATCGTCGAGGCCCGCAATCATCCGCAGCAGCGTGGATTTGCCACAGCCCGAAGGGCCGACAAAGACGACGAACTCGCCGTCGTGAACCTCAAGGTCGACCCCCTTGATGACCTCGAAATGTCCGTAGGACTTGCGGACCTTGTTGAGTATTAGCTGACCCACGGGCTTGCGTCTCCAGTGCCGGTCCGTCGACCGGGTAAAATGTCTTTCGTCTGTCAACCGCGGGCCGAAACCGGCCCGCGGAAGCGGATGAGATATCGCTTATTTGTACTGTTCCAGATCAGCCGCGGCTTTCTTCAAGGCGACCTCCGGCTCGGCCTTGCTGGTCACAACCGACTGAACGAGCTCGATCATGACGTTCTGGAAGCCCTTGTAGTCGGTGAAGAGGGGCTCCGGACCGCCATAGGCGATGCCATCAATGAACGGCTTCCAGAAGGGCTCGTTGGCGACGAACTGGTCGACAACGGCGCCCGGACGCAGCGGGGTGAGGCCGGCGCCGCCCTGCAACTCGTATTCGTGCTGGATGTCGGTCGAGGTAATGTATTTCGCAAATTCGATCGCCTTCTCCTCGACGCCGGAGCCAGAGAAGATCGCCAGACTGTCGGTGATCAAGAGGGTGCCTTCACCTTGTGCGGCGGGTCCGAGCGGAAGAGGCGCGACACCCCATTCGATCTGGGTGTCCTTCAGGCGATAGGCAGCCCCGGAGCCGGCCTGGATCATGCCGACCTTGCCATCGAGAAAGATGGCGCGGATTTCGTTCTGCTCATACGCGGTCGCACCTTCAACGGAGTATGGCGTGATATCCTTATAGGCCTGAAGGGCAGCCAGCACTTCCGGGCTGTCGATGACAATATTGCCTTCGGCATCAATGACCTTGCCGTTGTTGGTGTACACCCAGTGCATGAACTGATGCATGGTGTTGTCGAACGTCTTGGCGGGCAGACCGTAACCGGCAATACCGGTCTTTTCCTTGATCTGCTTGGCAAAGGCGATCTCTTCTTCCCAGGTCTTCGGCGGTGTCTCCGGGTCCAGACCGGCCTCCCTGAACAAGGCCTTGTTCCAATAGAGAGCCTTGGTGGAGAAGGCGATCGGCACGCCCCATTGCGTTCCGTCAAACGTCACGGTGTCGACAATATTCGGATAATAGGATGCCTTTTCCTCGTCCGTCATCGGGACGGGAACAATCAATTCGTTTTCAGCGAATTCCTTCAGAGTCCGCGAGCCGACATAGGCCATGGCGACCGGTGTGCCGGCGACCGCGAGCGTCGTTGCCTTGTCCTGGCACTGTTCCCAGCCAACGACTTCCGGCTTGACCTTCCAGCCCTCGTTCTGGCTTTCCCACTCGGCGATATACTTCTGATGAATCGCGTCGATCGTATCGCCGCAATAGATCCAGCTGATTTCCTGGCCGGCGGCCAGCGTGGTCAGTGCCGAACTCGCCAGCAGGGCAAAAGAGCCTGCGAGCATGGTGAGTGACTTGGTCATGGATAGTTCCCCTTTGTTGACAGGTTGACGTGTCCGGTTGTCCCGAATTCTATTGGCAACGCTCATTTGACGGCCCCGGCGGTAAGCCCACTGACGAGGTAGCGTTGCAGGAAAAAGATCACGATCATCGCAGGCGCAATGCCGACGAAGCTTGCCGCCATCAGCTCGTTCCAGATCACTTCCTGGCGACCGAAATAGGCAAACAGCCCGATCGGCAGCGGCATGTATTCTGTCTTTGAGTTGAAGGTGAGCGCGAAGATGAACTGCTGGGCATAGGCGCCGATGAAGGTCATGATGGCGACGACGGCGATGCCGGGTGTGGCGAGCGGCAGGATCACCCTACGGAAGGTGTAGAAATAGCCTGCCCCATCGACATAGGCTGCCTCTTCCAACTCCCTGGGGATACGCGCCATGTAAGTGCGCAGGAGCCAGATGGCCGAGGGAATGAGGAAGGCGACACCCGGCACGATCATGGCGAAATAGGTGTTCAGCACGCCCAGCGTCCGCATCAGACGGAAGAGCGGGATGAGGAGCACCGCGCCCGAGAACATGTTGACCGCGAGGAAGGCTGCAAGCAATTGCCCCCTGCCCCGGAAGCTGAAGCGCGCAAAGGCATAGGATGCCGGTACCACTAGCAGCAGCACCACGACGGTCGCGACGGTCGAAATGAAGAAGGAGTTGAAGATGTAACGGGCAAAGCCCGGAACACTTACCCACATCGTCCGATAGGCCTCGAAGGAGCCGTTTTCCGGCCAGAAGCGATAGGGCGAAGAGAACAACTGGCTGAGCGGCTTCAATGAAACCAGAAACCCCTCGACGAAAGGCGCCAGGATGAAGGTCAGGAAGACGCCGATACCAGCATAGATCCCGATGAGTTCGTACCACTTGTAGCGATTGATGAGGGCGGTCTTGTCGTAGCTCATCGGACATGCTCCTGCGAGAGACGGCTGGTCACGCGGAAATAGGCGGCACAGAAGATCGACAGGAAGATGCAGATCAGCACCGCGCGGGCAGCCCCCTCGCCGTATTTCTTCGAGCCGATGGCCGTGTGGTAGGTGTCGATGATCATTGTCGTGGTCTCGCCACTTGGGCCGCCGCGGGTCAGGATCCAGATGATGTCGAAGGAATTGAAGGTGAAAATCAGCGACAGCATCGACATGCTGATGATCGCTGGCATGATCAGCGGCAGCGTGATGCGGCGAAAGCGATAGAAGCGGCCTGCTCCGTCTGTCCAGGCCGCCTCGTAGAGATCCTGCGGGACAGCCTGCATGGCGGCCAGCATGTAGAGTGTGACCATTGGCACGCCGATCCACACATCGGTGATGATCGTCGCCCAGAAGGCTGTCGAGCCATAGGCAAGGAATGCGATAGGGCCGTCGACCACGCCGACGCGCTGGAGCACGCCGGAAATCATGCCGAACTGGCCATTATACATCCAGCCCCACATGAAGATTCCGATTGCCATCGGCACGATCCATGGCGGCATGGTCAAGATGCGAAACAGCGTACGCCCTGGCACGGCGGCGTTCAGCATGGCTGCACCAAAGATTCCGATCACCATTTTCAGGGCGACAGAAAAGAAGGTCCAGATGAAGGTGCGGACGATGACCGTTGCAAAGGTCTCGTTGAAGATCTTTTCGTAATTGGTCCAGCCAACCCAATTGGTGGTCCGGCGCAGGGAAGCGTCGGTGAAGGACAGGATGAAGGTGTCTACCAAGGGATAGGCGACGATCACCGTGATGTAGAGGACCGCTGGCGCAACGAGCAGCCAGGCGAAGATTATTGCGCTGCTACGAGCTTGCATCGCGTCCTCCTCAAGCCCGCTGGACGCGCGCTGCAGCGACCTGGCCGCCCTGCAAGCAGGCATCAAACCGCTGCCAGACTGGAGCGAGGTCGACGACCTTGCGGCCCAGCCGCGCCTCGTCCATGGAAAGTGCGAGGATGCCGGCCTCCAGCGCATCTATGGCCGAGACAGGCTGCTTGGCCCCTGTCTTGACGAAGGCGATGACATCTTCCGCCATCTGCTCATCGGCACCATAATGCTGAGACAGGGCCGAGGGCGCCTTGTAGGTATTAGAGATGAGCTTCTCATTGGTCCGGGCATTATGAACATCCATGAAACCGCGGACGAAATCGCCTTCGGCCATGCCCTTGGAACCGATCACGCAGAAGCGCCGAAACTCGTCCGGCACGTTGAGATTGGTGTGGAATGTCATCGACACGCCGTTTTCATATTCAACGATCGCGGTCTGGTAATCGATGATGTCGCCATCGCTGTCGAACACCTTGTCGGCACCCTCCCAGCCGGAGGGCTTGCGATGATAGACATGGAGATCGTTGATGCCGTCGTTTTGCGGCGCATTGTCCGGCGTGAAGCTCTTGCGCCCACCGAAGCTTGCTACATAACGCGGACGAGCACCCACGACGCCATTGTAAAGGTCGAGGTCGTGGCAGCACTTTTCCAGCATGAAGCCGCCAGCATAGCGGCCATAGCGGCGCCAGTCGCGCATGAAGAAGGCGCCGTGATAGGGCTGAATGTGTTCCGACGCCTCGATCGACACCACATTGCCGAGCAGACCCTCTTCCTGCGCCTTGCGTAGGTCGCGATAAAGCGGCGAGTAGCGCAGGACCAGACCGACCAGGAGCCGGTCATGGCCATAGGTGTGGAGCAGTGACGCGAGCGCATAGCTTTCTTCAACACTTGTCACGAT
Source organism: Pannonibacter sp. Q-1 (assembly GCF_054073275.1). Lineage (NCBI taxonomy): Bacteria > Pseudomonadati > Pseudomonadota > Alphaproteobacteria > Hyphomicrobiales > Stappiaceae > Pannonibacter > Pannonibacter sp. Q-1. Next base: position 825,552 of record NZ_JBSXNB010000001.1, read on the forward strand.
CGGTTTCTCAGTGAAAACGGTAAGACCCCCTTCCAGCCCGATGCGAATATGCTCAAGATGCAGGTGGTTCGGCGAGCCGATCATCAGCAGATCAAAGGCTTCCGCAGCAATCAGCTCCTTTGGGGTAGCATAGGCCCTACCGGCATCGATGCCGTTTTCCTGCAGGGTCGGCAAACCCGCAGGTGCCGGATCTACATAGCCGACGATCTGAAAGTCCGGATCAAGGTTTCTGAACACCCGCCCGAGATAACCGAGACGGAATCCGAGCCCGATAATGGCGACCTTCATCTACATTCCCCTGTATGCGTAATTATTTTTCTCAGACTGCGTCAGAATGGTGACATCGTCAACACGAAAGGCTAAATATCGCCAAACCATGAAAATGGTTTTCATAAACGCGCGCCTGCGGTTGCTACCAAACCTCCCCGCTCAAGCCACAGACCCAAGAGACTTAAAAGCCCTCAGACCTGCGCGAGCAAAAATGGCGACATGCCCAATTTGTTAATGGACGATACCAAACAAATGCCAATTGTAAAGTCAAAATCGTAGAAATTTTGAAGGCACTGTGCCAATTTATTGGATTCATGGAGAAATTTCTTAATATTTGGATTGGATGGCGCGCCGCATTAAAACCATTTGCAAATTAATCTAGTATTGGTATTTTTTGCAGACTCCTCCTCCGCAAGGACGGGCACTGTCGTTGCGCAGGGCTTTGGTATGAGCCGACTTGCAGGACGTAACGACATCGGGCAGAGGCAAGGCATGAGCACACAACTCCCTCTCGACAGGCTCCAGTCCGCCGGCGGTGGTCCGCTTTATCTCCGTTTGCGCTCGATGATCGAGGAAGCGGTCGCCTCCGGCCAGATCCGCAATGGTGACGCCTTGCCAGCGGAGCGCGATATAGCCGACGCCGCCGGCATCAGCCGTGTCACGGTGCGCAAAGCGATCGACGATCTGGTTTCGGATGGCCTTCTGGTGCGGCGGCGCGGGTCTGGCACCTTTGTCGTCAAGCCGGTAACGCGCATGCAGCAGCCGCTCAGCCAGTTGACCTCGTTCACGGAAGACATGCGCCGGCGCGGCATGGTCGCTGGGTCCAGGTGGCTCAGCCGTGGGCTCTTCTATCCGAATGCCGAAGAAACAATGATGCTCGGCCTCGTCGGGGGCGCCCGCGTGGCCCGCATCGATCGTGTGCGCACCGCAGACGACATGCCGATCGCCCTCGAGCGCACGAGCCTGCCCGACGATATTCTTTCCGATCCGGAATCAATCGACGATTCCCTTTATCTCTGCCTGCTCAAGAACGGCATCCGCCCGGCACGCGCCAATCAGCGGATCTCCGCCGTGCTCCTGACGGACGATGAAACGAAACTGCTGGGCGTGCCGCTCGGTTCGGCGGCGCTGTCGGTTCAGCGGATCGCCTATCTTGAAAGCGGGCGTGTGATGGAAATGTCGCGCGCGCTTTATCGCAGCGATGTCTACGACCTGGTGGCCGAACTCGGCGTCGGCTCGCCCATGAAGCCCGACAATTGAAGGTGCATCCATGATCACGAAAATGCGCGAGGAGATCAGCGAGATCCCGGTCGCCGCTGCCCGATTGCTCGAATGCCGTAGCGACGAGATCAGTCGCTGCGCAGCGGCACTGAAAGCCGCAGATCCAAGGATCGCGGTCACCGTTGCGCGTGGCTCTTCCGATCACGCAGCCTATTTCCTAAAATACGCGATCGAACTCCAGCTTGGCATTCCGGTTGCCTCACTAGGGCCGTCACTCGCTTCGATCTACGAGGCCCCCATGAAGCTCGATCGCGCTGTGGCTATCGCAGTTTCCCAGTCCGGCGCCAGTCCCGACATTGTTGCAATGGCAAAAGGGGCAAGGACAGGTGGGGCAACCACAGTCAGTCTGGTCAATACGATCTCGTCCCCCCTCGCCGACGCGAGTGACTTCGCAATCGACATCATGGCCGGACCGGAGATCGCCGTTGCAGCCACCAAGTCCTTCGTGAATTCCATTGTTGCCGGCCTCGCCCTGCTGGCCGAATGGAGCGACGATCCCGCGTTGAAGCAGGCAGTCGCCAGGCTGCCGGAGCATCTTGGTCAGGCGCTCGACCTCGACTGGTCACCGCTTCTTCCTGTCTTGCAGGAGACGGACTCCCTCTACATGCTTGGGCGCGGCCCCGCGCTTGCCATTGCTGCCGAAGCGGCCCTGAAATGCAAGGAAACCTGCGAACTGCATGCGGAAGCCTATTCCTCGGCCGAGGTTCTGCATGGGCCCGTTTCGATCGTGGGGCGTGACTTTCCGGTCATTGCCTTCACCGCCCGCGACAAGGCCGAACAGTCGGTGGCGCAGACCGTCTCAAAGCTTTCGGCCAGCAATGCGGCATGTTTCATCACCTCGGATCAGGCGAATGGCGCAACGACCCTGCCTTTCGTCAGGACAGGACATCCAATCACGGATGCACTCGCCCTCATCGTTCCCTATTATGGCTTCATCGAATCCCTGTCGCGCGCCCGCGGCTTCAACCCGGACAAGCCGGCCGCGTTGAAAAAAGTGACCGAAACACGATGAGCGAGCGCTACATCCTCACCGCCGACCGGATTTTCGACGGCGAGACCATGCATCGGGATGCAGGCTTGGTGGTTGAGGCGGGACGGATCGCCGCAATAGGTCAACGCGGCACACTGCCAAAAGGGATTGGCCGGCACGATCTTGGTGCGTCACTGGTCGCGCCGGGTTATGTGGATCTGCAGGTGAACGGCGGGGGCGGCGTCTTGTTCAACAATGAGCCAAGCGTCTCCGGCATCGACACGATCTGCCGCGCCCATGCCCGTTATGGCACGACGGCATTGATGATCACGCTGATCACCGATCGACCGGATATCGGCCGGAAGGCGATAGACGCCGGAAGGCAGGCGCAAGAGCTGAAACTGCCCGGCTATATCGGCCTCCATCTCGAAGGCCCGCATCTTTCGGTCGGTCGCAAGGGAACCCATGATCCGGCCCTCATTCGCCCGATGACGGAGCCGGATCTTGCCCTGCTGATCGAGGCGGCAGGACCATTCGGCGTGGCGATGATTACCGTTGCGCCGGAAAGCGTCTCTCCAGAACAGGTCGCTCAACTCGTCGCCGCGGGCTACCACGTCAGTCTGGGGCACACCGATGTTCCATGTGCCGATGTCGCAGCATATGAAGCCGCCGGGGCGAGCCTGGTGACACATCTTTTCAACGCCATGAGCCAGCTCGGTAATCGGGAACCGGGACTCGTCGGTGCCGCCCTCGCATCGCCCCTTCTTCATTGCGGCCTGATCACCGACGGCTTTCATGTCGATCCGGTCACCATGCGCATCGCCCTGGCAGCCAAGCAGGGACCGGCCCGGATCTTTCTGGTCACCGACGCCATGTCGACGATCGGAACGGATGCCTCCGGCTTCGACCTCAACGGCCGGTCTGTCTATCGCCGCGATGGCCGGCTGACCCTGGCGGACGGAACGCTGGCTGGCGCCGACGTCGACATGCACTCCTGCATGCGCTTCGTCCATGAACGGCTCGGCCAGCCACTGGAGGAAGCTCTGCGCATGGCTTCGCTTTATCCAGCGGATGCTCTGGCCCTCTCCACAAAAGGCCGGCTGACAGCCGGTAGTGACGCCGATTTCATCGTGATCGAAAATGATCTCAGCCTCGCCTCGACCTGGATTGGCGGTGACTGTGTCCATGGCACCCCGGTCAGCATGGACAGGGTCTCCGCATGATCGTCTGTTTCGATATTGGCGGTACCGCCATCAAGGGCGCGGTCGCCCACACCCTCAATGACATCCGGCCCTTTCCCCGCAGGCCAACGCCGGTCAACGATTTTGACGCCTTTGTTGCAGCCCTGTCCGAGATCATCACACAAGCCGGGGAAAAGCCTGACTGCATCGCGATTTCGATTGCCGGCGTCATCGATCCGGACACGGCACGCGCGGTGGTCGCGAATATTCCCTGCATTCATGACCGTCTGCTTCAGGCCGATCTGCAGGCGAGACTAGGTCTGCCGGTGATCATCGCCAATGACGCTGACTGTTTCGTGCTGGCCGAGGCAGGTATCGGATCCGCGCGTGGCCATCGGATCGTCTTCGGCGTGATCCTTGGAACAGGTGTCGGGGGCGGGCTGGTGATCGACGGAAAGCTGATCAACAGCAATGGCGGCTTTGCCGGAGAATGGGGCCATGGCCCGGTACAAGCGACCGAAGCGGGCACCCCGCCCGTCCGGATTGCGCGTTTCCGATGCGGCTGCGGTCAAAGCGGCTGCATCGACGCTGTCTGCAGCGCGCGGGGCCTCGAAAAGCTGCATGAAGAACTGCATGGGGTGAGAAATAGCAGTGAGGAGATCATCGCCGCATGGCAGGGAGCCGATCCCCGGGCAACGCGAACGCTCGATGTCTATGTCGACATTCTCGCCGGACCGCTGGCGCTGGTGATCAATGTGACAGGAGCGTCGATCGTCCCGGTCGGCGGCGGACTTTCAAATGTCTCCGCATTGATCAGTGTGATCGATGACGCTGTGCGCGCACGAATTCTGCGAAAATTCGACCGATCGCTGGTCGTTCCAGCCACCTGCCGCGTGGAACCGGGACTGATCGGCGCAGCCGTGCTGGGGCTAGGCGCGATAGCACACCGCACGGCCTCGAGCCTCGCTGAGAAAAAGGGGAGCGTGGACGCCAGATAGGTCGAACAAACGGCGGCATGAACACCAGGGTGCACGCCGTAGCCGATGCGAAGGGGTGCCGATCCTGTTTTACATGCAGGCCGGGCATGTAAAACAGGAACGGCGGCGTTGCTGGACAGCCTGCCGAAGGCGGATTGGATGCTGGCAGACCGTGGTTATGACGCCGATTGGTTCAGAGAAGCGTTGCACGACAAGCGGCGCTACAGACGACGCAGTCGCATCGCGATCATGTTCGGCCGCCTCAAGGACTGGCGGCGCGTGGCCACGCAATATCACCGGCACCTGGAAACCTTCTTCTCCGAGGTCATACTCGCCGCAACCGTCGTGTTCTGGCTATGATAGAGAACGAGTCCTGAGCCTCGACTTGCAATTGAAATTTCTACAGAAATTACTTTGACAAGCTGGTGCGAATTTGGTCGGCTGTACCCGTACAGGGTGAGTGATGCATCATGTATTGGGGGAATTAGATGCTGCCAGGTTCTCATGATGCGACGCGCAAGCACGCAGACCGGGTGCGGGAGACCGTCGAGAACAACGGCTGCGCAGCTCATTCTCTGGTGGCGGCCTCCTGGCGCCGTTCGATGCTGTATCATGGCCTTGATCCCAATCTGGACCGGCCTGCGGTGCGGGTGGAAGAACATGCCCTTGCACAAGCGCGCGACCGGATGGGGTCCCTGCTCGAAATCGCTGTTCCTGCCCTCGACAGGCTGAATGCAACGCTTGCCCCAAGCGGCTGCAGCATCCTGCTGAGTGACAAGGATGGCCTTGTGCTGGAAACCCGCGAGGCGGCGGGAGATCAGAGCGAGTTTGCCCGCTGGGGCCTGACGGCGGGCGGCGTGTGGAGCGAGGCGCAGCAGGGCACCAACGGCATCGGCACCTGCGCCATCGAGAAACGCCCGGTGATCGTGCATCAGGATCAGCATTTCCGGGTCATCAACACGGAAATAAGCTGCATTGCCGCCCCGATCTTCGATCACACGGGGCAACTGGCGGCGGTGCTGGACATTTCGAGCTGCCGCCGGGATTTCTCCCTCGCATTTGCCCAGGTGCTGGCCATGGTGGTGAACGAAAGTGCGCGTGCGGTGGAAAGCGACCTTTTTCGCGCCGCTTTTCCGGAGTGCCGCATCGTCGTTGCCAAGGGGCATGGACAGGGCGGCGTGTCTCTTCTGGCGCTGGCCCCGGATGATGTGATCGCCGGCGCGACGCGCCATGCCCGCAAGATGCTGGGCCTGACCGACGCCATCATTGCCTCTGCCCCCGGCGCAGCCACCCATCTCGGCACGGCAGCGGAGGAAGATCCACGCGCGGCAGAAAAAGCCGCCCTGCGTCGCGCCCTTGCCAGGGCAAAAGGCAATGTCTCGGCCGCCGCCCGGGACCTCGGCATCAGCCGGGCCACCATGTACCGCAAGATGAGCCAGTTCGGCCTCGACGGCTGATCCCCCTACCTGTCTCAAATCTGCGACAGATCAGGCCAGCTTTATTGCCGCACAGGTCTTTTCCCTTACGCAGGAGCAGCGCACACTCCAGATCCTTGCCGGGCAGGACGCAGCCCGGCAGCTCTGGGAGGGGCGCAAGGCGCCGATGGGTGGACAAGGCGCGCGACGGTGACATCTGCCAGGCTCTGGCTGCAATCTTTCTTCTTTTTCTCCATGGGCTTGCCAGCTGCCTTCCAGTCCGGCACCTTTGGGAGGACGCAAGACAAGAGCCATATGGGACGGGCAGGCTGCGGACGGCAAGCGGACGGTGAGCCGCCACAGGCACCAGAGCCGCAGCAAACCTGCACCCGAGGAGAGAGAGGCACGAAACGCAATGGACATGACAGGGGAGTACCGCATTCCGGCACCGCGAACCGATGTCTGGAATGCCCTGAACGATCCGGACGTGCTGAAAGCATGCATTCCCGGCTGCGAGAGCCTGGAGATGACCTCGCCGACGGAAATGACGGCCGCCGTCACCGCCAAGATCGGCCCCGTGAAGGCAAAATTCCAGGGCGCGGTCACGCTTGAAAATCTCAACCCGCCGGAAAGCTACACCATCGCCGGAGAAGGCAAGGGTGGCGTTGCGGGTTTTGCAAAGGGTTCCGCCGATGTGCACCTTGCCGAAGACGGCGGGGACACCATTCTCACCTACACCGTGAAGGCACAGGTGGGCGGCAAGCTGGCCCAGCTGGGCAGCCGGCTGATCGACAGCACCGCCCGCAAGATGGCCGACGAGTTCTTCGGCAATTTCTCGCAGATGGTTGCCGGAAACGCGGCTGCCACCGGAACGGCCGAAGACGGCGAGCCTGACGCAGGCACGCTGGAAGAAGCCCGCTCGATTGCGATGGAACAGGCGGGCGACGCCGTTGTCCATGCGGTTGAGGACGTGGAGAAAACGATCGGACACGCCGTGCATGAGGCTGAGGAGACAGTCGAAGCTGCGGCGGTGAAGGGAAGTTTTGGCGGGCCGGTGGTCTGGGGTCTCGCCGCACTGGCGGCGATCATCGTCATCCTCGCCATCATGAGCAGGTAAGGAGCAGAACATCTTTTAGCCCGCTGGTGACGCGACCAGAGAGCGGGACCAATTGAGGGAGGTATGAATGGCAAAAGTGTCAATGACCGTGAACGGCAAGAAGGTCTCGGCCGCTGTCGAGGACCGGACCCTGCTCGTTCACTACCTGCGCGAGGCGCAGGGCCTGACCGGCACCCATGTGGGCTGCGACACGTCTCAGTGCGGGGCCTGCGTGGTGCATGTGAACGGCAAGGCCGTGAAGTCCTGCACCATGCTGGCCGCACAGGCGGAAGGGGCCACGGTGACCACCATCGAAGGCCTTGCCAATGGTGCGGAGCTGCATCCCGTGCAGGCGGCCTTCCGCGAGCATCACGGCCTGCAGTGCGGTTTCTGCACCCCCGGCATGATCATGGCCGCCGTGGACATGATCGAGCGGCATGGCGCAAATCTGGATGAGGCCACCATCCGCCACGAGCTGGAAGGCAACATCTGCCGCTGCACCGGCTATCACAACATCGTCAAGGCCATCAAGGCGGCCGCCGACCAGATGGCCGGCCTGCGGGCCGCCGCAGAATAGATCCAGGCCCGCGCGGCGCTTGAGCCTTTCAAGGCGCCGCAGAGCATCCCCATCCGTGCGGACGCGAAACCTGCACGGCACATGACAAGCCGCAAGGCCGGACAAGATGCCGTGAGGAGGCGGCGTCCGGCACTGCGGAACAAGGAAACGGCCTGCGGGCAAAGGCCTTGCAGGAAACCTGTCTGAGGGAGTTATGCCATGGGAGTTCAAGGCATTGGCGCACGTGCGCTGCGCAAGGAAGACAAGCGTTTCATCACCGGCAAGGGCCGGTACACCGATGACCTGACCGCGCCGCGCATGACCTATGCGGCCTTCGTGCGGTCGCCCCACGCCCACGCCCGCATCACCGGCATCGACTCCAGCGCCGCGCTGGAGATGGAAGGTGTCGAGGCGGTTCTGACCGGCGAGCAGCTGGTGGGGGATGGCGTCGGCAATCTGATCTGCGGCTGGATGATCCACTCGCGCGACGGCAGCCCCATGAAGATGGGCGCCTGGCGGGCGCTGGAGCCGGAGACCGTGCGCTATGCCGGTCAGGCGGTGGCCGTTGTCATCGCCGAAACGCTGGGCCAGGCCCGCGATGCGGCCGAGGCTGTTCTCGTGTCCTATGAGGAACTGCCGGTGGTGATCGATCCGGTCGCCGCCCTTGAACCGGGCGCCCCGCAGCTGCATCCGGAAGCGCCGGACAACCTGATCTATGACTGGGTGATCGGCGATGAAGCGGCCACCAATGCCGCCTTCGAGAAGGCTGCTCATGTGACGCGGATGGACATCACCAACAACCGGCTGGTGCCCAACCCGATGGAGCCGCGCGCCGCGCTCGCCGACTATGACACAGCCGAAGAGCATTTCACCCTGCACACCACCTCGCAGAACCCGCATGTGGCGCGTCTGGTGCTCTCCGCCTTCTACAACATCGCACCCGAGCACAAGCTGCGCGTGATCGCACCGGATGTGGGCGGCGGCTTCGGCTCGAAGATCTACATCTACCCGGAAGAGATGGTCTGCCTGTGGGCCTCCAAGCGCACCGGCCGTCCGGTGAAGTGGGTCTGCGACCGCACGGAAGCTTTCCTCACCGACGCCCATGGCCGCGACCACCGCTCCCATGCGGAACTGGCGCTTGATGCCAATCACAAGGTCATCGGCCTCAGGGTCAGCACGGTGGCGAACCTCGGCGCCTACATGTCGCTGTTCTCCTCCTCCGTGCCGACCTATCTCTACGCGACGCTGCTCTCCGGCCAGTATGACATCCCGGCCATCCACTGCAACGTGAAGGCCGTCTATACCAACACCACGCCGGTCGATGCCTATCGTGGTGCCGGCCGTCCGGAGGCCACCTATCTGATCGAGCGCATGATGGAGACGGCAGCCCGCGAGGTCGGGCTCGACCCGGCCGAGTTCCGCCGCCGCAACTTCATCCGCAGCTTCCCGCATCAGACGCCCGTCATCATGTGCTACGACGCGGGCGACTATGACGCGACGCTGGATGCCGCGCTCAAGGCCATCGACCATGCCGGCTTCCCGGCCCGCAAGGCGGAAGCGGCCCGCAAGGGCAAGCTGCGCGGCATCGGCCTGTCCTGCTACATCGAGGCCTGCGGCATTGCCCCGTCAGCGGCCGTCGGCTCGCTGGGCGCAGGCGTCGGCCTGTGGGAATCAGCGGAAGTGCGGGTCAATCCGGTCGGCACCATCGAGGTGCTCACCGGCTCGCATAGCCATGGTCAGGGCCACGAGACGACCTTTGCCCAGCTCGTCGCCGAGCGCTTCGGCGTTGATACGGACACCGTGTCCATCGTCCATGGCGACACAGACAAGGTGCAGTTCGGCATGGGCACCTATGGCTCGCGCTCCGGCGCGGTCGGCATGTCGGCCATCGTCAAGGCGCTGGACAAGGTGGAGGCCAAGGCCAAGAAGATCGCCGCCCATCTGATGGAAGCGGCAGAAGGTGACGTGGTGTTTGAAGGCGGCGAGCTGAAGGTGGCGGGCACGGACAAGTCCCTGCCGTTCTTCCAGGTGGCGCTGGCGGCCTATACCGCCCACAATCTGCCGGCCGGCATGGAACCGGGGCTGAAGGAAGGGGCGTTCTACGATCCCACCAACTTCACCTTCCCGGCCGGCACCTATGTCTGCGAGGTGGAGATCGATCCGGAAACCGGCAAGACCGCCATCATCAACTTCGTGGCAGCCGATGACTTCGGCAAGATCATCAATCCGATGATCGTGGAAGGCCAGGTGCATGGCGGGTTGACGCAGGGCATCGGCCAGGCACTGCTGGAAAATGCCGCCTATGACGAGGGCGGCCAGCTTCTGACCGGCTCCTTCATGGACTATGCCATGCCGCGTGCCGACGACGTGCCGTCCTACACGCTGCTGACGACCGAGACCATCTGCCCGGGCAACCCGCTCGGCATGAAGGGCTGCGGCGAGGCCGGTGCCATCGGCTCGCCCCCGGCCGTCATCAACGCCATCACGGATGCACTCGGCATCCGCGACCTTGCCATGCCCGCCACGCCCCAGCGGGTGTGGGAGGCGATCCGCAACGCCAGCCAGCCTCTGGCGGCTGAGTGACCTGACACAAGCGGGACCGGGCGCGCCCCATGGCTGCACCCGGCCCTGCCCTCTGCTGACGCTTTCCTTTGAGGAGAACGAACACGATGTATGAGACAAGCTATCACCGGGCCGCTTCGGTCGCAGATGCCGCCAGCCTGATCGCCAAGGCGGATGACGGCAAGCTGCTGGCCGGTGGCCAGACCCTGATCCCCACCATGAAGCAGCGCCTTGCCGCGCCCAGCGATCTGGTGGATATCGGCCAGATTGCGGAGCTGCACGGCATCACCGAAAGCGGCGGCACGCTGCGCATCGGCGCGGCCACCAGACATGCGGATGTGGCCGGTTCTGATCTCGTCCGCCGCCTGATCCCCGGCCTTGCCAGCCTTGCGGGCGGCATTGGCGATCCGCATGTGCGCCACATGGGCACGATTGGCGGCTCCGTCGCCAACAACGACCCGGCAGCGGACTATCCCTCCGCCGTGCTGGCGCTGGATGCCACCGTCCACACGGACAAGCGGGACATTGCCGCCGCAGACTTCTTCGTGGGCATGTTTGAGACGGCGCTGGAGGACGGCGAGATCATCACCGCCATCAGCTTCAAGGTTCCGGAAAAGTCGGCCTACGCCAAGTATCCGAACCCGGCCTCCCGCTATGCCATGGCCGGTGTTTTCGTCGCCCGCCACAAGGATGGCTCGGTGCGCGTTGCCGTCACCGGCGCCGGTCAGGGCGGCGTGTTCCGGGCCGATGCCATGGAAGCAGCGCTGGCTGCCAAGTGGTCGGCGGATGCGGTGGCCGGCATTGCCCTTGAGGCGGACGGCATGCTCTCCGACATCCACGGCTCTGCCGAATACCGCGCAAACCTCGTCACCGTCATGGCCAAACGCGCCATCGCTGCGGCTTGAGGCAAGACCGAAGCGGGGCTCCGCCCCGCTTCACATTCGTACGGAAGAGAAACGGACAGCAAGGCACACGAGGCGTCACCCCGGGCCGCACGCAGTGAGGACCCGGGGCCTACTCATTTCCAGAGCGTTGCCCGGATCTGCTGAGACTGCCTGCCTGATGGGCGGATTGCCCTGAAGCCTTGCCGCGCCGTTCGACTTAGATTTCACCGCTCTGCAAGCGAGTGGACCCCGGCTCGCGCTCCGCTTGGCCGGGGCGACCTCGGAGAGTGAGGAGGCGAAGGTGGACCCTCCCCCTCTTTCACGCCGCCGCCACTTCGGCGAGGAAGCGGTCGACTTCTTCCTTGAGCATGCGCGTCTTGCTGTTCAGCTCGTCGGAGGCGTCGAGCAGAACATCGGCGGAGCTGCTGGTTTCCGCAACAGCATTGGACAGTTCCTGGATGTTGCCGGCCACCGCCGACGAGCTGTCCGCCACTTGGCGCACGCTGCGGGAGATGTGCGAGGTGGCCGAGTTCTGCTGGGTCATGGCCGATGCGATGGCGCCGGTGTAACTGTCCACCTGCCCCATGGTCTCACTGATGCCGGTGATGGCAGCCACCGAGTCGCTGGTGGCATGCTGGATGGCATTGACCTGTGCGGCGATCTCTTCGGTTGCCTTTGAGGTCTGGTTGGCGAGTTCCTTCACCTCGGAAGCCACAACGGCAAAGCCCTTGCCGGCCTCCCCTGCCCGCGCCGCTTCGATGGTGGCGTTGAGGGCAAGCAGGTTGGTCTGGGCGGCGATGGCCTGAATGAGGGTGATCACCTCGCCGATCTTGGCCGCCGCTGCCGCAAGCCCGTCCACCTTGGCGCTGGTTTCCTGCGTGGCATGCGTTGCACGGCTGACCACCTGGGTGGTGCGGGAGACCTGATTGCCGATTTCCTGCACGGACATGGACAGCTCTTCCGCTGCCGCAGCCGCGCTGTCCATACCGGCCAGCGCCGCTTCCGAGGCATCGGCCGTCTGGCTGGCGCGTTCCGAGCTTTCGCGGGCGATGACGGCAAGGCGCTGTGCCGTCCTGTCCAGATTGCCGGCCGTGCTGCCGACAGATGCGATCAGGTTTTGTGCGGTTGCGCGGAAGCCGGAGATCAGCGCATCCACCTTCTGCTGGCGGGCCATGCTGACCGCCTGGCCGGCGGCCTGCTCCTGCTCGAGGCGCAGGCGCTCCAGCGCGTTGTCCTTGAACACCTGCACCGCCTGGGCCATGCCGCCGATCTCGTCGCCACGGCCGAGGCCGGGCACGTCCGCGGATGTGTCACCATCGGCCAGACGGCGCATGAAGCTGGTCATGGCCCGGATCGGGCGGGTGATCAGACGGTTGAGCCCGAAGGCGAGACCGAAGCCGAGCGCGATGGCGGCAATGACCGCCATAGCAATGGTGGTGACCGCGCGCTGCCCTGCGGCGCGATTGGCCGCAGACTGGGCCCGGGCGAGGTCGGTTGCTGTGGTCTGCAGCATGACGCTCAGCCGGTCCAGTTCCGCCCGGTTGGCCTCGAGACTGGATCTCGCCTCCCGGATGGCCGTGAAAGCGCTGGCATAATCTTCAAGTGCCTGCGGCATGGCAGAGATGGCCGTGGAAGCGGCAGGCACATAGGCCGAGGCCCCGTCCAGCTGCATGGCATACATGCTCAGCATGTCGATTTCCGCTTCCACCGCGTTGGGGTCCGTATCGCCCATATCCGCAACGAAGCTGGTGGTGTCCGTCTTGACGCTGGAGATCGAGCCGGAGATTTCGAGCGCCTGCTGACCGATCCGGGTCAGGGCGGCCAGTTTCTGCTGCAGGCCGTTGGCATCATCCAGTGCCCGGTCCAGCGCGCCATAGATGGCAAAGCGGGCTTCCATGATCTGAGTGGTCAGGACGCCGATCCGGTCCGCCACTTCCTTCTTCTGGCCCATGCGGTTGAAGAGGTTGGTTTCGTCCAGCATCACCGGCAGAACTGCGTGCAGGGCGGTGGCTTGCTCAAGCAGCCCCGTCTGCACGACCTTGAACCGGGAGCCTTCAAGCTTTTCAGCCTGGCTCTTGATCGTATCGAGCGTTTCGCCAATCTGGGCCCGCAGTTCCGGCGTGACTTCGCTCAGCTTGAAATCAGCCCCCATGCCGAACATCGGCTGCAGGAAGGCCACGCGATCCTGCATGTCGCGGGCAAGATGGCCGAGCTGGCGCAGATCTTCCTGAGAAGAGGTGCTCAAGGTGGCCGCGTCCGCCGCATCGCGCTGCTGGCGCTGCAATTCGTTGGCGATGGTGCGGGTCAGGCTGTCGAGCTGCGCCGTTGCGCGCTCAATCACTTCCAGCTTGTCCTTCAGCGACTGGGTGTCCCGCTCGACAGATGAGAATGTCGCGCCAAATCCGGAGACCATGCCACGGGCAGCGGCGACATTCTGCAGAGGCTGAGGATTGCTGACGAGCGATCTGGCAAGGCCCTCCAGCGTCGCATCCAGAGACCTCAGCGCCGCCGTCACCTGAACCGCACCATCTGCATCCGGCTGCCGCAGGAAGGCCTCGCGTGCGGCCGAGAGCGCCTTCAACTCGGTGATCGTGGCCAGCGCTTCATCAGCGATCTCGCTGCGCTGCGAAAGACCCGTCAGCGTAACAATCCCGAGACCGCCGACAAGCGCAGTCAGAACCAGAATCGCACCAAACCCGCCCCAGACCTTGTACAGGAACGAGAGGTTGGTGAAGGAAAGGGATAGTCTGCCCATGATATCCGTTTGCTCCGAAGAATTTCATCTCCCGGCGCACTGGATCACATCATTGAATGAACCGGATCTTAATCCGGGGCCCGAATATCATGAAATTTATATGACATTCAAATCGTGATATACGTATTTTCATTTGAAAATACGTAGATAAAACTTAAAATTCAGATATATATCCAGAATTAGACTCAAGACTCTGAAAATTCCTCAGATCAATACAGAAAATCAGCGCCAAAACCCCAATAAAATACGCTGCGGTTTGAAACAGCGAAGCCAGACTGCACCTGCGTCAGGGACGGAACCGGTCTGGCATCAACTTAATTGATAAAAATGACAGGGCATCATTTTCAAGGCATTGGCCGCCAGATACTGCACTGCAACGTGGACCGGACCGCTGCCTCTCCGCGACGGCATCCACAACTTTGCGGCCTCACAGACCGTCTGTCGCCGCCGAAGGCTCCATCCTCACAAGAACCATCTCGAACAGCGCCCCGCCTGCGGGTGTCGTCCGGTAGCTGAGACGCCCGCCGTGCGCCTCCACAATGGCCCGCACCACGGATAGCCCCAGGCCGCTGCCGCCAAGCTCGCGCGAGCGGACCGGATCGCCCCGGACGAAAGGCACGAAGCCACGGGAGACAATATCAGGCGGCAGTCCCGGTCCCTCGTCGGCGACGGACAAAACGATCCGGTCCTCCACCCTGGCGAGACTGACCGTGATGCGGCCGCGCACAGCATAGCGCCGCGCATTGGTGAGAAGCGCCAGCAGCGCCTGCCGGATCCGCGTTGCATCAACGGCAACCACCAGGTCCTCCAGAGCGAGTTCCAGCCGGAAACCGGCTGCCCGGAAGTCATGCGCGACAAGATTGGCCACGCCGGCGATTTCCCGCGCGAGGTGAACCGGCTCGATCTGCAGATCCAGATGACCGCTGCCGGCCAATGTCACCGTCCGCAGGTCTTCCACCAGACGGGCAAGCCCGTCCACCTGCTGGATCAGCCCCTGCAGCGACTTTTCATCCGGCTCGAAGACGCCATCGATCATGCCCTGCAGGCGGCCCTTCAGGATGGTCAGCGGCGTGCGCAGCTCATGGGCGATGGTGGCGTTCCACAGGGCCATTTCGGCCGCCATGTCCTGAAGGCGCTGTGCCATCGTGTTGAAGTCACCAATCAGCGCGGCCGTTTCTCCGAGTGCCTTGTTTCCGGCTGAAGCGCGTGAGGAGAGGTCACCGGCCGTGATCTCACGCGCGCTGCGGGCCAGCGATTCAAGGGGGGCGAGAATCCGGCGCGACAGGCGCAGGGAAACAAAGGCTGCAATCGCAAGCGCGGGAAGAATAACACAGCCGAGGATGACCAGATCGGTGACCGTAAGCCAGCTGTCCAGATCCTCAGGCGCCGGGTAAAGGGCAATGATGACGCTGTAGGTGAGATAGGATCCGAAGAACACCAGCAAGCCGGCCATCACCGTAATGGCTGACATGGCGATGAGGATCTGGCGGCTCAATCCGGTTCTCGGTCTCATGGCATCACGCCGACAACCGGTAGCCGATGCCGCGCACCCCGGGCAGCAGGCCGGTGGCGCCAGCCTGTTCCAGCTTCTTGCGCAGCTTGCTGAGGTGGCTGTCCACCGTGCGGTCCAGCGCGTCGGACCCGGGCAGGCAGGCATCCACCAGCTCGCTTCTGGTGAAGACGCGGGCGGGACTGCGGGCCATATGCGCGAGGATGCGGAACTCCGTCAGTGTCAGAGACAGCCGCACAGGCCCGGCTCCATCATCAAAGCTTGCCTCGTAGGCATCAAGATCGATGGCGAGATTACCGGCACGCAGAACACCCGCGGCCGAGGCCACGCCCGCGCGGCGAAGAACGGCCTTGGCGCGGGCGACGACCTCAATCGGGTTGAAGGGCTTGACGACATAATCGTCTGCCCCGATGCGCAGGCCCTGCAGCCGGTCGATATCCTTGTCGAGCGCAGTGATCATGATGGCCGGAGTAGTGCCCCTGCGCCGCAGCTCCGCCAGCACCTCCCATCCGTCTAGCCGGGGCATGGTGACGTCGAGAAGCACGAGATCGGGCTTCAGCGCCAGATGCAGATCAAGCGCCGTCCGGCCATCGCGCGCCTGAACGGTGCGGAAGCCCTCGCGCACGAGATAGGCATCCAGAATTGCGGAAATCTCGTCGTCGTCTTCGGCAATCAGAACAAGGGCTGTCATGGCATTCTCCTTCCGCCATTGATGCCATCAGGCATCGCTGGCGTCGAGCGCGCAGCGCCCCTCTCCATGAAACCGCAACATAATCTCCACACAGCGCCAACCCGGCGGACCGATAGAAGCGGCCACGCCGCCTGAAACAGGCAGCCGTATAGAGGATGACCGCGACCATGCGCCTTCGCCACAAGCTGACCTACGCATTCATCGCCGCAACAGCACTCTGCCTTGCCGCTTGCTCGGACGATACCGATGGCCAGAAAGCGGGCAGCGCCGCAGCGCAGACACCCGCTGGAGCCGCTGCCGCCGCCGTCCGCATTGCCGTACAGACGGTGCAGCCCGCCCGCGTGGTGGTTTACGACGAGCTTCCCGGCCGGGTATCGGCGGTGCGCACGGCTGAAATCCGGCCTCAAGTGACCGGGATCGTGCAGAAGGTGTTCTTCACCCAAGGCTCCGATGTTGTGGCCGGTCAGCCGCTGTTTCAGATCGACCCTGCACCGTTCTCTGCCGATGTGGAAGCCGTCTTGGCCGTGCTGGACCGTGCGGAAGCTGACCTCGTCAATGCGCTTTCCAAGTATGACCGGATAACCGCATTGGCGGCGACACACACGGCCAGCACCGCAGCGCTGGGGGATGCAACAACTGAATTGGCGCGGGCGCGGGCCAATGCGGCTGAGGCCAAAGCCAACCTGAGGCGCCGCAAACTCGAACTGGCCAATGCGACCGTTCGCAGCCCCATCGCGGGGCGGATAGGTCAGGCCCTGATCACCGAAGGCGGCCTTGCGTCCAGCGGCACGGCAACAGCGCTGGCGACAGTCCAGCAGATCGACAGCGTCTATCTGGATGTCCGCCAGCCATCCATGCGCCGGGAACAGCTGGAAGAGATGGACGAAAACAGGAGAGGCGAAACAGCGGACAGCCTTCCCGTCGACATTCTGACCCTGACGGGCAAGCCCTATGGCTTCAAGGGCAGGCTGCTGTTTTCTGACAGCACGGTGGATCAGGGGACAGGCAACATTGCCATGCGCCTGGAAGTGCCCAACCCGGACCGCCAGCTGCTGCCGGGCATGTATCTTCGTGCCCGTGTGCCCAGCGCCATCTATCCGCAGGCTCTGACCGTGCCGCAGGAGGCCGTTCTACGGGATCCATCGGGAGAGGCACGCCTCATCGTGCTGGAAGCCGGCAACACAGCCAGCAGCCGCCCGGTCGAACTGGGGGCGCTGACCGGAGGCCGCTACGTGATCCTGTCGGGCCTGAAAGCGGGCGAGACGGTCGTGGTGCGGGGACAGGACCGCGCCGGGTCCGGCGCGCCGCTGGACCCCGTCCCCTACCAGCCATCGGCCCCCGAACCCCACATCTGAGAAGACCGTTCATGCCGCAGTTTTTCATCGAGCGCCCGGTCTTTGCCTGGGTCATCGCCATCTTCATCGTGCTTGCCGGTCTCGCTGCGATCCCGCAGCTGCCGGTTTCCCGCTTTCCGGTCATCGCACCGCCGAGCATCAGCATCACCGCCACCTACACGGGCGCAAGTCCGCGGACCATCAACGACAGCATCACGGCCCCCATCGAGCGTGAGCTGACGGCGGTGAAGAACCTGCTTTACTTCGATTCCTCGTCGGACTCTTCCGGTACGGCCACCATCACCGTCACCTTCAAGCCGGGGACGGACCCGGAACTGGCGCAGATCGACGTCCAGAACCGCCTGAAGGCCATCGAGCCGCGCCTGCCGGAACCTGTCCGCCGGGCGGGTCTGTCCGTAGAAGCTGCCACATCCGGCTTCCTGATGATTGTGTCCCTGCGCTCTGAAGGGGGAAAGACAGATCCGCTGGCGCTGGATGACTATCTCGTGCGCCAGCTGGCGCTGGAACTGAAGCAGGTGCCCGGCGTTGGCCGCGTGCAGTCCTTCGGCTCGCAAGCCGCCATGCGCGTTTGGCTTGATCCCTCCCTGCTTGCTGCCTACTCGGTCTCCATGGCCGAGATCACGCAGGCCATCCAGACGCAGAATGTCCAGGTTTCTCCCGGACGGCTGGGCGAAGCGCCCGCCCTTCCCGGTCAGGCGGTCAGCGTTCCGCTCAGCCTCGACGGGCAGCTGAAGACACCTGAGGAATTCGCTGCCATCGTGCTGCGCTCCAATCCCGATGGCTCGAAACTGACCCTGGGCGATATCGCAAGGATCGAAGTCGGTGCGCAGACCATGGGGTTCTCGATCTTCGACGGGGGAAAGCCGGCGACGGCCGCCGCCATTCAGCTCGCCCCCGGTGCCAACGTCATCAGCACTTCGGAAGGCGTGCGGGCGCGGCTTGCCGCGCTTGCGCCCTCGATGCCGGAAGGCGTTGCATACGCTGTCTCCTACGACACGGCGCCTTTCGTGAAGCTCTCGATCACCAAGGTCGTGCAGACGCTGGCCGAAGCGATGGGGCTGGTGTTCCTCATCATGCTGCTGTTTCTTCAGAACATCCGTTACACGCTGATCCCGGCCATCGTCGCGCCCATCGCGCTGCTGGGCACCTTTGCCGTGATGTGGGCGATTGGCTATTCGATCAACGTGCTGACCATGTTCGGCATGGTGCTGGCGATCGGCATCATCGTGGATGACGCCATCGTCGTCGTCGAAAATGTCGAGCGGCTCATGGCCAGCGAAGGGCTCAGCCCGCACGAGGCAACCCGCCGCGCCATGCGGGAAATCACCGGCGCGGTCATCGGCATCACCCTGGTGCTGACGGCCGTGTTCCTGCCCATGGGCCTTGCCAGCGGTTCTGTCGGAGCGATCTACCGGCAGTTCACGGTGTCGCTGGCGGTCTCGATCCTGTTTTCGGCCTTCCTTGCACTCAGCCTGACGCCTGCCCTCTGCGCAACGATCCTGAAGCCGGTCGCACCGCATCACGAGCGCAAGGGCTTCTTTGCCGGGTTCAACCGGGGCTTCGACCGGCTGACGGCGCGCTACACGGTCTGGACGGGCTGGCTTGTGAACCGCACGGCCCGCGTCATGCTGATCTATGGCGCCCTCACCGGCGCTCTGGCCCTGGGATACGGCGCATTGCCGACCGCCTTTGTTCCGGAAGAGGATCAGGGAACATTCATGACCTCCTTCACGCTGCCGGCGGATGCAACGTCCGAGCGGACGCGGGAGCTCGTCCAGCTCTTCGATGCACACGCGGCAACACGTCCTGACATTGACAACAACCTGTCCATCATGGGCTTCGGCTTTTCCGGCTCGGGTGCGAACGCGGCGATGGCCTTCACCACGCTGCGCGACTGGGACACGCGAAGCGGCAGCACCGCCGCCGAAATGGCCGCCGCCGAACAGGCGATGCAGGAGGCGGTGGAAGGCGAGGTTCTCATCATGAAACCGCCTGCCATCGAGGAACTGGGCACAACCTCGGGCGTCACCCTGCGCCTCGCCGACCGGGGCGGACGCGGCGCAGCCGCGCTGCAGGCGGCGGCGGATCAGCTTATCGGCCTCTCTGGCCAGAGCAAGCTCCTGAGGAATGTCCGCGTTGATGGCCTGCCAAGCGGGCCCAGCGTGAACCTGCGCATCGACCGGCAAAAGGCCGGCGCCCTCGGCGTTCCCTTTTCCGCCATCAGCGACCTGCTCGCCGCGACCATGAGCTCGACCTATGTCAACGACTTCCCGCGCGCCGGATATCTGCAGCAGGTCGTCCTGCAGGCACAGGCCAGGGACCGCATGCAGGTCGAAGACATTCTGAAACTCCACGTCCGCAACGACCGGGGCGGCATGGTGCCGCTCTCCGAAATGGTGACGCCGGAATGGTCGGTCAGCCCGCTCCAGCTCAACCGATTCAACGGCTACCCCTCGCTCAGCATCTCCGCAGAGGCCGCTAGCGGCGTATCGAGCGGTGCGGCGATGCAGGAGCTCGAGCGCCTTGCGGCACAGCTTCCGTCCGGTTTTTCCGTGGAGTGGACCGGCCAGTCCTTTCAGGAGCGCCAGTCAGGCGCACAAGCGCCGCTGCTGGTCGCCCTCTCCTTCCTTGTCGTGTTCCTGGTTCTTGCAGCCCTTTACGAAAGCTGGACCATTCCGCTCTCGGTGATGCTGGTCGTGCCGCTCGGCGTGCTGGGTGCCGTGATTGCGGTGCATTTGCGGGGGTTCGACAACGACGTGTTCTTCAAGGTCGGCCTGATCACACTGATCGGCCTTTCTGCCAAGAATGCCGTGCTGATCGTGGAGTTCGCCCGCAAGCTGCGCGGCGAAGGGGCAAGCCTGCATGAAGCAGCTGTCGAGGCGGCACGCCTGCGGCTGCGGCCCATCGTCATGACCTCGCTTGCCTTCACCCTGGGCATCCTGCCTCTGGTGATCGCCAAGGGGCCAAGCTCCGAAACCCAGAACGCACTGGGCACCGGCCTTTTCGGCGGCATGATATCGGGCACCGTCCTGGCGGTCCTCTTCGTGCCCGTGTTCTTCGTCGTCATCATGCGTCTGGCCGGACGCAAGGCGCAAGGGGAGGCCGAATAAGAAATGCCGCCTTCCCGGACAGCTGCCATGCATGTCCGGGAAGGCGGCGGTTCAGGATCAGGCGGCGGCGACCTTCGTCAGGAAGCCTTCGATTTCCCTGCGGAGCAGGTCGGTATGGCCCGCCAGATCGGCAGAGGCGCCGAGCACGTGATCGGCGGATTCGGCCGTGTGATCGACCGTCCGGGCCAGTTCGTTCATGTTGCCCGCAACCGACTGGGTGCCTGCGGAAGCCCTCTGCACATTGCGGGAGATTTCCGAGGTCGCAGACCCCTGCTGCTCGACGGCAGCGGCAATGGCGGAGGTGTAGCTGTTGACCTCTTCCATGGTACGGGTGATCGCGCCAATGGCATCAACCGCCTCTTCGGTGGCCGACTGAATGGCGGCAATCTGCGCGGCGATCTCTTCCGTTGCCTTGGAGGTCTGGTTGGCCAGTCCCTTCACTTCAGCCGCCACGACGGCAAAGCCCTTGCCTGCCTCGCCGGCACGGGCGGCCTCGATCGTGGCATTTAGTGCCAGCAGGTTTGTCTGCTCGGCAATGGCCTGGATGAGTGTCACCACTTCACCGATTTTGGCCGCAGATGCCGCAAGGCTTTCAACCTTCTGGTTGGTCACCCGGGTGCCCTCGGTCGCCTTGCCGACCACGCCTGTGGTCTGGCCCACCTGACGGCGGATCTCGCCGATGGAGGCGGACAGCTCCTCGGCGGCGCTGGCCACCGTCTGGACATTGCCGCTGGTTTCGTGGGTGGCAATTTCGGTGTCGCTGGCTCGCGCTGCACCGGCGCGGGCAAGGTCAGCCAGCTTGCTGGCCGTTCCCGTCAGTTCCTGCGCCGTTTCACCTGCTGCATTCAGCATGGACTGGATCTGATGGCGGAAGCTGCCGATCAGATCCTCCATCCGCTGCTGGCGTTCCTGACGCTCCTGACCGGCGCTTGCTTCAGCTTCGGCAAGGCGGCGCCGCTCGAGCGCACACTGGCGCAGGGTTGCGACAGCCTTTGCCATCGTGCCGATCTGGTCGGTCCGCTCCGTAAAGGGCACATCCGCCTCAAGGTCTTCTGCGGCGATCTCGCGCGTCACTTCCGCCAGTTTCGTGACCGGGGCCAGCAGATGCCGCGATGCGAACACGGCCACACCAATGGCCACCAGCAGAACCGGCAGCACGGCCATGGCCAGGCGGGACATCATCGTGTCGACACCGGCCATGATCTTCGTGCGCTCAACGCCCGCATAAAGGACACCCACCGGCGCGCCGCCGGAACCGATGACCGGCGCATAGATGGTGAAATAGGGCTTGCCGAGGATAACCGCCTCACCGCGATAGGTCTGCCCCTTCATCACCACCGGATAGACCGCGCCGTTCTGGCCCAGCGGGGTGCCGACCGCCCGGTTGCCATCCGCCTTGATGATGTTTGTCGTCTTGCGGATGAAGTCCCGCTGCTGCGTATCCCAGACGAAGACTGTCGCCGTCTCCCCCGTCATCCGGCCAATCGTGTCGATCATCGCATGGTCTGCGAATTCAGGAATGGCATCGGCCTGGATGCGGCTGACGTTGCCATCCGCGGCCCATGTCACTTTCACGCCGGGCACATCCCGCTCCAGAATGGTGGCGGCGATGCGCAGACTGGTGTTCTGCTGCGCCACAGCGTCATCCGCCGCACCACTGACCATCACCGAGTAAACGATCGTTCCGACGACAACGAGCGAGGCGGCGACCATGAGGCAGCTGGTGACGGCAAGGGCTGCCGAGATACGCAAACGGAAGAAGGGGTTCTTCATCGGAAAAGGCCTATAGGGAGTAATACTAAGGCCACTATCCTTTATTCCATTTAACACCGCGTAAAAATCGATAACGTCTGTTTCAAAATCGCACAGATGCAGAACTGAATCCACAAATGAGGAATAATCCGGAGCCTAGCGTGTTATTACGCAAACGATTCCGGAGTTTCATCATGCCGAATACGATCCGGCCTCATCTTCAGACATGCTGCCCGCCATTGATGTGGATCTCTGCACCCGTGACATAGGAGGAAGGACTGCTGCAGAGAAAGTGAATTGTATCAGCAACTTCAGCCGGCTGGCCAAGGCGGCGCAGGGGCAGGCCGTCCACCAGCTTTTCCGTTCCCGGCGACAGGATCGAGGTATCGATCTCACCCGGCGCAATGGCGTTGACGCGGATGCCGTGCGGCCCGAAATCCGCCGCCATTTCGCGTGTCAGCGAGGCCAGCGCAGCCTTTGAAGTGGCATAGGCGGTGCCGGCAAAGGGATGCACCCTGACGCCTGCAATCGATGTGACATTGACGATGGAGCCCTGCGCGGCCTTCAATTCCGGAAAAAGGCCCCGCGCCAGCGTGATGGGCGCGAAGAAGTTCACCTGGAACACCTGATGCCACACATCAAGCGGCGTGGAGAAGGAATCCAGCCGCTGACCGCCCTGGTCCTTGGGGCTGATGCCGGCATTGTTGACCAGCGCGTCGAGACGCGAGCCATCGGCCTTCAGCCGGCTGCGGATTTCCTCGATGGCACCGGCAAGGCTCAGAGGATCGGCAAGATCCACCTCGATGTGATCCTCAGGCCCGGACGGCCAGGGGCATTTGTCCGAAAAGGGGTGGCGCGAGCAGGTGATCACCCGCCAGCCATCGGCAGAAAAGCGCTTCACCGTGGCATGGCCAATGCCCCGGCTCGCCCCCGTGAGCACGAGAACCCGGCGGGCCGCGGCGGCAGATGTGACAGCTTCACTCATGATTGGCCTTTGACGGAAAGATGCACTAGATAAAGTTGACTTGGCGTGGAAACTTTAGTTTATCCCGCCGGTCGCGTGATAGCCAGATGGTCCATGAGAGGCCCATGGCAAGCTGTGCCGTAACCCAGACAAGTCCGGTTCATGATCATCTGTTCCTGCAATGTGTTGTCCGACAAGCAGCTGCGTCAGGCGGCCGAGGAGATGCGCGCAGATCCGGACGCCCGGCTGCCCACGCCCGGCGCCGTGTTCCGCAAGCTCGGCTGCCGGCCGCGCTGCGGCGGATGTTTCCCGAATGTCATTGATATCATTCACCAGAATGCCGATAAGGCTGTAACAAAAGCGGCAACGCCACTGGAAGGCGAACCAGAAGACCGCTAAAACTGACAAGCACCATTGAGAGAGAGGCTGCCATGAAGGGCGATACCAAGGTCATCGAATATCTGAACAAGGCCCTGCGCCACGAGCTGACGGCCGTCAACCAGTACTGGCTGCATGGCCGCCTGCTGGAAGACTGGGGCTTCACCAAGCTCGCCAAGAAGGAGCGCGAGGAATCCATCGAGGAGATGCAGCACGCCGACAAGCTGATCGAGCGCATCCTCTTCCTCGAAGGCCACCCGAACCTGCAGACGCTGGACCCGCTGCGCATCGGCCAGTCCCTGAAGGAATGCGTCGAGTGCGATCTGGCCGGTGAATATTCCGCCCGCGCCCTCTACAAGGAAGCCCGCGAAGTCTGCCACGAGGCCGGTGACTATGTGACCATGGCCCTGTTCGAGCAGCTGATGGGCGACGAAGAGAGCCACATCGACTTCCTCGAAACCCAGCTGGAGCTGATCGAGCGCATCGGCATCGAGCGCTACGGCCTGCTGCAGGCAGAGCCGGCGAACGCTGCCGAATAAGGCAGGCGGAACTCCACTGCATGTTTCAACCCCGGTTCCGGCCTGCGCCGGTGCCGGGGTTTTGCTTTGAACCGGGCAGCGAAAAGACGCGCCGGCCGCCAGGCCTGCCGTCCAAAGGCAGGGACTTCCGTCTCTCTCCGGCATGACCTAATCTGAAGGCGTCAAATCACCTTCGGGAACCTCTTTCCATGAATATCGACCTGCTCCGCCGCCTTTGCGAAACTCCGGGCGTGCCCGGCCATGAGCACCGGGTCCGTGCCCTCATCGAAGCCGAGATCAAGGATCTCTTCGACGAGGTGCGCACCGATGCCATGGGCTCGCTGCTGTGCCGGCGCGATCCGCGCAAAAAGTCCAAGTCGCCGCTCAAGGTGATGCTGCTCTGCCACATGGACGAGATCGGCTTCCTCGTCTCGCATGTGACGGACAAGGGCTTCGTCCATGTGCATCCGGTCGGCGGCTTTGATCCGCGCAACCTCTTCTCCCGCCGCGTGCTGGTGTCGACCGACAAGGGCGACTTCAAGGGCGTGATGAACCCCGGCGGCAAGCCGGTGCACATCTCCTCGCCGGAAGAGCGCAAGAAGGTGCCGGAGCCGGATGAATTCGTCATCGACATGGGGCTTGGCGAGAAGACGAAGGACATCGTGCGCATCGGCGACATGGTGACCATGGACGAGCCGTTCCTGGAGATGGGCGACAGCATCGTCTCCAAGGCGCTGGATAACCGCATCGCCTGCTGGCTCGGCATCGAAGCCATCCGTGCACTTGGCAAGGCCAAGCATGAATGCGAGATCCACGTGGCCTTCACGGCGCAGGAGGAAGTGGGCCTGCGCGGCGCCCGCACCGCCGCCTATGCCATCAAGCCGGACATCGGCCTCGGCATCGACGTGACGCTGGCCTGCGACACGCCGGGTGTGCCGGAGCAGGACCGCACCACGGTGATGGGTGGCGGTTTCGGCCTGCATGTGAAGGATGGTTCCTTCATCGCCGACCGGGCGCTGGTCAGCGAGATCGAGGACCTGGCCATCAAGGAAAAGATCCCCTACCAGCGCACCATGCTGCGCTCGGGCGGTCAGGATGGCGCAGCCGCCCAGCAGGCCGCCGCCGGGGCCCGCGCCGTCGGCATCGTCGTCGGCACCCGCTACATCCACACGGTCACCGAAATGATCGCCCGCAAGGATCTGGAAGCGGCCCGCGATATCATCGCGGCTTACCTCAAGAGCGTCTGATACCAAGGCTTTCGATGCCGACGCATCACGCCTTGAAATTGCTCAAGCGCCGCACAGGCTTAACCAACTCTCGATGAGTCAAGCTCATCGAGAGTTGGTATGATCCGGCACCAGCCGCAGCGGTGGCACGCTGCGGCTGGCTTGCCCGTTGCAGAGTTTTTCCGCTCCCCTGCCCGCATGGGGGAACTGACAAGCCTTGCCATGAACAACCACCGTGAAGTCCGCTGCCTCCAGGCAGGGGGCCCATTGGCCGTTGGATGAATGGCCGTATGTCTTCCCCCCTATAACCATTTTCTCTCTACCGGCATCCAGGACGCTTGCGGCATAAAATGTACCATTATGCGGTGCATATAAACCGCATTGCAGATTTTATTTGACCATAATGCGGTGCGTATGCATCATGATGCGGTATGAGGGGGTCATACATAGGAAATCATTGGATTGCCGCCGGGGGTCTGCCAGGGCTCCCGCGCATGGGAGGACTATCATGGTGAAGATCCGTGGGATCGAGTTCGAGGGGAACCTCGACAACAGCATGGGGCTGGAGTTCTACAACCTCAGCCACCGGTTCGGTTTCCAGTCGCCGAACTGGCCGTATTTCGAGGATGTGAAGATCGAACGCATCCACTACATGGCAAAATCCGGTGTGCTGTCGCAGCGCATCACCACCTCGATGCACAACACCACCCACATCGACGCACCGGCCCACGTGGTGGAAGGCACGCCTTTCATCGACGAAGTGCCGCTGCCGCATTTCTTCGGCTCGGGCCTTGTGGTGTCGATCCCCAAGAAGCAGTGGGAACAGATCACCTATGACGATCTGGAAAAGGCAGCAGGCAAGGCCGTGCGTCCGGGTGATGTGATCATCGTCAACACCGGCTATCACCACATCTACGAGGACAGCGAAGACTACTTCCTGCGTGCCCCGGGCTTCGTGCCTTCGGCAGCCGACTGGTTCATCGAGAAGAAGGTCAAAGTCGTCGGGCACGACACCCAGGCCAATGACCATCCGCTGGCCACCGCAATCGGCCCGCATGGCATCGGCCCGATCATCACCCACGTCGATCTTCAGGCCGAGTACAAGGAATGGTCCGGCGGGCGCGACTGGAAGGACGATTTCCCCGAATGGGAACCGGTGCACCGCAAGCTGTTCAAGGCAGGCATCCTCGGCATCGAGAATGTCGGCGGCGATCTCGACGCCGTGACCGGCAAGCGCGTGACCTTCGCCTTCTTCCCGTGGAACTGGGACCGTGGCGACGGCTGCATCATCCGCCTTGTGGCGATGGTCGACAAGTCCGGCGGCTACCGGATCGAGAGCGGCACGCCGTTCTGATGCGATGCTGAATGCTGCGCCGGGGGCTGCATGCCCCCGGCCCCCTTGCGGAACAGTCCGCAGGATGAAGCAGGAAGGGAGGCCTGCCCCATGCATGTAAAACGGTTTGCCGAAGCCAAGCCCTATGAAGCGCCCAATCATTGGGGTGTCGCGGGCTTGCGGCTGCAAGGATTCGAAGAAGGTGGCCCTGCGAACCAGTGGGTGGGCCTGAGCCAGTTCCTGCCGGGCGGCGGGGCCGGACCGGATTCGACGCCGGTCGAGAAGGTCTACGTCGTTCTGGACGGCGAGATGACCGTCATCGTTGACGGCACCGAGACGGTGCTGCGCAAGTTCGACAGTTGCACGATTGCCCCCCATGAAGTCCGCAAGATCGAGAACCGCTCGAACCATGTCTGCGTGATGATGGTGGTCATTCCCTATCCGAAGGAGGCCAAGTGATGTCCCTGAGCGATCCGCTTTCCATGTTTGACGTGAAAGGCAAGGTTGCCCTGATCACGGGAGCCTCCGGCGCCTTTGGCATGGTGGCCGCCCGTGCGCTGGCTGGGGCCGGCTGCCGCCTCGTGCTTGCGGCCGGCAATGCCGGAGCGCTGGCCGAAATCGCCGCCGAATGCCGCAGCAGCGGCGCGGAAGTGGCCGAAGTCAACATGCGGCCCGACAGCGAGGAAGCCTGCGCGGCACTGGCTGACAAGGCGGCCGAAATCTTCGGCGGGCTGGATATTCTGGTCGTCGCCTCGGGCATGAACAAGGTTGCCAAGATCGAGGACATGACGCCTGCCGACTTCACTTCCGTCATGGATGCGAACGTGACGCAAAGCTGGCTGATGGCACGGGCGGCGACACGGCACATGAAGGCGGGCGGCAAGGGCGGCAAGATCGTGCTGGTCAGTTCGGCACGCGGCCTGCTGGGCCATCCGGCCGGCTACACGGCCTATTGCGCCTCCAAGGCTGCCGTTGACGGCATCACCAAGGCGCTTGGCTGCGAGCTTGGGCCGACCGGCATTACAGTCAATGCCATCGCACCGACGGTGTTCCGCTCGCCGCTGACCGCCTGGATGTTTGAGGACACCGAGAACGCAAAGACCGTGCGGCAGGGCTTCCTGACCCGCGTGCCCAAGGGGCGTCTGGGTGAGCCGGAGGATCTGGCGGGGCCCCTGCTGTTCCTCGTTTCCCGCGCATCCGATTTCTACACCGGGCATATTCTTTATGCCGACGGTGGTTACACGGCGGGCTGACCGGTACCCATTGCACAGCGGCCTGGCGGCTGGACGTTTGAGGAGACGTCTCCTGCCGGGCCTGAAATGAAAGAAACTGGGGGACTGCAAACTTTGCTTGAGGAGGGCTTGCTGCCCGGCTTCACACACTCTTGGAGGAGGGGATGTGATGAGCATATCGAGACCAGACAGACGTCAATTTCTGCAGGTTGCATCGGCCACTCTGGCCGCACCCGCCTTTCTGCGCATCCGCAGCGCCAGAGCGGCCAGCCCCATTCGCATCGGGCTCGTCAGCCCAAAGACCGGACCGCTGGCTTTCTTCGGAGAACCGGATGACTTTGTCATCGGCCAGTTCCAGAGCGTTTTCGCCGCCGGAGTTGGAGGGCGGCCGGTCGAGCTTATCGTCAAGGACAGCCAGTCGAGTGCAGCCCGTGCGGCAGATGTTGCGTCCGAGTTGATCCTGCGCGACGAAGTCTCGCTGATCCTGTCTGCTGGCGGTCCGGACACCGTCAATCCGGTGGCTGATCAGGCTGAAGTGAACGGCATTCCGTCGATTTCCACCGCATGCCCGTGGCAGCCCTTCATTCTGGGCCGTGGATCCACGCCGGAAAAAGGCTTCGAAAGTACCTTCCTCTTTGGCTTTGGCCTCGAGGACCTGATCGCGGCCTATCTGAAGCTCTGGTCCGGCCTTGAGACCAACAGGAAGGTGGGCCTGCTTTTGCCCAACGACGCGGATGGCAACGCCTGGGGGGATGCTGCGTTCGGTTTTCCTCCGGCGTTGAAGGCTGCGGGCTATGAGGCCGTGGATCCGGGCCGGTATACGCCGATGGCTGAAGACTTCTCGGCGCAGATTTCCGCATTCCAGTCCGCAGGCGTTGATATCGTCATGGGCACGATGGTGCCGCCGGAGTTCCTGACATTCTGGGCTCAGGCCGCACAGAAGGGATTGAAGCCGAAAATTGCGACCATCGGCAAATGCCTGCTGCTGCCCGCAACGCTTGATGCGCTTGGCACGAGTGGGGACAGGCTGTCGACGGAACTGGCCTGGCACCCGGCCTATCCGTTCACATCCGCCACAACCGGCCAGACGGCAGCCGAAATCGCCTCCGCATGGACGGCGGCAACAGGGCGGCCATGGGTGCAGACGGTGGGGCTGAAGCATGCGCTTCTCGATCTGGCCGTTGATGTGCTCAAGCGGGCGGAAGATGCCGGAGACCCTGAGGCAGTCATCGCCGCAATCCGGGCAACCAATACCCAGACGACGCTTGGCACCGCCAACTGGGCGGCAAGCCCGATTGCCAATGTCGCAAGGGCCGGTGTGATGGGCGGGCAATGGCACCGGGACGGACAGAGCTATGGCATCGAGATTGCGGCCAATCCGACGGATTTGCCGATCCCGGTGACCCAACCCCTGCAGCCGCTCTGAGGGAGTGAGACAAGATGCGCTATGAAGAGAGAAATGACCTTCTGAAACCCGGCTATCTCGGTTTTGAAAGCGGCATCCAGCGTTACGGCGATGGTTATGTCACCATCGCTGCCCTGACGCGCATGCCGCATTGCCGGGCGAAAATGGTCCACTGGTGGTTCGGCTGGCTGGGCGGCACCGACCAGTACAAGCTCTGGCATCCCACGGATCACTATTTCTCCGATTGGGAAGACCGGGGTAACGGCGGCAATTACTATGGCGCCAAGCATCTCGTGCATGAATCCCTTGGCGGCTCAGGGCCGGTGCACAAGCTCAGGATCCATTTCCGTGATCCGCACGAGGTGTTTGATCCGGCAGGCTATGATGCCGTCGATGGCATTGCGGTCTGTGCAAGGCCCGGCTCTCTCGAAAACCCCGTCAATCTGGGTCACATGTGCCATTTCGTGCGCAACACCGACTATGGCTGCGAAATGCGCACGCGCTTCTGGTTCGGCGATGTGCACAGCCAGACCGAAGGCGAGGAACTGCCCGAACCGACGAAAGCGGGAATCCGGCAGGCTGCCCTGACAGACGAGTTCTGCCGGGGCTTGCACAAGCACGCCATCGAAGAAATGGGCTACCTCGCCGATCTGCTGCCGGTGCTCTACCGGCAGGTTACGGGGGATGCCACGTTCTGAAGTCCGTGCCTGGCGCGCATTTCAGAGCCCCTGATGTGAATGTGTCTTTGGGAGGAGACGGCATGAAAACCATCGTGACAGACAGGCGGAGCTTTCTGGCCGGAACAGCAGCGTTTCTGGCAGCTCCGGCGATCCTGACCCGCACACGCGCCTATGCCGCCGCGCCGGTGCTGAAAATCGGCCATGTCAGCCCCCGTACCGGAACGCTGGCCGGCTTTGCCGAGGCGGACGAATATATTCTGTCTGCCATCTCGAAGCAGTTTGCCGAAGGCATCGAGAACAACGGCAAACGCTGGCAGGTTGAGATCATCTCCAAGGACAGCCAGTCCAACTCGAACCGTGCAGCGGAAGTCGCCTCGGAACTGATCCTCAAGGACGAGGTAGACATCCTCGTCGCCGCTTCGGCACCCGATACGGTCAATCCTGTCTCCGATCAGGCCGAGATCAACGAGGTGCCTTGCATCACGACCGACTGCCCCTGGCAGCCTTACTATTTTGGCCGTGGCGGGACACCCGATAAGGGCTTTGAGAACACCTATCATTTCTTCTGGGGTCTGGAAGACGTGATCGCCGTGTTCCTGGCCTTGTGGGAAGAGGCTGGTGCCGGCAAATCGGTTGGCGGGCTTTTCCCCAACGATGCGGATGGCAATGCCTGGGGCGATGCACAGTTCGGGTTCCCCAAGGCGCTGGCTGACGCAGGCTATACGCTGACGGATCCGGGCCGCTACCAGCCCATGTCCGATGACTTCAGCAACCAGATCAACGCTTTCAGGAATGCAGGCTGCGAGATCGTCACCGGCAACATGATCCCGCCGGACTTTGGCACATTCTGGAGCCAGGCGGCGCAGCAGGGCTTCAGGCCGAAAGTTGTCTCGATCGGCAAGGCACTGCTGTTTCCTTCGGTGGTCGAGAGTCTTGGCGCACGCGGCATAGGCCTCAGCTCGGAGGTCTGGTGGTCTCCTACGCATCCGTTCAAGTCTTCACTGACCGGCATCAGCGCTGCTGATCTTGCCGGAGGCTATACGAAGGCCACGGGGCGGCCCTGGACCCAGCCGATCGGCTTCAAGCACGCGCTCTTTGAAGTTGCCGCAAATGTCATCTCGCGGGCCGAGGATCTGGAAGACCCGGCCGCCATCGTCAAGGCGATTGCGGCCACCAGCATGAACACGATTGTTGGTCCGGTCGACTGGTCGAAGGGGCCGGTGAAGAATGTCACCAAGACCCCGCTTGTTGGCGGCCAATGGCAGAAGGAAGGCGATGGTGTTGCGCTGAAGATCGTCACCAACCGCACTGCCCCCGAAATTCCGGTTACCAGTTCGCTGCAACTGCTCGGCTGACGGTACAGCGCAGGGACTTGTGCGCCTTGCGGTGAAAGGAAAACGTGATGGCAGCGATTCTGGAACTGGATGGGGTTTGCAAGGCTTTCGGCGCCGTGGTTGTCGCCGAAAGCCAGAGCTGGTCTCTGGAACAGGGGGAGGCGCTTGGCGTCATCGGGCCGAATGGCGCAGGCAAGACCTCGATGTTCAATCTCGTCACCGGTGCCCTGTCCACGGACCGGGGGGCGATCCGTCTGGACGGTAAGGATATTACCAAATGGCCGGCTGCGCGGCGCTGCCGGTCGGGCATTGCACGCAGCTTTCAGGTGCCGCAGCCGTTTTCCGGCATGACGATCTTCGAAAATGCCTATGTGGCGGCCACGCAAGGCGCGGGTCTGGCAGCAGAAGAGGCGGATGCCCTGTGTCTCGATGTGCTGGAGCGTACGGGCCTTCTGTACAAGGCGAATGCGCTGGCCGGCAGCCTGACGCTGCTGGAGCGCAAGCGGCTGGAACTGGCCCGCGCCATGTGCACCCGGCCCCGCGTGCTTCTGCTGGACGAAATTGCCGGCGGACTGACCGACAATGAATGCCAGGCACTGATCGGCACCATCCGGGATGTGCGG
The DNA here is from genome assembly GCF_054073275.1 of Pannonibacter sp. Q-1. Lineage (NCBI taxonomy): Bacteria > Pseudomonadati > Pseudomonadota > Alphaproteobacteria > Hyphomicrobiales > Stappiaceae > Pannonibacter > Pannonibacter sp. Q-1. Next base: position 857,610 of record NZ_JBSXNB010000001.1, read on the forward strand.
GCGACGGGTGTGTCCATCGTCTGGATCGAACACGTGGTGCATGCGCTGATGGCCGTTGCCGACCGGCTGATCGTCATCAACTTTGGGCGCAAGATCGCCGAGGGCAATCCGCAGGAGGTGATGGACAGCCGGCAGGTCAGGGAAATCTATCTGGGGATTGAAGCCCATGGCTGAGACGCTTCTCGATATCAGCGGGCTTGATGCCCACTACGGCGACTTTCAGGCCCTCTATGGTGTGGACATGAACATTGCCCAAGGTGATGTCATTGCCGTCATAGGGGCGAATGGCGCGGGCAAGACGACCTTGATGCGCGCTGTCACGGGGCTCCTGAAAAGCCACCCGGATGCAATCCGCTGGAAAGGGCAAGCCATCGGCGCGTTGCGGGCTGATCAGGTGGCCGCGCTCGGCATTGCCCTCGTGCCGGAGGGGCGGCTGCTTTTCCCGTCCTTGAGTGTCGAGGAAAATCTCGTCATTGGCGGACAGCTAAAGCGCAAGGGGCCCTGGAACCTCAAGCGCATCTACAGCCTGTTTCCCATTCTCGAAGAGCGCCGCCATGTGCAGGCGACGGCGCTTTCCGGCGGACAGCAGCAGATGGCCGCCATCGGCCGGGCGCTGATGGCGAACCCGGAGCTCATCATGATGGACGAGATCAGCCTTGGCCTGGCACCCGTCATCATCAAGAGCATCTACGAAACCCTGCCCGGCATCGTGGGCGAGGGATTGACCGCCATCATCGTCGAACAGGACATCACGAAGGCTCTGGCCGTTTCCGGCCGGGTCTATTGCCTGCAGGAAGGGCGCGTCTCGCTGTCCGGCCTGTCGGCAGAGGTGTCCCGCGATGATATCAGCCGCGCATACTTCGGGGTGTAGGACATGGATCTCTGGCTCGACCCGATCATTCAGGGCATTCTGCTTGGCGGCCTTTATGCGCTGTTTGCGGCAGGCCTCAGTCTCATCTTTGGCGTCATGCGCCTCGTCAACATCGCCCATGGCGATCTGATCGTGCTGTCAGCTTATGTGGCGCTCACCACATCGCTAAGCCTTGGCCTGCATCCGCTGGCCGCGCTCCTCCTCGTCATTCCGTTCATGGCGGCGGCGGGTTACGTCCTGCAGCGGCTGCTGCTCAACCGCACGATGGGCGGAGATATCCTGCCCCCGTTGCTGGTCACCTTCGGCCTGTCGGTCATCATTCAGAATGCGCTGCTGATGGGCTATTCAGCTGATCCGCAGAAGCTGAAGGCCGGGGCGATTGAAACGGCGAGTGTGACGCTCGGGCCGGTTTCTGCCGGTGTCCTGCCGCTGATTGTCTTTGCAACGGCCGTAGCCGTGATCGGCGGGCTGCAATGGATGTTCTACCACACGGCACTCGGCCGGGCCTTCCGTGCGACCTCCGACCGGCAGGACATCGTGCAGCTGATGGGCATCAACCGCGCGCATGTCTTCGGGCTGGCCATGGCGCTTGCCCTTGCGGTGACGGCGCTGGCCGGTGTCTTTCTCGGCATCCGCACATCCTTTGATCCGGCAGTGGGCGGCTCGCGGCTGATCTTCGGCTTCGAGGCGGTCATCATCGGCGGGCTCGGCAATATCTGGGGCACGCTGGCCGGCGGCGTCATTCTGGGCGTTGCGCAGACGCTGGGGGCTAAAATCGACCCCGGTTACCAGGTGCTGGCCGGGCATCTCGTCTTTCTCATCATTCTTGCCATCCGCCCGCGCGGCCTGTTCCCGAGGATCGACTGATGCCGGACATGAAGCTTCAGGTCTCCCGCACCACGCGGCTGTCCGCCATCTCCATGGCGCTGCTTGTGCTGCTGATCCTCGTCATGGCCTGTGCGCCCTGGTGGGCAAGCCGTGCTTACATCAGGCTTCTCGGCGAGATATCGCTCTACATCGCGCTGGCCTCCCTGTGGAACCTGCTCGCCGGCTATGCCGGGCTCGTTTCCGTCGGCCAGCAAGCCTATGTGGGGCTCGGCGGCTATGCCTTCTTCGCGCTGACGCTGCTGGCAGGCTTTCATCCTCTGACCGCGCTCATTGTTGCACCGATGATCGGCGCTCTGCTGGCTGCGCCTGTCGCGGTGCTGATCTTCCGGCTGCGCGGCGCCTATTTCGCCATCGGGACCTGGGTGGTGGCGGAAGTCTTCCGCCTGACTGCAGCACAGTTATCGGCACTGGGCGGCGGTTCCGGCATCTCATTGCCCGTTTCAGTGGTCAATGCGCTTGCTGAGGGACGTTTCCTGCGTGAGGCAGTTGCCTACTGGCTGGCTCTCGGGGTTGCGGTTCTCGTTGTTGGAACCGTCTTCCTGTTCCTGCGGTCACGGCGCGGTGTGGCGCTCATGGCCATCCGGGACAACGAACTGGCGGCAAGATCGCTCGGCATCGATATCTGGATGACGAAATTCACCGTCTATCTGGTTACGGCAGCGCTCACCACGCTGACAGGAGCCCTGATTTTCCTGCAGAAACTGCGTGTGTCGCCGGATGCTGCCTTCTCTGCCAATGACTGGACGGCCTTCGTCATCTTCATCGTCGTCATCGGCGGCGTTGGCACGATCGAGGGGCCGATTATCGGCACGCTGATCTATTTCGCCTTGCGCGAAACACTCGCCGATCTGGGCACGGTCTATCTCATTGCCCTTGGAGCCGTTGCTATCGTCATCATGCTGAAAGCACCCACGGGCGTCTGGGGTCTCATTCGCAGACGCCGCGGCCTGGAGCTGTTTCCCATCAGCCGCCGTGTGCAGGGGCTGATGGGAAAGCGGAGCTGACCAGCCTGTCTATGCCTCTGTGCTGCCCATCAGGACAAGCCTGCTCACACACCACGGCCTGTGCGGGTACCGGAATGGCTCCGGCCGCCAACAGGCTTGCCATCGGGCGGCGGGCACGTATACTCGCGCTGCTTCCAAACCGGACTGCGGGATGAAACGGCCGTGACACTGGCACCTTGCATCGCAAACATGACTGGCACCGCGCATGAGCTTTGCGCGCGCCGTTTTGCCGTGCGCCGTCTCCGCAACACCGCCGCGCAGGGCTCCGCCTGCGGACGATTTAGCCGCTCGGCCTGAGCCGGGCGCACGCAGCTTTTTCGCACCTGCCCAGCTTCCGGCCGCCATCAGGCCTGCCGCCCGCCACATCCCTGTGGCTTGGCTGTGGCATCGCCTGCCTTTTCTGCTAAAAGACCCGCAATCCTTGCATTCGCCTCAAGCCCGTGGCCCGCTCCGGCGGCCACAGCCAACCAACGACCGAAGAGCTCATGTCCGATATCGACACCCTGTACTCCGAGATCTCCGCAGCCATTGCTGCGGCGGCAACCGAGGCCGCCCTTGAGGAGGTGCGCATTGCCGCCCTCGGCAAGAAGGGCAGCATCTCCGAACTGATGAAGACGCTGGGCTCAATGAGCCCGGAAGAGCGCCAGAGCAAGGGCCCGGCGCTGAACAGCCTGAAGACCCGCGTCACCGACGAAATCGCCGCCCGCAAGGAGGTGCTGAAGGAAGCTGCCCTTGAGGCGCGCCTGGCCAGCGAGCGGGTGGACGTGACCCTGCCGCTGCGGGCCGCCCCTGCCGAAACGGGCCGCGTGCATCCGATCGCGCAGGTGATCGACGAGCTGACCGCCATCTTCGCCGACATGGGCTTTGCCGTTGCCGAAGGCCCGGACATCGAGACGGACGAGCTGAACTTCACCGCGCTGAACTTCCCGCTCGGCCACCCGGCCCGCGACATGCACGACACGTTCTTCTTCAACCCGAAGGAAAACGGCGAACGGCTGCTGCTGCGCACGCACACCTCGCCGGTGCAGATCCGCACCATGCGCACGCAGACCCCGCCGATCCGCGTCATCATCCCGGGCCGCACCTACCGCTGCGACAGTGACCAGACCCACACGCCGATGTTCCATCAGGTGGAAGGCCTCGTCATCGACAAGGGCAGCCACATGGGCCACCTGAAGTGGATCCTCGAAGAATTCTGCAAGGCCTTCTTCGAGGTGAACGACATCAAGATGCGCTTCCGCCCGTCGTTCTTCCCCTTCACCGAGCCGTCCATGGAAGTGGACATCCAGTGCGACCGCTCCGGTGCTGAAGTGAAGTTCGGCGAAGGCAACGACTGGCTGGAAATCCTCGGCTGCGGCATGGTGCATCCCAATGTCATCCGCAACTGCGGGCTGGATCCGGACGAGTATCAGGGCTTTGCCTGGGGCATGGGCATCGACCGCATCGCCATGCTGAAATACGGCATGCCGGACCTGCGCGCCTTTTTCGATGCCGATGTGCGCTGGCTGAAGCACTACGGCTTCCGCCCCCTCGACCTGCCGACCCTGTTCGGCGGCCTGTCGAGCTGAGACCTGATTTTCTGACTGCGCCGGGCGCCCCTTCGTGCGGCAGCCTGGCGGCAACAAGATGAGATTGCACCGATGAAATTCACCCTGTCCTGGCTCAAGGAGCATCTGGAGACCGAGGCAACGCTGGACGAGATCGTCGAGCGCCTGACCATGATCGGCCTCGAAGTCGAGGAAGTCACCGACCCGGCGGCAAAGCTCGCGCCTTTCCGCATCGCAAAGGTCGTCTCCGCCGAGCAGCACCCGAACGCGGACCGCCTGCGCGTGCTGAAGGTGGACAATGGCTCCGGCACCCTGATGCAGGTGGTCTGCGGCGCGCCCAATGCCCGCACCGGCCTTGTCGGCGTGCTGGGCCTGCCGGGCGACTATGTGCCTGGCCTCGATGTCACCCTCTCCGTCGGCAAGATCCGCGACGTGGAAAGCTTCGGCATGATGTGCTCCGAGCGCGAGCTGGAGCTGTCGGAGGAGCACAACGGCATCATCGACCTGCCGGAAGATGCGCCGGTCGGCATGTCCTATGCCGATTATCTCGGCCTCAATGATCCGGTGATCGAGATCGGCCTGACGCCGAACCGTCCGGACTGCACGGGCGTCTATGGCATCGCCCGCGATCTGGCAGCGGCCGGCCTTGGCAAGCTGAAGGAGCGCAAGATCACCCCGGTGCGCGGCAGCTTCCCCTGCCCCACGAACGTGACGCTCGACTTCGGCGATACGGAAGCCCTGTGCAAGGCCTTTGGCCTGCGGCTGGTGCGCGGCGTGAAGAACGGCCCCTCGCCGAAGTGGATGCAGGACCGGCTGAAGGCCATCGGCCTGCGCCCGATCAACGCGCTGGTGGACATCACCAACTACATGACCTTCGATCAGGCCCGCCCGCTGCATGTGTTCGACGCGGCCAAGGTTGCGGGCAATCTGGTGGTGCGCCGGGCGAAGGAGGGCGAGGAAATCCTCGGCCTCAACGGCAAGAGTTATCAGCTCGACGGCAGCATGTGTGTCATCGCCGATGACAAGGGCGTCGAATCCCTTGGCGGCATTCTGGGCGGCGAGCATTCCGGCTGTGACGAGACCACCGTGGACGTGCTGATCGAATCGGCCCTTTGGGACGAGAACGGCATTGCCCGCACGGGCCGCAAGCTCGGCGTCAACACCGATGCGCGCTACCGCTTCGAGCGCGGCGTTGATCCGGACTTCATGATCCCCGGCCTTGAGATGGCGACGCAGCTGGTGCTCGACCTGTGCGGCGGCGAGGCGTCCGAACTCGTCACCACCGGCACCGTGCCGGAGAACGTGCGCATCATCGAATTCCCCTATGCGGAAGTGAAGCGCCTGACCGGGCTGGAGATTTCCAAGGTGGAAATCAACATGATCCTGAAGGCTCTCGGCTTCTGGGCCACCGGTCAGGGCGATGTGGTGCGCGTTGCCCCGCCGAGCTGGCGTCCAGACATCGAAGGCAAGGCGGACCTTGCCGAGGAAGTGGTGCGCATTGTCGGCCTCGACCGTGTCGCCCCGGTGCCGCTGCCGCGCTCCGGCTCTGTCGGCGCCAAGGTTCTGACCACCGGCCAGATCCGCCGCTCCCGTGCCCGCCGCACGCTGGCCGCGCGCGGCATGGACGAGGCGGTCACCTGGTCCTTCATCTCCAAGGATCAGGCGGAAGCCTTCGGCGGCGGCAATCCGGCGCTGGAACTGGCCAACCCGATTTCGGCTGACCTTTCCAACATGCGCCCCAGCCTGCTGCCGGGCCTCATCGCCGCTGCCCAGCGCAATGCCGACCGTGGCTTTGCCGATGTGGCGCTGTTCGAGGTCGGTCAGGTCTTCATCGATGACACGCCGGAAGGCCAGCGCATGGTGGCTGCCGGCATCCGCCGCGGCACCGCCAAGATGACCGGCGGCGGCCGCCACTGGACGGGCGCAGCCGGCAGCGTCGATGTGTTCGATGCCAAGGCCGACGCGGAAGCCGTGCTCGCCGCCATCGGTGCGCCGGTGGACAAGCTGCAGGTCTACACAGATGCACCGGGCTGGTTTCATCCGGGCCGCTCCGGCGCGCTGAAGCTGGGTCCGAAGGTGGCGCTGGCCGTGTTCGGCGAGATCCATCCGCGCACCCTCGGCCTGATGGATGCGGAAGGCCCCATGGTCGGCTTCGAGATCCATTTCGACGCCGTGCCGGAATCCAAGGCCAAGGCAACCCGCTCCAAGGGCGCGCTGGATGTGGCCGACCTGATGCCGGTGCGCCGCGACTTCGCCTTCGTGGTGAATGCGGATGTGAGCGCCGACAAGCTGCTGAAGGCGGCCAAGGGCGCTGACAAGGTGCTGATCAGCGACGTGGCGCTGTTCGACATCTACGAAGGCGCAGGCGTCGGCGAAGGCAAGAAGTCGCTCGCCATCGACGTGACCCTGCAGCCCAAGGCCAAGACGCTGACGGAAGAGGAAATCGAGGCCGTGGCGAAGAAGATCGTCGCTGCTGTCGAAAAGGCCACCGGCGGCACGCTGCGCGGCTGACCGGGATAGTCCCTGAGATAAAAGACCCCGCCGGAGACCGCTCCGGCGGGGCCTTTGTTTTGAATTTAGCCAGCTAAATGAACCTGGCTTTCACGCCACCAGTGCCGCATCCACAATGATCTGCGGGCGGCCCTGGGTGCAGGGTTCGATCCGGGCTTCCACCTTGTAGACCTCGCGCAGCATGGCTGGGGTGATGACCTCCTGAACTGCGCCGCTGGCAACCAGCGTGCCTTTGGCAACCACCATGGCGTGGTCGCAGTAGCGCATGGCATGGTTGAGGTCATGCAGGGCAATAAGCACGGCCATGCCGTCGCGGGCAGCGAGGCTCTTCATGAACTGCAGCACCTCGATCTGGCGGAAGAGATCCAGCGCTGACGTGGGCTCGTCCATCAGGAGCACGCGCGGCTTGCGAACCAGCGCCTGGGCGATGGCCACCAGCTGGCGCTGACCGCCGGAAAGCTGGCCAAGATCACGGAACGCCAGGTCGGTGATCTTGAGCGCATGCAGCACCCGGTCGATTTCCGCCAGTTCGCCCGCTTCCACCTTCCAGGTTCCGCCCTGCTTGGCGGCAAGAAGCACGGATTCATAGACCGTCAGCACCGCATTGGCACCCGTATCCTGCGGCATGTAGCAGACCGGCTGGTCCAGATTGTCCGCACCGCTCACGTGCACCACACCCTCTCCCTTGAGGAGCCCGGCAATGCGCTTGAACAGCGTGGACTTTCCCGCCGCGTTGGGGCCGATGACAGCAGTCAGTGCGCCGCCGTTGATGTCACCCGTGGTGATGCCGGAGAAAACGGTGGCCCGGCCGTATTTCGCGCCGAGCGTCTCAAGCCTGACGCTTACCATGCCTTCCTCCGGTTGGTGAAAATGAGGGAGAAGAAGAAGGGAACGCCAACCAGCGCGGTGATCACGCCGATGGGCAGGATCGCCCCCGGCAGCAACACCTTGGAGACGACCGAGGTGGCCGACAGCAGCAGAGCGCCGCACAGGATCGAGGCGGGCAGGAAGAAGCGCTGGTCCTCCCCCACCACCATCCGGGCGATATGCGGTCCAACCAGACCGACAAAACCGATGGTGCCCACGAAGGACACCGGGATCGCAGCCAGCAAGCTGACCAGCAACAGCGTTTCCAGCCGGAGGCGCTTGACGTTGACACCGAAGGAGGCAGCCTTGTCATCACCAAGGCGCAGGGCCGTCAGTGCCCAGGCCTGACGGGCAAAGAGCGGCGCACAGAAAAGGAGAACAGCCCCCGTGACCGCCACCTTGCTCCAGGTGGCTTTGGTGAGCGAGCCCATGGTCCAGAAGACGACCGCCGCAAGCGCCTGTTCGGACGCAAGATACTGCATCAGCGCCAGAAGCGCATTGAAGGTGAAGACCAGCGCGATGCCGAGCAGGATGATGGTTTCCACCGTCACGCCGCGCAGGTTCGAGGCACCATAGATGAACAGCGAGGCCAGCATCGCCATCAGAAAGGCGTTGATGGGCACCATGTAATGCAGCGCTGCCGGAAAGATCGCAACCCCACCCACCAGCGCCAGCGCTGCGCCGAAACCGGCAGCGGCGGAGATGCCCAGCGTGAAGGGACTGGCCAGCGGATTGGCGAGGATCGTCTGCATCTGCGCCCCTGCCAGCGACAGGCAGCCGCCGACGGTCACCGCCATCAGCGCGATCGGCATGCGGATGTCCCAGATGACGACCCGGAGCTGATCGGACACGGTGGACGGGCTGACGATGGCGGAGATCACCTCGCCAACGGTGTAGCGGGCAGGCCCAAGGCCCATGTCGAGGGCAAGGCTGAGAAGCAGAGCGCCCAGCATGGCACCGAGAAACAGAAGGCGCCGGGCGGCAAGAGCGCGGTACTGCGCACTGCCCCCGGCCGCAAGCTCTTCATCCACCATGACTGCCATGGATGACACTCCCTCAAGAATGCGGCCCGGCGCCGCGCAGGATGCAAGGGCGCCGGGCATGAGACGGGTGCGGGCGGTTAGCCGGCGGACTTCAGCGAGGCGAAGTAGCCCGGACGGTAGTCCACCGGCAGGAAGCGGTCATGCAGCTCCTTGAAGGTTGCATCCGCATCGAGATCCTTGAACAGCTCCGGATGCAGCCACTTGGCCATCTGCTGAACGGCCACGAACTGATAGGGGCTGTTGTAGAACTGGTGCCAGATGGCGTGGACATTGCCCTCCTGGACGGCCTTGATCCCGGTGAAGGCCGGGCGCTGCATCAGGTTGCCCAGCTTGCGCACGGCATCCGTCTGGTCCGCACCCGGACCGACGCCGACCCAGTTGCCGCCCGGGACGTAAAGCTCCCAGTTGGAACCGGTGACGATGATCTGATCCGGGTTCGAGGCAATGATCTGTTCCGGATTGACGGTGCCGAAGGTGCCGGGAATGAACTCGGTGCCCATGTTCACGCCGCCGGCCAGTTCCACCATCTTGCCGAAGTTCTCGTTGCCGAAGGACATGCAGCAGTCTTCGCTGTAGCCACCCGCGCGCTCGACGAAGACGAGCGGCTTCTTCAGATCAGCCGCCTTCTCCAGCGTCTCGGTGACCTTGGCGATCTGCGCCTGACGGAAGGCCACGAACTCTTCGGCACGGTCTTCCTTGCCCAGCAGCTGGCCGATGATATGCATGGAGGCATCGGTGTTCTGCATCGGCTTTTCGCGGAAGTCGATGTAGACCAGCGGAATGCCGACCTTGGCCAGCTTCTCGATGTAACCGGCTTCTTCGGTCGCCGACTTGGCTTCCGTGTTCATGATGATCACGTCGGGCTTCAGCGCCACGGCCTGTTCAATGTCGAAGGTGCCGTCCTTCATGCCGCCGAAGGTCGGGATCTTGTCCATCCCGGGGAACTTTTCGAGATAGGCGTTGTAGCCGTCGAGATCCGCCTTCTTGAAATCGTCCCGCCAGCCGGCAATGCGGCCAAACGGATCTTCCGTATCAAGAGCGGCGACGAAATAGATCTGGCGGCCTTCGCCGAGAATGACGCGTTGTGCAGGCACGGATACTTCGACTTCACGGCCTGTTACGTCGGTGATCTTGATCTTTTCGGCTGCAATGGCGCCTGAAACCAGGGCGAGCGAAGCCATCGCGGCAAAAGCCACGTTCTTGAACTGCATCACGATTGCATCTCCTGACGGAAAATATAGACGAGCACTATTTTTTATGACTTTCAAAGTCAACTTTTATCTTTGGGGCTGACATAGATAGCGTTTTCAGTTTTACTTGAACCACCAGTTTTGCAGGACGCTGACGAGATTGGC
>NZ_JBSXNB010000002.1:0-858955 GCF_054073275.1 Pannonibacter sp. Q-1
CGGAAGCCTGCTCCGGCGCCTGAACTTAACCATCTGACAAAAATAGCCTTTCCTAGCTATCTATGTCAGCCCCAAAATTTTTTCCTGTGTCAAGAGTTGCTTGTTCTGGCGACCTGAGTCGGAAGGAGAGAAGAGTGGACGTCATCGATTTGCGTGGGTAGATGATGGGCGAGACCACGCCATAGGCCGTGAAATAGGTTACCTCTTGGCAAAGAATTTACTGCCTCGCTTGGATGCTAGCGATTTTCCGGAAGATATCATTAGATTGCTGAAATCTCCAGAAAAGCTGCCACACATAACATCTTTAGCCGCAACCGCATTTCAGGTGGTGCGCCTTTGGCCTGATCATCAGCCCATGGCTTTCAGGCAGATGCGCTATGCAATAGCCAGCCGAGAGCCATTAAGCGTGTATCCCGCTTTTGTTGCGTTGAGGCAGTTCATCGAAAACGCAACGGTAGCCACAAAATTCCCTAGTGAGATCAAAGAGCTTTTGCTTCATGCCTGTGAACAGCGGACCCAGCCGGGGTTGAGCTTCACTCTAAATCTGCTCGGCGACATGTTCGAACGTGGCCAACTGAATGGCGATGATATTGATCGCCTATCAAGCGCATTGCGACATGTACTCAATGAGTATCGCTACGACCAAAAAAATCTGGAAGTTCCTGCAATGGCCGATCTGCCGCGAGTGCGGAGAGAAGTACATCGACTTTCGGAAATGCTATCGAATTATTGTTCGGACTTAAAGGACCTCAAATCAGAGCTTGAAAAAGACCCACTTCCGGAAGTCCGTAACCTGAAATTGATGTACGATGCCGAGTAGTCCATGAACTTGTTTTGATAGTGCGCACAGCCCTCCTTGAGCTAATGCACGCCCCCCATCCCCAAACAAAAAAAGGCGGATGAGGCTGCTGCTCTCATCCGCCTTCAGTCGCGGGGGGAAGTTTGGGGGTAGGGAGGAGGTCAGGGGGGATCAGCCTTCAACCGGCATGCGGACGAGGACCGAGACACCGCCGCCGGGGCGCTGTTCCACCGTGGTGGTGGTGGAGATGGTGCGCACCGTGCGCTCGCCGTTGAGGGTGGCAAGGCAGGCGGCGGACCAGTTGCCCCAGCTCTGGCCGTCACAGGCGGAGGGAAGACTTGCTTCGATCCGGTTGCCCTTGGTGGCCTGAACGGTCTGGGTGGTTTCGAACTGGGCGAAGGCCAGCGCCACGGAGGCAAAGACGCCGAGGATGGCCAGCGCAAAAAGTCCGGCAACTCCGGCGAAGCTCAACTTGGCAATGTTGAAGCTGGCGGTATCGGAAACATGCGGTGTAAAGCTGTGCTGCGTCGTCATCTGGCTCTCTCCTGCCATCTGGTCAGGTTGTGAGAGCATAACACCTCAAAAACGGCTTTGGTTCCGTGATGGGTATCACAAGATGACACGAAATGAGCGGCTGGCCGCCACGATCATGCCAAAACTTACCTTTGGTCATGCCTGATGCGGCGGCCTGCTGTCTGGATCAGAGGACCAGAATAAGGGGGCCAGAATTCAGAGAGCCAGAATTCAGAGCGCAGGGCCGCCATTGCGCGGCTTGTCGTCGCGGGCGCGGTAGGAACAGGCCGGCTCTTCCTTCAGGAACCTCAGTTCGGCGCAGCCATGGGGATCCTTCACGGCCGGCTTGCCGGGTGTCAGCGCATGAGGGGGCAGAGGGGCTGCGATCGTGTCGATACGGGCAATGCCCGCGCCCATGAGGAGGACAAGTCCGGCCAGCGCCGCCAGCCAGAAAGCAACAGGAGTTGAGACGCGCGAAGAGAGCCCGTCTCTCAGGGAGGAGAGGAATGTGGTGTTCATGATGAGCCGGATATGGGCCTGTTGCCGGTCATTGTCCAGCCAAGCTGGCTAAACAAATTGTCAACGTTATGTGAACATGTTGAAACTGTGTTCAGTGATTACCGCTCCGGTTTCGCGGCCTTGAGCGGGACTGGCGCAGCTGTGCCGGAGCGCTTGCCCGGCCGCCGCAAGGGCGCTATCACTTTGCCATGACACGTACCGCCCTTTACGCCGGATCCTTCGATCCCATCACCAACGGCCATCTCGATGTGCTTGCCCAGGCGCTCAGCCTTGCGGACAAGGTGATCGTTGCCATTGGTGTCCACCCCGGCAAGACGCCGATGTTCTCCTTCGAGGAACGGGCGGATCTGATCCGCGCCTGTGTGGCAGACAGGCTCGGGGCAGGGGCCGGGGAGCGGGTGTCCGTGCTGTCCTTCAGCGGTCTGGTGGTGGAAACGGCGAAGGCCGAGGGCGCCTCCCTGCTCATTCGCGGCCTGCGTGACGGCACGGATTTCGACTACGAGATGCAGATGGCGGGCATGAACGGCACCATGGTGCCCGATGTTCATACCGTTTTTCTTCCCGCCTCACCGGGGGTGCGTCACATCACTGCCACGCTTGTGCGTCAGATCGCGCGCATGGGCGGTGATATCACTCCCTTTGTCCCGGCACCGGTCGCAGGCCCGCTTGCGGCCCGGGCTGCGGAAAAGGGCTGATCCGTCAGCCGTTCCAGCTTTTTTGTTGTATCAGGAGCATCGCGTGAAACGCCTTTTTGCTTGCCTTGCGGTCATCATGTCGCTCGTCCTCGCCCCCGCGATGCCGCAGGCGCAGACCCTCGACCCTCAGAACACCCTCTATCTGGACCTGAAGGATGGCCGCGTCGTCATCCGTCTGCGTCCGGACCTTGCGCCCAATCATGTGGAGCGAATCAAGAAGCTGACCCGCGCAGGCTTTTATGACGGCCACGTCTTCCACCGCGTCATCGACGGCTTCATGGCCCAGACGGGTGACCCCACCGGCACCGGCATGGGCGGTTCCGAGGAGCCGGATCTGGCGGCCGAGTTTTCCCGCACACCGTTCAAGCGCGGCACGCTCGGCATGGCCCGCGCCGCCTCGCCCAACAGTGCCAATTCGCAGTTCTTCATCATGTTCGCTGATGGCGACTGGCTGAACGGCCAGTATACGGTCTGGGGCGAAGTGGTCGAAGGCATGGAATTCGTCGACAAGATTGCCAAGGGCGAGCCGCCCGCCAACCCGGACAAGATCATCAAGATGACGGTTGCTGCCGACGCGGGTTGACCGCGGCGCTGCGCAGGCTAAAACCCGTTCATACACAAGCATCCGAACTGGAGATCCAAGTGGCAGACTACAAGGACAGCGAAAACACGCTCCTGATGGAAACGACCAAGGGAGCCGTGGTCATTGAAATGCGTCCGGACCTTGCGCCGAACCACGTGGCCCGCATCAAGGAACTGGTCCGCGAGGGCTTTTACAACGGCATCGTCTTCCACCGCGTGATCGAGGGCTTCATGGCCCAGACCGGCTGCCCGCACGGCACCGGCACCGGCGGCTCGGGCCAGAAGCTGAAGGCTGAGTTCTCCAAGGAGAAGCACAAGCGCGGCACCTGCTCCATGGCCCGCGCCATGGACCCGAACTCCGGCGACAGCCAGTTCTTCATCTGCTTCACCGACGCGCCCTGGCTCGACGGCCAGTACACCGTCTGGGGCGAGGTGATCTCCGGCATGGAAAACGTCGACCAGATCAAGCGCGGCGAGCCGGTCCGTGACCCGGACAGCATCGTGTCGCTGAAGGTTGCGGCGGACGCCTGACATGATCAGCGCACCGGCCTCTTCTTATCCGGTGCTGAGAGTTGCGAGGGCAGCAAGCAATCTTGCTGCCCTTGAGCATTTCTATTGCGATGCTGCCGGGCTTGCCGTGCTGACGCGGTTTGCCGGCAACGCGGGGTACAGCGGTTTCATTGCCGGAGCCGCGCATGCGCCCTGGCATCTCGCCCTGTTCATGCGCGAGGGGCTGACGGTGCCGCGTTGCACGGACAAGGAAAGCCTGCTGGTGCTCTACCTGCCGGACAAAGGCTTGTGGACCGCCAGCGTTGACCGGATGCAGGCAAGCGGTTATCAGCCTGTGCCGCCGGAAAATCCCTATTGGGCCGAAGCAGGCATGACATTCGAGGATCCGGACGGGCACCGGCTGGTGTTCCAGAACCGTGGCTGGGACCTCTGACTGTCACGCAGCCCCCGGCGGGATGCCGTTTGATCCCAGGACCCCGCACCCATGCGCGTTGACGATTTCGACTTCGACCTGCCGCCCGAGCGTATCGCCCTGAGGCCCGCCCGGCCGCGTGACATGGCGCGCATGCTTCTGGTGCGCCCGCAGGGCGGGCCTGTGCTGGAGGACCGGGGCGTTCTAGATCTGCCCGCGCTGCTGCAGCCCGGTGACGCGCTTGTCTTCAACAACACCAAGGTGATCCCGGCGCAGCTGGAAGGCACGCGCCAGCGCGGTGAGGCCATCGCCACCATCGGCGCCACGCTGCATCTGCGCGCCGGTGCCGACCGCTGGTGGGCCTTCGTCCGCCCGGCCAAGAAGCTGGTTCCGGGCGACCGGGTGCGCTTTGGCTCGCAAAGCGAAGGCATGGCCTGCATGGCAGGTGTGCTGGACGCGACCGTGGCGGAGAAGAAGGACACGGGCGAGGTGCTCTTCGTCTTCGATCTTTCGGGCCCCGATCTTGACGCGGCCATTCACGCCACCGGCCACATTCCGCTGCCGCCCTATATCGCGGCCAAGCGCGGCGAGGATGCGCAGGACCGGGAAGACTATCAGACCATCTATGCGGAAAAGGAAGGCGCCGTGGCCGCGCCGACCGCCGGCCTGCATTTCACGCCGCGCCTGTTCGAGATGCTGGATGCACGCGGCATCGAGCGCCACACGGTGACGCTGCATGTGGGCGCAGGCACCTTTCTGCCCGTGAAGGCCGATGACACGGACGCGCATGAGATGCACGCCGAGTGGGGCGAGATTTCCGGTGAAACCGCTGCGGCGCTGAAGGCGGTGCGGGCGCGGGGCAACAAGGTGGTTGCCGTCGGCACCACCTCGCTGCGCATTCTGGAGAGCGCCGCGCAAAGACCCGGCGGCCTTGCCGCCTTCCGGGGCGAGACCCGCATCTTCATCACGCCGGGCTACCGCTTCCGCGCCATTGATGCGCTGATGACCAATTTCCACCTGCCGCGCTCGACGCTGTTCATGCTGGTGTCCGCCCTCAGCGGCCTTGATACCATGCGCGCGGCCTATGCCCATGCGATTGCCGATGACTACCGGTTCTACAGCTATGGCGACAGCTCGCTGCTGTTTCCCGCTGCCGGAAGCATCGCCGCCCAGGATGAGATCGACCGATGACCGGTGACACCCAGCGCTTCTCCTTCCGCCTGCTTGCAACCGATGGCATGGCCCGGCGGGGAGAGATCACCACGCCGCATGGCCTCGTGCGCACGCCTGCCTTCATGCCCGTCGGCACGCAGGCGACCGTCAAGGCCATGTATACCGATCAGGTGCGCGCGCTTGGCGCCGATGTGGTGCTGGGCAACACCTATCACCTGATGCTGCGCCCCGGTGCCGAGCGTGTGGCCCGCCTTGGCGGTCTGCATCACTTCATGAAGTGGCCGCACACCATCCTGACCGACTCGGGCGGCTTCCAGGTCATGTCGCTGGCGCAGCTGCGCAAGCTGGACGAAACGGGCGTGAAGTTCCAGAGCCATATCGACGGCCAGCGTTATCACCTGACACCGGAACGCTCTGTCGAGATCCAGGGGCTGCTCGGGTCCGACATTCAGATGCAGCTGGACGAATGCATCGGCCTGCCGGCGCCTGAAAAGGAAGTGCAGCGAGCGATGGAGTTGTCGCTCCGCTGGGCCGAACGCTCGCGGGCCAAATTCGAGGCCATGGGCGGCGTTGAAAAGGGGCAGGGGCTCTACGGCATCGTGCAGGGCGGCGACGTGCCGCATCTGCGTATCCGCTCTGCGGAAAGCCTCGCTGCCATGCCCTTCGAGGGCTATTCGGTCGGCGGCCTTGCGGTAGGCGAGCCGCAGGAGGTGATGCTGCGCATGCTGGAAGTCACCACGCCGGTGATGCCGGTGGACAAGCCGCGCTACCTGATGGGCGTCGGCACGCCGGACGACATTCTGGAAAGCGTTGCGCGGGGCATCGACCAGTTCGACTGCGTGATGCCGACCCGCGCCGGCCGCCATGGCCTTGCCTTCACCCGACGCGGCAAGATCAACCTGAAGAATGCGCGCCACGCCGATGATCCGCGCCCGCTGGACGAGGAAAGCGACTGCCCGGCGGCGCGCGACTATTCACGCGCCTATCTGCATCATCTGGTGAAGGCGGGCGAGGGGCTGGCTGCCATGCTGCTGACGTGGAACAACCTTGCCTATTACCAGCAGCTCATGCAGGGCATGCGCGACGCCATCGAGGCTGGCCGCTTCGAGGATCACCGCCTCAGCGTCAAGGAAGGCTGGGCCAGGGGCGACCTGCCGCCGCTGTGATGGGTCCCGGACCGCACATCCCGCGCCGCCCCGGCCTTGTGCCGGGGCCTGTTAGGGTGGCACCACGTTCGCCCCATCGGACGTCAGGCCTGCGGCCCGCAGGTTCGACATGGAATGTCACTGCGTCCCTGACAGGTCCCGGCTCAGAGGCCGGGACGGCGCGTGAGGAGGGGATGCGGGCCGTGGTGTTTGCCCCATGCGCCGCAGGCCAGTTGACTTCCAGAGAAAACCTCAGGCCTGAAAGCCCTTGTCCTTGCGCAGGATGCAGCCGGAGATGCCCCAGGTGCCGTCTTCCCGCTGTGCGAAGGAATAAAGCGCCAGCCAGTCGTCACCATCGGGACCGGTGACGAAGACCTCCTGCACGGGGCCGCTTTTCGTCTGGCGCAGCTTGCCGAAGCTGACGCTCTTCGGCCGGTAGACCGGCATGTAGACCTCCTTCACCATGTTGATGAAGATGTCCGGCGTCATGAACTGCTGCTGCAATCCGGGCGTGGCAAATGAAAAGGCCCCCGCAGCGTCATTGCGCCGGAAGGCCTGCATCTGCTGCTGGATAAGCTGGCGAAACTCCTGGCCCGAGGCCTCTTCGGCCTGGACCGCCTGAGGCCCGAGCCTCAGCGCTGCCGGGTCCGGGGACAGCACAAGGCCCAGATTGCCGCATAGAACCCACATCACCCCCCACATCACCCTTCTGGCCACCTTGTTCATGGCGCGTCTCCTCGCGTGTGGAACATGAGAAGATTACGCCAGAAAACGGCAAAGAGATCTGCCTGTTTCGTCACGTTTTCGGGAGGAGAGCGGGGGTGGGACAGAGAAAAACGGCGGCGGGAAACTGTTTGCCGGGGAAGGGCCGTTGTTCCGGGCTCTGCGGTAAGCTCCACTCAGGCCAATTTGAGCTGCGGAAACAATTCTCACCGCTCTGCAAGCGAGTGGTCCCCGGATCTCCGCTTCGCTGCGTCCGGGGCGACGCTGAATGGGTGGGATATCTGTGCATCACTCTGCAGCATGCGGCATAGACCGAGAGTACTGCCCTGCCAGCAAACACTGGGAGTCACCCCGGCCAAGCGCAGCGCGAGCCGGGGACCACTCGTTTGCAGAGGGCTGCTGTTGTCTGCAGCCGCGCGGCAGTTTTTGCAGCAGAGCGTCAATCTCACAGCTTTCAGAGCGCATGTTTTCCGAAAAATATGCCCCCTAAAGCCTGAAAAGCAACGCGCTCACGCAAAAGGGGCGGATTGCTCCGCCCCTTGAATTGCTCTGCTTCCGGATAGCTGTTTATTCGGCGGCCTTGGCGCGGGTCAGGTCGGACATGATCGTCATCAGCTCGCCGGAAATGTCGGACTGTTCGAGGCCGAAGGCGATGTTGGCGGCGATGAAGCCGATCTTCGAGCCGCAGTCATAGGAGCGGCCCTCGAACTGAAGCGATGTGAAGGTCTGGTTCTCCATCAGCTTGATCATGCTGTCGGTCAGCTGGATCTCGCCGCCTGCGCCCTTCTCCTGTTCGGAGAGCAGCTTGAAGATTTCCGGCTGCAGGATGTAGCGGCCGGTGATCATCAGGTTGGACGGAGAGGTGCCCGGAGCCGGCTTTTCCACCATGCCTTCGATCGGCATGGCGCGGCCGCGCGGACCGCCGCTGGCCAGCTTGACGATGCCGTACTGGTGGGTCTGGTCTTCCGGCACTTCTTCAACGGCGATGACGTTGCCGCCGCGCTCGTTGTAGACGTCGACCATCTGGGCGAGGCAGCTCTTCTGCGACTTGACGATCACGTCCGGCAGCAGGATGGCGAAGGGCTCGTCGCCGATGATGTCACGGGCGCACCAGATGGCATGGCCCAGACCCAGCGGCTCCTGCTGGCGGGTGAAGCTGGTGCTGCCCGCATCCGGGCGGATCTTGTCGAGAAGTTCCAGCGCAGCGGCCTTGTTGCGGCGGCGCAGGGTGTCTTCCAGCTCGTAATTGATGTCGAAATGATCTTCGATGACGTGCTTGTTGCGGCCCGTCACGAAAACAATGTGCTCGATACCGGCGGCACGGGCTTCGTCCACCACGTGCTGGATGATCGGGCGGTCAACAATCGTGAGCATCTCTTTCGGAACGGCCTTGGTCGCGGGAAGAAAACGCGTACCGAGACCTGCCACCGGCAATACGGCCTTGCGGATCGGTCTGCTCATGGAAAATACTCCTGAAACACGTGGACTGTTTGTCCGGTCAATATGCTGTAGGTTGCTCACGCTGGCGCCGAAACATGGCAGGATTGCAGGCAACACCTCCTGAATATCAAATTTTTCGCAAATGCGAAACGGGGTTGCTTGGGGTTCTGCGGAGTTGCGGCAGGGGCAAAAGGCCTGTATGCAGACCCCGTTGGCCCCTACGCCCAAAGGATGATCTGCGCATGGTGACTCCGAACAAGGAAGTCGTTGTTGGCAACGTCACATTCTCCAATGACGCGCCTTTCTCCCTCATTGCCGGTCCCTGTCAGATGGAAAGCCGCGCCCACGCGCTGGAGATGGCAGCCGCAGTGAAGGAAATCGCCGGAAATCTCGGCATACCCGTTGTTTTCA
The DNA here is from genome assembly GCF_054073275.1 of Pannonibacter sp. Q-1. Classification (NCBI taxonomy): domain Bacteria; kingdom Pseudomonadati; phylum Pseudomonadota; class Alphaproteobacteria; order Hyphomicrobiales; family Stappiaceae; genus Pannonibacter; species Pannonibacter sp. Q-1. The sequence continues at coordinate 8,923 of NZ_JBSXNB010000002.1, forward strand.
AGAGCTCTTTCGACAAGGCAAACCGCACCTCGCTGACGGGCAAGCGCGGCATCGGCCTCAAGGAGGCTCTGCCGGTTTTCGCCGAAGTGCGCGAGACCTTCGGCATGCCGGTGATCACCGACATCCACAACGAGGCCCAGTGTGCGCCGGTTGCGGAAGTTGTTGATATCCTTCAGATCCCCGCCTTCCTCTGCCGCCAGACGGACCTTCTCGTCGCCGCTGCCCGCACGGGGCGGACGGTGAATGTGAAGAAGGGCCAGTTCCTGGCGCCCTGGGACATGGCCAATGTGCTGGCCAAGATCGTCGAGAGCGGCAATCCGAATGTGCTGCTCACCGAGCGCGGCGCGTCCTTCGGCTATAATACGCTTGTCACGGACATGCGCTCTCTTCCCATCATGGCGCGCACCGGTGCGCCGGTGGTGTTCGATGCCACCCACTCGGTTCAGCAGCCGGGCGGGCAGGGCGCTTCCACAGGCGGTGACCGCACCATGGTGCCGGTTCTCGCCCGTGCGGCTGCCGCTGCAGGCATCGCAGGGCTCTTCATCGAGACCCATGACGACCCGGACAATGCTCCGTCCGATGGTCCGAACATGGTGCCGCTGAAGGACCTGGGCGCGCTGCTTGCTCAGGTGCGCGACATTGACCGCGTGGTGAAGGCTGCCGCGCAGTCCTGACCTTTTGCCCTTGCCGTGGCCGCTGCCGGCTGCCGGGGGATGTGAATGCGCCGGACAATTGTCCGGTCCCTACCTTGCCCGTGCCGGAGGGCCGGCCGGGCTGATCTCGAGGAGATACGAATGACCGCCATTGTCGATATCACGGCGCGCGAAATTCTGGACAGCCGCGGCAATCCGACCGTTGAAGTGGACGTGCTGCTGGAAGACGGCGCCTTTGGCCGCGCCGGCGTGCCCTCCGGTGCTTCGACCGGTGCGCATGAGGCTGTCGAGCTGCGCGACGGCGGCTCCCGTTACCTGGGCAAGGGCGTGCTGAAGGCCGTCGATGCCGTCAACGGCGAGATCTTCGACACCATCGGTGGCCTCGACGCCGAAGACCAGATCCACATCGATCAGACCATGATCGAGCTGGACGGCACCCCGAACAAGGCCCGCCTTGGCGCCAACGCCATCCTCGGCGTGTCGCTGGCCGTTGCCAAGGCTGCTGCCCAGTCCTCCGGCCTGCCGCTCTACCGCTATGTCGGCGGCGCCTCCGCCCGCCTGCTGCCGGTGCCGATGATGAACATCATCAACGGCGGCGCCCATGCGGACAACCCGATCGACTTCCAGGAATTCATGATCATGCCGGTGGGCGCGGAGAACTTCTCCGAGGCGCTGCGCATGGGTGCGGAAGTGTTCCACACGCTGAAGAAGGCTCTGAAGGACGCCGGTCACAACACCAACGTGGGTGACGAAGGCGGCTTTGCGCCGAACCTCGAATCGACCGACGCTGCCATCGGCTTCGTCATGAAGGCCATCGAGAAGGCCGGTTACAAGCCGGGTGAGGACATCTACCTCGCGCTCGACGCCGCTTCCACCGAGTTCTACAAGGACGGCAAGTACGTTCTGGCCGGTGAAGGCAAGACGCTGGACTCGGACCAGATGGCCGCTTACCTCGCCGACCTCAGCGCCCGTTATCCGATCATCTCCATCGAAGACGGCATGGCCGAAGACGACTGGGCCGGCTGGAAGGCCGTGACCGAGCTGTGCGGCAACCGCGTGCAGCTGGTGGGCGACGACCTGTTCGTGACCAACACCAGCCGCCTGCGCCAGGGCATTGCCAGCGCCACCGCCAACTCGATCCTCGTCAAGGTGAACCAGATCGGCTCCCTGACCGAGACGCTGGACGCCGTGGAAACCGCCCACAAGGCCGGTTACACCGCCGTCATGTCGCACCGTTCGGGCGAGACCGAGGACGCAACCATTGCCGACCTCGCCGTTGCCACCAACTGCGGCCAGATCAAGACCGGCTCGCTGGCCCGTTCCGACCGGCTTGCCAAGTACAACCAGCTGCTGCGCATCGAGCAGGAACTGGGCTCCCAGGCCCGTTTCGCCGGCCGCTCCATCCTGAAAGCTTGATTGGCCTGAAGGCCTGATTGGCCTGACGGTTTGATCAGTCTGAAGGACAGCTGAGTTTGAAGCCCCCGGAACCGGAAGGTTCCGGGGGTTTTTGTTGCGGCGCCGGGTGGCGCGTTGGAGGAACAAAAAAAGCCCCCGGAACCTCGCGGCGCCGGGGGCTTTTCAATCTTTAGACTGCCTGCCGGATTACTCCGCAGCGGCCTTGGACTTGGCGGGCTGCTCCAGCGCCACGACCTGGCGGCCGTCGAAGGCGAGGGCGATTTCGCCGCGCTTGAGCTTCAGGGCCATCTCGCCGAACATTTCGCGGCGCCAGCCTTCCAGCGCAGGCACGCTGGCCTGATCATCGGCGGCGATCTGCTCCAGATCTTCGACCGTCGCGATCACCTTGGCGGCAACGCCCTGCTGTTCGCTGACGAGCTTCAGCAGCACCTTCAGAAGGTCCACCGCGGCGGCAGAGCCATCGGGCGCCTGACGGCCCTTGGGCAGCTTCGGCAGCTTCTCCTTGGGCAGGCTCATGGCGGCGTTGACGGCCTTGAGGATGTCCTCGGCCTGTTTGGAGCGTTCGAAGCCGCGCGGGATGGTGCGCAGGCGGCTGAGGGCGTCCGCATTGACCGGCTGCTGGGCGGCAATCTCGTAGATGGCATCATCCTTGAGCACGCGGGAGCGCGGCACGTCGCGGGACTGGGCCTCGCGCTCGCGCCAGGCGGCCACTTCCATCAGCACGGCGAGTTCGATGGGCTTGCGCACGCGCATCTTCAGGCGCTGCCAGGCGTCTTCCGGTTCGGTCCGGTAGGTGCCCTCCGACAGCAGCACCTGCATTTCGTCGCCCACCCAGCTGATGCGGTTCTGTTCGGCAAGGTTGGCCTTGAGGAACAGATAGACGTCGCGCAGGTAGGTGACGTCCGCCAGCGCATATTCCAGCTGCTTCTGCGTCAGGGGCCTGCGGGCCCAGTCGGTGAAGCGGGACGACTTGTCGATGCGCGCACCGGTGATGCGTTGCACCAGCTGGTCATAGGAGACCGAGTCGCCAAAGCCGCAGACCATTGCCGCGACCTGAGTGTCGAAAAGGGGCGTCGGGATCAGGCCGCCGAGATGATAGACGATCTCGATATCCTGCCGGGCGGCATGGAACACCTTGATGACGGACTGATCGCGCATCAGCTCGAAGAAGGGCGCAAGGTCAAGCCCGGTGGCCAGTGCGTCGACGATGAAGGCGTCATCCGGGCCAGCCAGCTGGATAACGCAGAGCTTCGGCCAGAATGTCGTCTCGCGCAGGAATTCCGTGTCCACAGTCACGTAATCATGGGCGGCAAGGCGCTTGCAGGCGTCGGCGAGGTCAGATGTGGTCGTGATCAGATTCATGGTAACTCTGGTCTATACCGCAGACTTGCCATCTTGTCGCCATGAAACCGTCAGCCTCTTGTAATGTGCGCCGGCGAGGTTGCATGAGGGAAACACCTGCGCAAAGCTCAGGTTCCGGAGGACAGCTTCATGCGCAGGATTCTCATCGTCAACAGCAAGGGCGGCTGTGGCAAGACCACGTTTGCCACCACGCTTGCGGCTGCCTTCGCCGTGCGGGGCGAGCGGGTGTTTCTCGCTGATGCCGACCGGCAGCGCTCGTCGCTGGGCTGGCTCAAGCGCCGGCCGCAAGGCCTGCCGGTGATCCATGGGCTCGACTGGAGCAAGGGAGAGCATGACATGCCGTCCTTCAGCCAGGGGGTCATCTTCATCGATGGCCCCGGCGGCCTGCGCGGTGAGCGGGCAAAGGATCTTGTGGGGGAGGCCGATGACATTGTCGTGCCGCTGATGCCGTCGGCCTTCGACTGGGACGCGACGGCAGCGTTCCTGAAACGGCTCGCGGAAATGAAACGCATCCGCAAGGGCAAGGCGGAAATTCTCGTCGTGGCCAACCGGGTCCGGCGCAGCCGGGCTGATCAGCTTCTGCTGCAGCAGCAGGCGCAGGAGGCAGGCTATCCGCTGCTGACCGAAATTGCCGACCGGGTGATCTATGCCCGCCATGCTGCCAGCGGAACCAGCGTCTTCGATCCGCCGGCAGCTCCCGCCGATGTTCTGGCGCAATGGCATCCGCTCATTCAGGCGCTGGATTGAAACGGGGTTTGTGCCGTTTCCGGCGCTGACGTCTTTATGGCTTCCAGGCTCCATCACGCCGCAGTATGAGCCGGAGATGTGTTGAGCCTTGCCACTCAATCCCGGCGTCGCCCCGGACGAAGCGAAGCGCAGATCCGGGGACCACTCATTCGCAGAGGGATGAGACTGTTTCGAAGAGTAAAGGCATGCGAGGGTTCATTTCCCAGCCTGACGGCTTCGGACGATGGCCTCTCTCTGCAAGCGAGTAGTCCCCGGCGCGCGCTGCGCTTGGCCGGGGCGACGCCGTGAGGATACACTCCCTCACGGCTTTTCCTTTGCGCCTCCCGATCCCGCCAGCTTGGCGAAGAAGGCGGAGGTGCGCAGGAGGGAGCGGAAGCGGCTGCGGCGGCCTTCGGCCGGAACGCCTTCGCGCTGCATCATCCGCATCACCGTGTAGACCATGAACAGCCCCTGCACGGCGGCGGTGTACCAGAAGAGGGAATGCGGCCCGTAACGGCCCATCAGCATCGAGGCAAAGAGCGGTCCGGCAATGGCCCCGACCGACCAGAAAAACAGGGTTCCGGCCGAAACAAGCGCATGCTGGCCGGGGGCTGCGTGGTCGTTGGCATGGGCCGAGCACAGGGAATAGAGCGGCATGGCGAAGGCACCGAAGGCGAAGATGCCCAGATAATTGAGCCAGACACTTTCGCCCGCCACCTGCGCCAGGAAAATGCCGGAGACGAAGGAGCCGAAAGTGGCGATGAGGATGATCAGCCGCCGGTCCAGTTTGTCCGAATAATGCCCCAGCGGATATTGCAGCACCACACCGGCAAAGATGCCCGCGCTCATGAAGGTGGCGATCGAGGTGACCGTCATGCCGATGCCGTCCGCATAGACGGGGCCAAGCGAGCGGAAGCTGGCGTTGGTGAAGCCCACAACGATACAGCCGATGGTCGCCAGGGGCGAGACACGCCACAGCACCCGCACATCGAAGCGCACATGTTCGGGCACCGCCGGGCTGGTGCGATCGGTGAGGGAGATCGGCACCAGCGAAAGTGTCAGCGTCATGGCGATGATGACGAACAGCTCGAAACCGCTGACCCCGACCGCCGGGATGATGTACTGGCCCAAGGTTACCGCGCCGAGATCGACAAAGCGGTAGATGGAAAGCGTGCGGGCGCGGTTGGCATTGGTGACGCGCGCATTGAGCCAGCTTTCCACGACGGCAAACAGTCCGGCGATGCAAAGCCCCTGAACGAGGCGCATCAGGAACCAGGGCAGGGGCGCGATATAGAGCAGCATCAGCATGGAGGCGGCGGCGGCGATCGCTGCCAGGGCGCAGAAGGCGCGGATGTGGCCGATGGCCCGGATGATCCGCGTGATATAGATGCAGCCGATGGCGAAGCCGATGTTGTAGCCCGTGCCGATGACGCCGATGGTCTGCGGCGAAAAGCCTTCCTCCAGCGCGCGCAGCGAGATGAAGGTTCCCTGCAGCCCGTTGCCGCCGATGAGAATGCCGGCGGTGGCAAGCAGGGGAATGAGCGGGCGGATCGTTGACATCGGTTTCTCTGGAAGGCGCGTTGCGATTGCGGGCCGGCGCTTTGCTGCTGCGCTCTTGGACCTCTGGTCAGTTCTGGGTGCGGCGGTGCCTGGCCCCGACTCAAAGGCCGCAGGCCGCCTGCAATTCCCTTGTATCCCGTTGTACTCTGCGTTTGCCGGTGAAAACAGTTCACGAGGTGAATGGACACTTCACGGAAAGTGATCGGTTGGCGCGCACGGCTCTGGCGCGGTATGCCCCGGAAGGGCTGGAACGGGGGAGGAAACCCGCCTGCGTCTTGACTTTGGCGGCACAACGTGGCTTGTCGCTCGCACGATTGCGTGCCCTTTTGCGGGGCGCGCTCCTTGTTCATTGCCGAGATTGTCGAGGACTGCATGCACCGCTACCGGAGCCACACTTGCGGCCAATTGCGCGCGAGCCACGTTGGGGAAACCGTTCGCCTGTCGGGCTGGGTTCACCGCGTGCGCGATCATGGCGGGCTTCTTTTCATCGACCTGCGTGACCATTACGGCATCACCCAGTGCGTGGTTGACCCGGACAGCGCCGCCTTCAAGCTGGCTGAAACCGTCCGCTCCGAATGGTGCATCCGCATCGACGGCGAGGTGAAGGCCCGCACGGCAGAGACGGTGAACACTGGCCTGCCGACCGGCGAGATCGAGCTGTTCATCCGCGACATGGAAGTGCTGGGCGCTGCCAAGGAACTGCCGCTGCCGGTGTTCGGCGAGCAGGAGTATCCGGAAGACGTCCGCCTGACCTACCGCTTCCTCGACCTGCGCCGCGACACGCTGCACAAGAACATCGTCAAGCGCACCCAGATCATCGCCGCCATGCGCCGCGAGATGACCAAGGGCGGCTTTACCGAATATTCGACGCCGATCCTCACCGCCTCCTCGCCGGAGGGGGCGCGTGACTTCCTGGTGCCGAGCCGCATTCATCCGGGCACCTTCTACGCGCTGCCCCAGGCGCCGCAGCAGTACAAGCAGCTTCTGATGATGGCGGGTTTCGACCGCTATTTCCAGATCGCTCCCTGCTTCCGCGACGAGGACCCGCGCGCCGACCGTCTGCCGGGCGAGTTCTACCAGCTCGACCTGGAGATGAGCTTCGTCACGCAGGAAGACGTGTGGACCACCATGGAACCGGTGATCCGCGGCATCTTCGAGGAATTTGCCGAAGGCAAGCCGGTGACGCAGACCTTCCGCCGCATCGCCTATGACGATTCGATCCGCATGTTCGGCTCCGACAAGCCGGATCTGCGCAACCCGATCGTCATGCAGGAGGTGTCCGACCACTTCCGCGGTTCGGGCTTCAAGATCTTCGCCCGCATGCTGGAAGACGAGCGCAACCAGGTCTGGGCCATTCCGGCCAAGACCGGCGGCAGCCGCGCCTTCTGTGACCGGATGAACTCCTGGGCGCAGGGGCAGGGCCAGCCGGGCCTCGGCTACATTTTCTGGCGCAAGGAAGGCGATGTGCTGGAAGGCGCAGGCCCCATTGCCAAGAACATCGGCGAGGAGCGCACCGAAGCGATCCGCCAGCAGCTCGGCCTTGAAGATGGCGATGCCGCCTTCTTCGTCGCCGGTGATCCGGCGAAGTTCTACAAGTTTGCCGGCGAAGCACGCACCCGCGCAGGCGAGGATCTGAACCTCGTCGACCGTGACCGGTTCGAGCTGTGCTGGATTGTCGACTTCCCGTTCTATGAGTGGAACGAGGACGAGAAGAAGCTCGATTTCGCCCACAATCCCTTCTCGATGCCGCAGGGCGGCATGGAGGCGCTGGAGAACCAGGACCCGCTGACCATCAAGGCCTATCAGTATGACATGGTCTGCAATGGCTTCGAGATTGCGTCCGGTTCGATCCGTAACCAGTCGCCGGAGCTGATGGTCAAGGCCTTCGAGAAGGTGGGCCTCAGCGCCTCGGACGTGGAAGAGCGCTTCGGCGGCCTCTACCGCGCCTTCCAGTATGGCGCACCGCCGCATGGCGGCATGGCCGCTGGCGTGGACCGCATCATCATGCTGCTGGTCGGGGCAAAGAACCTGCGCGAAGTGTCGCTGTTCCCGATGAACCAGCAGGCGCAGGATCTTCTGATGGGCGCGCCGACGCCGCCCAGCAACGAACAGCTGCGGGAGCTGCATCTGCGGCTTAACCTCCCGGCCAAGTGATCTGATGCTGCGCCCGCCGAAAAGCGGGCGCAGCCGTATTATCCGGCGGTGATCTTTGCGCTCAGAGCGCGGACCGCTGCAGACCAGAGGCGTGAAACGTGAGCGTCAAGACCTGGTTTCAGGACCCGGACGGCACCTATGAGGTGATCCGGCGTCTCGTTTCCGAAAATGCCCGCGCCCATGTGCCGGGCTATCTCCTGTCCTTCCTGTTCATGGGCCTCGTGGCCGGTTCGACCGCTGCCAGCGCCTGGATCATGCGCGACGTGATCAACGAGGTCTTCGTCAACCGTGACCAGTCCATGGTCCGGCTGATTGCCTTTACGGTGATGGCCATCTTCGCGGTGAAGGGGATCTCGACCTACGGCCAGCAGGTGACGATGAGCCGGATCGGCAATGCCATTGTCGCCGATTGCCAGCGCCGCCTGTTCCGCACCATCACCCGGCAGGACATGGCCTTCTTCGACCGCACGCCGTTGGGTGATCTGGCGACGCGGCTTTCGCACAATGCACAGGCCGCCCGCAGCGTGCTGGACATGGTGGTGCTGTCGCTCGGACGAGATCTGTTGAGCGTTGTCGGGCTCGTCGCCGTCATGGTCATTCAGGACCCCGGCCTCAGCGCCATCGCGCTGCTGATCATGCCGCCCGCCGTCTTCGGTGTGTCGCTGCTGGTCCGGCGGGTGCGCAAGCACGCCAAATCCCAGTTCGTGTCCACCACCAAGATCGTTTCCGCCGTGCAGGAAACCGCGATCGGCGTGCGCGTGGTCAAGGCCTTCCGTGTGGAGGACCGGATGCGCGCCGAGATGGACAAGGCCATCACCGATGTGGAGCGCCGGGCCAACCGCATTGCGGCGCTGACGGCCCGCACCTCGCCCTTGATGGAATCTCTCGGCGGCTTTGCCATTGCGCTGGTCATTCTCTATGGCGGCTTCAGCGTCATCGAGCAGGGCAAGGATCCGGGAGGGTTTTTCTCCTTCATCACCGCGCTGCTGCTCGCCTATGAACCGGTGAAACGCCTCGCCCGCCTGCATGTGAACCTCAGCTCCAATCTGGTCGGCGTGCGCCTCATGTTCGAGATGCTGGACCGCCCGCCCGCCTTCGAGGATGCGCCGGATGCCGTTGAGCTGAAGACCGGCAAGGGCGAGGTCCGGTTTGAGGGCGTGCATTTCACCTATGGCGACAAGCCGGTTCTGACCGGGCTCGACCTGGTGGCGCAGGCTGGCAAGGTAACGGCGCTGGTCGGCTCTTCGGGGGCCGGCAAGTCCACCACCTTCTCGCTGCTGGAGCGGTTCTACGACATCCGCACGGGCCGCATTCTGATCGACGGTCAGGACATCCGGCAGGTCACGCTCGCCTCCCTGCGCGACCAGATCGCGCTGGTGACGCAGGATACCTTCCTCTTCGACCTCTCCATCCGCGACAACATCGCCCTTGGCCGTCCCGGCGCCGGGGATGCGGATATCATCCGCGCGGCGGTGGATGCCAATGCGCATGAGTTCATCGAGGCAATGGAGCAGGGCTATGACACCTTCGTGGGCGAGGGCGGCGGACGGCTGTCCGGCGGCCAGCGCCAGCGCATCGCCATCGCCCGTGCCATGCTGCGCGACGCGCCGATCCTGCTGCTGGACGAGGCGACCTCGGCGCTGGATGCGGAATCGGAAGCCAAGGTGCAGGGTGCGCTGAAGCGCCTGATGCAGGGCCGCACCACGCTCGTCATCGCCCACCGGCTTTCCACCGTGCGCGATGCGGATTGCATTGCCGTGTTCGACCGGGGCCGCGTGGTGGAAACCGGCACGCACGAAGCGCTTCTGGCCCATGATGGCGTCTACCGGCGGCTTTACGATCTGCAGTTCCGCGACACGGCGAAGGGGTGATGCGTGATGGCAGGCAGCTGACGCCCTTTCGGGCCTGGCCAAACGGTCAAAGCGGTGCGTCCGTGACAGTGACCCGCATCACGTCGCCCAGCACCAGGAACTCCTCCACGCCGGTCCGGCGCGCCGTGAAGACGACGGCGCGTGCAGGTGTCTCGCCCTTGCAGAAATTGCTGTTGCGTCTGACGATCCCGCCGTCCGAGAAATCGCCGATGCGGCTGACGGGCAAGCGGGTCAGCACATACTCCCAGTCTGGTGGCAGCTTGCCACAGTCGCCGCGCTCGCCGTGAATGACGATGCTTTCGCCCACGGCCATGGACACATGCGGGCGCAGCACGATGAGAGGGTAAACCGGGCCGGAGTGAAACCAGAGCCATGGTTCCGCCCTGTAGAGCTCCGAGGCGCCGATTCCGCACAGGAACATCAGAAGACCAAAAGCGGCTCCACGCAGTTTTGCTGGCCGTAGAGAAATATCCGCCACCAGGGCCGGCGGTACCAGGCCCGGAGGCGGGGCCGGCTGCAACGGCCCAACCTCGAACGCCTCCTGGTCCTTCTCAAGCTCGTCTTCCGGGCCGTTGCCGGTGCTGCCGCCAGTTTTGTCCTCAAGCTCCCGCGCCTTGGCATAGAGAGCGTTCCACCGGGCGCGCAGGGCGGGGCTGCGCTGCACATTCATCAACTCGGAAAGAATCATGAAATTCCGCTGCCGGGGAATATGCCGGCCGGCGCGCCAGTTGCGCAGGTTCCTGACGGCCGTTTCGAAGTGCGTATCTTCTCTTTTGCCAAGGCGGCGGCAAAGCTCGCTACCCAGACGGGCATTGTCATAATCACCGGACTGGTTGCACAGCTCATCCAGCAAGAGGTGCCATCTGTCGATTTCAGGCCCGTTGTCAGCTTCCCCTTCGCCCATTCCTGCCCTCCAAGAAATAGCTCAAGTGTTTGAATTCAAAATCTAAACATCCGGAAATTTTCCGCTTTTACCGTTGCTATCAGGTTTTTCAATTGACTTGGGTGGGGCTAGAATAAACCAATGGTTCCTGTCAGTCATACTGAAAAGGAAATCATCTGATGAGCCCCGTTATCAGACTTTCAATCGCAGCATTCGCCCTTGTGGCAGTTACCGCTTCTGCTCACGCAGAATGTAGTGGTTCAAACGGCCGCGGGTGGGGAACGGGAAATGGCAAGGGAAGCTTCGAAATGACTTCCGCCGACAAGGTTTGTAAAATCAGCTTTCCCGGATTTATTGATGAGGCGAAGAAAACACGCGAACCTGCCACGGATGTAACCATCACCCGGCAGCCGAAAAACGGGAAGGTGTCGGTGGTGAAGGGGCAGGGGTTGATCTATACGCCTGCGCACAACTTCAAGGGTGAAGATCAGTTCTGCACCAAGAACACGACGCCCAAGGTGAAGGGCAAGAGCCTCTCCGGCTGTATCACCGTCATGGTGAAGTAAGGAGAACTGACCCTGTCAACGTGATGGCGGCGTGAGCTGATCCGGAGCTGCCGGATTGGCAATATGCGACCGGAAAACAGAAACGCCGGGCAGAGGGATCTGCCCGGCGTTCTTGTTTGCTGTGTCAGCTGTGCTGTTCCCGGTGCGTGAGGCGCGCCGGGAACGGGGGTTACTTGGCCGTGGCGCTTGCGCCCAGCAGATCCGGAAGGGTCTGCGGAGCGGTGGCGCCTGCACCCAGAAGCTGCGTGACCGGGACCGGTGCTTTCGGCGCCATTTCGATCACGATGTTCTTCGGGTCGGCGGCAAAGGTGCGGGCAGCCTCCAGCAGTTCCTCGCCGAAGCGGGTGCCGGTGAGCGGACCCATGTCCTGCGCCATCGCGTCGACGAGGCCGGCGGCGAGCTCTTCCTGGGTGAGGCCCGCCTCGTCCGCCTGAACGCCGATGAAGGCCGACAGGACAGCGAGATTTTCAGCTTCGATACGGCCAGACTTAATGCTGGCGGTTGCCAGGGCCAGCTGCGCCAGTTCCGGGTTCTCGAAGATGTCCTTCGGGATACCGCCGATGGTGAAGGTCATGTGGATCCTGCCGCCGTCCTTCATCTCAAGGCTCAGGTCCTTGAGCGTCAGGTCACCTGTTGCTTCATCCCAGTTCATTTCGAAGTTCTGGTCGATGACCACTTCGGTGATGTTGAGGCGCGCGGCCAGGTCCTGGAACTGCGGGTCGGGCACAATCGCCGCCGGGAAGCGCAGGCCCTTGATGACAAGGCCAGCCTCGGTCGGGATGCGGTTGATGTGGCCCTTCTCGGTCTGGCGGTAGGTGTCCAGAGCGATCTCCTGATCGCCGATGGCGGCCGCCTTGACCGAAACGCCCAGAACCTCGGCCAGACCGATGATCGGGCGGGCATCGAGAATGTCCTGCACGGAGGGCTCCATGCCGCTCATGCTGGCAATGGAGATCCGCACGAGGGAGTCCATCAGCGGGAAGTCGATCTCGCCCACCGCGATGCGGCCAAGATTGATCTCGACCTTTTCCTGCGGCTTCGTCACATCGACCTTGAGGCCGTCGAAGGCAACAATGCCGAGGCCGTTGCTGCTGATGTCCTTCATCTCGAACTTGTCGAGACCGCCGCTCACGTCCGGAGCGGTGAAGCTGACACCATTGACGGCCATGCCGTCGGCCTTGAAGAACTGCAGCGAGGCGAGGGCGGCCTTGCCGGCCTCGTCGCTGTCAACGGCATCTTCATCCAGCACCAGCTGGTCAAGATAAGGCCAAAGGGGCAGGGTTACCGCCTTGGTGATGCTCATGGGATCCGCGGTGAGGCTGTCGATCTTGACGTCGACGCTGGCGACGTTGACGGTCATCTCTTCAACGGTCTGGCTGCCCATGATGGTCAAGCGGCTCGGGTCGGAGCCCTGGCCGATCAGGGTCAGCAGCGGCATGAAGTCGATGTCCTTCACCACCTGCTTGCCGATCGTCATGGTCATCTGGGCCATCTGGCCGCCGGGTTCCAGGGGCATGAAGTCCTGGGTCTGGACCGTCTTGCCGACCGAATACTCGTCGATCCGGAAATCCTTGTACCCGGTCATCGCATAGTCTTCGTAGACGGTCTTCTGGTTCATGCCGTCCGGGCCGGTCATCTCCAGTGTCATCGTCTCGATGTGATAGCGGTCACCCTTGCCGTCCAGCAGCGTGCGGGCAATGTCGAAGTAACGGGTCACCGGGCGCTGCGGATCTTCCGGCACATCGGGGATGCGGCTCCAGGCCATGCCTTCGGCCACATAGCCGGTCTGGCTGAGGATGATCCTCACCGGTTCGGCAGGCTTTGCCTCCGGTGCGGCGGCCTCGGGAGCCTCGGCGCTTTCGCCAGCTTCGCCTTCGGCCGGTGCATCCGCAGTCTCGTCTTCCGGGTCCGGGATCTCCAGCGTGGTCTGCCGGTGTGAGGACGTGTCGAAGAACTTGCCGGGGATTTCAACGTCTGCCTGGGCTGTTCCCGGCACGGAAATCCTGGCGGCCTCGTAGCCCTTGTCCGTCTCGGTCATGCCCTCGAAGGAAACGGCGTCAATGCCCAGCTTCACGTCCACCTTGTCCTCGCCGCCGGGCAGCGGAATGGCGAACTCGATCTTGATGCCATGGATGGTGACGTCATTCCCGGTTGCACCGTCTTCGGCGCGTTCATAGCTGGCAACGGAAGCCCCCATGCTGGTGAAATCCGCCATCCAGCGGTCCACCAGCACGCTGGCCTGGTTGGCAAAAGCGTGCGAGGGCAGCGACATGACCAGCACCACCGTGGCGGTGCGGGCGCTGAAGCGGGTGAAGATCGGGTTCGGCAACAAGGCTTGGCCTCCTTTTGTGAAAATGCAAAGCGCGGCAGTTCAGTCAAACCGCCGCGCTGGCTGGTTCTGAATTCAGGCGTCCGGTCTATGGTTCCGTTGATGGGGAACCATCGCCGGATGCGGGACCGTCAAACGGCGCTTATTTCTTGTTGGCCGTTACGTCGATCCCGAGGATCTGCGGCAGGCCCTGCGGCGCCATGACGGCCGTTCCGAAGATCTGCGCGATGGAGACCGGTGCAGACGGCTTTGCATCAGCCTGCAGCGACACCGGGTTGTCCAGGAACTCGGCAGCGGCGGTTGCCACCTTGGCCTGGAACTCCGGGTTCTGGAGTAGGGCAAGCATCATCGGCAGGCCGGTCTTGAGCTGGCTTACGACTGCGGCGCGGTCCGAACCGGCGGTCTTGGCCTGCTGGTCCAGCAGACGGTCGACGATGGAGCCGTTGTCGAAGCGCAGGCGCATGGAGTTGACCGTCAGCCCCTGGAGAATGGCCATGGCTTCTTCGCTGTTGTCCTTGGCGGCAGACAGCTTTTCGGCCACTTCCTTGGTGAAACCGCCGATCTGGACAGCGAGGGAAACACCGCCAATGTCAGCGGCGGTGATGTCCAGCTTCTGCAGATCCAGAACCCCGGTCACCGGATCCCACTTGAAGTCGGTCGACAGATCAGCGCTGACGGTCTCGTAACCCAGATCTGTCAGCTGCTTTTCCGAGGAGGCATCCATTTCCGATACGGCCATGGTCAGGCCGGAAAGGGTCAGTTCGCCCGAGGTCGGCAGGTTGCCTTCGCGGCTGTTGATGGCGGCATAGGCCGATTCCAGGCGCGCCTTGGTGATGTCGCCTTCCGTAATCTCGATGCCTTCGGCCTCGATGCTCTTGTAATCGGCCACATCCTCGAAGGACTTGGAGCCGTCGGCCGGGGGCAGGACCACCTCGCTGGCAACGAAAGAGGCCACAGAAACGGCCGTGCCCGTCTTGTCTTCCAGATAGGCTTCCTCGAAGGCGAGGCCGTCCAGGGTCATGGTGCCGTCAGCCTGCACCACACCGTTGGTCAGCGTGATGATGCCGATGGAGCCCGAGCCGTCATCCGGCGTCTTGCCTTCGAGGGCGACGTCTTCAATGGTGACCTCGCTGCCATCCTCAGAGACGCCGCTGACCGACAGAACCTTCACTTCCCCGGCTTCAAGACGGGTCAGGAAGGCGTCGGCAATGTCATTGCCGGTCGCTTCGAAGGCCAGTGCGCCGTGGGCCAGCACCAGGGTCATGACAGAAGCGCTGACACCGCGCATCAGAAAGGATCGCATTTGAAGCTCCAGATTGAGAACTGAAATCTAAACCGCCGGAACCATGTCCCAACCTTGCCATCCGGGTCCGTGACTTGCGTCACACACAGGTCTTTGGCCGGAACATGACCGTCCGTAAGGCAGGTTAAACTACTCCGGCATAACGGCTTTGTGAAATGATCTGTCAAAGGGGGCGATTTCACGGCGCTTTGCCGCGGCAGGCTCATACTTTTTGCCGGTGTGTGGAGGCCTTGCGCGCCTGCACAAATGCTTTGGCATTGTTTCCGCGTGAGCTAGAGTGCCGCTGATGGGTTGCACAGACGAGGTCTGCTGCGGCAAAAATCAGGGAACGGGGTGAAGGGCTTGCACATGAGGCAAGGCCTGATTCCCCGGCTGCCCCCGCAACTGTAAACGGCGAGCGACGCCCCGATGCCACTGGCCCCAAAAGGCTGGGAAGGCAGGCGAAGCAGTGAACCGTGAGCCAGGATACCTGTCCATCACATGACCGGGCGCAAAGCCCCACCCAGTCCCATGCGCGGCGGGCGCAGAAAGGAACGAGCATGCATATCGAAGAAGGCGTCGTTGAAGGCGCGAAGATCATCCTGAGTTATGGCACGGCGGCAGCGGCTTTCGGGCTTGCGGCAAAACTCGCCGTTGACGACCTGCGGACCAATGGCGGCGCCATTCCGCTTCTCCTGCGCAGCATCATGACGACTGCGCTTGTGTTCTGCTTCTTCGAGGTGCTGCCGCATCACCCCGTGGGCGTGTCGGAGGTGCATCTGATTCTCGGCTCGACCCTGCTGCTGCTGTTCGGGGCAGGGGCGGCGGCCATCGGCCTTGCGGCCGGGTTGCTGATCCAGGGACTGTTCTTTGCGCCCTTCGATCTGCCGCAATACGGCATGAATGTCACCACGCTGCTGGTGCCGCTCTTTGGCATCAGCCTGCTGGCGAAGCGAATCATTGCGCCGTCAACGCCTTATGTGGACCTGAAATATTCGCAGGCGCTGGCGCTTTCCACCGCCTATCAGGGCGGCATCGTCGCCTGGGTGGCCTTCTGGGCCATCTATGGCCATGGCTTCTCAGCGGAGAACCTGGCGGATGTGGCCAGCTTCGGTGCGGCCTACATGACCGTGATCATTCTGGAGCCGCTGGTGGATCTTGGCGTGCTGGCCGGTGCAAAAGCCTTGAAGCAGCTGAGCCGCAGCCCGCTGTTCAACGCAAGGCTTCATGTGGCGGGCTGAACCTTTGGCATGAGAAAGAGGCCGGGGGACTCCCGGCCTCCATGCACATGATCTGATCAAAAAGGATCGATGCCGATGCGGCCCAGCTTGTCCTGGGTCCAGCCGTCGCCCTTGCAGCCCTTGTAGGCGCCGCCGGAGGCGTAATCGAGCAGCTCGTCCGGCAGTTCATCAGCTTCGATGCGGCGCGGCAGAACCAGCACGATCTCTCCGGCGGCCTCTTCCAGAACGCGGATCGCAAGGCTGGGCACCGGATCCGTGCCGAGCAGATCCACGAGCGCTGCGTGCGGATCGCTCAGAAGCGCAGCGCGGAAGGCCGTGTCAGACTGTGCCTTACTGCGCAGTTCGGCTTCCAGCAGGGCGCGGGCTTTCTCGAACGGATAGGCGATGATCTCGCTCATGGTCGTCTCCTTGATTACCAGAGGCCGCGGCCCTCGATCGGTTTGAAGAACCCGATATCCCGCAGGCATTTGTCGAGGCTGCCGCCCGAGGCATAATCGAGCAGTTCATCCGGCAGCTCGTCTTCGGCGATGGAGCGCGGCAGCACGAGAAGCACCTCACCGGCCTGTTCCTCGACGACGCTGATCTTCATCGACGGGATCGGATCATTGCCGAACATCTCGCGGATGGCGGCATGCGGATTGCTCTTCAGCAGCTCGCGGAAGGCTGTGTCGGAAGTTGCCCTGGCAACGAGCGCAGCCTCGATGTGGGCACGGGCGCCGGCAACGGCATCTGTCATGGACGTCATGAATTTGGCCTCTGTTGTTAAATTGGCGTTCTGTTCATTTCTTGCAAAGCGCAGCGAAAATAGGATCTCCCTTGACTATGTAATCGGCATCTGGAGGCGAAAAGGGGCTCATGAAACCTCCACCAGAGGCATAATCAAGCAGCTCGTCCGGCAGCTCGTCCTGAGCGATCTTGCGGGGCAGAACGAGGGTGACCTCGCCGGCCTGTTCCTCGATGACGCGGATCTTGAGCGAGGGGATCGGGTCCACGCCAAGCAGCTGCTTCAGGGCAGCGCGCGGATCGCTCAGCAGCAGGGTGCGGAAGGCGGCATCTTCGCCGGCCTTCGCCAGCAGCGCTTCCTCGACATGCTGGCGGACGCGAGCCATCGGGTCTGTTGAACTGATCATGTGAATGGCCTTTTCCGTTTTGCTTGCTGCTTGTGGCGGCCAGCGCCGCCGCAAAATCCAAGCATTGACCTTTGAAATATCGTATTGTTCTGCCGTTGATCTGCGGGCTTCGCAGAGACGCCGGGAGGTGAAAAGCAACTCCGGAAAATCGAGCCGCGCATTACTCGGTGCGTGCCCGCTTTCTGATGTTTCTTTTCTATTGCATGGCTCACGGCTGATGGTGATTGGACCTGAAAAATTCCAAATCCTGCCACAGTTCGCTTGCCGGGATTTTTGCCGCAATCATGGCCTCGACAAGTGCCGCCGGAATGGAGGACGATTGCAACGCCCGCGAAGCCGCGCAAAGGATCAGGAGTCGCCGAACCATCATGCAGACCGGCATTACAACGCTTTCCGCCGTCCAGCTGTCCGCTGCCATCCATCAACGGCAGATTTCCTGTGTCTCCGTGATGGAGGCCTATCTGGAGCGGATCGGGCGGATCAATCCGCTGATCAACGCGCTCATCTATCTGCGCCCTGCAAGGGAATTGCTGGAAGAGGCGCGCCTGTGCGACCGGGAACTGGCGGATGGGCATTCGCGCGGCTGGATGCACGGGATGCCGCAGGCGGTGAAGGATCTGGCGGAGATGAAGGGGTTGCCGTGCTCATGGGGCTCGCCCCTGTTCCCCGGCTATGTGTCCCCGGCTGATTCCATTCACGTGGCGCGGGTGCGGGCGGCAGGGGCCATCTTCATCGGCAAGTCCAATACGCCCGAATTCGGGCTCGGCTCCCACACCCGCAATCCGGTCCATGGGGCAACCCGCAATCCGCATGATCCGGCGCGCAGTGCCGGGGGCTCCAGCGGCGGCGCGGCCGCGGCCCTGACGGCAAGGCTGCTGCCGGTGGCCGATGGCTCGGACATGATGGGCTCGCTGCGCAATCCGGCCGGGTTCAACAATGTCTACGGCTTCCGCCCCAGCTTCGGCCGGGTGCCGAACGGCAAGAGCCCGGATCTGTTCTTCAGCCAGCTTGGAGTCAACGGCCCCATGGGGCGCACGGTGGCCGACATGGCGCGGCTGCTGGAAACGCAGGCCGGATATGATCCGGTTGACCCGCTGTCGCTTGCCGATGAAGACCTTGCCTTGCGCGGAGCTGCCAATCTCACGGGCCGAAAGGTGGCCTGGCTGGGGGATCTGGGCGGCTATCTGCCGTTTGAGCCGGGCGTGCTGGAGGTCTGCCGCAAGGCGCTGGATGTGCTGTCCGCGATGGGTTGCGAGGTGGTGGAAGTGACGCCGCCGTTCGACTTTGCAAAGCTGTGGGAGTGCTGGCTCACCTTGCGCAGCTTCTCCGTCGCCAATGGCCTGCGCGGGTTCTACGACAAGCCGGAGGCTCGGGCGAAACTGAATGCGCAGATGCATTACGAGTTCGAGCTGGCCCTGGGCAAGAGCGCGGAAGACATTCACACCGCTTCCGTGGTGCGCACCAGCTGGCATGCCGCGATGCGGCGCATGTTCGAGACCTACGACTTCCTGATCCTGCCGTCGGCGCAGGTGTTTCCCTTCGATGTCAATCTGCCCTGGCCCAGTGAGATCGGAGGGCGGACGATGGACACCTATCACCGCTGGATGGAAGTGGTCATCGGCCCGACGCTGGCAGGCCTTCCCGTGGCTGCCGTTCCCGCCGGTTTTGGGACAGGCGGACTGCCGGCCGGTGTGCAGCTCATCGGCCCGCCAAGGGCGGACCGGCAGACGCTGGAATTTGCGCTGGCCTATGAGGAAGCGGCGGGGATCGGGACAGGCGGGCTGGAGTTGTGAGAACTACAATTACCAGCGCGGCGCGGTAAGGCGGCCTTCGGCATCCTCAGCCGCAGCGCGGCAGATGGCCTTGCCATCTTCCAGCTGCACCTGACCGGAGGCAACCAGCGCCAGCGCCTGCGGATAGATCTGGTGCTCGACACTCAGCACCCTTGCGCCCAGCGCCTCGGGCGTGTCGCCGGACAGCACAGGCACGGCGCCCTGCGCAATGATCGCGCCTTCGTCCATGCCGGGCGAGACGAAATGCACGGTCGCGCCATGCAGGCGCACGCCCGCTTCCAGAGCGCGCTCATGGGTGTGCAGGCCCTTGAAGGAGGGCAGCAGGGCAGGGTGGATGTTGATCATCCGCCCGTTCCAGCGTTCCACGAACCAGGGCGTCATCAGCCGCATGAAGCCCGCAAGCACCACCAGTTCGATGCCCTCCGCCACAAGCATGGCGTCCAGCTCACGCTCGAAGGATTCCCGGTCGCGGCCAAAGGTCTTGTGATCGAGAACCTTGGCCGGAATGCCAAAGCTTTCCGCCCGGGCAATGCCGCCCGCATCCGGCCGGTTCGAGACAACAAGGACGATCTCTGCCGGATAGGCAGGGTCCTTCGCAGCCTCGATCAGCGACAGCATGTTGCTGCCCCGGCCCGAAATCAAAACGGCGGTGCGCTTGCGGCTGACGGTCATGCGAAAATGCTGAGGTGATTGTCGAAGATGACTTCGCTTTCGCCTTCGGCACCGGCTTCCATGCGGCCGATCACGGCAACGGTCTCGCCTTCGGCTTCAAGGGCTGCCTTGACGGCTTCCACGCTGTCAGCGGAAACGGCCACGACCATGCCCGCGCCGCAATTGAAGGTGCGCAGCATTTCCTTTTCGGCAACGTTGCCGGTGTTGGCAAGCCAGCCGAAGACCGGGGGAACGGAAACGGCGGACAGATCGATACGCGCATTGATGCCTTTCGGCAGCACGCGCGGCAGGTTTTCGGGCAGGCCGCCGCCGGTGATATGCGCCAGCGCCTTGATGCCGGAGGTGGCCTTGAGGGCGGCCAGCAGTGGCTTCACATAGATGCGCGTCGGCGTCATCAGGGCTTCGCCCAGCTTACGGCCTTCCGCGAAGGGGGCGGCATCCTCATAGGTAAGGCCCGAAATTTCGACGATCTTGCGTACCAGCGAATAGCCGTTGGAATGGACGCCGGAGGAGGCGAGGGCAAGCAGAACGTCGCCTTCCTGCACATCAGGGCGAGGCAGCAGGCCATCGCGCTCGACAGCGCCAACCGCGAAGCCGGCAAGGTCATAATCGCCCTTGCCATACATGCCCGGCATTTCCGCCGTTTCACCGCCGATCAGCGCGCAACCGGCGATCTTGCAGCCCTCGGCAATGCCGCCGACGACGGCGGTTGCCGTGTCCACATCCAGCGCCCCGGTGGCGTAATAGTCGAGAAAGAACAGCGGCTCGGCGCCCTGGACGACCAGATCGTTGACGCACATGGCAACAAGATCGATGCCCACGGTGTCATGGCAGCCGGTGTCGATGGCGACCTTCAGCTTGGTGCCGACGCCGTCATTGGCGGCAACCAGCAGCGGATCGGAGAAGCCTGCAGCCTTCAGGTCGAAGATGCCGCCGAAGCCGCCGATGGCGCTGTCCGCGCCGGAACGGGCGGTGGCCTTGACCAGCGGCGCGATGCGCTTGACCAGAGCGTTGCCTGCGTCAATATCAACGCCTGACTGGGAATAGGTGAGGCCGTTCTTCCCCTGGCTGTCCTGCGCGCTCATGGGTCAAGTCTCCGTGCCGGTTGCGGTTTGCCAGCGCAATGCCCGATTTTCGGCCGCCTTGCAACGGCTGAGAAGGTGCACATCACGAAAAACCGCCGATTGCGCCCGCATGAGCCGTGGACGGCGGCGGCCAAGGGAGCAGGCGGGCAGCTTCCGGCTTGACCTTGCGGCCCGAAACTGCCCCTATCGCGCTCATATGCCCTGTGTTGCGGTGCATAACGGAGTTGCTTCATGACGTTACGCCGGCAGGTCCAGTTCTGGCTTCTGTCTCTCGCGGCCTTCATCCTGTTCATGATGGTCTTCAGCGCGGTTCTGCTGCCCTTCGTGGCCGGCATGGCATTGGCCTATCTGCTGGATCCGGTGGCAGACTGGTTCGAGCGCCGGGGCTTCAGCCGGCTTGCCGCCACGCTGATGATTTTGCTGCTGTTCGTCATTCTTCTCATTGTGGTTCTGGTGCTGCTCGTGCCGGTTCTGGGCAACCAGATGCTGGGATTTGTCGACCGGCTTCCCTCGCTGGTCCGCTCGCTGCAGGACCTCCTGACCGAGCAACTGGGCGACCGCCTCACCAAGTTCAGCGGCCTGAAGGTCGAGGACATGCAGTCGTCCCTTGGCGACATCATGGGCAAGGCCGCAACATGGATCGGCGGCGTGCTGAAATCGGTCTGGAGCGGCGGACAGGCGCTGATGTCGATCCTGTCGCTCTTCGTGGTGACGCCTGTGGTTGCCTTCTACATGCTGCTCGACTGGGACAACATGATCGAGCGCATCGACAGCTGGCTGCCGCGCCAGCATGCGGAAACCATCCGCGAACTGGCGCGCGAGATGGACAATGCCGTCGCCGGCTTCGTGCGCGGGCAGGTGTCCGTCTGCCTGCTGCTGGGCCTCTTCTATGCCGTGTCGCTGGTGATGCTGGGGCTGAATTTCGGCCTGCTGATCGGCATTGGTGCGGGGCTTGTCAGTTTCATTCCCTTTGTCGGCGCGGCGCTCGGGTTCATCGCCTCCATGTCGGTCGCGTTGGTGCAGTTCTGGCCCGACTGGCACTGGATTGCAGCGGTGGCAGCCGTGTTTGCCGTGGGGCAGTTTCTGGAAGGCAACATCCTGCAGCCGAAGCTTGTGGGCAGCAGCGTCGGCCTGCATCCGGTCTGGCTGATGTTTGCCCTGTTTGCCTTTGGATATCTCTTTGGATTTGTTGGTATGCTTGTGGCTGTTCCGGCGGCTGCCATGGTGGGCGTGCTTGCGCGTTTCGCGCTGAGGCAGTACCTAGCCAGTGCCCTGTACAAGGGCACGGGCGTTCCGGAACAGTCCGGAGCTTCTGACGAGTAGAGTTCAAAGCCCAAGAGACCATGGCTGACACACCGCGCCAGCTGCCCCTGATCCTGCCGCATGAGCAGGCCCTGAGCCGGGATGACTTCCTGGAAGGCGAGGCCAATCATGCCGCGCTGGAGATGATCGAGTCCTGGCCTGACTGGCCGGCCCCCGTCACCGTGCTGGCGGGGCCCGTGGGCAGCGGCAAGACGCATCTGGTGGAAATCTGGCGGGCGCTATCGGGGGCGGTGGTGATCCAGGCCCGTGACCTCACCTCTGAAAAGATGGCGGATCTGGTGGCGGCCGGGGCTGTTGCCGTCGAAGATGCCCATCGGGGCTTTGACGAGACGGCGCTGTTCCACCTCATCAATGCGGCGCGGCAGGCGGGAGCAAGCCTTCTCATCACCAGCCGCACGTGGCCGTCGAGCTGGCCGCTGACGCTGCCGGATCTGGTCTCGCGCCTCAGGGCTGCGACACCTGTGGAAATTCTGGAGCCGGATGACGGGCTTTTGCGCTGTGTCCTTGTGAAGCTCTTTGCCGACCGGCAGGTTGCCATTGACCAAGGGGTGGTGGACTATCTTGTCGTGCGCATGGAACGCTCGCTGGGCGTCGCGGGCCGTCTGGTGGCCGCGCTGGACGCAGAAGCACTGGCCGCCGGCAGCCGCATCACCCGCAGCCTTGCGGGCAAGGTGCTGGAGCGGCAGTCCGGCAAGGCCTGACGTCATTTGAAACGGGAGCAGCATTTTGGTTGACAGGGAAGAGACACCGGCAGCACCGCAAGCGGAGGGCGCCCAGCCTGTACCTCAGGCCAGGACAGCGCCGAATGGTGTTGATCCTGCGGCGGTGGAGCAGATGATGCAGTCGCCGGCCCGGTTCATGAACCGGGAACTCTCCTGGCTGCAGTTCAATCACCGGGTGCTTGAGGAATCCATCAACAAGGATCACCCGCTGCTGGAGCGCCTGCGCTTCCTGTCGATCTCGGCGAACAATCTCGATGAGTTTTTCATGGTGCGCGTCGCAGGCCTCAGGGGGCAGCTGCGCGCCGATGTGAGCCTGCGCTCCGACGATGGCCTGACACCGGCCGAACAGCTGGAGAAGATCGGCGCGGCCTGCCAGCGCCTGCAGAGCGAGCAGCAGCGCCTGTGGCGGCAGATCCGTTCGGAGCTGGTCGGCGCCGGCATCCGCATTCTGCTGGCGACAGACCTCACTGAGGCGGAACGCGACTGGCTGGAAGGCCATTTCCTTGCGCATATCTTCCCGGTGCTGACGCCGCTGGCGATCGATCCGGCGCATCCGTTCCCCTTCATTCCCAATCTCGGCTTCTCGCTGGTGTTCGAGCTGGTGCCGGTGAAGGGTGGACGCGGCATGACGGCGCTGATCCGCCTGCCGGCCCATATCGACCGCTTCGTCCGCCTGCCGGATCTGGGGCAGGGCGAGGGTGAGGTCCGTTACATCACCATCGAGAAGGTGATCGGGCTCTTCATTGGCCGCCTGTTCCCCGGCTACGAGATTCGCGGCAAGGGCACCTTCCGTGTCATCCGTGACAGCGATCTTGAAATTGAGGAAGAGGCGGAGGATCTGGTCCGCCTGTTCGAATCCGCCCTCAAGCGCCGCCGCCGCGGCTCGGTGATCCGGCTGGAGATCGATGCCAATGCCCCGGCCTCGCTCAGGGCCTTCGTCGCCAATGCGCTTGGCGTGACGGATAACGAGATTTTCCTGGTGGATGGCCTGCTGGCGCTGGACAACCTGTCCCAGCTGGTCGCCATGGACCGGGACGACCTGAAGTTCACGCCCTATACGCCACGCTTCCCCGAGCGCATCCGCGAGCATGGCGGTGATTGCCTTGCCTCCATCGTGCAGAAGGACATCATCGTTCACCACCCATACGAATCCTTCGATGTGGTGGTGCAGTATCTGCGCCAGGCGGCGCAGGACCCGGATGTGGTGGCCATCAAGCAGACGCTCTATCGCACCTCGAAGGACTCGCCCATCGTCAAGGCTCTGGCGGAAGCTGCCGAGGCCGGAAAGTCGGTCACGGCGCTGGTGGAGCTGAAGGCACGGTTCGACGAGGAAGCCAACATCCGCTGGGCCCGCGATCTGGAGCGGGCGGGCGTGCAGGTGGTGTTCGGCTTCATCGAGCTGAAGACCCACGCCAAGCTTTCCATGGTGGTCCGCCGCGAGAATGGCGAGCTGAAGACCTATGTGCACATCGGCACGGGCAACTATCACCCGATCACGGCACGCATCTACACGGACCTGTCCTATTTCACCGACGATCCGGAAATCGGTCAGGATGCGGCGCGCGTCTTCAACTACATCACCGGCTATGCGGAACCCGCCGAACTGAAGCGGCTCGCCGTTTCGCCCGTGACCATGCGCAAGCGCATCATGGAGCTGACGGAAGCCGAGATCGAACATGCGCGGGCAGGGCGGCCGGCGCAGATCTGGATGAAGATGAACTCGCTGGTGGATGCCGGCATCATCGATGCGCTCTACCGGGCAAGTCAGGCAGGCGTGCAGATCGATCTGGTGGTGCGCGGCATCTGCTGCCTCAGGCCCGGCATTCCGGGCCTTTCGGAGAATATCCGGGCCAAGTCCATCGTCGGGCGGTTCCTGGAGCACAGCCGCATCTTCTGCTTCGGCAATGGCCATGGCCTGCCTTCGCCGCAGGCGCATGTCTACATCGGTTCGGCCGACATGATGCCCCGCAACATCGACCGGCGCGTGGAGATCCTTGCGCCCATGCTGACGCCGACGGTGCATGAACAGGTGCTGGACCAGATCATGGTCGCCAACCTGCGTGACAATCAGCAGAGCTGGCGCATTCTGGCCGATGGCACCCACGAGCGCATCATTCCGGGACCGGGCGAGGAACCTTTCAACGCCCACCGGTATTTCATGACAAACCCTTCACTCTCGGGCCGTGGCAAATCGCTCAATGCTGACAGACCTAAACCCTTCATGGAGCGGCCAAAGCGTGGCTGATTCAAGCGAAAAGCATCCTCCGGCCCGCGGCCGTTTCAATGGCAGCGGGCCGGTCGCAGTGATCGACATCGGATCGAATTCGGTCCGCCTTGTCGTCTATGAACGGGAAGCGCGCTCCCCGACGATCCTGTTCAACGAAAAGGTGCTGGCAGGCCTTGGCCGCGGCATTGCCACCACCGGGGAACTTGCCGAAGAATCGACCGCTTCGGCCCTGGCGGCGCTGAGCCGGTTCCGGTTCCTGTGCAGCCACCTGGACGTAAAGGCGGTCTATGTGCTGGCAACGGCAGCCGCTCGTGATGCCAGCAATGGCGCGGCTTTCGTTGCCGAAGTGGAACGTGTGACCGGCCAGACGGTGCGCATTCTCAATGGCGCTGAAGAAGCCTATTACTCGGCTCTGGGCATCATGGCCGGCTTCTGGAAGCCGCATGGCGTCGTCGGCGATCTGGGCGGCGGCAGCCTCGAGCTGGTCAGCATCGGCGCCCGCGGCCCGGGCGAGGGGGAAACCTTCCCGCTGGGCGGATTGCGCCTGCAGGAAGCCTCGGGCGGGCGTATTCCGCGCGCCCAGAAGATCGTGGATGATGCGCTGGCGAAAGCCAACTGGCCTGCCCGCGCGGCGCGCCATACGTTCTATGCGGTCGGCGGAACCTGGCGCTCGCTGGCCCGGCTGCATCTCTTCCAGGCGGGCTATCCGCTGCATGTGATGCACAATTATGCCATTCCGGCCGAAGAGGCGATCGAGTTCTGCCGGGTGGTCTCCACCCGGGATGTGAACACGCTGGACTTCATCGACGTCATCTCCCGCCAGCGCCGCGCCCTCCTGCCCTTTGGCGCCATCGTCATGGAACGGGTGCTCAGGGCGATGAAGGCCGACCGGGTGGTCATGTCGGCCACCGGTGTGCGCGAGGGGCTGCTCTATGAGCATTTGCCGCCTGCCATCCGCCGTCAGGATCCGCTGCTGGAATCGGCCCGTGAGCTGGCGCATCTGCGCGCCCGTTCGCCGCAATATGCGGAGGAACTGATCACATGGACCGATCAGCTCATGCCGGTGATCGGGGTGGATGAAACCGAGGAAGAGCTGCGCCTGCGCCATGCGGCCTGTCTTCTGTCCGATATCGGCTGGCGCGCGCACCCCGATTATCGCGGCGAGCAGAGCCTCAACATCATTTCCAACGCAGCCTTTGCCGGTATCGACCATGCGGGCCGCGCCTATCTGGCGATGACGGTGTTCTTCCGCCATCAGGGGCTGATTGACGACGCCCTGTCGCCGCGTCTGCGCGAGCTGGCCCCGACCCGGCTGAAGGAGCGGGCGCGCATTCTGGGTGCAGCGCTGCGTGTGGCATCGCTGATCTCCGCCTCCATGCCCGGCACGCTGCTGAAGACCCTGATCCAGCGCGACGAGGACAGCCTGACGCTGACCTTGCCCGGCGAACTGGCGATGCTGGATGGCGAGCGCCTGCGCAAGCGTATGGTGCAATTCGCCAAGCTGGTGGGCGCCAAGGGTGAAGTTCTGCCGCTGCCGTGAGTGACTGAACTGACTGCGGCAGGATCGCTCGCAGTCAGTTGACGGTGACGGGCTCGTCGGCCGTGCGTGTCGCATCGGCGTGCAGGAGGGCCGCAGAGATGGTTTCCGGGCTTTCCGCTCCGGCAATCGCAAAGCGGCCGTCGATGATGAAGAAGGGCACGCCGGTAACGCCCATGCCGCCGGCCTGCTCGATCTGGCTGCGCAGCTTGGCAAGGTCGCTGTCCGTTTCCAGAAGCTGGGCAACAAGATCGGATTCCATGCCCGCTTCTGCCGAGATATCGACCAGCGTCGAGGCCTTGGACAGATCGCGTCCTTCGATGAAATAGGCCCGGAACAGCCGCTCCACCACGTCATCCTGCAGCCCGTCCGCCCGGGACCAGAGGATCAGGCGGTGGCTGTCGAGCGTGTTGGGGGACACGCGGATCCTGTCGAAGGCGAAGGCAATGCCTTCTTCCGTCCCTGCCGCGCTCACCTTCTGGTAGATGGCGGCTGCCTTGGCCGGGCCTCCGAATTTCTCGTTCAGATAGGTTTCCCGGTCCTTGCCTTCACGCGGAAGCGACGGATCGAGCTGGAAGGGATGCCAGCGCACTTCGATGTTGAGGTCCGGCACTTGCCGGATGGCTTTTTCGAGCCTGCGCTTGCCAATGTAGCACCAGGGGCACATGACATCTGAGATGACATCGACGGTAAGGGGCGGTTGTTCCGCCATGGCTGCCTCCTGGCTGCGGGCTCATGTAGGGTCAGGCTAGACAGACTTGTTGAGCCACGCAAGGGCAACCAGAACGGATATCCGCTGCACTGCTTACAAAAGGGTTGAGCCGAGAATGGCGTTGATGCGCCGCTTCAGGCTCGGTCCGGCCTGATCATGTTTCAGCACCGCCACAGGTCCCCGGCCCGCCACATAGCAGATGAGGTCCTCCTCCCGGCTGGTGGCATCGGCAATGGAGAGGATCGTGCCGGACAGATCGCCTGCGAGCTGGGTGACGGGGATATTGGCCGCGTCTGCTTCCGGGGACAGCCGCACCTCATCCAGCATCAGCCCGCGCAAGGCCGCCTGATCGGCGCTACGATGCAGATAAGCCTGATAGAGGGGCATGGGCAGGCCTTCCTCGCCCGCCTGCCGCAGCAGCCAGACACGGCTTTCCGCGAGCAGGCGGTCGGCGAGCCGGCGGCGCTTGCCCATGCGGATGGCGCTGGCAATCCTGGCTGACAGCATGGCCCGCGTCAGGTCACCATGCAGCACATCATTGGCGCCCATCTCGAACAGGGCCGCCACTTCCTGCCGGTCTTCGGCAAAGGCCAGCACGGGGATCTGGGAGAAGCGGGCATCGCGGCGGATGCGCTCGACCAGATCGAGGCTGTCGTCGATTCCGGCCTCGATGATCACCGCGTCGAACGCGCGCTGGGAGAGGTAGTTTTCCGCCATGTCGGCGGACAAGGCACCGATCAGATCCACATTTCTTGCGCGGGCGTCGAAGAGCTCGATGAAACGGCGGCCAAGGCCCGCGACCAGAAGGCTGGAGCCGCCCTGCTGATGCGGCGCAGAGCCATAGCTCGGCACGCGGCCAAAAACGAGCCGGCGGATGCGCGCCTCGTCACTGCGCAGGATGGCACGCTGGCGCGCACAGATCATGCGGAACAGGCTTGCTTCGGGGATATCCGCGTCAACAAGGCCATGGGAGCGGCGCAGCGGCAGGCCGACAGCACTTCCGGCGCCGCACAGGAGCAGGGCAGGAACCTCCACCGGCAGCTTGCTCTCGGCCCTCGCAAGCCGGGCGAGCGGCGCAAGCGTCTGGTCCAGCCGCACCACAACAGCTGCCGGCAGCTCTGTCAGCTCGTCATCGCTTGCCGTCAGAAGGTCGAGCTCACGCGGCCAGCCGGGAGCGCCAGCGCCAAACACCGGCTCCGGACCAATGCGCCAGACGGGCCCCTGCCAGACGAGGGCACTGTCGCCATCTCCGTCAAAGGCCGCCATTGATCATGCCACCTGCCGGTCCTGGCGCTGAAGCCGTGCCGCCAGCCGGTGCCGGTCGACGGTGCCATCCTCCTGCCTGGGGAGCGCCTGCAGCATCAGCACACGTGTGGGCACCTTGGCGAGGTCAACCCGTTCGGTGTCGAGCCAGGCAAAGAAGGCACGGGCATCGGGCGAGCAGCCGGGGCGCATGACAAGGGCCGCATGGAGCTTTGCGCCCAGGATCGGATCATCCACCAAAAAAGCGGCAGCCTCCGTCACCTCGTCATAGGCGGCGTAGATCTGATCGATCCCTTCCAGCGCGCCGGCGCCGGGGGCCAGTTCGCCCGGAATGCCGAAACCGGCAAGTCCGCCTTCAACGGGGATCACGGAAACGCCTGTCCGGAGAAAACCGGCCGCGTCAGTCAGTGGACCCGGCCCGGCCTTGCGGCCGGCCTTCCAGCCGGCATCGGCAACCATCGGGCCGCGGGCCAGCAGCTTGTGCGGGCTGCCATTCTCGCCGCCTTCCGTCTTGATCTCCAGGACGCCGGCGGAAATATCGGTTCCGGCCGGGGCGCCGAAGCTGCCAAGCGGAATGGGGTGGATGCGGGCCGACTTGCCGCGCAGCCTTGCGACCAGCGCATATTCATCCGCCACGTGCAGGTCCACCAGCTGGTGGCGCGGCACGAAGGTGGTGGCCTGCGGCGAGGAAATGCTCCAGCATGCAACGATGCTGGTGGACTTGCGGCCCAGCCGCACATCCAGCGCCTCGGCCAGCGGGCCGGGCGTCAGCACATAATCGGCTTCCACGGCCTCGGCATGGGCCGCAAGGCGCTGCAGCGAGGTGGGATGATGCAGGTGCATGGTGCCGCCGGACAGGAGCCATGGCACCAGCCCGGCGCCGACACCGGTCATGCCGCTGAAGGCATAAGGCACAACGATGCTGGCCCCATCCGGCAGGCGCGTTTCGAGATAGGGCATGAAGCCGGCCGCGATCCACTGATTGTGGCTGCGGGTCACGGGCATCGGCTCGGCGCCATTGCGCGACCAGGTGACCGTTGCCGTATGTTCCGCCGAATTGGGCCGTGACAGCTGCGGGGCGGGCATGTCGTCGCCCATCTCGGCAAGCACGGGCCCCAGTTCGATCAGCCCGTCCGGAATGTCCTTGCCCAGGCCAAAGACGAAGCGCAGGCTGAACAGCTCGGCTGCCACATCGCGGGCGGCATGGGCCACCTGCCTTGTCTCCAACCTGTCTGCTGCCACAAGGCCCTTGGCGCCGAGGCTGTTGAGCGCTTCCAGCACGTCCTTCTGCCGCCAGTGCAGGGGCAGGGGCGAGACGATCAGCCCGGCCCTCAGCGCGGCGAGAAAGGCAATCACCGTGTCCACGGTGTTCGGCGCCTGAATGCCGATCACATGGTCGGTGGACAGGCCGACGGCGGCATAGAAGGAGGCGAGCTTCTGGATCTCGCGCTCTGCTTCGGCATAGGTCAGCTGGCGGGCTTCACCGCCGGTCCAGGAGGAACGGTCGGGCGCGTCCACAAGGGCGAGCCGGTCCGGATTGGCGGCGGCCGTCTTGCGGAAGATCTCGTCGAGCGTCACGCGGCCCCAGAAAGCGCTGAGGCGGTTGCGTTCGATGGAGTCTGCAGGCGTTGTAATCATGATCCTGGTCCCTTGCCGGGTCTCAGTTGGCGCCTTCGGTTTTCCACCACGTCGTGGTTTCGAAACCGTAAATCGGGTCTATCTGAGGTGACGTGATTCTGGTCCAATGTCCAAGCCATTCCGCAGGCGGATGGAACAAGGGCACGGCGTAACGGCCTGAAATCAGAACACGGTCGAGCGCCCGGACGGCCGATATGAAGTCTTCCTTGCTGTGTGATGCGACCATCGCGGCGATCATAGCGTCAATCGCCGGCTCCTTTGCGCCGGTGATGTTGAACGAGCCGGGTGTATCGGCTGCGGCGATCGACCAGCGCCCCATCTGCTCGCCGCCGGGGGAGAGAGACGAGCTCCACATGTGGAACACCATGTCGAAGTCGAACTTGATGCGGCGGTCCTCGAACTGGGACGGGTCCACCGTGCGCACGTTTGCCTTGATGCCGATAACATCCAGATTGCGCGCATAGGCGAGGGCGATCTTCTCCTCGTCCTCGTTCTTGGTCATGATCTCGAAACTGACCGGCTGGCCATCAGGAGCTTTGAGGACACGCCCGTCGAGGGTGTAACCGGCCTCCTTGAGCACGGCCATGGCATCGCGCAGCACGGCCCGGTCACGTCCGGAGCCGTCGGTTTCGGCAGGGCGCCAGGTGCCATCCATCACATCCGGATCCACGACGCCGGGGAAGGGGGCCAGAAGCTCCTTCTCCCGCTCGCTGGCCGGATGGCCGATGGACGACAGCTCCGACTTGTCCCAGTAGCCGGCGGTGCGGTCATAGAGGCCCGCATAGAGATTGCGGTTGATCCATTCGAAATCGAACAGCATCGACAGGGCCTTGCGCAGGCGCTTGTCGGCGAAGACCGGGCGGCGCGTGTTGAAGGCAAGGCCCTGGATCACGGGCGGGATGCCCTTGACGATCTCCTTGCGCACCACCTTGCCTTCCTTCGCCGCCGGGAAGTCGAAGCCATTGGCCCAGCGGGAGGGATTGTTGAAGGGCAGCACATCGATCAGCCCCTTGCGGAAGGCTTCCTGCAAGGTGGTCTCGTCGCGGTAATATTCGATGCGGATCTCGTCGAAATTGTCCATGCCGCGCTTGGATGGCAGATCCTTGCCCCAGTAATCCGGATTGCGCCGGTACACGGCGCGGCGGCCGGGGACGATCTCGGCAAAGACATAGGGGCCGGTGCCAAGCGGCGGCTTCAGGCTGGACTTGTCGAATGTGTCCGGGTTCGTGGCGGCCTTGGAGAACATCGGCGCCAGCGCGATGAGCAGCGGCAGCTCGCGATTCTCGTTGTTCTTGAAGGTGAAGCGGACGGTTCTTTCACCGGTGACTTCACTCTTCTCGATCTCGGCATACCAGTTGCGGAAGGGCGGGCGGCCCTTCTCGCGCATGATATCGAGCGAGAAGATCACATCGTCGACCGTGAAGGGGCTGCCGTCCGAGAACCTGGCCTTCGGGTTCAGGCGGAATTCGATCCAGGACCGGTCTTCGGCCATGCGCACGGCCTCGGCGAGGTGGCCGTAAAGTGAGAAAGCCTCGGCGTTGGAGCGCACCATCAGGCTTTCGATGATGTTTTCGCCGAATTGCCGCTCCTTCATGCCGCGCGCGCTGGTGAAGCCGCCCTGCACCACGAAGGAATTGAGGCTGTCGAACGTGCCCTGCACCCCCAGCGTCAAAGTGCCGCCCTTGGGCGCATTGGGATTCGCATAAGGAAAATGTGAGTAGTCCGCAGGCAGGGCCGGATCGCCATGCATTGCGATTCCATGGACCCAGGGAGCCGGGTTTTCCTCACCCGCGGCAGCTGTTTCCGGGGTCTGAGCGCGGCAATCCTGCGTGAAGGTTAAACCGCCCGCTGCCAGCACAAAGACCGGAAAAGCCAGCGCAAACCGGCGGAAAGCCGTCATGCGTCCGGTCTTTCCAGAAACAGTTTTCAGGGAAAAAGCCATTGTGTGATGCATGTCCATCTTGATTCTGTCGCTGGAATGGTAACACACCAGTGGCTACCCGCGCATTCCGCGCCCGGAGATGCTGGAAATCCGCTCACGATGCGGTTAAACATGGGCCCGCGCAGGTGAAGGGTCACCCTGTTGCCGCAATCTTCCGGCATCGGGGCTGGTGATGTCGGCCAGCGTGGCGGCGGCAGTTCCGCTGGACGCGCGGGGCCGTGGGGAACGCAAGGCCTGGACGAGCGAACGCACAATCGAGGATGTTTCGAATGAAGAGTTTTCTGATGAGGGGGATGGCGGGCTGTGCGGTCGCTGCGCTTGCCATGCTTGGTGGCACGGCCGCCGTTTCGGCGCAGCAGGCCGAGGCAGATTCCCCCTGGGTCAAGGTGTGCAATACCGATCCGAACGTGAACAAGGAAATCTGCCTTGTGACGCAGGAGCTGCGGACTGCCACGGGCCAGTTCCTGTCGTCGGTTGCGATTCGCGAGATCGCCGGCGAAGCGCGCAAGACGCTGCTCATCGCCGTGCCGACCGGCATGCTGATCCAGCCGGGCATGCGCGTGCAGGTCGATGCCGGCAAGCAGACGGAAGCCAAGTACGGCATCTGCTTCCCGAATGCGTGCTATTCGGAGCTCGTCATTGATGATGCCTTCGTCGCCCAGCTGAAGAAGGGCTCCAAGCTCGTCATCACCGCCCTGAACCAGCAGGCAAAGCCGGTTCCGCTGGAACTGACGCTCGCAGGCTTCACCAAGGTCTATGACGGCGCCGCCATGGATGTGGGCGAGATCCAGAAGAAGCAGGAACAGCTTCAGAGCGAGCTGCAGCGCCGCGCTGACGAAGCCCGCCAGAAGCTGATCGACAAGCAGAAGGAACAGACCCAGTCGGGCAACTGATCGGCTGGTCTTTCCTTACATGAACACGAAACGCCGCGCGGGAAACCGGGCGGCGTTTTCATTTGGGCCTTGCAGATGCCGCAAGCGAGCCGCGCACGCCAGCCTGCCTAGTGCAGGCCGGTCGAGCGCGGCAGATAGGAGCCGTCATCCTGCTCTTCGAAGATTTCCTCGATCTGCGGATGGCGCACCGGTTCGCCCGTGTTGTCCGGCACGAGGTTCTGCTCGGACACATAGGCGACATATTCGGTTTCCTCGTTTTCCGCGAGGAGATGATAGAAGGGCTGATCGCGGCTCGGGCGGACATCCTCGGGGATGGCGTTCCACCATTCCTCGGTGTTGGAAAAGGTCGGATCGACATCGAAGATCACGCCCCGGAAGGGATAGACCTTGTGCCGGACGACCTGTCCGATCTTGAATTTTGCCGTACGCATGACTGTCACCGTGGCTTGAACCGGCGGAGACGCCCCATGGTGTGGAGGGGCACGATGCGGCGTCAGCGCGCGGTGAAGACTTTCCCTTATAATAGGGAACCGTCTAGAGTCCGTAAACCTCTGCAAACTTGGTGTCGCGCGCCGCAACAAGGCGTGCAAGGTCAACAATCACCTTGGCCTGTTTCCAGGTGGCATCATCCTGCATCTTGCCGTCGATCATCACGGCGCCGCTGCCGTCGGGCATGGCGTCCAGAATCCGGCGCGCAAAGGCGACTTCCGCCGGGTCCGGGCTGAACACGGTCTTGGCGATGTCCACCTGAGACGGATGCAGCGACCAGGCCCCAAGGCAGCCCATCAGGAATGCATTGCGGAACTGGGCCTCACAGGCCGCCGGATCGGAAAAGTCGCCGAAGGGGCCATAAAAAGCCTTGAGGCCGGCGGACATGCAGGCATCGACCATGCGGGCCACCGTGTAGTGCCATGGGTCCTGCTGCATGCGGGCGCGGGGCGCGCCGCTGCCGTCCTCATCCGCCAGCACCGCATAGCCGGGATGGCCGCCGCCGACGCGGGTCGTTTTCATGCCGCGCGAGGCGGCAAGGTCCGCCGGTCCGAGGCTCATGCCGTGCATGCGCGGAGAGGCCGTGGCAATGGCCTCCACATTCTTCACCCCCTCAGCCGTTTCCAGAATGGCATGAATGAGGATCGGCTTCGTCAGGCCCGCGCGGGCTTCAAGCTGGGCCAGCAGCTGATCGAGATAATGGATGTCCCAGGGGCCTTCGACCTTCGGCAGCATCACCACATCGAGCTTGTGCCCCACCGCCGGAATGATCTCCAGCATGTCGTCGAGAAACCACGGGCTGTTGAGGCAGTTGACGCGGGTCCAGAGCCCCGTGCTGCCGAAGTCATTCGCCCTGGCCATTTCGATGAAGCCATGCCGGGCTGCCGTCTTGGCATCGGCGGGGATGGCGTCTTCCAGATTGCCGAGGATCACATCCACCTGGGAAATGAGATCCGGGATCTTGGCACGGATCTTTTCCAGATGCGGCGGCACGAAATGGATCATGCGCTCCAGCCGCACCGGCAGGTCGCGGAAGGGCGCCGGCGCGCCAATGGCAAGCGGGGCATAAAAGGCGCGTGGTGTCTTCGTCATGCTGCGGCTCCTCCGGTCCTCATGACCCACAGCTATAGCATCATGGTGCGGAGCAGCAATTCACCGAAAGACGGAAGCGCAAGCAGCGGATCAGTCCGCCCACTTGCGGTGGATCCACATCCATTGCTCCGGCACTTCGCGGATCCAGGCCTCGAACTGGGCATGGATGGCGGCGGTCGTCGCCAGAATATCGGCCTCCTTGTCTCCATCGGAGGCCGGATCGATGCAGATGCCCTCGATGCGGAAGCGGGCGCCTTCCAGACGCACCACGCGGCCAATGACGATCGGCACGCCGCAGGCGCGGGCGAGGGTGGCCGGCACCGGCGTCGCATAGGCCTCCCGCCCGAAGAACGGCACTTTGACGCCGCGCCGCTCGCGCAGGTCCGCCATCAGCGCAAAGACGCCGCCGGAACGCAGAATGGACAGCAGCTTGCGCGCCGTCTGGTGCCCCTTGGAATAGAGACCGAGCGGATAGAGCGTGCCGCGCAGGCTGCGCAGCAAGGCATCGGAATAGGGGTTCTTCAGCGCCTGGTAGACGCCGGCCATC
Source organism: Pannonibacter sp. Q-1 (assembly GCF_054073275.1). NCBI lineage: Bacteria > Pseudomonadati > Pseudomonadota > Alphaproteobacteria > Hyphomicrobiales > Stappiaceae > Pannonibacter > Pannonibacter sp. Q-1. The sequence goes on from NZ_JBSXNB010000002.1 coordinate 44,031, forward strand.
GGCAGGCCGCGCTGGAAGGCGGGCGTCACGCAAAGCTCCCAGCAGGCCGAATGCATCGACACGAAAACGCAAGGGCCTGCGCCATTGAGGATGGCATCGGTGCGCGCGTCCACCTGCAGCTCGAAACGGCTTTCATCGCGGATCATCCGGTCGATCTGGAAGGTTTCGGCGGTCACCCGGCCGAGATTGTCCCACATGCCGTCGATGATCTGGCGGCGCTCTGAAGCCGTCAGCTCCGGCATGGCCAGTTCCAGATGCTTCAGCGCCCGCTTGTGGCGCTTGTTGAGCGGGGCAAGCTTGCGCCACAGAAAGCCCATGGCAGCCGACGCCCGGTCCACCGGCACGAGGCGGAACAGGAACACAACAGCCGCCAGCACGGCCCATTCAGCCTTCAGTGCGAGAGTGCGGAACGGAGAGCGCGGGGGCATGGGCAGCGGTCGGATCCGGATCATGGCCGGCAGGGCATGCACGTATGGCACATGTGTCCGGCCGGCGCGTCACATAGCCAGAGGGTTCATTGACCGTCTGGCGCGAACAGGTTAGGCGTGGATTACCCAAGCCACATGCCGGTTGCAAGCGGCAGATCCTCTGACGCTGCGCATTCCTCACCCTGTCTTGGCCCCTCACGTCTTGGCCCCGAAGTCTTGGCCAAAGGTCCCGGATCCTGCCATGCAAGATGTCATCGCGCTCGCCTTTCCCTTCTTCGGCCTGATTTTTCTGGGCTTCGGAGCGGGCAAGCTCAGCAAGATTCCGCCGTCCGGCATGGCGTGGATGAATTTCTTCATCATCTATATCGCGCTGCCCGCTCTGTTCTTCCGCCTCCTGTCGGAGACGCCGGTGGAACAGCTGACCGACCTCAGCTATGTGGCCGCGACCACCTTCGTCACCTACACGGTCTTTGCCATCTGCTTCTGCATCGGCGTGCTGGCGACCAAGGGCAGCATCCCCGAATCCACCATCATGGCCATCGGCGGCTCCTATTCCAACGTGGGCTACATGGGGCCGGGCCTGACCATGGCGGTGCTGGGGCCTGCCGCCACCGTGCCGACCGCTTTCGTCCTGTGCTTCGACAACACGCTGATGTTCATTCTGGCGCCGCTGATGATGGCCATGGCCGGAACGGAAAAGGAGCATCTGTCGCAGACCATGAAGAAGGTGGCGGTGCGTGTCTTCACCCATCCCTTCATTCTGGCGACGATCGCGGGTGTCGGCGCCGCCTTCATCGGCTTCAAGCCGCCGCAGGGGCTTGATACCATGCTGAAATTCCTCAGCGGTGCGGCAGCCCCTTGCGCGCTCTTTGCCATGGGCGTGACGGTGGCGCAGCGTCCGATTGAAAGGGTGCCGCTGGAACTGCCGGTCATTCTGGCGGTGAAGCTGATCCTGCACCCGGTGCTGGTCTATCTGATGCTCACCTGGGTCGGCGGCTTTGATCCGGTCTGGATCGCCACCGCCGTGCTGATGGCCTGCCTGCCGCCCGCGACCAACGTTTTCGTCATCGCGCAGCAGTATCAGGTCTACGTCAACCGCGCCTCCAGCCTCGTCATGATCGGCACCATGGCATCCGTGGTGACGGTGACGGGCGTGATCTGGGCCATCCAGCACGGGTGGCTTTAGGGGGATTTGCCTCTCCACCGTCATTCAGGACGCGCCTGCGCAATCCAGGGCCGTTGAGGCAAAACCTGTAGCCCAACCGGTTGAGCTTGATCCCCGCCTTTCGCGGGGATGACAAGGTGAGAAGCTGTAGAACGATTGACGGCGCTGACTGTGAGGGATGCTCTGCCTCGCCCTTCACCGCAGCGTCGCCCCGGCCTTCGAGCCGGGGCCCACTCATTTGCAGAGGGATGCCGAAACTCTTCGCAAGTGAGACATAGATGGCCTGATGTGCCCGCTATGCCTTCGGCGTTTCAACGCGCCGCTCTGCAAGCGAGTAGACCCCGGGTCTGCGCTCCGCTCCGCCCGGGGTGACACCGGATTTGCGGCCCGCCTGTGCTTCCCTGTGAGCAGTTGCAGCCGCCGATCCGCCCCAGCCTCAAATCTTAACAATGGGCCGGAGCCTGTGCGGCGGGCATGGTGCCTGCCGCAGGACGGCGACTTACCCTTCTTCCAGCTCCGCTGACAGCAGCAGCCATTCCTCTTCCGTGGTGACGAGCTTCTTTTCGATATAGGCCCGTTCCTTGGCGAATTTCGCCGCCCGCTCGGGATCACGGGTGAAGAAGTCCGGCTCGGACATGGTGGCGTCCAGCATGACGATCTTGTCGGAAAGCCGCGCCATTTCCTTTTCCGCCGCCTCGATCTTCTTGCGCAAGGGTGCCTCGCGGGCGCGCCGTTCGGCGGCCTCGCGCCGCTTGTCCGTGGCGGAGGCCGCCTTGGCTTCGTCCTCGCGGGCCTTCTTCACCGCATCCGGCCCTTGCAGGATGTAGCGGCGGTAGTCTTCCATGTCGCCGTCGAAGGTGCTGACCTTGCCATCGGCCACCAGCCACAGCCGGTCGGCGCAGGCTTCCACCAGATGCCGGTCGTGCGAGATCAGCACCACGGCGCCCTGAAACTCGTTCAGCGCCAGAACCAGCGCCTCGCGGCTGTCGATGTCGAGATGGTTGGTCGGCTCGTCGAGGATGATCAGGTTCGGCCCGTCGAAAGTGGCAAGGCCGAGCAGCAGCCGCGCCTTTTCACCGCCCGAGAGATCCTTGGCCGGCGTTTCCATCCGGTCGGTCGGCAGGCCGAAGCGGGCCACGCGGGCGCGCACCTGCGCTTCAGCCGCCTGCGGCATCAGCATGCGCACATGCTGGACGGCGCTTTCGTTCGGGCGCAGCTCATCCAGCTGATGCTGGGCGAAGAAGGCGATCTTCAGCTTGGTGGCGCTGGTCACCTCGCCGGACAGCGCTGCCAGACGGCCGGAAATCAGCTTGGCGAAGGTGGACTTGCCGTTGCCGTTGGAGCCGAGCAGGGCGATGCGGTCATCGGTGTCGATGTTGAGCGTCAGGCGCGACAGCACCGGCTTGCCGTCATAGCCCACCGAGACATTTTCCAGTTTCAGGATTGGCGGCGACAGGCGCCCCTGCGGATCGGGGAAATGGATCGGCCGGCCGCTTTCCTCGGTCAGCGCGGCGATGGGCTCCATCTTCTCCAGCATCTTCAGGCGGGACTGGGCCTGCCGGGCCTTGGTGGCCTTGGCGCGGAACCGGTCGACAAAGGCCTGCATGTGCTTGCGCTGCGCGTCCTGCTTTTCCTTGGCCTTCTGCTGCAGCATCATGGTCTCACGCCGCTGCCGGTCGAAGCTGTCATAGCCGCCGCGGTAGAAGGTCAGCTTGCCCCGGTCCAGATGCACGATGGAATCAACCGCCTTGTTGAGGAGGTCGCGGTCGTGCGAGATCAGCAGCACCTGATGCGGATAGCGCGCCACATAGCTTTCCAGCCACAGCGTGCCTTCCAGATCGAGATAGTTGGTCGGCTCGTCGAGCAGCAGCAGATCCGGCTCGGAGAAGAGCACCGCTGCCAGCGCCACGCGCATGCGCCAGCCGCCGGAAAAGGCCGAGCAGGGCCGCTTCTGTGCTTCTGCATCAAAGCCAAGGCCGTGTAGAATGGCGGAAGCACGGGCCTCTGCCGTGTGAGCGGAAATATCGGCAAGGCGGGTGTGGATGGCGGCGATCCGGTCCGGATCCTTCGCCGTTTCCGCTTCTGCCATCAGGGAGGCGCGCTCCGTGTCGGCGGCCAGCACCACTTCAATCAGGCTTTCCTCCGTACCCGGTGCTTCCTGCGCCACCTGGCCGATGCGGGCAAGGCGCGGCACGCTGACGGAGCCGCCTTCACTCGTCAGATCGCCGGTGATCAGCTTGAACAGGGTGGATTTGCCCGCGCCATTGCGGCCCACAAGGCCGGTCTTGCTGCGGGCGGGCAGGGTGACGCTGGCATTGTCGATGAGGAGACGGCCGCCGATGCGATAGGTGAGGTCTGAAATCTGCAACATGGGCGGATCTTTGGGGGAGCTTGGCCCGCATTGCAAGAGGGCAACGTGCGGCCAGCGTGTTTGCGCAGGGGCCCCATGTCTTTCGCGCCGCCCCCCTTGCGGGGCGCGCGAGGCAAAGCTATAGGAACGGCCAAGTTTCCGCGCCCGTCAGCCGATGGGGCGCAGCGCAACGCGGCCGCTCCCAAAGGGCGGCCTTCACACACTTCACCGCCGCATGCGCGGCACCCGTATTTTTAAAGGATGAGACCAATGGCCATCGAACGCACTTTCTCCATGATCAAGCCGGACGCCACCAAGCGCAACCTGACCGGCGCCATCACCGCCAAGCTCGAAGAAGCCGGCCTGCGCGTCGTTGCTTCCAAGCGCGTGTGGATGAGCCAGCGTCAGGCTGAAGCCTTCTACGCCGTCCACAAGGACCGTCCGTTCTTCGGCGAACTGACCGAGTTCATGTCCTCCGGCCCGACCGTCGTCCAGGTTCTGGAAGGCGAGAACGCCATTGCCAAGAACCGCGAAGTGATGGGCGCCACCAACCCGGCCAATGCTGACGAAGGCACCATCCGCAAGCTCTTCGCCCTGTCCATCGGCGAAAACTCCGTGCACGGCTCCGACGCTCCGGAAACCGCTGCCGAAGAAATCGCCTTCTGGTTCGCCGGTCACGAAATCGTCGGCTGATCTGCCTGACATTTCCGGAAACGCGGAAAGGCCGGCCTCGCAAGAGGCTGGCCTTTTTGCTTGCCGGCAGACCGTCCGTCCCGTGAAAAACGGAGCTTCAAAACATCGCGGTACGGGCCGTTTTCACGCAAGGCCCCGATTGATAGTGCGCCCCTCATATGCTCAACTCCTGCGTGAGCATGACAGCAGGCAGGGGGCGCCGCATGGTAGTGTTCGAATGTCTGGCACAGGTGTGGGCCATTCTGGCTCGTGAAGTCGGGGCAGGCCTGATCGCCGCCCTTGCCGTTTATGCTGTCACTTTTCTGGTCATGCGCGGCACGCTGGCCAGCGGCTTTGGCCTGATGCAGCTCTTCTGCGACCAGCGCGCCCATGAAGAGGCGATCCGCAGGCGCGGGTTCTGGCGGCTGTATCTGAGCCCTGCCTTCACCGCGACGCTGCTGCTGTTCATCTGGATTGGCGTGGCGCTCTATCTGACCCGGATCCTGCCCGTTGCGCTGGAGCGGGATGTGGGCACCTCTGTCCGTGCGGCCTTGCATGCCGGGCAAATGCCCTATGGTGTCCTCATCTGGCTGGTGTCTGGCACCATCGCAGCCGTCTGGGCGCGCCCGCCGGACACTCCCTGGCAGCCGGGAGAGCCGTTCCGCCGGTTCGCCGGGGCGGCCATTGGTTTTGCGGTCACGCTCGCGGTTCTCTACCTCTATCTTCCGGCCTTGGACCCGTTGTTTGCCAGCCGTGAGGCGGGACCTCAGCTGGCCCTTGCCGTGCTGGTGCTGGTGGCCTTCGTCGGAGCGGAGAGCCTGAGGCTGCAGACCTGCGCGGCCTGGTTCCTGCTGCTGCTTCTGGTGACGGCGCTGGTGGCGCTGGCCTCCGCCTTTGATGCGCTGGTCCTGACCCTCGGCCTTGCCGCTGGGATCGGGGTTCTGGCGTGGCGCATGCCCGTATTCCGCTTGCGCATTCCCGGTCTTGACTACTCCGGCGAGCTGCCGGATCCCTCAAATCCCGGACAGGACGGCTCTGTCTGGGCTGACCGCCCTGAACCGCCAGCATTGCTGGCGCCGGAAGCCGTTCTGGCTGCCTGGGCCGCGCGGCTCGGAGCAGAAAATCCGGCAAGCCAGGATGGAGATGCGGGGCAGAAGACGGATGATCCGGAACCCCTGAAGCCCAAGCTCGTGCTGCTGGCAACGTCAGGCGGCGCCTACCGGGCTGGCTTCTGGACAGCGGCCGTGCTCGACGGCCTCAGCCGTCATGACCCTTTGTTTCCGGGGGCGGCCGCGGAGGCTGGCAAGGGGCAGGGGACGCAGAGCAATGTGCAACTGCCCGGTTTCATGAATGCCATCCGCTTCATCACCGGGGCTTCGGGCGGCATGGTGGCGGGTGCTTACCTGACCGAACAGACCTCGAAGGCGGCACAGGGGCTGCCCGTCCGCCCGGTGGCCCGGATGATCGAGGACGACATTGCCGCCTGGCAGCAGCAACAGCCGCCGCAGGCACCTCCCGGCATGCGCTATCCCGCAAGGGAAGGCGTGATCGTGCCGCGTGACAGCATTTCACCGGTGGCGCGGCAGATGGTGCGGGACGTGGGCGCAGGCCTGCTGCCGCGCGTGCGGCGGGCCGACAGGGGGCGTGTGCTGGAGGCCCAGTGGGGCACGCTGCGCCTTCCCTTCAACGGCTGGAGGGAGGAGGAGCGGCAAGGCCTCAGGCCCTCCGTCGTCTTCTCGCCCATGCTGGTGGAAACCGGCGCGCCGCTGTTCATTTCCAATCTCGACCTTCTGGAAATGCGCAAGCATTTCGCGGCGGAGGATCCGGATGTGCATTCGGCGGAGATGTTCCGCGTCTACCCATATGCACAGGCGGGCGGATCCGGGGAGGAGGGACATGCCGTCCGCACGGGCAAGCGGGGCAAGGATGAGTTCACCGTTGCCACGGCTGTGCGTCTCAGCGCCACCTTTCCCTATGTCTCGCCGGCCGTATCCCTACCCGCGATGCCGCAGCGGCGGGTGGTGGACGCAGGCTATTACGACAATTATGGCGTGATGGCCGCCACGGGCCTCATCAATGCACGAGCCGTGCGCAACTGGGTGGTGCGCAACACGTCCGGCGTGCTGATCGTCAATGTCAGGGCCTTTCCCGATCAGGATCGGGCGAAGCCGGCCAGCGCCCTTGCGCGCCTGTTCTGGTGGCTGACCAGCCCGCTGGAAGGCGTGTTCAATGCGCGCGGCTCATCCCAGACCATCCGTAACCGGGACATGCTGCGCATGACCCGCGACCTTTATGGCCTTGCCCTGCAAGAGGCCAATCCGGGCGTCACGCCGCCAAAGCCCTGGCGGGAGATCAGTCAGGATTTCGTCACCATCGCCAACTTTACCTTTGATGATCCAACCACCATGTCCTGGTTCCTCATCGACAGCGACTACACCCGCCTGCAGGCAGAGGCCGAACGCGATACAGCCGCCACAAACCCCACCGTGCAGCGCATAGCCGAATTCTGGCAGCGCAACCCTCTGGCTTTCCTGAAGGGAGCATAACTTGAAAGATGGGACGGCGAGACCCAGGACGATGTGGGTTTGCCAAGCTTGGTGCCGTTTGATGAAAGGTCTGACAAGGGATCTGATCATCTAACTGCCTGCCCGGACGTGCGGCTGCAGGCGCTGGCGGCATTCTTATCATTGAACTTCAGGGACAAAGCCCCACCTGCGGGGCGGTGCTGCAGTGGCCCGGCCGGGCAGAGCGGCACCGGACAGACGTTTGACCATGGAGTTTTCATGCAGCCGATTGAAACGGCCCGGTTGATCATCCGCAATTTCCGCCGCAGCGATGGCGAAGGGCTCTATGCCTATCTGCGCGAGCCGGTGGCAAGCTGCTTCCTGTCGATGCGGCTGGAGAGCCTTGAGGCCGCCGAAGCGGAGGCCGGAAAGCGCGGCTCGGATGACGAGTATCTCGCGGTTATCCTCAAGGAGACCGGCGCACTGATCGGCGATGTCTTCGCCATGCAGGAAGAGGACACCTGGTCCGTGGGCTGGAACTTCAACCCCGCCTATGGCGGCGCAGGCTATGCGCTGGAGGCGGCGCGGGCGCTCTTCACCCATCTCTTCACCACCTGCAAGGCCCGCCGGGTCTATGCCTATGTGGAAGACCACAACATGGCCTCGCAGCGCCTGTGCGAAAAGCTGGGCATGCGCAAGGAAGGCCTGTTTCTGGATTACATCAGCTTCCGCAAGGATGCAGCGGGCAATCCGGTCTATGAGAACACGTTCCAGTTCGCCCTGCTGCACAAGGAATGGGTGAGAGGCCTCACGCTGCCGGAAGGCTGATCTGCCGGTTGCTGTTGCGGCGGTGTTCGCTGAACACCGCCGTGATGGCGCGCAGGGTTTCGCGGGTTCTGGCATCTGTCAGCGACGAATGCAGCACGATGGACTGCGAGGGGATCGGCGGCAGGTTCAGGGCTTCGCTGACTTCCACCATGTCAGCCGTCGCCAGGCGGCACGGGAAGGCGGCCACCGCCAGCCCGGCGGACAGCGCCGCAATGACGGCCGTGGTGCCGCCGACAAAGACCTCCACCCAGGGAATGCCCGCCCCGTCGAGCAGATGCACCGCCACTTCGCGGACCGTGCAGACCGAGGGGTGGCTGGCAATCCGCAAGGGCTCGCCCGCGTGATGCTCGAAGCTGGGGGAGGCAAACCAGCCGAAATGCTCGGGCCCCAGCACCTCTCCATCGCGGCGGCCATCATCGCTGCGGGCGATCACAGCATCCAGCGCACCATTTTCGAAGGATTCGATCAGCACCCGGGAATTGTCGACGATCACCTCCACCGTCAGGCAGAGATCGAGCGATTTGAGCCGGGCCAGCAGCGCCGGCACCTCCGGCCCCATGACATGTGCGGCGATGCCCAGCCGGAAGCGGCGGCGCTCGGCCGAAAGAGCCGCGAGCGCCCGTTCATGGGCCGCCAGAAACTCCCTTGCAGGCGCCAGAAAGGTTTCCCCCTGTGCCGACAGGCGCACCTGCCGGGGCGTGCGCTCGATCAGCTTCTTGCCGAGCCGCTCCTCCAGCCGCTTCAGCTTCACGCTGACTGCCCCTTGTGTGGAGCCGAGCGCCACCGCCGCACGGGTGAAGCTCTGAAGATCGGCGATCATCACGAAGGCCCGCACGGCCTCGACCTCAAGCGCGCTCATCTATCCATCCAATTTCGTTATCTCTGATATGCCCTGCCATGCGATTGCCAAATGATCATAGGTCCGGCATTCCTGCAAGTGAACCTTACCGCCGCACAAAGTGGATCAGCCGGGCAGCGCATGCTGCCAGCGGCAACGAACCGGCTTGCGCGGCATTCAACTGCAGGGTCAGATAATGAAATCAGCCACCTCCTCCGGAAACAGCTTCGCGCTGGCCGCCGTGTGTCTTTCGGCGCTCATGCTGGGGCTGGAAATAACCAGCATTCCCTCCATTCTTCCCACGCTCGAGCATGTTTTGCCGGCGGATTTCCGCCAGCTGCAATGGATCATGAACGGCTACACCATCGCCATGTGCGCGGTTTTGATGGCCATGGGCGCCCTGGGCGACCGGTTCGGCCGCAAGCGCATCTTCATCGCAGGTGTCGCCGTTTTCGGCGTGGCCTCACTCATCTGCGGGCTTGCCACCAGCGCGCCCCTGCTTATAGCGGCGCGGTTCCTGCAAGGCGTCGCCGCCGCCGCCATGCTCGCCTGTCAGGTGGCGGTGCTGTCGCATCAGTTCCCGGACGGCGCGGGCCGGGGCAGGGCCTTTGGCTGGTGGGGCATCATCTTCGGAATCGGCCTCGGCTTTGGCCCCATCGCCGGGGGCGGCATCATCACGCTGGCCAGCTGGGAATGGGTGTTTCTCATCCATGTGGGCCTTGCCGCTCTCACCGTGCTGTTTGCCCTCAAGGGCGTTGAGGAATCACGCGATCCCCACGCGGTGCAGATCGACCTTGGCGGCATGATCACCCTGTCGCTGGCGGTGCTTGGCATCGTCTATCTGATCACGCAAGGGGAGCAGCCGGGGCTGGACAATCCGGAGGGCCTTGCCATCCTGTCGGCCTGCATCGTTAGCCTTGGTCTCTTCGTCCTGATCGAGACGCGCATCGCCCGGCCGATGTTCGACTTTGCCGCCCTGCGGATCCGCAGCTTCTCCGGCGCGCTGCTCGGCTCCTGCGGCATGAATTTCAGCTTCTGGCCCTTCGTCATCTATCTGCCGATCTATCTGCAGGCCGTGCTGGGATATGATGCCATCGGCGCCGGGCTGACCGTGCTGGCCTATACCGTGCCGACGATCCTGGTGCCGCCGCTGGCCGAAAAGCTGCTGCTGCGCCGCGGCCCCGGCATGGTCATCCCCCTTGGGCTTTTCCTGACCGGCGCCGGGTTCCTGCTGCTGCATCTGGCAGTCGTGAGCGGGGAGGGGGGCTGGCTGACGCTGCTGCCCGGCTGCGTCATGGCCGGGATCGGCCTTGGCTTCACCAACACGCCCGTCACCAACACCGCAACCGCCGCCGTGCCGCCGGAGCGGGCCGGCATGGCTTCGGGCATGGACATGAGCGCAAGGTTCATTTCGCTCGCCGTCAACATCGCGGTCATGGGGCTGATCCTGTGGAGCGGCGTCCACGCCCATCTGGCCAATGTCTTCACCGGGGCGCCCGCTGACGGCGTGCTGGCCGGTCTTGCCGACGCCGTATCCGCCGGAAATCTCGCCGCCGCCAGCGGTCACGGCCTCTCCCTTGCGGAGGCCCGGGGTGCCCTGACGCAGGGCACCGGCTGGGTCACGCTCTACGGCGCCATCGCCGCCTGGTGCTTCGCTGCCCTCTCACTCCTCACCTTCGCCAGCCGCAAGCCAATCCCGGCAGATGCCTGTCTGAGGTAACAGGGACGAGAAAAGCCGCTGGCGGGTTTCCGCCGGCGGCTGTTTCATGCAGAAGGGCGTCATGTGACCGGCTGCTGGCGCGGCTGCCAGTCTTCGAAAATAGCTGGCATAAATGGCTGGACGAGCACGGAGCAAGACCATGAACAATGTCATCGAGATCAATGGCGAGAAAGCGGTGATCACTTTTGATCCGGAGATTCAGATGCTGCGCGGGGAGTTCGTGGGCCTGAGTGGCGGGGCAGACTTCTATGCTGAAAGCGTCCACGAACTGATTGAGGAGGGCCGCAAGTCTCTGGCCGTCTGTCTTGAAATGTGCCGGGAAAAGGCATCGAGCCGAGGCGGAAGTTCTCCGGAAAATTCAATGTCCGCTTGAGCCCGGACGACCACGCCGCCGCCGTCACCGCCGCAGCTGCAGCTGGCAAAAGCCTGAACGAATGGATTGCGGCGGCGATCCGTGAGGCTGCGGAGTAGGGGGGCGGGCAGTCTACCTCTGGCGGCACAAAGGTGCAGGCGAACTTGCCTGGAAAAACGGTTCCGCTTCTCCCCACCCATGACAGATAGCGTGATGATCTGTACCAGGGGCTTGCAGAGCCATATCACCCGGTTGAAGTTGAGCCGTTTCCAGAAGTGGGTGGATTATGAGCGAGTATCAGTTTTATGATTTTCTGGCCGTCGACAAGCTGCTTACCAGGACAGATCTGGAGGCTCTGAGGTCCTTGTCCACGCGTGCCCGGATTTCCTCCACCAGCTTCACGAACTCCTATGAATGGGGCTCCTTCCGGGGGGATCCGGATAGCATGATGGAGCGCTGGTTCGACTTGCATCTCTATCTGGCGAACTGGGGAGCCCGCCGGCTGATGATGCGTTTGCCTGCCGATCTGGCCGGCCGCGCCCGGCTCGATCAGTTGGCCGGAAGCCTCCATTGTGTAGAGCTGCGTGCCGCTGGCCAAAACCTCATTCTGGATATTTCCATTGATGAGATGGAATTGGATGGCTGGGAGGATGGCACGGGATGGCTGGCAGCACTTGCGCCGTTGCGTGCTGACGTGCTCGCCGGTGATCTGCGGCTTTTCTATCTTATGTGGCTGATGGAGGTTGATCTGGGGCTTGCGGAGGCGGACCAGATGGAGCCAATGCCCGGTATCGGACCAATATCGGATGCGCTGGAAGCTTTCGCAGATTTCTTTGGAATTGACTGCGATCTCGTGGTTGCCGCCGCCGAACGGGAAGACGACGCTTATACGAGCGTGGACGCATCTTCGGAGACCGCAGCGCAGGTTATTGCCGGGCTGCCTGATGCGGACAAGTCCGGTTTTCTTGTCCGCCTTGTCAGTGGCGATGCGCATGTTGCCAGCGAATTGCGTGCCCTTGTCCGCAACAGCCTTAAGTCTGCCAATGCAGTCTCTCCCGTTGCCGTGCGAACGGCAGGTGACCTTTGTACCCGCGCCAAGGTGATCCGCCAGGAACGTGAGGCAGAACAGGCCGAGCAGGCGGCGGCCGAGAGCAGGCGGCGCGAGGAAGAACAGCTGCAGTTTTTCCGGACCAGGGCCGATCAATTGATGCGGCACGGGTACAACGTCTGGGATGAAATCAACTCAGAGGCCGAACGGCGCAATGCGTCAGGCTATGACACAGCCGCCAATCTGATCCGAGCACTCAGGTCCATTTATGAAGAAAACGGATCGCTTGACGAATTCAGGCTGCGCCTTCAGGAAATTCGCGATCTTCACGCAAGAAAAGAGCGGTTTCTGGAGAGATTTTCGGATTTGGGGTGAATGACGCCCCGTCGTACCGGAAGCTCTCCTGAAACTTCAAAGTTCGGCGCAGCTAGGCTGTCTTCACATAGGCAGGCCCCCGCCACTTCAGGACCTGTCTGGTATGGGCACGATGGACCGGAACCGGCTGCCAGCGTTCGAGACGGCTTTTCTTCGGCGCGAATACTGCCAGTACCGCCAAGCTGTTTGCCGCCGGTGTCAGTGCGGCACGCGCTGCGGCGCTGCCCGGGCTGCATGGCCTGACGTCAGAAGATGCAGGTCTTGAAGGGCAGGGCGGCGGCGCCGACGGCGGAGGGTTCGCCTTCGAGGTCCGAGACGATGAGCTTGGGCGTCCGGCGGCGGTTGCCGTAGCGCGGGCTGTTGTTGAAGGTGACGCGCTCAATCAGCATGTCGGCGAGCTTGCGCGGGACTTCGCCGCCAAACACGATGGCCTGCGGATCGATCACCGACCAGATGGCGTTGAGCAGCGTGTTGGTGAAGGGAGTCACGTCCTCGACCCAGGCCTCGACGCCAGGCCAGTCGGGGCGAAAGTTGCGCCTCAGCCATTCCAGGCTCGGAACATGCATGCCTTCAGCCTCGAGGCGGGCGATGAGCAGCTGCAGGGCCGGGCGCCGCTTGCCGCCCTCCACATCGGCCAGGCCACTGAACTCGCCCGCATTGCCGTTCGAGCCGGCATAGAGCTCGCCGTTCAGGATCAGCCCGCCGCCGAAGCCGTAGTTGAACGACAGATAGGCAAAGCTCTGGATATGGCGGCCAACGCCCAGCATCGCCTCGCCGACGGCGGCGGTGCTGGCGCCGTTTTCCACCCAGACCGGCAGGTTGAAGCGCCGCGCGAGCAGCGGCCCCAGCTCGATCAGCGACCAGTCATGCAAGGGCAGCGGCGCGTTGTAGGTGGTGCCATCGATGCGGTAGCCGGCAATGCCGAGGCTGAGCCCCAGAATCTTTTCGGCGGCGACACCGCGCTGGTCGAGGAGTTGTGCCAGCCGCTCCTGAATGCGGTCAAGGCTGTCCGAAAGGCTCTGGCCGCCGATGTCGACGGAGACGGTCTCGGCCGGGCCGGCGAAGGGCATAAGGCAGAGGCCGGCGCGGTCCGTGTTCACCGACAGGCCGACTGTCCAGGCGAATTCCGGGTTGAGCGACACGGTCGGGCTCGGCTGACCGCGGCCGGTGCCGGGCCTTGGGCTGCCGAGCAGAATGAGGCCGCGTTCAGCGAGGGCATCAATGATCCGGTGCACGGACTGCTGCGCCAGCGGCAGGCGCGCTGCGATCTCGGAGCGGGAATGGCCCGGATAGGCCCGCGCCAGGCGCAGCAAGGCGCGCTCATTCTCAGATACGACCTCACAGGGATCACTGGAGCGTAGGAACCGGGGCGAGATCAGGGCAACGGGATCATAGGTCATGGCCGGAGTTAAAGCACAGGGCGAGCCGGCTGCAAAGGCGTTCCACGTCATGGCATTGTCACACTTAAAGTGTAGTAATCCGCCTGCCTTCACCACTGCCCCATGAGGAGCCTTCATCATGATCCGATCCACTGCCGCAGCCCTGTGCGCGCTGGCTTGCACTGCCCTTTCAAGTCCCGCCTCAGCGACCGATTTCGAGTTCTGGTATGGCAACACCGGCAAGATCGAAGAGGCGATTCAGGCCAACTGCGCCGGCTTCAATGCCGCCCAGAGCGAGCACAAGGTCACCTGCGTCGGGCAGGGCGGCTATGAGGTTGCCATGCAGAAGGCAATCGCCGCCTATCGCTCCGGCACCCATCCGGTGCTGATCCAGTTCTTCGACGCCGGCACGCTCGACCTCCTGCTGTCGAACGCCGTGGTTCCCGTCTCGGACGTGCTGCCCGGCGTCGACTGGAACAGCTACATCGGCGGCGCGCGCTCCTATTACGAGACGTCGAAGGGCGCGCTCTGGTCGCAGCCCTACAATGCCTCGACGTTGATTTTCTACGGCAACCGCGAGGCGCTCGCCTCCGTTGGCGTCAGCGAGCTTCCGGCCACTTGGGAAGGCGTGATCGAGGTCGCGACCAAGCTGCGCGATGCCGGTCATGCCTGCCCCTTCGCCACCGACGGCCATCCCTGGCGCGTGCTGGAACAGTTTGCGGCCCGTCACGGCGCACCGGTTGCTACCCAGGGTAACGGCTTTGCCAGTCTCGATGCGGAGTACGCCTTCAACGCCGGCCTGCCGGCCAAGCATCTGGAAAACCTTGCGGGCTGGCGCAAGGACGGCCTCGTCCGCCTGGCAGCCGACACGCGCGCTGGCAAGTTCGTCGACGCCTTCAACTCTGGCGAATGCGCCATGATCGAAAACTCTACGGGTGGATACTCCAGCCATCTTGCCGCGCTCGGCGACAAGCTGATGGTGGGCCTCGCACCGATGTACGAGGGTGCCGAACGGCGCAACACGCTGGTTGGCGGGGCCTCGATCTATGTCATGAAGGGACATGGCGCCGAGCAGACCGCAGCAGCGAAGGCGTTCCTTGACTACCTGCGCGAACCGGCTCCGCAGCTCGAGTTCGTCAAGGCGACCGGTTATGTGCCGGTGACGCAGGCCGCCCTTGACCTGATCAAGACGACCGGCCGGGCCTCGGATCCGGCCTTTGCAGTGGCAGAGCTGGGCGTCAGGTCGATGGACGTGGCCGGCAACGAATACAGCCGCGGCATCCGGCTCGGCTTCTTTGTCCAGTTCCGGGACATCTTCATGGAAGAGACGCAGAAGGCCTTCAACGGCGAGAAGCCGATGCAGGCAGCCCTCGACAGCGCCAAGACCCGTGGCGACGAGTTGCTGCGCCGCTTCCAGGCAACCTATGCCGGCGTGACCCTGCCGTAAGCAAGACGGCCCAGCCCCTGGCCGTGAGCGTCAGGGGCTGGTCTTTTTCCCGGAAGGATCCCTGATGCTCGCCCTGTTTCCCCAGCGCTGGCTGGCCTTTGCCCTCGTCTTGCCGCAGACGCTGCTGATTGCGCTGTTCTTCTATCTGCCGGTTTATCTCGCGTTCTACTGGTCGTTCACGCTGGAGCGTCCGTTCGGCGGTGGATCGGAGTTCGTTGGCCTGCAGAACTACGCAAGAGTGCTGGCTGATCCGGAGTTCTGGGGATCGCTGCGCCTGACCTTTATCTTCATGGTGATCGGCTCGACGCTGGCCATCGTCATCCCGTTGATCCTTGCGCTCGCCGCCGACCGGCACATCCGGCTGAGTCAGCCGGCGCGCAACATCCTGGTCTGGCCGAAGGGCGTCGCCGGGGCCTCGATCGGTCTTGTGTTTGTATTCATTTTCAACCCGTTTCTGGGCCTGCTGGCGCCGCTCAACGGCCTGTTTCCGGGGATCTGGAACCCGCGCATCGACGGAACTGACGCCTTCACGAAGATTGTCGTGGCCCATGTCTGGGGCGGAATCCCGTTCAACTTCGTCGTTCTGCTCTCCGGCCTTCAGGCCGTGCCGCAGGTGCTGCACAGGGCGGCGGCGCTGGATGGGGCAGGGCCCTGGCGCCGGGTGCGCGACGTCCAGTTGCCGCTGATCGCGCCGCAGCTGTTCCTGACCTTTGCCCTCGAATTCACCGAAAGCGTCACCGGCGCCTTTGGCCTGATCGACTCGATGACAGAAGGTGGTCCGGGCGGATCTACTACACTTCTAGTGTATAAAATCTACTCGGACGGCTTTCGTGGGTATGACCTGTCGGGTGCTGCGACTCAGACGGCTCTTCTGATGATCTTTGTCCTGATGCTGACGGCCTTCCAGTTCCTCGTTCTGGAACGCCGCGTGAGATACGAGCGCTGACATGGTCGAGAACACCAAGAGCATCGACCGCGTCGCCGGTCTCATTCTGACCCTTGGCATGGGGTTCGTGCTGCTGCCCCTCGTCGTCGCGGTCATCACGGCCACGCAGGCCTATGAAACGGTACTGACCGGTGGCCTGAGCTGGATGCCGGGCGACCAGCTCCTCGCCAACATCGCCCGCGTGTTCGAGGAAACGGCACTCCCCGGCCAGCTGGTCAATTCCTTCGTCGCGGCCATGCTGGTCGCGACGCTGAAGTGCCTCTTCGCTTTCATGACCGCATTGGCGATCGTGTTCTTCCAGATCCGCTGGGGCGGGGCGCTGTTTGCCCTGACGCTGGTCACCATCATGCTGCCGCTCGACCTCCGGGTGATCACCACCTATCAGGTCGCCGCCGATGTCGGCATGCCGGTTAACATCCTGCTGGAACTGTTCGGCATCGGGCCGCTGATGCGCCTTTCGGTGCTGGACACCTGGTTCGGGCTGGCGGCGCCGCTGGTGGCGCATGGCACCGGCACTTTCCTGTTCCGTCAGGCGTTTCTGGCGATGCCGCGCGATCTGCCCCGGGCGGTCGTGATGGATGGGGCGGGGCCGGTCCGCTTTGCCCTCGACATCCTGCTGCCGCTGTCCCGGGCGCCGCTCATCGCCCTGTTCATCATGATGTTCCTCGGCGGCTGGACCCAGTACCTGTGGCCGCTGGTGGCCGCCTCGCGGCCCGACATGCAGACGGCCGTTGTCGGCCTGTCCCGGCTGGCCAACGACATGCCGGGGGCGGTGCCGGACTATCCGCTGATCATGGCCGGCGCGCTCGTCGTCTCGGCCATCCCGCTGGCCATGGTTGCCCTGCTGCAACGCTTCATCGTGCGCGGCTATGCCCTCTCGGAGAAATGACATGACACAAGCCGCTGAAATTGCGCTGAAAGGCGTAGCCAAGCGCTTCGGCGCAACCGAGGTGCTGCCACCGCTCGACCTGACCTTCAGCGCCGGTGCCTTTACCGTGATCCTGGGGCCGTCCGGCTGTGGCAAGTCCACGCTGCTCAACCTTATTGCCGGACTGGAAGCGGTCTCTGGCGGGGAGATCGAGATCGGCGGACGGAAAGTGCAGGACCTGCCGCCGCGCGAGCGTGGCTGCGCCATGGTGTTCCAGTCCTATGCGCTCTATCCGCACATGACCGCGGGCGACAACATCGGCTATCCGCTGAAGGTCGCCGGGGTGCCGCGCCGCGAACGCATGACCCGGATTGCGGAAGCCGCCCGCGTGGTGGGACTTGGCGATCTGCTTGCCCGGCGCCCTTCGGAGCTGTCGGGCGGTCAAAGGCAGCGGGTGGCGATTGCCCGCGCCATAGTGCGTGCGCCGCAGGTGATGCTGTTTGACGAGCCCCTGTCGAACCTCGACGCGCTGCTGCGTCATGAAACCCGTGCGGAACTCGCCGGCCTGCACCGCCGCATCGGTGCGACGACGGTCTTCGTCACCCATGACCAGGCCGAAGCGCTGACGCTGGCCGACCAGATTGTCGTCATGAACGCTGGCCGGGTCGAACAGATCGGAACTCCGGCTGACATCTACCACCGCCCGGCCACGCGCTTCGTTGCCAGCTTCATCGGCCATCCGCCGATGAGCCTCATCACGGCCATGGGCGACGGCACCTGGCTTAGGCTTGGTGACGGCACGCCGCTGGCCGCCTCCACGCACCGAGGTGCCGTTCTGGCCGGTGTCCGGCCGGAAGCTGTGGTTCTGGACGCGGGAGGGGCATCATTTGTCCCGCTTCACCGGGAAGATCTTGGCTCGCATGTCGTCCAGTTCTTCCGTCTGCCCGATGGTCAGACGGTGGCCGTGCAGTCTCCGGCCGGGCGTCCGGTGCCAGCCGATGCTGGTCTCGGCATTCCCGAGCACGCCCTGCATCTCTTCGACGCCGAAACCGGCGCTCGTCTTGTCTCCTGACCGAAAGGACATTTCGTTGTTGAACTACCGTGACTTCGTCGCCCGCAAGAACCGCCAGCCGTTGATTGTTGCCCATCGCGGGGCCTGGACCACCGGTCCCGAGAACAGCCTTCTCGCCATCCGCGGCGCCTTTGACGCCGGGCATCAGATTGTCGAGATAGATATCCAGGAGAGCGCTGACGGGATCCTGTTTCTGATGCATGATGACACGCTGGAGCGGATGACCGGCGAAACCGGCGCGGCCTCGGACAGAACCA
Organism: Pannonibacter sp. Q-1; assembly: GCF_054073275.1. Lineage (NCBI taxonomy): Bacteria > Pseudomonadati > Pseudomonadota > Alphaproteobacteria > Hyphomicrobiales > Stappiaceae > Pannonibacter > Pannonibacter sp. Q-1. The sequence continues at coordinate 62,280 of NZ_JBSXNB010000002.1, forward strand.
TGGCCGAGTTGGCGAGCTTCAGGCTGCGCGAGCGCGATGGCGGCAGCGATTCAGCCGCGTCGGATGAGCCGGTTCCGGCCCTCGCCCAGGTTTTGGCACAGGCGGAAGGCCGCGGCTTTCTCGATCTCGATGTGAAGCATCCGCACCTGATCGAAAAGGTCGCTGAAACGGCGGTCGAGCTGGGTGCCGCAGCCCGGGTGAACGTCAAGTTCCCGCTTCGTACGGCCGAGGACCTTGCCCGGCTGCGCCACATCGAGGCCACGACGGGCGTCATGGTCATGCCGATGCTGCGGCTGACGGTTGAAACCTGGGCCGATGATGTCGCGCGCGTGCTGGAAAGCGGTGCGGTGATGACCGAAATGAAGTTCGACAGCCTCGACACCCTTCGTGCTGCCGCCGGCCAGCTCAATGCGGGCGGCACCTCGGTCTGGGTCAACACGCTCGATCCCGTCTGCTCGGCCGGGCTCAGCGACAGCCGCGCGGCGCATGAACCGGATGCGATCTGGGGTGTTCTGGTCGAGGCCGGGGTCTCTGTCTTCCAGACCGACATTCCCGATCTGCTTTCTGCCTGGATCAAACGGCGGGGGGTGGCAGCTTGACGGCACCTTCGTCCAAAATCTGGGACTGGTTGATCGACGAGGTGCGCGCGGGTGTGGCAGAAGAAATCCTGCCGCGCTTCCGCCGGCTGTCCTCTGACATGGTCAGCGCCAAATCCGCGCCGGATGATCTGGTGACCGAAGCGGACCGGCAAATGGAGCAGCGCCTTCACGGGGCCTGCACGCGCCTGATGCCGCAGGCCCTGTTCCTGGGCGAGGAGGCGGTTTCCCCCCGCCGGCGTCTGCTGGAGGATTTGCCGCAGGCGGAACTGGCGATTGTCTGCGATCCGGCCGGCGGCACCTGGAACTTCGCCGGCCTGTCGCTCCTCACCTTCGCCAGCCGCAAGGCACTTCCGGCAGATGCCTGCCTGAGGTGACAGGGACGAGAAAAGCCGCTGGCGGATTTCCGCCGGCGGCTGTTTTCTGCAGAAGGGCGTCATGTGACCGGCTGCAGGTAAAAGCCTGAATGAGCGGATCGCGCCGCCATCCTCTGTGCCCACATTTGTCCTGTATCGCGCCCAGATTTGTTCTGGCTGGGTGCGGATTACGATGGGCGGGCACGGACAACAAAGCCGCCGAAAATGGCGGCTTGCAAGGGAAAATGGACGCTGGCGGATGATTGCGGAGGGGCTGGTGGCGGAAGAGGTGGGATTCGAACCCACGGTAGGCTCTCACCTACGCCGGTTTTCAAGACCGGTGCCTTAAACCACTCGGCCACTCTTCCGTTCTGCAAACCGTTTCGGGGCTTTGGGGGGGAATGTCAAGCGGGGCGGTGTGAATTTGTGAGGACTGCCCGGAACTTGCCAGAAAACGTGCCAGAAAACGTGCCGGAAACCTGCCAGAAAACCTCGCAGAAACCTTGGCTGAAAACGCTCGGGGACGGGGCGGGCGGCACCTTGGGGCGCATCCCCGGAACAGCAGGATTGACGCGGAAAGGCGGCCTCAGCCTTGCCATATCCTCCGGCGGTCATCCGGGGCGGAGCGGAGCGCAGACCCGGGAACCACTCGCTTGCAGAGCGGCTCATGGGATGTGTGGCGGTGTGGTGCGGATTGCCTTGGTCCCGCAGCCTTTCAGCTTGTCATCCCCACGAAGGTGGGGATCCAGTAGCCCCGGTGTCAGCCATCTCCTGCTCCGGGCGCACTGGATCCCGGTCTTGCCGCTTCGCGCCAAACCGGGATGACATGATGAAAGGCTGTGCCGCCTCACAGAACGCCGCAAAGGCCGGGGGCGCAGCGAGGACGCCGGCGTCCGCGCCGCGCATACAATGTCTTGTCAGGAAAAGTTGCCCGCCGTGTATCCCCCGGAAGGGGGCCGCTGATCCGGCGTGTCGTGGGCAGGGGTGCAGGATCAGCGGCCGGTGCCGGGAAGGCCCCAGCCTGCGCAGGGCGGGGCGGCCCGTTGCAGTGACATCACCTTAGGCGCTGCCGCCGCTGCGGTTTGTGATGGCGATCACAAAGTGATGCAATGATCGGCCCGCGTCTTGATGGATCCGGGCCTTGATGGGTCTGAGCCTTTTCAGGGCAGGCACGTCAGCGCCGCAAAGCCTGTACTGACCGGCAGGGGGATCTGCCTGTGCATCGAACTGCGTGCAGGAGTGCCGGCTGTGGATCTGCCAGAGGCAGGCAGGGCCGGGCCGGGTGCAGATTCGGGGCATGAGCCCTCTGCCATGTTGCAGGATGGTAAATTATTTCAAGAAGGCGGCGGCGCTTCCGGCCCTGCCGGAACGGCGGAAAACAGCCGCCCCGGGACTATACGGTGTACCGGATACGGTTTGATGGCCTCTGCGGCGCTTTGGGACTTGGCGAAGCGGTAAGGATCAGGTAACCACTATGCGATTAACTGCGGCTGTTGCATTTCTGCGGGGGCGGAATGCACTTGCGCGCAAGGGGCCTAACGGTCAGTTTGCGCAACCGCGAGACAGCGCCGGGAAACCGGCTTCATGGAGCGCGTGTGCTGGGGCCGCCAGACGCGTTGTGAGTGGGACGGCAGGATGCAAGGTTTGGGGAAACGCCCGATGGCAGCTATGGCTGAGAAGGCCGTATGCGCCAGCAAGGACGCTCAGGAGGCAGGCGGTGTGAAACTCCGCAAGCCCGCCCTGAAACTGATGATCGCGCTGACTGCAGCGCTCGCACTGGCAGCCTGCGAAAGCGCGCCGACCAAGAAACGCTCCTCCGAATATTTCCCTGAATCCAAATACGGCGTGAAGGCCAGCCCCCGCGTGGTCGCCGATGGTCAGCCGGTGCCCAAAGGCGGTGGCCGCGCCATCGTCGGCAAGCCCTACAAGGTGGCCGGGCGCTGGTATCATCCGAAGGAAGAGCCGGGCTACACCAAGGTCGGATTTGCGTCCTGGTATGGTGAGGCCTTCCACGGCCGCAAGACCGCCAATGGCGAGATCTATGACCGTCACTCGCTGACGGCTGCCCACACCACCATGCCGCTGCCGTCCTATGCCCGCGTGACCAACGTGGAGAACGGCCGCTCGATGATCGTGCGCGTCAATGACCGCGGGCCGTTCCATGGCAACCGCGAGATCGATCTGTCGCAGCGCGTCGCCAAGATGCTGGGCACCAAGCAGGCCGGTATCGGCAAGGTGAAGGTGGAATATATCGGCCCGGCCCGCATGGACGGCAATGACGAGGCCTTCCTGATGGCGAGCTATGACGGGCCGGGTGCCGTGACGCCGGGCGGCACGATGCCGGGCACCATGCTGGCACAGGCCCCTGCTGCGCCTGCACCTGCAGCAGGACCCGTCCGCGCACCTGCCGCTTCTGTGATGGTTGCCTCTGCCGAGCCGCTGGCGCAGGGCGCAGGCAGCATGAATTATGTGCCGAGCTTCGCGCCGCGCCCGCGTCCTCTGACACTGCCGCAGCCGGTGACGGTGGCTTCCACTTCCGGCACCACTCATCCGCAGCTTGATCCGTCCTACATGATCGCCTTCGATCCGGCGGTTGCCTATGAAAGTGCGGCGCAGATCATGGTCGCCTCGGCAAGCCCGGCGGCATCTGCGGTCAATGCATCGGCGGCTGCCGCTGAGGCCCAGGCCATCATGAGCCCGGCCGCTGCCACCGCTACCGAGGTTCCCGCTGCCGCTCCCGCCGTCCAGACGCTGGGTGAACAGCCGCAGACCCTTGGCACCATCCGCGTGCCTGCGGCATCGCCGGTAAATGCGGCGCCTGCGGCCTATCAGGATCCGTCAGCCGCCGGTCAGCCGCAGATGATCTGGCAGCCGGGGCTGAACGCTCCGCGCAACCTGCTGCGCGGCGGGGCCGTGTCGTCCTATGCCGCCAACGACCGTATCAATGGTGTTTTCGGCGCGTTCGAAACGTTCGAGAACAGCGCAACGTCCCTTCAGAAGCTGAACCGCTGATCTGGCGGCAGGCGCAGGCTGGATTCCGGCTGTTTGGGGCGGTTTTGAGCGGTTTTCGGCCGGGTGGAACATGATCGGGCAGGGTGAAACGGCCGCACGGCCGCTGCAGACAAGGTTCAAGCGCTTCAGCCTTGCGGCCCTTGCCGCAGGGCTTCTGCTTTCCGGCCTGTGCATGCCGCACCCCGCCGCGGCGCAGGATGTGCTGGCGACCCGTGCCACGACCGCCATTCTTCTCGACCAGTCCAGTGACACGCTGCTTTATGCCAAGGCGCCGGACCAGCCGTTTGAGCCGGGCTCCCTTGCCAAGGTGATGACGGCGGCGATCGTCTTCGATGCGCTGAAGGCGGGGGAAACGTCCGAAGACACGCTTTACACAGTCAGCGAACATGCCTGGCGCACAGGCGGAGCGCCGTCACGCGGGGCGACGATGTTTGCGGCCGTGAAGTCGCAGATCGCGGTGTCCGACCTGCTGCAGGGGCTCCTCGTTCACAATGCCAATGATGCGGCCATCGTTCTGGCTGAAGGACTTGCAGGCAGCGAGGAGGCCTTTGCCGGGCGCATGAACGCTCTTGCTGAAAAGCTCGGCATGAAGAACACGCATTTTGCCAATCCGACCGGCTATCCGGCGCCGGGTGTGAAAGTGACGGCGCGCGATCTCAGTCTGCTGGCCGGCTATATCCTGAGTGAGCACAAGGACCGCTACGGCCTGTTCAGCCAGCCGGAGTTCACCTGGAACAACATTTTCCAGCGGGCGAAGAACCCGTTTCTGGGCAATGTCACCGGGCTCGACGGGCTGGGGGCAGGTCAGACCGAAAAGGATGGGTTCAGCGGTCTTGTTTCGGTGGAGCGGAACGGGCGGCGGGTGATTGCGGCCCTTTCCGGCCTTCCCACGGACAAGGCACGGCTGGCGGCGCTGAAGGATCTTGTCGAGGGGGCATGGGATGCCTTCACCCTCAACCGCCTGTTTGATGCCGGGGCACAGGTGGCCAGCGCGCGCGTGTTCGGCGGCACGGCAGGCGAGGTGCCGCTGGTGGCGGCGCGCACTGTCGAGGTTCTGTTGCCCACGGGCGGCACGATGAACTACCGTCTGCGCGCCGTTTATGACGGGCCGCTGCTTGCGCCGGTTGAAAAGGGCACCGTGGTGGGCGAAATCAGGGTGCTGGGGCCGGATGATGCCGTCGTTTACCGCGCACCGCTTCTGACGGGCGGTGACGTCAGCGAGGGCACGCTGAGCCAGCGGGCGATGAATGGTGTGCGCCAGCTGCTGTTTGGCTGGCTGTGATGCAGCGCCCTGCGGGGCGGATGAGTTGGAGAGTTTCGTTGGCGCTGGGGCGGTTCATCACATTTGAAGGCGGAGAGGGGGCGGGCAAGTCCACCCAGATCCGCCGCCTGCGCGAGCGCCTGCTGCAACAGGGGCTGGGGGTGACGCTGACGCGTGAGCCGGGCGGATCGCCGGGGGCGGAGATGATCCGCGAGGTGCTGCTGTCGGGTGCGGCGCGCAAGCTGGGCCCGCGCGGTGAGGCGATGCTGTTTGCCGCAGCCCGTGCCGACCATGTGGATGTGACCATCCGCCCGGCGCTGGAGCGCGGGGAGTGGGTGCTGTGCGACCGCTATGCCGATTCGACCCGCGTCTATCAGGGCGAGGCGGGGGTGGAGCCGCAGGTGCTGGATGTGCTGGAAGTGACGGCCACAAACGGGCTGAGGCCTGACCTGACGGTGCTGATCGACGTTCCGGCTGCCATCGGCCTGAAGCGGGTGGACACGCGGGCGCAGAATGCCAGCGGCAACAGCCCGGACCGGTTCGAGACCGATGCCATGGAAACCCACGAGCGGCGGCGGCAGCTGTTCCTGGAGCTTGCGGACGCCGAGCCGGACCGCATTGTGGTCATTGACGGCGCGCAGGATGCAGGCGGCGTGGAAGCGGCCATCTGGCAGGTGGTGTCCTCCCGTTTCGGCCTGAAGAACAGGGAAGGCGCAGGATCCGGCCATGGCGCGTAACACGGACATCGAAGCCACCCCGGAGGTCGACGCCATCGACGGCGTGCCGCTGCCGCGCGAGCAGTTTGCCCTCGTGGGGCAGGAGGCAGCCGAGCGCGAGCTGATCGAGGCCTACCGTTCGCCGCGCTTCCATCATGCCTGGCTCGTCGGCGGGCAGAAGGGCATCGGCAAGGCGACGCTTGCCTTCCGCTTTGCGCGTTTCGCGCTGGCCCATCCGGACAGGTTTTCACCCGAGGTTGCCGCAGCCAGCAGCCTTGCCGTGCCGGAGGGGCATATCGTCAGCCGCCAGATCGCGGCGGGTGCGAGCCCCAATGTGCTGCATCTGCGCAGGCCCTATAACGACAAGACCAAGCGCTTCAAGACCGATCTGCCGGTGGACGAGGTGCGCCGCACCGTGTCCTTTTACGGCACCACGGCATCGGGTCAGGGGCTGCGGATCTGCATTGTCGATGCGGCGGATGACATGAACGCCAGTTCCGCCAACGCGCTGCTGAAAATTCTGGAAGAGCCGCCCGCCAACTCTCTGTTCTTCGTGCTGTCGCACGCGCCGGGGCGCCTGCTGCCGACCATCCGCTCGCGCTGCCGCAGGCTGGACCTGCAGCCGCTGGACGACCGCGCCATGACCCAGGCGCTTTCCGGCCTGGGCGGCAGTGCTGACCCTTCCTCCATGGCGGATGTGGCGCGCTTTGCCGGCGGCAGCCTGCGCTCGGCCCTGCTGCTGCTGGCCGGTGAGGGGCTGGCGGTGACGCAGGGCTTCCACAATCTCGCCGCCCGCCTGCCGCGCATTGATCCGGTGGCGCTGCATGCCTTTGCCGATCTCGTTTCGGCACGCGGCGAAACCGACAACTGGGAAGCCTTCCTGTCGGTGGCGCGGGACTGGATGCACGCCCAGTTGCGCGGTCCGGACGCGGGGCATGCCTCACGGCTTGTCAGGTGGACCGAGGTATGGGAAAAGATGGGCCGCGCGGCGGCGGATGCCGAGGCGCTCAATCTTGACAAGAAACAGGTAGTCATCGACGTGTTCCGGTCCCTCTCCGAGGCCATGCGAATGCCCGCATGAAGCCTTGCCGCCCGCAAGGCACCTGCTGATGACCGGACACCTGTCCGGCTGTTTCTCCCGTTTGTAGCCAGTTCTCGCCCGAAAGCATCCGAAGCGTCATGACCGACAAGCCCCGCTACTACATCACCACGGCCATTTCCTATCCCAACGGTGTGCCGCACATCGGCCATGCCTATGAGGCGATTGCCACGGATGCGATGGCCCGTTTCCAGCGGCTGGACGGCAAGGATGTGTTCTTCCTGACGGGCACGGACGAGCACGGCCAGAAGATGCTGCAGACGGCGCGCAAGGAAGGCATCTCCGCGCAGGAACTGGCCGACCGCAACTCCGCCCGCTTCCGCGCCATGGTGGAGGCCCTCGGCTGCACCAACAACGACTTCATCCGCACCAGCGAGGAGCGCCACCACAAGTCGAGCCAGGAAATCTGGAAGCGGATGGCGGCGAATGGCGACATCTACAAGGACAGCTATTCCGGCTGGTACTCCGTGCGTGACGAGGCCTTCTATCAGGAGGGCGAGACCGAAGTGCGCGCCGATGGCGTGCGCTACGGCCCGCAGGGCACGCCGGTGGAGTGGGTGGAGGAGGAGAGCTACTTCTTCCGCCTGTCCGCCTATCAGGACAAGCTTCTGGCCCATTACGAGGCCAATCCTGATTTCATCGGCCCGTCCGAGCGCCGCAACGAGATCGTCAGCTTCGTCAGCCGCGGGCTGAAGGACCTGTCCGTTTCGCGCACCACCTTCGACTGGGGCATTCCGGTGCCGGGCGACGAGCGGCATGTGATGTATGTGTGGGTGGATGCGCTCACCAACTACATCACCGGCGCTGGCTTCCCGGATGAGGGGGATGCGCGCTGGTCCTACTGGCCGGCGGATGCCCATATCATCGGCAAGGACATCATCCGCTTCCACGCGGTCTACTGGCCTGCCTTCCTGATGTCGGCCGGTATCCCGCTGCCCAAGCGCGTCTATGCCCACGGCTTCCTGTTCAACCGCGGGGAGAAGATGTCGAAGTCGGTCGGCAACGTCATCGACCCCTTCAGCCTGATCGAGCATTACGGCCTCGACCAGACCCGCTACTTCTTCCTGCGCGAGGTGCCCTTCGGACAGGACGGCAACTACAGCCACGAGGCGATCGTCAACCGCATCAACGCCGATCTGGCCAATGACCTTGGCAATCTGGCGTCGCGTTCCCTGTCGATGATCTCCAAGAACTGCGACGGCAAGCTGCCGCAGCCGGGTGCGCTTCATCCGGCCGACGAGGCCATTCTGGCGCAGGCCGACGCCATGCTGGACACCTGCCGCGCGGCCTTCTCCAAGCAGGAAATCCATGCGGGCCTTGCCTGCATCTGGGCCTGCGTGGCCGAAGCCAACCGCTACTTCGCCGCACAGGAGCCCTGGGCACTGAAGAAGACCGATCCGGAGCGCATGAACACGGTGCTCTATGTCACGGCCGAAGTGATCCGCCAGATCGCCATTCTGGCCCAGCCGGTGACCCCGGCGGCGGCGGCCAAGCTGCTCGACAACCTGTCGGTTCCGGCCGGCGCCCGCAGCTTTGCAACGCTTGGCGCAGCCGGGCGGCTTGCCGCCGGCGTGGAAATCCCCAAGCCCGAGCCGGCTTTCCCGCGCTATGTGGAGCCGGAACAGGCGGACGCATAAGCTGCGAAAATGCGAAAGAGCGGGAAAGTCCCCGCTCTTTCAAAGAGTTCCGAGGTTGGTCCACAGGGGAGGGCACCGGTTCTCCACATGGATTGCCCGCATGTTATCCACAAGGTACCCCCAAGGCTTTCCCATGCTTGTCGACAGCCACTGCCATCTCGATTTTCCCGACTTCGAGGCCGAACGGGACGAGGTGATTGCACGCGCCCATGCGGCTGGCGTGAAGCTGATGGTCACGATCTCCACGCGGGTGCGCAAGTTCCCGCAGGTGCTGGCCATCGCGGAAGCCTATGACAGCGTCTATTGCTCGGTCGGCACCCATCCGCACAATGCCCAGGAGGAACTGGACGTGACGGCGGACGAACTCGTGCAGCTCGCCCAGCATCCCAAGGTCGTTGCCATCGGGGAAGCAGGGCTCGATTACTTCTACGACAAGGCGCCGCGTGCCTCGCAGGCGCAGGGGCTCCGCACCCATATTGAGGCTGCCCGGCGCACCCAGCTGCCGCTCGTCATCCATTCGCGCGATGCGGATGAGGACATGATGGCGATCCTGACCGAGGAAATGGGGAAGGGGGCCTTCCCGGCGCTGCTGCACTGCTTCTCTTCCGGTCCGGAGTTGGCCCGGCGCGGCGTGGACCTGGGGCTTTATGTGTCCTTCTCCGGCATTCTGACGTTCAAGCGCTCGGAGGAGATCCGCGAGATTGCCGCCAGCGTGCCACGTGACCGGCTGCTGGTCGAAACCGATGCACCTTATCTCGCCCCGCAGCCCTGGCGCGGCAAGCGCAACGAGCCGGCCTATACGGCCTTCACCGCCAGGATCCTTGCCGAAGTGCATGGTGTGAGCGCGGAGGACATGGCCCGGCAGACGACGGACAACTTCTTCCGTCTCTTCACCAAGGCGAAACGGCCGGAGGCAGAATGAGCGCAGAGCTGGAGATCACCATCCTCGGCTGCGGATCATCAGGGGGCGTGCCGCGCCTTGGTGACGACTGGGGACGCTGTGATCCGGCCGAGCCGCGCAACCGCCGCCGCCGCTGCGCCCTGCTGGTGCGCCAGAAAGGCGAGGGGGGCGAGACAACGGTTCTCATCGACACCGGGCCGGACATGCGCGCCCAATTGCTCGACGCCGGGGCAGGGTATCTGGATGCGGTGATCTATACCCACGCCCATGCCGATCACCTGCATGGCATCGATGACCTGAGGATGCTGGCGCTGCGCAACCGCATGAAGGTGCCCGTCTACATGGATGAGCCCACCTCGGCCCGCGCGCATGAGGCCTTCGACTACTGTTTCACCACACCGCCCGGCTCCTCCTATCCGCCGATCCTGGACGAGCAGCGGCTGGCGGCAGGAGAGGAAACCGTGATCGACGGAGCAGGCGGACCGATCGCCTTCCAGCCCATCCGGGTGCATCACGGGGAAATCGATTCCCTCGCGTTCCGCTTTCAGGACGTGGTCTATCTACCTGATGTATCAGAGATTCCCGAAAGCGAAGTGGCGCGGTTTGCCGGTCTGCGGCTGTTCATCATCGATGCCCTGCGCCGCACGCCGCATCCCAGCCATTTCTCGCTGGACGATGCGCTGCACTGGATCGCCAGCCTGAAGCCGGCACGGGCGATCCTCACCAACATGCACAACGACATGGACTATGCCACGCTCTGCCGTGAGCTTCCGCCGCATGTGGAACCTGCCTATGACGGCATGGTGATCAAGCTGGCAGGCGGGGGAGTGGCGCCCGGCTCTTCGGACTGACCGGCCTCAAGCTCCTGTCAGGCGTTACTCACCGCATAGGACTTCATGAACACGCGCACGGCTGAGGCGACGATTGCCTGCTGCTCGGCCTGAGAGGGCGCCGAGCCTGAGGTCAGCAGCATGCGGCGCATGGTGCCGGAAATGCAAAGATCCAGAAACTGGCTCGCAGCCAGTTCCAGATCGCAGTCCGTGATCTGGCCGATTTCGTGCCGGTGCAGCAGGAACTGCTTCAGGTGGCGGATGCCCTTCTTCGGGCCTTCCTCATAGAGCAGGGCGCCAAATTCGGGGAACTTCTCCGATGCCCCCATCACCATGCGCAGGGTCGAGATGGTTTCGGGCAGGATCATCCGTGAAAGATAGACGATGCCAAGCCGCATGAGCGCGTCCTCAAGCGGCGCGCTGTCATCCAGATCCGTGATGCAATGCTCGGGCTGCAGCTGCCGGTCCTTCAGGATCAGCGCCTTGAACAGGGCTTCCTTGCTGTCGAAATAGACATAGAGCGTGCCCTTCGACACCCCGGCCTCACGGGCGATGGTTTCCATGCTGGCCCCGTCAAAGCCATTGGCGCGGAACACACGGCGTGCGCCGTCCAGAATCTGGTGGCGTTTGGCATTGGCGGGCTGGCCGGACTTGTCTCCGTCCACCTGGGCATCCTGTGCAGTCATGATCCGTTTCAGCTCTGTTGCAGCGGCGTTGCCCCTACGTAGGTTCGTGAGGGGCCCTCTGTCAAATTCCACCCGGAAGATGCCGTGATTTCAGCGGGGAAGGAACCCTGTTCCGGAGGGCCGTCTCTTCAAATCATCTATTGACCGAACCGTTCAGTCAAACTATTTATGTGCGAAAGGCACACAACGAAGGCTCCCCCGCCGTGACCAGCACTGCCACACTTCTCAAGACTGAAACCCAATCTCCCGCTTCCGGTACCCCCACCGGCAGCGGAGAGGAACGCCGCGCGGCTGCACCCGCGGCGGATGGCAGCGGGTCTCCCGCTGGCAGCCCGGAAGCACCATCCCCCACCCGTGCCCGGAATGCCCAGGGAGACCCGCAGCCTGCCACTGGCCAGCAGGCCGGCGAGGGTGGCGGCACGCCGAAGAAGAAGGGCAAGGCGGGCAAGGTCATGCGGGTCATCCTGCTTCTTGCCGCCGCGGCCGGTGCCTATGAGGGCTATGGCTGGTGGACCCATGGCCGCTTCATGGCCTCGACGGATGATGCCTATGTGTCGGCCGACATCACCACGGTTCTGTCCAAGGTGTCGGGCTATGTCGCCAGCATCGAGGTGGCCGACAACCAGCATGTGGACGCAGGGCAGGTGATCGCCCGCATTGATGACGGCGATTACCGGCTGGCCGTGCAGTCCGCAAAGGACAATGTGGCCAGCGCCGAAGCGACGGTGGAGCGTATCGCCCGCCAGATCATCGCCAGCCAAGCCTCCGTCGAGCAGGCGAGGGCCTCTGTTGAAGCGGCTGAAGCCCGCGACATCGAGGCAAAGGCAAGTTACGAGCGGCAGGTGAAACTGACCGCGGGCAAGGTGTCGAGCCAGGCCTCTCTGGACACGGCTCTTGCCAACATGCGCGATGCCTCCGCCACAGTTGCGAGCAGCAAGGCGGCCGTCTCAGTCGCCGAAGCCAACGTGGCGGTGCTGGAGAGCCAGAAGAAGGAAGCCGAACAGGCCGTAGCTTCCGCCCGCACGGCACTGGAAAAGGCCGAACGGGATCTGGACTTCACCGTGGTGCGGGCGCCGGTTTCCGGTGTCGTCGGCAACCGGGCGGCGCAGGTGGGCTCGCTGCTGCAGACCGGCAGCCGCGTCGCCTCCATCGTGCCGCTGGCCGATGCCCGTATCGACGCCAATTTCAAGGAAACCCAGCTGGATGCCATCCAGCCCGGCGCTTCGGTGAAGGTGACCGTCGATGCCTATCCGGAGCTGGAGCTGCACGGCACGGTGAAGAGCCTGTCCCCGGCGACCGGCTCCGTCTTCAGCCTGCTGCCGTCCGAAAATGCCACGGGCAACTTCACCAAGGTGGTGCAGCGTGTGCCGGTGCGCATTTCCGTTCCGGTAAGCGAGGAGGGCGCTTCCGTGCTGCGCCCCGGCATGTCGGTGGTCGTGGAAGTCGATACCCGCACCGGCACGCGGATCACGGGCCTTCCCGGCAGCAAGACCGCGAGCGCCCGCTGACAGCGGGCGCCCCAGAAGGGCGGCGGACGCAACATGACAGACGCAACGATGGCCGTTCCGGCCCAACCCGTCGTGACCACGCGCAGGATGCTGACCTTCCTGTGCATGGTTTTCGGCATGTTCATGGCGATCCTGGACATCCAGATCGTCTCGGCCTCCCTGTCCGAGATCCAGGCCGGGCTTGGCGCCTCCAGCGATGAAATTCCGTGGGTGCAGACCAGCTATCTGATCGCCGAAGTGATCATGATTCCGCTGTCCGGCTATCTGTCGCGCATGCTCTCGACCCGCTGGATGTTTGCCATTTCCGCCGGCGGCTTCACCGCCATGAGCTTCATGTGCGCCACGGCCACGACGATCAACGAAATGATCCTCTGGCGCACGCTGCAGGGCTTTCTCGGCGGCGGCATGATCCCCACCGTTTTTGCGACGGCCTATCTGATCTTCCCGCGTGAGAAATTCAGCATCGTGTCGCCGATCATCGGCCTCGTCGCAACGCTGGCCCCGACCATCGGCCCGACCCTGGGCGGCTATCTCACCGACTTCATGTCCTGGCACTGGCTGTTCCTGATCAACGTCATTCCCGGCATCTTCGTGACGATTGCCGCCATTTCGCTGATCGACTTCGACGAGCCGGACATGAGCCTTCTCGACAAGTTCGACTGGACCGGCTTTGCCGCCATGGCGGTGTTCCTTGGCTCGCTCGAATATGTGCTGGAGGAGGGGACCAACGACGACTGGTTCCAGAGCGAGCACATCGTCCTGTTCTCCGTGCTCTCGGGTGCCGCCGCGCTGCTGTTCTTCTACCGGGCTTTCACTGTGGATGAGCCGGTGGCGGACCTGCGCGCCTTTGGCAACAAGAACTTCGCCATGGGCAGCCTGTTCAGCTTCGTCATGGGCATCGGGCTTTATGGCCTGACCTATCTTTATCCGGTCTATCTCTCCGGCATCCGCGGCTATACCGCGCTGCAGATCGGCGAGACCATGTTCGTCAGCGGCCTTGCCATGTTCCTGACCGCGCCCATCGCAGGACGGTTGATGAGCGTGCTCGATCCGCGCGTGATGATGGGCATCGGCTTTGGCGGCTTTGCGCTCGGTACCTATCTTGTCACCGGTCTGACGCAGGACTGGGATTTCTACGAGCTGCTGCTGCCGCAGATCCTGCGCGGCTGCTCCTTGATGCTGTGCATGGTGCCGATCAACAACATCGCCCTTGGCATGCTGCCGCCGCAGATGATCAAGAACGCCTCCGGCCTGTTCAACCTGACGCGGAACCTCGGCGGTGCCGTGGGCCTTGCGCTGATCAACTCCTTCCTGACCGAGCGGCGCGCCTTCCACTACGAGCGCCTGGCCGAAAGCGTCAATGGCGCCCGTGAGCCGGTACAGGAAACCATGTCCATGCTCAATCAGGCCTATGCGCCGCTGGGCGATGCCGCCCCCACAGCGGCCCTCAATGCAGTGAAGGGCATGGTCACCCAGCAGGCCTTCATCATGTCCTTCATCGACATGTTCATGCTGCTGACCCTGCTGTTCATCTGCCTGCTGGCCGCCATCTTCTTTGTCGAGAAGCCGAAACTGAACTCTGGCGGCGGAGGAGGGCACTGATGCCCTCCTGTCAGACTTGGCCATTTTACCCTTGAAAAATCCAATATTTCCAATATCTTGATTGGTATGGAACGGATTTTCGGAGGGCTTCATGGCCGATGACGGCGCGCAGGACCATCCTGCCAGCGCCCGGACAGCCGGCCGCAGTGACGAAAGGCAGGGGTCTGCAAGGCCCTTGTCTACAAGGTCCGCTGGCGGCAAGGCACAACGCCGGGCGCCGCGCATCCCGACGGAGGAGCGCCTCACGCGGCAGGCCTTGGCCTATCTGGAGCGCTATGCCACGTCGCTGGCCAATCTGCGGCTTGTGCTGGAGCGCAAGGTGGCCCGCGCCGCCCGCCACCATGGTACGGATGCAAGCGTCTATGCGCCGATGATCGAGGCGGTGCTGGACAAATGCAGCCGCAGCGGCCTGGTGAACGATCAGACCTTTGCCGAAACCAAACTCGCCAGCCTGCGCCGCAAGGGAGCCTCCACGCGCAAGATCGCCGCGCAACTGGGGGCCAAAGGTGTGGCACGGCAGATGATCGATGCGGTGCTGGATCAGGACGAAACCTCGGACGCCAGCGCCGCCCGCCGCTTTGCGCAGCGCCGCAGGCTCGGGCCGTGGCGCAAGGGCCACCAGGACGAGAGCCCGGAAACCCGCCGCGACAAGGACCGCAAGGACATGGCCGCCATGTGCCGCGCCGGCCACTCCATCTCCGCCGCCCGCGCTGCCTTGCAGGACGTGGAGGGAATGGAAGAGTGAGCGGCAGGAACGGCGAAATCGACGATCAAAACCGGTTCTGGCCCGGCAGGGTCTTCGTCAGGTCGCAAACATTCAGATCGAGGCCGCCACGAGAACTGGCAGAGCGCCGTTGCTGAATGATATATCCATGATACAAGTAAAAATCGAGGGCAGATAGCGCAGCATCAATGCGAATTGATCTTTCACCCTTTTTCTCAATTGCTTTTTCTGCATGCCGCAGAAGAAGAGATCCAATTCCTGACCGCCCGGTCTCCGGATCAACATAAAGACCAATTATTTCATCATCTTTGAATGAACAGAAGCCGCATATTTTATTGCTTGTTTCAGCAACCAAAAAAGTCTGTCCTTTGATGGTCATCGCCTCAACGTAGTTTTCAGGCTTGAGCCCGGTCGCCCAACTCTCGCATTCATCCTGAGAATAGGCGGTGCGGCCAGAGATCAAAATGGCGCTTTCGTGGATCTGGATCAAGCGAGCACAATCGTCTATCGCGGCCAGCCGAACTTTGATCTTTGAACCATCAGCGGCTTTTTTCATTTGGGGTGATCCCAGCTCGAAGCTGCGGCTTCGCGTTCGTCCATCTCACCAGCGCTCCGTTTCGAATGGCACGTTTCCCAATACCAGTTCCAGATAAGTTTGACTCATAGGAAGCTTGCCAAAAAAGGCTGGGGAACTCAGCTCACGCACACAAATGTCGGATAAGATATATTATGGAACTTATCTATATGCGATGAGATTGGTGCCGAAATGACGCCGCCAGTCACATGCCTCCCGTCACATGGATGACACGGTGCTGCGGTTGTTTCGCGCCATGGCCTCACATTGCCTCATCATCATCGATCTGCTCAACGACTTTCTCGACAGCTGGGACGCCGGGCGAACGGCGGAGCTGATTGCGCAGACCAACCGGCTGGCCGCTGCCTTCCGGATGGCCGGGCTTCCCGTCGTCTGGGTGCGTCAGGAGTTCGAGCCCGGCCTCAGCGATGCCTTTGCCGAAATGCGTGAGCGCAACATCAAGGCCACCATCATGGGCACGCGCGGCGCGCAGCTTCATGCGGATCTCGACTGGCGGCCCGGAGATGCGGTCATCGTCAAGAAGCGCTACAGCGCCTTCTTCCGGACAGACCTTGAAGACCGGCTGGCGTATATGGGCGCCGGGCATGTGGTTCTGTGCGGCATCAACACCCATGCCTGCGTCCGCATGACTGCCATCGATGCCTATCAGCGCGATCTGCGCGTCACCATTGCACGGGACTGCACGGCCTCCTATGACGAGGAACATGCCCGTGTCTCGCTGGCCTATATGGACGGCAAAATCGCGACAGTTGCGCCGGCTCCTGCCATTCTAAAGGCCATCGCGGCCCGCTGAATGACCCGTCCGGACTGTGGAGCCAGAGCCTTGTTTTCAAAACATAATACCGAAATCAAAGACCTGATCAGCGCCTTCTGCGCGGCCCATCCGGCGCGTCTGGAAGAGCTTTCCGTCATTGACCGCCTCTGGCGCAGCGATGCGGATATGACTGCCCGATCGACGGTTCCGGCGCATGTCACCGCAAGTGCCGTGCTGCTGCAGGATGGCAAAGTCCTGATGGTGGAACATCTCACGCTCGGAAAACGGCTGTTTCCCGGCGGCCACATCGATGCCGGAGAAATGCCCCATGAAGCTGCCGCCCGGGAACTCGCCGAAGAAACCGGTCTCACCGCGCAGCTGCAGGATAGGCTTCCCATCGATATCGATGTCCACGGCATCCCTGAAAACAGGAAGAAGAACGAGCCGGCGCATATCCATATCGATCTGCGCTATCTCTTTGCGAACCCGTCCGGCGCGCTTCTTGCCAATCCTGACGAGGTATCAGCCCTCAGCTGGGTCTCACCAAGCGCCCTTCCCCCGGCGATGCGAAGGGGGCTGGATTGCTTGGGGCAGTCAACCGGCACGCCCGTTCATGAATTGAGCCCGGAGGAAACAGCGTCCTTGGCCATCTCCCGGTCACAGGCGGCCCGTGGTGAGTTTGCGTCTGACGAGGATGTGCGCGCCGTCTGGGCAACGCATGGGGTGACGGGCTGATCCCTCCCCGCCAAATCCATTCCCATTTCGCCCGGCTCCCGCTATACCCCTTGCCAAAAGCAATCTCGGGGAGGAATGCGGGTGACGGAACCTCTGGTCCTGATCGCAGGCGGCGGAATTGGCGGCATGGCGCTGGCCTTGACGCTTCATCAGATCGGCGTGCGCTGCAAGGTGTTTGAATCCGTGCGCGAGCTGAAGCCGCTGGGCGTCGGCATCAACATCCAGCCCAATGCTGTGCGCGAGCTGTTCGATCTCGGCATCACGGCAGACATGCTGGACAAGGTGGGGGTTCCGGCGCGCGAATGGGCGCTTGTCGGCCGCAACGGCCAGGAAATCTACGCCGAGCCGCGCGGGCTGGAGGCCGGTTACAACTGGCCGCAATATGCCGTGCACCGGGGCGAGCTGCATATGCTGCTCTATGAGATCTTCCGTGCCCGCGCCGGTGAGGAAGCCGTTGTTCTGGGGGCGAAGGTCACCGGCTACCGCAAGAACCCGGATGGAACCGTCACCGCCCTGCTCCGCCATGCGGATGGCTCTTCCGGCGAGGAAACCGGCACGCTGCTGATCGGTGCTGACGGCATCCATTCGGCCGTGCGCGCGCAGATGCACCCGGACCAGCCGCCGATCCACTGGGGCGGCGCCGTCATGTGGCGCGGCACGGCCATGGCAAAGCCGGTGCGCACGGGCTCATCCTTCATCGGCCTCGGCTCGCACCGGCACCGCATGGTCATCTATCCGATTTCGCCCGTTGATCCGCAGACCGGCCTTGCCCGCATCAACTGGATCGCCGAAGTCACCTATGACGACATCAGCAAGCGCGATGCCACCGGCTGGTTCCGTCAGGTTGAGGTGGAGGATTTCTTCCATCACTTCGCCGACTGGACCTATGACTGGATGGATGTTCCGGCCCTGCTGCGCGGTGCGGATGTGGCCTATGAAAACCCGATGATCGACCGGGACCCGGTGGACACATGGGTGGATGGCCCGGTGGCGCTGATGGGCGATGCGGCCCACGCCATGTATCCGACCGGCTCCAATGGCGCGAGCCAGGCCATCATCGATGCGCGCACGCTCGGCGTCATGATGCTGGCCCATGGCGTCACGCCGGAGGCGCTTGCCGCCTTTGACGAAAAGCTCTGCGGCCCCGTCTCGCAGCTCATCCTGCGCAACCGGGGCGCCGGTCCCTTCGGGCTGCTCAACATGGTGGACGAGCGCTGTGGCGGCGATTTTGACAACATCGACGACGTGATCCCGCCGGAAGAGCGCGCCAGCTTCATGGGCGCCTACAAGACCGCCGCAGGCTTTGCCAAGGACGCGCTCAACGCCGCCCCGCGCATGATCGCTGAAGGTGCAAGGGTGCCCGCCCCTGCGCCTGTGTGAACCTCTGGAAGGAAGCCGCCAATGACCAGCCGCACGCCGGAAGACATGAGCCGGGAAACCCCTGCCCCGGACTCCCCTGCCCTGGCGGCGCCCCGCCTTGTGCATGTCTGCGACCTCCGCGTCGAGGTCGCGCCGCCCCGTGCCATGGGGCAAGGCAGAGGCGGTGAGCGCAAGATCATGCAGATCACCGGCGGCACGGTGTCCGGCCCCCGCCTCAACGGCCGCATTCTCAATCTGGGCGCGGACTGGCTGACGCTGCATGAAGGCGGGCTGGCGGTGCTCGATGCCCGCTATGCCTTTGAGACCGAGGACGGCGCCCTCATCGAAATGCGTGACAGCGGCTTCCGCCATGGCCCGGCGGATGTGATGGCAGAGCTTGCCAAAGGCGGCGATGTCTCCCCCGACGCCTATTACATGCGCTCCTCCGCCCGGCTCGAAACCGGCGATCCACGCTATCAATGGGTCAACCGCACCATCTTCGTCAGCCGCGGCGCCAGGCTCGGCAAGGGCGTGGTGATCAGCCTGTTCGCGGTGGAGTGAGGGCAAAGACCCTTTGGAAAAAACTTCATAAAATCAAATACTGGAACGCTTCATTGGTTTGAGCCTTGTGCCAGCCTTGCCTGACATCCCGGCAGTGCCACACAATCCGGGACATGCCTTCATTTTTTGATTACACCTCCTGCAGATTGTACTCGTGATAGAACACACACCTGCCACTCAAATGTCAGGTGTTACGGGGCGGTTGAACTTGGAGGATATTGTGATTGTATTTGAAGCTGGGTTTCTTGTTTTCCATTTGCTCCATGCCATTCATCATGCCTCGGGAGCGTCGTCAGAGAAGCCGGTTGCATATCCGCCGGTGGACGGAGGCTGGACAATGTATCCTCCCATCACTTTGTCAGAATCAAAAACCAATCCCTGCTATCCCTTCATTCTTGAATTTCTGGAGTTCCCTCCCCAGCATCGGGGAAAATGCGTCGAGCTCATATTTGAGGGGGAGAGTGCTGTCGTCACGTTGGAAAATGGAATGACAATGGAGCTTACCCCGCCAAGAGGCTGGACCTTAAAAAGGTGATCTCCGAAGACGCTCCACCGCCCGGCTCCCACCTGTCGGCCTGCGCTATCACTTGAAGTTATCCTGGAGATAAATCTCTTAGATCACCTTGTGCGATGATTTCCTCTCATTCGCTCAAAAACTGGACATTTTCTTTCTCTCGAGAAATAAAATACAAATTAGGAGAATGATAGTGAATATTTTTAATATATCTCTTTTTGTGGCGCTCGCATTTCTTGCGTTATCTCCGAGCGCGCGTGCGGAAGAAGAAAAGCCCGATGTGCCTTGGACGCTTTATCCATCTGATCCTGACGCTAATCCGAACTGCTATGAAACAATCATGCTTTTGCTTGGGTTTCCTGACCACTATTACAAAGAATGCATTGAACTTGTCATAAGCGTTACCTTGCGCCTTAAAGATGGTACAGTTATCGAAATTTCAAAATCAGGAGGTGACCTGCCCTACTACGACAGAAAACTTTATGAGAGTAATTTTCCGCTGCACTATAAAAAATAGAAGGCGGAGAATTTGTAGAAGCAGCGTCTCAGCATCCGTACGGCGTCGCCCCGGGCGGAGCGCAGACCCGGGGGCTACTCGCTTGCAGAGCGGTGAGATGAACCGCGAAGGTGCGGCAGGCGCATGAGACCATCCGTTTCTCACCTCCATTGGATTTCGTCACCTCTCTGCAAGCGAGTGGTCCCCGGCTCAATGGCCGGGGCGACGGCCTAGGTGGGCTGCACGTTCGTGCTCCACTTAAAGGCCTCGGCTCATTCTTGAAATTTGGGGCTGGCGCCGCACAGGACCTGTCCCGGCCTCTCCTCACCTCAAATCAATTGAACATCGTGCAATTGTGCGCTAGCGATAGAGGCAGATGCCACTTCCGCTGGAGTCTTGCCGATGTCCGCAGCCGCCCGTCCCCATTCTCAAGCCACGGACCCCGCTGATCTTGGAGCGCTGGAGGCGCGGCAGATGATGGCGCGCCGGCAATTGTCGGCGGTAGAGCTTGCACAGGCCTGCATCCGCCGGGTGGAGGCGGTGGATCATGCGGTCAATGCACTGGTCGCGCGGGATTTCGATGCTCTTCTGAAGGACGCGAAGGCCGCCGATGACGCGCTGGCGCGCGGCGATGCGCTTGGCCCGCTGCATGGCCTGCCCTTTGGCGTCAAGGACATGATCGACGTGAAGGGCCTGCCGACCACCTTCGGCTCGGAACTCTTTGCAAAGAACATCGCCGCAAAGGATGACGCCATCGTCGCGGCGATGCGGGCGGCGGGCGCCATTCCGCTGGGAAAGACCAACAATCCGGAATGGAGCGCGGGCGGCAACACCCGCAACCGGGTCTATGGCGTCACCGCCAACCCACATGACGTGACCCGCAGCTGCGCCGGCTCGTCCGGGGGCTCCGCCGTGGCGCTGGCCTGCGGATATGCACCGCTTGCGACGGGCTCGGACACGGGGGGCTCCTTACGCAATCCGGCGGCCTTTTGCGGCACCGTTGGCTTCCGCCCCAGCCCCGGCGTGGTGCCGGGCGATACGCGTTCCATCGGCCTCATCCCCATGTCCACCTCCGGCCCCATGGCGCGTTCCGTCGCCGATGCGGGGCTGATGCTGTCGGTTCTGGCCCGCGCTGACCGCAAGGACCCCTACACCACGGTCATCAACGGCCGCACGCCCTGGGATGCGCAGAGTTTCGCCGCCCTGCCCCGGCGCGATCTCTCCAGCCTGAAGGTGGCCGTCACCGAAGATTACGGCTTTGCGCCGGTCGAAGGGCTGGTGCGTGATCATTTCCGCAAGGCCGTGAAAACCCTCCTGCCCTTCTTCGGCAGGGCGGATGAGGTAGCGCCGGACTGCGCAAACGCGGACCGGATCTTCTCCGTCCTGCGCGGCGTGCTCTTCGTCAGCACCCATGGCAAGCGGGTGGACGAGTTCCCCGATCTGGTCGGCCCCAATGTCACCGAGAACGTCCGCGAAGGCCGGTCCTTCAGCGGTGAGGATGTGGCGGATGCGCTGACGCAGCAGGGCGCCTATTACCAGCGCTGGCAGGCCTTCTTCGAAGATTGGGACGTGCTGATCTCCCCCGCCGTCTGCATCAGCCCGCGTGACTGGCACGAGCTTTATCCCACTGAGATCGATGGCAAGCCGACGCTCAGCTATTACCACTGGCTTGCCATGGCCTACGCCTCGACCATTGCAGGCCATCCCTCCATCACCATTCCTTGCGGTTTTGATGCCAATGGCATGCCGTTCGGGCTGCAGATCGTTGGCAAGCGCCATGACGACCTTGGTGTGCTGACTGTTGCGGCAGAGCTTGAAGCCGTCATTACCGGTATCCCGGACCTTGCTCCGCACGGGCCAGACCTTGCGGCGCTGAAGGCAGCTCCTCGTCTGTCCGAAGCCGATGGCTTCCTGAGCCTTTGAGGGAAAAATGGCAGCTGACACGGACACAGGACAAACCAAACCGCCGCGCGGGCGGGCGGCTTCCATTGGTCTGACGCGGGAGCAGATCGTGGCGGCTGCAATTGCGCAGATCGATGAGAAGGGCCTTGCCGGGTTCTCCCTGCGCGAGCTGGCAAGGGCGCTGCAGGTCTCGCCCAATGTCATTTACTGGCATGTGGGCGGCACCAAGGAAGACCTGTTTGCCGCCATTTCCGGCGCGATCACCAGCGCGCTGCCTGCCGGTTTTGACCGCTCGGCGGACTGGCGCCTGCGGCTGCGGCAGGTGTTTCTCGGCTACCGGGCGCTGGTGCATGAGCACCCCAACCTCGCGCCACTGCTGGGCGCGGAAATGCAGTCGAACGGCGTTGCCAATCTCGGCTGGGTGGAAACGGTGCTCGCTGCCCTGCGTGATGGCGGGTTTCGCGGGGATGAGTTGACCCGCGCCTTCAATGCCCTGATCGGCGGGCTCGGCGGCTTCGTCACCATGGAACTTGCCCCCGGACCGCAAGGCGGCAGCGGCTGGGAGAGCCATTTCCAGCAGCAGGTGGCCGCCATCGACCCGGCCCTCTACCCGCTGACCCATGACGCCCTGCCGGAGATTGCCAACCGCATCTTCGTGCTGCGCTGGCAGAACGGCACGCAGGTGCCTTACGGCGCCAGCTATGAGTTCCTGCTCGATCTCCTGATCAATGGCCTGTCCGCGCTTGGCGAAGGCCGCAAATGCTCTTCAACCCAGAAAGAGGACTAACCGATGACCGCACCTGCAAAACTTCCCTTCTCCAAGGTCCGCCGCGCCGGCTCCACTGTTTATCTCGCCGGTGAAATCGGCTTTGCGGCGGACGGCACCGTTCCCGAAGGCATCGAGGCCCAGACCCGCAACTGCCTGTCGCGCATCAAGGCGACGCTGGAAGGCGAGGGCCTGACCATGGCCCATGTGGTCTCCTGCACCTGTTATCTCACGGATCCCAAGGACTTCGCCGCCTTCAACGCCGTCTATGCGGAATTCTTCGCCGATCCCCTGCCCGTGCGCACCACGGTCCAGTCCGGCCTGATGATCGATGCGAAGCTGGAAATCACCGTCATCGCGCAGGCGTAAGATCATTCAAACTCCGCGCCGTCCCGGATCTTCGCTTCGCTGCGTCCGGGACGGCGCGGTGGACAGTTCATTGCCCTGGCATCGATTTGCCGGCCTCCTTCAAGGAACCTCGTCAATGCAGGACATTCTCGTGCTGGGCGCCGGCATGGTTGGCGTTTCGACCGCGCTGGCGCTGCAGGGGCGCGGGCACCGGGTTGTGCTGGCGGACCGGAAGGCTCCGGGCGAGGAAACCAGCTATGGCAATGCCGGTGTCATTCAGGCAGAGGCCGCTGAGCCCTATGCCATGCCGCGTGATCTGCCGACGCTGCTGCGCTACGCGCTCGGGCAGAGCAATGATCTTGTCTGGTCCCCTGCCGGTATTGCCTCGATGGCCCCTGCCCTGTGGCGCTATTTCCGGGCGTCGTCCCCGGCCCGGCACCGTGCGGTCTCTGCCGTTTACAGCCAGCTGACGGCGCAGGCCTGTGCCGCTCATGCGCCGCTGATCGAAGCCTCCGGCAGCGGCAACCTGATTGCCCGCGAGGGGCTGGCCATTCTCCACCGGGACCTGAAGGCATTTGAAACGGAGGCCGGTGAGGCCCGGCGTTTGCAGGAGGCCTATGGCGTGCCGTTCCGGGCAGTGGCCGGTGCGGCATGGATGCGTGAAGAACCCTCCTTGCTGAAGGCTCCTGCAGGCGTCATCCACTACACGGGCAGCTGGAGCTGTTCCGATCCCGGCGGCCTCACCAAGGCCTATGCCGCGCTCTTTGAAAGCCGTGGCGGCACAATCACCGCCGCCGATGCCACAACGCTGCAGCGGACCTCATCCGGCTGGCAGGTGGCTGGCGCGGAGGGGCCGGTCAGTGCGCAGACCGTGGTGCTCTGCCTCGGCCCCTGGACTGGGCAGTTGCTGGCGCGCTTCGGCCTGTCCGTGCCAATGGTACTGAAGCGCGGCTATCACGCCCACTATCAGGCCCCGCAGATGCCCCGCCGCCCCTTCCTGGATGCCGCCAATGGCATTGTCGTGGCGGGCATGCGCAAGGGCCTGCGCCTCTCATCAGGGGCCGCGCTGGTGACGCATGGTGCCAAGGCCGATCCGCGCCAGCTGCGCCGGGCCGAGGCCAGTGTTGGCGGGCTGATCGAACTGGGGCCGCGCATCGAGGAGCCGCAATGGTCCGGCACCCGCCCCTGCCTTCCGGGCATGCTGCCCATGGTGGGCCCGGTGCTGCGCGAAACAGGCCTGTGGGTGAACTTTGGCCATGGCCATCAGGGCTTTACATTGGGGCCTGTCACCGCGGATATCCTCGCCCGTGCGCTGGACGGGGAGCTGAAGCAGGATGCCCCCGGCACTTTGCCCCATGCCCTTTCCCCGGCCAGCCAGCTGTCCTGATCCTTCGGAGCCCTCCGGCCATGTCCAGAGCCAAAGACATTTTCGATGACGTGCAGGGCCTGGCCTTCGGCATCATCATGACCAGCCTTGGTGTCGTCTTCCTCAAGGCGGCCGGGCTGGTGACGGGACAACTGGCGGGCCTCTCGGTTCTTGTCTCCATGGCAACGCCCCTGCCCTTCGGTCTGGTGTTCTTCTGCGTCAACCTGCCCTTCTATGTGCTGGCCTGGCGGCGGCGCGGGGCGGGATTCACCCTGCGCACGCTGATATCCGTTGCAGGTATCTCGCTTCTCTCGCCGCTGCTGGGGAACCTGATCACCTTCCATCAGCTGCCCGTGCCGCTGGCAGGCGTTCTTGCAGGCTGCTGCTGCTCCATCGGCCTCATTGCCCTGTTCCGCCACAAGGCCAGCGCCGGCGGCATCGGCATTCTCGGCCTCTATCTGCAGGAAACCCGCGGCATCCCGGCCGGCTGGGTGCAGATGGCGCTGGATCTGCTCATCTTCACCGGTGCGCTTTTTGTCATTGCGCCGGACAAGCTAATCTGGTCGCTCCTGGGCGCGCTGATCATGAACCTGCTGATCGCCTGGAACTTCCGCCTGCCGAAGCCTCAGGAGGCGTGAGTTTGACGGCAGGGCTCCTTTTCTGTACTCTTTGAAGACATACGGAGATGAGTGCGATGCCCAGGGCCGCTGTTGAAGACAATGAACGCATGAACCTGCGCATCCCGGCGGAGGTGAAGGCAAAGCTTGTCCGTGCGGCAGCCCTGAAGCACACGGACCTTACCAGCTTCGTCACGCAAACGGCTTTGCGTGAAGCCGAAGCCGTGATTGAAGAGGCTGAATCCCTCAAGGCCTCCAGCCGGGATTTCACAAGGATCATGACGCTTCTTGAAAATCCGCCCAAGGCAAATGACCGTCTGGCTGCGGCCATCCACGCTCTGCCTGAATCATTGTGAACCTGCCCGGCTGGCATGAGGAGCCTGTGGCGAAGGCTCATGACCGCGACGCCTTTGATTGCGGGGATGCAGACCTCAATGTTTTCCTGCGGCGTTATGCACGCCAAAGCCATGAGATGAACGCCTCCAAGACCTTCTGTGCAATTTCCGATGCGCAGCCCAACCGCGTTCTCGGTTTCTACACACTCGCTCCTGCCAGTGTCGACTATGCCGAGGTTCCCTCTCACATGACACGGCGGATTGCCCGGCATGAAGTGCCCGGCTTCCGTCTGGCCCGGCTGGCCGTCGATGTTTCCATGGCGGGCAAGGGTCTTGGCGGCCAGTTGCTGGCGGCTGCCGCCCTCAGATGCCTGCGCCTTGCAAATGACGGTGGTGGTCTTTTGCTGATCATCGATGCCAAATCGGACCGGGCAGCGTCCTGGTACCGGAGCTTTGGCGCCGAGCCCTTGCAGGACAGCCCACTGACGCTGGTCATTCCACTGGCAACCTTTGCCCCGGGCCTCAAAACCAAAGGCCTTCTATAGCTCACAAACCGCGCCCTTCATGAGTTATAGAACACCAGTCTATAGCCCATCCCCTACTCCACCGGCCCACTGCCGCGCATCTTCTTGATCGTGCCGCGGTGCTTCTTGCCTTCGACGCGGCGGCGTTTGGAGGCGAGCGTCGGCCGGGTCGCCTTGCGGGGCTTGTCGCGGTGGGCAGCGCGCGCCAGCAACTCAATCAGCCGGGCCAGTGCGTCGTCCCGGTTCATCTGCTGGGTGCGGAACCGGTCGGCCTGAATGATGATCTCGCCGCTGCGCGTCAGCCGGCTGCCAGCGAGCTCTGCTGCACGTGCCTTCACATCCTCCGGCAGGCTGGTGTTGCCGGCAAGATCAAAGCGCAGCTGTACGGCCGTCGACACCTTGTTGACGTTCTGCCCGCCCGGACCGGAGGCGCGGATGAAATCCTCGCGCAGGTCCGCTACTTCGATGAAGAGCCGCCCGGTCACAGGAATGCGGCCGCGCGGCGGCATGCCGTTCTCTTCCGCCATAGTCCCGCCTCCTTTGCTCCCGTCCGCCTGCATTGCGGCGGATTTGCGCCGACCAGTCTTAAAAAGATTTAACAAAACAATGGCTTGGCAGAATGCCCGGAAAGGCGGATGCTGATCTTGCCTTCCGGAGCGGCCAGCCAAGCCCTCCCCCACAGCGCTCCACGCGCCGCTCCGGGCAAGGCGGATGCTTCCTGCAGGTCCTTATGGCCTGATAACCCAGGAGTTGGTGAAATGAAACTGCAGAAGATGATTGCCCCGGTCCTTGCCGCTTCCTTCCTTGCCACCATGGCAGGCGGCGCATTCGCAGCCACCACGATGAAGCGGGCGGACACCGGTGCACCTGCACAGCACCAGACGCAGCTGCTGACGAAGACTTCGGCCACCAAACCGGCCGCAGCCGCCCAGACGGGCAAGACACAGCAGAAGTCCGCAAGCAGCGGCACGGCCTCCAGTGCCTCTGGCACGGCGCTTCACAAGAAGAAGGGCTGAGCCTTGACCGCCCACCCCGTCAGGAAATCCCCGCCCTGACGCTCCCTGCGGTCTCTCAAGACATCTGACCTCCCGCAAGGGCTGCGGCGCTGCCACTGGCGCCGCAGCCTTTCGCGTTTCAGCCCTATCCCTTTCAGGCCGGTTTCAGCCCCAGAGAAGACAGCACCAGTCCGCAGACAGTCTCTGCCGCCCCTTCCCGGAACTCCGGGTCCTCAAGCGACTTGCCCGTCACCATGCGGATCTGGGTTTCGAAATCGGCATAGTGCTGTGTCATGGCCCAGATCATGAAGATGAGATGCACCGGATCGGCGGGCCGGATCAGCCCCTTGTCCATCCAGAGCCGGATGACACCGGCCTTCTCGCGAACCAGCTCCTTCAGATCCTCCTCCAGAACCTTGCGGATGCGCGGGGCGCCCTGCAACACTTCGTTGGCAAAGAGGCGCGAGGCTTCCGGCAGATCCGCGGACATTTGCAGCTTCTGGCGGATATAGGCGGTCAGTTCCGAGGCCGGATCGCCCTCCGGATCAAGACGGCGCAAAGGGGCAAGCCAGACCTCGAGAATATAGGCCAGAACCGCCTCGTAAATCTCTGTCTTGGAGCGGAAGTAATAGAGCAGGTTCGACTTGGACATGCCCGCCCCGCCGGCAATTGCTTCCAGCGTCGCACCGGAAAAGCCAAGGCGGGAGAACTCGGCCAGCGCCGCATCCAGCAGGCGGCTGCGGTTCAGTTCCTGAATGCGGCTGAGATTGCCATCCTCGTTCTGCGCCGCAGCGCCCGTGCTGCGCGCCGTGCGGGTGCGAGGGCGCGGCGTGCGGGTGCGCACCGGAGGATGGCCGGAAGAAGTCTGATCCGTCATGCCGCACTGTCTCCACCCTGAGCCCCGGCGCAAGCCTTGGGCCTTATGCCGACGCCCGATAGCACGATTCGCACCACGTTCTCCCGGGCCAAGGCGAACTGTGCGTCCGACAGGGGCGCTCCGCCGTTCAACGTCTCGATCTGATGGATAAAGTCGGCATAATGCTGGGTCGTCGCCCAGATCATGTAGAGCAGCGTGCGCGGGTCGACCGGGTCCATCCGCCCTTCCGCCACCCAGCGGTCGATGATGGCAATGCGGCTCGCGGTCCAGTCGCGCAGCGTGGTTTCGAGATAGTCCTGGATGACGGGCGCCCGGTGCAGGATCTCGTTGGCCCAGACCTTGGATCCCATCGGATGCTGCCGGGAAATGTCCATCTTGGTGGTGATGTAGCGGGTCAGCGCCTCTTCCGGGTCCTCGCAGTCATCGAAGGAATTGGCCGCTTCCAGCCAGATCGTGAAGATGTTTTCCACCACCTGCCGGTACAGCGCTTCCTTGGTGGCAAAGTAGTAGTGCAGGTTCGCCTTGGGGATGCCGGCCCGGGCCGCGATCATGCCCGTGGTGGCGCCCCGGTATCCGTGTTCGGCGAACACTGTTTCGGCGGCCTCAAGGATCGCCCGTTCGGTTTCCGCCCGCGCTGTGCTCCGGCTGGATGGCTTGCGCTCCATTGCCCCCCGCTTCCTGTCCCCGCTGCTGGCCAGCCTATTGCGGCGCAGCACATCTGTGGTCAGATTTTCATCCTGCCGATGAAATTATCATCTTGACCGTCTGGTCAAGGATTCATACGCTCCTTGACCAATTGGTCAGGTTTCTTTCGAGCCCTCTCGAAGGCTCCTGGCCGCCAAACACAAGACCCCGAACGGGGCATATCCAGAGATCGACCGGCCCGCACGCGGCAACAAGACTGCGGCAGGCCATGAAGGGAACAGCGCAGGTGCAAAATCGCAAGACGATGACGGACAACCGTGCCCGGCACTGCTAGGCTCAGGCTACCCGTGTTCGCCTGAAGCCGAACCCGTGTGCAAGTTTGCTGCAGCCACGACCGTGTTTCCGCGCCGCTGAGGGCCGGAACCGGCAAGGAGGAACTATGTCTGACAAGGCCGCGTCCGCTGCCATTCCCAACAATCTGGAAGCCTTCTGGATGCCGTTCACCTCGAACCGCCAGTTCAAGAAGGCGCCGCGCATGTTCGTCGCGGCCAAGGACATGCATTACACCACGGCCGAGGGCAACAAGGTGCTGGACGGCACGGCCGGCCTGTGGTGCTGCAACGCGGGCCACTCGCGCCCCCGCATCGTGGAAGCGGTGCAGAAGCAGATCGCCGAGCTGGATTATGCCCCGGCCTTCCAGATGGGCCACCCCAAGGCCTTCGAGCTGGCGGCCCGCCTTGCCGCAATGCTGCCCTCGCCGATGGACCACGTGTTCTTCACCAACTCGGGTTCGGAAAGCGTCGATACGGCGCTGAAGATCGCGCTCGCCTATCAGCGCGCCATCGGCCAGGGCACCCGCACCCGCCTCATTGGCCGCGAGCGTGGCTATCACGGCGTCGGATTTGGCGGCATTTCCGTTGGCGGCATTGTCAACAACCGCAAGCATTTCGGCACCATGCTGACCGGCGTCGATCACATCCGCCACACTCATGATCCTGTCCGCAACGCGTTTTCGCGCGGTGAGCCGGAGCATGGCGCGGAGTTTGCCGATGACCTGATCAAGGTCATTCAGCTGCATGATCCCTCAACCATCGCCGCCGTCATCGTCGAGCCGGTGGCCGGGTCCACGGGCGTTCTGATCCCGCCGAAGGGATACCTCAAGCGCCTGCGCGAGCTTTGCGCCCAGCATGGCATCCTGCTGATCTTCGACGAAGTGATCACCGGTTTCGGCCGCATCGGCACGCCGTTCGCCACCGATTATTTCGACGTGATGCCGGACATGATCACCACGGCCAAGGGCATCACCTCGGGCGTCATTCCGATGGGCGCCGTGTTCTGCACCAGGCAGATCTACGAGACCTTCATGACCGGCCCGGAGCACATGATCGAGCTGTTCCACGGCTATACTTACTCGGCCCATCCGGTCGCCTGCGCCGCAGCGCTTGCCACCCTCGACACTTACGAGGAAGAGGGCCTGCTGACCCGCGCCGCCGATCTTGCCTCCTACTGGGAGGCGGCGGTGCATTCGCTGAAGGACTGCCCGCATGTGATCGACATCCGCAACCTCGGCCTCATCGGCGCCATCGAGCTGGAATCGATCCCCGGCGAGACGACGAAGCGCGCCTTCTCGGCCTTCCTGAAGGCCTATGAGGACGGCATCCTCATCCGCACCACGGGCGACATCATCGCCCTGTCGCCGCCGCTGATCATCTCGAAGGAGCAGATCGACGAGCTGTTCGGCAAGCTGCGCAAGGTGCTGGAAAACAACATCTGACGAAGCCGTGCGTCAGGGCGGGACCGCCCGCCCTGACGCAGCACCAAAGCCCCGCACACACAACAAGATGATGCCAGACCGCCGCCAGGCCCCCGCTTGCGCGCTCCAAGGCAGAACCCGGAAACGCGACCCATGAAGACCATTCACAACATTATCGCCGGCAAGGAAACGCCCGTCACCTCCGGCAAGGTTTCGCCCGTGTTCAACCCGGCAACCGGCGAGCAGGTGGCCGAGCTTGGCCTCTCCAATGCCGCCGATGTGGCCGGTGCCATCGCTGCGGCCAAGGCGGCCTTCCCGGCCTGGCGCGACACGCCGCCGCTGAAGCGCGCGCGGTTCATGTTCCGCTTCAAGGAACTTCTGACAGCCAACGCGGACAATATCGCGCGGGCGATTTCCGCCGAACATGGCAAGACCCATGACGATGCCCTTGGCGAAGTCGCGCGCGGCATCGAAGTCGTTGAATTTGCCTGCGGCATTCCGCATCTGCTGAAGGGCGACTTCGCCCGCAACGTGGGACCAGCCATCGACAGCTATTGCGACCGCCAGCCGCTGGGTGTTGTCGCCGGCATCACGCCGTTCAATTTCCCGGCCATGGTGCCGCTGTGGATGTATCCGATCTCCGTTGCCTGCGGAAACACCTTCATCCTGAAGCCGTCCGAACGGGACCCTTCCGCCGTCATGGTGGTCTATGAGCTGTTCCGCGAGGCCGGATTCCCGGAAGGCGTGCTCAACGTGGTGCATGGCGGCAAGGAAGCCGTGGATGTGCTGCTCACCCACCCGGATGTGAAGGCCGTGTCCTTCGTCGGCTCCACCCCGATTGCCGAATATGTCTATGCCACCGGCACTGCCCATGGAAAGCGCGTGCAGGCGCTTGGCGGGGCGAAGAACCACATGATCATCATGCCCGATGCGGACATGGATCAGGCCGCCGACGCGCTGATGGGCGCAGGCTACGGCTCTGCCGGTGAGCGCTGCATGGCCATTTCCGTCGCCGTGCCGATTGGCGAGAAGACCGCCGATGCCTTGATCGAAAGGCTGGTGCCGCGTGTGCAGGCCCTCAAGATCGGCCCGGCCACCGACAAGGACGCAGAGATGGGCCCGGTCATCACCGAGGCGCACAAGCGCAAGGTGCTGGGTTACATCGACCAGGGCGTCAAGGAAGGCGCAGAGCTGCTGGTTGATGGCCGCGGCTTCTCGCTGCAGGGCTATGAGAACGGCTATTTCGTCGGCGGCACCCTGTTCGACCGGGTCACCCCGGACATGACCATCTACAAGGAAGAGATCTTCGGCCCGGTGCTCTCCGTGGTGCGGGCCAAGGGCTATGACGAGGCGCTCGATCTCATCAACACGCATGAATATGGCAACGGCACCGCCATTTTCACCCGCGACGGTGACGCCGCCCGCGCCTTTGCCGACCGGATCGAGGTGGGCATGGTTGGCATCAACGTGCCGATCCCGGTGCCGGTCGCCTATTTCTCCTTCGGCGGCTGGAAGCGCTCGCTCTTCGGCGATCATTCCATCTACGGCCCGGAAGGCGTGCGCTTCAACACCCGCCTCAAGACGGTGACCACCCGCTGGCCGGCCGGCATCAAGGACGGCGCAGTCTTCACCTTCCCCAGCCTCGACTGAGGCTGGCCAGAGGACCAGATCCCACCAGCGGCGCAATTTTCAAGGCAGAGCACGATGACAGCACTCGGACAGAACCTGAAGATCAACCCGGACAGGCTGTGGGACAGCCTGATGGACATGGCCAAGGTCGGTCCGGGCATCGCGGGCGGCAACAACCGCCAGACCCTGACGGATGCCGATGCCGAAGGGCGCAGGCTGTTCCAGTCCTGGTGCGAAGACGCAGGCCTGACCATGGGTGTCGACAAGATGGGCACCATGTTCATGACCCGGCCGGGCACCGATCCGGACGCCCTGCCCGTCTATGTGGGCTCGCATCTCGACACCCAGCCGACCGGCGGCAAATATGACGGCGTGCTCGGCGTTCTGGCCGGGCTGGAGCTGGTGCGCACGCTGAATGATCTCAGCATCAAGACGAAGCATCCCATCGTTGTCACCAACTGGGCCAACGAGGAAGGCGCCCGCTTTGCTCCTGCGATGCTCGCCTCCGGCGTTTTCGCCGGGGTTCACAGCCTTGACTATGCCTATGGCCGCAAGGACCCGGAGGGCAAGACCTATGGCGATGAGCTGAAGCGCATCGGCTGGGCCGGCGAGGAAGAGGTGGGCGCCCGCAAGATGCACGCCTATTACGAGCTGCACATCGAGCAGGGGCCGATTCTGGAGGCCGAAGGCAAGCAGATCGGCGTCGTCACCCATTGCCAGGGCCTGTGGTGGCTGGAATTCACCCTGACGGGCCGCGAGGCGCACACCGGCTCCACGCCGATGAACCTGCGTGTCAACGCTGGGCTTGCCATGTCGCGCATTCTGGAAATGGTCCAGAGCGTTGCCATGGACCACCAGCCGGGCGCTGTCGGCGGTGTCGGTCAGGTGTTCTTCTCGCCCAACTCCCGCAACGTGCTGCCCGGTCAGGTGGTCTTCACCGTCGACATCCGCACGCCGGACCTTGCCAAACTCACCGCCATGCGCGCCCGCATCGAAGCGGAAGCGGCCACCATCTGCGAGGCGCTCGGCGTCGGCTGTTCGGTGGAGGCGGTCGGCCATTTCGATCCGGTCACTTTCGATCCGAAGCTCGTCTCCAGCGTGCGCTCCGCCGCCGAACGGCTCGGCTACAGCCACATGAACATCATCTCTGGCGCCGGCCACGACGCTTGCTGGGCGGCCAAGGTCGCCCCCGCCACCATGATCATGTGCCCCTGCGTGGGCGGGCTCTCGCATAACGAGGCGGAAGAGATTTCCAAGGAATGGGCGGGCGCGGGCTGTGATGTTCTGCTGCATGCCGTGCTGGAGACGGCGGAGGTCGTGGGGTGAGAGAGGGCACTCTCGACCCGCTCCTCTCCATCGTCATCCCGGATCTGCGCTGCGCTTGTCCGGGATGACGATCGAGAGGGGGAAGACCATTACTCGAACCACAGAAAGCACCGCATGACATCGCTGCGCATCGCCATCGAAACACCTGACCAGCCCGAGGTTCTGGAGCTTCTGGCGCAGTCGGATGCCTATGCGGACAGTCTCTATCCGCCGGAGGGCAATTTCGGCTCGCCGCTTGAGGATTTGATGCGGGTCGACGTGGATTTCATCGTTGTGCGCAAGGCGGATGGTGAGGCGATCGGCTGCGGGGCGGTGAAGTGGTTCGAAAAAGGCAGCGGCGAGCTGAAGCGCATTTTCGTTGATCCGGCCGCACGCGGCATGGGCGCCGGACGGGCGCTGATGGAAAAGCTGGAGCATCTGGCGCGGGAGCGCGGTGTCCGGCAGCTTTATCTGGAAACGGGCGAGCTCAATGTGGAGGCGGTGCGCATGTACAAGGCTTTCGGTTATGCGCCCTGCGGGCCTTTCGGGCCCTATGAGGACAATCCCTACAGCCTGTTCATGAGCAGAAGCCTCAGCGGAAACTGACACCAAGACAGCCGCGCGATGCCCCGCAAAGGCGCAACAGCGCGGAAACGGAAAAAGGGGAACAGACATGGCAAGCACTGTGATCAAGGGCGGAACCGTGGTGACCGCCGACCTCACCTACGAGGCCGATGTGAAGGTCGAGGGCGGCAGGATCATCGAGATCGGCAAGAACCTCTCCGGCGATACCGTCCTGGATGCTACGGGCTGCTATGTCATGCCGGGCGGCATTGATCCGCATACCCACCTGGAAATGCCCTTCATGGGCACCTATTCCGCCGATGACTTCGACAGCGGCACCCGCGCAGCGCTGGCCGGCGGCACCACGATGGTGGTGGATTTCGCCCTGCCCTCGCCCGGCCAATCGCTGCTGGAGGCGCTGTCCATGTGGGACAACAAGTCCACCCGCGCCCATTGCGACTATTCCTTCCACATGGCGATCACCTGGTGGGGCGAGACGGTCTTCAACGAGATGGAGACCATTGTCCGCGAGAAGGGCATCAACACCTTCAAGCATTTCATGGCCTACAAGGGCGCGCTGATGGTGAATGACGACGAGATGTTCGCCTCGTTCCAGCGCTGCGCCGAGCTGGGCGCCCTGCCGCTCGTCCATGCGGAAAACGGCGATGTGGTCGCCTCGCTGCAGCAGAAGCTGCTGGCCGAGGGCAACAACGGGCCGGAGGCGCATGCCTATTCCCGCCCGCCGGAAGTGGAAGGCGAGGCCACCAACCGCGCCATCATGATTGCCGACATGGCCGGCGTGCCGGTCTATATCGTCCACACTTCGTCCGAACAGGCGCATGAGGCGATCCGCCGGGCGCGGCAGAACGGCATCCGCGCCTATGGCGAGCCGCTGATTCAGCATCTGACGCTGGATGACAGCGAATACCGCCACCCCGACTGGGACCACGCCGCCCGCCGGGTGATGAGCCCGCCGTTCCGTGACAGGAAGCATCAGGACAGCCTCTGGGCCGGCCTTGCCTCCGGCTCGCTGCAGGTGGTGGCGACGGACCATTGCGCCTTTACCACGGATCAGAAGCGCTTCGGCCTTGGCGACTTCACCAAGATCCCGAACGGCACCGGCGGCCTGGAAGACCGTATGCCCATGCTTTGGACTTACGGCGTTGCAACGGGCCGGCTGACGATGAACGAATTCGTCGCCGTTACCTCCACCAACATCGCCAAGATCATGAACATGTATCCCAAGAAGGGCGCCATTCTCGTGGGCGCGGATGCGGATATCGTGGTCTGGGACCCGGCGAAGGAAAAGACCATTTCCGCCGCCAGCCAGCAGTCGGCCATCGACTACAACGTCTTCGAAGGCAAGACGGTGAAGGGCCTGCCCCGCTTCACCCTCACCCGTGGCCGTGTGGCCGTGGAAGACGGCACGGTGCGCCCGCAGGAAGGCCACGGCCAGTTCGTCAAGCGTGAGCCCTATCAGGCGGTCAACAAGGCGCTTTCCACCTGGAAGGAACTCACCGCCCCCCGCAAGGTGGAGCGCACCGGCATCCCGGCGAGCGGAGTGTGAGTGATGAAGCGTCCCAAAGCCCTCAGCGAATGTCCGGCCAACGACTGTCGAGGTGGAAATGGCAGACAAATGTCATTCGAGCCAACTCCTAATTCCGAAGTGCCTCAGCAGATCCTGCAAGTGACCGGAGGGCTGAATATCTGTGGCTACTGTGGCTGCGTCTACAATAGCAACTCAAAAGCAATATACGGCCATTTGCACAATGGAGTTTTAGGTGCCGGATGGCACGGAAAAACAGAGCCTTGAAAGCTCAATTTGTGTCTTTGTAGTGTTGTCTATCTGAGGAATCTCAGTCCCCCTCCCCCTTGAGGGGAGGGGTTAGGGGTGGGGGTAAAGGGATTTCAACACGGGGTATTTTCATGGCAGGTTCGCTGCGCAGTTTCGAGTTGCAGGTGTACTGCGTCCCTGCGTGAAGACCCCCACCCCTTCCCCCTCCCCTCAAGGGGGAGGGGATCGGAAACGCCTTGCCCTGATCTGTCCGTGAATGATGTGAAGGGCCCGAGGAGACGAGAGGGCTGGGAGATGTCCCCAACGCTGGTTGGCAAGTCTGCTATTTCACGCGCCCGGCGTCTGCGGCGGGACATGACGGCCGGAGAAAAGCGTCTCTGGGTGGAGCTTCGCAGCTTCCGGTCACTATACGGGTATCACCTGCGCAAGCAGGTACCAATCGGCCCTTACATTGCGGATTTCGCGTGTCATGGTGCAAAACTGATCATTGAGCTGGATGGCGAGCACCATCAGCACGCAGAGAGGAGTTTCAAGGACCAGATCAGGGACGAGTGGTTTGCAGAAGCCGGATACAGAGTCTTGAGGCTGCCGACGGGAGAGCTGGCCTCATCGTTCGAAGGCTGCCTTGAGAAGATACTCATGGCATTGAATGAAAGCCGTACAGCCGTTTAACGGCGCATGTCCGCACGGGAAACACTGGTATTCTACAGACAGGCAAAAAAACACTCTGCGTGACACGGAAAAATCCGGCGGCGGAGAGGTAGCAACAGCGGGGAACGATGAACGTGACGAGTGGAGCAGTTGAGCGGCCAGCCGCCTCCCAGCCGGTGATTTCGGCGAAGGATCTGTGCCTGACCTTCGAGACGAATGACGGGCCGGTCCATGCCCTGTCGAACATCAATCTTGACATTGCCAAGGGCGACTTCGTCTCCTTCATCGGCCCTTCGGGCTGCGGCAAGACCACGCTGCTGCGCGTCATCGCCGATCTGGAGCAGAAGACCTCGGGCGAGATCAGCGTCAACGGCACCACGCCGGAAAATGCCCGCCTCGACCGCTCCTATGGCTATGTGTTTCAGGCCGCCGCGCTCTATCCCTGGCGCACCATCGAGAAGAACATCGCTCTCCCGCTGGAAATCATGGGCCTTGCCAGGGCGGAGCAGCGCAGGCGCATTGCCGAGGTGCTGGAGCTGGTGGAACTCGGCGGCTTTGCCCGCAAATACCCCTGGCAGCTCTCCGGCGGCATGCAGCAGCGCGCGTCCATTGCCCGCGCCCTTGCCGTTCAGCCCGATCTCCTGCTGATGGACGAGCCCTTCGGCGCGCTGGACGAAATCGTGCGCGATCACCTCAATGACCAGCTGCACCAGCTCTGGGCCAAGACGAACAAGACGGTCGTCTTCGTCACCCACTCCATTCCGGAAGCGGTCTATCTCTCCACCAAGATCGTCGTTCTGTGCCCGCGCCCGGGCCGGATCTATGACATCATCGAAAGCGACCTGCCGCGCAAGCGGACGCTGGACATGCGCGAGAGCCCGGAATTCCTGAGGATCGCCCACCGCGTGCGTGAAGGGCTGAAGGCGGGGCATGCCTATGATGACTGACAAGGGCAAAACCGCACGGCTTCTTTCGGGCTCCACCCTGCCCGTCCTCACTCTGCTATTGGCGATCATCGGCCTCTGGTATGTGGCAACGGTCGCCCTCAATGCTCCGTTCCAGCGCGACATCTATGCCCGCGCCGGCCAGACGGATGTGCCCTTCACCCAGCTTGTGGCCGATACCATGATGCAGGAACGGCCCGTCATGCCTTCGCCGCAGCAGGTGGCGGTGGAAATCTGGGACACGACGGTCAACAGGCGCATCACCTCCAACCGCAGCCTGTTCTACCACACCGGCATCACCCTCTCCTCGACGCTGACCGGCTTTGCCATGGGAACGCTGCTCGGCATTCTTCTGGCCGTCGGGATTGTGCACAGCCGCGTTCTGGACAAGTCGCTCATGCCCTGGGTGATCACCTCCCAGACCATTCCGATCCTGGCGATTGCGCCCATGATCATCGTCGTCCTCAATGCCGTGGGGATTTCGGGGCTTCTGCCCAAGGCCATGATCTCGACCTACCTGTCCTTCTTTCCTGTGACCGTAGGCATGGTGAAGGGGTTGCGTTCGCCGGAAATCATCCACATGGACCTGATGCACACCTATTCGGCGACGAAGCTTGAAACCTTCTGGAAGCTGCGCCTGCCCTATGCGGTGCCCTATCTCTTTACCTCCATGAAGGTCGGGATTGCCGCAAGCCTTGTTGGCGCCATCGTTGGCGAGCTGCCGACCGGGGCCGTCGCAGGCCTGGGGGCGCGGCTGCTGGCCGGGTCTTATTACGGCCAGACGGTGCAGATCTGGTCGGCGCTGATCATGGCCGCCGTTCTCGCCGGGCTTCTGGTTTCCCTCATCGGCCTTGCCGAAAAAATCACCCTTCGCCGCATGGGGATGAGCCGATGATCCAGTCCCGGCACAGCACCTCCTTCAGCAGCACGGCGTTCATTGCCGGTGCCAGTCTGCTTCTCACCGTCATTGGCCTCACCAGCCTCATCTTCACGCCGGATCTCGGCGTGGTCGAAATGCCGCGGGTTGCCATCGCAGTCAGCCTCATGGCCATCATGGGCGTGCGCATCATGCTCGGCTTCCAGCAGAACCGCATCGGTGATGTGGCCATCGGCATCGTCACCGCCATATCCGCCCTGCTGCTGATCGGCGTTGCGCATCATCACCGCGGGCAGGCCGCTCCCGGCTTCTGGGCGCTGGTGGCGGCCATCTGGCTGTCCGCCTGGCTTCTGGCAAGCCGTCTGTCGGCCTGGCGGGGGCTTGGCAAGACGGCAGCACGCGTGGTCAATCTGGCCATTCCGCTCGTCTTCGGCCTAACGCTGCTTGCCCTGTGGGAGCTGATCACCGTTGGCGCCGGCGTGCCGCAGGTGCTGCTGCCTGCCCCCTCCGCCATCGGCTTGCGCATTGCCGGATCCCTGCCCATACTCTGGGCCGATTTCCAGCAGACATTTCTGAAGGCGGTAATCTTCGGCTATGTGGCGGGCTGCGGCTCGGGCTTTCTCGTGGCCCTCATCGCCGACCGGGTGCCCTTCCTGAAACGCGGCCTTTTGCCCATCGGCAATCTGGTCTCGGCCCTGCCGATCATCGGCGTCGCACCCATCATGGTCATGTGGTTTGGCTTTGACTGGCCGTCGAAGGCAGCCGTTGTCATCATCATGACCTTCTTCCCCATGCTGGTGAACACGGTGGCGGGCCTTGCCGCGGCCGATGCCATGCAGAAGGACCTGATGCGCACCTACGCGGCCAGCCACGGCCAGACGCTGGTGAAGCTGCGCCTGCCCATGGCGTTGCCCTTCATCTTCAACGCGCTGAAGATCAACTCCACCCTCGCCCTTATCGGCGCCATCGTGGCCGAGTTCTTCGGCACCCCCATCGTCGGCATGGGCTTCCGCATCTCGACGGAAGTGGGGCGGATGAACCTCGACATGGTCTGGGCGGAAATTGCCGTAGCGGCGCTGGCTGGCTCGCTGTTCTATGCAGGTGTTTCGGCGGTGGAGCGCTGGGCCACCTTCTGGCACCCGTCCCAGAGAGGGTGAGCGAAAACAGGCCCCGCAGCTTCACGCGGGGCCTGCAAGCCGGTAAGGTCCGGGTCCCGACATTCCCTCCCTACCGGATTCTCCCATGAAACCTGGCCGCGATATCTCCGTTCTCATCGACATCATGGCGGCGCTGCGCACGCCGGTGACCGGTTGCCCCTGGGACCTGGAGCAGGACTTCGGAACCATCGCGCCCTACACGGTGGAAGAAGCCTATGAGGTGGCCGAAGCCATCAGCCGCAATGATCTGGATGATCTGCGCGAGGAACTGGGCGATCTGCTGCTGCAGGTGGTCTATCACGCCCGCATGGCCGAGGAAGACGGCGTCTTCAGCTTTCCCGATGTGGTCGAGGCGATCACGAAGAAGATGATCCGCCGTCATCCGCATGTCTTCGGCAGCGAGGAAGCCCGCTCCTCCGGCATGGCCAAGGGCATGTGGGACAGGATCAAGGCCGAGGAGAAGGCCGAGCGCAAGGCCCGCCGGGCAGCCATGGGCCTGCCGGACACAGAGCCCGGCTATCTCGACGCGGTGCCTTCCGCCTTCCCTGCCCTGATGGAAGCGGAGAAGATCCAGCGCCGCGCCGCGAAGGTGGGTTTCGACTGGGACACGCTCGCCCCGGTCTTTGCCAAGATCCGCGAGGAACTGGACGAACTGGAAGCGGAACTCACGGACCATACACCGCCAGCAGTCACCGGTTCCGTGCCCGATGCGGTGAAGGACGAGCTGGGCGACGTGCTCTTTGCCGTTGCCAATCTCGCCCGTCATCTCGAAGTGGAGCCGGAGGCAGCCCTGAAGCGGACCAACGCCAAGTTCCGCCGCCGCTTCGCCGCCATCGAAGCCGAAGCTGCCCGGCGCGGCACCACGCTGGAAGCGCTCACTCTGGACGAAATGGAAGAGATCTGGCAGGCCGCGAAGGGAAAGTAAGGCGGCTAATCACCCTAGCGTCGTCCCGGCCAAGCGCAGCGCGAGCCGGGAAGCACTCGTTCTCAGAGCGGTGAATGTCTTGCCGAAACAGTCAGGCAAACTGGCTTGAGAGCCTCTCAAGCGCTCTGCAAGCGAGTGGATCCCGGGTCCTCACTGCGTTCGGCCCGGGATGACCGCTGTTCGTGTGGCAATGCCAATCCCGATAAGCTTGACTCATCGGGATTTGGTCAAGCCCGTGCGGCGTTTGAGCCTTTTCAAGGCGTGATGCGTCAGCATCTCAGAGCCTTGGTATAAAGGCGCCAGCCGTTTCCCGCCGCCCCTATTGCTCTGCGTCTCAATCCGCCCCGGAGATATAGGCGCCGTAGCGGCTGCGGAAGGGGCCTTTCTGCTTGTCGGAAATGCGCACCGTCAGCTCGATGACCTCTTCGCCATCCACCCGCTCCAGCACCTCCCCCATCTGGTAGAGGCCCGCCAGCAGTTCGCCCTCCGTTACCGGGAGCGCAAGCTCGAAGCGGTCGTCGCCCACGGCCATGAAGGCCTCAATGCGGGACAGCAGCGCCGGGATGCCGTCTCCCGTCAAGGCCGAGAGCGCGATGGCGCCTTCCGGACCGTTGGCCTCCAGCAGCTTTGCACGGCGCTCGGGATCGAGGTTGTCGATCTTGTTCCACACTTCCACCACCGGCGCACCGGTCTGCGGATTGACGCCAAGGTCGGCCAGCGTGCGGCCCACATCCACCGACTGGGCGTCGCTGTCCTCGTGCGAGATGTCGCGCACATGCAGGATGAGATCGGCTTCCAGCACCTCCTCCAGCGTGGCGCGGAAGGCGGCGACCAGATGGGTCGGCAGTTCGGAGATGAAGCCCACCGTGTCGGACAGGATCACCTCGCGCCCATGCGGCAGGCGGATGCGGCGCAGCGTCGGGTCCAGCGTGGCGAACAGCAGGTCCTTGGCGAACACATCCGACTGGGTCAGCCGGTTGAACAGCGTCGACTTTCCGGCGTTGGTGTAGCCGACCAGCGCGATGACCGGCTGCGGGATCTTCTTGCGCTTCTTGCGGTGCAGGTCACGGGTGCGGCGCACCTGCTCCAGCTCCCGCTCCAGCCGCATGATCTTGTCCTGGATCTGGCGCCTGTCCGCCTCGATCTGGGTTTCGCCGGGGCCACCCATGAAGCCGACACCGCCGCGCTGGCGCTCAAGGTGGGTCCAGGAGCGGACAAGGCGGCTCTTCTGCCAGGTCAGATGGGCAAGGTCCACCTGCAGGCGGCCTTCCTTGGTGCGGGCGCGGGCGCCGAAGATCTCCAGGATCAGACCGGTCCGGTCGATCACCTTGGTCTTCATCGCCTTTTCGAGATTTCGCTGCTGGATTGGCGTCAGCGCATGGTCGATCACGACCACGTCCACATCGCCTTCTTCCGCCGCCCGCGCGATTTCTTCCACCTTGCCGGGGCCCAGCAGGGTTGCCGGGCGCGGCGTGTGGATGCGCGCGATGGAGGCGGAAACGATCTCAAGCTCAATGGCAGCACACAGGCCGACGGCCTCTTCCAGCCGCGCCTCGGGCGTGCGCGTCGGAGGCGGCGTGCCTTCAAAGCCCTTGGGAAGCCGTTCCGGCAGAACCGGCTCGATCACCAGCGCCCGGGAAGACGGTCCCTTGAAGACAAGTTCACCGCCGTGGGCGGCGGGCTCACCATGGCCACCGTCCCTGCCCCGGCTGTCTTCCCCGTCCAGCCAGTCCTGATCTTCAAATTCGTTGCCGGAGCTGCCCTCTCCGGCCTGTCTGTTCTTGCGAGCCAATCAGGCGCCTGCTTTTTCGGCGCCTTCTTCACCGCCTTCGAACAGCTGCACGGGGCCGTTCGGCATGATGGTCGAAATGGCATGCTTGTAGACAAGCTGGGAATGACCATCCCGGCGCAAAAGAACGCAGAAATTATCAAACCACGTCACCACGCCCTGCAGCTTCACGCCGTTGATGAGGAAGATCGTCAGCGGAACTTTCTGCTTGCGAAG
Source organism: Pannonibacter sp. Q-1 (assembly GCF_054073275.1). NCBI lineage: Bacteria > Pseudomonadati > Pseudomonadota > Alphaproteobacteria > Hyphomicrobiales > Stappiaceae > Pannonibacter > Pannonibacter sp. Q-1. The sequence continues at coordinate 104,202 of NZ_JBSXNB010000002.1, forward strand.
GTAATTGAGGAAGGTGTCCTGCAGATTCTGTGCACGCTCAGCCATGAGTCTTCTTATCCTGTTTCTGTCGTCCGCGGCCGGGGCATCTGACATGTTCTTGTTGTGCGACCGGCAAGCGAGGCAAAAAACACAAACGTAAGCGCCTCTCCCGGATGAACCGGGCGCCGGTGTTCAAGTTTACAACAAGTTTCGCCCGTTACCCCAGCACTATTTCATATCATCAATATATTTCATCAAGATGGGTCGCCGTGTGGAACTGCTTGCGCAGCTCCGTCGCAACAGTTCCCGGATGGCCGTTGCCGATCGAAGCCCCATCGAGACTGACCACCGGCATGCAGATGGTGGAGGCGGCCGTCACGAAAGCCTCACGCGCGGTCTTGGCCTCTTCCAGCGAGAACGGCCGCTCCTCAAAGCGCAGGCCCTCGCGCTCAACCAGATCCAGAACCACGCTGCGGGTGATGCCGCGCAGAATGCCGCTTTCGGCCGGGCGCGTCACCAGCACGCCGTCCCTGGTCACGATCCAGGCGTTGGTCGAACCGCCTTCGGTGACATTGCCATCCTGATCGACATACCAGACTTCCTTGGCGCCCTGCTCGCGGGCGTATTGCTTGGCCAGCACGTTCGGCAGCAGGCCAACGGTCTTGATGTCCACGCGCGGCCAGCGGTTTTCCGGGTGGCTGACGACGGCAATACCGGTTTCGGCCTGCTTGTCGGAGGCTGCCGGGTTCGTCGGCTTGGCCGTGATCACCAGCGTCGGTGCGATGGGCGTCAGCGGGAAGAAGTGATCGCGCCGGGCCACACCGCGCGTCACCTGCATGTAGACAATGCCGTTGCGCACCTTGTTGCGGCGGATCACTTCCTTCAGAACCAGCGTCAGCGGCTTATGTTCCATCGGCATGGGGATGCGCAGCTCGCTGCAGGAGCGCTCCAGACGCGCCAGATGGCGCGGACCATCGACCAGATTGCCCTGCCAGACCTCGCAGACCTCATAGACACCATCGGCAAACTGATAGCCACGGTCTTCCACATGCACGGCGGCCGAAGAGTGCGGCAGGTACTGTCCATTCACATAGGCAATGCGGCTCATGAGAACTCCTTACGGCAAAGGCCGGAGCGTTGGGCGGGCAAGGCGGGAGGCGGGTACGGGAGGGGACCCTTTCGGCACATCCTGACCGGCGGTTCAGAAGAATTCAAGGCTGACGCGGAACATCTGCTCCACCTGGCGCACCCGGTTGGCCATGGCAAACATGACGATCCGGTCGCGCGCCTGGATCTGCACGTCGCCATTGGGGGTCAGCACCTTGCCATTGCGGAACACCGCACCAATGCGGATACCGTCCTGCAGGTCAACTTCCCGCAAGGGACGGCCGACCAGCGGCGAAGTTTCCAGCGCTTCGGCCTCGATGATCTCCGCCGCGCCATTGTGCAGCGACTGGACGCCGCGGATGCGGCCCCGGCGCACATGCTGGAGAATGCGGGAAATCGTCACCGCACGCGGATTGATGAAGGCATCGATCCCCAGCGCATTGGCAAAGGCCGGATAACTCGGGTTGTTGAGCAGAGACAGGTTGCGCTTGCAGCCGAGTTTCTTGGCCATGACGCAGGAAAGGATGTTCACCTCGTCATCATTGGTCAGCGTGATCATGGTATCGGCGGTTTCCACATCCGCTTCTTCCAAGATCCCCTGATCCAGCGCGCTGCCGTGAAGAATCACGGTGCGTTTCAGCTCATTGGCGATGCCGACAGCGCGCTCGCGGGACGATTCGATGATCTTCACACGGGTGGATGTCTGGCGCTGCTCAAGGGCGCGGGCCACATAAAGGCCAATGTTGCCGCCGCCGGCAATGACGACACGGGTGGCCTCCGGTTCCTCGTGACCGAAGATGCCGAGGGTTCGGCGCACCTGATCGCGGCGGGCCACCACATAGGCAAGGTCGCCCACCAGCATGCTGTCGGAGCTTTTGGGTGCAAACAGTTTGCCGCCCCGGTTGATGCCGACGACCACGGAGCCAAGATCGGGGAACAGATCGGTCAGCTGGCGCAGCGGCGTGTCGACAACCGGGCAGTCTTCCTCGCAATTGACGCCGATGACCACGACCTGATCATCAGCAAAGCGCATGGTCTCCACCGCGCCGGGGAGCGACAGGCGGCGCAGCACCATGTCCCCCACCTCGATCTCGGGCGAGATGATCACGTCGATGGGCAGGTTTTCGCGGGCGAAGAGATTGCGCCAGCGGCCCTGGAGATAGCTCTGGGCGCGCACGCGCGCGACCTTGGTCGGCACATTGAAGAGGGAATGGGCCACCTGGCAGGCGACCATGTTCACCTCGTCATAGAGCGTGACGGCGATGATCATGTCCGCTTCGTCGGCACCGGCCTGCGCCAGCACATCCGGATGGGCGCCGTTGCCGACGAAACCGCGCACGTCGAGCTGATCACCGATGGCAGCAATCAGCTTGGACGACGAATCGATCACCGACACATCGTTCTGTTCCGCAGCCAGACGTTCGGCGATGCCGTAACCGACCTGCCCTGCCCCGCAAATGACGACCTTCATCGGTCACATGTCCCCGTTTGAAGCGCTTTCACGGCGCTTGTCTCACGATAGACCTAACGACTTCAGCTTGCGATGCAAGGCCGAACGTTCCATGCCCACGAATTCTGCGGTGCGCGAGATGTTGCCGCCAAAGCGCTTGATCTGCGCCTGAAGATATTCGCGCTCGAACACTTCGCGTGCATCGCGCAGCGGCATGGACATCAGATGCTCGCCGCCGCCATTGGCCGGAAGGCTCGGCACCATGGAGCCGACTTCCGAAGGCAGGAGATCCGCCGTGATCACGGCCTCGGGATCTGCCCGGGTGAGGATCATCAGCCGCTCCACATTGTTGCGCAGCTGGCGGATGTTGCCGGGCCAGTCGTGGGTCTGCAGAACGGCCATGGCGTCATCGCCGATGCGGCGCATGGGAAGGCCTGCGGAGGCGGAGATCTGCTCCATGAAGTGACGCACCAGGATCGGCACATCCTCGCGCCGCTCCGCCAGACCCGGCACGCGCAGCGGCACCACGCCGAGACGGTGATAAAGATCCTCGCGGAAGGCGCCGCTGGCGATTTCCTCTTCGAGATTGCGGGCGGTCGAGGAGAGAATGCGCACGTCCACCTGCACGCGGGTGGAGCCGCCAAGGCGGGTGAAGGTCTGGTCCACCAGCACCCGCAGGATCTTGCCCTGCGTCTCGCGCGGCATGTCGGCCACTTCATCGAGATAGAGCGTGCCGCCATGCGCCTCTTCCAGGGCGCCAACCTTGCGCAGGTTGCCACCTTCGTCCTCGATGCCGAAGAGCTCCTCTTCCATGCGGTCGGGGGTGATGGTTGCGGCGTTGATGGCGACGAACGGCCCCTTGGCGCGCGGCGACAGCTCATGCACCTGCCGCGCCGCCAGTTCCTTGCCTGCGCCCGATGGGCCGGAAATCAGAATGCGGCTGTTGGTGCCGGCGATCCGCTCGATGGTCTGGCGCAGCTGGTTGATGGCCGACGATTCGCCGATGAAGCGGGACGCATCGCCGCTGCGCTGTTTCAGGTCCCGGATCTCGCGCTTCAGCATGGAGGCTTCCAGCGCGCGCTCCGTGATCAGCAGCAGCCGGTCGGCCTTGAACGGCTTCTCGATATAGTCATAGGCGCCGCGCTTGATGGCGGAAACGGCGGTTTCCACATTGCCGTGGCCGGAAATGATGACGACCGGCAGATCCTTGTCCTGCGCCTTGATCTCGTCCAGCAGCGCCAGCCCGTCGAGGCGGCTGCCCTGAAGCCAGATGTCCAGCACCACGAGGGACGGCCGCCGCTCCTTGATGGCGGCAAGCGCCGTGTCACTGTCGCTGGCCGTGCGCGTGCCATAACCCTCGTCATCAAGGATGCCGGCGATCATCTCACGGATATCGGTCTCGTCATCGACGATCAGGATGTCATAGGCCATGGCTCGTCACTTGTTCTCTGGTCTCTGATTGGGATCCGGACTGCGCTCTTCCGGCATGCGCCGTGCTGTCTTCTGCAGCGGGCGGTCCAATGATGAGGCGCACCATGGCGCCGGTTTCGTCCGGGGCAAGGTCCGGCGCGTCCAGCAACTCGATGCTGCCATTGTGGTCTTCCATGATCTTGCGCACGATGGCGAGGCCAAGGCCGGTGCCTTTCTCGCGCGTCGTCATGTAGGGCTCCAGCAGCTTCTGCCGCTCCTGCTTCGGCAGGCCGATGCCATTATCGATAACATCGATCAAAGCCTTGCCGTTTTCATGGCTCAGCCGGATGCGGATGCGGCCCTTGGGCAAATTGTCTCCGCTGCGGCCGGAAATCGCCTCGGCGGCATTCTTGATCACGTTGGTGAGTGCCTGACCGATCAGGCGGCTGTCGAAACAGGCTTCGATGCTCTCTTCCGGCAGTTCGGTCTTCACCTCGATTTCCGGATTGCCGACGCTCTGCATGAAAGCGGCTTCCCGCACCGTGTTGCGCAGGTCCGCCATGGACTTGGCGGGCTTGCGCATGCGGGCAAAGGAGGAGAACTCGTCCACCATCTGGCCGATATCGCCAACCTGCCGGATGATCGTGTCGATGCACTGGTCAAAGACCGAACGGTCGTCTTCCACCTTCTTGCCATAACGGCGGCGGATGCGCTCGGCTGACAGCTGGATCGGGGTCAGCGGGTTCTTGATCTCATGGGCGATGCGCCTTGCCACATCCGCCCAGGCCGAATTGCGCTGCGCGGATACAAGGTCGGTGATGTCATCCAGCGTCACCACATAACCATGCTCGCGCCGGGTGGAGAGTTCGGTGGTGATGCGCGCATTCACCGTCCGCTCGCGCCCGCCGATCCGCAGGGAAATCTGCGTCTGCTTGATACGGTCGCTTTCCTTCGCCAGGGCTTCGCGGACGAAGGCCTCCAGCTCCGGAATGACATCGGCCAGCGGACGGTCGAGGATTTCGCTCTCCTCCACTCTCAGCAGATCCCGCGCCGACCGGTTGACGAGCGTGATGGCCCCGTCATCATCGATGCCGATCACACCGGTGGTGACGCCGGAGAGAACGGCCTCGGTGAAGCGTCGGCGGCGGTCGATCTGCTCGTTGGCCGCCAGCAGTGCATCGCGCTGGCCGCGCAACTGGCCGGTCATGTTGTTGAAGGTGGTGCCGAGATTGGCGAGATCGCCTTCCGATTTCTCGGTCATCACTTCCACATAAAGATTGCCCTTGGACACCTGGTCCGCCGCCGAAATCAGACGCCGGATGGGCGACACCAGCCGGTTGGCGAAGCCGAAGCCGATCCAGATGGCGGACAGCAGCAGCACCAGCGCCACGCCCAGATAGACGAGCGCGAAGGCGATCTGCACGCCAAAGCGGCTGCGCTCCAGCTGGCTGTATTCACTCGCCCCCTCTTCGGCGAGGCGCTGGTAATCCAGCACACGCTGATCCACCGTCCGGGCGACATAAAGATACATGCCGTCATAGGCATCCAGTTTGACGATGCCCCCGACCAGATTGGACCGGCCCGGCGCGATCAGCACCGCCTCTCCCTGATCCGCCTTGGCATAGACGTCGTTCGGCGGCAGCAGGATGTTGACATCGGGCACCAGGATGACGCGGGTGACGACCGTGCCATCAGCCTTCAGCAGGAACGCCGCCACGATGCCGCGCAGCTGCGCCTGACCGGCGAAGAAGGCATCAAAGCGCGTGGGCTCGAATTCATAGACGGCCTTGGCCTGATCCACATCCTGCGACATGGCGATCAGATCGCCGCGCAGCACGCGCGCATGTTCCTGCAGATAGGCCTGCGCCACGGTCAGGGCATTGTCGATGATCTGGCGCGTGCGCTGCTCGAACCAGCGGTCAAGGCCCTGATCGAGCGTAATTGCCGCAACGATCGCCATCAGGATGGCGGGAACGGCGGCAATCAGAGAGAACATGGCGACAATGCGCACATGAAGCCGCGCGGCCGCCCTGCCCCGTCGCCGCGCCTGCATCAGCTTGAAGATTTCCCGGCCGATCATACCGACCAGAGCAGCGCCAAGCCCGCCATTGACCATCATCGCGACCCAGACGACTTCCGGCGTCGGCGCAATCGGGGTCAGACCCGTCAGGACGGCAAAGGTGACAGAAATCGCCAGGAGAGCGGCCAGCATGACGGCCAGCCCGGCTCGGCGGCCAGCGCGGCCGCGCGACCCCTGGTCCAAATCCGCGGGCGGGTCACGTTCCAGTATCATCAGTCCTCAAGGCAAGGCGGAGGGAAGAATCAGAAATGCAACGCCGGCACAAATGCGCGGCTTTGTTACCACACACTGTTGCCTAAATGCGACAAGAATGCGGCCAGCCCTTTTCCAGGTCCGCGTCACTACGGACTTCTTCGCCGTTGCATATGCATAGGGGGCATGCCCATAAATCAGCTGGACGGACGTGAAGCTGCAATAATACGCTGAACAGTGATCTGCTTTCATAGGGGCTGAAGCAAAGATGACGAAGAAAATCCTTTTGATCGTTGCAACGGTTGTTGCCGTCATTGCAGGGGCTGTCTTTGCCTGGTTTGCAACGCGCCCCACACTTCCGCCGGAAATCGCTACGGCGAATGGCCGCATCGAAGCCGAAACCGTTCAGATCGCCGCCAAGACCGGCGGGCGGGTGCTGGAAGTGACTGTCCGGGAAGGTGATCTGGTGCAAGCCGGCACGGTTCTCGCCCGGATTGACACGGATGAGCTGGATGCCCGCAAGGCTGGCGCCGTGGCCCAGGTCAGCGCCGCCGAGGATGCGGCCAATACGGCAGAGGCGCTGATCGCACAGCGTGAAAGCGAACTGAAGCTGGCGGATCAGTCCCTTCAGCGCGCGATAACCCTGCGGGAAAACGGCCATGTCTCGCAGCAGGAGCTGGATCAGCGCCAGACCGCCCGCGAAACCGCCGAAGCCGCACTCAGAGCAGCCCGGGCACAGCTCGCCAATGCCCGCAATACAGTGACGGCGGCGCAGGCCGAGGTGGCCCGGATCGAATCCCTGATCCGCGACAGCGTCCTGACCGCGCCGATCACCGGCCGCGTGCAGTACCGGCTGGCGGAGCCCGGCGAAGTGGTGGCAGCCGGCGGCCGTGTGCTGACGCTGCTCAATCTCACCGACGTCTACATGACCGTCTATCTGCCGACCGCCAGCGTCGGCCGTGTGTTCATCAATGCCGAGGCGCGGATCGTGCTGGATGCGGCTCCCGATCTTGTGATTCCGGCCAGTGTCTCCTTTGTCGCCGCCGATGCCCAGTTCACCCCGCGCGAGGTGGAGACCCGCTCCGAGCGGGACAAGCTGATGTTCCGTGTCAAGCTGCGCATCGATCCGGCCCTGCTGACGGAATATCTCGAGATGGTCCGCACCGGCTTGCCCGGAGAGGCCTATGTGATGATGGCGCCGCCCGTGGCATGGCCGGATTCCCTGGCGGTGCGTCTGCCGGCACCCCGGTGAGGCGGTCATGACACAGGCCCCCTTGCAGGCTTCGCCCGCTTCCACCGTGGCACGTCTGACCGGCGTGTCGCACCTCTACGGCAAGACACGGGCGCTGGACGGGGTGACGCTCGCCCTGCCCGCAGGCGGCATGATCGGCCTCATCGGGCCGGACGGCGTCGGCAAGTCCACCCTGCTGGCCCTGCTGTCCGGCGCCCGCAAGATCCAGACGGGCACGGTGGAGGCGCTCGGCGGCGACATGGCCAATGCCCGCCACCGCCGCGCCGTGCTGCCGCGCATCGCCTACATGCCGCAGGGGCTTGGCAAGAACCTCTACATGGACCTGACGGTTGCGGAGAACCTGGAGTTCTTCGGCCGCCTTTTCGGTCAGGACGGGCGGGAACGCCAGCGCCGCATTGCGGAGCTGACCGTTGCGACCGGCCTTGATCCCTTCCTTGACCGCCCGGCGGGGAAACTCTCCGGCGGCATGAAGCAGAAACTCGGGCTGTGCTGCTCGCTCATTCACGATCCGGACCTGCTCATTCTGGATGAGCCGACCACGGGCGTTGATCCCCTGTCCCGCCGCCAGTTCTGGACGCTGATCGACACCATCCGCACCTCGCGCCCCGGCATGACCGTGGTGGTGGCCACCGCCTATATGGACGAGGCGGAGCGTTTCGGCCATCTGGTGGCCATGCATGGCGGCAAAATACTGGCGGAAGGCAGCGCAGCGGACCTGAAGGAAAAAGGACAGGCCGCAACGCTGGAAGCCGCCTTCGTCAACCTGCTGCCGGAATACAGGAGCCAGCCGCACCAGAGCCTCACCGTGCCGCCTTATGAAGGCAATGGCGAGGGTCCGGCCATCGTCGCGCAGGACCTGGTGCAGCGCTTCGGCAGTTTTACCGCCGTTGATCACGTCAGTTTCGAGATCCGGCGCGGCGAAATCTTCGGCTTTCTCGGGTCCAACGGCTGCGGCAAGTCCACCACCATGAAGATGCTGACCGGTCTGCTGCCGCCCAGCGAAGGCAAGGCCTGGCTCTTCGGCGAGGAGATCGATGCGCGCAACCTGAACACCCGCAAGCGCGTTGGCTACATGTCGCAGGCCTTCTCGCTTTATGGCGAGCTGACGGTGCGCCAGAACCTGACGCTGCATGCCCAGCTCTTCCATATGCCCGCAGCGGAAATCCCCGGCCGCGTCGATGAACTTCTGCAGACCTTCCGCCTGACGGATCATGCCGATGCCCTGCCCGGCGCCCTGCCCCTTGGCGTGCGCCAGCGCCTGTCTCTTGCCGTTGCCATTGTTCACCGGCCCGATGTGCTCATTCTCGATGAGCCGACCTCCGGCGTTGATCCGGTTGCCCGGGACGAGTTCTGGAGCCTCTTGATCGATCTGGCCCGCAAGGACCGGGTGACGATCTTCCTCAGCACCCATTTCATGAACGAAGGTGAGCGCTGCGACCGCATTTCCCTGATGCATGCGGGCAAGGTGCTGGCCTGCGGCGCGCCGGACGAGCTGGTGCGCAGCTACGGCGCCGCCACACTGGAAGAGGCCTTCATCAGCGCGCTTGAAGGCGCATCCGCTGCCGCGCAACCGGCAACAGAGGCGCAGGCTCCACTGGCTGCGGCTATCGAGCCACCCGCCAAGCCACAGAAGCGGCGGCAGGGCTTCCTGTCGAAGCGCCGCCTCATGGCCTATTCCCTGCGCGAGGCCAAGGAGCTGCGGCGCGATCCGGTGCGTCTTGCCGTGGCGCTGGCGGGCACCATGCTGCTGATGCTGGTCTTCGGTTACGGCATCACCACCGACGTGGACGATCTCACCTATGCGGTGCTGGACCATGACCGGACCCTTGAAAGCCGGCAATATGCCGAAAGCATGTCCGGCTCGCGCTACTTCAAGGAGCAGGCGCCGCTCACCAGCGAAGCGGATATCCTGACGCGGATGCGCAGCGGCGATATTTCACTCGCCGTCGAAATTCCGCCAGGCTTCGGCAAGGCGCTGCTGCGCGGCGAGACACCGCAGATTGCCGCCACCATCGACGGCTCCATGCCGTTCCGCGCCAATACGATCGCAGGCTATGTCACGGGGCTGCATCAGTCCTACATCGCCGAGCAATACCGCCAGCGCTTCGGCGAGACCCCGGTCTTTGCCGCTGCCAGCATTGAACCGCGCTTCCGCTACAATCAGGACTTCAAGAGCATCAATGCCATCGCCCCTTCCGTGATGGCGCTGCTGCTGGTGTTTATCCCGGCGATCCTGACCGCCGTTTCGGTGGTGCGGGAAAAGGAGCTGGGCTCGATCACCAATCTCTATGTGACGCCGGTGACGCCGCTTGAGTTCCTGATGGGCAAGCAGCTTCCCTATGTGGCCATCGCCATGGTCAATTTCGCACTGATGATGCTGATGGCGACGGTTGTCTTCGGCGTGCCGGTGAAAGGCAGCCTGCTGACGCTGACGGCGGGCGCCCTGCTCTATGTCTGTGCCACCACCGCCATCGGCCTGCTGTTCTCCACCTTCACCTCGACGCAGGTGGCGGCAATCTTCGGCACGGCCATCGGCACGGTTCTGCCCGCTGTGCAGTTCTCCGGCATGCTGCAGCCGGTCTCCTCGCTGACGGGCGCTGGTGCGGTGATCGGTTCGCTCTATCCGACCACCCATTTCATGACCATCAGCGTCGGCACCTTCACCAAGGGGCTGGGTTTTGCGGATCTCTCGGCGAATTTCTGGGCATTGGCCCCGGTCGCACCGCTGGTGCTTGCCGCCTGCGCCCTGCTTCTCCCGCGGCAGGAGCGCTGAGATGGACAGGCTGATCAGTATTTTCCGGCTGGGATTGAAGGAACTGCAGAGCCTGCGGCGCGATCCGGTGCTGCTGATCCTCATTCTCTGGGCCTTCAGCGCCGGGGTCTATATGGCGGCTGACGGCATGCGCTCGGACCTCAACAACGTGGCCCTTGCCGTGGTCGATGAGGACCGCTCGCCCCTGTCCCGGCAGCTCATCGATACCCTGCGGCTGCCCGAATTCCGCAAGCCGGAGCTGATCAGCTTCGCCGAGATCGACCGTGGCCTCGACACGCAGGCCTATTCCTTCGTGCTGGTCATTCCGGAGCGGTTCGAGGCGGATGTGGTGCGCGGCAACGCTCCGAAAATCCTGCTCAACATCGATGCCACAGCCATGATGCAGGCCGGAACGGGCGCCAATCACATCGCCCAGGCCTTCGCCCAGGAAATCTCACGCTATCAGCACGGCCGGGGCATTGCGGCGGCGGCAATGCCGGTTGATCTCATCATCCGCTATGCCTTCAACCCGAACCTCACCAGCTCCTGGTTCTCGGCCATCATGGAGATCATCAACAACATCACCATGCTGACCGTGGTTCTGACCGGGGCCGCGGTGATGCGCGAGCGCGAGCATGGCACGCTGGAGCATCTGCTCTCCATGCCGCTGACGCCCTTCGAGATCATGATGGCCAAGGTCTGGGCCAATGGCCTTGTCATTCTCGTGGTGGCCGGGCTGTCGCTGAAGATCGTCATCGAGCAGCTTCTGGGCGTGCCGGTCGCCGGTTCCGTCGCCCTGTTCCTGAGCGGCACCGCCCTTTATCTCTTCTTTGCCTCGGCTCTGGGAATCCTGCTGGGCACCATCGCCCGGTCGATGCCGCAGTTCGGGCTGCTGTTCATCCTCACCATCCTGCCGATGAACCTCTTGTCCGGCGGCGAAACCCCGATCGAGAGCCAGCCGCTGATGCTGCGCACGCTGATGAGTGCGGTGCCCTCCACCCAGTTCGTCAGCATGGCGCAGGCGGTGCTCTACCGGGGCGCGGATTTCTGGATCGTCTGGCCGAAATTCGTTGCCATGACCCTCGTCGGCCTCCTCCTCTTCACCCTCGCCGCCATCCGCTTCCGCAAATCGATTGCGGCCGCGCATTGAGGGACTGCAGGAACGCAGCCCTCGCTGTGCACGCCCTCTCCATCGTCATCCCGGACGAAAGCGAAGCGGAGATCCGGGACCGGTGAGCCGAGGCCCATCGGCTGTGGTTCAGGGGACAACCAGCTTTCATCCCGGCTCACCGGTCCCGGATCGCGCGGGGCGCGTCCGGGATGACGATGGAGAGGCAGGAAGACGCTTTTCACTAAGATTGAAGAACCGGATGCCTGACGCATCCGGGCCTTCTTTCGTGTTCTCTCGCCCAGCCCCTCAGCGGCTGGAGCGCATCACCTGGACGTCGAGATCGCGGATCTTCTTGCGCAGGGTGTTGCGGTTGACGCCGAGCAGTTCGGCCGCCTTGATCTGGTTGCCCCGCGTGGCGGCAAGGGCGGCGCTGATCAGCGGATATTCCACTTCCCGCAGGATGCGGTGATAGAGGCCCGGAGGCGGCAGGGCATCACCGAAATTGGCGAAATAGGTATTGAGATAGCGCTCGACCGCCTGACCAAGATTGATTTCGCCTGTGGGCTCCTCGATGGCGCTGGTGACGGCGGGCGTGCTCAGCTCCTGCTCTATCAGCCCCTCGCCTATCACGTCCTGCGGATAGAGCGCGGCGAGACGCCGGACGAGGTTTTCCAGCTCGCGCACATTGCCCGGCCAGCGGTAGCGGCGCAGCAGGTTCATCGCGGCCTGATCGATCTGCTTGGCCGGAAGGCCTTCCTTCTCGGCCAGCGCAAAGAAGTGGCGCACGAGATCCGGAATGTCCTCCACGCGCTCGCGCAGCGGCGGGAGGCGGATGGGCACCACGTTGAGGCGGAAGAACAGATCCTCGCGGAACAGGCCCTGATTGATCAGCTGACGCAGATCCTTGTTGGTGGCGGCGACGATGCGCACATCCGTCTTGATGGGCGTGCGCCCGCCGACGGTGGTGTATTCGCCCTGCTGCAGCACGCGCAAAAGCCGGGTCTGCGCTTCCATCGGCATGTCGCCGATTTCGTCCAGGAACAGCGTGCCGCCATCGGCCTGTTCGAACCGGCCGGATGAGCGGGCCTGCGCGCCGGTGAAGGCGCCCTTCTCGTGGCCGAAGAGTTCCGCCTCGATCAGGTCGCGCGGGATGGCGGCCATGTTGATGGCCACGAAAGGCCCATTGCGGCGCTTGCCGTAGTCATGCAGCGCGCGGGCGACCAGTTCCTTGCCGGTGCCGCTTTCGCCATTGATCATGACCGTCAGGTCGGTCTGCATCAGGCGCGCCAGCACCCGGTAGATTTCCTGCATGGCAGGCGAGCGGCCAACCAGCGGAATGGCCTCTCCCATGTCATCCATTTCCGCCGGGCGGCGGGACTTGGGCTCCTCGAGGGCGCGGGCGATGATGCCGGTCAGTTCCTTGAGGTCGAAGGGCTTGGGCAGATATTCGTAAGCGCCCTTTTCCGAGGCGCGGATCGCCGTCATGAAGGTGTTCTGCGCACTCATGACGATGACCGGCAGGTCCGGCCGCAGCTTCTTGATGCGCGGCAGAACGTCGAAGATGTTCTCGTCCGGCATCACCACATCGGTGACCACCAGATCGCCGTCGCCGGAACTGACCCAGCGCCACAAGGTCGCGGCGTTGGACGTCAGGCGGACGGTGTAGCCGGCCCGGGACAGGGCCTGATTGAGCACGGTGCGGATGGCGGCATCGTCGTCTGCAACAAGAATGGTGCCGGTCGGCATGGTCAGGCGGTCCTGTCGCTGGAGGTGGTTTCAGGTTCGGTGAAGGCTGGCATCAGGATGCGGAAAACGGTGCGCCGGGGCGCGCTGTCGCACTCTATGAAGCCGCCGTGGTCGCTGATCATCTTGGCGACCAGCGCCAGGCCAAGGCCCGAGCCGTTGGTCTTGGTGGTGATGAAAGGCTCGAAAATATGCGGCATCAGGTCTTCCGGCACGCCGGGGCCGTTGTCCTTGACGCAGAATTCCAGCGGCAGGCTGACCTTCTCCGAGGTGCCGGGCACTGACAGGCGCACACCGGGACGGAAAGCCGTGGTGATGCGGATCTCGCCATCGGGATCATCGCCGATGGCTTCGCAGGCATTCTTCACCAGATTGAGGAACACCTGAACCAGCTGGTCGCGGTTGGCATAGACCGGCGGCAGCGACGGGTCATATTCCTCGATGATGCGCTTGCCGCGCCCGAAGCCCGTGTCCGCCAGCCGCTTCACGTGGTCCAGCACCACGTGGATATTGACCGGCTCGCGCTCGATCGGCCGTTCATCCGAGAAGACTTCCATCCGGTCGACGAGTTTCACGATCCGGTCGGTCTCATCCATGATGAGACGCGTCAGCGCCCGGTCATCCTCGCTGGCGGATTGTTCCAGCAGCTGGGCAGCGCCCCGGATGCCGGAGAGCGGGTTCTTGATCTCATGCGCCAGCATGGCGGCAAGGCCGGTGACGGTGCGGGCCGCCCCGCGCGAGGTCAGCTGGCGGTCGATCTTCTCCGCCATACCCCTTTCCTGGAACATCAGCACCACCGCGCCGGGCCGCTCCACCACCGGGGCTGCGTGAATGTCCACCACCCGTTCGGCGCCGATGCGCGGCGAGCCGATGTCCACCTTGTACTCGTTGACCGGAGCCCCGCGCTCGCGCACCTGCTCGATCAGGGTCAGGAGCGGGCTGCCGAAGGGCACGAAGTAATCAATCGTGTGCCGCCGCAGGAAGGACACGGATGAGCGCAGGAAGATTTCGGCGGCCATGTTGGCGGCCTCGATCACTCCATCGGGAGCGACCAGAAGTACGGGGTGTGGCAAGGAGTCCAGAATGGTCGGGCCATCGGTGGCGAGGGCCTCGGTGCGTCCTTCCACGGATTTCGCAGACGGTCCTGTCATGCGGCGCTCCGTTGGGGTTGATCGGAAAACCAGGTGCGGACAAGCCGCGTGACGGTGGCGGGGCTGTCGCTGGTCAGGATTTCCTGACGCAGGGCGGCTGGCACATCGGCGGTCTGGTCCAGATACCAGCCCAGATGCTTGCGTGCGATGCGCCGGCCCAGCTCCAGCCCGTAAAGGGCAATCAGGGCGTCGTAATGCTCCAGCGCCAGATCGCCGAGGGCCTCTCCCTCGGGCGCGGGCTGCGGCTCCGTGCCGTTGAGATGCGCGCCGATTTGCCCCGGCAGCCAGGGGCGGCCATAGGCACCACGGCCAACCATCACGCCATCGGCGCCGGACTGCTCCAGCATCGTCTCCGCCGCCTCGATGGACACACAGTCGCCATTGGCAATGACGGGAATGCTGACAGCCTCGGACACAGCGCGGATCGCCTGCCAGTCGGCCTCACCCTTGTAGAACTGGTTGCGCGTGCGGCCATGCACGGTGACGAGCTGTACGCCCGCATCCTGTGCCCGGCGCGCCAGTTCCGGCGCGTTCATGCAGTCCCGGTCCCAGCCAAGGCGCATCTTCAGCGTCACCGGCACGGATACGGCCCCCACCGTCGCGTCTACCAGCGTCAGCGCATGGTCAAGATCACGCATCAGGGCCGAGCCGGAATAGCCGGTGGTCACGCGCTTGGCCGGGCAGCCCATATTGATGTCGATGATCGCAGCGCCCGCAGCTTCCGCAATGCGGGCTGCTTCCGCCATCCAGTGCGGCTCGCGGCCAGCCAGCTGCACCACATGCAGATCCAGCCCCTCGCCTTCCGCCCGGGTGCGGGTTTCGGCATCGCCTTCCACCAGCTGTTCGCAGGCCACCATCTCGGACACGACAAGTCCCGCACCGAAGCGCGCCGCCAGCTTGCGGAAGGGCAGATCCGACACACCGGACATGGGCGCAAGAAAGGCCCGGTTCGCCAGAACGTGCGGACCGATCGTCAGGGAACTCTCAAAACGTGCAGCTGCAGGTGTGCTCATATCGTGTGCATATCTCGATTTGCCTACACATTAGACATTTTTTGCATTGCGGCAAGGGACAAGTTGTAACAGCTTCTGAAAATGAGTTGAGAACAACCCCGGAAAACCCTTAAGAGACAGGCACGAAACGCGGCCTGCCTCAAAACTGTCCATATGCGGCGGCTGGCGGTCCTGATTGCCCCGGCGCATGAGGCGGCGCCACCAGCGGAAACCCTCGATGACGCGCAAGACATCTGCCCTGATCGTCGCTGCCGGACGCGGAACGCGTCTCGCCGATCCACAGGACAGGTGCCCCAAGCAATATCTGACCCTCGACGACCGGCCCATGCTGGCCTGGACCCTGGAGGCCATTCTGCAAAGCCCGCATGTGGCTGATGCGCTTGTCGTGATCCATGCCGATGATGGCGGCCTCTATGAAGCATCGCTGGCGGCAGTGCAACCGGCCATGCGCGAAAGAATTCTGCCGCCCGCCATCGGCGGCGCCACCCGTCAGGCGTCCGTGCATGCCGGGCTTGAGGCGCTCGCCTCACGGCCGGAAGAGCACCTTCCCGCCCATGTGCTGGTGCATGATGCCGCCCGTCCCTTTCTGATGGCCGTCACACTTGAACGCATGACGGCCGCCCTTCAGGCCGGAGAACAGGCCGTGCTGGCCGCCCTGCCCGTGCATGACACGCTGAAGCGCGCCGGGCCGGATGGCTATGCCACCGGAACCGTGGACCGCAGCGGACTATGGGCCGCCCAGACGCCGCAGGGCTTTGCCTTCGAGCCTCTGCTCGGAGCGCACCGCAAGGCCGCCGTTCTGGGTCAGGACCATTTCACCGACGACACATCCCTGGCCGAATGGGCCGGCCTGCGCGTGCAACTGGTGGAAGGGGCGGCCGAAACCTTCAAGGTGACAACCCGCGCGGACCTTGACCGGGCGCGCGCCATGGCCGTGCTTCTGCGCCGGCCTCAAAGCGAATAGGAGCCAGCATGAAGCCCTGGTCTGAACTGCCGGATATCCGCACCGGCAACGGCTATGACGTGCATGCCTTCGAGGACGGCGATGCGGTCATTCTCGGCGGCATTGCCATTCCCTTCCACAAGCGCCTCAAGGGCCACTCCGATGCGGACGTGGCGCTGCATGCGCTCACCGATGCCATTCTGGGTGCCATTGCCGACAAGGACATCGGCGGCCATTTCCCGCCCTCCGACCCGCAGTGGAAGGGCGCGTCCTCGGACCGGTTCCTGCAGCATGCCCTGTCGCTTGTGGCCGCCCGCGGCGGCCGGGTGGCGCATCTGGATGTGACCATCGTCTGCGAAGCGCCGAAGATCGGCCCGGTGCGCGACGATATGCGCCGCAGCATCGCTGCCATCTGCTCCCTGCCGGTCGAACGGGTTTCGGTGAAAGCCACGACCTCGGAAGAACTTGGCTTCACCGGCCGGCGCGAAGGCATCGCCGCTCTTGCCACGGCAACGGTCCGTCTGCCAGATTTGGGGGACTGAACCCTCCGGAGGCTTCGATGACCGATCTGACGCAATTGCGGCCGCAGGCCGAGGCGCTTGTCCTGAAGCTGAAGAGCAAGGGGCTGATGATGACGGCGGCCGAGTCCTGCACCGGCGGCCTTGTCTGTGCGCTGGTGACGGAGATTGCCGGATCTTCCGCCGTGCTGGACCGGGGTTTCGTCACCTATTCCAATGAAGCGAAGATGGACATGCTGGACGTGCCGGCAGAGGTGCTTGCCCGCGTGGGCGCCGTCAGCGAAGAAACGGCCCGGGCCATGGCGGAAGGGGCTCTGTCTCACTCGCGTGCAGATGTGGCCGTCGCCATAACGGGCATCGCCGGCCCCGGCGGGGGCTCAGCGGAAAAGCCGGTGGGCCTCGTCCATTTTGCAGCCGCAGGTAAAGGCAAGCAGACACGGCATCTGGCCTGCCAGTTCGGAGACCAGGGCCGGGACGGGGTCCGCGTGCTCGCTGCAGCGACAGCATTGGATATTCTGTCAAATTTGATAGACTGACAGAAGAGAATATCAAGACGGCTATACTATATCGTGGCACTTGTGCTGAGCCTGCGCATCTGCTGGCTTGGCGCTGACAACGGGGCAGGTTGTTATGCGCGTCTTGATTTTTCTAACGGGAATTCTCGCAACCGTTCTTCCGGCTCAAGCCGAGGAAGTGGTGAAAGCGGGAGATTTCTATCTCATCTCGCGGCAGGTCGATGGCACGTTTCACGGCAGCCATCAGGTGCTTGAAGAGCAGGCGGCTGGCTATGTCGCCGTCGCTTACTGCGGCCGCAGGGTTTGGGTCCGGCCCAAGTCGGTGGCCTGGAGCCTGATCGAAGTTGAGAACAAGCGCGTCGTCGGTCTTGAATACAGCAATGGACGCGGCTGGGTGGAGGTCTGCGCCAAGGCCGAGAAACATGTCTCCATGGCGGATATTGGCAGTGACGAGGACCCGCTGGTGGTCAGCAACGACACACCGGCCGCGATGACACCGCCGGGCAGCAAATTGTCTCGGATCAGCGAAGCTTTTGCCAACAAGTCCGGCGGCAAGCCCAAAGGCACGTACCATCAGCAGTAACACTTATTCCTCGGAAAACAGCGCGTCCGAGCACATCGATCCGCAAGGTTGACGCAGGATTGACTTGATATTGCCTCCTTTGCAGGCAAAACTTCTAGTCGCAAAAAGTGACAGGCAGGTCGGCGCAACCTGCAGGCGACCATAAGCCTGGCTCAACACAGGGAATTGTGCCGTGGCAACCCTCGCTGGTGTTCTTCTGGTGGTTTTTATTGCAGTCAGCGTCCTGCCGGTGACGGCCGTGGCCCAGACTGCAGCACAAACGGCCGGACAGCCGCAGGCCGCAGAATTTCATATCATCTCCAGAGACAATGGCCGCTTCCGCGGCAGCCACGTGGTGCTTCGCCGGGAACAGCAGGGTTTCATGGCCGTGGAGTATTGCGGCTCGCAATTCTGGGTCCGCCCCACCACCGTCGCCTGGACGCAGAAAGAGGCAAACGACGGCTTTGAACTCAATCTGGAGAGCAACGCCAACGGCCGCTGGCAGGCTGTCTGCCGCAACCCGCAACTGCATGTCACGGTTCAGGACCTGAACCTGCCGGCCCATGTGGAGCGGAGCCTGACCGGTGAGGCCCCTCCTCCACGGGAGTTCAGGTTCCAGGAAATACGCCGGGCCTTTACCGGGCGGTGACCGGAAGCCCGGCCTTGCGGCCATAGACCTCATCGGCCCGCGCCTCGAAGGCGGAGGCAAACTTGCGGAAGGCCATGTCGAACATGGCGCCCATCAGGGCTGCAAAAGTCCGGCTCTTGAAATCATAGGAAATGAAGAAACCGACGCTGCAGCCGCCATTTTCAAGCGGCTGGAAGGTCCAGCGGTTCTCCAGATGCTGGAACGGGCCGTCCAGATACTCCACGAGGATCTGGTTCTTCGGCCTGTCCAGCACCACGCGGCTGGTGAAGGTTTCCTTGAACAGCTTGTAGGCGACCGTCATGTCGGCCACCAGAACCTCGCGCGTTTCATCCAGCGGCTTGCGTCCGCGGATCACGAGGCTTTGGCACAGGGGCACAAACTGGGGATACTTCTCCACATCGGCAACAAGGTCGAACATGTCGCTGGCGCTGTGGGCCACGTCCCGGCTCGATTCAAATGACGGCATGTAAGTCTCTTCATGCGCCCGGCAGGAGCGGTGCAGCCGCCGGCGCGGTTCTTTGTGTCAATGGCCGAGCTTTGCAGCGCGTGCGGCCCTCAGGTCAGCAAAATCCTCGCCCGCATGATGGGAGGAGCGGGTCAGGGGGCTGGCCGACACCTTCAGGAAGCCCTTGGCATAGGCGATCTTTTCATAGGCCTTGAACTCTTCCGGCGTCACGAAGGACAGCACCGGATGATGCTTCTTCGAGGGCTGCAGATACTGGCCGATGGTGAGGAAATCCACGTCCGCCGTCCGCAGGTCATCCATCAGCTGAAGCACTTCGTTGCGCTCCTCGCCGAGGCCGACCATGATGCCGGACTTGGTGAACATGGTGGGATCCAGCTCCTTCACCCGCTGCAGCAGGCGGATGGAGTGGAAATAACGGGCGCCGGGGCGCACCTTCAGATACTTCGACGGCACCGTTTCCAGATTGTGATTGAACACATCCGGCTTGGCCTTCACGACGATTTCCAGCGCGCCTTCCTTGCGCAGGAAGTCCGGCGTCAGCACCTCGATGGTGGTCTTCGGCGCCTTGGCGCGGATCGCGGCAATCACATCGGCGAAATGGTTTGCGCCGCCGTCATCCAGATCATCCCGGTCCACCGAGGTGATGACGACATGCTCAAGCCCCATGGTGGCAACCGCCGTGGCGATGCCCTCCGGCTCGTTCTTGTCTACAGGCCCCGGCATGCCGGTGCGCACGTTGCAGAAGGCACAGGCGCGGGTGCAGGTATCACCGAGGATCATGAAGCTGGCGTGCTTCTTCGACCAGCATTCGCCGATGTTCGGGCAGCCGGCTTCCTCGCACACGGTGACGAGCTTGTTCTCGCGCACCACCTGATGGGTCTCGCGGTAGACCGGCGACGTCGGCGCCTTGACGCGAATCCACGCAGGTTTGCGGGCGACCGGATTGTCGGGCCTGTGGGCCTTTTCCGGATGCCGGGGCTTCGCATCGTCTGCGCTCTGCGCGGGAGCCGGACGGTTCAGGGTGTCGAGGATCGTTACCATGGCATCCAAATGTCGTGAGCAGCGCCGAAGGTCAAGTGCCTCTTTGCCGCGGTGTCATGCGTTTTCGGAAGATCGGCTCAGCGCAGCAAAGCGGGCGGCGGTTTGCTGCGAAAGCGGACGGGATTTGCGGGTGGCTTCATCCATCTGCACCACCACGGACACGGCCCGCGCCACACAGGCGCCATTCTGGAACAGGGCCTGCTCCAGCGTGATGGAGCTGCGGCCAACCGCCTTGACCCGCGTGCCGGTCACCACCGTGCCCGGCCATGTGACTTCGGCCAGAAAATCCAGCTCAAGCCGGGCAATGACGAAGGCTGCGCCCTCCTCCTCAAGGCCTTGCTGCGATGCGCCGGCGCCATAAAGCGCCTCGACGCGGCCGGTCTCAAGGAATGTGGAGAAGACGGCATTGTTGACATGGCCCTGACGGTCCGTGTCGCCATAGCGCAGCTTGTCCTCGCTGTGCAGCGGAAAGTCTTCCAGACTTGGCAGATCACCCCGCATGATGCCCCCTTCCCTTCGCCTTCATCCTGTGGCGCCAGTTTCCTGTGGCGCCCCTATCCCGTCGCGCCTGTCAGCGCCCTCTGATCTTGCGCCAGACGAACAGGAACAGAATGGCTCCGACCGTCGCCACAACCAGCTGGTCGATGAAGCCACCGGTCAGGTTGAGCCGCAGCATTTCGGCCAGCTTGCCGCCGACGAGCGCGCCGATCAGACCGACGATGAGTGAACCAAGGAACCCGCCCCGGCTGTCCAGCACCCGATGGGCGATGGCGCCCGCCAGAAGCCCGATGATGATCCAGAAAATCATGCGTTCTGCCTCCCCTGCTTCCGGCGCTGCCGCCGGAAGCGCTGAGTTGCTCCGGGATACCGTCCGCTCAGCCCCGTATTTCAGGCGAGTATGCGGGCGACGAAGACCACCACGACCGCGCCGATGGCCGCTACGGCAATCTCGTTGGCGATGGCATTGCCGAGGTTCAGAGAAAACCCGAAGTAATGCATCAGAAAGCCGCCAACGACGGCACCGGCAAGACCGGTCAGGATGTAGCGGATCAACCCGCCACCGCCAGTGATGAAGCTGGCGATCCACCCGGCGACAAGGCCAATCAGCGCCCAGATGATCACGGTCTGAAGTGTCATGATGCAGTCTCCCTATTGACGTGCTGCCTTATCAACACTGAAGACACCATCGCGGTTCCGCAAGAGGCCTGTCTGGCTGAAATGCCAAGAGGGCCGCACCTCTTGCGAAGGGCGGCCCCTAGGGGACTTGCGTCAGGCGTTCAAAGCCCGCCCGTAGGCGTCCAGAACGCTTTCCTTCATCATTTCCGACAGGGTCGGATGCGGGAAGATCGTGTGCATCAGATCCTCCTCGGTGGTCTCGAGGTTCATCGCCACCACAAAGCCCTGGATCAGCTCGGTCACTTCCGTGCCGACCATGTGGGCACCCAGCAGTTCGCCGGTCTTCTTGTCGAAGATGGTCTTGATGAGGCCGTTGTCCTCACCCAGAGCAATCGCCTTGCCGTTGGCGGCAAAGGAGAAGCGGCCGACGCGGATGTCGCGGCCCTGTTCCTTGGCCTTGGCTTCGGTCAGGCCGACAGAGGCGACCTGCGGGTTGCAATAGGTGCAGCCCGGGATCTTGCCCTTGTCCATGGCATGAACGCCCGGCAGTCCTGCGATCTTCTCGATGCAGATGACGCCTTCGTGCTCGGCCTTGTGGGCGAGCATCGGGGGGCCGGCCACGTCACCGATGGCATAGAGCCCCGGAACGTTGGTCTTGCCGTAGCCGTCGATGACGACGCAGCCGCGGTCGGTCTTCACGCCAAGCGCCTCAAGGCCGAGGTTCTCGATGTTGCCCTGCACGCCGACAGCGGAAATCAGGCGGTCAGCGGTGATCTGGGTCACCTTGCCGTCCTTGGTCTCCACATGGGCGGTGATGGAATTGGCGCCCTTGTCGACCTTGGCAACCTTGGCCTCGGTCAGGATCTTCATGCCGCGCTTTTCCAGCGCCTTGCGGGCGATGGCGGAGATTTCGGCATCTTCCACCGGCATAATCTGCGGCATGACTTCGACGACGGTCACATCCACACCCATGGAGCGGTAGAAGGACGCAAATTCGATGCCGATGGCGCCCGAGCCCATGACGACCAGCGACTTCGGCATGAAGTCCGGCTTCATCGCCTCGAAATAGGTCCAGATCAGCTTGCCATCCGGCTCGATGCCCGGCAGCGCGCGCGGGCGGGCACCGGTGGCGATGATGATGTGCTTGGCCGTGTAGGTGCCTTCGCCCTTCACACCCTTGGGCGCGGGGTGCTGCGGCTCGACGGCGGGCTTGGAAGACTTGCCGACGACGATCTCACCCGGCTTGGTGAGCTTGGCTTCACCCCAGATGACGTCGATCTTGTTCTTCTTCATCAGGAAGCCAACGCCGCCGTTGAGGCGGGCCGAAACGCCGCGCGAGCGGGCAACCACGTCCTTGATGTCAGCCGTCATCTTGCCTTCCAGCTTCAGCCCGTAGGACTTGGCATGGTTGGCGTGATCGAGAATTTCAGCGGAGCGCAGCAGCGCCTTGGTCGGAATGCAGCCCCAGTTGAGGCAGATGCCGCCCAGATGCTCGCGCTCGACAATGGCAGTCTTGAAGCCGAGCTGGGCCGCACGGATCGCGGTCACATAACCGCCGGGGCCCGACCCGATGATGAGGACGTCATAGCTATCGGCCATGGATGTTCCCTCGCCTTTGTTTCGCAAGAATGTCGCGTTCTGTTTTCAAGACAGAAAGGCCCCGGACCTGCCGGGGCCTCGCTGAGGGTCACTCAGACCAGCATGCTCATCGGGTTCTCGATGTAGCCCTTGAAGGCGCCGAGAAGTTCCGCGCCCAGAGCGCCGTCCACGCAGCGGTGGTCGGTGGAGAGCGTTACCGTCATGACGGTGGCCACAGCCAGCGCGCCATTCCTGACGACAGGACGCTGCTCGCCCGCACCGACCGCCAGAATGGTGGCATGCGG
The DNA here is from genome assembly GCF_054073275.1 of Pannonibacter sp. Q-1. Classification (NCBI taxonomy): domain Bacteria; kingdom Pseudomonadati; phylum Pseudomonadota; class Alphaproteobacteria; order Hyphomicrobiales; family Stappiaceae; genus Pannonibacter; species Pannonibacter sp. Q-1. Next base: position 127,135 of record NZ_JBSXNB010000002.1, read on the forward strand.
CGGGTTGACCACGGCCGAGAAGCTCTTCACGCCCATCATGCCCATGTTGGACACGGCGGTGGTGCCGCCCTGGTACTCTTCCGGCTTCAGCTTGCGGTCCTTGGCGCGCTGGCCCAGATCCTTCATCTCGTTGGAGATGGTGGACAGGGCCTTCTGCTCGGCGCTGCGGATGATCGGGGTGATCAGGCCGCCCGGGATCGACACGGCAACGCCGACATCGGCGTGCTTGTGCTTGACCATGGCATCGTCCGTCCAGGAGACGTTGGCATCCGGCACATCGCGCAGGGCCAGAGCCATGGCCTTGATGACCATGTCATTGACCGAGAGCTTATAGGCCGGCTTGCCGTCCTTGGACTTCGGAGCCGCGTCGTTGAGCTGGGCGCGCAGGGCCAGAAGCGCGTCGAGTTCGCAGTCGAGCGACACATAGAAGTGCGGGATCGTCTGCTTGGACTCGGTGAGACGCTTGGCGATGGTCTTGCGCATGCCGTCGTGCGGCACCAGCTCGTAGGAGCCTTCGGCGAAGAGCTTGAGCACCTGCTCCTTGGAAGGACCGGCGGGTGCTGCAGCGGCAGCGGCCTTCGGAGCCTCAGCGGGAACGGCGGCAGCAGCCGGAGCTGCCTTGCCGGTGCCGGACTTCAGAGCAGCCTCAATGTCGCGCTGGACGATACGGCCATGCGGGCCGGAGCCTGCGATGGCCTTGAGGTCCAGACCGTTCTGCGACGCCAGACGGCGGGCAAGCGGCGAGGCAAAGATGCGCTCGCCCGATGCACTGACCGGAGCCGGACCGGCAGCAGCCGGTGCAGCAGCGGCCTGAGCCGGAGCAGCTTCAGCCTTGGCCGGAGCGGCTTCCGCCTTGGCGGGTGCAGCGGCCGGAGCGGCTGCGGCTGCAGATGCGTCCTCGCCTTCACCGGCGAGCACGGCGATCAGGGTATTGACCTTGACGCCCTGCGTTCCGGCGGCGACCACGATCTTGGCGACCGTGCCCTCGTCCACGGCTTCCACTTCCATGGTCGCCTTGTCGGTTTCGATCTCGGCGATCACGTCGCCGGGAGAAACCTTGTCACCTTCCTTCACCAGCCACTTGGCCAGGTTGCCCTCTTCCATGGTGGGAGAGAGGGCCGGCATTGTGATGTTGATCGGCATTGCGGCCTCCCTCGCCTCAGTCCCTGTAGGTGACAGCCTTCACGGCGTCGATGACTTCCTTGACAGATGGCAGGGCCAGCTTTTCAAGGTTTGCGGCATAGGGCATCGGAACGTCCTTGCCGGTCACGCGCAGGATCGGAGCATCGAGGAAGTCGAAGGCCTTTTCCTGAACCTGATAGCCGATTTCCGAGGAAACCGAGCAGACCGGGAAGGCTTCTTCCACCGTGACGCAGCGGCCCGTCTTGCGGACGGAGGCGAGCACCGTGTCGATGTCGAGCGGACGGATGGTGCGCAGGTTCACGACTTCCGCCGAGATGCCCATGGCTGCCAGTTCGTCGACGGCCTTCATGACATAGGTCATGCCGATGCCCCAGGAGACGATGGTCACGTCCGTACCGGCGCGCTCGATCTTGGCCTTGCCGATCGGCAGGACGAAATCATCGACCTTCGGAACCTCGAAGGACTGGCCGTATAGGATCTCGTTTTCGAGGAAGATGACCGGGTTCGGGTCGCGGATGGCCGCCTTCAGCAGGCCCTTGGCATCGGCAGCCGACCAGGGCTGGATGACCTTGAGGCCCGGGATGTGGGCATACCAGGAGGCATAGTCCTGGCTGTGCTGGGCACCCACGCGCGCCGCAGCGCCGTTCGGGCCGCGGAAGACGATCGGTGCACCCATCTGGCCGCCGGACATGTAGAGCGTCTTGGCGGCGGAGTTGATGATGTGGTCAATCGCCTGCATGGCGAAGTTGAACGTCATGAACTCGACGATGGGCTTCAGGCCCGTCATGGCAGCGCCGGTGGCAAGACCGGCAAAGCCGTGCTCGGTGATCGGCGTGTCGATAACGCGCTTGGCACCGAATTCGTCCAGCAGCCCTTGCGTGATCTTGTAGGCGCCCTGGTACTCGGCAACTTCCTCACCCATGATGAAGACGTCGCCATCACGGCGCATTTCCTCGGCCATGGCATCGCGCAGCGCTTCGCGCACGGTCATGGACACCATCTCGGTGCCGGCCGGAGCATCGCTGTCGGCAGAGCCGGACGTGACCGGCTGGGCCGGAACCGGGGCAGCGGCAGCCGGAGCTGCGGCGGCAGGTGCGGGAGCGGCCGGAGCAGGTGCAGCTGCCGGGGCCGAAGCACTGGCCTCAGCCGCGGAAGCATCCTCACCTTCGGCGAGAAGAACGGCGATCTTGGTGTTGACCTTGACGTTCTCGGAGCCTTCGGCCACCAGGATCTTGCCCAGCGTGCCCTCGTCCACGGCTTCCACTTCCATGGTCGCCTTGTCGGTTTCAATTTCGGCGATCACGTCGCCAGCCTTGACGCTGTCGCCCTCGGCCTTGAGCCACTTGGACAGCTTGCCCTCTTCCATGGTCGGCGAGAGAGCCGGCATCAGAATATCGATCGGCATGTATTCCCCCCGGCCTTAAAGCAGAATGTCGGTGTAGAGCTCGGACACATCCGGCTCCGGATCGTTCTGCGCAAACTCCGCCGATTCGGCGACGATGGCGCGCACGTCCTTGTCGAGTTCCTTCAGATCGTCCTCGGTGGCCCAGCCGTTTTCAAGCACGCGGGCGCGCACCTGTTCGATCGGGTCATGCTCGGTGCGCATCTTCTGGACTTCGTCCTTGGAGCGGTACTTCGCCGGGTCGGACATGGAGTGGCCGCGGTAGCGGTAGGTCACCATTTCCAGGATGTAGGGGCCATTGCCTTCACGGCACCAGGCAAGCGCCCGGTCGGAAGCAGCCTTCACGGCGCGCACGTCCATGCCGTCAACCTGCTCGCCCGGAATGCCGAAGGAGGCACCGCGCTGGGACAGGTCGGTGGTGGCCGAAGCGCGCTCGACGCTCGTGCCCATGCCGTATTTGTTGTTCTCGATCACATACACGACCGGCAGCTTCCAGAGCTGGGCCATGTTGAAGCTCTCGTAGACCTGGCCCTGGTTGGACGCACCGTCACCGAAGAAGGCCATGGCAACGTTGCCGTTGCCGCGGTACTTGTTGGCAAAGCCAAGGCCGGTGCCGAGCGCAACCTGCGCACCGACGATGCCGTGACCGCCATAGAAGTGCTTCTCCTTGGAGAACATGTGCATCGAGCCGCCCTTGCCCTTCGACAGGCCGCCACGGCGGCCGGTCAGCTCGGCCATGACGCCCTTCGGATCAAGGTCCATGGCCAGCATGTGGCCGTGGTCGCGGTAACCGGTGATCATCTGGTCACCATCCACCTTGGCCATCTGCATGCCGACGACGACAGCTTCCTGACCGATGTAAAGGTGGCAGAAACCGCCGATGAGGCCCATGCCATAAAGCTGGCCGGCCTTTTCTTCGAAGCGGCGGATCAGGAGCATTTCACGGTAGGCGTGAAGCTCTTCGTCCTTCGTGAATTTTGCGATGGCGGCGGCAGCATTGCCCGCACCACCCTGACCGGACGCGCCCTTCGCGCGTGCGCCGGCGGAAGATTGTTTTGTAGCGGCCATGTCCCTCGTCTCTGCGTGGCGTTTCCCCTAGACAGCAAGCGGAAGGTAACCGCTTGCTGTTGTCAATCCAAGAGGTTGAGTGCAGCGCGGTAATACTGACCAACCAACTGAAATGATTTGATTTTTATCACTTAACCTGATTTCGGTTATTTTGGCGATATAAACTGTTTTTCAGTTATCTCGCCGCAACGGAGCGGCCGCGCATGATGATCAGCTCATCCGCCTGCACGACGTTGAGGATGACGCGGGCGCGCTCATCCACCATATCCGGATCAAGGCTTTCCGGGCGCAGCAGCGCCACGCGCGTGGCCAGATGCTCGCGCACCGACTTGATCTCTGCCAGTTCCGCCTCAAGCTGGGCCACCTGACGGTCCAGACGCTCGCGCCCGGCCATGCCGAATTCGCCATTCACCGCATGAAAGGCAAAATAACCAAGCACAGCAGCTGATGCGACCGGGATAACGAGACTGCCGAGAAAGGATTTTTTGCGCTGACGGGTGGTTGCGGGCACTTGTCGACCTACTGGACACGTGGGGTCTGAAACTCCTCGCAGTGTGCCGGGACTCGCTTAACAGAGTCTTGCGCAATTGTGGCGGCTGTCCGGAAATCTGTTGCTGCGGCGGGGTTTGCACAACAGCCTTGAAGGAGCGCAGAAGGCGTGATGGGAGAAGGCCTGCGCCCTGCCCCCGCTCTGCGCTGCTCAATTCTGTTCGGCCCCGCCCCGATCCTCCCGGCTCAAGCCGCCGCCTTGCCGCCTCCGGCCAGCTTTGCCAGCTTGGACATGATGACGGCGGTTCCCTTCAGCCGGTCTTCCGCGCGCTCCCAGTCGCGTGAAAGAACCACCTTCTGATCCGGGCGGATCTTGGCCAGAACGCCCTGCTCCGCGATGTAGCCGACGAGCCCTGCCGGATTGGCAAACTCGCTGTTGCGGAAGGAAATGACGATTCCCTTCGGCCCCGAATCCACCTTCTCCACATTGGCCTTGCGGCACAGGCCCTTGATGAAGACGATCTTCAGCAGGTGCTGCACTTCTTCCGGCAGCGGACCGAAGCGGTCGATCATCTCCGCGCCAAAGGCATCGATCTCCTGCGCTTCCGTCAGATCGGCGAGGCGCCGGTAAAGCGACAGGCGCAGGTTGAGATCGGGCACATAATCTTCCGGGATGAGCACAGGCGTGCCCACATTGATCTGCGGCGACCACTGGTCTTCACCAAGCTCGTTCCCGCCATCCTTCAGCTGGGCCACCGCTTCTTCCAGCATCTGCTGGTAGAGCTCATAGCCCACTTCCTTGATGTGGCCGGACTGCTCTTCGCCCAGAAGATTGCCCGCGCCGCGAATGTCGAGGTCGTGGCTGGCCAGCTGGAAGCCGGCGCCGAGGTTTTCCAGCGATTGCAGCACCTTGAGGCGCCGCTCCGCCGTTGCCGTCAGCTTGCCGGCGGCAGGCACGGTGAAGAGCGCATAGGCGCGGGTCTTGGAGCGGCCGACGCGGCCCCGGATCTGGTAGAGCTGGGCAAGGCCGAACATGTCGGCCCGGTGCACGATCAGCGTGTTGGCGGTGGGGATGTCGAGGCCCGATTCCACGATGGTGGTGGACAGAAGCACGTCATATTTGCCCTCGTAGAAGGCATTCATCACGTCTTCCAGCTGCCCCGCCGCCATCTGGCCATGGGCGATGGCCACCTTCACCTCCGGCACGCTTTCGGCGAGAAACTCCGCCCGCTCGGCAAGATCGGACACGCGCGGGCAGACATAGAAACTCTGGCCGCCGCGGTAATGCTCGCGCAGCAGCGCCTCGCGCACCACAAGCGGATCCAGCGGCGAGATGAAGGTGCGCACGGCAAGGCGGTCGACCGGCGGCGTTGCGATCAGCGACAACTCGCGCAAGCCCGTCAGCGCCTGCTGCAGGGTGCGCGGAATGGGCGTGGCCGAAAGCGTCAGCACATGCACGTCCGACTTCAGCTCCTTCAGCCGCTCCTTGTGCTTCACGCCGAAATGCTGCTCCTCGTCGATGATGAGAAGGCCGAGATCGCGGAACTTCACGCCCGTGCCGAGCAGCGCATGGGTGCCGACGACGATATCGACCGAGCCATCCTCCAGGCCCTTCTTCGTGGCCGAAAGCTCCTTCGGGCTGACGAGGCGCGAGGCATGGGCGACGTTGACCGGCAACCCGTGGAAGCGCGTCGAGAAGGTGCGGAAGTGCTGGCGGGCAAGCAGCGTCGTCGGCACCACGACCGCCACCTGACGGCCGGACATGGCGGCAACAAAGGCGGCGCGCAGGGCCACTTCCGTCTTGCCGAAGCCCACGTCGCCGCAGACCAGCCGGTCCATCGGGCGGCCCGAAGACAGATCCTCGAACACCGCATCGATGGCGGTCAGCTGGTCTTCCGTCTCGTCATAGGGGAAGCGGGTGGCGAACTCGTCATAGACGCCTTCCGGCGTCTCGATCACAGGCGCGGTCTTGAGCGCACGGGCAGCGGCGGTCTTGATCAGGCCATCGGCAATCTCAAGGATGCGCTTCTTCATGCGCGCCTTGCGCGCCTGCCAGGCCCCGCCGCCCAGCTTGTCGAGCTGCACATCGGTCTCTTCCGAGCCGTAGCGCGTCAGAAGCTCGATGTTCTCGACCGGCAGATACAGCTTGTCGCCGCCGTGATATTGCAGTTCCAGGCAGTCATGCGGCGCCCCAAGCGCCTCGATGGTCTTCAGGCCGATGAAGCGGCCGATACCGTGGTCCACGTGGACGACGAGATCGCCTTCCGACAGGCTTGTGGCCTCTGTGAGGACATTGGCGCCCTTGGCCTTGCGCCGCCCCTTGCGCACCAGCCTGTCACCGAGAATGTCCTGCTCGGAGATGAAGACGAGCCGGTCCACCTCGAAGCCCGTCTCCAGGCCGAGAAGGCTGAGAGCCACCGTGCGCGGCGGCAGCGCCTGCATGTTGGCAAAGGTATCTGCGGGCGCGGCCAGTTCCAGCCCGTGGTCGAACAGGATTTGCCCCAGACGGTCCCGCGAGCCTTCGCTCCAGCAGGACAGGATGACCTTGCGCTCTTCGGCCACCAGCGCCCGCACGTGGCGCACCAGCGCGTCGAAGATGTTGACGTCGCCTGCAGCACGCTCTGCGGCGAAGTTGCGGCCCTGACGCCCGGCGAAATCCACCACCTGACGGCCGGAACCCGGCGGCGGCGTGAATACATCCATCTGGCAGCTGGCGGCATCGGCAAGACGAGACGTCCATTCCTCCGGCGCCAGATAGAGCCCGCCGGTTTCCACCGGCATATAGGGCACGGACCCGGCCAGATGGCCGTTGTCGAGCGCGTCCTTGCGGGCGGCGTAGTGCTCGGCCACCTGATCCAGCCGCTCGCGCAGGGCATCTGCTGCGCGGGAATCAAGGACGAGCGGCACCCCCTCCACATAGTCGAACAGGGTTTCCAGCGTTTCATGGAACAGCGGCAGCCAGTGCTCCATACCGGCATAGCGGCGCCCCTCGCTGACCGACTGGTAGAGAATGTCCTCGCGCCGCGCAGCGCCGAAGCGGCCGATGTAGTTGCGGCGGAAACGGGAGATCGCCTCTTCCGTCAGCACCACCTCGCTCATCGGCACCAGATCCAGCTTCTTCACCGGCGCCGTAGTGCGCTGGCTCTCCGGATCGAAGGCGCGCACGGTCTCCAGCGTGTCACCGAAGAAGTCGAGGCGGACGGGAGCCTCCGCGCCGGGCGCAAAGAGATCGAGAATGCCGCCGCGCACCGCATATTCGCCGGTCTCACGCACGGTCGGCGTGCGGGAAAAGCCGTTGAGTTCCAGCCAGGCGGCGATGGAGGTGAGATCCGCGCGCGTGCCTGCGCTTAAGGAGAAGGTCTGGCCCGCCACCCAGCTGCGCTCCGGCAGCCGCTGCACGGCGGCGTTGACCGTGGTGACCAGCACCTTGCGGCCAGCGCCTTGCAAGCCCCGCGCCAGCTCACCCAGCACCAGCAGCCGCCGGGCGCTGATGGCCGGGTTCGGGGACACACGGTCATAGGGCAGACAGTCCCAGGCGGGCAGCGACAGGGCTTCCACATCGGGCGCAAAGAAGCTCAGCGCCTCGATCAGCCCCTGCGCCCGCGTGGCATCGCGGGCGACGAAGACGGCGCAAAGCCCCTGCTTCGGCCCCTCGTCCAGAATGCGTGCAAGCGCCAGCGCCTCGGCCCCATCCGGCACGCTGGCCAGCGTGATGTTGCCCTTGTCGCGGAGAAGGCTCTCGAACACGGTTCTTATCCCTGAAATGCTGTGCGGCGCGCAAAGGCGCGTTTGCGGACTGACGATCCGTCCGGATCAGGCGGTGCGGCTGGACGTGATGTTGTGGAAGGCGAGCATGCGCCGGTAAAGCGGGCGGTCCCATTCTGCCGGAACGGGCTTGCTGCCGGTGATCCAGGCGAAGAGATCCTGATCGTTGACGTTGATCAGTTCTTCCATCTCGTCCAGTTCGGCTGCCGTCAGCTTGTCGAGTTCGGACTGGGCAAAGCCGCCGAACAGAAGGTCCATCTCCTTCATGCCCCGGTGCCAGGTGCGGAACAGGATGCGCTTCTTGCGGTGGGTCAGGGCATCATCCTGTGCTGCCGCCGTTTCTGCATGGGTGCCGCTCATCATGTCTCTCCGCATTGCCGGGCTCATGCCGTCCTGACGCCTGCAGCCGGAGCGCGGGGTTTCCGCGTCCGGCGCAAACGGGACAGCTCATCGTCCGTGCTATATAGCGCCGCAAACCGGCTCTGTCAGGTCAAGGTTTTGGGGTGCATGTCCTGAAGGTTCAAGAGGTTTCATTGCCCTTGCCGCCAGACCATGCCAAAACGCGGCATCGGTGTTGCGGATTCCTGTGCCATGCGTCCTTCTCTTCTCGATCCCCTGTTTGCTCCGGTTTCGGTGCTGCCCGGCATCGGCCCGAAGATCGCCAAGCTGCTGGACGGGCTGACCGGCAGCACGCCGGGGCGCGAGGCCAGCGTTCTCGATCTGCTGTTCCACCTGCCGCACGGCGTGATCGACCGCCGCCGCCGGCCGGGCATTGCCCATTCCGAGAATGGCGAGATCGCCACGCTGGACGTGGTGGTGGAGCGGCACCTGCCCTCGCCGCGCCAGGGCAAGGCGCCCTATCGCATCATCGCCAGCGACCAGACCGGCGAGATCGCCCTTGTCTTCTTCCATGCTCACCGCGACTGGCTGGAAAAGACCCTGCCCGTGGGCGGGCGGCGGATCATCTCCGGCAAGGTGGAATGGTTCAACGAGCGACCGCAGATGGTGCATCCGGACTATGTGCTGACGCCCGAAGAGGCCGACACCATGCCGGATGTGGAGCCGGTCTATCCGATGACCGCAGGCCTTGCCTCGCGCACCCTGCTGAAGGCCATTGCCGCCGGGCTTGGCCGTCTGCCGGTGATGCCGGACTGGCTCGACCCGGAATTTGCCGCCCGCAAGGGCTGGCCGGATTTCGATGAGGCACTGGCGCGGATGCACCGGCCGGAAAAGGCGGGCGATCTTGGCCCCGAATCCCCGTTCCGCGCCCGCCTTGCCTATGACGAATATCTCGCCAACCAGCTGGCACTGGCTCTGGTGCGCGCCACCATGCGCAAGCTGGATGGCGCCCCGCGCATCGCAAATGGCGCGCTGAAGGCAAAGATCCTCGCTGCCCTGCCCTTCACGCTCACCGAAGGCCAGACGCAGGCGGTTGCCGAGATCGAGGCGGATCTGGCCAGCCCCCACCGCATGCTGCGGCTGGTGCAGGGTGACGTGGGGGCGGGCAAGACCATAGTTGCCCTGCTGGCCATGGCGGCCGTCATCGAATCCGGCGCGCAGGCAGCCATGATGGCGCCAACCGAAATCCTCGCCCGCCAGCATTTCGCCTCCATGGCCCCGCTGTGCGAAGCCTCCGGCATCCGCATTGCCTTGCTGACCGGCCGTGACAGCGCCAAAACGCGGCGCGAGACGCAGGCCGGATTGCTGGACGGCAGCATCGATCTGGTCGTCGGCACCCACGCGCTGTTTCAGGGCTCGGTCGAGTTCCAGAACCTTGGCATTGCCGTGGTGGACGAACAGCACCGCTTCGGCGTGCATCAGCGCCTGGCGCTTTCCTCCAAGGGCAAGGGCGTCGATGTGCTGGTGATGACGGCAACGCCGATCCCGCGCACGCTGGTTCTGACCTATTTCGGCGACATGGACGTCTCCCGCCTCATTGGCAAGCCCGCCGGCCGCAAGCCCATCACCACCGTCTCCGTATCGCTGGAACGCATGGGCGAGATGGTGGCGCGCATCAAGGCGGCGGTGGCCGAGGGGCAGAAGGTCTATTGGGTCTGCCCGCTGGTGGAGGAATCCGAGAAGGTCGACCTTGCTGCCGTCGAGGACCGGCACCGGCACCTGTCGCAGGAACTGAAGATGCCCGTCGCGCTCGTCCATGGCCGCATGAGCGCGGAAGAGAAGGACGTGGCCATGACCGCCTTCAAGGAAGGCCAGGCCCGCGTTCTCGTCGCCACCACCGTGATCGAGGTGGGCGTTGATGTTCCCGATGCGACGATCATGGTGATCGAACATGCCGAGCGCTTCGGCCTTGCCCAGCTGCATCAGCTGCGTGGCCGTGTCGGGCGCGGCGACAGGCCGTCCTCCTGCGTGCTGCTCTACAAGGGGCCGCTGGGCGAAACCTCCGCCGCCCGCCTTGCGGTGATGCGCGAGACGAATGACGGCTTCCTCATCGCCGAGGAAGACCTGCGCCTGCGCGGCGAAGGCGAAATCCTCGGCACCCGCCAGTCCGGCGCTCCCGGCTTCCGCCTTGCGGGCGAAGAGGCGCGGCCAGACCTCATGGAAACCGCTCGCGACGATGCCCGCCTGATCCTTGAAACCGATCCGGAGCTGAAAGGCCCGCGCGGTCAGGCCCTGCGCACCCTGCTCTATCTCTTCTCCCGCGACGAAGCGATCCGCCTGCTGCGGGCCGGGTGAGTTTCACGGGCGGAAGCTCCGGCTCCTCCTCATTTTAACGGCTTTCACACTTGTAAAGCTGCTCCATATGTGAAGAGTAAAAGTGACTGGAGCCTGTACCGTCATGAGAGAGCTTGAGAGCATAAGGGTCGTCGTTTTTAGAGAGGGTGAGCTTTTCATCGCTCAAGGCCTTGAACTCGACATTTGCGCGCAAGGAAGATCATCCGAAGAAGCAAAACTACGCTTTGATGCAGCTTTGGCAGCCGAGATCCATGAGGCGGAATCACGGCAGATCAGCCTGTTTGAAATGATTGATCCGGCACCCGCTTTCTTTGAGGCCATCTACGAAAATGGTGCGCTGGAGCGTGACGCCAAGCCCATTCCAAGGGCAGCATGAGCAAAACGACTCTTGGCGACTACATGGCGTGGATCGAGAGCACCGGCGGCCGATGCCGGACTGGCGTTGGCCAGGACGATGCCATTGGCATGGTACCGGTCACCAAGATCATCGCAGTCAGCGGACGTCATGTGATCTTTCCCGGCGCAGATCCGGACGAAGTCCTCTCACCTTCAACGATCGAGAACTTCGACAGGCGCCTGATGGTGATCTCGCCATTCAGAGGCATTCAACGGTCCTGAACAGCACCCGGCAAAGCCTCTGCGATTTTCGGATGCTCCGGTGAAATCAGGCCGGCGGAGATGATCAGCTTTGCAGCCTCTTCGACCGTCATGGACAGTTCGATCACATCCTTGCGCGGCAGATAGAGCAGATAGCCGGAGGTCGGGTTGGGCGTGGTCGGCAGGAATACGGCCATATGCCCGCCGCCATCCTCCGTCTCCGGCAGCTTCTGCGCCACCTCGCCCTTGGCGGAGGTCGCGACAAAGACGATGGCATAGGTGCCCTTCCGGGGGTACTCGATCAGGGCGGCCTTCTTGAAACTGGCTCCCTTTTCATCAAGTACAGTCTCAAAAATCTGCTTCAAGCCCTTGTAAAGACTACGAACAAGCGGCATCGTTGCGACGATGCGCTCGCCAAAGTTTATGAGTGTCCGGCCAAGGAAGTTGGCCGCCAGAAAGCCCGTGAGAGACAAGGCCGAAAAGGCCACGATCAGACCGAAGCCCGGCACGGCAAAGGGCAGATAGTTATCCGGATTATAGGCCGGCGGAAGCGCGGGCTTGACCAGGGCATCGACCCACTGGATGAAAGACCATGTCAGCCAGAGGGTGATGCCCACCGGTCCTGCAATGACGAGTCCTGCCAGAAACGAGTTGCGCAGTCTTGCGCCAAAGCTTGTTCGCGTCCGGTGCGGCACGTCATGCGCCGCTGTTTCCTGGCTGGATGGCTCTTCCATAGATATCCTCTTGCTTCACTTGCCGGGAATTCGGCCTTCCCTATTTGGCTTGAGGGGCGTAAACCGGATTGCAGAGTTCCGGATTTCAGCTCCAGGCCCGCCCATCATGCGGTGCATCATAGGGCAAAAACGGACACCGGAGAGATGATTTGCGGCGTGCAGCATACCGGATAGCAGGAATTTTATGTGTGATCCTCGGAGTGATCGGCGCCATCCTGCCGGTCATGCCGGGCACCATCTTCTTCATTCTCGCCGCCGCCATGTTCGCCAAGTCCTCCCCGGAACTCGAGGCGCGCATTCTGGCCCATCCATCCATCGGGCCGCAGGTCATTGCCTGGCGCGAGCACGGCGTCATCCCGCCGCGCGCCAAGCTCTATGCCACGGGCGGCATGGCTTTCGGATATGGCATGTTCTGGCTCGGCGCCCATCCCGGCTGGCCGCTGGCCCTCGGCGTTCTGGCCTTCATGGTGGCCTGCGCCGCCTATGTTCTGTCGCGGCCCTCCTATCCGCGCAGCTGAAGCTATCTAAATTTATGCTTCAATTTTTCTGCACACCCAATTGATTTATAAAATCAATCATCCTTGATTAGCCGCTTGCCCAGCTCCACCACATCGTCGGGGACATAGCCTAGCTGCCGGTAGAGGCCGGTTACCTCTTCATTGCCGGTCCGCACCAGAAGATTGATCTTCGGACAGCCGCGTGCCAGCAGCAGCGCTTCGCCATGCTGCATCAGAAGCCGGGCATAGCCCTTGCCGCGATGGGCCGGATGAATGCTGAGATAGTTCACCGAGCCCCGGTGCCCGTCATAGCCGAACATGGCGCTGCCGATGATGGCATTGCCCAGACGCAGCACGATGAAGCCCCAGGGACTGTCCGCGACCTTGCGGTCGATGTCCTTGTCCGGATCGTTCCAGGCCCTTGTCAGGCCGCACTCTCCCCAGAGGGTGACCACACGATGGCGGTCACCCTCGGTGAAGGTATCGATGACAGGCTTGGGGCTCGTGATCATTCCACCGTCACCGACTTGGCAAGGTTGCGCGGCTGGTCCACATCCGTGCCCATGAACACCGCCACATGATAGGCGATCATCTGCGTCGGAATGGCGTAGATGATCGGCGCAACGATGCCGGACAGTTCGGGCATCACCACCTGGTCATTGGCCGCAAGGCCGGAGGCCGCAGCGCCCTTTTCATCGGTGATGAGCAGGATCTTGCCGCCGCGTGCCGCCACTTCCTGCATGTTCGAAACGGTCTTCTCATAGATCGCATCATGCGGGGCAATGACGATCACCGGCATGTTTTCGTCAATCAGCGCGATCGGGCCATGCTTCAGCTCACCGGCGGCATAGCCTTCGGCGTGGATGTAGGACAGCTCCTTGAGCTTCAGCGCCCCTTCCAGTGCCAGCGGGAAGCTGGTGCTGCGGCCGAGATACAGCACATCCGATGCCCGGGACAGGGCCGGAGCCAGCTTCTCGATGCGCGGCTCAAGGCCGAGTGCCTGCACGGCGAGACCCGGCGCTTCGGCAAGAGCGCCGACCAGTTCGGCCTCTTCTGCTTCGGTTATGAAGCCGCGCTGACGGCCTGCGGTGACCGCGAGCGCCGCCAGAACCGCCAGCTGGCAGGTGAAGGCCTTGGTGGAAGCAACACCGATCTCCGGGCCTGCGACGGTCGGGAACACCACATCGGCCTCACGGGCGATGGTGGATTCCGGCACGTTGACAATGGCGCCGATGGTCAGGCCTTCCTGCTTGCAATAGCGCAGCGAGGCAAGCGTATCCGCCGTTTCGCCGGACTGGGAGATGAACAGCGCCATCTCGCCCTTCGACACGGGCAACTCGCGGTAGCGGAATTCGGAAGCAACGTCGATTTCCACCGGCAGGCGGGCGTATTTCTCGAACCAGTACTTGCCGATGAGGCCGGCATAATAGGCCGTGCCGCAGGCGGACATGACGACGCGGGTCAGCTTGCTGAAGTCCACCGACGTGCCTTCCGGCAGGCGCACCTTGCGGGCGCTCAAGTCCAGATAGCGCGACAGGGTGTGGCCGATGACTTCCGGCTGCTCGTGGATTTCCTTGGCCATGAAGTGACGGTAGTTGCCCTTGTCGATCATGGCAGCGCCGACGGCCGACTTGCTTTCCGGGCGCGTGACGGGCGTATTCTGGCGGTCGAAAATGGCGAGGCTGTCACGGCTGAGCACGACCCAGTCGCCTTCTTCCAGATAGGTGATCCGGTCCGTGAAAGGTGCCAGAGCGATGGCGTCGGACCCCAGGAACATCTCGCCTTCCCCGTGGCCAACGGCCAGCGGCGAGCCGCGTCTTGCACCGATCAGCAGGTTCTCTTCGCCCTCGAACAGGAAGGCGAGCGCGAAGGCGCCGCGCAGGCGCGGCAGCACGGCGGCCACGGCCTCCTTCGGGGCAAGCCCTTCATCCATCGCGGCATTGACCAGCAGCGCCACCACTTCCGTGTCCGTATCGGTCACCGGCTGATAATCCTTGGCCACCGCCTCGGCGCGCAGTTCCTGATAGTTCTCGATAATGCCGTTATGCACGACGGCGACGCCTCCGCTCTGGTGCGGGTGGGCGTTGGAAACGGTCGGCGCGCCATGGGTGGCCCAGCGGGTGTGGCCGATGCCGATGACGCCCGGCAGCGGTGTCTTTTCCAATACGGCTTCCAGATTGCGCAGCTTGCCTTCCGCGCGGCGGCGGGTGACGATGCCGTTCTCCAGCGTGGCAATGCCGGCCGAGTCATAGCCCCGGTACTCAAGGCGCTTCAGCGCATCCACGAGGCGCGGTGCAACGCCGCTCAGGCTGACGATACCAATGATGCCGCACATGAAAATGAATCCCTTTGAAACGATCTGACCCGCCTCTGTTAGACGAGACGGGTCAGTTTGTTGAAATCAAACCCTGTTTCAGACGATGACAGGCAGCAATCCGTCAGCTCTTCTTTGCGGCCTTGGCGGCAGCAAAGCGGACGCGCAGCACTTTGGCCCGGCCTTCCTTCACGCTCTGGCGGGCACGGCCGATGACAAGTGCATCATCGGGAACAGCTTCCGTCACCGTGCTGCCAGCCGCCACATAGGCGCCCGAACCGATCTTTACCGGCGCAACGAGCGTCGAGTTGGAGCCGATGAAGCTGCCCGCGCCAATCTCCGTCAGGTGCTTGCCGAAACCGTCATAGTTGCAGGTGATGGTACCCGCGCCGATGTTGGTCTTTGCCCCCACCACGGCATCGCCGATGTAGCTGAGGTGATTGACCTTGGCGCCTTCGCCGATCTTGCCGTTCTTCACCTCGACGAAGTTGCCGATATGGGTATCGCGGGCCAGTTCCGCACCGGGGCGCAGACGGGCATAGGGGCCGACCGTGGCATCCGCTCCGACCGTCGCCCCTTCCAGATGACTGAAGGCCCGGATGCGGGTTCCGGAGGCAACATGCACGCCAGGCCCGAAAACCACATTGGGCTCCACCAGAACATCCGGCTCCAGCACCGTGTCATGGGAGAAGAACACGGTGGCGGGAGCCTGCAGCGTGACGCCGCGCTCCAGCGCGGCGCGGCGCATTCTGTTCTGGAAAATCTCTTCACATTCAGCAAGTTGAGAACGGTTGTTAATGCCGCGCGCATCATCTTCGCTGGTGGTGGCTGCAACCACTTTCAGCCCGCGTGCATTGGCAATCTCCACGGCGTCCGTCAGATAGTACTCGCCCTTGGCATTGCTATTGCCAACCGCTGACAGCAACTCCTCTGCAATAGCGCCCTGAAAGCCCATGATGCCAGAGTTACAGAAATTTATCTTTCTTTCGTCGTTGCTTGCGTCCTTTTCCTCACGTATCGCGAGAAGCTGATCGCCTTGCATCAACAGGCGGCCATAGCCGAAGGGATTGGCTGCTTCGAAGCCCAGAACCGCCACATCCGCTCCTGCCGCCAGAGCGGCCCGCACGCGGGCAATGGTGTCCCCGGTCACCAGTGGCGTATCGCCAAACAGCACCAGCACGTCATCGGCCGCCGGCGTCAGGGCGCTTCGGGCGGCGAGTGCCGCATGGGCCGTTCCGAGCCGTTCGGTCTGCTCGTGGCAGCTCGCGCCGGGCGACAGCTTTGCGACAAGGGATTCCAGCGCCGGCATGTCCGGCCCGACGACCACGGCGACGCGATTGCCTTCGCCGCTCACGGCCTTCAGCACATGGCCGATCATCGGCAGATTGCCGATCTCGTGCATCACCTTCGGCAAGCTGGACTGCATGCGTGTTCCAAGGCCTGCGGCCAGGATGATGGAAAGGAGACTGCGGTTGGACATGGGATCTTTCTGCCGGTCTTGCTGATGGGCACAGGCCGCCCGCGCACCGCCGCAGGCCTTCTGTATCCCTGTTCAGCCTTTTCCTGCCCTTTTACCAAAGATGCAAGCCGCCGATCCACAGTTCCCTGCAGAAGACTTCCCCGGGACCGCTGTAATTCCCTGTTCGTTAACCATGTTTGGAGACAAGATATCCCATGGATAGCAACAGATTCGCCGTAGCGGGATAGCCTAGGTGGAGAGCCGCAAGAAGGATGCCGGTGTCAAGGCGTCCGGGCCAGATATGGCCCGGGCACGGCTCGACATTGCCGCCTGGGCTCTCTTTGCGCTTCTGTTTGGCACCGTCGGCTTTTCGGCCTACTGGTTTGCTCCGGCACGCCCCTCCGGCGGGCAAGCTTACGCAGGCATCATGCTGCCCCCTCCCGGCGAGGTTTCCGGGCCAACCGGCAGCATTGGCCGCACGGAAGCCGTCGTGATGGATGGGGAAACCGTCTCCATCGGCATTCTCCCCTCTCCCCTTGGAACGGGCGGTGCGGAATCCATGCGGCTGCTCGAGGCACGGCTGGAAACGCTGCAGCGGGAGGTGGTCTCTTTGCGCCGCCGTGTCCTCCAGATGACGGAGCTCAGCGACGGCTATTCGAACAGGCTCGCCTCGCTCGAAACCGGCACCGGCGGCGGCCTCATCACCGGCTCGGTAGAGAACAGCATCCCCGCGCCCGCGCAGCCAAGGCTTGCCGACATTGCCGCCGGCACGTCGCAGCGGAGCGAGCCGCTGCACGATGCGGGGGATCTGCCGAAGCTTGATCCCAAGGATGCGGAGCGCCCACAGGCTGCCGTCAGCCTGCCCAGACCCGATCCGCGCAAGACGGTACAGGCCACTGTCGAGACACGGCCAGCCCCGGAAACCCTGGCGGAAACAAGCTCCTCTGCGGCCAAGCCTCTTGCCGCCTCGGACATCAGCGCCATCATGTCACCGGCAGGAGCCGTGCCCGAGTCGCCTGGCAGTTCCTACGAGGGGCGGACCGCGGCGCTTTCTTCAACGCCGGAACCGGTGCGGCCGGTACGGATCGTCGGGTTGCCGGTATCCGGCACGCCCGCCCCTGAAACGACCGCCGCCATTCCTCCCGAGCCCGCGCCGGAAGATACACAGACCCAGCGTGAGGACCTCGACGCAGCCCTGATGATCCGCCCGGTTGACCCGGCCGGACGCACCATTGGCAGCGCGGACCGTATTGGCCGCAGCGACTTTGCCATTGAAATCGGCCGTTATGCCTCACGCTCCGCGGCGAGCGACGGCTGGGAGAATTTCGCATCAGCCCATACGGACAAGATGAGCGGGTTGCGCGCCCTGACCCAGCCGGCTGGAGAGGGTTCTGAGTCCGTGCGGCTTCTGGCCGGGCCTTTCGCCAATGCGGCTGCGGCCTCCGTCGCCTGCCTGCGTCTTGAAGTGGACCAGAAAGCCTGTTCGCCCACGCTCTTCTCGGGCGAGCCGCTTCTGGAGAGTTTCCGGTAGGCAGAGATCCGTTTCCAGTGATCTGGAGAGGATCAGCCGATCACCTGAAACTGCGGGAATGTCTCGAGCAGCCAATAGGAAAAGACAGCCATCTGGCCGGTCAGGAACATGATCCCGGTGAGAACCAGGACCACGCCCATCCCCTTCTCCACCTTGCCCATGTGGCGGCGGGCCTTCTGCATGAAGCGCAGGAACGGACCGGCAAAGAGCGCCGCGATCAGGAACGGGATACCGAGGCCCATGGCATAGGCGCTGAGGAGAATGGCGCCGCGTGCCACGGTTTCCTCTGAGCCCGCGACGAACAGAATGGCCGCCAGAACCGGCCCCACGCAAGGGGTCCAGCCGAAGCCGAAGGCGAGGCCGATCACATAGGCTCCGGCGAGGCCAGCCGGTTTGCGGTCCAGATGCACCCGCGCTTCCCGGTAGAGCAGCGGAATGCGGAAGAGCCCGAGGAAATGCAGCCCCATGACGATGGTCAGCACACCGGCGACATAGCCGAGGACCTGAATATGCTGCGTCACCATCTGCCCCAGGAAGGAAGCACTGGCGCCAAGCAGCACGAAAACGGTCGAGAACCCCGCCACGAAGGCAAGCGCGGCAAAGAACACGCGCCGAACCGCTTCGTCTGTCCGGTCATCGGCGGACAGCTCTTCCAGGCTGGTTCCGGCAATAAAACCAAGATAGGGCGGCACAAGCGGCAGCACGCAAGGGGAAACGAAGGACAGAACTCCGGCGAAAACAGCGCCTGCCAGTGTTACTTCCTGAATCATTCCCGCCACCTTTGTCAGCGAATCTGCCGTGCCCGCCCGGGGCCCGCGCAATGCATGGACAGGTCTTACCGCATTGCAGGGGATGAAATGAAGATGGCAGAACCGCGCATCCCGTGAGGAATGGGACTTACGCCGATCACCTTACCGCGAGGCGCGCCGCCTCCACAGAGACGGGGCGCGGCCGCTTCAGCCCATCAGGCTGGATGAGGAAAGAGCAACGTACCTCAGCTGTCCTGGCGTCCGCCGTCGACGACTTCAAAGCTGGGCCGGATCACGACACCAACATCACCGCCATCGCGCAGTCCCTGGCGCCATTGGTCCAGCACCAGCCGCAAAGCGAGCGTCTGACGGTTGTGCGGCAGCTGGGAAATCACGCCAGCCAGAAACTCATCGAGCAGGTCGCGGTTGATCGCGCCTTGATGGATCAATGCGTTCACGAGGGTGAGAGTCGCTGCGATGTTCGCTTTGACGAAGTCGAACTCAGGTGAGGTCATCGAGTGCGAAGCAGAGTTTTCCGGCATCGAGCGAGCCAATCTGCCAGAGATTGTTCTGGCGTTAGGACAAAAAATACCAAGGGGCGAACGGCAACCCAAACGGGATGCCTCAGCCCCTGCGACCCACCGCACCTACTGTGATCAGATTTTATGAGTAAGCCAGTACACATTCCAGTCAATTTTTAAGCGACCGGTTCCTTTTTGTGATCTTTCGCCGAAACAGTCCAATTTATCTGCACTACTGACGATGTGTAATTTACCAGATTCACAGTCTTTCGGCTGAACTGCGTCCGGCAGACGCATGGGAAGCATGATCTGCTTCATGCAAAAACAGCGTTTCCGAATGCCGTGCGGGACAATCCCCAACAAGGCAACATGGAATGAATGATCAAAAATCAGGAAAAGGGAAAGTGGTGAGCGAGCAGGGACTCGAACCCTGGACCAACTGATTAAAAGTCAGTTGCTCTACCAACTGAGCTACTCGCTCCCGCTAGGGAAACAGATGCGCCGGAGCGCCCGTCTGCTGGCGGTGTGTTTATGCCGGAAGGCGGCTGGGCGCAACCCGGAAAAAAACACTTTCTGAGACTATCCACGAAGCTGTCAACATCCGGTGAAGACAGTCCGGCAGGCCTGACACATCCCGCGTCAGGCCGGCTCCAGCACCAGCGTCACACCGCAGAGGCTTTCAGCGGGAATGATGGACCGTGCGGCGACACTTGCCCCCGTCACCCGAAGGGCCGCAATGCAGGGCAGTCCGCCCGGCAGCGCATCGGCCGCCGCATCGCCGAAGAGATGGCGGTAGGCGACAGGCGACAGGATCGAGATCTTGCCACGGGCCGTCTGGCACTCGATGCCAAGGCTGGTGGCCCTGAGTTCCCGCACACCCGTGAAACCTTCGAGGAAGATGTGATGGTCTGCCGGATCCCGGGCCACCAGAATCACTTCGGCCAATGCTGTTGCGCCATTGGCATGGCGCTGGAACTCCGGCTTCCAGAAGTTTTCCGGATAGAGATTGTGGCAGGTGAAGAAACCGGTCTCCGGCGCATCCGCATCGCGGGTGAAGGTCAGCTCAAACCCGACCTTGCGCACCGTGCCATCAGGTGCAGTGGCTTCCCGGCCAAAGGAGAAGGGATCGAACACGGGAAGTCCGGCCGCAGCAAAGGCCGCACGGTCGTCCGCCGCACTGATGCTGTCCAGCACCAGCATGGAGGCCCCTTCCCGCTTTTCCAGGAAGTCCTGATTGAAACGGCCAAACGAGAAGGCCGTTCCCGTGGCCGGAACAATGGCGGCACCGGCCGGAACCGTCAGAAGTTCAAGGAAAGCTCCGTCCAGCTGCACCAGACGGTTTTCCGTGCCCCAGGGATGGCGGGCGCGTGGCGTCAGCGTGAAGCCGAGCGCCTCGAAGGCCTCTGCTGCACGGTCGAGATCCCGGACCGCGATCACCACGTGATCCAGTCCGCGTGTCTTTGCCGCCGCTGCCATGCCCCTCACTCCCTGCCCTGCCCAGCTCTGCTGTATGCGTATGGCCGTCAGACCAGACGGCTGCGCTTGATGGCCGCCTCGACGAAGGAGGCGAACAGCGGGTGCGGCTCGAACGGCCGGGACTTGAGTTCCGGATGGTACTGCACGCCGATGAACCACGGGTGGCCGGTGATTTCCACCGTCTCCGGCAGCACGCCGTCCGGCGAGGTGCCGGCGAAGACGAGGCCGCAGCTTTCCAGTTGCTCACGGTAGCCGATGTTCACCTCGTAGCGGTGCCGGTGACGCTCGGAAATGAGGGTGCTGCCGTAGACTTCGGCAATACGCGAGCCCGGCTTCAGCGCCGCCTGATAGGCACCAAGGCGCATGGTGCCGCCAAGGTCATCGCCCGCGTTGCGCAGTTCCTTTTCGTTGCCGCGCGTCCATTCGGTCATCAGGCCGACCACGGGCTCTTCGGCGGGGCCGAATTCGGTCGAGCTGGCCTTGGTGATGCCTGCAAGGTTGCGGGCCGCTTCCAGCACCGCCATCTGCATGCCGAAGCAGATGCCGAAGTAAGGCACGTTGCGGGTGCGGGCGAACTGGGCAGCGGCAATCTTGCCTTCCGCCCCGCGCTCGCCGAAGCCGCCGGGCACCAGGATACCGGCCACGCCCTCAAGATAGGGCGCCGGATCTTCCTTTTCGAAGGTCTCGGATTCGATCCACTGCAGCTTCACCTTGACGTTGTTGGCGATGCCGCCATGGACAAGCGCCTCGATCAGCGACTTGTAGGCGTCCTTCAGCACGGTGTACTTGCCGACGATGGCGATGGTCACCTCGCCTTCCGGATTGGCGATGCGGCGGGAAATCTCTTCCCAGCGGTCGAGCTTGGGTGCCGGTGCGCCGGTGATGCCGAAAGCCTTGAGGACTTCTTCGTCGAGGCCTTCCTTGTGATAGGCGATCGGCACGTCATAGATCGAGGCCACGTCATAGGCCGGAATGACGGCGCTTTCCCGCACATTGCAGAACTGGGACAGCTTGCGCCGCTCGTTCTCCGGAATGTGGCGGTCGCAGCGGATCATCAGGATATCCGGCTGGATGCCGATGGAGCGCAGCTCCTTGACCGAGTGCTGGGTCGGCTTGGTCTTCATCTCGCCGGCGCTGGCGATATAGGGCATCAGCGTCAGGTGGATGTAAATCGCCTGTCCGCGCGGCAGGTCATTGCCCAGCTGGCGAATCGCCTCGAAGAACGGCAGGCCTTCGATGTCGCCCACCGTGCCGCCGATCTCGACCAGCACGAAGTCCACATCGTCATTGCCGTCCAGCACGAAGGCCTTGATGGCATCCGTGACATGCGGAATCACCTGCACGGTACCGCCCAGATAATCGCCGCGGCGTTCCTTGGCGATGATGTCCTGATAGATGCGGCCGGTGGTGATGTTGTCCTGCTTGGTCGCCGGGCGCCCGGTGAAGCGCTCATAATGGCCAAGATCAAGATCGGCTTCGGCGCCGTCGTCGGTGACGAAGACTTCGCCGTGCTGATACGGGCTCATGGTGCCCGGATCGACGTTGAGATAGGGGTCGAGCTTGCGAAGCCGGACCTTGTAACCGCGGGACTGAAGCAGGGCGCCAAGCGCAGCCGATGCCAGACCCTTCCCGAGCGAGGAAACCACGCCGCCAGTGATGAAAACGTATCGCGCCATGGAGCAACACCATACTGTGGTCCCTGCCGGATCGGCCAGCGGGGTCCAGTGGTTAAACACAACAAAAATGCCCTGCAGCAGATGTGCGCAGGGCACTTGAGAGATTTTTCCGGTCTATCCGCCGGATAGGGCCCTGCGGCGGTGCTGACTGCCCCGCCGCAACCTGCAAGCCTGCGGCGCTTACTGCGCTGCCGGAACCTGGGGGCCGGAAGGCTGAGCCGGAGCCGTTGCGGGCGCCTGGGGCTGGGACTGCTGCCTCAACACATCCAGAACACCGGTCCCCGTCGAGGGCGCGGAACCATCGGCCGGCTGTGCGGCACCCGGAACAACCGTGCTGCCGTCCAGAATGGAGCCGGGACCACTGTCCATGCGGGCGATGATGCTGAGGCCCAGTGACGTGGCAAAGAACATGACGGCGAGAATCGCCGTGGCGCGGGTCAGCACATTGGCTGTGCCGCGGCTCGACATGAAGCCGCCGCCTCCGCCGCCGATGCCAAGAGCGCCGCCTTCGGAGCGCTGCAGGAGGACGACAAGCACCAGGGCCAGCACGACCATCAGGTGAATGACGATAACTACCGTTTCCATTTTGGACCGATCATCCGTTTCAGTTTGGCGGCCTTCTACACCAGCCTTGCCGGAGTTTCCACCCTTGAAGGCCGGGAGATTGGCATCCTTTGTGACAAAAGGCGTCTCACACGCCGCAATCCACCGGAACCTGCCCTGTGAAGGTGGTCCTCTGCGGCGCAGCACTCTGCAACAATTATATAAGCATCAAGGGCCGGACGACCAGCGCCCGGCCCGGGCGGCATCAGGCATAGGCCGAAATGATGCCGAGGAAATCAGCGGCCTTGAGGCTGGCGCCGCCCACGAGGGCGCCGTTGACATGCGGCACGGCCATCAGCTCTGCCGCGTTAGACGGCTTCACCGAACCGCCGTAAAGCAGGCGCATGGCAGCGCCTTCCGCGCCGAAGCGGGCTTCCAGTGCGCTGCGGATGGCGGCGTGCACTTCGGCGACGTCGGCTGCAGTCGGCGTCAGGCCGGTGCCGATGGCCCAGACCGGCTCATAGGCAATCACCGTATTGGCCGCCGTTGCGCCATCAGGGACCGAGCCGGCGAGCTGCGTGCCGACCACATCCAGCGTCTTGCCGCCCTTGCGCTCGGCTTCGGTTTCGCCAACGCAGATGATGGCCGTGAGTCCGGCGCGCCAGGCTGCTTCCGATTTGGCCTTCACCACGGCATCGCTCTCGCCGTGATCGGTGCGGCGCTCGGAATGGCCCGCGAGCACGGCGCTTGCACCTGCATCCTTGAGCATTTCGGCCGAAATGTCGCCCGTATGGGCACCCGAAGCCTTGGCATGGCAGTCCTGCCCGCCGAGCGCCACCTTCGAAGCAGCGGCAGCCTTGGCGAGAACCGCAATCAGTGTTGCGGGCGGGCAGATCATCACGTCCACCTTGGCCGCGAGTGCTGCCTCAAGCCCCTGCCCCAGCGCCTCGAACTCGGCAGAAGCTGCGGCAAGGCCGTTCATCTTCCAGTTTCCGGCGACAAGCGGGCGGATTGCGGTGGCGTGGCTCATGGCGGTCTCCTGAAGGGCTGTCCGGCGCACGGGCTGGCGGGACAGCTGCATGGTTCCTGGTGGCCACTTCGCTACCCAGCGGCGGCCCAAAGTGCAAGTGTCATCGCATCTTTCCCGCCCTTCCTGCGCATTTCTGCCTGTCTGCGCACATCTGCCAGTTTCCGGCTATTGTCCGCCGCCCCTTGAGCCGCTATTCAGAACCACCGCTCCGGGACCTTTCGCTCCGGACATGAGCTTATGGAATTACGGGAGACATCATGCTCGACGCGCTGCGCAAGGGCGCCGGCACCTGGGTTGCCAAGATCTTCATCGCCCTGCTCATCCTGAGCTTTGCCGTCTGGGGTATCGCCGACATTTTCCGCAACTTCGGCAGCAATGTCGTGGCCAAGGTGGGTGATACGGAAATTTCCGTGGCCGACTTCGATCTCGCCTACCGGCGCGAACTGAATGCCGTGAGCCGCCAGATCGGCCGCCCGCTGTCCACCACGGAAGGCGCCATGTTCGGCATTCCGCAGCAGGTGCTGGCCCGGATGATTGCCGAAGCTGCCATGAATGACATGGCCGCGGACATGAACCTCGGCATTTCCGATGACGGCCTGCGCCGGATGATCCAGGAAAACCCGGCGTTCCAGCGCCCGGGCGGCGGCTATGACCGCAACAGCCTGGTGCAGCTGCTGCGCGCCAACGGCATTTCCGAAGATGACTTCGTGCGCGAGCAGCGCCTCCTGTCCGGCCGCCAGCAGATCGCAGGCGCCCTGACGGACAATCTGAAGACGCCGGAAGCGATGCTGAGCGCCTTCAACATCTTCGAAAATGAAACCCGTACCGTGCGCTATATCGCCGTGCCGCCCTCGGCAGCCGGTGAAATCGCAGCCCCGTCGGACGCGGACATTGAGAGCTTCTACGAGACGCGCAAGGAAGATTTCCGCGCTCCGGAATACCGCAGCCTGTCCGTCCTGCAGCTGCTGCCGCAGACTCTGGCCAAGCCGGATGAGGTGACGGACGCAGAAGCAAAACAGGCTTATGACCGCTCCGGCAACCGCTACCGGACGGATGAGCTGCGCCGCGTGCGCCAGATGCCCTTCCCCGATTCGGCCGCAGCCGAAGCTGCAGCCGCCGAGCTTGCCTCCGGGGCCAAGACCTTTGCCCAGCTGATGGAAGAACGCGGCCTCAAGGACAGCGACGTCGACCTTGGCCTGATGGCGAAGGACAAGTTCCTGGATCCGGCCATTGCGGAAGCTGCCTTTGCGCTGCCTGAGGGCGGTGTCAGCGGCGCCGTGCAGGGCCGGTTCACCACCGTCATTCTGGAAGTCGCCGAGATCCAGCCGGAAGCCGTGCGTCCCTTCGACGAGGTCAAGGCGGAGCTGAAGCAGGAAATCGCCCTGCAGAAGGCCGAGCAGGACGTGCAGGACCTGCATGACGAGATCGAGGACGCCCGCGCAGGCGGTGCCGCCCTTGCCGAAGTCGCAGGACGCTTCTCGCTGACCACCACCGAAATCCCGGCCGTGGACAGCAATGGCCGCGACGAGGCCGGTCAGCCGGTCACGCTGCCTGAGGCTGACGGCCTGCTGCGCGAGGCCTTCGAGAGCGACGTTGGTATCGAAAACAACCCGCTGCCGCTGGGCCAGCGCGGCTTTGTCTGGTTCGACGTGACCAAGGTCACGCCGCCCCGCGACCGCGAGTTGTCCGAAGTGCGTGATGCCGTTGTCCAGGCCTGGACGGCGAAGGAGCGTGACCAGAAGCTTCTGGATCTTTCGGCGAGCATGGCGGCCCAAGTGCGCGGCGGCGAAACGCTGGAAGCCGTGGCTGAAGCCGCGGGCCTTGCGGTGCAGACCTCTGACAGCTTCAAGCGCAACGGCCAGCCGGCCGGCCTGCCGCAGGAAGCCGTCGAGGAAGCCTTCAGCGGCCCCTCCGGCACCGTTCTGGACACCATGGGCGCGGACAGCGGCCGTCTGGTGATGGTGGTCGACAGCGTCTCTGCCCCCGCCTTCTTCCGCGAGGAAGAGAGCATCCAGCAGATCGACACCCAGATCAGCGAACAGCTCTCCGCCTCGCTCCTCAATCTTGTGATCAACAAGGTCGAGGCGGACAAGGGCGTCCAGATCAACCAGCAGGCGCTGCAGATGGTGATCGGCACCTCTGCGCAGAACTGACGGCATGAAAGAACACTGTCCCGGCCGCGTCTGCCGGGACAGTCACAAGCCGGACTGCGGCAAGCCTTTAACGCAGGCCGCGTGAAAAACGGGAAGAGGGACAGGCATGAGCGGGCTCAAACCCTTTATCGCCAAGGTGGCTGAAGGTGCGTCTCTGGATTTCGAGGAAGCGCGCGCGGCCTTTGACGTGATCCTGTCCGGCGCGGCAACGCCTTCCCAGCTCGGCGGCTTCCTGATGGCGCTGCGCATGCGCGGCGAGAGCGTCGATGAAGTGACCGGCGCCGTCGCCTCCATGCGCGCCCGCATGCTGCCCGTCGAAGTTCAGGGCGATGCCATCGATATCGTCGGCACCGGTGGTGACGCCACCGGCTCCTACAACATCTCCACCTGCACCGCGCTGGTTGTCGCAGGCTGCGGCGTGCCCGTTGCCAAGCATGGCAACCGCTCGCTCTCGTCCAAGTCCGGCTCTTCCGAAGCTCTGGCGCAGCTCGGCGTCAACATCGACATCGGCCCGGACAAGATTGCCGCCTGCGTGGATAAAGCCGGGATCGGCTTCATGTTTGCCCCGCTCCATCATGCGGCGATGAAGCATGTCGGCCCGACCCGCATGGAACTGGGCACCCGCACCATCTTCAACCTGCTTGGCCCCCTGTCTAGCCCCGCCCGCGTCAAGCGCCAGATGACCGGCGTCTTCGATGGCCGCTGGGTTGAGCCGATTGCACAGGTGCTGAAGAACCTTGGCTCGGAAGCCGTCTGGATCGTCCACGGCAGCGACGGCATGGACGAGATCACCACCACCGGCCCGACCAAGGTGGCCGAACTGAAGAACGGCGCCATCCGCAGCTTCGAGATCACTCCGGAAGACGCAGGCCTGCCCCGCGCCCGTTTCGAAGATCTCAAGGGCGGCACGCCGGAAGAGAACGCTGCCGCCCTGCGCGCCGTGCTCTCCGGCGCAAAGAACGCCTACCGGGACGTGGTGCTGTTCAACGCCGCCGCCTCGCTGATCGTTGCGGGCAAGGCGGCAGACCTCAAGGACGGGGTGGCGCAGGCCGCCCGCTCCATCGACACGGGCGATGCCCTCGACCGGCTGGAACGGCTGGTGGCAGTTTCGAACGGATAAGCCATGGCAGACATTCTCACCCGCATCGAGGCCTACAAGCGCGAGGAAATCGCTGCTGCCAAGGCCGAACGCACGCTCGCCAGCCTGCTGGAAGCGGCAAAATCCGTCGAGGCACCGCGCGGTTTCGAGCGGGCCATCCGCGCCAAGCATGCCGCCGGGGACTATGCCCTCATTGCCGAGATCAAGAAGGCAAGCCCGTCCAAGGGGCTGATCCGCGCCGATTTCGACCCGCCAGCCCTCGCCCGCGCCTATGAGGCAGGCGGTGCGGCCTGCCTGTCCGTGCTCACCGATACACCGTCGTTTCAGGGCAAGCCGGAGTTTCTGACCGCCGCACGTGGCGCCGTCAGCCTGCCGGCCCTGCGCAAGGATTTTCTCTACGACACCTATCAGGTGGCCGAGGCCCGCGCCTGGGGGGCGGATTGCATTCTGATCATCCTCGCTGCCGTTGATGATGCACTGGCGAAGGATTTGGAGGATGCCGCCTTCGGCCTTGGCATGGATGTTCTGCTGGAGGTGCATGACGAGGCGGAGCTGGAGCGGGCGCTGAAACTCGCCTCGCCGCTGCTCGGCATCAACAACCGCAATCTCAAGACCTTTGACGTGTCGCTGACGACGAGCGAGCGGCTGGCGCCGATGATCCCGGCGGAACGCATCATCGTTGGCGAATCGGGTCTCTTCACCCCGGCGGATCTGGCCCGCATGGAGGCCTGCAACATCTCCACCTTCCTCATCGGCGAAAGCCTGATGCGGCAGGCCGATGTGGAAAGCGCCACCCGCGCCCTGCTGACCCGCAGCGGAGCCTGAGCCATGGCAGGCGGCGGCCCCGAGCGGGATCAGGACCACCTGACGCATCTTGATGCCTCTGGCAGCGCCTCAATGGTGGATGTAGGAGACAAGGCCGTCACCCGCCGCAGCGCCACCGTCACCGGCGAGGTGAAGATGCATGCGGACACGCTGGCGCTGATCCTCTCCGGCAACGCGAAAAAGGGTGATGTCATCGCCACCGCCCGCATTGCCGGCATCATGGCCGCCAAGCGCACCCATGAGCTGATCCCGCTCTGCCATCCGCTGCTTCTGTCAAAGATCAGCGTCGATATCGAGCCCGATCATGCCCTGCCCGGCCTGAAAGTCAGCGCCACCGCCATCGTCACCGGCCAGACCGGCGTGGAGATGGAAGCGATGACCGCCTGTTCGGTCGCCTGCCTCACCATCTATGACATGGCCAAGGCCGTGGACCGGGGCATGGAAATCGGCCGCATCCACCTTGCCGAAAAGCTCGGCGGCCGCTCCGGCCATTATGTTGCCGGACCGGAAAACGCACCAAAGGAGCCCTGACATGGCGTTGATGCCGGTTGACGATGCGCTGCGGCAGCTTCTCACCGGCGTTGCGCCGCTGGGCCAGGAGACCGTTCCGCTGGCGCGGGCCAATGGCCGCATTCTGGCGGCGGATCTTGCCGCCACCCGCACTCAGCCACCCTTCCCCGCCTCCTCCATGGATGGCTATGCCCTGCGCGCCGCCGATTGCGCCGCAGCGGGCGCCGTGCTCAGCGTCATAGGCGAGGCTCCTGCGGGCCATGCCTTTGCGGGCCGGGTGGGCGCGGGTGAAGCCGTCCGCATCTTCACCGGCGCACCGGTTCCCGATGGCACGGATGCCATCCTCATTCAGGAAAACGCCACCCGCGAGGGAGACCGCCTCACCGCGCTGGAGCCGGTTCGTCCCGGCCAGTTCGTCCGGCCCGCCGGGCTCGACTTTGCGCAAGGCGATGTGCTGCTGAAGGCAGGGCTCAGGCTCGACTACCGCAGCCTTGCGCTGGCCGCTGCCATGAACCACGCCGCCCTGCCCGTCTGGCGCCAGCCGAAGGTCGCCATCATCGCCACGGGCGACGAACTGGTGCTGCCGGGCGGCACGCCGGGGCCGGACCAGATCATCGCCTCCAACCACTGCGGCATTGCAGCGCTCGTCGAAGATTGCGGCGGCCTCCCGTTGGACCTCGGGTTGGCCAGCGATGATCCTGCCGATATCGCCGCCCGCGTGCGCGAGGGGCTGACGGCAGAGGCCGATGTTCTCGTCACCCTCGGCGGGGCATCGGTCGGCGATCATGACCTTGTGCAGGCGGTGCTGGGCGGGGAAGGCATGAAGCTGGATTTCTGGCGCATCGCCATGCGCCCCGGCAAGCCGCTGATGGCGGGCAACCTTGGCCGCACCAAGGTTCTGGGCCTGCCCGGCAACCCGGTCTCCAGCCTCGTCTGCGCCCTCCTGTTCCTGCGCCCGCTGATGGCGGTGATGACGGGCACAAGCCTCGAGGCCGCCATGAAGGGCAAGCGCACCACCGCCACCCTCACCGGTCCGGTTCCGGCCAACGACCAGCGCCAGGACTATCTGCGCGCCAGCCTCACCACCCACCCGGACGGCACCCGCAGCGTCACCCCCTTCACCCGGCAGGACAGCTCCATGCTCTCGCTGCTCGCCGCCTCCGGCGCCCTCATCCTCCGCCCCCCGCACGCCGCTGCGCTGGATGCCGGGGCGGAGGTGGATGTGCTGGTGGTGTGAGGATTATCCAAGCGTGAAGGCGGTGGGCAAACGGAAGCACTGCGGGTCAGCATAGACGGCGTCGCCCCGGCCTTCGAGCCGGGGCCTACTCGCTTGAAGAGAGATGCGATAGTCCGCCGCGGTGAAGCACGGATGGCCTCATGCGCCCGCCGCTGCTTCCATACTCCCTATCGCGTCTCTGCAAGCGAGTAGGCCCCGGGTCTGCGCTCCGCTCCGCCCGGGGCGACGCTGCGGTGATGGGCAAGGTAGTGCGTCCCTCTACAGACGGGACCGTCAATCGTTCTGCCGCCTCTCACCTTGTCATCCCCGCGCAGGCGGAGATCCGGTACCGGTGAGCCACGGTCTATCCTGCTTCCGCATCGAACCGGCAATCACCCCGGCTCTCCGGTCCCGGCTCAAGGCCGGGATGACGATGGAGAGGATCAAAGGCCTGGAAAGGACTACGGACGGAGCTGGTGACCTGCGCCAAACGGTTCCCCAACACAAAAAAGCGGCACGGTTGCCCGTGCCGCAGTTGGATGTGTCCCGGGAGGGAGATCAGAAGAAGCCGAGCTTGTTGGGGTTGTAGCTGACGAGGATGTTCTTCGTCTGCTGGTAGTGATCGAGCATCATCTTGTGGGTCTCGCGGCCGATGCCGGACTGCTTGTAGCCGCCGAAGGCCGCGTGGGCGGGATAGGCGTGGTAGTTGTTGACCCAGACGCGGCCTGCCTCGATGGCGCGGCCGAAGCGGTAGGCGCGGGTGCCGTCGCGGGTCCACACACCGGCGCCAAGGCCGTACATGGTGTCGTTGGCGATATGAAGCGCCTCTTCCTCGGTCTTGAAGGTGGTGACGGAGACAACGGGACCGAAGATTTCCTCCTGGAACACGCGCATCTTGTTGTGGCCCTTGAGGATGGTCGGCTGGATGTAGAAGCCGTTGGCCAGATCCCCGCCGAGGCGGGCGGCATCGCCGCCGGTCAGCACTTCCGCGCCTTCCTCCACGCCGATCTGCAGGTAGGACATGATCTTGTCATGCTGCTGCTGGCTGGCCTGCGCGCCCACCATGGTGGCGGGGTCGCGCGGGTCGCCCTGCTTGATGGCCTTCACACGCGCAATGCAGCGGGCGATGAATTCCTCGTAGATGTCTTCCTGGATCAGCGCCCGCGACGGGCAGGTGCAGACCTCGCCCTGGTTGAAGGCAAAGAGCACGAAGCCTTCGACCGCCTTGTCGAGATAGGCATCATCCTGCGCCATCACATCGGAGAAGAAGATGTTGGGGCTCTTGCCGCCCAGTTCCAGCGTCACCGGAATGAGGTTGACGGTTGCCGCTTCCATGATCTTGCGGCCCGTGGCGGTGGAGCCGGTGAAGGCGATCTTGGCGATGCGGCCGGACGAGGCCAGCGCATGGCCGGCTTCAGCGCCGGTGCCGTTGACGATGTTGAGCACACCCGCCGGCAGCAGGTCGCCAATGAGTTCGGCCAGCACCAGAATGGCCGCCGGGGTCTGTTCGGCCGGCTTCATGACGATGCAGTTGCCCGCAGCCAGGGCCGGAGCCAGTTTCCACGCAGCCATCAGAATGGAGAAGTTCCACGGGATGATCTGGCCGACGACCCCCAGCGGCTCATGGAAGTGATAGGCGACCGTGTCATGGTCGATCTCGCTCATGGTGCCTTCCTGCCCGCGCAGCACACCGGCGAAATAGCGGAAGTGATCGACGGAGAGCGGAATGTCGGCGGCGGTCGTCTCGCGGATCGGCTTGCCGTTGTCCCAGGTTTCGGCAGCGGCCAGCACGTCGAGATTGGCCTCCATCACGTCGGCGATCTTCAGAAGGATGTTGGCGCGGTGGGCGGCAGAGGTCTTGCCCCAGGCCTCGCGCGCCGCATGGGCGGCATCCAGCGCGGCGTTGATGTCGGCGGCATCGGAACGGGCCACCTCGCAGATCCTGGCGCCAGTGATCGGGGTGATGTTGTCCATGTAGCGGCCGCTGACCGGCGGCACGAACTTGCCGCCGATGAAATTGTCATAGCGCTCGCGGAACGGTGAAACGGTGCGGAAATCCGCCTGTGCCTGAATGTTCATGCTTGTCTCCTCCAACGGGCCGCCTCCTCGCGGCCATGGGAAGAGCTTGACGCACGGCGGACGGTCTGAGGAGCCATGGCCGGGAACGCCTGCCCGTGCCCTGTCGCAGTTCTGCGACAGATGATGGCGGGTTTGTGGGGTAGTGTCAGATGGAAGCACAGTCGCGCCCCATATCCGGCGTCACCACGGGCGACGCTGCGGTGAGGGGCAAATCCATGCCCGCCTGACAGGCCCCGGCCTATCCTAGGTATTTGGGACCGGGGCTGAGCGTGGCAAATGCCTGAGCGCACTCGCCCCCCTCACTCCTTCGCCAGTTTCCGGTGAAGCGTCGCGCGGGAGAGGCCGAGGGCGCGGGAGGCGGCGGAGACGTTGCCCGAGGCCCGGGCCAGCGCCCGGTGCAAGACGGCGCGCTCCGCATCCTCCAGCCGCTCATGCACCGGCAGGCCGAGAAGATCGGCGAGCGGACGCGGGTTTGCAGCAGGATCGGCGGTGAGGCCCAGCAGAGCCCGCGCCCCGCGTGTGGCGCCGATGACGAGATCATCCTCATCCACCGCCACAAGCGCGGCAAGGCCATGCGTGCCGCCGCCCGGAACCAGCACCACACGGGCCTTCGGGAAAGCAGCATGGAAGAGGTCGGCTTCCACTTTGTGCGCCGTGTTCTGCACCGTCTGGCTGATGAGGCTGAGCACGGCGGCGGACACATCCTGCTCGGCCGTGGACACATCGATCACCGCCGCCAGCTGGCCGCCGGCATCATGCACGGGGGCGGAGGTGCAGGTGAGGCCAATGTTGCGGGCGAGGAAATGCTGGTCGCGGTGGATCGTCACCGCCCTGCCCTCGGCAAGGCAGGTGCCGATGCCATTGGTGCCGGCTTCCGCCTCGGACCATACGGCACCGGTCCACAGGCCGGAAGCTGCGAAATCGCGGTCCTCGGACGGGTTGCCGCGCCGTTCCACCGCGATGCCTTCCGCGTCGGCCAGCACCACACAGGCGCCAAGGCCGCCGATGGTCTGGAACAGCCAGTCGAGATGGGGCGCGGCGGTGGCCACGAGCCCGCCCATGCGCTCGCGCACGAGGGCAAGTTCCTGCGCCGTCAGGCGCGGCTCCACCCGGCGTTTCACCGGATCAAGGCCATGAAGATGGGCCGAGCGGGCCCAGGATGCGGCAATGGGCGAGCGCGCCGCCTGCCCGCTGGCAAGCGCCGCCTCGATGCGGCTCTGATGCTGAGACGTCACCGTGGGCATGTCTGGTTCCTCCCGCAAGGCCCTCTCCTGCGCACGCTCCTTGACCGGAAGAACAAGGCTCGCGCAGATGGTCCCGAGGCGGCTGGCAAAGACGCGCGGATAACCTGTTTCACAAGGCGCGGCTCTCTCCCATCCGCTTGCCTCAAGGCTCCGCACGCACAATGTGCCGCCGGGAAAGACTAGCAGCTTGTGCACCCGCACGCCATCCGGAGCTTAACGGGCACGAATCAAGAAGCCGGGCGCACCCACACGGCGCAGTCATGGAAGGCGGCGCCGCCATAGGGGGCGATGGGCTCGGCGCCGATCAGCGTGTTGATGCCATTGCCGTTTTCAAAGGCCGTGTTGGGCCAGATGCCTTCCGACACCACCGTGCCGGGGGCCAGCCCCTCCACATGACGCAGATGCAGCCGCACCTCGCCGCGCCGGTTACCCAGGATGACGCGGGCGCCATCCTCCAGCCCCGCAGCAGCGGCTTCATCGGGACGCATCCAGACCTCCGGCCGGCCGCCTTCCTTCTTGGTGGAGCCAGGCGTTTCGGTGAAGCTGGAGTTGAGGAAGGAGCGGGCCGGCGCCGTCACCAGCCGGAACGGATGCTCCGCGTCGGCATTTTCCACCGCGTTCCAGTAATCCGGCAGGCGCGGCATGGCGGCGTGGGCACCAAAGGGCTTGCCGTCTTCCGGCCGGTTGGGCGCAGCGGTGAAGCCCCAGTCCACCTTGAAGTGATACTTGCCGTCCGCATGGCCGAAGCCATCGAGATAATGGGCGGTGCGGAAGTCCGGCTGCAGATCCTTCCAGCGCCCGGCCTCCAGTTCGGCCAGCGTGCCATAGCCGGAATTGACGAGCATCCAGTCCACGTGCTCGCGGGCGCTCATGTGGAAGCCAGGATGATCCTTTGCATCAAGACGCTTCGCCAGTTCGTTGATAACGAATATGTTCTCCCGCGCCTCACCCGGCGCTTCCGTCAGCTTCGGGCCAAACAGCATGTACTGGTGGCCGCCGCCCCGGTAGATGTCGTCATGCTCCAGAAACTGGGTCGCGGGCAGCACGATGTCGGCATAGCGCGCCGTGTCCGTCATGAACTGCTCATGCACGACGGTGAAAAGGTCCTCGCGGGCAAAGCCCTGTTTCACCAGTGTCTGTTCCGGCGCGACGGAGACCGGATTGGTGTTCTGGATCAGCAGCGCCGTCACCGGCGGGCCGCCGGCCAGCGCCTCACGGTCCCCCGTCAGCACGCGGCCGATGAGGCTCTGGTCGAGGAACCTCGTGCCGGTGCGCAGGGAACTGCCCTCGACCATCGACTTGTCGAGCCTGTAGATCGCCCCGTTGTTGTGGAAGGCCCCGCCCCCTTCATACTGCCAGGAGCCGGCAACAGCTGCAATGCTGGCCGCCGCATGCATGGAGACGGCGCCGTTGCGGCTGCGGGTAAAGCCATAGCCAAGGCGGATGAAGGTGCGCTTCACCTCGCCGATCATCCGGGCCAGCTGCGTGATCTCTTCAGCCGGAACGCCGGTGATCCCTTCCGCCCATTCCGGCGTGCGGGTGGCAAGATGCGCCTCCAGCTCATCCGGGCAGTCGGTGTAGCGGGCAAGATACTCCCGGTCAGCCAGACCGTCACGGAACAGCACATGCATGATGGCACAGGCCAGCGCCGCATCGCTGCCGGGCTTCAGCACGATGCCGATATCCGCCTGTTTCATGGTCTCGGTGCGGTAGACGTCAACCACGATGATCTTCGCACCACGCGTCTTGCGGGCGGTGATGGCGTGGGTCATGACGTTCACTTGCGTCGCGACCGCATTGGTGCCCCAGATGATGATCTGGTCGGCCTTCATCATCTCGCGCGGATCCGGCCCGGCCAGAAGCCCGGTTCCGGCCACATAGCCGGTCCAGGCCGGATTGGTGCAGATCGAGGAAAACTGCTGCGAATAGCCCTTGGCATGGCGCAGGCGATGAATGCTGTCGCGCTGCACCAGCCCCATGGTGCCGGCGTAGTAATAGGGCCAGACCGTCTCCGGCCCGTGCTTCGCCTCCGCCTCCAGGAATCGCGCGGCAACAAGGTCCAGTGCCTCGTCCCAGGAGACGGGCTCGAACCGCCCTTCCCCCTTCGCCCCAACGCGGGCCATTGGCGTCAGCAGCCGGTCCGGGTGGTATAGCCGCTCCGCATAGCGCGCAACCTTGGCGCAGATGACGCCCGCCGTGTAGGGATTGTCCGCCGCCCCGCGCAGGCGGCCGATGCGGCCCTCTGCCGTCACCTCCACATCCAGCGCGCAGGTGGAGGGGCAGTCATGCGGACAGGCGGAATGGGCGGTGATGGTGACAGGCTTGTTCATCTTCGGTCTTTTCGGGGTCCCGGTGGCGCCGCCCCAGAGCAGAATGCCGCCTAAGGCAGGGTGAGGCCGCCTGCGGGGCGCAGGCAGCGCGGGAGCTGTGTCTTCTTCTTTCGCCAGCTTTCGGGACACCGGCGCATGAAGTCAAGCCGGGCCCGCAGGCAATTGCACGCAAGGTACCGTTCTGCCGGGAAAAGGCGCAGCGGCGGTGTGTTGTCTTGAGTGCATGCGACAGGAACATCCCGCTAACCTCACCTTAAGACTTGTGGAACACAGTGAGAACAGCTAAGGTACGTTCATGATTTGTACCAGACCCTCCAACGGGGACCTCACATGCTGACGCGCAAGCAACACGAACTGCTGATGTTCATTCATGAGCGCCTGAAGGAATCCGGGGTTCCGCCGTCCTTTGACGAAATGAAGGACGCACTGGACCTCCGGTCCAAGTCCGGCATTCACCGTCTGATCACGGCGCTGGAGGAGCGCGGCTTCATCCGCCGCCTGCCCAACAGGGCGCGCGCCATGGAAGTGGTCCGCCTGCCGGATTCGGTCACGCCGGGCCTGTCTTCGCCGCGCGGCAAGGGCTTTGCGCCGTCGGTGATCGAGGGATCGCTCGGCAAGGCATCTGCCCCGGCCGCCGCTCCGTCCGCCCCGGCTGCGGAAACCGCCCCTCACTTCACCTCCATCCCGGTCATGGGCCGCATCGCTGCCGGTGTTCCGATCGAGGCGATCCAGACCCACAGCCATTCCATCTCCGTGCCACCCGAGCTGATCAGCCGCGGGGAGCACTATGCGTTGGAAGTGCGCGGTGATTCGATGATCGAAGCTGGTATTCTGGATGGCGACACGGTGCTGATCCGCAAGACCGACACGGCCGAGAGCGGCGACATCATCGTGGCACTGGTGGACGACGAGGAAGCAACGCTCAAGCGCCTGCGCAAGAAGGGCGCTTCCGTTGCGCTGGAAGCTGCCAACCCGGCCTATGAAACCCGCATCTTCGGCCCCGGCCGCGTGCGCATCCAGGGCAAGCTTGTGGCCCTGTTCCGGCAGTATTGAGCCGCTGCCGCCCGTTCGACACGCTTGAAGAATGCCGGAGACACTGTTTCCGGCATTTCTGTTTATGGCAGCACGCGGCACGCACCCGGCAGACTTGCGTCACCGGCAACTGGGCGGGCCCGTGCGGTGGCTGCACGCATGCAAGAGCAATTCCGGCAAAGGCGGCACCGGGTTTGCGTCCGGAATCGCGTGAAAACAGGCAGCCAGAGCACGGCTGGCCGCTCCGTTTTCATCGAAAGGGCTCCAGGCATGTTGCGCCAACCACTCAAAGCCTTGATACGGGCGGTGCAGAAGCGCTCGGACCAAGTTCCCGCCGGGCACAGGAATAGCTGACCTGCCCTCCCCTTGCCCCCTGCGTCAAAACGCATCTTGCTCCGGACGCGTCTGCGCCGCAGTTAGCGGGTAAGGAATTATCCTGATTTGCCGCAAGCCGGCCAGCACAAGGAGGCCCTCATGACCATCGAGACATCCGGCCAGTGGCCAGCCCAGTCGCCCGCCCATGTCGGCGTGCGCGGCCGTTGCCCGCGCTGCGGTCAGGGGCATCTGTTCAAGGGCTTTCTCACCCTTGCCCCGTCCTGTGAAGTCTGCGGCCTTGACTACAGCTTCGCCGACCCGGCGGATGGCCCGGCCTTCTTCGTCATCTGCTTTGCCTGCGTTCCGAGCGTTGCCTTCGCCATGTGGCTGGAAATTGCCTACACGGCGCCCTATTGGGTCCACCTCTTCACAACGCTGCCGCTGCTCCTCCTCACCTGCATTCCGCCCCTCCGCCCCCTCAAGGGCTGGCTGGTAGCAAGCCAGTATATCTACAAGGCCGAGGAAGGCAGGCTGGTGACGGATACCCCGGCCGAAGACAAGACGGCGGGAGGAGCAAGGCCCGGTCCCGAAACCTGAAAAGGCCGCCTCATGCCAGGAGTTTCGATGCTCACACCTCACGCCTTGAAAAGGCTCTTGCGCCGCAAGGATTTGTCCAACTCCCAATGAGTCAGGCGGATTGAGAGCCGGCAGCAAGCTCCGGAGCAGACCGGACTGCTTCAGCCCGCCCTTTCACCATGAAGGGCACCGCTGTGAGGATCATCAGGCTGAACCACCAGCCCTGCCATGCCCCATGACTCACAACCGCGACACTGTAGGTGACGGCCAGAGTGACGGTTGCCGCCGCGAGGCTCGCGCCCAGAAGGTGGCCCGCGCGGCGGAACAACAGGGCAAGCGCTGCAGCGAACAAAGCCGCCCCGGCCAGCCCCAGTTCGAACCAGATTTGCAACGGCGCGTTATGGCTGTGCCCGAAACCAAGCAGGTATTTTCTCTCAGGTGAATATCCGGCAGCTTCGGGCAATTCGTCTGCCACTTTCGAGGCTTCCATCCCATATCCCAGCCAGACATGCCCGGGCAGCAAATTGGCATATTCCGTCCAGATGAGCCCGCGTATGGTCAGCGAGGTGTAGCCGACCTTTTCGTGGACGGCCTGAGGGATCATGTCATTCACATGGCCGACAATGAGCGGCATCAAGACAAAGGTCACAAGAGCGCCACCGGTCACGACCCTGTAGATAGCCCGCGGCCAGACGAAGGCCGGAACGGTCAACAGCAGGATGACAAGCACGCCGAGCTGCGCCGACGAGCTGTCGGATTGAAAGCATGACACAGCTGCAAACACCAGCAGTCCGGCCAGGGGCAAGCGGCGGCGCTGTTTCAAGACCACGAGAGCTGCAAACGGCAGGAACATGGCGATAGCGACGGCCGCGCGGTTCAGAACGTAGTTGTCAGGATCGGCGCGAAGTTCTGCATTCAGCACGCCGCCGGTCAGGAAATGAACAAAAATCAGAACAGCCGTCAGCGGCAGAGAGATGGCAAGCGCGGCTCCGATCCGTCCTGCAAGACGGTCAAGCACCGGAACCGGCAAGGCACAGACACATAGCCACAAAAGGCCTGAGACAAGGACCGAGAAGAGGAAACCCCATGCCGAACTCAGCCCCCTCGCCTGTACCGGGACAGGCGCCCAGGTAACGGAGATCAGCATGAAGGCTGTACAGGCGAGGCCCGCCAGGAGCAAGGGAGACCGGATCTTCGAGCCCAGGCCCTCAAACATTGCCTGCCCGCGGTAACACCACGCCAGCCCCGCAAGAAAGACAGCGGCCAGCCCCAGAAACAACGGCGGAGACACCCGGGCGACCGTCAGGACAGGCGGAAGCGCTGCAAATACCGATACGAAGAGGAATTCGAGCGCCTGCACCGGCTTGCCGCGGTTTCGCCCGGCCAGTTTTTGAGCAACCTCAGTCAAAACGGCAATTCCCTTTAAAAAAGTCTCTTCACTCAGGTCTTTCGATGCAGGCGCATCATGCGTTGAAATTGCCCAACCGCACCACAGCAGCCGCCACCCGGAGCTTGCGGTTCAACGCATTCGGGGCATCGCGGTCTGAACGGGGCTTCCGGCCTCGACTTCACCCAGCGCGGCGATCAGCATCGCCTTGCACTGATCTTCCCCACCGGCAGCCGCACTGTTGCCGAGGCGCTCCAGATGCCACGTCAAACGCTCGAGCGGAATGATGCCGGCGGAGGCGACAAAGAAGCCCTCTGCATCGTGAGGGGTGGTCATCTCGTTGGCGTCAAACAGCTCTTCATAAAGCTTTTCCCCCGGACGCAGACCGGTAAACTTGATGGCTACGTCCTCATCCGGCCGCAGTCCCGCCAGGGAAATCATCGTTCTTGCCAGTGTCAGGATCTTCACGGGCTCGCCCATGTCGAGGACAAAGATGCGCCCGCGTGTTTCTTCGCGTCCGATTTCGGCCGAAGCGGCCTGCAGCACCAGTTCGGTCGCCTCCCGGATCGTCATGAAATAACGCGTCATTTCCGGGTGCGTCACCGTGATCGGACCGCCGGCGGCAATCTGCCGCTTGAAAAGCGGCACGACCGAGCCGTTGGATCCCAGCACGTTGCCGAACCGCACGGTGATGAACCGGGTGTCGACGCCGCTGATGTCCAGTGCCTGGCAATAGGCTTCCGCGATCCGCTTGGTCCTGCCCATCATGCTGGTGGGCCGCACGGCCTTGTCGGTCGAAATCTGCACCATCGCACGGGCACCACAGGCAACGGCCGCATCAGCCACATTGCGGGTCCCCAAGACGTTGGTCAGCACACCTTCACAAATATTGTTCTCCACCAGCGGCACATGCTTGAGGGCCGCGGCGTGGAAGACAACGGCAGGCCTGCAGGCCTGCATCACCTCATGCACACGCCGCCTGTCGCGCACGTTGCCGATGACGGCCTGCCGGGGCAGGTCCGGATTGAGGCGGGAGACTTCGAGATCGATTTCATAAAGAGCGTATTCGCTTGAATCGAACAGGATGATCGAAGCCGGGTTGCAGGCCACCACCTGCCGGACAATCTCCGAGCCAATGCTGCCGCCGGCACCGGTGACAAGCACCGTCTGACCACCGATCAGGGACCTGATCGCCTCCAGTTGCAGTTGCACCGGAGGCCGGCCAAGCAGATCTTCCAGCGTGATACTGGCCAGATCCGGCTCAGTGCCCGTGAGCGGCCTGTTTACAACGCGGCGCAGGGGCAGCTTGAGCCGCGCGGCACTGGCGGCAAGAGACTGCATGCCCGCCTCACCGGCGCGGGGCGTTGCCAGAAGCAGCGCCGAAACCGGGACACCGCCCATTGCAAGACGGCCAACGATCCGCTCCAGCTCATCAGCCGAGCCGATAACCGGCACCCCCCGCA
Organism: Pannonibacter sp. Q-1; assembly: GCF_054073275.1. Lineage (NCBI taxonomy): Bacteria > Pseudomonadati > Pseudomonadota > Alphaproteobacteria > Hyphomicrobiales > Stappiaceae > Pannonibacter > Pannonibacter sp. Q-1. The sequence goes on from NZ_JBSXNB010000002.1 coordinate 167,052, forward strand.
CGGCCCTGCCGCTGCGCTTGCCTGCACCAAGCTCGACAATGCCTTCCACTTTGTAGAGTCGGGAGGACTCGAGCTTGTAATTGCGGATGACGTTGTCAGCGTCGCCGACATGTCCCACGATCAGCACATGTTCGCGGTTCTGTATGTCCCGTTTCCGGAACCCGACCCCGCCAAGATGCCCGTCTTTATAAGCGCGGTACATGATGCGGGGCGCGCCCAGCAACACGATCAGCACGAACCACAGGATGAGCGGCGTTGCGCGCGGAAAGCCGGCCAGCCGGTCGACGAGGAAATGAAGAATCAGAAACGCGAAGATCGCGGCCGTGCTGCTCAGCACGATGCTCCGCAGATCGCTCAGCGAGGCAAAGCGCCAGATTCCTCTCCCCAGACCGAAAAGAGCAAACATCACGCCGGCGATGGCCGCGAATGAAAGAACCCACCACGCGAGGCGGCTCATGGGCGGCAGGGACTGAAGATCGTACCGGGCCAGCAGCGCAATCGTCATGGCAAGGCCGGCCATGATCACGTCATGCAGGCGCGCGAGCAGTTGCTTCGTTGATGCCCGCGTTAACAGCACGCCCGGCCACTCCTGACACTTGAAGCCATATGGTTCTCTCCTGACCAGGCTTCATTAAACTGCTTCGCTTTTGCCCTGACCAGTGTCGCGGCGTCAAGGCCAAGACAGGTGGAGGCGCAAAACACCCCGGACAGACATTTGGCGAATGCACAATTTATAGGCGCGTTATCCTCTGCCTGCTCCAGCACCGCAGTCCCGCAAGCGTATCTGGTTAGATATCCCGGCGGATATTCAAAACATGATTAATTCGAGACAGATTACGCACAATCAATATCTTGCGCGGACGGGTGTCACTCTCAGATAAAAACTTCAACTTCACTTCTTCTCATGATTGAAGCGAAAGATGTGCCACCCACTTTCGAATGATTAATATTTTGTTAAAATTCAAGCCGTAGCCGCGCTTGTTCAGTGAGCGAACCGGCGGCTTCCAGACTTGCACCTCATTCAAATGCGTTTGCGGGGGCCAAATGCGTATCAACCGACTTTTCACCAAAGCCGGAGCGCCGGCATATTGCGATATTCGTTTCCGCCAGCACCAGAGCGAAGTTCGCACACAAGGCGGCAAGGTTCTGTCGCGGCAGGCGGTATCGGAAGTGCCGGAGCGCTTTTCCCAGGTTGCCGCGGATGTGCTGTGCCAGAAGTATTTCCGCAAGACGGGCGTTGCCGCCCGTCTGAAGAAAGTGCCGGAGGACGGTGTCCCGGTCTGGCTGCAACGGTCGGTTCCCGACGGGGAAGCGCTCAAGTCTCTTCCCGAAGAGGCGCGCTTCGGGCCGGAAACCTCGGCACGGCAGGTCTTTGACAGGCTTGCCGGGACCTGGACCTACTGGGGCTGGAAAACCGGCACCTTCGACAGCGAAGACGATGCCCGCGCCTTCTTCGACGAGATGCGCGTCATGATGGCGCTTCAGGCCGCCGCTCCGAACTCGCCGCAATGGTTCAACACCGGCCTCTTCTGGGCCTATGGCATCGAAGGCGCCGCACAGGGCCACTGGCACGGCGATCCCGTCTCCGGCGAAGTCGTCCCCTCCCGCACGGCCTATGAGCATCCTCAGGTGCACGGCAGCGTCATCCTCTCGGTGGAGGATGATCTGGTCAATGAGAACGGCATCATGGACCTGTGGGTCCGGGAGGCACGGCTCTTCAAATATGGCTCCGGAACCGGCTCCAATTTTTCACGCCTGCGCGGCGCCGGAGAGCCGCTGGACCATGGCGGCCGCTCTGCCGGGCTCCTCTCCTTTCTCAAGGTCGGAGATGTGGCTGCCGGATCGCTGAGACTTGGCAGCACGACCCGTGCCGCGGCCAAGATGGTCGTCGTGGATGCCGACCATCCGGATATCGAAGCCTTCATCGACTGGAAGGTCGCCGAGGAAGAAAAGGTCGCCGCGCTCGTCTCCGGCTCCCAGCTGGCCAGACAGTGCCTCAACCGGATCATTGCGCTGGTCAGGGCCATCAGCGGCCATCACACCACGGGCGAGCGGTTCAAGACGGAGCTCGACGCAGCCATTCAGGAGGCGCGCGCCGCCCAGATCCCCGACAGTTTCATCGACCGGATCCTGCGCAGCGCCTCGCAGGGCCACGAGCTGCCCGAGCTGAAAACCTACGACATCAACTGGGATTCGGAAGCCTACCGCACCGTCTCCGGCCAGAATGCGAACAACTCGGTCCGGCTTCCGGACAGTTTCCTGCAGGCCCTGGAGACAGGCGGCGAGTGGCACCTGTCTGCGCGCCGGACCACGGCGGCACAGGCCGGACCGGGCCGCAGCATCAGGGCCGAAGCGCTCTGGCAGCGGATTGCCCGCGCGGCCTGGACTTCGGCCGATCCCGGACTGCAGTTCGATACCACCATCAACGGCTGGCACACATGCCCGGCTTCGGGCCGCATCAATGGCTCGAACTCCTGTTCCGAATTCATGTTCGTGGACGACACGGCCTGTGTGCTCGCTTCCCTCAACCTCATGGCATTCGTGCAGGAGGATGGTGAGATCTGTCTTGAGCGGTTCCGCCATGCGGTGCGGCTGTGGACGGTCAGCCTCGATATCTCCACCGCCATGGCGCAATATCCTTCGCGTGCCGTGGCGCATAACACGCTGCGGCACCGGCCGCTGGGCCTCGGCTTTGCCAATCTGGGCGGGCTCATCATGTCGCTTGGACTGCCCTATGACAGTTCCGCCGCGCGCAGCCTTGCAGCCGCACTCACCGCCGTTCTGACGGGCACCGCCTATGAGACATCGGCGGAACTTGCCAGAGATCTGGGGCCTTTCCCTGCCTTGGCCGAAAACCGGCAGTCCATGGAGCGGGTGCTGCAAAACCATGCGGCCTGCGCCAAAGGCCAGAGCGATCCGGCGCAATATGATGGATTGTGCCGGCCGCCCTACTCTGCCGGCTTTGACATGTGCCCGAGCCCGGACCTTGCCGCGGCTGCGGCCACGGCCTTTGACCGGGCGCTTGAGCTTGGCCGGCGCTTCGGCTGGCGCAATGCACAGGTCTCGCTGCTGGCCCCGACCGGAACAACCGGGCTGGTGATGGACTGCAGCACGACGGGCATCGAACCGGATTTTGCCCTCGTCAAGTTCAAGACGCTGGCGGGCGGCGGCTTCTTCAAGATCATCAATGCCATGGTGCCGCTGGCCTTGCGCAGCCTCGGCTATGGCGAGGATGCGATCACCCGTATCGTGCAGCATATCGTCGGACATGGGTCGCTCAAGGATGCGCCGGGTGTCAATCTGGACAGCCTGCGCCAGCGGGGGCTGACCGAAGCCTGTCTGACACGGATCGAGGCTGCTGTGCAGGGCGCAAGCCATATCCGCGATGCTGTGAGCCAATGGATCACCGGTCCGGAGGAACTGACCGGCTGCCTCGGGATCACGGCAGCAGAAATGGAGCAGCCGGGATTCGACCTGCTGAACTGGCTGGGCTACCTGCCGGAGGAGATCGAAGCGGCCAATGCCCATGCCTGCGGCGCGCTGACCATCGAGGGGGCTGCGGATCTGGACCCGCAGCATCTGCCGGTGTTTGACTGCGCGACGCCTTGCGGCCCCAGGGGCGTGCGCGCCCTCAGTCTGGAAGGCCACCTGACGATGATGGCTGCGGTGCAGCCCTTCCTCTCCGGTGCCATCTCCAAGACGGTCAACATGCCGCGCAATGCCTCTGTCGCCGATTGTTCCGCTGCGTTTCTCAAGGCGTGGGAACTGGGCCTCAAGGCCATTGCGATTTACCGGGATGGCTCCAAGCTGTCGCAGCCCCTGTCGGCGGGCAGCCTGGACCAGCTTCCGGCCGTCAACACAGGCGGCAGCAGGGTGGACCGGGTGGACCGGGCGGAAATGCCCCAGGAGCCCACAGCCCAGTCCCCACAGGATCAGGCCGCTTCTGCCGATTCCCCGGTTTCATCGCGCTCGCCCGTCAATGCCTGAGCGAGCTCGATATAGAGTTTGCCGGGCAGCGGCGGCGCAAAGAGATAGCCTTGTGCCGCCGTCACGCCCAGTTCCCGCAGGCGCTCCACCTGCTCGACCTTCTCAACGCCTTCGGCGATGATGCCCATGCCGAGATTGTCGGCGAGTTCCACCATCGAATCCACAATCGTGGTGGAGCTGTCATCCGTGCCGATGGCATCGATGAACATCTTGTCGATCTTGATGATGTCGATGCCCAGCTTCTGCAGATAGGCCATGCCGCCATGGCCGGTGCCCACGTCATCCAGCGCCACACGCACGCCAAGGGCCTGGATCTCCGCGATCAGCTTGCGGGCCAGCTCCAGATCCTCCAGCGGCATGCGCTCGGTCACTTCCACCACAAGCTGCTGATAGGCGATGGCGGAATTGCCGTAGATTTCCTTGATATCGTCGATGATCCGCCGGTCATTGAAGTGGCCCGCAAACAGGTTGACCGACAGCTTCAGATCCGGGTTTTCCGCATAGAGCGGCCCAACCTCACGGACGGTCTCACGCATCATGATGCGGGTCATTTCAAAGATATGCCCGGTGCTTTCGGCGTAAGGCATGAACTGCGCCGGCGGGATCAGGGTCCCGTCCCGGTTGCGCCAGCGCATCAGCACCTCGCAGCCGCGCAGGCTTCCGGTTTCGATATCCATGACCGGCTGATAATAGGGAATGAACTCCTTGCGCCGGATGGCGGCGGCAAATTCGTCATCCGCATCCTTGTCGGGCCGCCAGGAGAACCAGACGCCGATCGCAATGAAGATGATGGCCAGTCCTGCGCAGACCACGGCCACCATCATCTTCAGCCCGGCGACCAGACTGATGGCGGCAGAGCGCGGCACCGCGATGACGGATTTAAGCGGATAGCGGTCCGAGCGCACCTCGACCGTCAGAATCTCGTCGCTTTCCAGAAGCTCGGAGCTGAAGCCGCCGGTGGAGAACCAGGGCACATCATTGCCGAGGCGCAGTTCGGCACGCCGGAAGGCGCGCAGATACTCCGGCCCCGGATCGATCGACACCGCAGCCGGCGATATTTCGGCAAAGAGACGGGTCGAGTTCATCAGGTCCCAGCTGACGATGGCAACATGGGTGCCCAGAAACTGGACGCCCATGACGCCGATGCCCACCAGCGGCGCATCCGGCTTGGCGGCCGGCAGGATCGCCTCGCCGTTGATCTGACCGTCGGGAACAACACACATGCGCACGCCGTTGCGGTCGACAAGGCCGATGCGCTGCAGAAAGCCAAGCTGGCCGACGGCGGCCAGAAGCATCTGCCGGTCCTCGCGCGAGCAGCTGGTGGCAGAGCTGCGCTCAAGGCGCTGCAGCGTGGTCACCGCATCATTGATCGCGAACTCGCCGCGCATCACATAGCGCCTGGCCATCGCCTCCAGTTCGGTGCGGGCGTTGGTAATGGCATAATTGTCGAGGACGAAATTGGCTGCGACAAGGGGCGCCAGCGCCAGCATCAAGGCGACGCAGACAGCCCTGATAAAGATCATGTAGCGTCGTGTCATTGCGCGGCCTGATTCCCGAGGGGTTGCTAACCACCATGGTACAGGCCAGTAAAAAAGAACTGAACACTCCATATGCGGCCGAATGTGCCGGCCGCAGCGGATTTACTGCCGGGAGGCGGACACTATGAAGGCACTTTTCATCGGGCAGGCCTATATCGACATCACGTTCCTGGCCGATCAGATCCCCACCGGCGACGAAAAAGCCATCGCGCAGGACTATGCCGTGAGCTTCGGCGGCAATGCGGTCACGGCCGCCTTCTGCTGCGCGAAACTTGGGACCGCTCCCGATCTTCTGTGTTCACTTGCCGATGACTGGCTCGCCCGCATGTTCCTCGACATGGCCGCGCGCTACGGCATCTCCGTGCATGGGCGCAAGGTGCGCGAGTCGTCCCTCTCCTTCATCATGCCGCATGACGGCAAGCGCGCCATCGTGCGCTGCCGCGACAATGACTTCCTGCATCCTTTCCCGCCGCTGAACCTCAATGGCTGCAAGGCGCTGCATCTGGACGGGCACATGCCCGATGCCGCGCTCCACTATGCAAAGACCTGCCGTGAAGCGGGCATTCTCACTTCGCTCGATGGCGGTGCCGTGCGGCAGAACACCGATGAGCTCTTGCATTTCATCGACGTGCCCATCGTTTCGGAGCGGTTCTGCGAGCAGCTGAAGCTCGACATTCCCGGCACCCTCGCCTATCTGCGCGCCCATGGCTGCCCCGTGGGCGGCGTCACCGCCGGGCACCGTGGGCTCTACTGGTATGAGGGCGATGGCCCGGTGCAGCACATGCCGTCCCTCGCCGTGCCGAAGGAGAAGGTCGTCGACACCAACGGGGCCGGTGACACATTCCACGGCGCTTATGTGGCTTCCTATCTGCAGAACCCGGAAGGCAGCTGGGAAGACCACTTCCGCTTCGCCCGTGCCGCCTCGGCCCACGCCATCCAGCACCTTGGCAACGAGGCCAGCATGCCCACCCGCGAAGAAGTCCTCGCCGCCATGGCCACCTGGCCGGAGCGGGAAGAGTAAAGAAACGCAGCGCCCTCGCCCGTGCCAATCTGCAGCATGTCTCCGCACGGGCAGGCCTGTGCGGGGATGCGTTTGCGCCATCATGCAGCTGTTTCCGGCGGGCATCTGCAAGCTGCAGCCGGACATTTGCCGAGATCAGAATGGCGCTTCTGCCGGTGGTAGCTTGATCTTTTTTGTCTTAGATCATTGCACCCGCTCCGGCACTTCTGGACGTTTTCGTCAGGCGGGCTTCTTTCCCCTCCACGATGGAGGGTTTCGTCTCCCCCCGCCAGCGCCCATCAGAAGGCAATATGCCAGACAAGCAACACTGGCAAAACTCCGGAAGATGAAAAACGGACAAAGAATCCGGGCCGCAGCTTCAGCTGCTGCAGATCGAGGAAACGTCAATGAAATCTTTAGAAAACGCCGGACCAAGCACGTCAACAGCCGCAGCAGCGCAAGCGTCCATTCCCCTTCCCGGCCTTGCCCGGCGGCAGTTCCTTGCCGGAGCAGGCGCCTCCCTGGCGGCAGTTGGTACCGGCATTCAGCCAACCTGGGCCCGGGCAGCAGAGAACACAGGCATGCCCGGCATTGACCTGTCCTGCAGCGTAACCGCGCAGCGGCTGGACGCAGAGGTTGCCAGGGCCTTCTCATTGTTCAACACTCCAGCAATCCTCCCGGACTTTGACGCAGAAAAGGATGGTGCCCGGCACGACGTCGACCTCCACCGGATCGTCACTCACACGATTGTCCCCGAGACCGGGGAAAACCTGAAGGTCAGTGGCCTTCTTGCCGTTCCCGCCGGCGTCAAGGGCGAAATCCCCCTTGTCTCCTGGCAGCACGGGACGATCCTTTCTTTTGATCAAGTGCCATCGAATCTCACCAAGCTGGCCGATCCGGCCTATGAATTGACGGATGCAGCAGATTCTCTCGAGACACTGTTCAACATCCAGCGCTTTGCGGGCCGCGGCTTTGCCGTGATCGCTGCCGACTACGTGGGCAAAGGCCCCTTCCGGGACGGACGCGGTGAAGGCTATGGCGTCAAGGATGTGACCGTTCGGACTTGCCTCGACATTCTGGAAGCTGGGAAAACGTCCATGCAGTCCCTGGGTCTGACGCCATCCCGGCTTTTCCTGAATGGATGGTCTCAAGGTGCAATCAATACACAGTGGCTTCATCAAGCCTTGCAGGCTCAATCCACTCCGGCGGCTGCGGCGGCGGCTGCCAGCCCGTTCAATGACCTGAACGAGGCATGGAGCTTCTGGGCGGGGCAACTGGCCTTCGCACCGCCAGCAGGGACAAGCTCATACCCTGAGGTGCCGAACTGGGTTTCGCTCTGCATGATCATCGCGCTCGGCAGTTACGAGCTTCAGTATGGTTTGCCCGGACTGCTCCAAAGCGCCATCCGGCCTGAATTTCATGACATGGCGCTGAAATACTGGAAGACCTACGACAGCAATTTCGATCCGGCTCAGCCTTTCCCGTCCGCATCAAACCTTCTGGTTGATGGCTTCTTCGATCGTATGACGGATGACCGCAACAGCGCCTTCCTCCGCCATCTAGCTGCCAACCGGGCATCCTACTGGCCCTATGAAACGCCGATCCGCCTTTATTATGGACTGGCGGACGAGGCCATTCATCCTGCCATGGTCTACCGGGCCCTGTCTGCGGGAGGAAGTCAGATGGCAGGAATACCGGTCGCAGACGCAAGCCATAGGGGAACTTTCCTCGCCAGCCTTTATGGGGGTGGTTCGGCACTCGCGGGCACGGAGAACGTGCTGGATTGGTTCAACAGCCTCGCTTGAGCCGACAGCAGCTCATGCCGGCTGACAGGTTGTTCGTCCGGCATGAGCTGCCTTGTTGCGCAAGGTCAGGCTCCACCCTTGTATACGGAGAAATTAAACCAGCACCCAGCCGGCGCCGGCATTACCGCTCCGCGACGCTCCTCTCTTCTTCTTTTTTCTTCTTTTCTTGCGCTACAAAATAAAACCGGAGCCTTGATTTTTTCATTATTTTGGACCATATTGTTTTTGCTGATTTGATTGATATGGCTTTGCTATGCAAAAGCCTCGCTGTGTTTTCTCAAATTCCGGTGACTGGACGCGCCTTGTGACGCATTCCGAGAACCGGCTTCAGGACCGGAACATTTTTCTGCGCTGACCACGGATGTACTGGCAGACAGACTGCGTTCCGGCCTGGAATGGCACTCGCCAATCCGGCATCCGGGCCGTCCGGAAGCCTCGTCTTTCAGATAGACACTCTGCTCTGTGACCCGCGCCACTGCCGGACTGCGTCTTACGATGTGCACATATGCCTGCGTTCATTTGGTGCATGGCGGCGGCACAGGACTGACGCCTGTCACCGGGGAACGGCGCAGCTGAAAGCTTCTTCGGTTGCGGGGCAGCGCCGCGCGGCAAGCATGCCGTCAAGGCTCGATGCCTCAGCGCCTGATCCAGCTTCCGGCCAGATCCCGGAAAGCCTGACTGACCGGCACGTGTTCAAGCCCGTGAAGGACTCAAGCCCGCCAATGCCCTGCGGCGCAGAAACTGGCTCGCAAGGCGCGCAGGCGCTGACCTGAAGATAAACCGGACTTTTTGGAACTGTTCCTGCTGCCGTTCCGGATCACCTGACAAAGGACCCAACGACCCATGACCTCCACTGCCCGTCCCCGCCGTCCTGCGCCGCGCCCCGTCAGCCATGACGCGCCGGCCTATCTCTACAAGGTCGGGCAGGATGTCCGGCTGAACGGTGGCTCCATGGAGCGGCTGCATGCCGCGGGCGTCTATCGCATCACCGCCCGTCTGCCCATCGAGGGCGACACCCCGAAATACCGCATCCGCAGCGAGGACGAACGTCACGAGCGGGTCGCATCACAGGACACGCTCGTTCCGGCAGGCCCGGCCTCCGGCAGCGCAGACAGCTCTCTTCTCGAAAGGACATTCCGTCATGGCTAAGGGTCAGAAGCGCAGCACGCGCGAAATCAGAAAGCCGAAGCAGGACAAGACCGCCGCAAAGGCAGCCCCCGTCCCCTTCGCCAACAGCAACAAACCCGGCACCAGCCCCTTCCCGAAACTGGGCACCGGCAAGAGCTGATAACATCTCTCGATGAGCTTGGCTCATTGAGTGGTGGTCAGGCCCGTGCGGCGTCTGAGCAATTTCAAGGCGTAAGGCGTCAGCACCGGAAGGCTTGGTAAGAGAGTGATTGGGCGGGGCTGGATCAGCCGCCGCCTGGTCCTTCGGCTTTTGGCTTTTCTGCACCAGGTTCAGGCAGGTCAAGCGCCGACATCGGCACACCCTGCCCCCGGCGGTACAGCGTGGCATAGGCTGCTGTTTCCAGAAGATCGGGCCATGGCACGAAACCGGAAACGACCTTGTTGAAGGCAACGGCGCCACAGCCCGGCGTCTCGCAATCGGGCTTGCCCTTCGGGCATTGACTGAAACTGCAGAGCCGCCCGAGATACCGGTCCGTCTCCGGCTCGAACAGGAAGACCTCGGCCTGATGACCGGTGACGGCCAGCGGAAGCGGACCAAGCCCGTCGCGGAAAAGGTTCCGCCCTGCGGCCGCAAGAGACTGATCGCGGGCCTGCCGCATCTTCTCCAGCCGCTCACACGAGGTCACCCACACCGCAAGATCCAGATCGCCGCATTCATGCCAGATCATGATCTGCTTGCGCCGGAAGCCCCCGAACCGCGGCACTTCCTTCCACAATGGCCGGGCCACCGACCCGATAACCGCCACGGCCTCGACCTCGGCAAATTCCGACAGGGCCCCCGCGACAACATCGGCCGCCACGCGGAAGGCCTGTTGCCGGCGGACCATGCGGAAGTCCTCCTCCTCAATCCGGGAACGGCGCATGTTGTCGCTCAGTTGCCTGCGAGACAGCCTGATACTGCCTCTTCAACAAACTGATACATAACCACGCCCAGCGGCAACCCGCTTCAGATCACTCCCACTCGATCGTGCCGGGGGGTTTGGAGGTGATGTCGTAGGTGACGCGGTTGATGCCTTCGACTTCGTTGATGATGCGGGTCGCGGTTTCGCCGAGGAATTCGTGGGTGAAGGGGTAGTAATCCGCCGTCATCCCGTCCACGGAGGTCACCGCGCGCAGGGCGCAGGCGTAGTCGTAGGTGCGGCCATCGCCCATGACGCCGACGGTGCGCACCGGCAGGATGGCGACGAAGGCCTGCCAGATCTCGTCATAAAGGCCGTGCTTGCGGATCTGGTCGATATAGACCGCATCCGCCTTGCGCAGGATTTCCAGCTTGGCGCGGGAGATCTCGCCCGGGCAGCGGATGGCAAGGCCGGGACCGGGGAACGGATGGCGGCCGATGAACTTCGCCGGCAGGCCCAGTTCGCGGCCGAGGGCGCGCACTTCGTCCTTGAACAGTTCGCGCAGCGGCTCGACGAGCTTCAGGCCCATCTTTTCCGGCAGGCCGCCGACATTATGGTGGCTCTTGATCGTCACCGACGGGCCGCCGGAGAAGCTGACACTTTCGATCACATCCGGATAGAGCGTACCCTGTGCCAGGAACTCGGCGCCATCGATGCTGTTGGCGTGTTTCTGGAACACGTCGATGAACAGCTTGCCGATGGTCTTGCGCTTCACTTCCGGGTCGGTCACGCCTTCCAGCGCGCCCAGGAACAGCTCCTGCTCATCCGCATGGATCAGCGGGATGTTGTAATTGTCGCGGAACATGGTGACGACTTCTTCGGCCTCGCCCTGCCGCAGCAGGCCGTGGTCGACGAAGACGCAGGTGAGCTGGTCGCCAATCGCCTCGTGGATGAGAACGGCAGCCACCGAGCTGTCGACACCGCCGGACAGGCCGCAGATGACCTTCTTGTCACCCACCTGCGCACGGATCTTGGCAATGGCCTCGGCGCGGTAGGCGCCCATGGTCCAGTCGCCCTTGAAGCCGGCAAGGCGCACGAAATTCTCGTAAAGCGTCCGGCCATTCGGCGTGTGGTGCACTTCCGGGTGGAACTGCACCGCATAGAAATGCCGCTCCGGATCGGCCGTGATCGCAAAGGGCGCGTTCGGCGAGGTGCCATAGACCTTGAAGCCCGGCGCAATGCGGCTGACGTGGTCGCCGTGGCTCATCCACACCTGCTCGCGCCCTTCGGCGAACCATCCGGCGATGAAGGCATCGCTCTGATCGGACGGGGTCACATAGGCGCGGCCGAATTCTGCCGTACCGCCGCCGCCGGAAATCTTGCCGCCATCCACCTGGCCGCCCAGATCCTGCATCATCACCTGCTGGCCGTAGCAGATGCCAAGGACCGGCACGCCGAGGGTGTAGACCGACTTCGGCGGGCGGGGCGAGCCCTCGCGGGTGACCGAATCCGGTCCGCCGGAGAAGATCACCGCCTTCGGCTTGAAGGCCGCCAGAAAGTCATCCGTGACGTTCTGATAGGGGTGGATTTCGCAATAGACATTCAGCTCGCGCAGACGCCGGGCGATGAGCTGCGTCACCTGGGAGCCGAAGTCGATGATGAGAAGACGGTCGTGCTGGGTCATGAGCAGCTTCTAGCGGGTCAGAGGGTGGATTTGAACCGGAATCTTGCGCCTTGCAAAGCTTTTGTGAAGGGCAGCGCCCTGCCCTGTCCCGGCCCTTGAAACGGCAGCCTCAAGCGTCGCGGCGTCAGGCGTTTTCCTTGGTCTGCAGAGAGCCCAGAAGGCTGGCAAGGCGGATGCGGTCCGGCGTGCCGAGGCCTTTCATGATCTCCGCTTCCAGCGGCACCAGACGGGCATTGATCTCATCGGCAAGATCGCGCCCGGCTTTGGTGGGCTTCAGCACCACAAGGCGGCGGTCCTGCCGGTTTTCGCTCTTCTTCAGGAACTTCCGGTCAGTGAGGCGCATGGCAGCGCGGCTGATGGCCACCGCATCGAGCCCGGTCTTCGCCCCAAGATCTCGCACCGAGCCTTCGCCCGCCTCGATCAGTGCCGCCAGAACGAGCCATTCGGCCAGGGCCAGGCTGTGCTGGCTCTGCAGCGCCTTGACGAGGCGGCGTTCCACCAGCCGGGCAGCCGAAATGATCTTCAGCGGCAGAAAATTGTCGAGCCCGGTCTCCGGCACCGTGTCGAAAAGGCTGACCTGACCGGCCGCCTGCGCCGAGGCCGGCCTGGCTGCGGGTTTGGCTTTGGGCTCTTTGCCGCCTGACTGTTTCATGTTCCGTGCCCTTCCGGCGCAGGCCGCCGGTCTTTGTGAATATCCGTGAAGAGATCCGTGTGGCGGCCGGTGATGCAGCCACAGAAGGCCCCGAAGGCAGTTCTACGGCTTGCAGGCCGCCCGCTTAAAACAATTTCAGTTCATCTGAAAAGGCTTTGCCGCATGGCCCGCCGTGCTCCTCCACAGAATTCGCGCAAGCTGCATTTCACGCGCGCAGCAGCGGTCTTCTTCATGCCGGACAGGGAAAAGCCGCGCCATGACAGGCAGGCAGGCGCTCAAGGGATCACAAATGCGGGTGGGCAGGCACGCCTTGGCCGCGTTCCGCCTTTTGACCGCCTCAGAGTGAGTGCTTAGACTGAAGGCAGCTCATGCTTTTTGATTCGATGCGGAACGCATGGGGGTCAGGGGGCAGAAACAGGAATGGCAAGCAAACAGGAGCCAGACGGTGGCAGCACCGGTCAAGGCTCCGGAAATGGTCGTCTGACATGACGGATGCGGAGGACACCCGGCTGAAGGAAGGAACAGCCACCGGCAGTGATACCGGTGGACGGGAACCTGTGCCTGCAAACACGTCCTCCGCCGGCTCGCAAGGGGACGCGGCAGGCCTTGGCCCGATCAGCGCCAGCAGCATCGAGAGCGCCCACCGGCTGGCGCGCCGCCTGCTGCGCGAAGGCCAGTTCGAGGAAGCGGCCACGCACCTGCGCAAGATCGTCTTTGCCGAACCTGCCAACACGCGGGCGCGCGCCAGCCTTGGCAACTGCCAGCTGATGACCGGCGACCTCGTCAATGCCGAAGCCTCCTTCCGTACCGTGCTGGAGACCGACCCCAAGGACCAGAACGCGCTTTATGGCCTCGCCACGCTGCTTCTGCGCCGCGACGCCTATGACGAAGCGGCCATTCACGCGGCAAAGCTGGTCGAAGTGCTGCCGGACAGTGCGGCCGCGCTGTCATTGCTGGCCGAAACCGGCTCCCAGGATGCGCGCCCCGGCGCCGCCATCGCCAATTACCGCCATGCCCTGCGGTTTGATCCGGATTACCAGCCGGCTCTCCTTGGCCTTGCCAATCTTCTGTTGAAGCGCCACCGCTTTGATGAAGCGCGGGAACTGGCCGAGCGTGCCGCCCAGGGCGGCGCCGGACCGGTGGAAGCGCTTGTGGTGCTGGGTGACGTGATGGCTGCCCAGGGGGAGTTGGTCGGTGCCCGCCGCGCCTTTGAAGCTGCCCTTGGCCGCGATGCGCAGCATCATGCCGCGCGCGTCAAGCTCAGCTCGCTGGCGCGCCGCGCCGGTGACATCAAGATGGCCCTGCGGCAGGCGGATGATGCCTGGACCGAGGCTCCCGACTTCCGCGAGGCGGGCAATGCCGTGGGCGCGGCCCTTGCCGCGCTGGGCGAGCGGCAGGCGGCCCGCGAGGTGCTGACCAGCGTTGCCAATGGAAGGCAGGCACCCGACTGGGTGCGCCACGTCATCGAAACCCACCGCAAGGTGGACATGCCCTCCGTCGACTGGGTGGCCAGCGAGGAAGCGCTTCACGCAGCCAAGGCCAGCAAGACGGCGGCCATGGCCGCGCTGACGGCTGCCGCCGAAGCCGACAAGGCCGCCGCCATGGCCCGCGCTGCCGCAACGAAGGCACTGGCGAAAGGCGCCGTCATGGCCGCCAGCGCAGAGCCGGACGAAGGTCCTTTGCCGGCTGATGAAAATGATGAGCCGGCAAATGAACCTCCGGCAGAGACAGCCTTGGCCGGAGAAGCAGAGAGTGCTTCGGGCTCAGTCCATGGCGAAAACGGACCTGAGGAAAGTCCCGCAGAGCCCACGGCTGCCAGTGAAGCTGTCAGTGAAGCTACCAGTGAAACGGTAGCGGAAGCCTCAGCAGAGACCAGTAGCAACGGGCCGGACAGTCCGGATTCAATCCCTGCAGCGGAAGAGGAAGCAGAGCTGCCCTTCCCTGCCGCAAATGCCGGGTTTGAAGCGGAACCAGAACTTGAGCTTGAGCTCTTGCCTGTGTCCCCGCCGGAGACAGAGGCCGGGACGGACTCCACGGCTGACGATGAGGACCGGCTTGAGGCAAGTGCGGATCCTTCCGGCAGCGAGGCGCCCGTGCCTTCAGACGATGAGAGGCAAGCGGCTGATGTTGCGGGGGAAGAGACTGCTGACGGCAGCGCAGGCGCACCGGATGCGGCTGAGCCGCTTGTCCCCTCAGATGAAGTCCCGGAGAGCGAACTGGTCTATGAGCCGGAACCGGATGACAGCTGGACAGGCGAGGATGATCTGAACGACCTCAACCGTCTCGACGGCAGCAAGACCTGACGTTTGAGCACGGAGCCGTCCTGAAACAGCAAGGGCCGCCTGCAAAGCCATCGCAGGCGGCCTTTGTTTTAAGCCGAAGCTTCAGATCAGCGCCAGCGAGAAGGCCGGCACGAAGGTGACCAGCAGCAGCGCCAGCAGAAGCGTGGCGAGGAAGATCCAGCCGTCGCGCAGGAACTCGACCAGTTTGGCGCCCGTCAGGTTGCACACCATCAGCAGCACCGTTCCGACAGGCGGCGTCAGCGTGCCGATGGAGAGGTTGAGGATCATGACGATGCCGAAATGCACCGGATCGATGCCAAGCTGCATGACCACGGGCTTGAGCAGCGGCACGAGAATGATCATCAGCGCCGTGCCCTCGATGAACATGCCCAGCACCAGCAGCAGCACGTTGACGGCAATGAGGAAGACCCAGGGGTCGGTCGTCAGGCTGGTGATGATCTCCGCCATGGCAACACCGGCCCGCTCCACCGAGAAGATCCAGGCAAGGGCGGACGAGGTCATGATGACCAGCAGGATCGAGGCGGTCTGACGGCCGGTTTCGGCAAAGGCGCGGCCCACATCCGAAAGCTTCATTTCCCGGTAGATCAGGAAACCGATGGCGAGGGTGAAGACCGTCGCAACGGCACCGGCTTCCGTCGGCGTGAAGATCGACAGACGGATGCCGCCGACGATGACCAGCACGAGGAAGATGGCGGGCCATGCACCGATGAGCGTCGTTTTCGTTTCGGCGGCTGATGGCCAGCTTTCACGCGAAGGCTTCAGCCCCTTGCGGCGGGCGTTGATCCACACGGCCGTGATCAGCAGGGCGGCGCAAAGCAGGCCAGGAATGATGCCGGCGGTGAACATGGCGCCGATGGAGACATCGGCCACCAGCGCATAGATGATCAGCGCGATGCCGGGCGGAATGATCGGGGTGATCAGCGAGCCGCAGGCGGTGATGGCCGCGGCCGCACCGGCGCTGTAGCCCTGGCGGCGCATTTCCGGCACCAGAATGCGGCACATCATGGCAGCATCAGCAAGGTTCGAGGCCGAGATCCCGCCCATCAGGGTGGAGAGCATGACGTTGGTGTGGCCAAGGCCGCCGGTGAGCCGCCCGACCATCAGATCCGCCAGCTTCATCAGCCGCCCGGCAATGCCGGTGGTGCCCAGAAGCGTGCCAAGCAGCACGAAGAAGGGAATGGCCAGCAGCGAGGGGTTCTGCGTCGGCGCAATGATCCGCTGCACGGAGATCTGCAGGGGCACCGAGGAGAAGAACACGAAATAGGCGACCACAGCCGCGAACATGGCAAGATAGATGCGCATGTTCAGGGCAAAGAGCGCGAACATGAGAGCAATGATGATGAACCAGGTCATGGACGTCTTTCTGAACGCGAATACGTGGCCGTCAGGAAGGAAAGTGAGGGCGGGAGATCAGGCCTTGTGCTCAGGATCGGCGGGCGGGTTCGCCGCCGCATCAGGCCGGTAGAGACGCCAGGCCATGACCAGCGCGGTGCCGCCGGCGCCGATGACAATGGCCAGATCCAGCCAGAACCACGAAATGCCGAGGATCTGCGTCTTCTTGAAAGCCGTTGCCTTTGCCAGCGCCCAGCCCTGCCAGGACATGAAAGCCAGCAGGCCCACGGAAGCCAGATTGACGGCAAACACCAGCAGGCGGCGCGGCAGGCCCTTCAGCGCATTTTCCAGAAGATCGATGGTCAGATGCTGCCGGTTCGCCTCGCAGGCGATGGCGCCGATCATGACGATCCAGATCATCAGGATGCCCGAGACCTCTTCGGTCCAGGCAAAGGGCGTTCCCAGAAGATAGCGCGCGATGACGGCTGCAACGGTCATCAGCACAAGCAGGGCCACGCATACGGCCCCGAAGGCCGAGGCAGCACGGAAAATGAGGGACATGACAGTCTCCGCGAAGAGGGAGGACCGGCCGCTTGCGGGAAGCGGCCGGCCGGAAGGATCACTTGGCGAGTTCTGCCTGGATCATGTCATAGAGGCCCGGCGTCCATTCCGGGAACTGGGTGTAGAAGGGCATGGTCTTCTCACGGAAGGCCGCCACGTCCGGCTCGGTGACGTTGACGCCGGCCGCCTTCATCTCGGAGAGAATGCGCTCTTCTTCCTCGGCGGCAATCTCCTGGCTGTAGAGGCCGGCCTCGTAGCCGGTCTTGTGCAGCATTTCGAGAACCTGCGGGTCGAGGGTGGAGAAGAACTCTTCACCGCCCAGCCACAGGGCCGTGTTGGTGAGATAGCCGATCATGGAGAGTTCCTTGGCCGGCTCATGCAGCTTCTGGCCGTAGAGCACCGGCAGCGGGTTTTCCACGCCGTCGATCACGCCCTGCGTCAGGGCCGGATAGACTTCGCCCAGCGGCATCGGTGTCGGGGTGGCGCCCATCAGCTCGATGGCCTTGATCTGCATCGGGTTGTTCGGAACGCGGATCTTCAGGCCCTTCAGGTCTTCCGGCTTTTCGATCTTCTTCGTCGCCAGCAGCTGGCGCGTGCCATAGAGGTAGTTCGGAATGACGATGTGGATGCCCTTGGCGCGTAAGGCCGCATCCTTTTCCTTGAACCAGTCGCTCTCGTAGATCTTCAGCAGCTGCTGCGGATTGTCGGCCAGATACGGCCCGAACAGAATGCCCAGATCCGGATCGAAGTCGGTGAGGAAGCCGGCATCGGCAATCGTCACGACGTTCACGCCCAGCATAGCCTGCTCGATCACGTCCTTCTTCGCCCCCAGCTGCGAGGACGGGAACAGCTCCAGCGCCACCTTGCCGCCGGACGCTTCCTTCACGAGGTCGGCCCAGCGGTGCATCACCTTGTCGACCGGCTCGCCCGGATTGTTCTCATAGGCCACCTTGACGACCACTTCCTGCGCCGCTACCGGCAGAATGGCCGCGACGCCCATGAGCGCGGCAAGCGCAAGCGATTTCAATTTCATTGCAGATCCTCCACTTGGATGAGTTCAGACGGGATCGCCCGCCTGTTTTGCGAGGGCAGCGAAGACGGCGCCCGAATAGTCGAAATGGGTGTTGAGACTGGCCGTCAGCCCGGCGGCATCCCGCTCGCGCAGCTTGCCGATGATGGCCTGATGCTGGGCATGGGACTCGACCGTCTGCGCCGAGCGGGACTTGCCCACCTCCATGTAGAAGCGCAGCGGCACCGACAGCACCCGGTACATGCGGATGAGCACCGTGTTGCCCGTCGCCTCCACCATGGCCATGTGAAAGTCGTAGTCGTGCCCTGCGGCTTCCGAAACGGTCATGGCCCGGCGCATGCGCTCGTTGGCCTCGGTCATCTGGTCGAGATGGCTGTCCGTCACGCCAATCGCGGCCAGAGGCGCTGCGCCGGTTTCCACGATGCGGCGGAAGTTGAGCACGTCTTCCAGCGTCTTGGCGGAATTGTCGAAATGCTGGGCAAAGACGGAGAAGATCGGATCGAAATCCGGCTTGCGCACCCTGGCGCCGCGCCGCGTCTTCTCGATGAGGCCGAAGGCTTCCAGATGGATCATGGTCTCGCGCACCGTGTTGCGCGCGACGCCAAAGCGTTCGGCCAGATCCCGCTCGTTCGGCAGCAGATCCCCGACCTGCATGCGCTCCACGATCTCCCGGCGCAGAACCTCGCGAATGTCCTCGACTGCTGAAAGTCCCGCCATGGCCTCCCCTCCATTGGCTCTTGGTCCTATGGTTGGACCAAACTCGGCGCTATGAATTCACCGGCGCACGCCGGTTGTCAAGCCTTGTCAGACAAGCTGACCGGAGATTTCTGCAAGGACGCTCACGCCGGACCGGTGTCTTCCGGCCAGATCACCGAGGCCATCAGCGTGCGCCGGGCGGTGGCCAGATGGGCATCCAGCGCCGCCTCAGCCCGCTCTGCATCGCCTGCCTGAACCGCCTCGATAATGGCCACGTGCTCAGAAATTGCAGCGCGGTTGCGGTGCTGTTCGTCGCGCTTGTTCCAGCGGTAGTGGAAGTGCACGATGATGGAAATGGTGCGGCTGAAATCGATGATGAAGCGGTTGCCCGAAGAGGCGCAGAGCAGCTGATGGAAAGCTGCATCAAGCTGTGGAAAGGCATCGAGCCCCTCATCCGGCCCGGCCGCCAGAGCCTGATGCGCCAGCGACAGCGCCTGGAGCTCCCCTGCCCGCTCGCCGCCCGGTCCGCAGACGCTCATCATGCCGGCCAGCGCCTTGCGCTCGAACATCTCGCGCACGGTGAACATTTCCTCGGCAAAACCACGGGTGAAGCCCTTCAGCACCCAATGACGGTTCGGCTGCTTTTCGATCAGGCCAAAGGGCTCGAAACGGATCAGGAATTCGCGGACGGAGGCCACATTGACCCCGAAGCGGCGGGCAAGCCCCGCCTCGCTCAGCACCGTGTTGGGCCGCGGATCGCCGCGCAGCACCCAATCCAGAAACTGGCTCTCCACATGCGCCTGATGGGACAGGGTTTCTGATTCCTCGAACCAGTCGGCCGCTTCCGGCAGGCGGCGCAGGACCTTTTCGCGCCCCTCCCAGTCGAGAATCCCGGCCCCGGCCAGATGCGCCAGCACGGCGCGGACGGTGGTCCGGCTCACGCTGAGAGCCTCGGCCAGCTCTGCTTCCGAGCCCAGCCGTTCGCCGGGCGCCATTTGCTGCAAGCGATCCAGCATCAAATTCACATGCAGTTTGAAGAGGTTGCGGTTGCGCGCCACGGACAGGCCTCTGGTTTTCAACCGGGATCAACCGGATTCAGTTTGACGAAAACGGATCTTTTTCAATAAAAAACCGTAAGCGATCCAAACGCGCATTTCAAGAAACCCGGAAACTGTCCCATGTCCCTGATGAAGACCCTTGTGTGTGCCGAGCCTGGCAAGTTCGAACAAGCCCAGCGTCCGCGCCCCGAGGCAAAGCCCGGCCACGTGCGGGTAAAGATCGGCCATATCGGCATCTGCGGCACGGATTACCACATCTATGGCGGTCATCAGCCCTTCCTCGCCTATCCGCGCGTCATGGGCCACGAGCTTTCCGGCACGGCGGAGGAAGCCTCTTCCGATGGCCGGATTGCCAAGGGCGATCTCGTCGTGGTGAACCCCTACATCACCTGCGGCAAGTGCCACGCCTGCACCATCGGCAAGCCCAACTGCTGCGAGGCCATCGCGGTGCTGGGCGTCCACACGGACGGCGGCATGTGCGAGGAAATCGTGGTGCCAGAGGGCAATCTCTATCCGGCGGAAGGCCTGTCGCCAAAGGCTGCGGCCATGGTCGAGTTTCTGGCCATCGGCGCCCATGGCGTACGCCGGGGCGGCGTCAAGCGCGGCATGAGTGCGCTCATCGTCGGCGCTGGCCCCATCGGCCTTGGCGCTGCGACCTTTGCCGCCATTGAGGGCGCGGACGTCACCCTGCGCGACACGTCACAGTCGCGGCTGGATCTTGCCCGCAAGGCCCTCCCCTCCGCCCGCTATGAACTGGTGGGCGAGGAAACCCCGGGTGCCTATGACGTGGTCTTCGATGCCACCGGCAACATCAAGGCCATGAATGCAGGTCTTGCCCATGTCGCTCATGGCGGCGCCTATGTGCTGCTGTCCGTGGTCAAGGGCGATCTGGTCTTTGCCGACCCCGAGTTCCACAAGCGCGAGACGACGCTCTTCGCCAGCCGCAATGCGCTGAAGGAAGACTTCGAGCACGTGATTGCCAAGATCCGCAGCGGCGAGGTGCCGGTGGATGTGCTGGCGACTCACGAGACGAGCTTCGAGGATGCCGTGACCAACCTGCCGCTCTGGGCAGAGGACCGTGGCACGCTGATCAAGGCCATCATCAAAGTCTGAATCACAAACCGCTGCGCCGGATCAGCCTTGCGATCCGGCGCGCCGCTTCCGGCACCGGCTCGATGATGGGCACGGAAAACTGCCCCGCCAGAGCCCGTGCCGCAACGGCCAGCGGCCCGCCGCCGATGACAATGGCCTCGGCTGCATCTTCCGAAATGGCCAGATGAATGGCCTCTGCCAGCGCCGCTTCCAGCCGTGCCGGATCCGCCATCACCTGATGCACATCGCCCGCCGTCAACCGCACGGAGGTGAGATTGTCTCCAAGGCCATAGGCCTGCGCCCGCGCCTTGATCGGGGCGGCCAGATCCGGTGTCGTCGTCACCACGCAGAACCGCCGCCCGCCCTCAGCCGCTGCCAGCATGCCCGCTTCGGCAATGCCGGTGACGGGCACGGCGAGCGCTGCACGCAACGCCTCCAGCCCCGGATCGCCGAAGGCTGCCGTGATGACGCCGGAAATCCCCTCCGGCAGATGATCCGCCAGCGCCGCCACATGCGCCGCCGCTTCCGCCAGAGCCTTTGGCTCCGTGATCACCGGCGGGCCTTTCGCAACGGTCACGGGCAGAAATTCAATCTCCGGCACCGCTTCTGCCGCAAGCCGCACCATGGCCAGCGTCGTCGCCACGGTGGTGTTGGGGTTGATCAGCGCGACGCGCGGCTTCATGCCAGCCTCCTTATGCGGCAGACATGCGGCGGGTAAAGTCGAGGATCATCTCCTCCCCGCCCCTTGCCGCCACCAGAGACAGGCCGACGGGCGCGCCGTCCACGCTGGCACCGGGAATTGTCAACTCCGGCAGGCCACTGAGACCGGCAATGCAGGTGATGGGCATGGTGGCCCTGCGGTAAAGCTCCAGATCGGATTGGCTGGCATCGCGCAAAGGCGCTGGGCCGGGAGCCGTTGGCAGCAGCAGGATCACGCCGCCGGAAAGCGCCTCATCCATGGCCGCGCGGATGGCAGACCGGTCCTGTGAGACCTTGGCAAACGTTTCTTCCGAAACGGCCTTGGCCGCCGCCAGCCGCTCGCCGACGCCGGGGCCGAAGTCCGGCTGTTCTGCCTCGATCCAGTCCCCCAGCGCGCCCCAGGCCTCATAAGCCTGATGCAGGCGGAAAGTCTCGAACCAGTCGATCTCCCCATAGAGCGGGATGGCATGGGTGAGCGCAGACCCCAGCAGGCTTTCAGCCCGGGCAATACCCGGCGCGAGCGCGCTGCGCATTGCAGCATCCATCCCGCCCCAGATGGTGTCCGGCATCCACAGCCGCACCGGGGCTGTTGCATTATCCGCCTCAAGGCCGAAGACCGCGCTGATCCGCAGCATCAGATCCATCTCCCGGGCAAACCAGCCCGGCACATCGAAGCTGGGGGCGAGCGGTTTCAGCCCCGTGCCGTCAATGCGGCCATGGCCGGGACGCAAGCCGTAGAGCCCGCAGAAGGACGCAGGAATGCGCACCGAGCCGCCCGTGTCGCTGCCAAGGGCAAAGTCCACGAGGCCTGCGGCCACCGCAGAGGCCGACCCGGACGACGAGCCGCCCGGCACCCGCAGCGGCGCAGCGCTGTTCAGCGGCGTGCCCGTATGGGCATTGCTGCCGATCATGCTGTAGGCAAGCTCATCCATTTTCGTGAATCCGGCGAGCGCCGCCCCCGCATTCAGCACCGTTTGCAGCGATGGCGCCGTCACAGTGTCCGGCGCATGGCTCGCCTTCCAGGCAGGGCTCCCGTTACCAGCAACGCGGCCCGCGAAGGCGTAATTGTCCTTGGCGGCGAAGGTGAGGCCGTTCAGCGCGCCTTGGCCCGCCACCAGCGGCGTCTCCAGAACCTCGATGAAGGATTCAGCCGTATCATTGATCATGAAATCATCTTCCTCACGAGGTCAGGTCTATTCCGGCGCGCCGGGCGGCGCCCTGAATGTGGGCAGCCATGGCGCGGCAGGCGGCATCCCCGTCCAGCCGGTCCACCGCCTCCATGATGGCCAGATGCTCGGCTGCGGTTTCCACCATGCTTTCCATACGCACCATGGGCACCCACTGGCTGCTCTGGAACTCCCGCGCCATCAACCGGTGCATGGACTGGAAGATGCGGTTGCCGCAAGCCTCGACGATCAGATCATGGAACAGGGTGTCCTGCGCCGCCGCCTCGACACTGCGGCCGGTGCGGGCCGCCGCCATCAGCGCCTCGACCGAGCGCCACAGCCGCCATTTCACATCACCGGTGAGCGCAGGCATGGCCAGGCGCAGCACCTGCGGCTCCATCGCCATGCGGAATTGATAGGTCTCTTCAAGCGAATAGCCTCTGCCATGCGACCACAGATCGGCCGGCTGCAGGCCGGATGCGCCCGCAACAAAAAGCCCGCGCCGCTGCTCCACCCGCACCAGCCCCAGCGCTTCGAGCATGGAAATCGCCTCGCGCACCGATGGCCGCGATGCGCCCAGAATGCCGGCAAGATCGCGCTGGGACGGCAGGGCATCGCCCTCTTCCAGCCCTTCATCCGCAATCATCGCCTGGATCGCCCGGGCCACGCGCGCCGGAACCGAGGCGGACGCGTCCTCCTCCGGCAGCGCCAGTGTGCCGTCTGCGTCATGTGGTGAAAGAGCGGTCATGTCTGCCTAAATCTTCGCCTTGCATCAAAAATGCGCTGTTCATACGCTCATCTGGTCAGACCAGAAGGATTTGGTAGCGCACGAAAACCTGACCTTCAAGTCAAAAATTCAAATGACTTTCAGATCCTGCAAGCTCCGCAAGTCATGAAAAGTCATTCAATAAAAAACAGATTACACCTCTCAGAGAAGGAAGACATTGATGGCGTTGAAGACATTCCGAAGCGCAGCACTTGCCGCTCTTTCGCTTGCCGCCCTTGCCGGCACGTCAATGCATGCTTTGGCAGCAGGCACGCTGCGCATCGGCATGACCGCGTCGGATATCCCTCTCACCACCGGCCAGGTCGATCAGGGCGGCGAAGGCATGCGCTTCATCGGCTACACGGTCTACAATTCGCTGGTCGAATGGGATCTTTCGAGCGCCGACAAGCCTTCCGTCCTGACGCCGGGCCTTGCCACCGAATGGAGCGCCGATCCGGCCGACACCAAGAAGTGGACTTTCAAGATCCGCGAAGGCGTGAAGTTCCATGACGGCTCGGACTTCACCGCCCATGACGTGGTGTGGAACCTCGACAAGCTGCTGAAGACCGATGCGGAACAGTATGACCCGCGTCAGGCCGCACAGGGCAAGTCGCGCATTCCTGCTGTCGACACCTACCGCGCCATCGATGACTACACGCTGGAAGTCGTCACCAAGGCTCCCGATGCGACCCTGCCCTATCAGCTCGCCTGGATCTTCATGAGCTCCAAGGCCAACTGGGAAGCCAAGGGCAAGAACTGGGAAGAAGTTGCCAAGGAGCCGTCCGGCACCGGCCCGTGGAAGCTTGCCAGCTTCGTCCCGCGCGAGCGTGCAGAACTGGTGCCCAACACCGGTTACTGGGACGAAGCCCGCATCCCGAAACTCGACAAGATGGTGCTGGTGCCCCTGCCCGAGCCGAATGCCCGCACCGCGGCGCTCCTCTCCGGTCAGGTGGACTGGATCGAGGCGCCTGCCCCGGACACGATCCCGGCCATCAAGGCACAGGGCATGACGATCACCTCCAATGCCTTCCCGCACAACTGGACCTGGCACCTGTCGCGCGCCGAAGGCTCGCCCTGGAACGACATCAACGTGCGCAAGGCCGCAAACCTTGCCATCGACCGCGATGGCCTGTCCGAATTGCTGGGCGGGCTGATGATCCCGGCCAAGGGCTTCGTGCCGCCGTCCAACCAGTGGTTCGGCAAGCCCACCTTCGATGTGAAGTATGACCCGGAAGAGGCCAAGCGCCTGCTGGCGGAAGCCGGTTACGGCCCGGACAAGCCGCTGAAGGTGAAGGCGCTGATCTCGCCCTCCGGCTCCGGCCAGATGCTGCCGCTGCCCATGAACGAATACATCCAGCAGAGCCTCGCGGAAGTGGGCATCGAGGTGGAGTTCATGGTGGTGGAATGGAACCAGATGATCAACCTGTGGCGCGCCGGTGCCAAGGACCCGAGCGTCGAGGGCTCCCATTCGATCAACTTCACCTATTTCATCCAGGACCCGTTCACCGGCTTCCTGCGGCACCTGAGCTGCGACCTCGTGGCGCCGAACGGCACCAACTGGGGCCACTACTGCGACCCGGAGATGGAAGACCTGTTCAAGCAGATCAAGACCACCTTCGACCCGGAAAAGCAGGATGAGGTGATCCGCAGGACCCACGAGAAGTTCGTCAATGACGCACTGTTCCTGATGGTCACCCATGACGTTGCCCCGCGCGCCATGACCGGCAAGGTGAAGGGCTTCGTCCAGCCGCAGAACTGGTACCTGAACTTCTCCTCCATCACGATGGAATGAGGCCTTCTGCCCGGCGGGGACCTCTCCGCCGGGCAGGCTCTCCCGAGCATTTGCCACGATCCCGGCCGCAAGAGCCGGGACGCAAAAGACACCGGTTTCCCGAGAAGAGCGGCCCCCGCCCATGTTCATCTATCTTCTGCGCCGTCTGATCTATGTGCTGCCGGTCGCCATCGGCGTCAGCCTGATCTGCTTCCTCCTGGTGCATATCGCCCCCGGCGACCCGCTGACGGCGATCATGCCCGTGGATGCAACACAGGAACAGCAGGCGGCCATGCGCTCGGCCTACGGGCTCGACAAGCCCCTGCCCGTGCAATACGGCATCTGGGTCGGCAAGGTCGTGACCGGTGATCTCGGCAAGTCCATCGCCACGGGCCGTCCGGTGGCGCAGGAGGTGTTCGGCGCGGTCAAGAACTCCATGCTGCTCGCCTTCATGGCCAGCCTGATTGCCTTTCCCATCGGCCTGACGCTGGGCTTCCTTGCCGGATACTGGCGCGGCACCGCCTTTGACCGGCTGGTGACGGGCGTTGCCATCACCGGCGTCTCCGTGCCCAATTACTGGCTCGGCATCGTGCTGGTGATCATTTTCTCCGTCCAGCTCGGCTGGCTTCCGGCCATGGGCGCAGGGCCAGGCGGTTCGGGCGAGTGGGTCTGGGACCTTGAGCACCTGAAATATCTGATCCTGCCCTCGGTCACGCTTGCGGTCGTGCCCATCGGGCTGGTGGCCCGCACCGTGCGGGCGCTGGTGGGCGACATCCTCACCATGGATTTCGTGCAGGCGCTCTATGCCAAGGGCATGCGCCACCGCGAGGTGCTGCGCCACGTGCTGTGGAATGCCGCCCCCACCGCGCTCTCCGTCATGGGCCTGCAGCTTGGCTATCTGCTCGGCGGCTCGATCCTGATCGAGACCGTGTTCAACTGGCCCGGCTCCGGCTTTCTCCTGTCCAACGCCATCTTCCAGCGCGATCTGCCGCTGCTGCAGGGCACGATCCTGGTGCTCGCCATGTTCTTCGTCACCATGAACCTCCTCGTCGACGTGGCACAGGCCGCCATCGACCCGCGCATCAAGAGGGCCTGAGCCATGACCGTGACAAGCCCTGCCACCACTCCAGCCGTGACCGCCGCACCCGTTGTACAGTCCGCTCCCGGTTACTGGTCCGGCGTCGCCCGCCGCTTCCTGCGCGACCGGCTGGCCGTCATCTGCCTCGTCATCCTGATGACGCTCATTCTGGCCGCCATCTTCGCCCCGTATCTGGGCCTTGCCGACCCCTACAAGGCCAGCATGATCCGCCGCCTCAAGCCCATCGGCTTCGACGGTCATCCGCTCGGCACCGACGAACAGGGCCGCGACATGCTGGCCCGGCTCATCTACGGCGGCCGCCTCACCCTGTTTGTCGGGCTGATGCCGGTCGTCTTCGCCTTCTTCATCGGCTCGGCGCTAGGCATCATCGCCGGCTATGCGGGCGGCTGGCTCAACACGGTGATCATGCGCACCGTGGACGTCTTCTTCGCGTTTCCCTCCGTGCTGCTGGCCATCGCCATTTCCAGCGCGCTGGGCGCGGGCATCGTCAACAGCCTGGTGTCGCTCACCATCGTCTTCATTCCGCCCATCGCCCGCGTTGCCGAAAGCGCCACCGCCAGCGTGCGCTCGCTCGACTATATCGATGCGGCAAGAGCGAGCGGCGGCGGGGCGCTGACCATCATCCGCGCCCATGTGATCAGCAACGTCATCGGCCCGATCTTCGTCTATGCCACCAGCCTCACCAGCGTGTGCATGATCCTCGCCGCCGGCCTCTCCTTCCTCGGCATCGGCGTGCGCCCGCCCGAACCGGAATGGGGCCTGATGCTCAACACCCTGCGCACGGCGATCTACGTGAACCCCTATGTCGCCGCCCTGCCCGGCCTGATGATCTTTGCCACCTCCCTCTGCCTCAACCTGCTCAGCGACGGCCTGCGCAGCGCCATGAACGTCAAGGACTGAGGAGCACGCAAATGACAGCCACCAACGCCTTGAACGCAGAAACTCTTGCGCAGACCGAAGACAGGGGTGGCCCGGCCCAGCCCCTGCTGATGGCGCAGAACTTGACCAAGCACTTCCCCATCCGCTCCGGCCTTCTCAACCGGCGCACCGGCACGGTGCATGCGGTGGATGACGTTTCATTCCATGTGAAAAAAGGCGAGACGCTCGGCATCGTCGGCGAGTCCGGCTGCGGCAAGTCCACCACCGCCCGCCTCTTGATCGGACTCATCCCGCATGATGCCGGGCAGATCGTCTTTGACGGCGAGGCGCTAGGCGCGGAACTGGCGCTGAAGGACCTGCGGCGCGGCGTGCAGATGGTGTTTCAGGACAGCTACGCCTCGCTCAACCCGCGCCTCACCATCCTCGACTCCATCGCCTTCGGCCCGAAACTGCATGGCATGGACGATCCGGAGGGGCGCGCCCGCAGCCTGATGGAAAAGGTGGGGCTTGATCCTGCCCGCTTTGCCCACCGCTACCCGCACGAACTCTCCGGCGGCCAGCGTCAGCGCATCAACATAGCCCGGGCACTGGCCATGGCCCCGCGCCTCGTGATCCTCGACGAGGCCGTCTCCGCCCTCGACAAGTCGGTGGAAGCGCAGGTGCTGAACCTGCTCAACGACCTCAAGGCAGAGCTGGGCCTCACCTATGTTTTCATTTCCCATGATCTGAATGTGGTGCGCTACATTTCCGACCGGGTGATGGTGATGTATCTGGGCGAAGTGGTGGAAATCGGACCTGCAGAGAGCATCTACGAGCGGCAGGCCCACCCCTATACCGCCTCGCTCTTTGCCGCCATGCCCTCCATGGACCCGGACAACCGCACCATGGAACCGCCGCTTGCAGGCGATCCGCCCAACCCGATCAACCCGCCCACCGGCTGCCGTTTCCACACCCGCTGCCGCTTTGCCGAAGGCGTCTGCGCTGCGGCCAAACCTGCCCTTGCCGCCCTTCCTGGCGCGGAAGACCACATGGCCGCCTGCCACATGCTGGAGCCCGCCTCCGGCCACAGCCTTGCCGTGAAGGAGGCCGCAGAATGACGAGCACAGTGACCGGCACAGCGACTGGCACAATGACCACCGCCGCCCCCCTGATGGAATTCGACAATCTCACCGTCCGCTTCAAGGGTGAGCGTACGGTCCATGCCATCAACGGCGTCAGCCTGACCCTGCAGCAGGGCGAAACGCTTGGGCTGCTGGGCGAATCCGGCTCCGGCAAGAGCGTGACGCTGAAGACGCTGCTGCGTCTGCTGCCGCCGCGCCGGACGGACATCGAAGGCAGCGTGCGGGTGAATGGCACCGACGTGATGAAGCTGCAGGGCGCAGCCCTTTCCGCCTTCCGGGGCAGCGAAGTCTCCATGGTGTTCCAGGAACCGGCGCTGGCGCTCGATCCGGTCTTCACCATCGGCGACCAGATCGCCGAAACCGTGATGCGCCACAAGGGCGTGAGCAAACTGGCCGCCATGGATGTGGCGCTGGACATGCTCACCCGCGTGCGCATTCCCTCGCCCGAGCGGCGGCTGAAGAACTATCCGCATGAAATGTCCGGCGGCATGCGCCAGCGCGCCATGATCGCCCTCGCCCTCGCCTGCCGCCCGAAGCTGCTGCTGGCCGACGAGCCGACCACCGCCCTTGATGCCACCGTGCAGATCCAGATCCTGCTGCTGCTGCGCGAATTGCAGAAGGAATTCGGCATGGGCGTCATTTTCGTCACCCATGACATCGGCGTTGCCATCGAGGTGTCGGACCGGATCGCGGTCATGTATGCGGGCAATATCGTGGAGATGGGCCCGGCGCGCGAGATCATCCGCAACCCGCAGCATCCCTACACGCGCGGCCTTCTGGCGGCAAACCTGCATGATGTGGTCAAGGGCCAGCGGCTTGACGCCATTCCCGGCTCCCCGCCCGCGCTGGAGACGAAACCCGTCTCCTGCTCCTTCGCCCCGCGCTGTGCTTTTGCAACCGACATCTGCCGGGCGCAGAAGCCGGAGCTTGTCCCGGCCAATGGCCTACCCACCCACGTCTCCGCCTGCTTCCACCCGCAGGCGGCAAACGTGGCAGCTTGAGCCCTCCTCCCGAGCCGTCCCCGCCGTGTGCGGGGACCTGTCGGAGAGGCAAGGCATTGCGCCCCTCTCAGGCGTCGCCCCAGCCTTCGAGCCGGGGCCCACTCGCTCGTGGAGAGCTGCCGCGTTTGAAGTCGAGCGGCAGCGGGACGGTGTCAGCCTCTGCCTTGCGTTTTATCCGCACCTCTCTGGAAGCGAGTAGACCCCGGATCTGCGCTCCGCTCCGTCCGGGGCGACGCCTGAGTATGCGGCGCGGTTGGGCTTCCAGCTGCTACTGCGCGTTCTCCATGATCAGATCGGTCATTTCAAAACGGATGACATCAACGAGCCCGAGATCGGAAATGCGCAGTTCGGGGATCACGACAAGCGCCAGCAGCGAGTGCTGCATGTAGGCGTTGTTGAGGGTGCAACCGCAGGCCGCCATGGCCTCCACCATCGCCGCCGCCTTCGCAGCAACATCCACGGCGGGGCAGTCAGACATGAGCCCGGCGATGGGCAGTTCCACCAGCGCCAGTTCCTTGCCGTCCTTCCAGACGGTGACACCGCCGCCTACCTCGCCCAGACGGTTGGCCGCCTTTGCCATCATCTGCCGGCTGGTGCCGACGACGATCATGTGATGGCTGTCATGAGCAACGGTCGAGGCAATCGCCATGTCTCCCGTGTAGCCAAAGCCGGAAACAAAGCCGTTGACCACCTTGCCCGTGGCACGGTGGCGCTCCACCAGCGCGATCTGGCAGACTTCGCCTTCCGCTTCCACCAGCCCGCCGGAGACGGGAAGCTCCGCCGTCAGGGCCTTGGTGGGGGCCTGATTTTCGACGACACCGATGACGCGGGCCTTCACCGCAATAGCTCCGGCAGGCGCGGGAATGGCGAAATCGGCAGCCTCCAGCACCTTGCCGAGCCGCACGGTCTCGCGGGCGCTTTGCGGCCAGTCATAATGCGGGCACTCCGCCAGCAGCTTGCCCCCCTGCGCCACCAGAACGCCGCGGGCATAGACATCCTCGATGGGCAGATCGGTAAGACTGGAGGTGAGGATCACATCCGCCCGCCGGCCCGGCGCGATGGAGCCAAGCTCCCGCTCCAGGCCGAAGTGGGAGGCCGTGTTGATCGTGGCCATCTGCAGCGCGATCACCGGATCGCAGCCGCAGGCGATCGCATGGCGCACCACCCGGTTCATGTGGCCATCATTGACCAAGGTCCCGGAGTGGCAGTCATCGGTGCACAGGATGAAGTTGCGCGGATCGAGCCCCTTCTGCGTCACCGCCGTGATCTGGCTTTCCACGTCGTACCAGGCCGAGCCCAGCCTCATCATGGAGCGCATGCCCTGACGAACGCGGGCTATGGCATCGGATTCCGCCGTGCCCTCATGATCATCCGCCGCGCCGCCCGCCACATAGGCGTGGAAGGGAATGCCCCGGTCGGGGCTGGCATAATGGCCGCCAACCGTCTTTCCGGCGGCCATGGTCGCGGCCATTTCCGCCAGCATCTGCGGGTCGCCGTTGATGACGCCCGGATAGTTCATCATCTCGCCAAGGCCGATGATGCCGGGCCAGCTCATGGCCTCCGCCACGTCTTCGGCGGAAATCTCGAAGCCCGTCGTCTCCAACCCCGGAGCCGACGGCGCGCAGGAGGGCATCTGCGTGAACATGTTGATGGGCTGGAGCAGCGATTCGTCATGCATCATCTTCACGCCCGCCAGCCCCAGCACATTCGCGATCTCGTGCGGGTCGTGAAAGATCGTCGTGGTGCCATGGGGAATGACAGCGGCGGCGAACTCCGCCGGGGTCAGCATGCCGCTCTCCACATGCATGTGGCCATCGAGCAGCCCGGGAAGAAGGAAGCGCCCGTCCGCTTCCACCACCTTCGTGCCTTCGCCGATGCAGTGCGAGGCATCAGGGCCCACATAGGCAAAACGGCCCTCGCTGACCGCCACCTGCCAGCCGTCGAGGATTTCCCGGCTCTGCACGTTGACGAGCCGCCCGCCCCGGATGACGAGATCCGCAGGCGCCCGCCCCGCCGCCACCGCCACGAGCTTCGGAGCCGTTTCGGCCCAGGATTTGAAGGTGGACTGGCTCATGGCGGCAAACTCCTGAAAGAACTGACTGTTGCGCCATGGTTCGGTGCGGCGCCCCGGCTGTCAAGCCACAGACCGGCCCAAGAAACAACCGGCAATTGATCTGGCGCAAGGATGATACCGCCTCATCGCTGGCACCTTCTTGGCAAGCCGCTGCCCGGGAACTCCTGTTTCCGCGCGGTGCAGCCATTTCCTGCTGGACGGAAGGAGACAGCACATGTCTGCAAAGATGAAAGCAGCCGTCGTCAGGGCTTTCGGAGCCCCGCTCGACATCAGCGAGGTGCAGAAGCCGGAAGCAACGGCGGGCAAGATCGTCGTCAAGATGATGGCGAGCGGCGTCTGCCACACTGATCTTCATGCCGCCGAAGGCGACTGGCCGGTGAAGCCCAATCCCCCGTTCATTCCGGGCCATGAAGGCGTCGGCTACATCTGCGAGGTCGGCTCCGGCGTCAAGGGCGTCAAGGAAGGCGACCGGGTGGGCGTGCCCTGGCTGCATTCGGCCTGCGGCCATTGCAAGCATTGCATGGGCGGCTGGGAAACCCTGTGCCACGACCAGCACAACACCGGCTACAGCGTCAACGGCGGCTTTGCCGAATATGTGCTGGCCGATCCGGACTATGTGGGCCACCTGCCCGACGGCCTCGAATTTGCCCCCGCAGCGCCCGTGCTCTGTGCCGGTGTCACGGTCTACAAGGGCCTGAAGGAAACCGAGACAAAGCCCGGCGAAACCGTGGTCATCGTCGGTGTCGGCGGCCTTGGCCACATGGCCGTGCAATATGCCCGGGCCATGGGCATGAAGGTGATTGCCGTCGATATCAGCGACGACAAGCTGAAGCTCGCCAGCAGCCTTGGCGCCGATCTGACGATCAACGCACTGACCACCGATCCAGTGGCCGAGGTACAGAAGCTGGGCGGCGCGGAAGGCGTGCTCGTCACTGCCGTCTCCACCAAGTCCTTTGCGCAAGGCTTCGGCATGCTGGCCCGGCGCGGCACCATGGCCCTGTGCGGCCTGCCCCCCGGCGATTTCCCGCTGCCGATCTTCGACACGGTGCTCAACCGCAAGACCATTCGCGGCTCCATCGTCGGCACGCGCAATGACCTTGCCGAATCCCTCGCCTTTGCTGCCGACGGCAAGGTGAAG
This sequence comes from Pannonibacter sp. Q-1, assembly GCF_054073275.1. Lineage (NCBI taxonomy): Bacteria > Pseudomonadati > Pseudomonadota > Alphaproteobacteria > Hyphomicrobiales > Stappiaceae > Pannonibacter > Pannonibacter sp. Q-1. Next base: position 199,531 of record NZ_JBSXNB010000002.1, read on the forward strand.
GCGCATTACGCCATGGACAAGCTCGACAACATCAATGCGATCTTTGACAAGATGCGCGCCGGACAGATCGACGGCCGCATTGTCATGGACATTTCCTGAAGACCCCAACCTTCAGGAGATCCCTCCGGCCGCGGGGCCGGTGCATGAAGGACAGGCAACCGGGTTGTCTCACGGCAACAAGCTGCCTATAGTCCCGCGTGCACCGGGGCCGGAGGGTTTCTTTTCAGAAGCGAGGCTGCGGTGCGCCTCCGCCGTGACGTTCCCCGACCCGCAGCACCCCCGTGTCCCGACCAGACCCTGCCCCTGAACAGACAGGCCCGGAAGCCTCCGGCACAGAAAATGCGCGCGCCCTGACGCCGGACGTGCTGCGCCGCATTGCCTTTGGCGCGCTGCTCGGGGCTGCGGGCGGCATCCTGTTCTGGCTGGCCCATATGCCGCTGCCGTGGATGCTGGGCTCCATGCTCTTCACCATGGTGGCATCGATCTTTGGCGCACCGATCCTGCCGCCGAACCGCATCCGCCCTGCTCTTGTGGCGGTCATCGGCGTGCTGCTCGGCTCCGGCTTTTCGCCCGCCCTCATGGGACAGCTCGGCGACTGGGCCATCTCGCTTGGCCTGCTGGCGCTTTATCTCGTTGTCTCCGGCGTGCTGGCCGTTCCCTTCTACATGAAGGTGGGCGGCTTTGACCGCATCACCGCCTTCTGCTCCGGCATGCCGGGCGGGCTGATGGAAATGGTCAGCCTCGGCAAGGATCTGGGCGGCGACGAGCGCAAGATCATTCTGGCGCATGCGGCCCGCATCGTCGTCACCATCAGCCTTATTTCCTTCTGGTTCCGCATCATCGAGGGCCAGAACGTGGGCACAGCCATCACCAAGGGCGGCAGCCCGTCCTGGCAGGACCTTGCCATCCTCGCGGCCTGCGGCGTCATCGGCGCCTTCGTGGCACTGAAACTGCGCCTGCCTGCTGCCACCCTCGTCGGCCCCATGCTGCTGAGTGCCGCCGTCCATGTCACCGGCATCACCACCAGCGCCCCGCCGCAGGGACTGGTGATCGCCTGTCAGGTGCTGATGGGCACCATCATGGGCTGCCGGTTTCTGGGAGCCGGGCGGCGCGAGGTGATCCACGCCGTCTCCCTCAGCTTCGGCGCCACCTTGATGACCCTGCTGGTGACCTTGCTGTTTGCGCTCGTTTTCGGCGCCTTCATCGGCCAGACCACCTCGCAGATCGTGCTGGCCTATGCGCCCGGCGGCCTCACCGAGATGAGCCTCATCGCCCTCGCCATGAAGGCAGAAGTCGCCTATGTGGCCAGCCACCACATCACCCGCATCGTGCTGCTGATTTCCTTCGCGCCGCTGGTTCTCTCCCTCATCGACCGCCGCCCGCCCGGCCGCATCAAGCCTCGGGACTGATCCCTTCTGCCTGGCGGTCCGGGCCTGAATTGAGGAGGGCCGGCCAGACACCGGAATGCGGACGCAGCAAGCCGGTTCCTGACGGCAAAACGGGCTGGGTAAAAATTGGCGGCCCAAAAGCCTCCGCGTCACGGCCCTGTCACCTAAAGCAGCTATCACGCAATTCATTCGAATGAATTGGAGGCCTTGATGGCGCGTGAAACGTGGCAATCGATCCGGGACCGGCTTGCTGCTGATATTCTGTCTGGCAGCCTCGCGCCGGGAGCGCAACTGCCGACCGAACCGGAACTCTGTGCCGAATTTGGAGCAGGCCGCCATTCCGTGCGCCGCGCCATCGCTGCGCTGGCCGTTGAAGGCAAGCTGCGGGTTGAGCAGGGACGCGGGACCTTCGTCGAGAGCGCACCGCTCATCAACTACCAGATCGGCCACCGGACCCGTTTCCGCCAGAACCTCCTGAGCCAGGGCGTCACGCCCGCAGGCGAACAGGTCTCCGATGACGTGATCCCTGCGCCGCGCCGGGTTGCCGAAGCCCTTGAACTGCCGGCAGGCACGCCGGTCCACCGTATGATGCGCCTTGGCCTTGCCGATGGCGTGCCGCTCAGTCTTGGTGTTGTCTATCATTCGCAGGCGCTTTTCCCCGATATGGCCGGGCAGCGCCGCGCCGGGCAATCCGTGACGGATGTCTACCGCGCCCATGGCATCACGGACTATCTGCGCAAGCGCACCACCATCTACGCCCGCCGCCCGACGGCCGAAGAAGCGCGCCTGTTGAAGCAGCACCCGGATCAGCCGGTTCTGGCCGTGACCAAGACCGATGTGGATCTGACCGGACGGCCCATCGGTTACTCGCAGGCCATCTGGGCCGCCAACCGCGTGCAATTCACCTTCGATCTTCCACCCGAAACCGGGAGCCCGGACCAGGATGACTGACACTGCCATAAACGCTGGCATTGAGACTGGCATGAGTGAGGGCATGAGTGAGGGCATGGGCCCGGCTCTTGCCTCCCCTGACGCCGCCGCACCCGCCGGTCACGGCGCCATGCTGACCGCCCTGTCCCACGGCTGTGCGGACAAGGTGAAAGGTTTCGCCGAAAGCCTTCTGCCCTCTCTCGGCGCCATTGACGTGCTGTGCAGCCGCACCGGCCTCGTCATGCTGCCCTTCCGCGACACGGTCAAGGGCACCGACTTCCACCTCGGCGAGGTTCTGGTGGCCGAAGCCGAGGTCCGCCTGACCGCCCACGGCTCGACCGGCTATGGCATGGTCACCGGCCGTGATCTTGAATGGGCCATGGCCATGGCCCTCATCGACGCTGCAGCCTCTGCCGGGATCGAGCCCGCAGCCATCAGCGCCTTCGTTGCCGAAACCATCGCCACCAATGCCGCCCGCGACCGGCAAAGCCTTTGCGCCATCGAGGCGACACGCGTCGACATGGAAACCTTCTGATCCCCCTATCCCTCAAGGAGGCCCGGTCATGGGTGCCCTGCCCGCCAGTTCACATGCCCTCATCACCGCGCCGTTGCGGGGTGAGGATGAAATCCGCGACAATGCCGCCTTCGAGGCGATCCTCTGGGCGCTGAGCCGCCCCGGTGACGTGCGCCATCTGCCCGAACCCGGTACGCGCACCATCCTTCTCGCGCTCATCGACCGGGAATGCCGGGTCCATGCCGATGATCCGGTGATTGCCGGGCTCGCAGTGCAGACGGGTGCAACGCTTGCCCCGCTGCATGAGGCCTGCCACGTGTTCCTGCAACTGGGCCCTGACGCAAATGCGGCCCGGCTTGCCGCCCTGAAGACCGGCTCCACGCTCTACCCGGACGAGGGCGCAACCGTTGTCACCGAAGCCCGCCTGGGCGAAGGCCGGCGCCTGCGCCTGTCGGGTCCAGGCATCGAAACCACGCGCGAGATCGCCGTCGCTGGCCTGCCGCAGGGCTTTTTTGCCCTGCGCAATGACCTGTGCCGCTACCCGCTCGGCTTTGATCTCTTCATTGCCGATGGCAGCAAGGTGATGGGCCTGCCGCGCTCAACCCGGATCGAGGTGCTCTGATGGCTTATGTCGCAACCCGTGGCGGGGAAAGGGCTATTGACCAGTCCGAGAGGCTCTACAGGGCCGGAATGGGCACCATTGGCGCGGAGCGCGTCGCGGAGATCCGCCAGTCCCTGCCCTGGCTGATCGGCCGGGTCATGGGCGAGGCCTCGCTTTATGAGGAAGATCTGGCCGCGCTGGCGCTGGCCCAGTCCGGCGGCGACCTTTATGAGGCCGTGCTGCTGCTGCGGGCCTGGCGCACCACGCAGCCGCGCCTTGCCATTGCCGAAACGGTGGCGCAGGATCAGCTCTTCACCCACCGCCGCATCTCTGCCGCCTTCAAGGATATTCCCGGCGGCCAGATCCTTGGGCCTTCGCTCGACTATTCCCACCGCCTGCTGGCCACCGGCGTGCTGGAAGGCCGGCCCCTTGTGCCGGAGCCGGTTGAGCCGGCGCCTCTGCCCGCTCCCGCCCGCCAGCCGTCTCTGGCCGCCTGGCAGAAGGCGCAGGGCCTCGTCGCCGATCCGGCGCGCGAAGAGGTGGCACCGGACGATATTCCCGACCTGACGCGCGAGCCGCTGCTGTTCCCGGCCAAACGCGCCCACACGCTGCAGAGTCTCGCCCGGGCCGACACCGGCGGCGTTCTGGCGCTGGGCTATTCCGCCATGCGCGGCTACGGCAACGCGCATCCGACGGTCAACGAACTGCGCCTTGCGGAAGCGGAGGTGAGCGTCCGTCATCCGTGCGGCACCCTGTTCAGCGCCGGACGGGTCAAGGTCTCTCAGGCCGAAGTCACCTCCAAGGGCAAGTCGGGCCAGCTCGACCTTGGCTTCTGCGCCACGCTGGGCTGGAACGAGATCAAGGTCATCGCCGGAGCGACCCTCGACCTCAACGCCCCGGATGCGCCGCAGAATTCGCCGGTGAACGAGGAATTCTTCCTCTATCACACCGAGCCGGTGGAGGCCTCCGGCTTCTGCATCCACTTCAAGCTGCCCCACTATGTCACCTTCCAGTCGGCGCTGGATGCCCTGCGCGACGCCAAGTCGAAGGCCACCGGGGGGAATGCTGCCGGGGCGAAGACGGCACCCGATCCCGTATCTGCCGCCGTATCTGGCGCCGCACCGGAGCCGGCCATCACCGGGGAGATTTCCGCATGACCAGCCTTGCCAGCCTGACCAAACCCTGGGAGGCGTTCTCCTACGGCTTCCTGGATGCCTCCGCCAAGCGTGAACTGCGCCGCAAGATGCTGAAGGCCGTCGCCGTGCCCGGCTGCCAGATGCCCTATGCCAGCCGCGAGGTGCCCATTGCCCGCGGCTGGGGAACCGGCGGCCTGCAGGTGACGCTGACGCTGCTGAAGCCGTCATCCGTCGTCAAGGTCATCGACCAGGGCGCCGATGACAGCGTCAACGCCGCTTCGATCCGTAAGTTCCTCGCCCGCGTCTCGGGCGCTGGTGAGACCTGGGACACGGGCGAAGCCACCATCCTGCAGTCCCGCCACAGGGTGCCGGAGGAAATCCTGCGGGAGGACCAGATCCTCGTCCTGCAGGTGCCGAACCCGGAACCCTTGCGCCCCGTCGAGCCGAACATGTCGGTGGCCCGGCAGATGCACGCCGATGCCGACTATGGCCGCCTCTGGCTGACACTTTACGAGCAGATGGTCCGCTCCGGCCGCATCATGCAGGGCGCGGCCTATCCCAGCCTTGTCAACGGCCGCCATGTGATGACGCCCTCGCCGGTCCCGCGCTGGGATGTGCCGAAGCTTCACATGGCGCGGCATCTGACCTTCCTTTCCGCCGGCCGCGAGAAGCGCCTTTATGCCGTGCCGCCCTATACGAGGGTGGAGCCGCTGGTCTTCTCGGATGTGCCCTACAAGGTCGAGGAGCACCAGCCGCTCACCTGCCACCGCTCCGGCGTGACAGGCTATTTCATGAACGAGATCCCGCAGGACGATGGCGGCTCATCCTTCGAGGTGTCCGACAGCCATTTCGGCATCAAGGCCATCCGCCGCAGCGAAGGCGAAGCCGTCCCGGACATCGGGACCTGGTACAAGAACGGGGAGTTCCGCCCATGACCGTCCAAAGCCCCGCTCAGCGCATCGAGGCCGCGCCCCGGCTGATGACCGTTCCCCCGCTCCTCACCATGCGCGGCATTACCCGCCGCTTTGGCGGGGTCACCGCCCTCGACGGCGTTGATGCCACCGTCTATCCGGGCGAAGTTCTGGGCATCGTCGGCGAGAGCGGCTCGGGCAAGTCGACGCTGCTGCGCATGATGAACCTCGAGGACACGCCCGGCAGCGGCACCTATCACCTCAATCTGCCTGGCCCCGCCGGAGCGGATCTGACCGGCAACCTGTTCGACCTCGGCCGGTTCGAGCGCCGGATGCTCTGCGCCCGCAACATCGGCATCGTCTACCAGAACCCGCACCTCGGCCTGCTGATGCGCCACTCCTCATCGGGCAATGTGGCCGAACGGCTGCTGGTGGCCGGGGAGCGCAGCTTCAAGGTGCTGCGCGGCAAGGCAAGGGATGCACTCGACGCCTCGGAATTCCCGCTGGAGCGCATGGATGCCCGGCCCATCGAACTGTCCGGCGGCATGCAGCAGCGCGTCCAGCTCGCCAAGGCCATCGCGCTGGAACCCTCGCTGCTGCTGCTCGACGAGCCCACCACCGGCCTCGATGTCTCGGTGCAGGCGCTGGTGCTGGACACGCTGAAGCGGCTTCAGCGTGACCGCGCCATCACCATGGTCATCGTCTCGCATGATCTGGGCGTCATCCACACCATGGCAGACCGCGTCATGGTGATGCGCCGTGGCAAGGTGGTGGAACAGGGGCTAGTCGACCAGGTGTTCCAGGATCCGCAGCACGAGTACACCCAGCAGCTCGTGCAGGCCAAACTTTGACAACAAGGAACCAGTCCGCATGACCCCGCTTCTCGACGTGGAAGGTTTGTCAAAGCGCTTCCACATGTATCACCTCGACCAGGAACTGCACGCCTTCAGCGGCATTTCCTTCCGCCTTCATGCCGGTGAGTTCCTGCTGCTGCGGGGCGAAAACGGGGCTGGCAAATCCACCCTGTTGCGCACGCTCTACCGCAGCTACCTGCCGCAGGCCGGGCACATCTGGTACGCGGCCGGCGAAGGCCGCATCGACCTTGCAACAGCCGCCGATGTCGACATCACCCTGCTGCGGCGCCGTGACATCGGCTTCGTCACCCAGTTCCTGACCGCGCGCCCGCGCGTTGCCGCCGACGAGATCGTCGCCGAACCGCTGCGCCGGGCGGGCATGGCCAGAGCCGAGGCCCTTGACGAGGCACACCGCAGGCTTGAAGAATTCGGCGTGAAACGCGATCTGTGGCGCGCCTATCCCACCACGTTTTCCGGCGGCGAACAGCAGAAGGTCAACCTTGCCCGTGCGCTGATCCTGCCGCAGAAGCTCCTGCTTCTGGACGAGCCAACCGCCTCGCTCGATGCCGGCGCCCGCGCTGCCCTGGTACGGCGGCTGGCGGATCTGAAGGCCGGCGGTGTCGCCATGATCGGTGTTTTCCATCACCCGGGTGATGTGGCGGGCCTGATCGACCGGGAAATCCTCCTCACCACCCAGACTGTGCCGGAAACGGCAGTCCCCTACGCGCCTGCGGCAACCGGAGAACTTGATCATGTGGCTGTCTGACTTTCGCATTGTCACCCCGAACGAGGTGATCGAACACGGCTCCCTGCGGATCGAGGATGGCTGCATCGCCGAGTTGCGCGATACTCCGGTTGCGGGCGCAGAGCTTGAGGGGAACGACCTGCTGCTGCTGCCCGGCTTTGTCGACATGCATGGCGACATGGTGGAACGCGAGGTCGAGCCGCGCCCGAATGTACCGATGCCGCTGGAACTGGGGCTGCGCGATCTTGACCGGCGCCTCGCCGGATCCGGTTTCACCACTGCCTATGCCGCCCTCTCCTTCAGCCCCATGTCCACCTACGGGCATCTGCGCAGCTATGAACACACCAGCGCCGTGATCCGCAAGCTGAAGGCCATGCGGCACATGCTCAATGTCGATCACCGCGTCCATGCCCGTTTCGAGATCACCTTCCCCAAGGCACTCAGCGTCATCGAGGAACTGATCACGGAGGGGACCGTCGATCTCATTTCGCTCACCGACCACACGCCCGGCCAGGGCCAGTACCGCGACATCGAGCGGCACGTGCAGAAGATGGCCCGGGAAAGGGGCCTGAGCCGCGAAGAAGCGGCCGAGGCCATCGCCCGCCGCATCGAAGAGCGGACGCAGCCGGCAAGCGTTCTGGCCGAAACGCTCGAAGCCATTTCCAGCCTGTGCAGGGCGCATGGTGTCGCCCTTGCCAGCCATGACGACGACACAACGGACAAGGTGGAACTGATGCATGGCCTCGGCGTGGTCATCAGCGAATTCCCGGTGACGCTGGAGGCTGCGGCCGAAGCGCGCCGCCGCGGGCTGGCCACGGCCATGGGTGCCCCCAACGCCCTGCGCGGCCAGTCCTACTCCGGCAATCTCTCGGCCCGCGAAGCCCATGCCGCGGGTCTTCTCGACATGCTGGCCTCCGACTATCACCCCTCGGCCATGCTTCCGGCCCTGCTGGAACTCGCCGGAACAGACCGGGATGGCCTTCCCGGCGCCGTGCGTCTGGCAACCCTCAACCCCGCAAAAGCCCTCGGCCTCGACGATCGCGGCAGCATCGAAACCGGCCGCCTGGCAGACCTTGTCATTGCAGATGATGCAGGTATTGGCCATGTGCGGGCCACGCTGCGCCAGGGCCGGTTCATCTACTCCGGCGGCCATCTCGGGGCATGCGCAAAGGCGGCTTGAGCCGCGCCTGCGGTGCCGCCACCTGCGGCGGCACCGTTCCTCTCATACCAAGGCTTTCGATGCTGACGCATCACGCCTTGAAAATGCTCAAGCGCCGCACGGGCTTAACCAATGCTCGATGAGTCAAGCTTATCGAGCATTGGTTAAGCCCGTTCTTGCCGGACGGGCCCGGCGCTGCGTCCAGCGCACCAGCGTGTCGAAGTGCATGTCCATCCGCGTCTCGCCCGAAAGGCCATGGGACGCGCAGATGTCCCGAAAATCCGCCATCACCCGCGACAGGCCAAGACGGCGGACAACAGTCCAGACCACTGCCCGCGTCAGATAGAAATCGATCAGTTCCCGCGCTGTAAAGGCGCGGGACCAGGGCCAGCGCCGGCTGTGCGCGGTCAGGAAACCGTCCAGTCCCGACAGTTCCTCATGGCTCGGCTCCTTGCGCTGCTCCCGGGCTTCCAGCTCCGCACTGTTGGGATAGTGTTTCCAAACATAAGCGTCGAACCCGTCAAAGATCTGCCCCGGCCTGCGCCGGTTGCGCACAACCGCCAGAATGCCGCCCGGCGACAGGATCCGCGCCGCCTCGGCGTAGAATTTCGGCCGGTCGAACCAATGCACGGCCGAACAGGCCACCACCAGCGAGGCAAAATCCGGCGGCAGGCTCAGCTGCTCGGCCGGGGCACCGATGATCTGCACCTGCGGCGTATTGCGGAACCGGCGCATGAGCACGTGGCGCATGTCCTCTCCCGGCTCTGCCGCAATGACGCTCCAGCCATCACCAAGGCCGGTGAGCAGATCGCCCGTCGAATTGCCCGGCCCCGCCCCCACATCCACGGCCACCTTCAGCCCGGAGCGGGCCGGACAGATCCGCGCCAGATGCGCAAACACCGCAGGTGGATACCCGGGACGGCCGGCCTCATAGAACTCGGCCAGTCCCTCGAACTGATGCGCTGTCTCGATCATTGCCTTTTCCTGACGCACCGGCCCGGCAAATGGCATGGAGCCGGCGGACAGTGTGAAAATTGGTTCGAATGACTTTCCGCCGTTTACATGACAGTTCAGCGAAGGACAGATGAACCTTTCATTGCAGCAAGCCCCCGCCGTCAGCCCGGCGCACGGTCTAACCTATTGGATTGATGAGTTTAAACCGGGCTTCAGCCACCGCCTGAAAGACTTTCCGCGGCGGGAGCAACGTCCCTTACCCGTAAAAGCTGCATGTCCGTCACGGATACGTCACAAAGGCCCAGATGAAAATTCATTCGGATGACGTGGCGCTGTTACAGAGGGCGGGCAGTCTTCCCGTCATGGAACAGAACATCCTTTCCCTCTCCGGCCTCGGCCGCTCCTTCGGCGCCACGCGCGCCGTCGACAACGTCACGCTCTCCATTGCCCCGGGCCAGTTCGTCGGGGTGATCGGACGCTCAGGCGCAGGCAAATCCACGCTGCTGCGCCTGATCAACCGGCTGATCGACCCGAGTGAAGGGACGATCCATTTCGGCGGTCTCAATGTCGGTGCGCTGAAGGGCAAGGCCCTGCGCAGCTGGCGCCGGGACTGCGCCATGATCTTCCAGCAGTTCAATCTGGTGGAGCGGCTCGACGTCCTCACCAATGTGCTGGTCGGCCGTCTTTCCGCCCACGGTTTCCTCAGTTCCATGGCGATGCAGTTCTCGGACGAGGAGCGCACGCTCGCCATCCACGCCCTTGACCGGCTTGATCTTGCCCCGCAGGCGCTGCAGCGGGCCGGAACGCTTTCCGGCGGCCAGCAGCAGCGTGTCGCCATTGCCCGCGCCCTCGTGCAGAACCCGCGCATCCTGCTTGCCGACGAGCCGATCGCAAGCCTTGACCCGGGCAATGCGACCCGCGTGATGGATGCCCTGCGCACCATCAACCGAGAGGATGGCATCACCATCCTCGTCAACCTTCACACCCTCGACACCGCCCGCACCTACTGCGACCGGATCATCGCCATGCGCTCCGGCCGGGTGATGTTCGACGGCGCGCCGCGGCTGCTCACCTGCGAGGTGATGCGCAGCATCTACGGCAGCGAGGACCTCGAGGACTTCACCGAATCCGTGACATCGACGAGCCTCAGGGTCGCGATGCCGGCCTGACCTCTCAAGGGAGACTGACATGCGTATCATTGCCGCCGCCACCGTGCTTGCCCTCGGCCTCGGTGCAACCACCGCCCACGCCCAGGACTGGAAGAACGACTACAAGGTCGTCAAGTTCGGCATTCTCTCGGGCGAGAACGAAAGCGACCGCGTCTCCCGCTACACCCCCTTCAAGGACTACCTGAAGCGGACGGTGGGCGTGGATGTGGAGATCTTCACGGCCGGAAACTACGATGGCGTGATCCAGGCGCTCGCGGCCAACCAGATCGAATTCGCCTTCCTCGGCTCCTCCGCCTATGCGGCCGCCTACACGGAGTCCGAAGGCGGCATGATCCCGCTTCTGACACAGGTGCAGCAGGACGGTTCCACCGGCTACTTCTCGGTCATCGCCGTGCGCTGTGACAGCCCTTACAAGAAGATCGAGGACCTGAAGGGCAAGACGCTCGCCTTTGCCGATCCGGACAGCACCTCGGGCTACAACGTGCCCTACTACAATCTCGACAACCAGGGCTTCAAGCCGTCCGAATTCTTTGGCGCAACGCCCTTCTCCGGCAGCCATGAAGCGGGAGTTGCCGGTGTTGCCAACGGCCAGTTCGACGCGGCCGCCACCTATATCAACAACGAGATCAACGGCATTCCGCAGCGCATGGAAGCCAAGGGCATGATCCAGAAGGGCGAGATCTGCTGGATCTGGCAGTCACCGGAAATCACCTCCGGTCCTTTTGCGGCCCGCGCCAATCTGCCGGAAGGCCTGATCACCGCAATGAAGGACGCGGTCAAGAACGTCCCCACGGCCGATCCGGTGGCCTTCAAGGAAATGTCCGGCGCCGAAAAATCCACGGCCAAGGGCTATGTCGAGGTCGACCATGACCGCTACCAGTGGATCATCGACATGCGCGACTGGTTCAAGAAGCAGCGCCGGAGCTGACATCAGCTCTGCGTGAATACGACCAGCTCCCGGTGGGCCTTGCTCACCGGGAGCTGGCCAAGCCCATGCCGCGCTTGAGCAATGTCAGGGCGTGATGCGTCAGCATTGCAAGACCTGGGGCGGTGACGCTGGGCATTGGCAGAAAATACGCAGCAACGGACAGCTTATGACCCTTGTATCCCCGACAGTAGCGGCCTTCGAGCGGGACTATGCCGCGCAACGCAGCCGCGCCCGGCTGACTTTCCTTGTGGTCCTCGCCCTTCTTCTGGTGCTGTTTCTGGTTACGGCCGGATTTTCCGACTTCTTCAAGGTCAGCCAGATCACGCTTGCCGACGGCAGCCGCGCCGAGCGCTGGGTGCTGCTGGCCGGTCTGCCCCGGCTTGGCGAATATCTGTACAAGACCATCCCCTCCCTCTCGCCCGAAAGCCTCGGTGAAGACCTGGCCGAATGGTTCTGGCGCTGGAAGGTGTGGCTCTGGCTGCTGCTGGAAACGATCCTCATCGCCTTCATGGCTACCGTTCTGGGCCTTGCCGGCGGTTTCCTGCTGTCCTTCTTCGCTGCCCGCAACCTGACACCGGGCCCCGTCACGCTGTGGGTTTCGCGGCGGGTGCTGGAAATTGCCCGGACCGTGCCGGATCTGGTTTTTGCACTGATCTTCGTCTTCTGCTTCGGCGCAGGACCGCTGGCCGGCATGCTCGCTATCGCCTTCCACACCACGGGCTCGCTCGGAAAACTCTATTCCGAGGTGAACGAAAACATCGACATGCGCCCGCTGGAAGGTGTGAAGGCGTCCGGCGGCAGCTGGTTCGACCAGATCCGCTATGGCGCGGTGCCGCAGGTCATGCCGAATATCATCAGCTACACGCTGCTGCGCTTCGAGATCAACGTCCGCTCCTCCTCGATCATCGGCTATGTGGGTGCCGGCGGTCTTGGACAGGAGTTCCGCACCGCCCTGTCCTATCAGGAATACACCGACCTTTCGGCCCTGTTCCTGATCATCCTGGTCACCGTCACCGTGATCGACTGGCTGTCGGAAAAGCTCCGCCATCACATCATCGGCCTGGAAAGGAACGCGTGATGCAGCGCGACACCGCATATCGTCACGGCCCGGCTGCCGCCCCAGCCATCACCGCAGCCGAAATCGCCCGTGCCAGAGCCCGCCTGCCGCATGCCTTCCGCCGCCCTCCGCTGCAGCGGCTCGCCCGGCTGTGCTTCTGGCTGGCTTTCACGGCCCTGTTTGCCTGGTGCCTCTATGATTTCGATGCGTCACCCGAACGGCTCTGGAACGGGCTGCAACGGCTTGGCCGGGTGCTGTCCTTCATGTTCCCGCCCCATGTCTGGACGTCCTGGCGGGAAATGTCGGAGATCCTGACCGGCCTTGCCCAAACCCTGTCGATGGCCTTCCTCGGCACCGTGCTGGGCGCCGTCATCGCATTTCCCCTCTCCTTCCTTGGCGCCCAGAACATCAACCGCTTCCCGTTCCTGCGCTTCGGCGTGCGGCGCGGCTTTGATGTTATCCGCGCCTTCGAAACGCTGATCCTGGCGCTGATCTTCATCCGTGCCTTCGGCCTTGGCCCTCTGGCCGGTGTTCTGGCGATCGCCGTCAGCGAGATCGGCGTGCTGGCGAAACTTTACGCCGAAGCCATCGAAAACACCTCGAAGAAGCCTGTCGAAGGCGTCATCGCCTCGGGCGGCGCACCGCTGCAATCCGTCCGCTTTGGCATTCTGCCGCAGGTCCTGCCCGTGCTTCTGTCGATCACGCTCTACAATTTTGAATCCAATGTCCGCTCCGGCACGATTCTCGGCATCGTCGGCGCGGGCGGCATCGGCTTCCTGCTTTCCGACCGCATCGGCGCCTACCGCTGGGATGAGGCCTGGTCGATCATCTTCCTGATCATCGCCATGGTCTATGTCATCGACGCCCTATCTGCAGTCATCCGCACCCGTTTCATCGGCACATACGACGGTACAAGATAATGAAGACGCTCTCCGAAGCCCCCAGCATCCACGAAACCGCAACGGTGGTTGATTGCCAGATCGGCAAATGGACCGAGATCATGGCGCATGTTTCCATGCGGGAATCGAGCCTTGGTGATTATTCCTACATCGTGAAAGGCGGCAATATCGTCTGGTCGACCATCGGCAAGTTCTGTTCGATTGCCGAAGGCGTGCGCATCAATCCGGGCAACCATGCCACCTGGCGCGCCAGCCAGCACCACTTCACCTACCGCGCTGCCCAATACGGCCTCGGCGAGGACGATGCTGAATTTTTCCAATGGCGCAAGGATCATTGGGTCACCATCGGCCACGATGTCTGGATCGGTCATGGGGTCACGGTTCTGGCCGGGGTCACCGTGGGCACGGGTGCGGTCATTGGCGCAGGCGCCGTGGTCTCCAAGGATGTGCCGCCTTACACCATTGTCGGCGGCGTTCCGGCCCGTCCGATCAAGCGGCGTTTTTCCGAAGCTCAGGCCGAAGCCCTGCAGGCCATTGCCTGGTGGGACTGGAGCCATGACGCCCTGCGCGAAGCCCTCCCCGATATCCGCAAGCTGTCCATCGATGAATTCATCGAAAAATACCGCTGACACCATTCCACGATGAACGCACCGGACCGGGTAGTCAGGGCACGCAATCCCGGCATGCGGCGGCAGAACAGGAGGCAGGAGGCGCGCCTTCAGCCCGGGGGGATCTTGCGCCGCCGCGCGTGCCGGGGCACAAGCAGTGCGGAGCTGATTTGATCCGGAAACCGGGAGGAACGCGGATGATCTTGTGTTGCGGCGAAGCGCTGATGGACATGCTGCCAAGGACTGTTGGCACGGAAGGCACAGCCTTTCTGCCGGTGCCGGGCGGCGCCATCTTCAACACGGCCCTTGCGCTTGGCCGCCTCGGCAACCGTGCAGGCTTCCTCTGCGGTGTCTCGACGGATCTCTTCGGCGAGCAGCTTCTGGCCCATCTTGCCGCCTCCGGCGTCACGTCGGACCTGTGCATCCGCTCTGCCCGCCCGACGACGCTTGCCTTCGTGCGGCTGGTCAATGGGGACGCCACCTACACCTTTTATGACGAAAACTCGGCCGGGCGGCTGATCACGCCGGAAGACCTGCCGGTGCTGCCGGACGGGACAAGCGCCCTGCATTTCGGTGCCATCAGCCTGATCGGCGAGCCCTGCGGCACCGCCTATGAGGCCCTGCTGACGCGCGAGGCCCCCGCCCGCGTGATCTCGCTCGATCCCAACATTCGCCCAGGTTTCATCACCGATGAAGCCGCCTACCGTGCCCGTCTTTCCCGCATCATTCCGCAGGCGGACATCATCAAGGTCTCGCATGAGGATCTGGACTGGCTGGCCCCCGGCGAGCCGTTCGAGGCTCTTGCACAGGACTGGATCGCCAGCGGCGCGAAGATCGTCATCCTCACCCTTGGCAAGGATGGCGCAAGGGCTCTGACCCGCACGCTCGACGTGACCGTTCCGGCCCGCAAGGTCGAGGTGGTGGATACGGTCGGCGCCGGCGACACGTTCAACGCCGGCTTCCTGTCGGCGCTGGAGGATGCCGGTCTCCTGACCAAGGAGGCGATTGCAGGCATCTCGGACCAGAGCCTTACAGCCGCGCTGGCCCGTGCGGTGGCGGTCGCCGCCATCACGGTTTCGCGCGCGGGCGCCAATCCGCCTTTCCGCAGCGAACTTTCCGGCATCTGATACCAAGGCTTTCGATGCTGATGCATCACGCCTTGAAATTGCTCAAGCGCCGCACGGGCTTAACCAACGCTCGACAAGTCAAGCTCATCGAGCATTGGTATGAGACCGCTGCTCGCCGCCTGAAGAAGGAATCAGTTGCCCGCAGGGCGGCTGATTTCTTGTGCGCCGCAAAATAAAACCGGAAGACCTCCCGCCCCACATTCGGCAACCGAAGATTTTACCGGAAGAACTACGTGCAATCTCAAATTACAAAGAAGCCGGACCACCTGTCCTCAACGTCACCCAGCTGTCATCTTCATTTAAAGCTTCAGTAATCACCACATCCTATCGTTACGGCCAGATTCTTCCGCTTCGGCAGAAAGGCCTTACCGATGGCACTCAAGCATATTCCGATCGTTCAGAAGATTCTGGCGGTCCTCATTCTCATGGGACTTTGCGCGACCGGAATCGCGGCCGTCGCCTGGACGCAGATCAACGCTCTCAGTCATTCCTTCACGGAAGTCGGCGCTTCGGAAGAAGCGGCCCGCGAAGCAATGGACCTGCGGATCGACATCATCGCCATCAGCCGCATGACCTATCAGCTGGCCCTCGCGCCGGAAAAAGCCTCCGACTTCCGAGCCGAAACAGACCGCCGCTCCAAGGAAATGCTGGACCGCCTACCGGTTCTCGAAGCGGTGGCCGACACGGCGCAGAAGCAGCAGCTGGCCGATGTGCGCAAGGCAATGGATGCCTATTTCAAGACCATCATTGCCATGGTGGACGTGGCCGCCAAGGATCCGGCAAATGAGGAAGCCATCACTGGCGCCCTTGCAACCGCCCTTTCCGGCCAGAAAAACGTAACGGATGCGGTCAAGGTCTACAGCACCTACTCCGATGGCATGATGAAGACGCAGCGCGAGACTGCCTCCAGTTCCGCCATCTCCGCCGCAACCACCATGGTGGTCACAGCTGTCATTGCCATCATCGCTGGCATCGGCATCGGCCTCTATGTCAGCCAGTATGGCGTGGCCAAGCCGATTTCCGCGATGGTCGAAACACTGACCCGGCTTGCGGATGGCGACAACACGGTCGCTGTGGAGGGCACGGACCGCCGCGATGAAATCGGTGCAGTTGCCAAGGCTACGCTGATCTTCAAGGAAAACAGCATCGAGAAGGAACGCCTGCAGCGGGAAGCCGATGCAGAGAAGGCCAGCGCAGAAGCCCGCCAGAGGGAAATGATGGCGCGCATTGCCAAGGAATTTGAAGATGCCGTTGGCGGCATCGTCAGCAATGTGACGGTGGCCGCGAACCGTCTCGAAAAGGCGGCGCAGGCCATGTCCTCCAACGCGGAACACACGTCCCAGCAGTCCATCACCGTGGCAGCGGCCGCCGAGCAGGCTTCGGCCAACGTCCAGACCGTGGCAGCTGCGACCGAGGAACTGACCGCTTCCGTGCGCGAGATCGCCGGTCAGGTCGACCAGTCCAACCGCATGTCGAATGTGGCCGTGACAGATGCCGATACGGCCGCCCGCAAGGTTCACAGCCTGTCGGATGCGGCCCAGAAGATTGGCGACATCGTCGAGCTGATCAACGGCATCGCCAGCCAGACCAACCTGCTCGCCCTCAACGCCACCATCGAGGCGGCCCGTGCGGGCGAAGCCGGCAAGGGCTTTGCAGTGGTTGCCGCCGAAGTGAAGCAGCTCGCCGACCAGACGGCCAAGGCCACCACGGAGATCGCCTCGCAGGTGGCCTCCATCCAGCTCTCGACCACGGACTCAGCCGCAGCCATCACGGACATCGCCGAATCCATCCGCAAGATGAGCCAGATCAGCGGCGCGGTTGCCGCCTCGGTGGAAGAGCAGTCCTCCGCCACCCAGGAAATTGCCCGCAACGTGCAGCAGGCTTCCAGCGGCACCGCGGAAGTGTCCGGTGCCATCACCACGGTGACCCGTGCGGCACAGGAATCCAGCTCCGCCTCGACGGACGTGCTGCATTTCTCGGCCGATCTTGCCAAGCAGGCCGATCAGCTCAACCGCGAGCTCTCCCGCTTCCTCGGCACCATCCGCGCCGCCTGACAGCCGGACATGCCGGAACAGGAACGGGCGGGATGGTGACCATCCCGCCCGTTGTTTTTTTTCCTGGCAGCCAAGGTTCTGGGTTCAGATCGTGGGATCCTGGCGCTTTTCCTTGAAGATCAGCCACAGGTTCCGGATATAGATGATCAGGCCAAGGGCCTGTCCGGCGATGAACACCGGGTCCTGACGCTGGATCGAGTAGATCAGCAGCAATGTGCCGCCGCCGATGGAGAAGAACCAGAAGGCCACCGGCACGATGGACCGCCCTACCCGCTCCGATGCAATCCACTGCACCACAAAGCGCATCGAGAACATGAACTGGGCGACGAAGCCCAGGATGATCCAAACATCCAGCTGCTGCACGAAAACCGTATGCAGCCAGTCAAGCAAAGCGTTCATCTGAATTGCGGCTCCTGTGATCCGCTCCGGCGTGGTCTCAACGGGGTCCGGCGGCCGGTTCGATGGCCGAAACCTCGGGGATGGATTTGCGGCGGCGGCGCAGCCACCACACACCGAGCAGATCGAGTGCGCCGATCAGGGCCCGGTCGAAAATGCCATATTTGGACGTGCCGTGGCGGCGGTGCCGGTCCAGCACATCCACATGCACCACGCCGTAGCCCTCGCGGATCACCAGCGCGGGCAGGAAGCGGTGCCAGCTGTCAAAATACGGCAGCTGCAGGAAGACCTCGCGGCGCAGCGCCTTGAGGCCGCAGCCGCTGTCACGGGTGTTGTCCTTCAGCAGCGCGCCGCGCAGGCGGTTGGCAAGCCGCGAGGCAATGCGCTTGGCACGGCTTGCCTTGCGCCCCACCCGCTGCCCGGCGGCGAGCGCCACGGACGGGCCGCCCGCTTCCAGCGCAGCCATCAGCTCCGGGATATAGGCCGGGTTGTTTTCACCATCACCATCGATCGTGGCAACAATCCGCCCGCGTGCATGGCGCAGCCCGGTGCGCACGGCGCAGGACTGGCCGCCGGACCGGGCATGGCGCAGAGGGCGCAGCCAGGGATGGGAAGCGGCATAACCGGCGAGAACCTGATCGGTGCCATCGGTCGAGCCATCGTCGATCACCAGCACCTCGAAGGCGCGGCCCTGCAGCGCCTCGGCAATTTCGTCCAGCAGGATGGGCAGGTTGTCGCGCTCGTCCTTGGCCGGCACGATCACGCTCACCTCAAGTCCGGCCTCTGCCATGCCCTGCTCTGTACCGTTCATCGGCATCTCACTTTTCATCCTGTGCAGCGGCTGGATGCGCGGTCATAGACCGGCGCCCAAGGGCCGCATTCCAAAGCGCCCGGAAGGCTGCCCGCGCCGAGAAGGCATTGGCAATGGGACGGATCCGTCCACCGGGGCGCAGCACGAAGCCGATCCGGCGCTTCGCCATCCAGCGGGCGCAGTATAGCGTTGTCGCGGCCCCGAGCAGCAACCCCGCCACAACGTCCGAAGGGTAATGCGCCCCGACCATCACACGGCTGAAAGCTGCCCAGAAGGCCACGGCGGCGATCAGCCAGCGCCAGGCCGGGAAAATCAGCGCCAGTGCCAGCGCGAAAGCGGCGACCGTGGTCGAGTGGCCCGAGGGAAAGCTGGTGTAGGTGCTGTTAAAGGCGAAGAGGCTGAACTCGACCGGGCCCGCCACCTCATACAGCTTCGGCCGGGCGCGGCCGATGCTCCACTTCAGGATCACCACCAGGAGGCCGCTGAGCGCGACGGAATAGAAGACGAAGGCCGCATAGGTCCAGATCATGGCTCCGGCCATGCGCACCCGCACAGCAAGAACCTGCGCATTCACGAGAGCCAGACAGGCGAGGCAGAACAGTCCGGTAGACCACAGGATCCAGTTGGACTTGCCCAGATCCGTGACCCAGGAGAACACCACGCCATATTCCGGTGGCAGTGCCCGCACCCATGGAATGGCGGGAATGTCCAGCATCACCACGCCGAAACCTGCTGCCAGCAGCAGGATGGCCAGAAAGTCCTGCGGGCGCTGGCCGGCAGGCAGTGGCTCATGCGGGCCCTTCGCCCGGGCACGCCGGTTTGCAAGAATGGTGCGGATGCTGGCCACATTTGCCACAAAACGCTGCCGCACCTTGGAAAAACGTCCGGATGCCATCAGGGGCCTTACCTCTTGCTCGCTCATCTTGCAGACGCTCCGGGCACATAAATCCCCAGATCGAGCTGCCGCCCCCCGTTGATATTCAGGCCCTGTACCCTGCCTGCCAGCACGGGCACAAGCCCATCCTTGCTGGCGGCGTCCAGAAACGCCTGTTCCTGACGGCTTTCCACCACGGCGGCACGGCAAGGGGCCGGGTCCTGCGCCAAGAAGGCTGCGGACTGTTCCACGCCGCCCAGCAAAGTGTCCGTGCCTTGCAGGAACACAAAACTTGGCTCGCTGAAGCCGGTTGAGGCCACTTTCACAGGGGCGCAGCCTGCGCCTTCGGAAATCGCGGCCACAAGGCGCGGACTGACCCAGATCGTCGACAGTCCTGGCCCCACAAAGCCCCAGAAGCCGGTGGTCATGGCAACCGCAGCCGCGCAGGAGCGCCAGAGCGCACCCGTCATGTCGCCGCGCAGCAGGCGCATGGAGGCCCAGACGCTGATCACGGCCGCGATGACACAGAAGACCACGCCCGGAGGAGACGGCCAGTCGCCAAGGAACAGCGGCCCGGCAACGGAGGCCGCGGCAATCGCCACCGGCAGCAGCGCCAGCAGCACCGCCGCAATCCAGCGCAGCACACGGCCGGTGGCCGGCCGCTCGTCCACGATCACCAGGGCAACGGGCAGCGCAAGGGCGGGCAGCAGCGGCATGGTGTAATGGGGCAGCTTGGTCGCCACCAGTTCAAACACCACCCAGGCCGGGAAGAACCAGGCCGCACAGAACTGCACCAGCGGCAGGGAGCGCAGCGCCCAGATGCGCGGGGCTGCCAGCGCCAGAAAAGCCGGCAGCGGCCAGAACACCACAAGCATGGCTGCAAGATGGGTCAGCGGCGGTGCGCCGTGGCTTTCCTGGCCCTCGGCCACCTTGCCCATCAGATCGCGGCCGATGGCCTCTTCAAAGAATGTGCCCTTGGAGGCAATCCAGATCGCCACAAACCACGGCAGCACCAGCAGGAGCGTCAGGACGGCACCCGGCAGCGGCGCGGCGGCGCGGAACCAACCGATCCGGCGGCGCATCAAGGCGAGCGCGGCAACTGTCAGGCCAACGATCATCGGTGCCACCGGCCCCTTGACCAGAATGCCAAGCGCCAGCGCCACCCAGAAGACCAGTGCCAGCCCCCAATGGCGGCGGGTGGCGTCATCCGCCAGATAGATCCGCGCCAGAGCCCCTTGCGCCAGAACGATGGAGGCGAAAAGCGTAGCATCCGTCTTGCCGAGGCGGCTTTCCACACCAAGGATCAGCGCCAGAGCCACCAGCATGGCAGCCACCAGCGCGGCTGGCGGCCCGGTGAAGGCGCGTGCCGTCCAATAGACCGCCAGCACCACCGTCAATGCCGCCAGCAGGGACGGCAGCCGGTAGACCCACAAGGGTGCGGAAGCGTCATGTCCCGTGATCTTCACGGCAGCGGCCTGCAGCCAGTAGATGCCGATCGGCTTCTTGTAGCGCGGCTCCTCCTGCAGGCGGATGTCCATATAGTCGCCGGTTTCCAGCATCTGCTTGGTGGCCTGGGTGAAGCGCGGCTCATCCCGGTCGAGCGGTGGAACGGCAGACTGGCCCGGCACAAACATGAACAGCGCCAGAAGAAGCAGCAATGCGGGCGCAAAAAGGTCATGCCCGAGCAGCTTCAACCAGGCCGTATGCGGCCGGGGATCGCGCGCCTGTGCCATGCCGGCTGCGCCGCCGTCGATGCTCTCGCCTGTCTGCTGCTCGGTCTCATGCATGTGACTGTTCCGGAACCGTTTGCACCTGCCATGTGATGCTGCACCGCTTCCTACAGGAGAGCAATCCAAAGGGGAACCTGAGACTTGCGCGAAACGCGGTTTCCACTATCGTCCTCCCGCCCTTTCCATGGAGCTGACCCCAAGGCCGATGACCCTGATTGTCCAGATAACCGACCTGCACCTGCGCCCGCGCGGCCTTGCCTGTTACAGGGTGAGTGACACGAACATGCTGGCGGCCCGTGCGTTCCGCGCCATCGCCGCCCTGCCGCAGAAGCCCGATGCCGTTGTCATCACCGGCGACCTGACGGACGGCGCCGATGAGCGGGAATATGCCCTGCTGCGCCAGCTCTGCCGCCAGCTGCCCTGCCCGGTCTATGTGATGCCCGGCAACCACGACCTGACAGGCGCCATGCGCAGCGAACTGGCGGATTTTCCGGGTGTGGGGGATGCGCCCGCCGGAGACAAGCTGCATTATGCGGTCACCATCGGCGGCCTGCGCCTCGTGGTGCTGGACAGCAGCGTTGCGGGCAAGCCCTATGGCCGGCTGGGTGGGGAACAGATCGCCTGGCTTGACCAGACGCTTGCAGCCGATCACACGCCCACCCTCGTTGCCCTTCATCACCCGCCCAAGGTGACCGGCATCGCCCATATGGACGTGATCGGCCTTGCGGACACCGAGGCGCTCGCCGCCATCCTCTCACGCCACCATCATGTGGAGCGGCTGATCTGCGGTCATGTGCACCGGACAATCATCGCGCGCTTTGCCGGAACGGTCATGACCCTGTGCCCCAGCACAGCCCATGCCTGTGTTCTGGACTTTTCGCCGGACGCTCCTGCCGAATTTGTGATGGAACCGCCTGCGTTTTTTGTGCACCGGCTCGACCCGGAGGCTGGTTTGTCCAGCCATCTTCACTATGTAGAGGCATATCCGGGGCCCTATCCCTTCTTCGCGGACAAGGGTGTGAGTTGGCCTGGCGCAAAATAATCTTTTTTTCAATATCCTGAGGGACGATGCTGAGACAGAACCTTACCCGACGCGACGCCCTGCGCCTGACTTTGCTTGGTGCAGCCGTTCTTCCCCTTGCGGCCTGCGGCGGAGGATCAGGCAGCCAGTTCGACCGCAATGTGCCCATTGAACCGGTTTCGGTAAACCGGGATGAGATGCTGCAGAGGCTGAACAGCTTCCGTGCAGAAAACGGCTTGCCGCCGCTGCGCGCTGACGGACGCCTGAATGAAATCTCGGCATGGATGGCCAATCACATTGCCCGCTGGGACAGCATGGATACCCGCGAGCACCGGGCCATCGCCCTCGCCCGCCGCCTGGATGGGCATGGCTACGAACATTACGCCGCTGCAGAAAACCTCGGTGCCGGCTATGACAGCCTCGATGCCGCCATGGCCGGGTGGAAGGGCTCTGCCGGCCACCGCCGCAACCTGCTCAATCCCTATGTGACCCGGGTCGGCATTTCGCGGGTGCGCCGCCCGACCGGCAAGTGGCGCCATTTCTGGGTGCTGACGCTCGCCCGGCCCAAGGAAGATGGCCGCCCGGGCTGACAGCGCCCAAAAGCTGAAATAAAAAAGAGGCGGGCAAAAAGCCCGCCTTTAAAGTCTGGTTTCCAGAGACCCCAAGAGGGGAACCGGCACGAAGCCGGTGAGAGCGCCGCTCCAAAAGTGGAGTATCAGTCTCATGTTTTTTCTATGCGGTCAGGACGGGCCTGTCAAGCACCCTGCCCTCCGGTATTTCACGGATCTGACCGCAGAGAACCGGCCGGACTTCAGACATGGTGGCATGCGGCAGATCAGAACGGATAGTGCCGTCCGGAAAATTCACCCTCTTCTGCAGGCAAAGGCCTCAGTCCCCACCGGACCGGAGACGTGAAGAGCCGCAGGTTGCCGAAGCGGGGGAGCCAGGAGCACAGATCCGGGCTGACCGCCTTCACGCAAGCAAGCCCGGTCTCCGCTCTTGAGCAATCCGCCAGCCAGATCCGGGTTTTCTGCGCCATCAGCGAGGCTTCGAACTCCTGCCAGGAAAACTCCCGTTCAAGATCCTGCACCACGGCGGCAGTTGCCGCCTCCAGCCGCAGGTCCTGCCGCACGTCCCTGGCTGCATAGGACTGCAACGCAGAGCCAGTTCCCCCCTCTTTGCCGGACGCAGACCTCCGGCCTGCAAGCTCCAGCGCAAATTCACCTTGTACGAGTTCTCCGATTGCAGACTGAAGCACAGCCCCTGCCTCCAGCCCGCCAGCCACCCCGATCACGCCGGATTTCCCGTCTTCACCGTGGGAAACGGCGGCTATCACATGCAGCGAAAAGTCAACTGGCAAGTAAAGAAAATGAGTGACGCGCGCGCGCGCAGTGAGCCAATCAGCACATATTTTAGGCAGAAACTCCCTCGCCTGAGCCCAGGGTAAGGGGGTTATCCCCAGCCGGTTGTGCCACCAGATGCCGGCGGCGTCCCGTTCGGCAAGTTCCAGCACCGCCCGCCGGGCCGCCGTTTCCCGATCCGTCCAGACGGCTGCCCCCAGCGTCGATCCAAGCGCCGACCCAAGCGGGAGCTGCGGTATCCCTGCATTCCGTCCTTCGCCAAGGAGAACGGCAAAGGCGGGAATCAGCGCTGTCTCATCCGAGAAGGCAGAGGTAACACGCATCCGCCGCCGGGACAGCCGGTTCCAGCCGATCCTCTCATCTTCCCACACCGCGGCAAGCGCGGGAACGCGGGCGGCCAGCTCCTTCTCCTGAGCGGCGCTGAACTGCAAGAAGGCCCCGGCCGGCAGATCCTCGTCATCTTCACCTTGCCGCTCCAGCACGAGCGGATCCTCTGGCCCTTGCGCGATCAGACTGAGCCTTTCCGCCAGTTCGCCGAGGCAGCCGAGCACGGCCCGGTGCCGTTCCAGCCCCTGCCCGCCACAGGCCAGCTGCGCCAGAAGAGGCTGGAGCGCCTCCCGACGCCAGCCCTCAGGCAGCGGACCTGGCATGGCCGTACAAACATGGACCGGACAGTCCGCCAGCGGTGCAAAGGCGATCCGGGGGGCAAAACGGTCCAGAAACCCGGCAAACAGGCGCAGGGTCTCAGGCGGGACGCCCTCAGCGGCCCGCAAACTGCCGCCGCGCTGCTCCAGAAGGCCGCAGGACAGGAGGAAGGCCAGAGCCTGCGCCGTCCCGTCTGTCCCGCCATTTCCCTGCGCCGCAGATCTGAATGCCCCATGAGGGTCCGCTTCTGCCGTTTCGGCAGCCCGCAGAAATGCCCCTTTTTGTGCCACTGCCTTGTCCACAAGCCTTCACCGCTCAAGAGTTGCATTGCTGGGGAGCCCCGGTCCGCCTCTTGCCGAAGAGCTCCGTCCGGCGCAGCCTGATTGAGCAACGGCACCCCGGCCAGATCATCTGACGGGAACACGTGACACCAGCATCAGGCAAGGCCCTTTGACCCTGGAACATAACAGTTTCCAGGAGCAGCTTCGCTTTACCCGGTGCCAGCAATTCCAACACCAGACTGAAGAGGTTCGTCATGAAGCAGGAAGCCATTCTCGACAGCAAGCTCTCCCTTGGCGCGCTCATCGGCAAGACCGTGAATGACGCGGCCACTGCCAGCGAAGCTGCGGCCGCTGCCGCAAAGCACCTCTCCGGCGTCACCGTCCATGCGGACAGCGCTGACACCGTGCATCTGGTGGTTCCGGCCGCGGTTGATACGGCCCGCCTCGCCGCTGCCGACGAGAGCTATTTCGAAGAGCTCGGCCGCAAGGCTCTGGGTGCGTGCTACTACGACATCCTGCCGGAATAAGACCGGAGGGCTACAGGACAGCCCGCCGACAGGGGGGCTGTCCTGTCCATCCCGCATTCAGCAGCTCTTGCAAGGACAGGTGCCATGGCGCGATTTCCCCTGCCCGCCTCCAAGATCCCGGTGCTTGGCCGCATTCTGGCTGAAGCGGCAGCCGACCCGGACAAGCGTGAAGCGCTCTGCCGGAACCCGGCCGCTGTCCTTGCCGCTGCCGGTTTGCCCGCCAACCTGACAGCGCTGTTTGACTTCAAGATTCTCGTGGAGACGGCAGAGACTCGTCAGGTGGTGCTTCCGTTCCGCTACAATGCCGAAAAGCTGGCACGCGGCGATGCCGCCTATCTGCAGGAAATCGAAAGCGGCCTTGGCCAGAGCGCCGCGGCAGGTCCGCTGCATTGATGCCAACCGGCAGCATCCCGGCCGGGCATCAGGCGTGCCGCGCCAGCCCGACAGTTTCCCGCAGGCTGTTCATGGCCAGATCAAACGAGGCCCGCGCCTCCGGATCCTGAAACAGGTTCACGCTGTCCAGCCATTGCCGCAGCTGCAGGGAAGTCTGCCAGCGGGTACTCGCCCCGAGCTGCCGCTCCATGCATTGCAGCAGCAGCGCGCGTGCTGCTTCCGCATCCTGCATATGTCCGGCCCGGTACAGCGCGGCAAAACGGGTGGCCAGGCCATGCAAATTGTCGAAGGGGCCGCGCCTTGCGTAGTCAGCCGACCGTTCATAATCGCCGAGCGCAAAGAACACATTCGCCAGATATCCATAGACGATGCGCGGCGTGACAATCAGCCCGTCAAATCCCCTCTCGGCCGTCTTCAGTGCCTGTTCTCTTTCGCCGATATAGGCCAGGGCCTCGGCCGCAGAGATCGTGTTCATCGGATCAAGCGGGTTCAGCTTCAACGCCTGGACAAAGGAGCGGCGGGCATCATCGGGCCGACGCGAGTGGATCAAGGCCCAGCCGTTCACACGGTGGTTGACCACCTGCCACGGATCCAGAGCCACGGCCTTTTCCGTCAGCGACAGCACATGTTCGGCATCAGCCAGCGGCGTCTCGGCCGTTGGATAGAACAGGGCCTGTTTCAGCAGGATGGAGGCCTGCCCGGCATAGGTGAGACTGAAGGACGGATCACTCGCCTGCAGATCCTGCATGATGGCCAGAGCCTTGCGGTCGGCAGCGGCGTTGAACTCCCAGATCAGCGCATCTGCTTGGCACCAGCGGCCAAAGGGGCTGCGGCCCGGCCGCTGGCGCAGGCGCCCGATAATATGGCTGTGGATGCGGCTGACCGTGCGGTAGACGGCTTCGTGAAGCTCGTGGCTGGACCTGACCAGATCGAGATCAATCAGTTCATGAAAAGCGATCTGCCCGCTGGTCCGGTTCTCCAGCTGGATGCCAAGCCGGTTGAGCGTCCGGTCCCGGTGAAACCGCAGCAGGAAGCTGCCCAGATCCCCGCCATCCACGCGCATCGGGGCTATGCTGCCGTCACCCGCCCAATAGGCGGCCTCATAGAGCTCGAACGACCGGTAGGCCGAAAGCCCCGTCACAACCTCTTCCCGGACAGCGAAAGCCGTCTCATCTCCTGCCGTCTCGTCCCAGGCCATGCTCGAAATCGAAATGACCGGCAAACGCAGCTCGCCGGGGACAGCGGCCTCGATGCTGCCAGCAGCAGAAAACCGGCCAGTCTCGCTGCCGGCCGCCGGCGCCATGGCCGGGGGCGGCGCAGACGCGATCCTCTTGCCCGTGGGAAAGGCTATGACGCTTTGCTGGACGGTCTCTGCACCGGCGCCAGAGGTTTGCGCGGGCGCAGCCAGATGCCCCTCAGAGCCGGCAACATCCGGCACGTCCTCCAGCAAGCGGCGCGTTTCTGCCGAGGGCTCGATGTCGAGGAGATTGCGCAGCTCCCGGGCACAGTCCCTGAACTGCTGCTGTGCTTTCTCCTTCTGCCCCTGACGCAGAAAATGCCGGATCAGTTCCTGGTGCCCATATTCATTGGCCGGATCAAGCAACAGGAGAAACCGCGCCAGCCGCTCGCGCTTGACACAGGCAACATGGCCAATCCCCGTCCGGCTTTCTTCCAGAACCTCCGTGATTTTCTTGCTCAGGACCGAGCGCACCCGTGCCTGCTCAACGGCAAGCCATTCGCCGAATGCCGGGTCAAGCACATCAAAGCCATGCAGGAAATCACCGGCCCAGAGCGAGCTGATGCGGTCCAGTTCACCGGGATCGGCCCCGCCCACGCCCCGTGTCAGCACATCGATGTCGGTCTGGATGTTTTCACGCAACAGCGACAAGGTGGAAGGTGTTGCCACCACCAGCCGCATCCCCGCCTCTTTCTCGGCCTGGCGGATGTGACTGAGGGCCTGACGCAGGGACATGGCGGAACGGGAGCGGTCGCCGTCGCTCCACAGCAAGGCAGACAGCTCGCCGCGCGTCTCGGTTCCTCCGGGGCAGCGCACCAGATAGCCGAGAATAGCCAGGGCCTTTCGCGTCTTCAGGCTCAGCACCCTTCCGCTGCTGTCCTCAAGCTGCGGCACCCCGAGCGTCCTGAAAAACAACCTCGTCATGCTGTTTGTCCCACAATCATTCCGGATCAGAAGCAAGAAATTCCGCTGCAGACACCCCGCCCCTCAGCCGTTCCCTTGCTATTTTTCCTTATGTACTAGGATAGGTTTCTCAAAGCACCCGCACAACCTGCAACTCAAGAGTGCCGATTCTTCAGCATTACCGCAATCATAGTCAACCTATCACGTTCATTTCACGCTACAACCCGATGATCAACGTACCGGTGCCGTGGCAGGCTGGCTTTCAGTGAGCCGGGAAACCAGCTGCCGCCCAAGAACTGGGTATTTCACGCAAGGCCGGAGAACCGGTCAATATCAGAACGGTAGGTTGCACATGTCGAAAGCTGCAGGACTGACGAAGGCTGAAGCAGCCGCGGAAACAGTGCATGGCCATGAAGCCATGCAGGATATGTCTGCGGAGTCCCTCAAGCGCATGATCTATTTCACCCGCCGTGAAGCTGAAAAGGATGGCCGCACGTTCTGCGCCTATCTGCTGACCATGGCGGCCAACGCACTGGACGATGATGCTGCCGATGTGAACGAGGCGCTCAGGGCAAAGCTGTCGCCGGGTGATCTGCTGCGGAGCACGAAAGCGGGCTGAACAAGGTTCGCTGCCGTTCCCTGCCGGCTGACCGTCCGGACATGGCATCGCAGCCATTCTTCGCATCTCAGCCATTCTTCGTATCTCAGGCATTCTTCCCGGGGCAGGCCAGCGACTGTTGGCCTGCCCCGTTCGTTCGACGACGACAGCAGGCCGCAAAGCGGCAGCCCAAGGCGGCAGCGAACGCCTGCAGAGCAGACTCTAAGTCGCACCCCATTCCCGGAACGGTCGCACCTATAGCAAAATCAATCGGTTGGATAATGGTTTGGCGACCCCTGCAGGATTCGAACCTGCGACCATTCGCTTAGAAGGCGAGTGCTCTATCCAGCTGAGCTAAGGGGCCGTTTGCGCGGATCAAGCCGCGCGGGGCATGCCGGAGGAACGGCCTTGCCCGGTGTCGATTTCAAAACCCGCCCGGAAGGCGGGACGGGCGGTATCAGTGCCCAGATCTCATTGAGGCAGGCTTGATCTGGTCAGGCGCCTCAATGCGTCCAGGGTGCATGCCGGTCGAAGCGGAAATTGTCCGAATAGCTTGCACCGCGAATGGTGCGGTCCTTCGGCTTTTCCACCCGGTAGGCGATGCCCTTGCGCTGTGCATAGGTTTCGGCTTCTTCACAGGTTTCGAAGAAGAGACGCACCTGCTGCTTCATGTCGGAAGAGGAGGTGTAGCCCATCAGCGGATCGATGCTGCGCGCAACCTCGGGCTCATAATCGAGCACCCAACGCTGCGTCTTGGCCTTGCCCGACTGCATGGCCGTCTTCGCCGGCCGGTAGATTCGCGCCACCATTGTGTCTGTCCCGTCTCGCATACGTGCTGCAAGCTGCTGGTTTGCCGGAGTTTTCCAGGCTGCAGCGCGACCGCGGCGCTGCACCAGCCATTCATGGCTGTTTTCTGCGGGAACGGAGCGAATGTCAACATCACTTGCGCATCGCGGGGGCCGCACAACCGGTTTTGACACAGGCACCGGCACGCAGGACCGGCAGCTGAGGTCAAGCGCTGACGCGATTTGGCACAATTTGCAACCTTAGGGATCACTCTTGATTGCTATGACAGCTTTGAATCTGGACCTATTCTAACAACCGCACTCAAGGATTGCACTTGATGCTGACGCAATCGCGGCCCGGTATTCCGTTCCAGGCATACCTTCGCCGCGCTGAACCGGACTTGACTGGAAAGGCTGTCATGCCCCGCTTTGACGTGAACAGACTGCAGCATGAGCACAAGATGCCGGCCGGTAACCGGGCCGGGCGGCTGCATGCGGAAGCACAGCATCAGGATCTTGCTGTTCTCTGGGACATGATCCTGGCGGTCGATTACCATGCAGCGAGTGTTGATGCCCTGTCACCGGATGCCCGCGAGGACTTCTGCGATGTGATTGAGGTGCTGTTGCGTACTCTGGCGCAGGACTGACCCCGCCGGAAGCCATAGGTACCAGCACGCATCATCTTCACTTCACGCTTCCGTTTGCAGGATGACTAGGGCATCTTTGTCCGTACATATGCCCTGCGGCAGACGCCCCGAGCCGGGAGGCGCATGCCCCAAGAAAGTTGACAGGCCCGATGCTCGCCAGACCCCGACAGCTCTTTGCCGACCTTGGCAGCAGTGCGATCGAACGCGGTCTTGCAGACCCCCGGCTGTCTCAATTCTATGAAGACATGCTCAGGGCCGGCTCTGTCGCAGGGCCGGAGTTGCAGAAGCATCTGCCCTATCTCAGCCTCTGCGCATTGCCGGATGACAGCGGAACTGCACCGCCGATCGTCTATGCGGGGCGGCTTTCCTCGCAGGTCCAGCTTTTCGGCAGCGTGTGGAGCGAGCAGCCCGGCGAGGCGCTGGTGACACCGGATCCCGAACTTGAGCGGGCCGCGGCAGCGGGCTACCTGAGCGCTCTGGAAGCCGGCACCTATTATGGTTATGGCCGCACCGGTATCCGGCTGGGTGGACGGATGCATGACGTGGCCTATGAACGGCTGATCATGCCCCTGCGCCCAAGACCCGATTCTCCGGTGCGGATGCTGGCCTATTTCGGCGTCATTCAGGCTCTGGAGCCGCAAGGCCCCGCGCCAGCGTGACGAGATCGGCCCGCGTCGCCCAGACGAGCCAGTCATCGGGCCGGATATGGGCGGGGGCTGAGATCCAGTGCGTTCCGGACGGCGCAAAGTGCCTGTAGCCGACCCGCACACCGAAGCCCTTCATCGCATTGGCCTGCGCCATCAAGCCATAGAGATAGTCGGGTGACCATTTGAGCAGCGCCAGCAGAAAGCCGGTCTGCGTCAGCAATTCGGCAAGGCCCCTGCCCCGGATGTCCTTTCTCAGCCACAGATTGCCGTGATAGACGATCCGGCCCCGCATCCGGAACGCTTCTGCGGCATGAGCAGTGCCAAGTCTTGCGTCCGCATGCGGATCTTCAAACAGGCGCCGCTGCTGCTGCTGCCAGAAGGCAGCAAGGCTCCTGTCCTTCAACTCGTCAATCTTGGCGGCCTGAACGGACACAAGCTCGCCCCGCCCGTTATAGGCTCCCACCCAGAAGGCTAGGCTGGCGTGCAGATCGACGAAGCGGATGGAGAAGTCCTCCATCAGATAGCGGTCCTCGGTCCGGGACACAGCCTCTTCAAAGGCCTGAAAGTCCGTGCTTTCCTGCAAGGACAACCCTTGCTCCCGGATACGCCCCGTGAGGGCGGCGAGAGCGTCAGCGACGACAAGCGTCGGATCTTCTTGAAGTATCAAGGTCATGCGTTTCCCCATCATGCAGATGCCGCGAAACCGCAGCACAACCATGAAGCGATGAAGGGCGCAAAAAAGCGAGCTTTGCCTTGCATAAACCGGCCCGTGCGGCACCTGAGCCATTTCAAGGCGTGATGCGTCAGCATCGGAAGCCTTGGTATCAGGCGGGGAAACCCGGAAGCTTCAAAGAGTGCAGGCTGGGGAAAGAAAGTGGTCGGGGCAGCAAGATTCGAACTTGCGACCCTCTGCTCCCAAAGCAGATGCGCTACCAGGCTGCGCTATACCCCGACGTCCGGTATGTGTGCGGGTGTACCGCCTTCCCCTGCACAGCGTCAAGCCCGAAGGCCGGGACAATGACAGCCTCTGCGCAGTTGCGCACCGCCGGTTTCCGGCCCGGCACCCTGCAGCAAATCTCAGGGCTTGATGCTGGGTGCCGAGACCTTCTGGCCCGGCGCAAAATGCAGGCGTGCGGAGGTGCCTGCGATCACTTCCAGAACATAACGGGCGCTGCCGTCAGAGGAGACGATCTTCTCCGACAGAGGTTCCGTGTCCCTGGCGATGGAAACGATACGGCCCGTCTCATCAATGAAGATCATGTCGAGAGAGATATAAGTGTTCTTCATCCAGAAGAACTTCTCGCCGCTGTCCGGAAAGACAAAGAGCATGCCCGCATCCGCGGCCATTTCCTTGCGGTTCATCAGGCCCGTGGCGCGGTCTGCCTCTGTGGCGGCAATTTCCACGGTGAAGCTCTGCGGGCCCGCTGCGGTTTCCACCGTCAGCTGTTCGGTGGGCAGTCCGGCCGCCTTGGCAAAGGCAGCAACTCCCAGAACGATCATGCCGACCAGAATGGCCCTGACGGCGATCCCGAAGGCTCCACGCAGACACGGCGCCGGAACACCTGTGCTCCGGACGCTCAAGGCACGCAAAGGTGCCGTGAAGTGGGCGATACGCATTACTTCCCCCTCCATACTCATACGCAACTGGTACAATATCCAATCCTTCAAGGCCGGTACAAGGCCACCTCAGGAGATCAGTCTTATCGAAAGCATCGCTTCTTCTGGCGTATGTCTTCCAGCCGGGTTTGCCAGAACCTGGCCGCCCTGCCCTTTCATTTCGCCCCGCACCCTAGGTGCAAGGTGTTCCCGCCGGATTAACGGACGGATATTTCCTTTGCAGCGCAACAGAGAGACGCTCTGCAAAGGAAATCCTCAATGGGAGGACGGAATATGGGAGCCACTGCCGAGCGGACGGATTTCGGCAGCCATGCGGCCCTTCGGGCCCTGACCGAAGCGGACCTGCACTTCCTGGCCCGGACGCAGTTCCGTGATGCCGAAGCGGCGCAGGGTCTCCATATGGATGAAGATGTCTTCGGAGGTTTCGCCCTGCGTCAGGAAGCCGAAGCCCTTGACGCGGTTGAACCACTTGACGGTCGCCCGCTCGAAGCCGCTTTCCGGCACCACCTGCACATGGGTGCGCGAGGGCGGCAGCTGGGAAGGATGCACGGCGGTGGATTCGTCCATCGACAGAACGCGCAGGGCCTGAAGGCCGCGCGGCTTGTCGAGAACCTCGCAGACGACGCGGGCACCTTCATAGGCGGTCTGGAAACCGTCCCGGCGCAGGCACGTCACATGCAGCAGGATGTCCGGCAGGCCATCATTGTCCGGCACGATAAAGCCATAACCCTTGGCAATATCGAACCACTTGATCGTCCCGGCCAGCTCGATCACGTCGACGCCGGCGTCCTCCGCCATCGCCTCAATCAGCCGGGGATCCTGAGCCGTCTTAGCCCCCATGTGTCCAAGCCCCATCTCTGTGCCGCTTACGTCAGCTTCGGGTGAACCATCCGACTCACCGCTTACTGATTCCTAAGAAAAGGATAACACTCACAGGGGGCTCGGCCAGTGCCTTTTGTTAACAAACCACAACCTCTCAGTCTTTGCCCACTGCAATTGCGGCATACCTGTCAATTTTTACCGGATAACAGGGCATCAAAAGTCGCGGCAGCCGGTGTGCGGATGAGAAGAGAGGCAAGATCATCCAGAGGCCCGGGCTGCTGATTGACGATCATCATTTCTGCCCCGGCCTCAACTGCAATCTCCGGCAGGCGCGCTGCGGGATAAACCTGCAGCGATGAGCCAACCACAACAAAGACATCGGCCTCACGGGATGCCGCAACAGCCCGCTGCCAGGGCTCTTCCGGCATGGACTGGCCGAAGCTGATCACGGCCGCCTTGAGCAGGCCGCCGCAAACAGCACAGCGCGGGCTGCGGCCCGCACTCGCCAGCTCTTCCTGCGCCATCAGGTCTGCCCGCTGACCGCAGGAAAGACAGGAGGCATAGGTGCCATTGCCATGCAGTTCCACCAGCCTGTCCTCCGGCAGCCCTGCCCGCTGGTGCAACCCGTCGATATTCTGCGTGATGACCAGTTGCACCCGCCCGGCCTCTGCCTCCTGCGCCAGGGCAAGGTGGGCGGCATTCGGGCGGGCGCGGGTGAAATCGCCGTGAAAGATGAAGCGGCGGCGCCAGTCTTCCAGCCGCTGCGCCTTGTCTTCAATGAAATCAGCATATTGAACAGGCGCCATCCTGGACCATATGCCTCCCGGAGACCGGTAGTCAGGAATGCCTGACTCGGTTGAAATGCCGGCGCCGGTCAGGACAACAATCCGCCCGCCGCCGGAAAACACCTCCCGGAGCGCGGCCTGCGCAGCGGTCAGGTCATCAATCTGTCTTGGCATTGCGGTGTCTTGTCATTTTGCAGTCTGGCCGTCACGCTGGTTCCGTTCAACGAACAGACCCCGAGAGTGGCGCAAGGCTGCAGCCCATGGCAAGTCCTGGCCGAAAGCCGGCACGGCCTGTGCCCTCCGGGACATCAGATAAGGGAATCAAGATGCGCTACCTGCACACCATGGTCCGCGTGACCGATGTCGACGCCTCTCTCGACTTCTATTGCAACAAGATGGGCATGACCGAGGTCCGCCGCATCGAGAACGAGGGCGGCCGTTTCACGCTGATCTTCCTCGCGGCCGCCGGCGACGTGGAAAGCGGCAAGGCTCATGCCGCCCCGCTGCTGGAGCTCACCTATAACTGGGATCCGGAAACCTACACGGGCGGGCGCAACTTCGGCCACCTCGCCTATGAGGTGGACGACATCTATGCCTTCTGCGCCAGCCTGATGGACAAGGGCGTCACCATCAACCGGCCGCCGCGCGACGGCCGCATGGCCTTTGTCCGTTCCCCGGATGGCATTTCCATCGAACTTCTGCAGAAGGGTGCGGCCAAGGCACCGGCAGAACCCTGGTCTTCCATGCCGAATACCGGCAGCTGGTAAGGCCTTTCAGACCCTCCTTGCGAGGGTCAGCGGCGTAGCCGGGCAGGAAATCATGGCCTGAAATCAAGGCTGTGGATATTTTGCCCGGCAAAAAGGCGCGGATTTCCGCGCCTGCCACCCTCTTCCTTCAGCGCCTCGTCCGGACCTGTGGAAAAACATGCAAATACCCTCTTGCAGCCTCCGAACAATCTGCCTATAAGCCTCCTCACACGACGCGGCCCACACGGGCCAGACAGTCAAGCGCCCATCGTCTAGCGGTCAGGACGTCGCCCTTTCACGGCGAAAACAGGGGTTCGATTCCCCTTGGGCGTACCACTCTCCTTCTGGAGAGTGACGGTATAAAAGACGCTTCGGCGTCTTTTTTCGTTTCAAGATCCCCACTCTTTTCACTAGCATCTGACGGCAGACACATTGGGCAGGCGCCGGACCTTCCTGGCTCTGAGGCCTGTGAGTTGCAGGCCGGGCTGGTCACGCCAAAAAAGCAGATACCCGGCGCGGGGGGCGCTTGCAGGCATGCGGCCAGCCGTGGCAGAACTTTCCCAGTGAAAACCTGACGAACTGCCGGTTTCGCTTCCCTGCGAAAGGTCCTGAAGATGCTTGCGCGCGCGCTCACCTGTCTTCTCCTGATTCTGGCCGGCATCAGCCCGGCTTTGGCCAAGCGCGTGGCGTTGGTCATGGGCAACGGCGCCTATGTCCACACCGTCGCGCTTCCCAATCCGGCCAATGATGCGCGTGCCATGTCGGCCAAGCTCAAGGGGCTCGGCTTCGAGGTGGTGGCAGGCTATGACCTCGACTATCAGGCCATGCGGCGCACCGTTGCCGACTTCGCAAAGGAAGCACGCGGCGCCGATGTGGCGCTGCTGTTCTATGCCGGACACGGCATGCAGGTGGGCGGCACCAACTATCTCGTCCCCGTGGATGCGAAATTCGATGACGAAACGGCGCTGGACTTTGAAACCATCTCCGCCGACTTCGTGCTGCGCCAGATGTCCAATGACGTGAAGGTGCGGATGGTGTTTCTGGATGCCTGCCGCGACAACCCGCTGGCGCGCACGCTGGCCCGCTCCATGAATCCCTCCCGTTCGGCCGGTGTCGGAGCCGGTCTTGCCGAACTGAAACTGCAGGATCAGGGCGGCGAAGGCTCCGTCATCGCCTTTGCCACCAGCCCCGGTGACGTGGCACTGGATGGCACCGGCAGCAATTCGCCCTTCACCAGCGCCCTGCTGCGCCACATCGATGCGCCGGACACACCAATCCAGACCGTGATGACCCGCGTGACGGGAGACGTGTTCAAGGAAACCGGGCAGAAACAGCGTCCCTGGGTCAATGCCTCGCTGATTGGCGAAGTCTATCTCAACCGCTCTGCCGCACCGGCCAATGCCACTACGGAAACCACCGTCTCGCAGGATGCAGCAGCCGTAGCCTCCGGCACGGTGCCCGCCAGTGCCACCCTTGCCTGGGAGCGGGAGAAGGCGCTGTGGGATGCAGCGGCGGCTGGCGGCACGGTGGAGGACTATAACGTCTATCTGGCCGCCTATCCCACCGGCAGCTTTGCCGATTTTGCCCGCAACCAGATCAAGCGGATTGAAGCGGCCAATGCCCCTGCGTCCGGCGAGGTTGCAGCAGAAGACGGAACGGCAGACACGCAAGCGGAAGAGGAAACGGCCGAAGGCGCCAGAACACAAAAGGCCGTCACGGCCAGC
Organism: Pannonibacter sp. Q-1; assembly: GCF_054073275.1. Classification (NCBI taxonomy): domain Bacteria; kingdom Pseudomonadati; phylum Pseudomonadota; class Alphaproteobacteria; order Hyphomicrobiales; family Stappiaceae; genus Pannonibacter; species Pannonibacter sp. Q-1. The sequence continues at coordinate 235,115 of NZ_JBSXNB010000002.1, forward strand.
GCCTCCGCCACATCAGACCCGACGGACGACGAAGCGTCCTGGTCCCGGGTCAAGCGCCGCGAAATCCAGCTGCGCCTGAACCTTGCCGGCTATGATTCGGGAACGCCGGACGGTGTCTTCGGCGCCCGCTCACGCGCTGCCATCAAGGAATGGCAGAGCTACAATGAGTATGAGCAAACCGGCAGCCTGTCCGAAGAGGAATATGACCTGCTGAAGGAACAGACGCAGACCGAGTTTCTGGCCGCGACGGCGCAGGAGCAGCGGCCGCAGCGCCAGTTCCAGCGCCCGCCGCAACAGGTGCAGCGCGGCACCACGGCCGATGGCTCCCCCATCTACGCCGTCGAGCCGGAGCGCCTGCCGCCGGGAGGCGCTCCCGAGCATGATCCCATGATTGATGCAGCCGGAGCGGCGCTTCTGGGCGGCGCCATTGGCGGCATTCTCAACGGCATCCGCCGCTGATCCTGGCCGGAGCGGCGCTCACGCCACTTCGGTCAGCAGCAGCTCGAAGGTCACGCAGACCGGGTTGCAGCCCTGCCGCAGGATGCCGGTGCTGATCGCCCCGTCCAGTCCAACAAGGGCGATGTCCAGGCATGTGCCCTGTCCGCGCCGCCAGGAGCCGGAGCGCACCAGAACTTCCGTGGCGTAGGACGAGACGGAAGTTCCGTCCTCGTAGTCCGCCCCCACCAGCGAGCCGATGCCATGCACCGATGCGGCGGCAAAGCCTGCCGCCTCGCAGGCCTCTGAAATCATGGCGCAGACATCCACATTGGGCCGGATGGTCAGCAGCAGGCCGCGGGCGCTTCCCGCCCTTTCCCGCTCGGCTTCGCCGGGTGCAGGCGGGGCAGCCTCAGGCGCAAACAGCGGAAAGTTGGTCTCGGCATCGGGCCGCGTCACCAGATGCGCGCCGGAAATTGCCAGCACATCCACCTCCACCGGCCCGGCAAGCTCCGCCTCGAAGGGCAGAAGATGCCCCATGGCCTCGGACCTGCCTGCGGGTGTCCAGATGCCGTGGCAATGGAAAAAAGGCGCCCCATCCCTCTGCCCCAGATGCAGCCCGGCCCGGGAGATCCGGCTGCCCGGCCCGCCCTCATGCGTCGCGCTGTACCAGGCGGCGTGGCTGTCATCAGGGCTTGCGGCGGGGATCACGTAATTCATCCGCGCCATGGCGACGTCTTCAAGGCAGGCATAACCCGCCGCATAGCCGGCATCTGCAAAGGCGCGGGCGAGTGTCGTAAGGACCGTCTCTCCGGCAGCAGGTTCCAGCGTCAACCTCAGCGGCCGCACCCGGCAGGGCACGGCAGCAAGGCGTTCCCTTGCCACCGGCCCCGGATGAACGATCTGGCGCATGGGTTTTCCGGCATCCGGCCTCATGCGGACAGCCCCGCCATGACGAAGCCGCCATCCACCGCCAGCACCTGGCCATTCACATAGGATGCCTCGTCCGAGAGGAGAAAGGCAACCGCGCTGGCCACTTCCTCCGGCTGGCCATAGCGGTGCAGCGGCACGCGCTTGTGCCATTGCTCGCGCACATCCGGCGTATGCACGGCCCGGGCCAGCGGCGTGTCGATCGGCCCCGGAGCCACCGCGTTCACGCGTACGCCGCAGGGGCCGAGTTCATTGGCCATCACCAGCGTCATCAGGTTCAGCCCGCCCTTGGACGCGCCATAGGCCGAGCGGCCCTTGTTGCCGCAGATGCCGGAGATGGAAGTGATGTTGACGATGGCGCCCGTTTCATTGCGCTCCAGCCAGAGCCGCGCCGCAGAGCGGCAGACGATGAAACTGCCCGTGAGATTGATATCGACCACCTTGCGGAAGTCCTCGACGCTGGTCTCCACGGCCGGACGGTCAAAGCCGATGCCGGCGGAGTTGACCACACCGGCTAGGCTGGTGGCGGCTGCGATGCGGCGCATGGCCGCCTCAACCGACGTTTCATCTGCAACGTTACAGACAATGCCGCGCTCTACCGGAATCTCCAGTTCCGCACAGGCGCCAGCCAGCGCCTCGGGCTTCAGGTCCAGAAGCCAGGGCTCGTAGCCGAGGCTCTGCAGCTTGTGTGCGGTTGCCAGACCGATGCCGGACGCACCGCCGGTGATGGCTACAGCCTTGGCCTTGCCTTGATCGCTCATCCCAGTTCCTCCCTTGTCTGTCCTGCTCAGGCTCCGGCATCCGGCGCGGGGATTTCACCCCGGCGCAGAAGTTCCTCCCGGATCATTTTCTTGGTGATCTTGCCATAGGCCGATTTGGGCATGGCCTCCCAGAACACGGTGATTTTCGGCAGCTTGTAGCGGGCGACCTTGCCGTCCAGCCAGCCGCGCAGATCAATGGCCGAAGGGTCCGCACCCGGCCGCGCCACGCAGACCGCAACGCCTGCCTCGCCCCACACCGGATCGGGAATGCCCAGCACGGCCGTCTCGGTGATGTCCGGATGCAGGAGGATCTTCTCCTCGATCTCGCGCGGATAGATGTTGGAGCCGCCAGAGATATACATGTCCGAGGAGCGGCCGGTGATGTAGACGAAGCCCTGCTCATCCATGTGGCCAAGGTCACCGGTGCGGAACCAGCCATTGCGGAAAGCCTTGGCATTGGCTTCCGGGTTGTTGAAATAGCCTGCGAAAACAGCCGGCCCGATGACGCAGATCTCTCCCGTCGCGCCCGGCGCCACCGGCTCGCCGTTCTCGTCCTGGATTTCCACCTGCATGCCGGTGCGCTCGAAGCCGCAGGTGCCGATGCGCGCCTCAGGTCCATCCTCCAGAACATGCAGGGCGGGCGGCAGAACGGTGATGTTGCCGGTCACTTCGCCGAGACCGAAATATTGCACGATCACCTTGCCGAGCTTTTCCAGCGCCCGTTTCTGGTCGGCCCGGTACATGGGCGCCCCGGCATAGATGACATACCGCAGACTGGAATGGTCGTACTGATCCGCCGAAGGGTCTTCCGCCAGCATCTTCAGGATGGTCGGCACGGTGAAGGCATTGGTCACTTTCCAGCGCTCCACCAGCGCCCAGATGCCCGGCACGTCGAGTTTTTCGGACGCAGGCAGGATCGTCTTGGCACCATGAGCCACCTGCGTCAGCTGATGCACGCCTGCCCCATGCGACAGCGGCGCCACGACGATGGAGGCATCCTCCGGCCCCGTCCCCGGCATCAGATCGCACAGGTGATTGGTGATGACGAAAGCCATCTGGCCATGGGTGAGGATCGCCGCCTTCGGCCGTCCGGTGGTGCCGGAGGTGAAGAAGAACCAGCATGGATCATCGCGGAACACCGGCACGGGCGCCTGTTTGCGGCCCATGTTGCGCGCGGTGATGGCGTCATAATCCTCGGCGAACTCCGATGCGCCGATGGAGATGACAAAGCTGAGTGAAGCTGCTTGCGCCCGGCAGGCGGCGGCGTGGGCGGGAAACTGCGCGCCGCAGATCATGCCCTTCGCGCCGCTGGCCGCCGCCAGATAGGCCACCTCCTCCGGTGACTGGCGGAAGTTGGCCGGAACCCAGACGGCACCGGCCCGGAAGCAGGCGAACATGGATTCGAACATCTGGTTGCAGTTGGCCGACTGGATCAGCACCCGGTCGCCCTTGCGAACGCCGAATTCATGCACCAGCGCATGGGCCATCGCCTCTGCGCGGGCCTCCATCTCCGCCCACGTCCAGTGCTGCTCCCCCCAGACAAAGCCGATGGCACCCGGATGGCGGCGGGCGGCCTGGGTGAGGAACTGGCTGAGGTTCATCACCCGCGTGGTGGCCGGAGCCACCCCGGCCGAAAGATCCTGCATCTGGCTTGTTCCTGTCACTTGCGCTTGTCCTCCCAAACAACGAACTGCGTGCCCGCCTCTCCTCAAGGCGGATGAAAAATTCAGGCGCTTATGGCCCGCACTGCGGCCTTTTGCTCCCGGCTGGCGAACATGGCAGCGAGCTTCTCCTCCACCCGCAGCACTTCCTCATGCAGGTATCCGGCCAGCTCCTGCTGGCGCGGCTCCTGCATGCGGCTGTCGATGGCCGCAATGCTCAGTGCGCCGATCACCTGCCCATCCGGGTGGCGCAAGGCAGCGCCGATGCCCCAGGAATTGGCAAAGATCAGCCCCGGATTGACCGAGAAACCGCGCTTGCGCGTCTCCTCAACCCGCTCAAGAATCCGCTCCGGCGGCAAGGCCGGATAGCGCTCGGCAAGGATCTGGGCATTCTCGGCCAGCACCTGCGCCACCTCCTCATCCGGCAACGCGGCGAGCATGGCCAGCGACCCGGCCCCCACACCAAGGGGATGCTCCTGCCCCGCCAGCAGCGCATGGGTGCGCACCGGATAGGCTCCCTCCTCCCGGTGCAGGCACACCGAAAACAACCCGCGCCGCAGCGACACGAAACTCGTGTCCTCCGAGCGGCGGGACAGGCGCCGCAGGCTCTCCAGGCAAATTTCCACCAGACTGAACCGCCGCGCCGCCATGATGCCCAGCACATAGGCCTCCGCACCCGGATAGTAGCGGCGCGTGACCAGGTCCTGCTCGACAAGACCGGCACGGATCAGCGCCAGCAGCAGGCGGCGCACCGTCGGCTTGTTGAGGCCGCTTTCCTCGACAAGCACGGACAGCGGCGCACCCGCTGCCGCATGCCGCCCCACCCTCGACAGAAGCGACAGGGCACGATCGACGCTTTGTGAGCCATTCAGCATCTGGAGGTTGCCATCAAGTGGTTCATATTATGGACCTTAAATCCGCCCTTTCTGCATCATCACAAAAGCCAGCTTATTTCTTCTTGCTCAAGAGCCGCAAGAGGCTATTGTCATGGAACGGATTGGACTTGCAGATGATCCACATTATGGACCTTTTGGCGATGCGGGAGGGAAACAGCAACGCCAAAAGGACCGGATAAAGCTGCAGGTAGCATGACGGCACGCTCACGGAACGAACATCGCTGAGCGGCAAAAAGTGGAGGAGAGACAATGAAGTTCGAGAAGCTGAACCGGCTCGCACTGACGGCCACCGTTGCCCTTGCAGCCCTCATGGGTACGGCATCGGCAGAAACCCTGCGCCTGTCGCATAACACCGGCGACGCCACGTCGTGGCACAAGGGCGCGGAAAAGTTCAACGAGCTGCTCAGCGCAGCGACCTCTGGCGCCTATGACGTCAAGGTCTTCCCGAACGCGTCCCTCTCTGGCGGCGACCAGATGAAACAGGCAGAGATGGTCAGCCGCGGCTTCCTCGACTTCGTCGTCACCTCGGCCATCAACGTGACGCCGCTGGTGCCGGAAATGGCGGTCTTCTCCCTGCCCTATCTCTATTCGGGCTACGAGGCCGTCGATGCGACCACGGACGGCGCGCCGGGCGAGAAGATGAAGGAAATCATGGCCACCCACGATATCATCGTGCTGGCCTGGGGCGAAAATGGCTTCCGCGAAGTCACCAACAACGTGCGGCCCATCAAGTCTCCCGAAGACATGAAGGGCCTGAAGATGCGCGTTGCAGGCCCGATGTATATCGACGTCATGAACGCCCTGGGCGCCAACCCGCAGCAGATGCAGTGGACCGAGACCTTCACCGCGCTGCAGCAGGGCGTCGTGGACGGACAGGAGAACCCGATCGGTGCCGTGATCATTCCCCAGCGCGTCTATGAGGTGCAGAAATACCTCTCCACCTGGCACTATTCCTATGACCCGGTCTTCCTCGGCATCAGCCGCAAGCGCTGGGAAAGCTTCGATGATGCCACCAAGGCCAAGGTCCAGCAGGCAGCCAGCGAAGCCATGGCCTATCAGAAGGACATCACCCGTCAGGCAACCGCCAGCGGCATCGAGCTGCTGAAGGAAAAGGGCATGGAAATCTATGAGCCCACGGCCGGGGAACTCCAGGTCTTCCGTGATGCCACGAAGCCGGCCTTCGACAAGTGGTCGGAGAAAGTCGGCCCCGAGCTGGTGAAGACCTTCACGGACACCATCGCCGCCAAGCAATAGGCAGCCCGTGCGGTGCGTCTGCCCCTTTGGCAGGCGCACCGCTCCCCCTCGCCTTGTGTCTGATCCCTGATCCGCCGGGCCTGCCCGGAGATCCGGTCTGCCAGCCGTGGAGCCCGTCCGCATGTCCTTCCTGCTGCGTGAGGCAGAAAAACTCATCTGCGCCGTCATCTTCGCCGGCATGACATTGCTTGGCTTCGTCAATGTGGTGGTGCGCTACGCCACCAGCTATTCCCTCGCCTCGACGGAAGAGATCCTGACGAACGGCTTCCTGCTGCTCACGGTGTTCGGCGCCGCCGTTGCTGCGCGCAAGGGCGACCATCTGGCCGTTACCCTGATCTACGAGATGGTGCCGCAACCGCTGCGCCAGGCAATGCTGATCTTCGCCACGCTCATGTCCGCCGTGCTGCTGGCCCTCTCGGCCAAATACACATTCGATCTCGTCCAGAGCCAGATGAAGAGCGGTGTGCGCTCCTACGCGCTGCAGATCCCGGCCTGGTATTACAGTTTCGCCCTGCCCATAGGCTTTGCCTTCATTCTGCTGCGCCACCTCCAGTACAGCCTGGACTGCTGGCGCACGCTCTGTGCCGAAGGAAAAGCCCATGCTTGAATTCTGGTCAGATATGGGCGCGGGCACGCAGATGATCGTGATCTTCTTCCTGCTGCTGGCCCTGCGCCTGCCCGTCGCCTTCGCGCTGGGGCTATCCGCCTTCTATGCCATGTGGTCCATCGGCTTCGGGCTGGAAATGGCGGGCGATCTCATCGCCACCGGCATCGCCAAATATTCGCTGCTGGCGATCCCCTTCTTCATTCTCGCCGGCACCCTGATGGGCAGCCTTGGCATTGCCGAACGGATGATCCGCTTCTTCCGCGTGCTCATCGGCGGCCTGCCGGGCGGCATGGGCATTGTCGGCACCACCGTCTGCCTGTTCTGGGGCGCAGTCAGCGGCTCGGGGCCTGCCTCCGTTGCCGCCATCGGCCCGCTGATCATCAAGGGCATGGAGGAGGACGGCTATCCGAAGGCCTTTGCCGCCGGGCTCGTGTGCACCGGCGCTGCGCTTTCCATTGTCATCCCGCCCTCCATCGGCCTTGTCATCTATGGCGTCATTGCCGAAGCCTCGATTTCGAGCCTCTTCATCGCCGCCATCATTCCCGGCCTGTTTCTCGGCCTGCTGATGCTCGCCGCCCTGCCCTTTGCGCGCAGCGGCGATGCGGCCAAGGGAGCCGAAGCACTGAAGCGCCTGCTGCCGGCCGATCCGGATGCAGGCCTGCCCTATGGCCAGCGCCTGCGCCGCTCCTTCGTCTCCAGCTTCTGGGGGCTGCTGACGCCGGTTGTCATCCTCGGCGGCATCTATTCCGGCGCCTTCACGCCGACGGAAGCCGCGCTCGTCGCCACCGTCTATGCCCTTCTCGTGGGCGGTCTCATCTACCGGACGCTCACCTTGCGCGGGCTCTACCAGTCGCTGGCCGATGCGGCCGCCTCCTCGGCGGTGGTGATGCTCGTCGTCACCTATGCCAGCCTCTTCGGCTGGGTCGTCACCGTGGATGATGTCATCGGCAAATATTCCGCGGCCCTTCTCGGCCTGTCGGACAATCAGTGGGTGATCCTGCTGGTCATCATGGCCATTCTGCTGATTGCGGGCATGTTCATGGATGCGGTGACGATCATGTTCATCTGCCTGCCGATCTTCCTGCCGGTGGCTCAGCATCTGGGCTGGGACCCGGTGTGGTTCGGCGTCGTGGTGATGATCAATCTCGCCATCGGCCTGTTCACACCGCCTGTCGGCATCAACCTCTATGTGGCCGCCAACATTACGAAACTGCCGCTGGAGCGGGTGGCGCAGGGCGTGCTGCCCTTCCTCGTCACCAGCCTCATCGGCCTTGCCGTGGTCTGCGCCGTGCCGGGCATGTCGCTCCTGCTGGTGGAATGGCTGAGACCCTGAGACAGCTGCCGCCTTGTTGCCTTTGACGGCAGCGGCAGTCATTGTCAGCCGGCAACGCAAATACGGGAGACCAGCATGGCCGGCAGTCAGGAAGAACGCGATTGGCTTGAATCCCTCAGGGTGAAGCCGGGCCAGAAGGTGGATCTGTCCGCACTGCCCACGGCAGACAAGCCCAACGGGCACGACAAGGACGCGGCAGAGGCGCGCACGGCGGAAGTCACGCAATCGCTCGCGCGGCTTCAGTTCCTGCTCTATGCGGACGCCCGCTCCTCCCTGCTTGTCGTGTTGCAGGGGCTGGATGCGGCGGGCAAGGACGGGACCATCCGCAAGGTCATGTCCGGCCTCAACCCGCAAGGGGTGAAGGTAACCTCCTTCAAGCAGCCGACGGCGCAGGAACTGGCGCATGACTTCCTCTGGCGCGTGCACAGGGCCGTGCCGGGCAAGGGCGAAGTCGGCATCTTCAACCGCTCCCACTATGAGGACGTGCTGGTGGTGCGGGTGCATGAGATGGTGGAGGAAAAGGTCTGGCGTGCCCGCTATGACCAGATCAACGCCTTCGAGCAGCTTCTGACGGCCAGTGGCACGCGCATTCTCAAGTTCTTCCTGCACATCAGCCCGGAAGAGCAGCTGGAACGCTTTGCCGTGCGGCTGACCGACCCCACGCGGCAGTGGAAGATCAGCGAGGCCGATTATACCGAGCGCAAGCATTGGGACGCCTACACCAAGGCCTATGAAGAGGCGCTGGAACGCACCTCCACCAAGGACGCGCCCTGGTACGTAATCCCGGCTGACCGCAAGTGGGTGCGCAACTTTGCCGTCGCAAGGATCATCGAGGAAACGCTTCTGTCGATGGACCTGAAGACGCCGAAGGTGAGTGTCGATCTGGAGGACATCCGCCGCCATTATCACGCGGCCGTTGCGGCTGCCGATGCTGAGGCCCGATGAACCTGTGCCATTGGAAACAGCTCATGCCCGCGTGGAACACGGGCATTTTCTAACCGCGAAAATTTAGCTGCCGCCTTCCCTAACGGCACGGCTTTTCAGCAGACAGGAAACAGCATAGCCTTCCCTTTGCGTAAAGGGCATCCAGCCTGTTTGAGGAGACAGCGGGATGCCACTGGGAGGAGACACGCAATGATGCTTTCACTTGTCCGCAACACATCAGCCCGCAGCCTGTCCGCAACGCTCGGCGGCGGCCTGATGCTGGCTGCTTCCCTGATGCTGATGCTTCCGGCCACCTCTGCTCATGCTGCGGATGCTTCAGGCGAATGGACGCGCCCCAGCGGTTCGTCGCGCATCAAGATCGGCCCCTGCGGCGGCAATCTCTGCGGTACCATCATCTGGCTGAAAGAGCCGCGCAACGACATCAAGAACCCGGATCCGGCCAGGCAGAGCAAGCCCCTGCTCGGCACACAGATCGTGCTCGGCATGAAGCCGACCGGCAAGGATGGTCAGTGGAAGGGCGAGGTCTACAATGCCGAGGACGGCAAGACCTACACGGGTTTCATCCAGATGGACGGCGCCGACAAGATGACGCTGGAAGGCTGCGTCATGGGCGGCCTCATCTGCAAGGGCGAAACCTGGTCACGGGTAAAGTGACGCCGTGATGTCTTGAACTTATGCAGGCCGGTCTATCCACTGAGAGACCGGCCCGCTCTGTCTGAAGTATGTCTTCAGCGGGCGCGCTGGCCGAACAGAACCTTCTGCGCGTCCTTGTCATCGGCCAGCGAAGCCTGACGCTCGCGTTCCTCACGGCCAACCGCAAGCCCGCGCTGCACGGCAGGACGCTCTTCCAGCCGGGCTTTCCAGGCCTTCACATGGGGGAACTCTTCAAGGTCCATGCCCTGGTTCTTCCAGCCCTGCGCCCAGCCAATGATGGCCATGTCGGCGATGGTGTATTCATCTGCCGCAACATAGGCGCGCCCGTCCAGCCGCTTGTTGAGAACGCCGTAAAGCCGGTGCGTCTCGTTGAGATAGCGGTCCATGGCATAGGGGATCTTTTCGGGCGCATAGATGCGGAAATGGTGGTTCTGGCCGAGCATCGGACCGAAGCCGCCCATCTGCCACATCAGCCACTCGTCCACCTCGACCCGCTTGCGCTCGTCTGCCGGATAGAACGCGCCGAACTTGCGGCCGAGATATTGCAGGATGGCGCCGGATTCAAACACGGAAATGGGCGCGCCGCCCGGCCCTTCCGGATCGACAATCGCCGGCATGCGGTTGTTCGGGGCAATGGCCAGAAACTCGGGACGGAACTGCTCGCCCTTGCCGATATTGACGTATTTCACCTCATAAGGAACGCCGAGCTCCTCCAGAAGGATCGAGATCTTCCAGCCGTTCGGCGTCGGCCAGTAATGCAGTTCGATGGGCGCAGTCTGGGTCACAGGCATCATGGGCTCCAGGCATGGTATCCGGTCGGGGGATCCAGTCAGGGGATCATTGCGGGCACGCGCCCGCTCTCACCTGCCAAGCTAGGCCAGCCGCTCCCGCCCGGCAAGTCATGCGTCCGGGATACCGCCTTCGTAACGGGTCACCATAATCTCGTTAGACTTCAGCCGCGTCCGCGCAATGTCGAAGCTGTTCTGCATGCGCATCAGTGTCTCCATCGAAACACCGAAGGCCTTTTCAATACGCAACGCCATCTCAGGCGATAGCGCGGCACGCTCGTTCAGAAGGGCCGAAAGCGCGGGCCTTGTCACCTCCAGCACCTTTGCCGCATCCGTTACCGACAATTTCAGCGGCTCAATTATTTCATGCTTCACAAACCCACCGGGATGCGCCGGTGTGTTCATGCGGATGCTCACTGTTGTACCTGTTCCTATTTCAACTGCCTCGGTCATCGCAGCACCTCAAAGCATCTTCTTGAACCCGAGATGGCTCTGCTCATAGCCTTCGCGCAGGTAGAAGCGGTGGGCATCGAGGCGGATGCGGTTGGAGGAAAGCTGGATCAGGGCAACGCCCCTCGCCCGCGCCAGAGCCTCGGCATGTTTCACCATCGCCTTGCCGATGCCTTGCCCTCGCATATCCGACCGCGTGTGGACGCTTTCAAGGCTCGCCCGGCCGCGGCCGCGAAAGGCCAGACCCTTCTCGAAGGTCAGCTGATAGGTGGCCAGAACCTCCTCACCGCTTGTCCCGCCGAGCACGACGTAGATGTCCGTTTCGGGTGCGGTCAGGATCTCATCGAAGGCGGCGCGATAGTCTTCCGGATCGCCGCTTTCATAGTTTTCTCTTGCGCCGACAGCACCGGCATTGATGATGGCGAGAATATCCGCCAGATGCTCAGAGCGCGCCTTTTCAATCCGGAACCCGTCCATAAACTCCACTCCACATGCAAACGCCCCGAACCATGGTCCGGGGCGCAGAACTTAAGAAACAGGCGTCATCACATGGCGCGATTACTCGATGCCGATCTTGGCCTTGAGCAGGTCGTTCACCGCCTGCGGATTGGCCTTGCCCCTGGATTCCTTCATCACCTGACCGACGAACCAGCCGAGCAGCGTCGGCTTTTCCTTGGCCTGGGCCACCTTGTCCGGGTTGGCGGCGATGATCTGATCGACGACGGCCTCGATGGCGCCAAGATCGGTCACCTGCTTCATGCCGCGCGCTTCCACGACAGCTGCCGGCTCGCCGCCCTCGGTCCAGATGATCTCGAACAGATCCTTGGCGATCTTGCCCGAAATCGTGCCTTCCTTGATCAAATCAATGATACCGCCGAGCTGGCCGGCATTCACCGGGCTGGTCTCGATGGTCAGGCCTTCCTTGTTGAGGCGGCCGAACAGCTCGTTGATCACCCAGTTCGCCGCCATCTTGGCGTCGCGGCCCTTGGCAACGGATTCGAAGAAGTCCGCCGACACCTTCTCGGCCACCAGCACGTCGGCGTCATAGGGCGTCAGGCCATAGTCCGCAACAAAGCGGGCCTTCTTGTCGTCCGGCAGTTCCGGCAGGTGCTGTGCCAGCTCATCGACATAGGCCTGCGTGAACTCCAGGGGCAAAAGGTCCGGGTCCGGGAAATAGCGGTAGTCATGCGCCTCTTCCTTGGAGCGCATGGAGCGGGTCTCGCCCTTCACCGCATCATAGAGGCGGGTTTCCTGATCGATGGAGCCGCCGTCTTCCAGAATGGCGATCTGGCGGCGGGCCTCATAGTCGATGGCCTGACCGACAAAACGGATGGAGTTGACGTTCTTGATCTCGCAGCGCGTGCCGAAACCTTCGCCCGGGCGGCGCACGGAGACGTTCACGTCGGCGCGCATGGAGCCCTGGTCCATGTTGCCGTCGCAGGTGCCCAGATACCGCAGGATGATGCGCAGCTTGGTGAGATAGGCCTTGGCCTCGTCCGCCGAGCGCAGGTCCGGCTTGGAGACGATTTCCATCAGCGCCACGCCGGAGCGGTTCAGGTCGACAAAGGACATGGTCGGATGCTGGTCATGCAGCGACTTGCCCGCATCCTGTTCCAGATGCAGACGCTCGACGCCCACTTCCACGCGCTCGTCCGGCATGTCGAGGATGATGACGCCCTCGCCGACGATCGGCTGCTTGAACTGGGAAATCTGGTAGCCCTGCGGCAGATCCGGGTAGAAATAGTTCTTCCGGTCGAACACGGACTTCAGGTTGATCTGCGCCTTCAAACCAAGGCCCGTGCGGATCGCCTGTGCCACGCATTCCTCGTTGATCACGGGCAGCATGCCGGGCATGGCCGCGTCAACGAGGCTGACATTCGCATTGGGATCATTGCCGAATTCCGTCGAGGCGCCCGAGAAGAGCTTGGCCTGGGAGGTCACTTGCGCATGGACTTCCATGCCGATCACGACTTCCCAGTCACCGGTGGCTCCCTTGATGAATTTTTTCGGATCGGGCTTGCGTGCCTCGACAATCGTCATCTGATCTCTAATCCTGTTCAAATTCCGGCGGGTTGCGCGTCTGCCGCACAGGCCTTTCCCGCCCGTTTCCGGAGGTCTGGCTGCGCCGGCGCACGCCCTTGTTGCCTAGACGGGATTTGCCCTGCCTGCAAGAGGGAGAGCCCGCCCGGCCGCTGGAAATTGCAGATGAAACCCGCCTGCCCTCACCCCGGCGGATTGGGGGCCTTGCCCTTGCGCAGGATGAAGCTGATCAGCACCGCCACCGCATGATAGAGCGCCTCGGGGATTTCCTCGTCCAGTTCCAGATGCGACAGGGCCTCGGCCAGCGGTGAGTTTGCCTCGACCGGGACCCCGGCCTCCCGGGCAATCTCGACGATCCGCTCCGCCACCGGCCCCATGCCCTTGGCCGAAACACGCGGGGCGCTGCGGTTGTCATAATGCAGGGCGATGGCGAGCTTGCGGGGCGGTCTTGCCAAAGTTTTTGACGGTGTTTTTGCCGCTGCTCCCTCCGGAGCGGCATCCGGCGTTTCGGGTTTCTTCATGAACTGCGGTCCAGCGGCAGAGGCGCAATGGCCGGAGCCGATTCAGGCTTTGCCCTCAGGATGCGCAGATCCTCCAGCTCCAGCCCTTCATCGGCAAAAAGCGCCGCCAAAGTCTCCCGGCGGCTGAGGAAACCGGCCAGCGTTTCGTCCTCGGCAGCGCGCAGCGTGACATAGCTGCTGGTGCCGCGCAGACCCGCCGCTGCCTCCACCAGCCCGCCTTCGGGCAGATCAAGGCTGAAGCGCACGCGCCATTCCGGCCCCTTGGGATCGGACGGCACATCAGGATTTTGCGGATCGCGCGAGATCCTGAGGCTGAGGACCCGCGACTGGCCGTCAATCAGCACCGGCAGATCCAGCGACACATCCACAGGCCGCGCCGCCGGTGCACCGGAGGACGTTCCGGCCGGGGCGCCCCCTGCCGCCGCGCCCGAAACGGCGCGGACCTGCCCGGCCTGGCCTTCCTGGGCGGTGCCCTTGCCCGCGGCCCGTGCCATGTCCCGGATCAGATATTCCGCCGCCATGCGTGAAACGGATTGCAGCCGCACCCGCTCGCCAACCTCGGCGCCGGTCTTTTGCGCCAGCGCCGTAGCCGTTTCCGGGTCAAGACTGGAGGGCATGCCCCCGCGGCCCGCCTGTGCCGCCCCCTTGCGGCCGGAGGGCAGTTGCGGCTGGGCGGCCAGCGCCTCATCGGCAAGGCCTGCGAGCCGCACCAGAAGCATGGTCAGGCCGTCGGTCTTTTGCGGCACATCTCCCTTGCGCTGCAGACCGACCGCCATGGCGCCGGTAGCGGATGCTGCCAGCCCGAGAACCGCATCCACCGCAGCCTTCAGTCTTGCCGGATCGGACAGGCTGTCCGCATCCGCCTGCAAGCCCTTCAAGGCTTCCACCAGCTTCTGTCCGGCCGGCGGAAGCGCAGCCTTGTCCAGTTTGCCGGCACTGGCCATGAGCGCAGACAGCACCGTGCGCGCCTGCGCCGGTTCGGCAAGCGCCGCCTTCAGCGCCTGCGGATCCAGCGCCCGCGCGGCTTCACCTGCCGCCGTCAAGGGTCCGGGGCCGCGCGCCAGCGCCTGAAGCTCCGCCTCCGTCTGCGCACCGGACAGGGAGGCACGAGACGGCGTGACGGCAGAGGCGTCTGCAGAAGACGCGGGCGCTGGCATTTGCCTGTTGATGCCGGAAGCGGAGCCAGCAGCGGCGGGGGAAGCAGCAGGGCCTGCGGTCTGCGCTGGTGCACCGGTGGCGGCTGCAGTTGAGGCAGCGGTACCGGCATTTGCCGCGGCTGACTGGCCAAGACCCGGCGCCATTTGAGGTCCAGCGCCAATGCCGGAAGCGGAAGCTGTGGCGGCCTGACCGGGAGCAGCCCCGGAAGGCACGGCCGCTCCGGCCGGCATTCCGGCGGCGGACGGGACTGCGGGCTTTGCCGCACCAACGCCCTCAGCGCCTACGGCGGCGAAACCCGCTGCGGCAGCGGCAGATGGTGGCGCGGACGGCAAGGATGGAGCTGGCGGCTGCCCGGACGATTGCGGGCCTGCTGCTTGACCTGCGGCCTGAGCTTGGGGCTGGCCTGGCACCGGATTGGCCGCCTGATTGGTTCCGGGCCCAACCGGCTGGCCCACAGTCTGACCCGGTATCTGACCTGGTATCTGGCCCGGTCCGGCAGAAGCTGAAGGAGCGGGCATTGTTCCTGCCGCAGACACCTGTGCGGGAGATCCGGCTGCTGCTGCTGCTCCTGCGCCGGCTGCCTGCCCCGAGCCCGGCGCAGACGGTGCCGTCCCCGAAGGTGCCGCACCTGCAACGGGTGCCTGAGCGGTTGGTTGACCACGCCCTGATGCGTCCGCGACTGTAGGTACTGGCGGCTGCGCACCTGCCTGCGGCGAAGGCTGAACGGCACCCTGTCCTCCAGCCGGAGCAGAGGCAGCAGCCTGCCCGCCCGCAGGCGAGCCGGGAGCAGCCGCAGAACCGGTTGCTGCTGCACTGGATGCTGGAGAACCGGAAGCGGGAGTGCCGGACGCAGAGGCCGCAGGGCCCGGTCCTGACGCAGCCGCCGGAGCGCTCGGATCCGCCTTCAGCAGCACAAAGGTGGACAGATCGACATTGGCCAGCACCGGCCGGGCCTGAGCCGTTCCGGTCTGAAGCGCGGCTTGTGCGGGTGTGGCGCCGCCTGCTGCCTGAGCCAGCGCGGCGGCGGATTTGAGCTGCTGGGCCTGAAGGCTTGCATCGGACGTTGCCTGACCGGGAGCAAGACCTGTGGCCGGGCTGGCACCTGCCCCTGCCCCACTGCTCTGCCCCGCATTCGCCTGCGGCTGGCCGCGCACCTGCAGCGCTGCTTCATCGGCGCTCACCTTCAGCCGCATTGCAGGGGCCGGCTGTTCCACCTCGATCAGCACCGGCGTTCCGGCGGGCAGCGGCAGATCCGCCTTCACGTCGAGCCGGGCAGAACCGACCACAAGCCGCATCATGCCCTCAGGCGCGCTGCTGACCACCTGACCGCGCAACTGCGCACCGGCGGGCAGCGCCTCAAGCGCTGGAGCCGCTGTCTGGGGAGCCGTCACCTGGCCGGTTGAAACCTGCGTCACCGCATGCGCCCTTCCCCGAATTTGCGCTCACTGACCCTCACATTGTTCGGCCTGGCTTGATCGGGGTCAAGGCGCAAAGCTGTTTGCCGGAGAAATATGAGCCAAATCCGGGGCTGCCCGGCAGGAGGAAGTTGCATGAGCTGGATGGACAGACTGAACGAACGTGCCGAACTGATGGGCCGCATGATGAGCGCCATCGGTGCCGTCAACAAGCCAAACACGGGTTTCAGCGGCGCAAATGACCTGCGCGTGGCAGCCACCCGCTGCCTCAGCTGCGGCCACACCAAGGAATGCCGCGAGTGGCTGGACGCGCATCCGGAAGGTGCCGCCCATGCCCCTGCGATCTGCCCGAATGCCAATCTCTTCAAGGAATGGGCCCGCTACGGCTGATCCATACCGCCTGGCAGAATGCGGACCTCAGGCCTTCTGCGCCTTGCGCCGGAAGACCAGATGCACCACCAGAGCCAGAATACCGCCGCCAGCAAACCGGAAGGGAAAGGCGGCGAGCGGACCTGCCTGCGCTGCAAACTGAGGCAGCCCGATGGAGCGCAGCAGCGCGTCAGCCATCAGCGAAAACACCGCTGCGGCAAAGGCCGCGATGATGATCTGACGCCGCTGGGCCGCAAAATAGCCCATGACCGCGCCGATCACGAGCGCGATCGGGTTGAGAAGTCCGGCGAATTCGAAAAGATCCGCCCACATGGCTGAAACATCAATCATGCGCGCACTCTAGCCCGCGATTGTTCCGCTGGCGAGCCTTTGCAGGGCCTGCGCGGCGTTTTCACACAGGCGGGGCATTGGATGTGACCACCAGGAGTTTCCGGCATCAGGCCAACCCCTTCCGCCTGTCTGATGCGTCCTTGTAGACTTCACTCCTGTCACGGCGGCCAACGGCCACCACAGTGACAGTTACCACGAGGTCGTCGACACGGTAGACAAGCCGGTAGCCTGCGCTGCGGAGCTTGATCTTGTAATGGTCCTGCAGGCCATGCAGAGCATCGCCCGGAACACGCGGGTTCTGCAGGCGCTCGGCCAGTTTCTTGCGCAGCTGAGCCCGGATCGTTGCGCCCAGTTTGTTCCATTCCTTCAACGCGGAAGGCAGAAACTGAAGCTCATAGCTCATCAAGTGAAACCCGAACCGGTGTCTCACCGGCACGGCTCTCGATGACCTTGACCAGCTCCAGATCATCCAGACGCTCGATCATCGTCTCGAACACGCTGGCTGGCACCATGTAAGCCATGATGCGGTTGTGATTGAGCACGGCGACCGTCTCTCCCTGCGCCTGTTCCAGCACAGCGGAAGGGCTTTTCTTCAGTTCGGAAACGCTGACGGCTACTTTCGCCTCGATACGCTGCATGAGAACACCTCCTGTCCGCACTCATTCAGGTATCATTTTTGGCACCTTTTTTCAACCTTTGGCACGGGGAACGCCTCCAACGAAAAAAGGCGCGGAAGCTGCCCCCGCGCCTTGACTGTCAAAAACTCACTGCCTGGCTCAGACCGCCTGCACGGCCTTGGCCGCAAGCGGCGTCGTGGGCGCATTGGCGCCAGCTTCCAGCGTGCGTTCCAGATCGGCGATCACCGGCTCCGGGGTCATCTCGAAAGGCGTGACGAACAGGCGGAGACGGCGGAAGGCCTGCCCCATCAGCACGGACGAGGTGAGAAACACGAGGATTGGCGCCAGCACCAGCGGCAGGGCAATCGGCATCAGCCAGAGCAGCAGGTCCGGTGTGTAATTATGGGCAAAGACCAAGGCGGCAGCCCCGCCGATCGCCATCCACCAGGTGGCCTTGATGCTGTCCCAGAAGGACATGGAGCCATCGGCACGGTCGGCTGCAGGCCAGCCGGAATCGGCCCCGAGCAGGATCTGCAGCACCGACCGGCTCTGGAACATCATATGCACCGGCGCCAGCATCGAGGTGAAGACAAGCTCCAGAAACGCCGTCAGCGTCACGCAGAGGGCACCGCCGAAGTTGCGGGAATCTCCGCGTACCAGCGCCCGCACCAGCAGGATGGCCTTGGGCAGGATCAGAAGCGCCACCACACCGAACAGCAGAGCCAGCGCCGTGGTCGTCTCCGGATGCGGGAACACCGGAAAGGGCGAGGACGCATCGAAATAGACCGGCGGCGGCGCGAACAGCGGCGCGGCAAGGCTGGCGATGATGAAGATCAGCCAGATCGGCGAGGACAGATAGGCGAAGATGCCCTGCAGGATCGAGATGCGGCTCCACAGGCGGAAGCGCGGTGCGATCAGCAGCCGGGCGTGCTGCAGGTTGCCCTGGCACCAGCGCCGGTCACGCTTGGCATAGGCGACGATATTGGCCGGAGCCTCCTCATAGGAGCCTTCCAGATCCGGGTCGACGCGCACGGTCCAGCCGTCACGGGCCAGCATCGCCGCTTCCACCGTATCGTGGCTGAGGATATGCCCGCCGAAGGGCGGCTTGCCGGTCAGCGCGCCCATTCCGCAGCTTTCGGCAAAGGCCCGTACGCGGATGAGCGCATTATGGCCCCAGAATGGGCCTTCCGAGCCCTGCAGTGCCGCCACACCCCGGGTGAAGACCGGGGAATAGAAGGCGGCCGAGAACTGCAGCATGCGGCCGAAGAGCGTGCTGAGACCGATGACCTGCGGCAGGGCCTGCAGGAGCCCCAGCTTCGGCTCGGCTTCCATGCGGCGCACCATCTCGACGATGGTCTCCCCGCGCATCAGGCTGTCGGCGTCCAGCACCAGCATGTAGGAATAGGCACCGCCCGACGTGCGGATGAAATCGGCGATATTGCCGGCCTTGCGGCCGACATTCGGACTACGGTTGCGGTAATAGAGATGCCCGCCCGCCTTGAGACTGATCAGGGCCGAACGGTAGGCCTCGTTTTCGGCAGCGACACTGGCCGCCTTGGTCGAGTCCGACAGCACATGCACATCGAAAAGATCGATGTAGCCGGCGGCTTCGATGGAGCGGTACATGGCTGCAATACGGGCGAAGACCGGCCCTGTGTCCTCGTTGTAGACCGGCACCAGAATGGCCGTGCGGCCCACGGGGCGGCCCTGCAGCACCGGCATCTGCGGCGGGGTGAAAAGCACGCCCAGCAGCGCAGTACAGGCACCCCAGGCCAGCCAGAATGCGGTGATGACGATCAGCGCGATGCGCAGGACGTCAACCCAGTCAAACCCGTCCGACTGAACCACCGTGCCAAACATGGAAGCGGCGGCAACCGTCAGGGTCGCCGCCAGCACGAAAGCTCCGATACGCCGGATTGCCACCGCGAGGCGGCTTTCCCCCGACCCGATCATGGATGTCAGCCCTCACCCACCGGAGGACGCGCGCCAAACAGGCTGCGTGCACCCGCAGCAGAGCGCAGCCACGCAGGCACCAGCCGTCCCTGCAGGTTATGCTCGGGCATCGCAAGCGCCACTTGCGGCTGCGGCAGAACAATACAGGACGCCACGAGACGCAGAGTTGCCGCATCGCTCTCCGGATGAGCCAGCAGCTCTTCCGCATCGCGCTCAAGACCCAGCAGGGCCAGCGTTTCGGCAACCGATTGCACGAGCACAGCATCCTCAACATCCGCCCGGCCCGTGTGGGCGCGGACAAACTCCAAACCAGCTGCAACCACTGACTGTTCAGCGCCTGCAGTAAAGTCTGTTTCAATCGACATAGAAGCCTCCTGGTCTCCCATTACAACTCCACTCATACCGTTTTGTTCCATTGGTACATCCAAGTCTCTGTCGCGGTCTTGCCGTCCAGGACAAGAGACAAGCTCATTTCAGACGGGCTGCTGTTGTCTTGCCTGTAAAGGTCAAAGATGAAGCGCCAGTGCCCCGGCTGCAGTTGCTGAAGCAGCGGATTGCGCACTTCGGCATTCTGCACCCAGAGTTTCGGTTCAATATTGGCGTCACGGCCAACCGGCATCAGCGGCCCGCCCCTGAATTCGACAACAAACTTGCGCAGGGCCGGATCATAATCCGAGGCCGCGCTGCCGCCGTGACCGGTGCGGGTATCGGTGATCTGCGCAAGCTCCGTGCCCGGTTCCGGCTCCCGGCCCCAATACATGCGGTAGCGGAACCGCAGCTCCGCCCCGGCCTTGGCCGGACCGGAGGGAATCCAGAAGGCTGCAATGTTGTCGTGGATCTCCTTCTGCGAAGGAATTTCCGCCAGCATCACATGGCCCTTGCCCCAATCATCCAGCGGCTCGATCCACAGGGACGGACGGCGCTCGTACTTGGCTTCCGTGTCCTGATAGTTTTCGAAATTCCGGTCCCGCTGGATCAGTCCAAAGCCCTTGATCTTTTCCGCTGAGAAGAAGGAGAGCCCGAGATTGCGCGGGTTCACCAGCGGCCGCCACTGCCGTTCACCGGAATCATGCAGGATCAGCAACCCGTCGCTGTCGTGAACCTCGGGGCGGAAATCGTCAAAGCCAAGCCGGTCATTCTCACCAAAAAGATACATGGACGTCAGCGGCGCAATGCCCAGCCGGTCCACATCTCCGCGCAGGAAAATGCGGGCATCGACCTCGACTTCCGTGTTGATTCCCGGCGTCACCACGAAAGCATAGGCGCCCGTGACGCGCTCGCTCTCCAGTTCGGCCCAGATCTTGAGGCTGTTCTGCCCCGGCTGCGGCCGCTCGATGAAGAAACGCGTGAAGCGCGGAAACTCTTCCGGCTTGCCGGCCGCCGTATCGATGGCAAGGCCGCGGGCGGACAGGCCATAAATCGACCCCTTGCCAAGCGCCCGGAAATAGCTGGAGCCCAGGAAGGCGATCAGTTCGTCCTTGTACTCGGGCCGGTTCAGCGGATAATGCAACCGGAAACCGGCGACACCCGGCAGGTCCTGCCCCTCGAAGTCCGCCGCATTGAGCGGCTCGCGGTATTCAAAGTCTGCGCCGGTGAAATGCAGCTCGCGCAGGTTCGGCCCATCCACCTCATAAATCTGGACCGGCTTGGTGTAGAGCCCGCCGGGAGGAAAGGCCTGCATCTCGTAGCTGACGCCAGCGTCGCGCCAGACTGCCTTGTCCGGCCGGAAGCGGATGGCCCGGT
Source organism: Pannonibacter sp. Q-1 (assembly GCF_054073275.1). Classification (NCBI taxonomy): domain Bacteria; kingdom Pseudomonadati; phylum Pseudomonadota; class Alphaproteobacteria; order Hyphomicrobiales; family Stappiaceae; genus Pannonibacter; species Pannonibacter sp. Q-1. The sequence continues at coordinate 255,996 of NZ_JBSXNB010000002.1, forward strand.
ACTGGTCATAGTCGAGCGCGGCGAAGCGTTCCGGCAGCTCGGCCACAGTGCCATCGAAGGACTCACCCGCCTTCTGCCGCATCTGCTCGACAAGCGCTTCAAAAGAGAACGCGGGCGCCGGGGCACCACCGCCGGCCTGCGCAAAAGCCGTGCGCGGCGCGAGGCTCAGGGCTCCAGCGAGAGAGCCGAGACACAGCGAACTTGTCACAAGAAACTTGCGTCGATTGATCACGTTATTTGCCCGAGGAAAGTGGGTCACCAGCGCTGCAGGAAGGCCTTGGAGGTCGCATATAACACAAGGCGATGCGACAATAATATGAGATACTTAGGCCTCTCGTCCATAAAAATGCTGCAATGCGGCACCGTTTACCTCACGTTTTCTGAACACCTCGCAAAACAGGAATACCAAACCCTTAATCTGGTCTTCCTGCCCCTCTTTTTAGAAACGAAATGCGGCAGTAATTCGCAGAACGCCAAACAGCCTTCACATATCATTAACAATCAAGGCAACGCGGGCGCCAATCGCCAATGAAGCCGTCAATCCCGGCGATTCGATTCCGAGAAGATTCACAAGGCCGGCGATTTTGTGACCGGCCTCAGTTTCGATGAGGAAATCTGCGGAAGCCTCGCCTTCACCTGTCAGCTTGGGGCGAATACCTGCATAGTCAGGCAGCAGAGCTTCATCCGGCAGATGCGGCCAATAACGGCGGATTGCGGCGTAGAATCCGGCTGCGCGCGCCGGATCGACGCTGTAATCCTCCTCGCCGGTCCATTCCACATCCGGTCCGAAGCGCCCCTGCCCTGCCAGATCGAGCGTCAGATGCACACCAAGGCCGCCCGGCTCCGGCACCGGATAGATCAAACGCGAGAACGGCGGGCGGGCGGACAGGCGGAAATAGTTGCCCTTGGCCATGTGGAACGGCCGCTGCGGATAGCCGTCCAGCGTCGACAGCAGCCGCATTGCGGAGAGACCCGCACTGACCACGAGATGGCGGCAGGAAAGCCTGTACCCTTCCGGTCCTTCCATCAGCAGCTCGAAGCCGCCGCCGCTGCGGTGATGGATTGCGGCCACACAGCTGTGCAGCACCACCTGCCCGCCCTGCGAGGTAATGTCCCCTTCCAGCGCCTGCATGTAGCCGTGGCTGTCGAGAATGCCGGTGGAGGGCGACAGGAGCGCAGCCTCGCAGGCCAGTGCCGGCTCCAGCGCCTGCGCCTCAGCCCGCGTCAGAAACGCCAGATCATGAACGCCATTGGCGGCAGCGCGGGCGGCAATGCTCTCCAGTTCCGCCACCTGCTCATCAGAGGTTGCCACGATCAGCTTGCCGCAGCGCCGGTGACCGATGCCGCGCGCTGCGCAATAGGCATAGAGCCGGTTCTTGCCCTCCACGCAAAGTCCGGCCTTCAGGCTGCCTTCCGGGTAATAGATCCCCGCGTGAATGACCTCGGAATTGCGGGAGCTCGTCTCCGAACCGATCAGTCCATGGCGCTCCAGCACCAAGACCTCGCGCCCGCTTTCAGCCAAAGCACGGGCAGCGGCCAGCCCAACGGCCCCTGCTCCGATGACAACGGTATCAACGTCAAACACGGCCTTCTCCAGCTACGACAGGAATAAATCCGGCAGAAAGGCTGGCAGAAGACCGTGCTCAATTCACACCGTCAAGCCGAAAGGACATTCAGCCTTCCACCGAAGGCGGCATCAATCTGGGACCAGGGGGAGAAGATGCCATAGGTCCCGGCGCCGACGGCCGGCGTGCTGGCGGTTACATCGGTGTTGGAGCAGGAACCGACATTGATGCCGCAGAAGGTGACGTTGGTATTGGTTCCCACCTGCGTATAGACCGGCCCGCCGCTGTCGCCCTCTTCGGAGGCATAGGACGCCAGAACCTGATTGGTCAGGGTCTGCGGCTCGTCATATTCGCCCACGGCGAAGGTGACGCTGACGCCGGTGGCAGCCACCTGGCCCTGCTGCGGGGCGTCGTTGTTCATGCCCAGCATCTTTACATCAAGGCCGGGCACGATCACGTCATCCCCGGCGACAGCCGTCACGCGCAAATAGGGCCCGGCCGCCGTCCAGATCTCCCCCTTGGTGACGGCGGCAGCCGCAGTCTTGGCAACGAAGGCGGCATCGCAGCTGCCGGTCTTCCAGTTGGCAATCACCAGAACCTTGCCGATGTTGTCCTGCGACACCTTGCTGTTCTGATAGACGGTCGTGTTCGTCTTGCTGACCACATGCCCGGAGACGAGGACCCCGTGTTTGGGCGTGATGGAGCCATCATCATAGCTGCAGCCGATGCAGATGGTGCCGGTAAACTCCTGATAGCTGCGGTTCACCACCATCTGGATCCCGCCCACGACCGGGCGGATGCGGTTCTGATTGGACATGTGCCGGCGTGCCGTGAAGGGCTGCAGGCGCAGCGGCAGGCCGCAGGTGAGGTAGCGCAGGTGCGCGAAGGTTTCCTCAGACGGACCTTCGCTGAAATCGAGCCCGGCCGTCAGGACGCCGGTTTCCCAGTCCACATAGGCCAGCGTCAGCGGCAGGTGGCCGCGGCCACGGGTCTGCATGGCGGCGGTCACCGCGCCATGCGCCTGCATCAGATAGTCTTCGATCATCGCCGTCTCTCTCAAGATGCTCCCTATCCCTGAGGAGGAGACGCATCCGTGGGGGCTGGCGTGAAAGACGGACGGCAACACAGCCGGGACTCACCGCAAGGCTTTCGCGCAGGCCTCTACGGCTTAGACGAGCCGGACCTTGCCCGAGGCTTGCAGGGAGTGTCCCTCCCCCGAGAGACTTCGTCATGCCACGGCTTGATCGTGGCATCCATGCCGTTTCAGAAAAGCACACTACACGATCAGGCTAGTCAGACTGCAGAGATCCCGTCTCCTTCGTCTTCCCGGACGCAGCGAAGCGGAGATCCGGGACCGGTGAGCCAAGGCCTGCCGGCTATGAACAATGCGAACATGCAACAGGCACCCCGGCTCACCGGTCCCGGCTCGCGCTGCGCTTGGCCGGGGTGACGGTGGAGAGGAAAGAGGAAAAGGGCGTTCAAAAACAAACCCGCCGGGCTGCCCCGGCGGGTCTGATATCTCAGCCAGATACGCTCAGGCTGGTGTCACCACCAGCGGGCCGGGGTGAAGCGGCCGGCGGCCTTTTCGATCACGGCACCGGCCTGGAACAGGGTTTCCTCGCCGAAGGGGCGGCCGATCAGCTGCAGGCCGAGCGGCAGGCCGGTGGAGGACAGGCCCGCAGGCACGGAGAGGCCCGGCAGGCCGGCCATGTTCACCGTCACCGTGAAGATGTCGTTGAGATACATGGCGACCGGATCGGAGAACTCGCCCGGCGCAAAGGCGGCATCCGGGGTTGCCGGGGTCAGGATGGCATCAACGCCTGCTTCAAAGGCCAGATCGAAGTCGCGCTTGATCAGGGTGCGCACCTTCTGGGCCTTGAGGTAATAGGCGTCGTAATAGCCGGCCGACAGCACATAGGTGCCGATGAGGATGCGGCGCTGAACTTCCTTGCCGAAGCCTGCGGCGCGGGTGTTCTCGTACATCTCGACAATGTCCTTGCCCGGCACGCGCAGGCCGTAGCGCACGCCGTCATAACGGGCAAGGTTCGAGGAAGCCTCTGCCGGAGCAACGATGTAATAGGCCGGAAGGGCATATTTCGTATGCGGCAGCGAGATGTCGACGATCTCGGCACCGGCTTCCTTCAGCCAGGCGATGCCCTGCTGCCAGAGAGCTTCCACTTCTGCCGGCATGCCTTCGACGCGGTATTCACGCGGAATGCCGATGCGCAGGCCCTTCACGGACTTGCCGATGGCGGCCTCATAATCGGGCACCGGCAGATCGACGGAGGTGGTGTCCTTCGGATCGACGGAGGCCATGGACTTCAGCAGGATGGCACAGTCTTCCACCGTCTTGGCGATGGGGCCTGCCTGATCCAGCGAAGAGGCATAGGCGATGATGCCCCAGCGCGAGCAGCGGCCATAGGTCGGCTTGATGCCGACAGTACCAGTGAGCGCGGCGGGCTGGCGGATGGAGCCGCCCGTGTCGGTCGCCGTCGCGCCAAGGCACAGACTGGCGGCAACGGCTGCCGCCGACCCGCCGGACGAGCCGCCCGGCACCAGCGCCTGGGTGGAACCGGTCTTGCGCCAGGGGTTGACCACGTTGCCGTAGTAGGAGGACTCGTTGGACGAGCCCATGGCGAATTCGTCCATGTTCAGCTTGCCCAGCATCACCGCGCCATCGGCCCACAGGTTGGACGTGACGGTGGATTCGTAAGTCGGCTTGAAGCCATCCAGAACATGCGAGCAGGCCTGCGTGTGATCGCCCCTGGTGGCGAACAGGTCCTTGATGCCCAGCGGCAGGCCTTCCAGCGCGCCGCCTTCACCCTTGGCCAGCTTCTCGTCGGAGGCCTTGGCCATGGCGCGGGCCTTGTCCGCCGTCACGGCGACATAGGCGTTGATGGCGCCGTTGGAGCCCTCGATGGACGAGAGGAAGGCATCCGTCAGCTCGGCGGAGGTAAAGTCCTTGTTGCGCAGGCCGCGGCGGGCTTCGGCAAGGGTCTGATTGGTCAGATCGGTCATGATGTGATGTCCTTGCCCGGCTTATTCGACGACTTTGGGAACCATGAAGAAGTTGTCTTCGGTGGCCGGCGCATTGGCCACCACGTCAGCGGCATAGCCGCCATCGGTCACGCCATCGGCGCGCTTCTTCATCGTCTGTGCCACCACGGAGGTCAGCGGCTCGACGCCCTCGATGTTCACCTCGTCCAGCTGCTCGACGAACTGGAGAATGGAATTCAGCTCGCCGGTCATGCGCTCGGCATCCGCATCGCTCACCTTCAGGCGGGCAAGACGCGCAACGCGCTTCACCGTATTGATATCGACAGACATGGCGCTTCCTCGTGCCGGATGGTCTCATGAAACAGATGCCCCCTTATTCCGCTGCGCTTGTTCAAAGGCAAGGGTGGCCGGGGGTTGAGGATGGAGGCGGGATGAATTACGGTATGGAGGAATACCGCAATAAGACACATTGAGGTGCAGCCCGGATTAATGAGCGGATTTTCAGCGCAAGGTCTCTCCGCACCCCTCCCCCTGGTGGGGAGGGGTAAGGGGTGGGGGGGCTGGGAGCCCACAACCATCTGAAAGATAGATATTTTCTTGAAGAGACATCAAGAGGAACAGCTGCCTGAAATTAATAACTTTTCTGCCAAGCGGAAACGCTGTCCCCCCCCACCCCTCACCCCTCCCCACGAGGAGGAGGGGGGCTGAAAAGCCGTGCCAAAGCCCCACCATGACCCAGCCTCAAACCAACTCACCCTCCCCGCGTGGACGCCATCAGGATGAGGCGCTGACGGTCCGCATTCTGGATGCGGCGCTGGCGGCCGTTGCGGAGCATGGGCCCGATGGCGCAAGGCTGGCGGAGATTGCGCGGGCGGCGGGGACAAGCCAGCAGGCGCTGCAGCGGCGTTGGCCGGACAAGGCCGGGCTGATGCTGGCAGCGCTTGAGCATGGGCTTGCGGGGCTATCGGACCTGCGCGCCGGGCGGGCCGGATTTCAGCGCACCACGGCGGGGGAACTGGCGGCGTTCCTGAGCCAAGCCTGCCAGCGGCTGTGCGGAACGGTTCTGGGCCGGGCACTCGCCCGCCTGCCCCGCAACGCGCAAGGCTGCCCGATGGCGCGGCTCGTGGCAGGGCTGGAAGATGAATGGCGGCTTGCCCTGCGGCAGATGCTGATTGCCACCCCCTTTGAAGCCGCCCTTGCCGCCCGCATCGAACTGGTCACCGGCTTCCTGCGCCTGCAGACGGGAGCACCACAGCCGCCGCAGCAACGGCTGATCGAGGACACGGCAGCGCTGGTGCTCGGCCTGATTGCGCCTGCACAGCCGCAAAGCCCAGGCAGCGCGGAGGCTGCGCTGCCGGGGCTGTGAGGTCTATCCTTGCGGATGCGGCACGAGGTCGGGCCGCAGCACCTGCGGGGCTTCCTCCACCGGCTGACGGGTGAAGCCCTTCACACTCGAGAACTCCTGCGCATCGCGCTGGATCTCGACCGGGCTCAGCACATAGGCCGCCGCCAGTTCCGCCAGCGAGCGCAGCGCATGCATGTGGATGCGCTCATAGCCATGGCTGGCATCGACACCGAAGGTGGCCAGCGCCGTGCGCACATCCGCCCCTGCCTCCACAGCCGAAGCCGCATCGGAACGGTAGTAGCGGAACACATCCTTCTGGTAGCGGATGTCATGCTGGCGGCAGAGTTCCACCAGCTTGCGGGTCAGATGATAGTCGAACGGCCCGGTCTGGTCCGCCATGGCGATGGTGACGCCGAACTCGTCCGAATTCTGCCCCGGCGCCGTGGTGCCGTTGTCGATGGCAACCAGCGAAGCGATATCCGGCGTCAGAACGGCGCCTGCCCCGTGGCCGGTTTCCTCGGCGATGGTGAAGAGGAAATAGGTGTCCACCGTCGGAACGGAGCCGTCCTTTACCAGCGCCTTCAGCGCCGCCAGCATGACGGCAACGCCCGCCTTGTCATCCAGATGCCGCGAGACGATGAAGCCGTTGGGCAGGAACTCCGGCTGCGGATCCACCGCCACCATATCGCCGATTTCGATACCAAGACGGTGAAGATCGGTGGCCGAGCGGGACAGCGCATCAACACGGGCTTCCACGTGGGTCCAGCCGGTGGGCTGGGTGTCCACTTCCGTGTTGAAGGTGTGGCCGGACGCCTTCAGCGGCAGGATGGTGGCGCGGTAGGCGCCTGCGCCGGAAAAGATGGTCACCCGCGCCCCTTCGGCAAAGCGGGCCGACCAGTGGCCGACCGACACTAGCTCCAGCCGCCCGTTGGGCTTCAGTGCCTTCACCTGCGCCCCCAGCGTGTCGAGATGGGAGACGATGGCCCGGGCCGGACGCGGCGCCTCGCCCGGAAGCCGGGCACGGATTGCGCCGCGCCGGGTCATTTCATAGGAAATGCCAAGATCTTCCAGATAGGCACAGACCCAGCGCGCCACCTCATCGGTGAAGCCGGTGGGGCTTGGCACGTTCAGCAGCGCCATCAGCACCCGTTCCAGCTCCTCCACATCAATGGACGGCAGGCTCAAAGGTCACCTCCCCCGCGCCAGGCGGCCCGGACAGGCTGGGGCATGGACAGCGGAAACAGGAAATCGACGAAGCGCTCCGCTGTCGGCTGCGGCTCGTGATTGGCAAGGCCGGGCCGTTCATTCGCTTCGATGAAGTGATATTCCGGCTCGCGCGGGCTCTTCACCATCAGGTCAATGCCCGTAACCGGGATCTCAATGGCCTTTGCCGCCCGCACGGCTGCGTCAATCAACGCACCGTGGGTCTCGCCCGTCACATCATGGATGGTGCCGCCGGTGTGCAGGTTCGCCGTCCGCCGCACGCGCACGGTCACGCCCGCCGCCGGAACATCATCGAGAGCATAGCCTTCCAGCGCCAGACAGCGTTCGGTCTCCGCATCCATCGGGATGCGGGACTCGCCCCCCGTTGCCGCCGCCCGGCGGCGGGACTGGGCGGCGATCAGGTCGCGGATCGGCGTCGCGCCGTCGCCCGTGACTTCCGCCGGCTTGCGGATGGCAGCGGCAACGACCTTGTAATCGATCACCACCAGCCGCAGATCCATGCCCTCGACGCAGGCCTCCAGCAGAACATCGGCGCAAGTGTTGCGGGCAACGGCAATGGCGGCCATGGTTTCCTCAAGGCCGGTGAGGCCAATGGCGATGCCCTTGCCCTGCTCGCCGCGTGCCGGTTTGACCACCACCTTGCCATGGGCTGCAAGAAATGCCTTGACCGTTTCCTCATCAGTTGCCAGCGCCTGCGCCGGAACGCTGATGCCGGCCTGTTCCACCACACGGCGGGTGGCGGCCTTGTCATCGCAGATCGACATGGCAACGGCGCTGGTGAACTCCGACAGCGACTCCCGGCACTTCACCTGCCGCCCGCCATAGGAGAGGCGAAAGAATCCGCCCTCCGCATCGAGAATATCGGCGTGAATGCCCCGCCGCCGCGCCTCGTTGACGATGATCGCCGCATAGGGATTGAGCGCCGCATCCACCGCAGGCCCGGCATAGAGCGCCTCGTTGATGGTGTTCTTCTTCTTCACCGTGAAATAGGGCACGCGGGCAAAGCCCAGCTTCTCGTAGAGCTTTATGGCCTGCTCATTGTCATGCAGCACGGAGAGGTCCATGAAGGGCCGTCCGCGTCCCTTGAAATGCTCGGCCAGACGGCGCACCAGCGCCTCGCCTACGCCGGGAAACTTCGCCTTGGGCGACACGGCCAGGCACCAGAGCGAGGCCCCTGCAGCCGCGCCATCCGTTGCCCGGTCATGATCCACACCCATGGCGGTTCCGGCGATCTCGCCGGTTTCCTCTTCCTCGGCGACAAGCACAGTCACCGTCCGCGCGTCCATCTGTGACCAGAAGAAGTCGAGCGGCACAGGCACCATGCCGCGCTCGGCATAAAGCCGGTTCACGGCCTCAGCATCGGCGCGCGAGGAGGCGCGGCGGATGGTGAAGCCCGGGCGGCGGTTGCGGGCCGTGCGATAGGTCGCCAGATCCAGCCGGAACATATGCGAGGGATCGAGAAACAGATCCTGCGGGGCCGCCGCCAGCAGCACATGGGGATCGCGCACATAAATGGCGATGTCCCGCCGCCCCGGCACTTCGGCGAGCAGCGCCTCCACCAGCGGCTTCGGCTCGGCGAAGGTATCGCCAAAAATCAGCCGTCCCCAGCCGCAATCAACGCTCGCATCCGGGGCGCCGCCAGCCTCGTCCAGGCGTATGCCCGGCTTCAGCCCATGCTCACGCAGCCGCAGCAGCCGGTGGTCATAGGCCCGGCGCGGACGGTTCAGCTCAAGTTCGCTCATGGATCAGATTCCCTGTTCCTGCAGCCACATTTCGAGAAGGCCCACCTGCCACAGGGCAGAACCCCTGAGCTTCGTCAGGTGTTCCCTCGGCTCGGCCAGAAGCATGTCCGCATAGCGGGTGTTGAACAGGCCGCGCTGGCGCGCCGCCGGGCTGTGCAGGGCCTCGCGCACCATCTCCAGCGTCTCGCCTTCCAGGTATTTCAGCGCCGGAACGGGGAAGTAGCCCTTGGGCCGGTCGATCACATCCGCCGGGATCACCTTGCGCGCCGCATCTTTCAAGACGCCCTTGCCGCCCTGCGCCAGCTTGTGCCGGGCCGGAATGCGGGCGGAGAGCTCCACCAGCTCATGGTCGAGAAACGGCACCCGCGCCTCCAGGCCGAAGGCCATGGTGTGGTTGTCCACCCGCTTCACCGGATCGTCCACCAGCATGATGTTGGTGTCGAGCCTGAGCGCCTTGTCCACCGGATCGGCAGCGCCGGGCCGGGCGAAATGCTGCTCGACGAAGGCAAGGCTTTCATCGCGCTCCGGCAGATACTCCGGGTTTACCTGCTGGCGCAGTTCCGCATCCGTGCGGTCGAAGAAGGCATCCGCGTAGTCGGCCACCGGCTGGTTGGAGCCGGCCAGCGGCGGATACCAGTGATAGCCGCCGAAGACCTCGTCCGCCCCCTGCCCCGACTGCACCACCGTGATGTGCTTCGACACCTCCCGCGACAGCAGATAGAAGCCGATGTTGTCATAGGAAACCATCGGCTCGGACATGGCCTTCACGGCGGCGGGCAGCTCGGCGCGCATGTCGGCGGAGGGCACGAAGATCTTGTGGTGGTTTGTGCCGTAGTGGCGGGCAATCAGATCCGAGTAATGGAACTCGTCGCCCTTCTCGCCATTGGCCTCCTCGAAGCCGATGGAGAAGGTGGCAAGGTCCTTCTGCCCCTCTTCGGCCAGAAGGCCGGTGATGAGGCTGGAATCCACCCCGCCCGACAGGAGCACGCCCACCGGCACGTCGGCCACCATGCGGCGGCGCACGGCGGTGCGCAGGCCGTCCAGCACCATGTCGCGCCACTCTCCGGCGGACCGGGTCTCATCCGCATTGCTGCGTTCGAACTCCGGCTTCCAGTAGACATGATCGGAGAAGCTGCCGTTCACATCATAGGTGCGGATGGTGGCCGCGGGCAGCTTGCGCACGCCCTTCAGCACCGTGCGCGGCGCAGGCACCACCGCATGCCAGGTCATGTAGTGGTGAATGGCGACCGGATCGAGCGTGGTGTCGATACCCCCGCCCGCCAGCAGCGCCGGCAGCGTCGAGGCAAAGGCGAGGCGGCCCTTGCTTTCGGCCAGATACAGCGGCTTGATGCCGAAACGGTCGCGCACCAGATGCACCCGGCCCGTGTCGCGCTCATGCACCGCGATGGCGAACATGCCGTGGAACCGCTCCACGCAATCGCGGCCCCACTGGGCCCAGGCCTTCAGGATCACTTCCGTATCGCTGGTGGAGGCAAAGCGCTGGCCGAGCTTGCTCAGCTCTGCCCGCAGCTCCGCGTGATTGTAGATGCAACCGTTGAAGACCAGCGACAGGCCCGCGTCCCGGTCCTGCATCGGCTGGGCGCCGCGCTCGCTGAGATCGATGATCTTCAGCCGCCGGTGGCCGAGCGCAACGCGCCCCTGCTGGGTGACACCCATGCCATCGGGTCCGCGGGCAGCCATCGCGCGCGCCATCGCGTCCACGCGCCGCACATTCGCGTCGCCATCGCCAAAGACCACTTCTCCACACAAGCCGCACATATCCGGGCCGAGCCTCCATTTGCTATTATTGACCCGAAATATATAGGGCTCTAATCATTAGAGTTCAAATCATATGGACGCATCATGCCGCAGAACGCCGAAGCCACCCGTATTTTCAAGGCCTTGCGCCGCATCGTCCGCGCCATTGACCTGCGCTCGCGCGAGGTGGCGCGCACGGCAGGACTGACCATTCCGCAGATTGTGGTGCTGCAGGCGATCCGCGATCTTGGGGATGTGACAACGAAGGCGCTGTCCGTTCAGGCGGATCTGAGCGCGGCCACGGTGGTGACCATTCTGGACCGGCTGGAAGAGCGCGGGCTGGTGGCGCGGGAGCGCTCCGCCACGGACCGGCGCATCGTCCACGCCCGGCTGACGGAGGAAGGACGCACGCTGCTGGAACGCGCGCCCGCCCTGCTGGACGAGGAATTCGAGGCCCGCTTCGCCCGCAAGGACAGGGAGGCCCAGCAGACCCTCGCCAGCGCCATCGAGGAAATCGCCGCCCTCATGGACGCCCACCGCCTCGACGCAGCGGCTATTCTGACGACAGGCGAGATGACGGCGAAAGCGCCGGAGTGAGGCCAGATGTGCCTGACCGCGGAGGAGAGAAGCTTGAGCCAGCCATCTGGCACGGAAGCTCCTCTCCCCTTGATAACGAGCGCCAGGATGCGGGTGCTCACGCCCGGATGATGTTGTGCTCCGGGCCGAAGGGGAAGCCGGTGATGTTTTCGGCGCCAGAGTCCGTGACGATCAGGATGTCGTGCTCGCGGTAACCGCCCGCGCCCGGCATGCCTTCGGGGATCATGATCATCGGCTCCATGGAGACGACCATGCCCGGTTCCAGCACCGTGTCCACATCCTCGCGCAATTCCACCGCCGCCTCGCGGCCGTAGTAATGCGACAGCACGCCGAAGGAATGGCCGTAGCCGAAGCTGCGGTATTGCAGGAGGTCATGCTGGCGGTAGATGTCATTGAGTTCCATGGCAATGTCGCAGCAGCGGGCGCCGGGGCGGATCAGCTTCAGCCCGGCCCGGTGAACGTCGCAGTTCACCTCCCAGAGCTTCAAATGAGCGTCAGAGGCATGGTCGCAGAAGAGCGTGCGCTCCAGCGCGGTGTAATAGCCGAAAATCATCGGGAAGCAGTTGAGGCTGAGAATGTCACCCGCCTCGATCTTGCGGTTGGTGACCGGATTATGCGCGCCATCGGTGTTGATGCCGGACTGGAACCAGACCCAGGTGTCCATCAGTTCCACGAAGGGGAACGAGGCGGCGATTTCCCGCACCATGGCCTGCGTGCCCGCCAGCGCCACCTCATGCTCGCCAACGCCAGCGGCAACGGCTGCCGCGATGGCTGCACCGCCGATATCGCAGATGCGCGTGCCATGACGGATCAGCAGGTGCTCCTCGGCGCTCTTGATGGTGCGCATGCGCATCACCGCATCGCTCACGTCAACGAGTTCGATGCCGGGAAGCGCGGCTTCCAGCAGGGCCTTCAGGTCGAGCGACACATGGTCGAACTCGATGCCGAGCCGCTTCGGCTTGCGTCCGCCCCGGAAGAGGATTTCGGAGACCGCATGGAAATAATTGTCCTTGCGCCAGTCGGTATAGGTCAGCGCCGTGCCATGCACCCGCCGCCAGGGCTGGCCGCCATCAATGCCGGGCACCACCGCTGTTGCGGCCTCATCATCGACGATGAAACCGAAACGCCGGCCGAAGGCGCAATAGAGGAAGCCGGAGAAATAGCAGATGTTGTGGTAGCTGGTGAAAAGGCAGGCATCCACACCGAGTGCTTCCATGCGGGCGCGCAGCCGGTCCTGCCGGCCTTGCATCTCTCCTGCTGAAAACGGCGACCAGCTCTTTTCGCCGTTCTCGATCACCTGCAGCCGCATCATGTCTTCTGCCATATCCATCGCTCCATCTTGCCGAACCGGCCAGAACCGGATCTTGAAAGTCAGCTTCTGAAACCAGAACGGGCCGGCGTCCCGAATGGGAAGCCGGCCCGCCAGGCCTGAACTCAGTGCTGGAAGAATGCCCGGAACTGGCGTACCGCCCCGGGTCTCCAAAGAGCCTCAACAGGCCTTGGAGGAAGCATCATTCCAGCGATGTCGTGCCGCTCCGCTGCGCGGAACATGCGTTTGAATTTGCTTCAGTCTGCGTGATCCGGGCGCATCTGATCAAGCGGAGCAACGCGCCAAACACTTGTCAAAATGCGCCAGCTCCCGGGTCCGCCTGCCGCATCAGGCCGGTGTCACGCCGCGCAGCCGTTCCGACCGGCGGCGCAGCAGTTCCAGCACGCTGAGGAGAATGATCGACAGCAGCACCATGATCGAGGCGACCGCCAGAATGGTGGGCGAAATCTGTTCGCGCAGGCCGGTGAACATCTGCCAGGGCAGCGTCTTCTGACCGGCAGAACCAAGGAACAGCACCACCACCACTTCGTCAAAGGAGGTGATGAAGGCAAAGAGCGCGCCCGACACCACACCCGGCAGGATCAGCGGCATCTGCACCTTGAAGAAGGTGCGGATCGGCCCTGCCCCCATGCTGGCGGAGGCACGCACCAGGCTCTGGTCAAAGCCGACCAGCGTCGCCGTCACCGTGATGATGACGAACGGGGTGCCAAGCGCCGCATGAGCCAGAACCACGCCCCAATAGGTGCCCTGAAGGCCGATGCGGGAGTAGAAGAAATACATGCCCGCGGCCGAGATGATCAGCGGCACGATCATCGGCGAGATCAGGATCGCCATGATGGTGGAGCGGAAGGGCACATGGTTCTGCGACAGGCCGATGGCCGCCAGCGTCCCGAGCACGGTTGCAATCAGCGTCGCCGCCGGTGCGATGATGAAGGAGTTCCTCAGCGCCTGCTGCCAGTCCGGATTGGTGAAGAAATCCATGTAATGCTTGGTGGAATACCCATCCGGATCCAGCGCCAGCATGGCGGGCGTGAAGGTGAAGAAGTTCTCCGCGTTGAACGAGAGCGGAATGATGGTGATGATCGGGAAGATCAGGAAGAAGAAGATCAGCGCGCAGATCGTGCGGAACGTGTAGTGCCACGCGATCTGGCCCGCCGATGCGTAAGGAGGAAGGGATGACATGGTTTCTCTCCTTACCCGAGCTTCACATTGTCGATGCCGACGATCTTGTCATAGACATAGAACAGCACCATCACGGCCAGCAGCAGCAGGGCACCGAGCGCAGCGGCCAGCCCCCAGTTGAGTGACGTTGAGATGTGATAGGCGATGCGGTTGGAAATGAAGATGCCTGAAGTGCCGCCCACCAGCTCCGGCGTGATGTAGTAGCCGATGGCCAGAATGAAGACGAGCACCGCCCCTGCCCCGATACCGGGCACGGACTGGGGGAAATAGACCCGCCAGAACGCCGTCCAGTCATTGGCGCCCAGCGAGCGTGCCGCCCGCATGTAGGACGGAGAGATGGTCTTCATCACCGAATAGAGCGGCAGGATCATGAAGGGCAGCAGGATATGCGTCATGGCGATGATCGTGCCGGTGGCATTGTTCATCATCACGAGGCGTCCGTCATTGCCGATCAATCCCACCCAGACCAGAAGATCGTTGATGACGCCCTGTTGCTGCAGCAGAACCTTCCAGGCGGAGGTGCGCACCAGAAGGCTGGTCCAGAACGGCAGAAGCACCAGGATCATCAGCAGGTTCGACGTGCGCAGCGGCAGCTGCGCCAGCAGGAAGGCCACCGGGTACCCCAGAAGGACGCAGGTCAGCGTGATGGCGATGCTCATCATCAGCGTGCGGCCGAAGAGCATGATGTAGATGCGCTCATTCTCCGGCAGCCGCTCGTAGCCGTCCGGCCCCTTCCTGGCATCGACCGCTGCCAGGAAATAACCCGGCGTATAGGATCCCGAATAGCGCTTCAGCGTGGTCCAGATATCAAGCCGGCCCCAGTCCTTTTCAGCAGCAATCATCTGACCCTTGATGTCAGATCCCTCCAACTGCTCAACAAGACGGCCTGACCTTCGCATCAGGCTCGACATGCCCGAGGTTTCATAGTTGAGCCGGGTGCCGAGGCGGGTATGCGTCTTGGCCGCCACGGCCTCCTTCAGGTCTTCAGCGAGAGCGGCAAAGACCGGCTCGCCGGGCAATTCGCCCGAAGCCGGTTGCCAGTCCTCCAGTGCCACGACTGTGCGCGGCAGCGTGTTGGGCACGATGCTGTTGTCGACCGAGCGCAGCAGCATGTCGAAGATGGGTGCTGCGAAAGTCAGCAGGATGAAGAAAAGCAGCGGCGCGATCAGGATGAAGGCGCGCATTTTCTCGCGGCGCAGCGCCCTGGCAAGGCTCGCCTTCAGCGGGCGGCCATCCTGGGTCAGCACGGGGCCTGACGGAGCAGCCTCGCCCGTCCGTGATCCGCTTGGTCCCGCTCCGCCTGTCAAGGCTGCGGCTGGCGCATCGGCAATGGTCATGGGTTCCGGAAATCCAGCTTGAGTATCTGTTCGGGCCATAGATCCGGGGCAGAAGCACGCCCTGCTGTTCCCCGGTTCCGGCCTTGGCCTTGGCTTTGGCCTCAGCCCTTGCCGGCCTGCCGGACGGCGGCCTCAGCCGCACGGCAGACCAAGGGCGTGAAAGGTGCCGGATAGCTGCGTCTGGCGCAGCCATCCGGCACATCAACGGGCTTGGAGCCGGGCTTACTTGGTCAGCCAGACCTGGAATGCGGCTTCCACCTCATCCTGGTTGTCGGCCCACCACTCAATGTTGTTGACCAGATAGTTCTTCTGGTTTTCCGGGTTGGTCGGCATGTGCGGCGCCATCTCGATGCCGAGGTCGGCATGCTTGCCGACGAGCGGCTGAGACGAGGCGCGGGCCGGGCCGTAGGAAATGTACTTCGCCTGATCCGCCAGACGCTGGGTGTCGGTGGCGAACTTGATGTATTCCTTGATGAGCGGCAGCTTGTCTTCCGGCACATCAGCGGGGATGATCCAGCCGTCGAAGTCAAACACCTGCCAGTCCCACAGCATGGCAACCGGCTGCTTCTGCTCCTCGATCACCGAGAACAGGCGGCCATTGTAGGTGGAGCCGATCACCGCTTCGCCGTCGGCAAGGCGCTGCGGCGTCTCGGCACCGGCCGACCACCAGATCACGTCCTTCTTGATGGTATCGAGCTTGGCCAGTGCCTTCTGCAGCCCTTCGGGCGTGGACAGGACCGTGTAGAGGTCGTCCTTGGCCACGCCATCACAGAGCAGCGCCCATTCGAGGTTCTTCTTCGGGCGCTTTTCCAGGCTGCGCTTGCCCGGGAAGTTTTCCGTGTCGAAGATGTCGCACAGGCTCGTGGGCACCTTGCCGTTCCAGGCGGCCACATCCGTGCGGTAGCCGAAGGTGGTGGAGAACACGATCTGCGGAATGAAGCACTTGTTGATCAGCGACGGGCCGAAGTCCGCAGTAGCAGAGGTGCCATCTGGAGCGGCGGCCAGCCATTCGTCAAAGTCGATCTCCATGGCCAAGCCTTCGTCGCACAGGCGCTGGCTGTCCGGGCCTTCCACGTCGACCACGTCCCAGGTCACGTTGCCGGCCTCGCTCATGGCGCGCAGCTTGGCGACTGCCTCGTTGGACGATTCATCATTGATGATCTTCACGTCCGGACGCAGTTCCATGAAGGGCTTGTGATAGGCGTTGTTCTGCGACGTCGAATAGGCGCCGCCCCAGGACACGATCGTCAGATCCGCGGCGCTTGCGGCGCCAGCCGACAGAACAATGGCCGAAGCCATAAGTGTGCTTGCCAGTCTCATTAGTGCTGCTCCCCTTTTTTGAGCATTGGGCCGGTTGCCGGCCAATCAGGTGCAGGCTGTTCCGCCTGCCCGTATATTACGCAACGGCATCGAGTGCCTTGCAATCCTTCTTCGCCCAGCCGATCGGCACGGTGCTGCCGGCTTCAAGCTGGCGCCGGTCGGCGCGGTTGCGCACCTTGACGATGAATTCGCTGTTGCCGCAGACCGTCATGCGCACGCGGATATGGTCGCCGAGATAGATCAGCTCCTCGATCCGGCCCTGCAGCATGTTGTCCATGGGCTTTTCCGGCGCCAGTTCGACGCGTTCCGGGCGCAGCGACACGGTGGTGAAATCGCCTGTGCCGCCCACATTCACCTTGTCTGCCAGAAGCCGGGTGCCGTCAGGCAGCATCACCTCGCAGGAGCCATTGTCCACCGAGGCCACGGTGCCGTTCAGCTTGTTGTTCTCGCCAATGAACTGCGCCACGAAGGAATTCTGCGGCTCTTCGTAGAGCAGGTCCGGCGTCGACAGCTGCTGGATGATGCCGTCATTGAACACGGCCACCCGGTCCGACATGGTCAGGGCTTCGGTCTGGTCATGGGTCACATAGACCACGGTGACGCCGAGATTTTCGTGGATGTGCTTGATTTCATACTGCATCTGCTCACGCAGCTGCTTGTCGAGCGCGCCCAGCGGCTCATCCATCAGCACCAGTTCCGGATCAAAGACCAGGGCGCGGGCCACGGCCACACGCTGCTGCTGGCCGCCGGACAGCTGGGCCGGGCGGCGGGAGCCGAGCTTGCCCAGTTCCACCATCTCCAGCGCCCGCTTGACCTTGGCCTCCTGCTCCGCCTTGGCCATGCCGCGCACCTGCAGCGGAAAGGCCAGGTTTTCAGCCACGGTCATATGCGGAAAGAGGGCATAGTTCTGAAACACCATGCCGATGCCGCGCTTGTGCGGCGGCACCTTGTTGATCGGCTTGTTGTTCAGAAAGATTTCGCCGTGCGTTGCGGGCTCGAACCCGGCCAGCATCATGAGGCATGTTGTCTTTCCGGACCCGGAAGGCCCGAGCATCGTGAGAAATTCCCCGGGAGGAATATCCAGATTGAGATTTTTGACGACGAGACTTTCACCGTCATAGCTTTTCTGGACATTCTCGTAACGGACTGACGCCCCTCGATTTTTCGCCATCTGTTCCCCAATTGCGATGCGGGCGGCTTTTTATTTTATGCCGCTCACGCATTTATTGCCGGGACCATGCCCCGGCGAACCCCGTCGCGATGACCTCTTGAACCGTCATCTCGAACGCTAGGAAAGCAAAAAATCGGACATAACAAAAGGGGGCATTTGGAATTTTTTGAACGTTTTTTATTCAGGACCGAAGTCAATATTTGCGCACATCCAATTACGCAGGAAAATTTTTCCCAGAACTCGCCGTTGCAGCCCGAACCATTCCGGCGCCGCTTGTAATCTGGAGGATTTCCGCCCAAAACCGCTGCCTGACGAAAAGGCAGGCGCAGGCATCCCTCGCAACCTGCACAGGGAAGCATCAGGAACGGGCAATCACGTGCAAGCCTCAAAGCGCCATGGACCCGCCTGAATGCGACACTTCATCCGGCACCTCATCCGGCACCTTCATCCACCTTCCGGCCGGCCGTCTGCTGGTTTTTCTGTCCCTGCCGTACCGCGCCAATGCTTTGCGCAGCTTGCCCGGCCCTTACAGCGCGGCTTAAATGCCGCCCGTGAGTGAAAGCTCTGAGAGGATTCGGGTTCCGGTCATGCAGCACGAACATGGCACTTCCGCGCTCCGGCAGGCGGTCATCGGCACGGCTCGGGCGCTGGTCGCGCGCGGCCTGACGCGCGGCACCTCGGGAAACGTGAGTGCCCGCTGCGAGGACGGCTTTCTCATCACTCCTTCCGGGCGGCCCTATGAGAGCCTGACGCTGGATGACATCGTCTTCATGGACATGGAAGGCGGCTATCATGGCAGCGTCCTGCCCTCTTCCGAATGGCGGATGCATCTCGACATCTACACCGCCCACCCGGATGCCGGCGCCGTGGTGCATTGCCACTCGCCGCGGGCAACGGCGCTCGCCTGCCTGCGCCGCCCCATTCCGCCGTTTCATTACATGATCGCGATTGCGGGCGGTGATCACATTGCCTGCTCGGCCTATGCCACATTCGGCACCCGCGCCCTGTCAGAAGCCATGCTTCAGGCGCTCGGACCCCGCCGCGCCTGCCTTCTCGCCAATCACGGCCAGATCGCCTATGGCCGGGATCTGCCGAAGGCGCTGGCCTTGGCCGAAGGCGTGGAGGAACTGGCCGACCAGTATCTCTCGGCCCTCTCCGGCGGCGAGCCTGTGCTGCTGTCTGCCGGGGAGATCGAACGGAACATCCGGAAGTTCAAAAACTATGGCAAGCAGCCGGGGGACCTTGACCCGGATGCGGGCGATGCCTTTGAAATGCCGCTGCAACGCGCCTGAGGCGTCCTTGCAGTGCAAAAAATGACGGACGGGAGCACTCATGCGGCTTGGAATTGACTGGGGCGGCACCAAGATGGAAATCATCGCGCTGGATGACAGCGGGATGGAGCTTTACCGCGAGCGGATGCCGACACCGCGCGACGACTATGCCGCCTGCATCGAGGCCGTGGCCCTGCTGGTGGTCCATGCCGAAAAGGCAACCGGGTTGACCGGCACGCTGGGGCTCGGGATTCCCGGCTCCATCTCGCCGGGTACCGGCCTCGTCAAAAACGCCAATTCCACCTGGATGAACGGCATGCCGCTGGACAAGGATCTGGAGGCCCGTCTTGGCCGTCCGGTCCGCATCCAGAATGACGCCAATTGCCTTGCGGTCTCCGAGGCGACAGACGGTGCAGGCGCGGGCGCGCATTTCGTGCATGCCATCATCATCGGCACCGGCTGCGGTTCAGGGATCGCCATTGATGGCAAGGCCCATCGCGGGGCCAATGGCATCGGCGGCGAATGGGGCGCCATCCCCGTGCCGTGGATGAAGGAAGAGGAATATCCCGGCCCCGAATGCTGGACCGGCCACCGCGGCACGATCGACCGCTGGTGCTCGGGCACGGGCCTTGCCCTCGACTACCGCACGGCAACGGGCCGGGACCTGAAGGGCTACGAAATCATCGCCGCCAAACGGGCCGGGGAAGCCGAAGCCATCGCGTCCTACGAGCGCTATGTCAGCCGCCTCGCCCGTGCCATGGCCATGTCTGCCAATCTCATGGACCCGGATGTCTTCGTGCTCGGCGGCGGCATGTCGAACGTGGACGAGCTTTACACCGACCTTCCCCCCGCCATGGCACCCTATATCTTCTCCGACACTTACGGCGTGCCGATCCGCAAGGCCGTCCACGGCGACAGCTCCGGCGTGCGCGGCGCGGCCTGGCTGTGGAACGATTGAAGGCTGAGAACCTCCCCTGCCCGCTGTCGCGGCTGAAGTGAGACCGAAGTCCGGGACGGCAGCGTGTGGGCCTCAGGTGGAGATGACCTGAGGCCGCGCACTGTCACGCCACGGGCACAAGCCGCGCCAGACATACTGTCCCGTCACCACCGAAGATCAGCGGTGCATCTTCTTCATCTGCAATGACGAGACAATCGCGCGGCTGAAGCGTCTCTCCGCCGCTCTTGGCCAAGGCAACGGTGACGCGGCCCGATACGCAGACCAGCGCGATGGTTCCCCCTGCGCCGGGAGCGGGGCATTCGAGACCGTTGCCCTCCTCAAGCGTCAACCGCTCCATGGAGTGACGAAACACTCCGCGCCGGGTCATGACGTTGAAATCCAGCACCGGGCCATCGATGAGGCGGCCCGTGACGGGAACGCCGCCGTCGAAGCTGGTGAAGACGCCGGGCGTGCTGAGGACGGTTTCTCCTTCAGCGCAGAAATCGAGGCCGATGCCTGCCCCGTCCACCAGCGCCAGCGTCCGGTCAATGCCGGTGAAAGCCGAGAACGGGCCATCACTGGCAACCTCGGCCATGGAGAGCCGCCAGCCGAAGTCTTCAAGCCCGGCCGCTTGCGGGAAGACGGCGAGTTCATGCGTGATGCCGCCGCCGTTCTTCCAGGGCATGGCCCGCGCCATGCCCCAGCGGATGAGATGCACTGCCATCAGAACATCGCCTTCGGCAGGAAGGTGGCGATCTGCGGCAGGAACCAGATCAGCGCCATGGCGAGGATCTGCAGCAGGATGAAAGGCACGACGCCCTGATAGATCATGCCCGTGGTGACTTCCTTGGGCGCTGCCCCGCGCAGATAGAACAGGGAGAAACCGAAGGGCGGTGTCAGGAACGAGCTTTGCAGGTTGATGGCGATCAGCACCGCCAGCCACACCGGATCGTGCCCCATGAGGATCAGCGGCGGGATCAGCAGCGGCAGCAGGATGACGGCGATTTCCACGAAATCGAGGAAGAAGCCGAGCACGAAGATGAAAGCCATGGCAAAGATCAGCGCGCCCGTGGGCCCGCCCGGCATGGCCGCCAGAATATTGGCCACCCGGTGCTCGCCGCCGAGGCCGACGAAGACCAGCGAGAAGAAGGACGCCATCAGGATGGTGGCGAAGATCATCGAGGTGACCACCATGGTCTGGGTCAGCGCCGGGATCAGCGTGCGGGCGCCAAAGGACTGGCGCAGCGACACGGCAACGGCGGCAAGGCCGGTCAGGGCGAGCAGCGCATAGGCACCCGCCACCGTATATTCCAGCGCCCCGGCGTCCGAGCGCTGCAGGCGCACCGGATAATATCCGGCAGCCAGCACCAGCACGAAGAGCGCGATGGCACCGCCGAGGATCAGCCGCTTCGGGCCGCCCTGCTTGTAACCGGCGAGCAGAATGGCGCCGATGGCCCCGACGGACGCGGCCTCGTTGGGCGAGGCAACGCCGAAGAGCACGGCGCCCAGCACCGCGACGATGAGGATGACGGCGGGCAGGATCGCGCCCATCACCTCGCCGCGTGTGGCCTTGCGGTCCAGATCCTTCATGGCCGGTGCATCTGCGGGCACCAGCCAGGCGCGCAGCAGCACATAGAGCACATAAAGCGCCACCAGCAGCAGCCCCGGCAGCAGCGCGGCGGCAAAGGTCTGTCCGACGGAAATGGTCTCGATGGAGAACTTGCCCTGCTTGTATTGCGCCTGCTGGAAGGCGGAGGACATGACATCGGCGAGAATGATCAGCAGCGTCGAGGGCGGGATGATCTGGCCGAGCGTGCCGGAAGCGCAGATGAGACCGGCCGACAGGCGCGGATTGTAGCCGTTGCGCAGCATGGCCGGCAGGGCGATCATGCCCATGGCCACCACCGTTGCGCCGACGATGCCGGTGGAGGCGGCCAGCAGCGCGCCGACCAGCACAACGGAGACGCCCAGCCCGCCGCGCATGGAGCCGAACAGGCGGCCCATGGTTTCCAGCAAGTCTTCGGCAATGCGGCTTTTTTCGAGGATCACGCCCATCAGCACGAAGAGCGGAATGGCCGTCAGCACCGGATTGGTGAGCACCGCGAAGAATCGCTGACCGAGCGCGCCCATCAGCGACAGGTTGAAGTCACCCAGCGCAAAGCCGAGCAGCGCAAAGCCCGTCGCCACACCGGCAATAGTGAAGGCAACCGGATAGCCGAGCAGGATGAAGCCGATCAGCGCGGCGAACATCAGGATATCAAGCGGGATCATGCGGCGCTCCGCAGCTTGAGGCAGTCACGCAGGAAGGCGGCAAGGCCCTGCAGCAGAAGCAGGACGCAGAACACCGGAATGAGGCTCTTCAACAGGAAGGAGGCGGGGATGCCGCCGACGGAAATCGGCCCTTCCAGAATGGCCCAGGAGCGCTGCACGCTGGGCCAGGAGTAGACGAGCAGCATGACGAGCGAGGCGCCCAGCAGCGCCACATGGCCGAAGAGATCGATCACCGCCTGCCCGCGCGCCGTCATGCGGGCGTAGTAGATGTCCACCCGCACATGGCCGTTGACCATCAGCGTGTAGCCTGCCCCCAGCATGAAGACGCTGGCATGCAGATAAAGCACGCCCTCATTGAGGAAGATCGAGCTGTAGCCGAACACATAGCGCAGCAGCACAATGACGAACTGCAGCAGCACCATCGCCAGCGCGAACCAGATCGTCACCGCGCCCACTGCCCTGCTGACCCAATCCAGAGCCCTGGCAAGCCGTTCCATTCCCTCTTGTCCCCTGCTGCTGCGGGCGTTTGCCGCCCTGATCATATTTGCTTTCGCTTCACCTTCGGCCGTCATCCCCGCTCGGACTTGAGGGCTCTATCCGGGAAAGTGACCCGTCCGCCCCCTTGAGGGTAGTGTTTACAACGGACTGCCAGTCAGGCTCCAACTCCTCTCCCCCCTTGAGGGGGAGATGCCCCCGGCAGGGGGCAGAGGGGGGTAACGGACTGTCCGCTCATATGAGAGGTGATGCCGTATTGAAGCGCCGTTACCCCCCTCTGTCTGCTGACGCAGACATCTCCCCCTCAAGGGGGGAGAGGGATGCTGCGGCACTTTGGAAACGCCCCGGCGCGGCTTTTACCCCGCGCCGGAGGGGATGGCTCAGCCGTAGTTGTAGTCGAGGCCGCGGGCGTTCATCTGGCCAGCGTCCGCATAGGGCATGTATTCGACCATCAGCTTGCGGTACTCAAGGAAGCTTTCGGTGATCTTGCGCACCAGCTCGTCATTGCTTTCGCGCAGCTCCTTGACCACCTCGCCCATGGCATTGCCCATGGCGATGACGATCTCGTCCGGCAGCTTGCGCACGGTGACGCCATGGTTGGCGGTCAGCTCGCGCAGGGCCAGGGCGTGCTTGGTGTTGTACTCGGTCAGCACCGGGTTGTAGAGGCTTTCGGCCGCATAGGCGACCGCCTGCTTCAGGTCATCCGGCAGGGCTTCCCAGGCCTTCATGTTAACCGCGCATTCTTCCGCCGAACCCGGCTCGCCGACGCCCGGCGCGTAGTAGTTCTTGGCCACCTGCTGCAGGCCGAGGGCACTGTCAGACCAGGGGCCGATGAACTCGCCCGCATCCAGCGCGCCGGACTGCAGCGCCTGGAACATGGCCGGTCCCGACATGGCTTCCACCGCCATGCCCAGCTTGGCGCAGACTTCCGAATTGAGGCCGGTGGTGCGGTACTTCAGGCCCTTGAGGTCATCAACGGAGCTGATCTCGTTGCGGAACCAGCCGAACCACTGCGGGCCGGAGTTGCCGCACAGGAACGGCTTCAGGCCGAAGCGGCCATACATCTCGTCATAGAGCGCCTGACCGCCGCCCTGCATCAGCCAGCCGATCTGCTCGATGGCGGTGAGGCCCAGCGGCTGGGAGCCAAACAGCAGGATGCCCTTGGACTTGGAGCCCCAATAGGCCGGAACGGCGTGGTAGATCTCCGCCGTGCCTTCTGCCACGGCATCGAACACGCCGGGACCGGGGACGATTTCGCCGGCGGCGAAAAGCTCCACTTCCAGACGCCCGCCCGACAGGGCGGTGATGCGGTCTGCCAGCATCTGGGCGGCAACGCCCGGACCCGGCAGATTCTTCGGCCATGCGGTGACCATGCGCCACTTGGTGATGCCCTGAGCAATGGCCGGGGTGGCAAGGGCTGCGCCCGTTGCCGTTGCCGCCGCACCGATGCCCGCTGCCTTGAGGAAGTCACGTCTTTGCATGTCAGTTCTCCATCCTGCTGGTTCCACTCATGAAATGCCTGCTTCTGATTTTTTTCAATCTTTCAGGATCGCAGGCAGGTTAAGTCCGTTCTCGCGGGCGCAATCGAGGGCGATCTCGTAGCCTGCATCCGCGTGGCGCATGACGCCGGTGGCCGGGTCGTTCCACAGCACATTGGCGATCCGCCGGTCTGCCGCTTCCGTGCCATCGCAGCAGATCACCATGCCGGAATGCTGCGAGAAGCCCATGCCGACGCCGCCGCCGTGATGCAGCGACACCCAGGTGGCGCCTGACGCAGTGTTGAGCAAAGCATTCAGAAGCGGCCAGTCGGACACGGCGTCCGAGCCGTCCTTCATCGCTTCGGTCTCGCGGTTGGGCGAGGCAACGGAGCCTGAATCGAGGTGATCACGCCCGATGACGATGGGCGCCTTCAGCTCACCGTTGCGCACCATTTCATTGAAGGCAAGGCCGAGCTTGTGGCGCAGGCCAAGCCCCACCCAGCAGATGCGGGCCGGCAGGCCCTGGAAGGCAATGCGCTCGCGCGCCATGTCCAGCCAGTTGTGCAGGTGGGCATCGTCCGGGATCAGTTCCTTCACCTTCTGGTCGGTCTTGTAGATGTCCTCCGGGTCGCCCGACAGCGCACACCAGCGGAACGGCCCGACGCCGCGGCAGAACAGCGGGCGGATATAGGCAGGCACGAAGCCGGGGAAGGCAAAGGCATTTTCCAGCCCCTCGTCCTTCGCCACCTGACGGATGTTGTTGCCATAGTCGAGGGTCGGCACACCGGCGTTCCAGAAGTCGACCATCGCCTCCACATGCACCCGCATGGAGGCACGCGCGGCCTTTTCGACGGCCTTGGGATCGCTCTCCTGCTTGGCGCGCCATTCGGCAACGCTCCAGCCAGAGGGCAGATAGCCATGCACCGGATCATGGGCCGAAGTCTGGTCGGTGACGATATCCGGGCGCGGGCCGCCTGCCTTCATGCGCTTGACCAGTTCCGGGAACACATCCGCCGCGTTGCCGATCAGCGCCACGGATTTCGCCTCGCCCGCCTTGGTCCAGCGGTCGATCATTGCCAGCGCCTCGTCCAGCGAATGGGTCTTTTCGTCCACGTAGCGGGTGCGGATGCGGAAGTCGGCGCGGGTCTCGTCGCACTCCACCGCAAGGCAGCAGGCCCCGGCCATGACGGCGGCCAGCGGCTGTGCGCCGCCCATGCCGCCAAGGCCGCCGGTCAGGATCCACTTGCCCTTGAGATTGCCGCCATAGTGCTGGCGCCCGGCCTCCACGAAGGTTTCATAGGTGCCCTGCACGATGCCTTGCGTGCCGATGTAGATCCACGACCCCGCGGTCATCTGGCCGTACATGGCCAGGCCCTTCTTGTCGAGTTCGTTGAAATGGTCCCAGGTGGCCCAGTGCGGCACGAGGTTGGAATTGGCAATCAGCACGCGCGGCGCATCCGCATGGGTGCGGAACACGCCCACCGGCTTGCCGGACTGAACCAGCAGCGTCTCGTTGTCTTCCAGCGCCTTCAGCGCCGCGACGATGCGGTCAAAATCATCCCAGGTGCGCGCCGCCCGGCCAATGCCGCCATAGACCACCAGCGCATGCGGGTTCTCGGCCACATCCGGGTGCAGGTTGTTCATCAGCATGCGCAAGGGCGCTTCCGTCAGCCAGCTTTTGGCATTGAGCGTGGTGCCGGTGGGCGGGAAAATATCACGCTGGTTATGGCGGGGATTGGTCATGTTTCCTCTCCGGATCATGTTATTTCATTGGACTTGCAACAAACAGGAAGGACGGCGGCCTCAGCCGCGCCAGCTGCCTGACGCGATGGTTTCGAGAATGGTCTTCAGGATGGGCCGCAACCGCCCTGCCCGCGCCTCGTCATAGGCGTAAGGCGGCAGTTCGGTGGTAAGATGCGTGGACTGCGCCAGCTCCATCTGGATGGCGTGGAAGCCTTCGTCCGGGCGGCCATAGTGGCGCGTCGTCCAGCCGCCCTTGAAGCGGCCGTTGACCACGCTGCGGTAGCCCTCTGCTTCCCGGCAGATATTGGCGACAGCCTCTGCCATCGCAGGCGCGCAGGATGTGCCTTCCACCGTGCCGATGTTGAAATCCGGCAGCGTTCCCTCAAACAGGAACGGAATGTTGGAGCGGATCGAGTGGCAGTCATAGAGCACGGCAAAGCCATGAATGGCATGAACGCGGTGCAGCTCGGCCTCCAGCGCCGCATGATAGGGCGCGTGATAGGCCAACCGCCGCCGCTCGATCTCCGCCGCATCCGGTGCTTCCAGCCAGATGTTTTCGCCATCGAAATCGGTCAGGGACACAAGACCGGTGGTGTTCTGCCCCGGATAGAGGCTTGCGCCATCCGGCGGGCGGTTGGCGTCGATGACATAGCGGTGGAAGGTGGCGGCAACGGTGGTCGCGCCCGGCAGCAGCCCGGCGTAGAGCCTGTCCACGTGCCAGTCCGTATCGCTCAGCACCAGCCCGCGCGCATTCAGCTTCGCACGGATCTCCGCCGGGACGAAAGTGCCCGAATGCGGCAGCCCCAGAACCACCGGGCTGTCCCCGCGCTCCACCGTCACGGGCGATGCCGGAACGGCCTGATTATCCTGCGTCATCTGCGTTCAACCCTTCCCTGTGACCGTTCGTTCCGTTCATCTGTTTTCCGTTTTGGCCGTTGCCAGCGCCCTGGTTTCTGCTGTCATCCCCGCGAAGGCGGGATGCCCCCAAGGCACAGTCTCCAAGCCCCCCTCCCCCTCGTGGGGAGGGGCTGGGGGTGGGGGGAAAAGCCTTTCAATTCTGGGCGAGGCACTCGCACCGTAAAACCACCCGTCTTTCTGGCATTTCCAGGGTTCGGCCTCAGAGCCCCCCCACCCCTACCCCCTCCCCACGAGGGGGAGGGGCGCGGAGAGGCCTTGACTGCAAAACCCGCAGCCCCCCCCTTACGGCCGGAAGTCACCGATTCCCGCCGCAGCAACGAATGCCCCTTCCCGCACCAGAGCAGCAGCCGCTTCGATATCGGGCGCGAGGTAGCGGTCTTCCTTCAGCGCAGGCGCATGGCCGCGCAGCATGGCGATGACGGCCTGAAGCCGTGCCGAGGTCTTCAGCGGGGCGCGGAATTCGATGCCCTGCGCTGCACACAGCGCCTCGACGCCGAGGATGACCGAGAGATTGCCGTTCATCCGCAGCAGCCGCCTTGCGCCATGGGCTGCCATGGACACATGGTCTTCCTGATTGGCGGAGGTCGGCGTGGAATCCGTCGAGCACGGGGTCGCCAGATGCTTGTTCTCGCTCATGAGCGCCGCCGTCGTCACTTCGGCGATCATGTAGCCCGAGTTGAGCCCCGGTTCCGGCGTCAGGAACGGCGGCAGGTCGTGGCTGAGCGTGGGGTCAACCATCAGCGCCACGCGCCGCTGGGCAATCGCGCCGATTTCGGCCACGGCCAGCGCGATCTGGTCTGCCGCGAAGGCCACCGGCTCGGCATGGAAGTTTCCGCCCGAGACAATGCGTCCCTCGCCCAGCACCAGCGGATTGTCGGTCACCGCATTGGCTTCGGTTTCCAGCGTCCCGGCAGCAAAGCGCAGGAGGTCCACAGACGCGCCCAGAACCTGCGGCTGGCAGCGGATGCAGTATGGGTCCTGCACGCGGGTATCGCCTTCCCGGTGGCTTTCGCGGATGGCAGAGCCTTCCATCAGCGCCCGCATGCGCTCGGCCACCTCGATCTGGCCGCGATGGCCGCGCAGGGTATGGATTTCCGGCTGCAGCGGCGCGGTCGAACCCATAATGGCGTCGGTGGACAGCGCCGAGATGACCATGGACGAGGCCGCATTGGCCCAGGCGCCGAACAGGCCGATGAGCGCCAGCGCGGTGGAAAACTGCGTGCCGTTGATGAGCGCCAAGCCTTCCTTCGGCCCAAGAACCACGGGCGTCAGCCCTGCCCGCTTCAGCGCCTCGCCGCCCGGCAGGCGCTCGCCCTCGTAAATGGCTTCCCCAGCACCGATCATCGCCGCCGTCATGTGGGCGAGCGGAGCCAGATCGCCGGAGGCGCCGACCGAGCCCTGCGAAGGCACGACAGGCGTCACGCCCTTGTCCAGCATATCCTCGATGAGGGCAATCACCTCCCAGCGCACGCCCGAAGCGCCCCGCCCGAGGCTGAGCAGCTTGAGCGCCATCATCAGCCGTGTGGCAGCCCGGTCCAGCGGCTCGCCCACACCGCAGCAATGGGAGAGGATGAGATTGCGCTGCAGCGTTGCCGTATCCTTGGCCGCGATCTTCACCGAAGCGAGCTTGCCGAAACCGGTGTTGACGCCGTAGACGCCAACATCCCCGGCAGCAGCGGCGGCGATGACGGCGCTGGCCGCTTCCACGGCGGGACGGGCCGAGGGGGCAAGACGGGCGGGCAACTCCTCCCGCCAGAGCTGTTCCAGCTGCTCCAGCGTGGTCTTGCCGGGCGTGAGCACGAGGGTCATTCCGAGCCTCCGAAGATACGGGCATGAAGGGGGTTGAAACCGAAGCGATAGGCGAGTTCCGCCGGGCTATCGGCATTCCAGATGGCAAGATCGGCTCGAAGACCGGGGGCGATGCGCCCGCAGTCCGAAAGCCCCAGCGCCCGCGCCGCGTTGACCGTGACACCGCGGAGCGCTTCTTCCACGGTGAGGCGGAAGAAGGTGCAGCCCATGTTCATGGTCAGCAGCAGGGAGGTCAGCGGCGACGTGCCGGGGTTGCAGTCGGTTGCCAGCGCCATCGGCACGCCGTGGGCGCGGAAGGCGGCGACCGGCGGCACCTGCGTTTCGCGGATGGCATAAAAGGCGCCGGGCAGCAGCACCGCCACCGTGCCGGAGCGGGCCAGCGCCGCCGCGTCGTCATCGGTCGCATATTCCACGTGATCGGCAGAGAGCGCGCCATAGTCCGCTGCCAGCTTCGTGCCGCCCATATGCGACAGCTGCTCCGCATGCAGCTTCACCGGCAGGCCGAGGCGGCGGGCCTCATCAAAGACCTTGCGCATGGAAGCGACGGAAAAGGCGATGCCTTCACAGAAGCCATCCACCGCATCCACCAGCCCCTCCGCCGCAGCATGGCGCAGACCCGGAAGGCAGACCTCATCGAGATAGGCCTCCTCGCGGCCCTTGTACTCGGGCGGCAAGGCATGAGCACCAAGATAGGTGGTGCGCACCCGCACCTTGCGTTCGCTCGCAAGGCCTCGCGCTGCGCGCAACATCTTCAGCTCGGTTTCGATGTCGAGGCCATAGCCGGACTTGATCTCCACCACAGCCACGCCTTCGGCCAGCAGCGCATCAAGGCGCGGCAGCGCCGAGGCCACAAGCTCCGCCTCGCTGGCAGCGCGGGTGGCCGAGACGGACGAGACGATGCCGCCACCGGCGCGGGCGATTTCCTCATAACTCGCCCCCTCCAGCCGCATCTCGAACTCCCGCGCCCGGTGGCCGCCATGGACAAGATGCGTGTGGCAGTCGATGAAGGCCGGGGTCACCAGACGCCCCTCAAGATCCTGTCGCGCATGACCGGAGAAAGCTGCCGGAAGATCTGCTTCCGGCCCCGCCCATTCGATGCGCCCATCGCGGATCGCAACAGCGCCGCGCTCGACAAGGCCATAGCCACCCGCCTCCGGCAGGGTGACGAGCCTTGCGTTGGAAAGAAGGGCCGGACCGTGAAGTTCCATCTTGGTTTCCCCTGAAGTTCGGTTTATTTATGTATGTACATAATAGCCCTGTCAATCAGCAAAGGCGGCGAAAGAATGAGCAGCGCAAAAAACGGAGAAACTCCGGCAAGTGGCGGAAACCCGTCTTTCGCAGCGCAGGTTCTGTGGGCGGAGCAGGCGCTTTTGCCCAATGGCTGGGCAAGCGGCGTGACTGTGCATATCGCCGCGGATGGCAAGGTGAGCCATGTGGCCGCCGGAACGCAGCCCGAACAGAATGCCATGCGCCTTGGCCTGCTGCTGCCTGCCCCGGCCAACCTGCATTCCCACGCCTTCCAGCGCGCCATGGCCGGGCTCACTGAGCGGCGCGGACCGGATCCGCGGGACAGTTTCTGGACCTGGCGCCAGCTGATGTTCCGCTTTCTCGACCAGCTGACGCCGGAAGACGTGGAAGCGATCGCCGCCTTCGTGCAGATGGAGATGCTGGAAGCGGGCTACGCTACCAATGTGGAGTTCCACTACCTGCATCACCAGCCGGGCGGTGAGGCCTATGCTGACCTTGCCGAAATGTCCGCCCGCATCGCCGCGGCGGCTGCCACATCCGGCATCGGCCTGACGCTGCTGCCAGTGCTCTATCAATATGGCGGCTGCGACAGGCGGGCGCTGGGGGCGGGCCAGGTTCGCTTCGGCAATGACATGGACCGCTTCGCCACGCTGGTGGAAGGTGCCGAAGCTGCCCTTGGCGCCCTGCCCGCCGATGCCCGCGTCGGCATTGCCCCGCACAGCCTGCGCGCCGTCTCCGCCGAAGACCTCTCCCGCGCCGCCGCCTTGCGCCCGCATGCGCCGCTGCACATGCATCTGGCGGAGCAGATGGCCGAGGTGGAAGAAGTGAAGGCCCATCGCGGTGCAAGGCCGGTGGAATGGCTTCTGGCCAACCAGCCGGTCGATGGACGCTGGTGCCTGATCCACTGCACCCAGATGGAAGAGGCCGAAACGCTGGGCCTTGCCGCGACAGGTGCGGTCGCGGGCCTATGCCCCATCACGGAATCGAGCCTTGGCGATGGCATCTTTGACGGCGTGCGCTTTGCTGCGGCAGGCGGGCGCTTCGGCATTGGATCGGACAGCAACATCCGCATTTCACTCACCGAAGAGCTGCGCACCCTCGACTATTCCCAGCGCCTGCGCGACCGCTCGCGTGCCGCCCTCGCAACGGCGGAACGGTCTACAGGCCGGGTGCTGATCGAGGAGACGGTCCGGGGCGGCGCACAGGCGGCAGGCCGCAAGACGGGTGAGATTTCCCAGGGCTTTCTTGCAGATCTGCTTGCGCTGGACACGGAAGATGCCAACATGCTGGGCCGCAGCGGCGACACCGCCCTCGACAGCTGGATCTTTGCCGGAGACGACCGGATCGTCAGCGACGTCTGGGCCGCTGGGCGGCATATGGTCAAGGGCGGCCGTCACGTGGCGCGGGACAATATCAGGCAAGCCTACATGCGGACCATCCGCAAGCTGAAAGACGCCTGACCGGGGAAACCGGACACGTGAAAACCGGACATATGAAAACCTGGTATGGGGAATGACAAAGGCAGACGCAAACAGGCCCGCAGCTTCCAGGGCAGCTGCGGGGAACATTACCTGGCAGTCCATTCAGGCGGAGGCGCTGCGGCGCATTCATGACCGGGAATGGGCGCCGGGCAGTCTGATCCCGCATGAGGAGGAGCTTGCGGCGGAGTTCGGCTGCGCGCGAGCCACCGTCAACCGGGCCCTGCGGGAACTGGCCATCCTCGGCATGCTGGAACGCCGCCGCAAGGCCGGAACGCGGGTGCCGCTCAATCCCGTGCGCCGCGCCACGTTCCAGATCCCGGTCATCCGGCAGGATGTGGAGGCCAAGGGCATGGATTATGCCTATCAGCGGCTGACCCTCGGCACAAAGCCCCTGCCCGCGGCCATCGCGGCAGCCCTGTCACTGGAGCCCGGCACGCCCTGCCTGCATGTCACATCCCTGCATATGGCGGACGGCAAGCCCTATTGCCAGGAAGACCGCTGGATCAACCCGGCGGTCGAAGGCGCCGGAGCGCAGGATTTCGTGACCATCAGCCCCAACGAATGGCTGGTGCAGAACATTCCCTTCTCGCGCGGCGGCATCGATTTTTCCGCCACCAGCGCCAGCCCGATCCTCGCCGACATGCTTCAGTGCAAGCCGGGCGAGGCCCTCTTCGTCATGGAGCGCACCACCTTCTCCGGCGACATGCCCGTCACCGCCGTGCGGCTGACCTATGCGCCGGGGCACAAGGTCAGCACAGCGATCTGACGGGACGCGCCAAGATCAGAGCGTCAGCGCTTCGCCCGCCTTCGGCGCCTTCACCGTGGCTGCCTTGGCACCCATCGCGGCGATGAAACCCTCTGCCGACTGATCCACCATCGGGAACGAAGCATAGTGGCAGGGAATGACGGTCTCGAAATCAAAGAATCGGCTGCAGGCGAGCGCGGCGGCCTTTGCGCCCATGGTGAAGCGGTCGCCAATCGGCACGAGGCCGATTTTCGGCTGATGCAGCTCGTTGATCAGCGCCATGTCGCCGAAAACATCCGTGTCTCCCATGTGATAGAGCACCTTCTCGCCGGGCGCTGCCAGGACGATGCCATGCGGATTGCCCATGTATTTGAGCCCGTCGCCATCCTGACTGGTGGCGGAGGAATGGATCGCCTGCGTCAGCGCCACCTTGAAGGGCCCCACATCCACCATGCCGCCGGCATTCATCGGGTTGATGTTCGAGATGCCCTTGCCCGACAGCCACACGCAGATCTCGAAATTGGCCGTCACCTGCGCCCCGCTCGCCTTGGCAATCGCCACCGTGTCACCAATGTGATCGTCGTGGCCATGGGTCAGCAGGATGTGGGTCACGCCGGCGCTGGCCTGTTCCACGGTCAGACCGGCGGGAAAGCCCGGGTTGCCGGTGAAGAACGGGTCGATCAGGATCACCGCATCCTTCACCTCGATGCGGAAGGCGGAATGTCCAAGCCAGGTCAGTTTCATTGCAATGCTCCAGACTGAGGGCGGCCCCGGACGGGACCCGGACCGGCGGAGCGCGCATAGGCAGACCTTCGCAAGCAAAGGCCAGGCCGCAACGCGCCATCAGCCCGGAATATAAGCCGCCCTGCCCGGACAGCAACCTCCGAGGGGGCCTCACCGGCAACTCAACGGACTGCTGGCCCTTGAAAAAGAGCGCGGAAAATGCCATTATTTATCGCATAAGGATACCAGATCGACTGTGAGGTTCCTTCCGCTGCCTAGGCAGTCCAACCGGTATGGTGGATAAGGCGAAAGCTGAAGAGATTGTCGAGATTGCCAAGGGACCGTTCGAATGAACTGGTCCCTTTGGTTTTATCTGATCCGCGAGTTTCTCCAGTTAACGGTACTTCGGCTTGCTGCCTCGCAGAGCGTGATCAATCGCTGCCGCGAATTTAATCCGCATCCCTTTTGACGGTTGCGGTGCCCGATAGGCACTTTCGATCCGCATCACCAGACTATGGCGGCAGCCCCCAATCTTGCCGCGGTCCTTTTTCAAGGTAAAAAAGGCCGTGTAGGCCACACCATCAATAAGCGCTGAAGCGTTGTAAACACCGTAGTTCCGATCGGCAGGTGTCCAATAGAGACGGTGCGAGGCCAGATCTGAAAGCATATCGGGCAGAATCTGGGACAGCCTGAACCGTTCCGCATCAAATATACGTGCAACAGCACCATCCATCATCAGGCAAGCTGGCGCGCCATGCAGCGCCTGATCATAGCGCGCGCTCCAGCAATGTGATGAATAGACAAGCTTGATGCCGATTGTATCGCCCTTCGGCAACGGGACCTGCATCACGTGAGGTCTCAGATGCGGAACATCTATGAACCGGTCGTCGATGACCGTCGCCGTCACTTCTTTTCCATCCGGCGACGTCATAGATCCATCAGCAGTCAAGACAAAGCGTAGCAAGCGAGCGATCCGGCATTCGTCTGCCCCTGCGCGGGACGGACAACAAGCACAATTCCAGATACACATACATGTGCATCACTACCCGGCGCCAGAAAATTGATCCCCTGATCCATCATCACCGGAATGCCCATCTGCCAGACCTCCTTCCTGCTTGCCGAAACACCTCCGCTGTGCGAGCACTTGCGCCATGTGGCGGCAGGTCCGGCCTGACTGTCTTTCCGGCACTTATCCTTGATGATGCAGCAACGGCCCCATGACCCAGAACTCCTCGCAGGACACCTCACAGGACACTTCACAGGACACTGGCACCACCGCCCCGGGCGGGCAGAAGCAACTGCACAGCGCGGTCATTGCCCGTCAGCTGGAGAACGAGATCATTGCCGGTGAGTTGAAGGCAGGCAGCAGGCTGGACGAAATTGCCCTGGCCGAACGGTTCGGCGTGTCCCGCACGCCGGTGCGTGAGGCGCTGCATATCCTCGCCTCCCGCCATCTGGCCGAGCGCGTGCCCTATCGCGGCGTGATCGTTGCCAGCATCACCCGCGAGCGCATCGACCAGCTGTTCGAGGCCATGGGCGAAATCGAGGCGACCTGCGGCCGCTTTGCCGCCGAGCGCATGAGCATGAGCGAGCGGGCGGCGCTGGAGACCTTGCATCTCGAAATGGTGGAGATGGCGGAAACCTCCCTCTACGAGGCCTATGAGGACGGCAACACCCGTTTCCACACGCTCATCTTCGAAGGCACCCACAACGATGAGCTGATCCAGATCGCGCATGGGCTGCGGCTGAAGCTCGCTCCCTTCCGCCGCTCGCAGCTGCGGGCCGCCGAGCGGATGAAGAAGTCCAACGAGGAACATGCCCTCATCGTCAATGCCATCATCGAACGGAACGCAAAGGAAGCCGAGCGCGCCCTGCGCCGCCATCTCGTCAGCGCGGCAAGGGCTGTTCTGGAGCACATGACCTAGCGATTTCAGATAATTCGGATGAATATCTCATTGTTTGAGTCAAGCGGACCGGCGCCCTCACTCCATGCAAATACGAATATTTACAGCTGCTTATGCCTGATATTTGAGATCTGATCTCAGGTGGGCAGCCGTAGCGGCACACCAGCCCTCTTCCTCTGGCTTTGGGCCACGGCACCTGATACACGCCAGTCCATGGCAAACGACCCCACGCTTCCGCTTGAAGACTTCATCGCCGCAGTTGCTCCCGGCAGCCGGCTGATCGGCCTTGACCTTGGCACCAAGACCATCGGTCTGGCGCTGTCGGACATTGGCCGCGGCATTGCCACGCCGCTGGAAACGATCCGGCGCGAGAAATTCACGCTGGATGCGCAGAAGCTGCTAGGCATCTGTGAAAAGCAGGGCGTGGGCGGGCTGGTCATGGGCCTGCCGCTCAACATGGATGGCAGCGAGGGCCCGCGCGTGCAGGCGACCCGCGCCTTCGTGCGCAATCTGGCAGAGAAGACGCCCCTTCCCATCGCCTATTGGGACGAGCGCCTGTCCACCGCCGCCGTCACCCGCACGCTGATCGAGGCGGACCGCAGCCGGGCCCGGCGGGCGGAACTCGTCGACAAGATGGCCGCCGCCTACATCCTGCAGGGCTTCCTCGACCGGCTGGGCTATCTGCAGCAGGCGGAGGAAAAGCCCCGGCGCACCTTCACCATCATCGATGACGCAGACTGACGGCCGCCGCCCATGCTGATGACGCTGAGCGCCCTTCTGCCGGTCATTCTGGTCATTGCCTGCGGCTACGGCGTGGCGCGGACGGGGCTCATCACTGGTGATCAGTGGCGCGGCGTCGAGCGGCTGGCTTATTACGTCCTGTTTCCGGCCGTGCTGTTCCGCACCATTGCAACGGTCGACTTCTCGAAGCTGCCAACCTTCGGTATGGGGTTCTCGCTGATGGGGGCCATTCTGGCTCTGGCGGCGCTGCTGCTGGTGATCCGTCTGCCGCTGGAGCGGGTATTGGGCATTCCCGGCCCGCGTTTCACCTCGATCTTTCAGGGCACCTTGCGCTGGAATGCCATGATCGCACTGGCCATTGCCGGCAGCGTCGTGGGCGAAGACGGGCTGGCCATCCTGGCCATTGCCATGGTCTTCATGATCCCGCTGCTGAACGTGCTGAGCATTCTGGTGCTGTCGCATTATGCCAGCGGCAATCCTCCGGGAGCGGCCAAGATCTGCAAGGATCTGGCGCTCAATCCCTTCATCGTTTCCATTGCGGCCGGCATCCTTGTGAACCTTGCAGGCCTGCCCCTGCCGGATGCGGTGGACTCCACTCTTGCCATTCTCGGCAGCGCCTCCCTGCCCATCGGCATCATCTGCGTGGGCGCGAGCCTTGATCTTTCCTCCCTGCGCCGCCCCGGCCCTGCCCTTGCGCTCGGCACCTTCCTGCGCCCGCTGCTGATGCCGCTGGCGGCCTATGGCTTCACACTGCTGTTCGGTGTCACCGGCACGCCTCAGCTGGTGGTGATCATCGCCAGCGCCGTGCCGACCGCCAGCAACGCCTACATTCTTGCGCGGCAGATGGGCGGCGACGCCAAACTGATGGCAGAGATCATCACGCTGCAGACACTGGCCGCCGCCGTCACCATTCCGGCAGCCCTACTGATTTTTGGCTGAGCGGTCAAGAATCGGCCCCGCATGTGGACAGGCCGCCCGGGAGCACCCGCAAGGCCATTCCGCGCTTGTAGACTCGCGGAACAAGGCCTATCCAGTTCATTCGATGAGCGCACAAGAAAACCATCGAGCAGGCCTTTTCCCCCATCGTCATTTGCTGGGCATGGAAGGCCTTCAACCCCAGGACATCCTCGGCCTTCTGGACCGGGCGGATCAGGCTGTCGAAGTCTCCCGCCAGGTTGAAAAGATCCGGCCGGTGCTTCGTGGACGCACCCAGATCAACCTGTTCTTCGAGGCCTCGACGCGGACGCAATCGTCCTTCGAGATCGCGGGCAAGCGCCTTGGCGCGGATGTGATGAACATGCAGGTCTCCGCTTCTTCGGTGAAGAAGGGCGAGACACTGATCGACACCGCCGCGACACTTAACGCCATGCACCCGGATATCCTCGTCGTGCGCCACCATGCGGCAGGCGCGGTGCATCTGCTGGCGCGCAAGGTGGGCTGCTCGGTGATCAACGCCGGTGACGGCCAGCACGAGCATCCGACGCAAGCGCTGCTGGATGCGCTGACCATCCGCCGCCACAAGGGTAAGATCGCCCGGCTGACGGTCGCCATCTGCGGCGACATCCTGCATTCGCGCGTGGCCCGCTCCAATATCATCCTGCTGAACGCGCTCGGTGCCAGGGTGCGCGTGGTCGCCCCCTCCACCCTGCTGCCCAGCGGCATCGACCGGATGGGCGTGGAAGTGTTCCGCGACATGAAGGAAGGCCTCAAGGGCGCCGACATCGTCATGATGCTGCGCCTGCAGCGCGAGCGCATGAACGGCGCCTTCATTCCGTCCGTGCGCGAGTATTACCGCTATTACGGGCTTGATGCGGAAAAGCTGGCCTATGCCAAGGAAGATGCGCTCGTCATGCATCCCGGCCCGATGAACCGGGGCGTGGAAATTGACCCGGCGGTGGCCGACGGGCCGCAGAGCCTCATCCGCGAGCAGGTGGAAATGGGCGTGGCCGTGCGCATGGCCGTGCTGGAAGCCCTCGCCGCCCATCTGCCGAACCAGTAGGAGCCTGACCCGTGGCCCAAGACACTCCCAAGCCCCTGGTTCTCAAGAATGCCCGGGTGATCGACCCGGCACGCGGCCTTGATGCGGATGGCAGCGTGATCATCGCGGACGGCACCATTCTGGCCGCCGGTCCCGAAGCGCAGAACCAGGGCGCGCCCTATGGCGCCGAGATCATCGACTGCGACGGCGCCATCGTCGCCCCCGGCCTCATCGACATGTGCGTGTCGGTGGGCGAACCCGGCCACGAGCACCGCGAAACGCTGGCCAGCGCCAGCGAGGCGGCAGCCGCGGGCGGCATCACCACCATCGTCACCATGCCCGAGACCGATCCGGTGATCGACGATCCGGCACTGGTGGACTTCATCCTGCGCCGCGCCCGCGACACGGCGGTGGTCAATGTCCGGCCCATGGCCGCCCTCACCAAGGGCCTTGCCGGGCAGGACATGACCGAAATCGGCCTGCTGCAGGAAGCCGGTGCCGTCGCCTTCACCAACGGCCACAAGTCCGTCCGCAATGCGCAGATCATGCGCCGGATCATGACCTATGCGAGGGACTTCGGCGCGCTGGTCGTGCATCACACGGAAGACCCGGACATGACCGGCGGCACCATGAATGCCGGTCTCAATGCCTCGTGGAAGGGGCTGTCCGGCGTGCCGCGCGAGGCCGAGATCATCATGATCGAGCGGGACCTCAGGCTCGTCGGCATGTCGCGCGGGCGCTATCACGCCAATCTCGTCTCCACCTCCGATGGCGCCGCCGCCATCCAGACCGGCAAGGACCGGGGGCTGGACGTGACGGCGGGCGTGTCCATCAACCATCTCACGCAGAACGAGAACGACATCGGGCCCTACCGGACCTTCTTCAAGATGTCCCCGCCCCTGCGCGACGAGAACGACCGCATGGCCATGGTGCAGGCGGTGGCCGATGGAACGATCGACATCATCTGTTCCAACCATGACCCGCAGGACGTGGAAACCAAGCGGCACCCCTGGGCGGAAGCCGAGGACGGGGCGATCGGCCTCGAAACCCTGCTGGCCGCCGCGCTGCGGCTCTATCATGCAGGCGACATCGGCCTTCTGCCGCTGCTGCGGGCGATGACGCTGAACCCGGCCAACCGGCTGGGCCTTGACGCCGGCCGCCTCACGGCAGGCGCACCGGCGGACGTGATCGTCTTCGACCTTGACCGGCCCTGGGTGCTGGAAAAGAAGGCCATCCGCTCCCGCTCCAAGAACTCGCCGTTCGAAGATGCGCGTTTCTCGGGCCGGGTGCTCACAACCATTGTTGCAGGCCGCAAGGTCTACGATTACGCTTGACGCAACACCACCGGAGATAAACGCGTGGACACCGCGCCTACCTTTGATCTGGCCCCGCATCTGATTTTTGCCTCCCTCGCCCTTGGCTATCTGCTGGGCTCGATCCCCTTTGGCCTCGTCATCACCCGCATGGCGGGCCTCGGCGATATCCGCAAGATCGGCTCGGGCAACATCGGCACCACCAATGTGCTGCGTACCGGCCGCAAGTCGCTGGCGGCGGCAACGCTGCTGGGCGATGCGCTGAAGGGCACCGTGGCGGTGCTGATTGCAGGCCATTTCTTCGGCCCCTCCGCCGCCATGCTGGCCGGTCTTGCCGCGTTCATTGGCCACATCTTCCCGGTCTGGCTGGGCTTCAAGGGCGGCAAGGGCGTGGCGACCTATCTCGGCATCCTGCTCGGCCTCAGCTGGCAGGCGGGCATCGTCTTCGCGCTCAGCTGGATCCTCGCCGCCTATCTGTTCCGCTTCTCCTCGCTGTCGGCCCTCATCGCCAGCCTCATCAGCCCCATCGTGCTGGTTCTGCTGGGTCAGATGCAGCTCGCCCTCGTCTTTGCGCTGCTGACTGCCTTCCTGTGGGCCAAGCATCACGAGAATATCCGCCGGCTTCTGAGCGGCACGGAATCGAAGATCGGTTCCAAGGCCAAGGCCCCAGCGGCGGAAGGGGCAGACACACCATCATGAAGACAGACACACCATCATGAAGACTGGCCCGCAGCCCGGCAGAACGATTGTCCTGAGCGACCGTCAACGTCTCGCCTGGCTGCGGCTGATCCGCTCGGAAAACGTCGGCCCGGCCACATTCCGCAGCCTCGTCAACCATTGCGGCTCGGCGGAAGCGGCCATCGAGGCCCTGCCCGACCTGTCCCGCCGGGGCGGCAAAACCGCCATCCGCATCTGCTCAATGGCCGATGCAGAAGCCGAACTCGAAGCCCATGCCCGCGCCGGGGCAAGGCTCATCGCGATGGGCGAGGCAGACTATCCCCCGCACCTGCGCCACATCGATGGCCCGCCGCCGCTCATTTCCGTGCGTGGTGGAAGCTCTGCACTCGCCAATCCCAGAGCCCTTGCCATCGTCGGGGCGCGCAACGCCTCGCTGGCAGGCCGCAAGTTTGCAGCACAGCTTGCCGGAGAACTGGCGGAGGCCGGCTTCACCATCGTCTCCGGCCTGGCCCGCGGCATTGATGCTGCCGCGCATGAGGCCTCTCTGAGACTTGGCACCGTCGCCGTGTTTGCTGGCGGGGTGAATGTGCTCTATCCGCCCGAACACGCCAGCCTGCTGGAGCGGCTGCTGGCGTCAGGCGGCAATGCCATCAGCGAAATGCCCTTCGGCTGGAGCCCGCGCGGGCGCGACTTTCCCCGCCGCAACCGCATCATCTCCGGCCTGTCGCTGGCGGTGATCGTGGTGGAAGCGGCCAAAGGCTCCGGCTCGCTGCACACCGCCCGTTTCGCGCTGGAGCAGAACCGGGAAATCCTCGCCGTCCCCGGCTCGCCGCTTGATCCGCGCTGCGAGGGCTGCAATCACCTGATCCGTCAGGGCGCGCAGCTGATCACCTCCACCGCCGACATTCTGGAAGCCATCGGCAACCGCGCCGCCCCCGACCTGCCGCCGGACCTGGACCTTGAGGAGCCCTCCTGGGAGGGTCCGGACGGCAACCTGCCGGAAGACAGCGCCCGCGCCCGCCTCATCGAGGCCCTCGGCCCGACGCCGGTCGGCATCGACGAACTCATCCGCGACACCCGCCTCTCAGCCCGCGCCGTGCATGTGATGCTGCTGGAACTGGAACTCGCCGGGCGGCTGGAGCGCCACTCCGGCCAGAGGGTCAGCCTGACGGGGTAACGCCAGCGCTTGAGGGATGGCAGGCCCGGGTCACGCAGTGGCGGGTATGCGGGCGATGACCTTGATCTCGAAGTCAAATCCCGCAAGCCAGTTGACGCCGACCGCCGTCCAGTTCGGATAGGGAGGCTCGGGGAAAACCTCGCTCTTTATCTCCAGAAAGATCCCGGCCTGCTTTTCCGGATCGGTGTGGAAGCTTGTCACGTCCACGATATCGGCAAATCCGCAACCGGCTGCAGCAAGCACAGCTTCGAGATTGGCAAAGGCCAGGCGGACCTGCTCCCGGTAGTCAGGTTCGGGGCTGCCGTCGGCGCGGCTGCCGACCTGACCCGATACGAACAGAAGATCGCCGGACCGGATCGCGGCGGAATAACCATGGGCCTCATAAAGGGCATGGCGGTTCGCAGGGAAAACAGGGGTGGGAGTTGTCATGGCTTTGTCCTGACCGGCGCAGACCTTCACAGGCCCGCGGAATTGAGATACGTTGCGTATGTGTAACTCACATACGCGGCGTATGTCAACGCATTTGCGCACCGGAAGCCAGAAACAATGACGCAAAGCCCACGCAGAACCCGTTCCTCGATGCTGGAAGAGACTCGCATCAAGCTGATTGCAGCGGGCCGCCGCGCCTTTGCCGAAAAGGGCTTCGCGGCATCTTCGATGGATGACCTGACGGCGGCTGCGGACCTGACGCGCGGCGCCCTCTACCATCACTTTGGTGACAAGAAAGGGCTGCTCGCAGCTGTCGTGGCTGAGATCGATGGCGAATTGGCCGGGCGTGCGCGGCGCGCGGGGGCTGCGGCCGGAACCGGATGGGCCGCTCTCGAAGCACAAGGGGCGGCCTATATCGAGGCAGCGCTGGATCCCGAGGTTCAGCGCATCGTGCTTCTGGACGGCCCCGCATTTCTAGGTGACCCTTCGCAATGGCCGAGCCAGAGCAGCTGCCTCGAAGAAACCCGCACCGCGCTCGCCGCCTTGTCCGGGGCGGGCATCCTGAAGCCTGTCGACCTTGAGGCCGCTGCCCGGCTGCTCAACGGAGCAGCCCTGAATGCCGCGCTCTGGGTCGCTTCCAGCGACGATCCGGCCGGGACCCTGCCCAAGGCGCTTGAGGCCTTCCGGCATCTCGCATCCGGATTGCTGGCAGAGTGAGCAGCGGGCACGGCTGAACGGCAGGCCCGCCCCTCCTGCCGCCTGCGCCGGAACTATGCGCCAGCAATGGCACCGCGACTGTTGCGGGAGAGAATACAACGGAGAAAAATCCCGCAGATCCCGTACCCAGGTGAATGCCCGGCCGGGAGACCGTCAGTCGCAGCGGCCCGCATCCGGCTGGCCGCGGGCCGGAAAGAGTTTGGCAATATCGGCCAGCGTCACCCCGGCAAAGCGCGACAGGAGCAATTCCTCGGCTTCGGCGAAGACATCCTTCAAGGTCTCGTTCACGGCCTGTTCGATCGGGCAGCCCGGCATGTCATAGGCGGGGCCAAGAGCAAAGACGGAAGGCTCACCAACGGCCCGGTAGATGTCGAGCAGCGTCAGTTCCTCCAGCGGCTTTGTCAGCGTCCAGCCCCCGCCATGGCCCTTTTCCGAGCGGACATAGCCCTGCTCGCGCAGGCCCGCCATGGTGCGGCGGATGACCACCGGGTTGGCGTCGAGCATGCGGGCGATCATGTCCGATGTCATGGCACCGCCGTGATGGCCCATATGGATCATCACATGCAGCATTCTGGATAGCCGGCTGTCATGCCGCATCCCGGTCCCCCTGCCCAAATTCATGAACGACCCAAGGCCTTCACATGGTGTCCGATACCACGCCAGTGGAATCATGTCACAATAAAAGTTTCATGACTATTGACCCTCCGCATTCTCGTCACTTATGTTGTGTCGAGAGATCGAGGAGCAAATCATGCACAATCCAGTTTACGACGTCATTGTCATCGGCGGCAGTTATGCGGGCCTTTCCGCCGCCCTTCAGCTCGGCCGCGCCCGGCGCAATGTGCTCGTCATTGACGAGGGAAAACGCCGCAACCGC
Source organism: Pannonibacter sp. Q-1 (assembly GCF_054073275.1). Lineage (NCBI taxonomy): Bacteria > Pseudomonadati > Pseudomonadota > Alphaproteobacteria > Hyphomicrobiales > Stappiaceae > Pannonibacter > Pannonibacter sp. Q-1. Next base: position 298,497 of record NZ_JBSXNB010000002.1, read on the forward strand.
TTTGCCAGCCATTCGCATGGCTTCCTGACACAGGATGGGATCGACCCGGCCAGGATCGCAGCGGATGCGAAGGCGCAGGTGCTGAAATACACGACGGTGAGCTGGCTTCCGGCACGGGCGGACAGCGCCAGGCGGGCCGCGATGATCGATGCCTCGGGTGCGGGCTTCGAGGTTCTCGCCCATGGCGAACGCCATCGCGCGCGCCGGCTGCTTCTGGCGACGGGCGTCCGGGACATCCTGCCGGAAATCCCCGGCCTTGCGGAGCGCTGGGGCAAGTCTGTGTTCCACTGCCCCTATTGCCACGGCTATGAACTGAACCAGGGCGAGATCGGCGTCATCGCCGGGTCCGAACTGTCCATGCACCACGCCCTGATGCTGCCCGACTGGGGGCCGGTTACATTTCTGCTCAACGGAGCCTTCGAGCCGGATGCGGAACAGCTTGAAAGCCTGATGCGGCGCGGCGTAACTATCGAGCGCAGTCCCATCGAGACAATCATCGGCCATGCCGGCGTCAAGCTGGCCAGTGGGCGTAGCCTGACATTCTCCGGCCTGTTCGCTCTCGCGCCCTTCGAGATGGCCAGCAGCATCCCGGCTGAACTCGGCCTCGATTTCGAGCAAGGCCCCATCGGACAGGTGATCAAGACGGACCCGATGAAGGAGACCAGCCTGCCCGGCGTTTTTGCCTGTGGAGATGCGGCAAGACCGATGGCTTCCGTTGCACTTGCCGTTGGCGACGGAAACCTCGCCGGCGCCGCGCTGCACCGCTCCCTGCTCTTTGGCAGCATTTAATTCAGCCGGGCAGCCGATGACGGGCAAGCTGCAGCCTCCGCAAACAGGGCAGCGCGGAACACTCGAAGCTGACTTCCCCATCACCCTCGTGGCAATTCCGGCTCATGGCGGCGGTTCCGCCGGGCCGGTCAGTCAAACACCGTTCCAGACTCAAACAGCCAGAATCACAAGCGTGGCTTGACCTTCTGTTCACAAACGGTCATTTGACAGGCGGCTTGCGATCCTTGATCGTTGCCGGGGGAACAAGAATTTGCAGCGGAAACGGCCGGACAATCTGGTCACGGCCCGCTCACCAGCTTCTGGATTGTGATGAACATCGTCATTGTGGAATCGCCGGCCAAGGCCAAGACGATCAACAAATACCTGGGATCGGACTATCACGTTCTGGCGTCCTATGGTCACGTGCGCGACTTGCCGGCGAAGGATGGCTCCGTCCGTCCCGACGAGGACTTTGCCATGATCTGGGAGGTGGACAGCAAGTCCCAGAAGCGGCTCAACGAGATCGCCAGCGCCGTGAAGGGCGCAGACCGCCTGATCCTCGCAACTGACCCGGATCGCGAAGGAGAGGCGATTTCCTGGCACGTGCTGGATGTGCTGCAGAAGAAGAAGGTGCTCAAGGACATCCCGGTCGAGCGCGTCGTCTTCAACGCCATCACCAAGCAGTCGATCCTGGAGGCGATGAAGAACCCGCGGCCGATCGACACACCGCTGGTGGATGCCTATCTCGCCCGCCGTGCGCTCGATTATCTCGTCGGCTTCACCCTCTCCCCCGTCCTGTGGCGCAAGCTGCCGGGCGCGCGCTCTGCCGGACGTGTGCAGTCCGTGGCGCTGCGCCTCATCTGCGACCGGGAAATGGAGATCGAAACCTTCGTCAAGGAAGAGTACTGGTCGATCCTCGCCAGCCTGAAGACGCCGAAGGGTGACGGCTTCACCGCCTCCGTGGTGGGCTTTGACGGCAAGAAGCTCGGCCGCCTCGACATCAAGACCGAAGAGCAGGCGCAGACCATCAAGCGCATGCTGGAAGGCGCCAGCTACCGGGTGGAGAGCGTCGTCTCCAAGCCCGCCAAGCGCAACCCGCAGCCGCCCTTCACCACCTCCACGCTACAGCAGGAGGCCTCCCGCAAGCTCGGTTTCTCGGCCTCGCGCACCATGCAGGTGGCGCAGAAGCTTTATGAGGGCATCACCCTCGGCGGCGAGACCACCGGTCTCATCACCTATATGCGTACCGACGGCGTGCAGATCGCGGGCGAAGCCATTGCCGCCGCCCGCCGCGTCATCGGCAGCGACTTCGGCGACAAATACGTTCCCGAAAAGCCGCGCTTCTATTCCTCCAAGGCCAAGAACGCCCAGGAAGCGCACGAAGCCGTGCGCCCGACCGACCTTGGCCGGCGCCCGCGCGATGTCGCCCGTTTCCTCGATCCCGATCAGGCCCGGCTTTACGAGCTGATCTGGAAGCGCACCATGGCCAGCCAGATGGAATCGGCCGTGCTGGAGCGCACCACCATCGATATCGACGCCAGCGGCTCCGGCAAGCATGCTGCCCTGCGCGCAACCGGTTCCGTTGTCCGCTTCGACGGCTTCCTGGCGCTCTATCAGGAGGGCCGCGATGACGACGAGGACGAAGATTCCCGCCGCCTGCCGGCCGTGGACGATGGTGCGCCGCTGAGCCTTGCCGCCGTTGACGGCAAGCCGGGCATTGATGCCAGCCAGCATTTCACCACGCCGCCGCCGCGCTACACGGAAGCCAGCCTCGTCAAGAAGATGGAAGAGCTGGGCATCGGCCGTCCTTCCACCTATGCCTCGACGCTGCAGACCCTGCGCGACCGCGAATATGTGGATCTCGACAAGAAGCAGCTGGTGCCACAGGACAAGGGCCGCATCGTCACGGCCTTCCTCGAAAGCTTCTTCTCCCGCTATGTGGAGTTTGACTTCACCGCGAGCCTTGAAGAGCAGCTCGACCGGATTTCCGCCGGCGAACTGTCCTGGCGCGAGGTGCTGGCCGCGTTCTGGCGCGATTTCTCCGCCGCCGTGGACGAGACCAAGGACCTGCGCGTTGCCCAGGTGATCGACGCGCTGAACGAGCTGCTGGCCGCCCATATCTTCCCCGTGAAGGAAGAGGGCAAGGACCCGCGTGCCTGCCCGTCCTGCGCCACCGGCCAGCTGTCGCTGAAGGTCAGCCGCTTCGGCGCCTTCATCGGCTGCAACAACTATCCCGAATGCAGCTACACCCGCCAGCTGGCACGCGGTGCCGAGGGCGAGGATGGGGAAGCGGCTGCCGATGGTCCGAAGGTGCTGGGCACTGATCCGGCCACCGGGCTGGATGTCTCCCTGCGCACGGGCCGTTTTGGCCCTTACGTGCAGCTTGGCGAGGAGGCCAAGCCCAAGCGCGCCTCCCTGCCCCGCGGCTGGTCTGCGGCAGATATCACGCTGGACAAGGCCTTGCAGCTTCTGTCCCTGCCCCGCGAAATCGGACCTCATCCGGAAGACGGCAAGATGATCTCGGCCGGTATCGGGCGCTTCGGCCCCTTCGTGCTGCATGATGGCACCTATGCGAACCTTTCGTCCGCCGATGAGGTGTTCTCGGCCGGCATCAACCGCGCCGTCGATCTTCTGGCGGAAAAGCGCGCCAAGGGTGCCCGTGGCCGGGCGGCTCCTGCCGCGCTGAAGGAACTGGGCGAGCATCCCGATGGCGGGCCCATCACCGTGCGCGATGGCCGTTACGGGCCTTACGTCAACTGGGCCAAGGTCAACGCCACCCTGCCCAAGGGCAGTGATCCGCAAGCCGTGACGCTGGAACAGGCGCTGGAGCTGATTGCGGCCAAGGGCGGCAAGAAGGCTGCAGCCAAGAAGCCGGCCGCAAAGAAGGCCGCCACCACCAAGAAGGCTGCCCCGAAGAAAGCTGAAAAGGCTGAGGACGGCGAAGCTGCGCCGAAGAAGGCGGCAGCCAAGAAGACCACGGCAACCAAGGCAAAGACCGCAACCGCCAAGACAGCGGCAGCGAAAGCGCCTGCCAAGAGCAGATCCAAAGCCGGCAGCACTGCCGCAGACGAGGCCAATTGACCACGAAACGCCCCCATGGCGGCGGCGGCGCATCCGATCAGCGCCCCGCCCGCCCCCGCAAGAGCGCAGCAAAACCCGGCGGCAGGGCCGCAAAACCGGCCAAGACGCCGGGCGCCTTTCCCTCGCGCGAGGACATCCTTGCCTTTGTCGCGGAAAATCCGGGCAAGGCAGGCAAGCGGGAGGTGGCGCGCCATTTCGGCATCGTCGGCGCCGCCCGCATCCAGCTGAAGCGCATCCTCAAGGATCTGGCCGAGGAAGGCGTCGTCGAAAAGCGGCAGAAGCGCCTGATCCGCCCCGGCGACCTGCCGCCTGTTTTCGTGGTCTATATCAACGCCCGCGATGCCCATGGCGAATTGCTGGGCGAGCCCGTGAACTGGGACGAAGAGGCGGGCGCTCCGCCGAAAGTGCTGGTGCTGACGGGCCGCGACACACCGCGCGGCGCAACGCCGGGCATTGGTGACCGGGCGCTGGTGCGCCTTGCAGACCTTGATCCCGGCCCGGAAGCCGCCCACGCTGCACGGGTGCTGAAGCTGCTGGAACGCCAGCAGGGCGCCATTTTAGGCATCCTGCGCGAGCGCGCCGGGCACATGCCGCCCTATCTGGAGCCGATCGACCGCAAGCAGCGCGAACTCGACATCGACACCTCCGACCTGAAAGAGGCGGTGGATGGCGATCTCGTCAGCGTCGAGATCACCCGCATCGGCCGCTACGGCGCGCCCAAGGCCCGGATCGTGCGCCGCTTCGGCTCGCTGAAGTCGGAAATGGCCGTTTCCGAAATCGCGCTGCAGAGCCATGGCATTCCCCACGTCTTCCCCGCTGCCGTCGAGCTGGAGGCAGAGCGCGCCCAGCCGGTGACGCTGGGCAAGCGCGAGGACTGGCGCAAGATCCCCTTCATCACCATCGACCCGGCAGACGCCAAGGACCATGACGACGCGGTCTATGCGGAATCCGACGAGGACCCGGCCAACGAAGGCGGTCATGTGGTCTTCGTCGCCATTGCCGATGTCGCCCACTATGTGCGGCCCGGCACGGCACTGGACCGGGAGGCGCATCTGCGCGGCAACTCGGTGTATTTCCCGGACCGGGTGATCCCGATGCTGCCGGAGCGCATCTCCAACGATCTGTGCTCGCTGAAGGAGGGCGTCGACCGCCCGTCCATGGCCGTGCGCATGGTCTTCGACAAGACCGGCCGCAAGATCGCCCACACCTTCCACCGGGTGCTGATCCGCTCTGCCGCAAAACTCTCCTATCAACAGGCGCAGGCGGCGATCGACGGCCAGACGGATGACAAGACCGGCCCGCTGCTGGAGCCCATCCTCAAGCCCCTGTGGACGGCCTATGCCTGCCTCACACTCGGCCGCGATGCCCGCGAGCCGCTGGATCTCGATCTGCCGGAGCGCAAGATCAAGCTGAAGGCGGATGGCACGGTCGATTACGTCTTCATCCCGGACCGGCTTGATGCGCACAAGCTGATCGAGGAGTGCATGATCCAGGCCAACGTTTCGGCTGCCGAAACGCTGGAAAAGCGGAAAGTGCCCCTGCTCTACCGCATCCATGATGCGTCGAGCCCGGAGAAGCTGCAGTCGCTGAAGGACTTCCTGTCCACGCTCGGCATGAAGCTGCCGTCCGCCGGCGGTCTGCGGCCCGCCACCTTCAACGGCATTCTGGCCAAGGTGAAGGACACGCCGCAGGCCCATCTCGTCAACGAAGTGATCCTGCGCTCGCAGGCCCAGGCCGAATATGCGCCGGAGAACATCGGCCACTTCGGCCTCAACCTGCGCCGCTATGCCCATTTCACCTCGCCCATCCGCCGCTATGCCGACCTTATCGTGCACCGTGGACTGATCCGGGCGCTGGGGTTCGGCTCCGATGGCCTGCCGGAGGAAATCGGCGGCAAGCTCGCGGCCATCGGCGCGGAAGTCTCCGCCGCCGAGCGCCGGGCCATGCTGGCCGAGCGGGATACCATCGACCGGCTGATTGCCCTGTGGATGAGCGAGCGCGTCGGTGCGCGCTTCACGGGCCGCATTGCGGGCGTCGTCAAGTCGGGCATGTTCATCAAGCTGGATGACACGGGCGCGGATGGCTTCATCCCGGCCTCGACCATCGGCCACGACTATTACCGCTATGACGAAGCGTCGCATGCTTTGATCGGCGAGAGGACTGGCGAAACCCACCAGCTTGGTGACAAGGTGGAGGTCGAGCTGGTGGAAGCTGCCCCCTTTGCCGGAGCCTTGCGCTTTGCGCTGCTGAGCGAGGGGCGCATCACCGCCAAGGGCGCACGCCGGAAGGGCGGCTCATCAGGGCCGGGCGGGCGCAGTTCACCCGCCCGCAAAGGCGGCTTCACCCCGGGACGGAGGGGGAAAAGGTAATCATGGGCTTGCAGTATCTGACGGGGGGAGGCCCTGAGGGGCCTGTTGCCGCGAAGCCGAAACGCAACGTGGGCCAGTCGATCCTGCGCGGCTTTTCCTGCCGCTGTCCGGCCTGCGGAGAGGGGAAGATCTTCACCGGCTATCTGACGGTGAACCCGGCCTGCAATGTGTGCGGCGAGGAGCTGCATCACCAGCGCGCCGATGACGCCCCGCCCTATTTCACCATCACCATCGTCGGCCACATCATCGTGCCGGCCATGATGGCGGTGGAATTTGCCTGGCGTCCGGCCGTGTGGATCCACATGACCCTGTGGCTGCCGCTGACCCTCATCCTTTCACTGGGCTTCCTGAGGCCAGTCAAAGGTGCTCTGATCGGGCTGCAATGGGCGCTCTACATGCATGGTTTCGACCCCGAATCCATCGAGGACCTACCCGAACCGGACCCCGCTGCCAGCCATCGCAGCCCCTGAGAAGCCGAGCCTGACATGAGCGACGAAGGCCTTGCCGCCCTCCACAAGGAAGCCCAGACGCACACGGGCCACGCCTATATCCGCCCCAAGGATGCCTCGACGCTGCTGATCCTCGACCGCAGCGGCAGCGCCTTGCGCGTGCTCATGGGCAAGCGCCACCAGCGCCACACCTTCATGCCGGGCAAGTTCGTCTTTCCCGGCGGCCGGGTGGACCCGGGCGATTCCCGTGTGGCCGTTGCTTCCAGCTATCATCCGGAAGTGGAGCGCAAGCTCGCCGTGCTGCCGAAGGGCGGCAAGCTGACGCCCTCGCGCCTCAAGGCGCTTGCGGTGGCCGCCGTGCGCGAAACCTACGAAGAGGCTGGCCTCTTCATCGGCCGCCAGACCGGGCGCCAGTGGCCCGCAAAAGGCGATTTTCAGGCCTTCTCCGACCGGGGCATCGAGCTGGACCTTTCGCCCGTGCGCATGGTCGCCCGCGCCATCACGCCGCCGGGCCGCTCCCGCCGCTTCGACACGCGCTTTCTGGCCGTCTTTGCCGATGGAATCGCTGACCGCCTGCCGCAGGGCACCGGCCCTTCGGGGGAACTGGAGGACATCGCCTGGCTGACGCTGGAGGAAACGCGCGATGCGGACCTGCCCATCATCACCCAGAAGATTCTCTCTGACCTTGCCGAAAGGCTCGCCCACGACCCGGATCTGGCGCCGCAAACGCCGGTTCCGCTCTATTTTGCGCGTGGAAACGGCTTTGCCCGGGAGCTGATCTGAGCCATTGCCGGGGATTTTTGCGGGGAGCCCGCGCCAGAGCTTGACTTTGGCTGGCTTATGAGTAGTTTGCGCCCTGATTTCGTGACACCGCAGCGAACTCAAAGGGCGCCAGAGACTGGCCGCATTGAGCGTTTGCCGGACTAACCAGAACAGGATCGAAGGCTATGGCCAAGGCGACCACCATCAAGATCAAGCTGCTTTCCACCGCTGACACCGGTTTCTTCTACGTGACCAAGAAGAACTCCCGCACCATGACCGAGAAGATGTCCATGCGGAAGTACGACCCGGTTGCCAAGAAGCACGTCGAGTTCAAGGAAACCAAGATCAAGTAATCCGCGCTGCTCCGCCTGACATGGCAGAGCGCAGGACATGATCTTCCTTCAAGAAGCCCGCAAGGTATCACCTTGCGGGCTTCTTGGTGTTCGCACGCTCTCTTCCGTCATGCCATGACTTGATCATGGCATCCATGCCCTGCCCTCCCTGCACGGCGGCGTGTTGTGGAACACTTGGCGGACTGCCTGCATGGAAAGCCCACGGAATGGATGCCATGGGCGAGCCATGGCATGACGGAAAGAGAGGGCGCGGTGCATTGCCTCAAGAGGAACATCGGCAGGTGCGTTGACCGCCTTGGCAAGCATGGCCATGGAGGCTTCACCATCGCTATCCGCCAGGCACCGCCTCGCGGGTTTCTTGCTGTTTGTACGCTCTCTTCCGTCATGCCATGACTGGATCATGGCATCCATGCCCTGCCCTCCCTGCACGGCGGCGTGTTGATGAAAACTCTGGCGGTTTACCTCCAGGAAAAGTCTACGGAATGGATGCCATGGGCGAGCCATGGCATGACGAAAAGGGAGGGCGCGGTGCATAGGGTAGAGGCTGCAAAGTGAGGCCCCGGGGGCTATTGTATGCTGGACCTTTGAAGGTCCGCCTGCCGGAACTTTCAAGGTCCATTTCCCCCGCTCGGGCGTTCTGCGGCTAGCTTGCCTTCATCACCTGAGGAGAAGGATCGCCAGCCATGAGCGTGAAACCGGTCAGCAACCGCATCGAACTTGAAGCCGCCATCCAGAGCAAGGCGGCAGAGGACGCCGCCTTCCGGGCAGCCCTGACGGCCAATCCGGCCGCCGCACTGGAAGCTGCCTTCGGCCTTGCCGTACAGCCGGGCATCAGTATCCGTGTCATCGAGGAAAAGCCGGGCGAAGTGGCGCTGGTGCTGCCTGCGGGCGCAGGTGAGCTTTCCGGCAAGGATCTGGAAGCCGTCTCCGGAGGCTATGCCGTGAATGCGCAGGTGACCGATGCCGTCACCCAGAGCAACGTCAAGCATCCCGGCGGCGGCAGCGATCCGATGGGCTGGGGTGGCAGCGTCTATTCTACCCGGTTCCCCTTCTTTCCCCGTTGATTCACCCTTGAAAGAACAACGTCATGACAACGCCCCTACCCGCCCGCCTTGCCTGTGAAGCCCTGCTGCGTGAGAAAGCAGCAGGAGACGCAGAATTTCGTGCAAGGCTCGTCAGCAACCCGGCTGAAGCCGTAGGTGAAGCCTTCGGACAGGCGCCCAAGGACGATCTGACCTTCCGCGTTATCGTGGAAGAGCCCGGTGAGGTGGTGCTCGTGCTGCCGCCCCTGCCCGGGGAACTGTCCGACGCACAGCTGGCAGCCGCATCCGGCGGTTACACCCTCACGATCAACAATTCGGGTAGTGGCAGCTCTGGCTTCTTCATCTTCCAGAAGGGCCCGCAGACCGGCGGTCCCGCGTCTATTGCATGGTCCACATTGCCGGGCGGCTCAGGCGCCGGCACAAGCTTTACCTGGAACATCAATTACGGCACATCCTGGTGGTGAGCCAGCCGGTGCGCGGCTGCCGTGATGCGCCGCGCACAGATCACATACCGGTCAGGGAGCCGTGACTGCCTTCGCCATCATGGCCATGGGCGCCTCCCCGCGGCTTGCTGCAAGGCTGGAGAGCGTATCCGAACCGGAAGCGCCTGTGATGCCAGCCGCCTCAAGCCTTGCGATCAGCGCAGCCTCCTCAAGGCCCAGAACCGGCGCCACAGCCGACAGCGGCGCGCTCTGGACCGCCTTCACCATCGCCATGGCCGGATTGCCGCTGCGCCCCGGCCCGGTCAAGGCTTCTGCTGCAAAGAACCCGCCTGCGGCAAGACTGCCCGCCAGCGCCAACGGCATCGCGGCACGGCGGAAATAGCCCAGCATCGGCTTCCAGTTGCGCCACAGGTGAACGGCCACAGGCGCCAGCAGCACCATGGACAGAACTTCATGCATTTCGTGGAAGAGGCCGGACTGCCAGCCGAAGAAGAGAGCCACACCTGAAATGGTGGAAACGAGGAACAGCCCGGCGGTCAGCGGGGTTGCCCATCGGAAAAGAAGATCGCGCATGACTGGAAACCTTTGGCTATCGGGCAGCGCCTGATCGCGGCTGCCCTTGGCTCCGGATTCCATAGCACCGGCACCTGTCCGTGCGCGTATCCAATTGTAACGATACGTAATCAAAGGGATGCCGCCGCGAAGATCTCAACATCCGCGCGGCGGGTCCTGTCAGGTTCAAGCCGTACGGCGCACCACGGAGACGAAGAAACCATCCGTCGCGGTCGAGGCCGGGGTGAGCACCAAATGCCCCTCAGCCGTGACATGGGCCGGCAGCGCCTTGCCCGGGAGCACGGCCTCGAAGGAGGCCACGGCAGAGCCGCGCGTAAAGCGGCTGTCACGCGCCAGAAAGGCCTCGATCTGGCCACCGTTTTCCTGCGGCAGCAGCGAACAGGTGGCATAGACCAGCCGCCCGCCCGGCTTGACGAAACGCGACGCCGTGTCCAGCACGCGGGCCTGATCTTCCATGCGCTCGCCAAGGGCCTTTTCGGTCAGGCGCCACTTGGAATCAGGCCGCCGCCGCCACACGCCCGTGCCGGTGCAAGGCGCATCGACGAAGACCAGATCCATCTGCCCTTCCAGATCCTCCAGCGAGGAGAACTTGGGATCACGCACCTGCACATTGCGCGCCCCCGCACGGGCGAGACGCTCGTGAATGGGGGCAAGGCGCAGCCGGTCGGAATCATAAGCGTAGATCTGGCCACGGTTTTCCATGAGGGCCGCGAGCGCCAGCGTCTTGCCGCCGCCACCGGCGCAAAGGTCCAGCACCTGTTCGCCGGGCTTCGGCGCTGCGATCAGCGCGGCCAGCTGGCTTGCCTCGTCCTGCAGCTCGAACCAGCCCTTGCGGTAGCCCTCTTCCGCCTGCACATGCGGCATGCGGGCAGCGCCGGGGCGCGGAGCGATGCGCAGGCCCTGCGGCGACAGGCCGGTTTCCACCGCGCCCTCTTCGCCAAGGCGCTTGAGCACCTTTTCGCGCGTCGCCTTCAGCGTGTTGACGCGCAGATCAATCGGCGCACGGGCGGCCAGCGCCTGCCCTTCGGCAACAGCTGCCGCGCCAAAGGCGTCCGTGAACATCGGCCACAGCCATTCCGGAACATCTGCGGTCACATGGTCCGGCGCGGGCTCGTCCCGGTCCGTGGAGAGGAAGGCAATTTCCTCTTCGCTCAAGGCTTCGGGGGCATGGCGGTCATCGGCCAGCACCTCAGTGAGGCGCGGCACCCCCTGGCCCCAGAGCCGGGCATAGGTTGCCAGCGCCAGCGCGCGCGGGCTGCCAGAGCGCATCTGCCAGCCGAGGCTGAGCTGATGGCGCAGGGCATCAAACACCAGATTGCCGATGATGGTGCGGTCGCCCGACCCGGCAAACCGGTGGGCATTGCCCCAGTCCTTCAGGGCCTCCTGCACCGGGCGGCGGCGGCTTTCCACCTCACCCAGCACCTCGATCGCCGCTGCAAGGCGTCCGCCGTCCTTCATCATGCAACTCCGGTTCCGTTGTCCTGCGCGGGGCTTCATGCTCCTGCGCAGGACAGTGTCAGTCAAATGCTCAGATATTCGTCGGGTAGTTCGGGCTTTCGCGCGTGATCGTCACGTCATGGGCGTGGCTTTCGCGCAGGCCGGCACCGGTGATGCGCACGAAGCGGGCCTTTTCCTGCAGCTCCGGGATCGTCTTGGCGCCAACATAGCCCATGGCAGCGCGCAGGCCGCCGGCAAGCTGATGCAGCACGCTGGAGAGCGGGCCCTTGTACGGCACCTGACCTTCGATGCCTTCCGGCACCAGCTTCAGCGTGTCACGCACTTCCGCCTGGAAGTAGCGGTCGGCCGAGCCGCGCGCCATGGCACCAACCGAGCCCATGCCGCGGTAAGCCTTGTAGGAGCGGCCCTGATGCAGATAGACCTCGCCCGGGCTTTCCTCGGTGCCCGCCAGCAGCGAGCCGATCATGGCCGCCGAAGCGCCGGCGGCCAGCGCCTTGGCCAGATCGCCCGAATACTTGATGCCGCCGTCGGCAATGACCGGAACGCCCTGCTTGGTGGCTTCGTCGCAGGCTTCCAGAATGGCGGTCAGCTGCGGCATGCCGACACCGGCAACGATACGGGTGGTGCAGATGGAGCCCGGCCCGATGCCGACCTTCACCGCATCCGCACCGGCATCGATGAGCGCCTTGGTGCCGTCGCGGGTGGCGACGTTACCGGCCAGAACCTGAACGCCGTTGGACAGGGCCTTGACCTTGCTGACCATTTCCAGCACGCGGGCCGAATGGCCGTGGGCGGTGTCCACCACCACAAGGTCGACACCCGCATCGATCAGGCGCTCGGCCCGCTGCATGCCTTCTTCGCCCACGCTGGTGGCGGCGGCAACGCGCAGGCGGCCCTGCTCGTCCTTGGTGGCATTGGGGTTGAGGTGGGCCTTTTCGATGTCCTTCACGGTGACAAGGCCGATGCAGTTATAGGCATCGTCCACCACCAGCAGCTTTTCGATGCGGTGCTGGTGCAGAAGGCGCTTGGCTTCTTCCTGGCTGACGGTATCGCGCACGGTGACGAGGTTTTCCCGCGTCATCAGCTCATAGACCTTCTGGCCCGGATTGGTGGCAAAACGCACATCACGGTTGGTGAGCACGCCCACCAGACGGCCCGTGACCAGACCGCCGCTGCCGCCATTCTCCACCACCGGAATGCCGGAAATGCCATAGGCCTTCATCAGGTCCAGCGCATCCTTGAGGGTGGCGTCCGGGCCGATGACGACCGGGTTCACCACCATGCCGGATTCGAACTTCTTCACCTGGCGCACCTGCTCGGCCTGCTGGTCGAGGGTGAGGTTGCGGTGCACCACGCCGATGCCGCCGGCCTGGGCCATGGCGATGGCAAGGCGGGCTTCCGTCACCGTGTCCATGGCGGAGGACAGGATCGGCAGGTTTAGTTCAATCCCACGGGTGATGCGGGTGCGCACATCGGTCTGGCCCGGCATGACTTCCGAATGGCCCGGCATCAGCAGGACGTCATCAAAGGTCAGCGCATCAACGCCGGTGGTCGGAACGAAAAATGAAGCCATGGCCAATTCCCCTTGAGTTGAAATGCCGGAACCCGCCAGCCCTTGGGAAGGCGGCGGCGGCAGGATGCGCTTCGGCAATGCCGGAGAAGTTGGCGCGGGTGAATAACACGCAGGTGACAGGTTGGGAAGGGCAAACAAACAAGCTGTGACAAATGGATGATTGGAGCCGTCTTCCATTCGGGCACACCGCAGCCCTGCCCGGACCTCAGTCCTCCCCGTCTCCTTCGCCCTCAATCAGGCGCGGATCGCGGGAGGCGGCGCGATTGCCCCGGAACCCCTTGGCGACCACGTAAAGCTCCGGGCTTTCCTTGCGGCTGGCCGGCGGCTTGATGTGGGCGACGGAATCAAAGGACTTCTTCAGGTCGGTCAGCAGCTGATTCTCTGTGCCGCCCCGGAACACCTTGGCAAGGAAAGCCCCGCCGGGTGCCAGATTCGTCAGTGCGAAATCAATCGCCACCTCGAACAGATGCGTGGTGCGCAGATGGTCGGTCTTGCGGTGGCCCGTGGTGGGCGCCGCCATGTCCGACAGCACCAGATCCGGCTTGTGCCCGCCAAGAGCCGCAATCAGCGCGTCCGGGGCGTCCTCATCAAGAAAATCCTTCTTCAGCAGCACGACGCCCGGCAGATGGTCCATGTCGAGATAATCGATGCCGACGACCAGCGGCTCTTCCGGCGTGGACTTGACCACATCGGCCAGCACCTGACACCAGCCGCCGGGTGCCGCACCCAGATCCACCACGCGCAGGCCCGGCCGCAGCAGGTTGAGCTTCTCGTCGATTTCCAGCAGCTTGTAGGCCGCCCGCGACCGGTAGCCGTCGATCTTGGACCGGCGGACATAGGGGTCATTGAGGTGGCGCTCCAGCCAGCGCGTGGAGGATTCCTTGCGCTTGGCCGCCGTCTTCACCCGCACATGCAGGCCGCGATCACCCGCTCCGCGCTTGCCGCCTGTCATGATCTTCCTTTCTGGCCCTTGTGGCCGCGTCCGCCGCGGGACCATACGCCATCCGCAGCCATCAGTTCGGTCAGAATGCCCTCGCGCAGACCCCGGTCGGCGACGCGCAGGCGCGCACAGGTCCAGCGGCGGCGGATGGCTTCCAGAATGGCGCAGCCCGCCAGCACCAGATCGGCCCTGTCCGCACCGATGCAAGGGTTCTCCACCCGCTCCCGGTAGGACATGTCGCGCAGCTTGGCAACCATGGCCGACACATCCTCATCCGCCAGCCAGGCTCCGTCCACACGGCGCCGGTCATAGCGGCGCAGGCCGAAATGCACGCCCGCCAGCGTCGTCACCGTGCCGGACGTGCCCAGCATGTGCATGTTGCTGGAGGCCATCGCCTCGCGGAGCCCGGCGCCAAGCGCCGAGCCATCGAGATGGCTGCTGACATCATCGATCATCGCCTCGAAGACTTCATGGCTCACGTCCATGCCGCCGTGGCGCTCCGCCAGATTGACGACGCCCACCGGTAGCGACACCCAGGCGCGGATGAAGCGCGTCAGCGCATAGCCGCGCGCCCCGCCCCGGTTGCGCAGATCCAGCCAGACGATTTCCGACGAGCCGCCGCCGATATCGAACAGCAGCACGCCGTCCGCATCCCGATCCACCAGCGAGGCACAGCCCGCCACCGCCAGCCGGGCTTCCGTTTCCCGGTTGACGATTTCCAGCGCCAGCCCCGTTTCCCGCTGCACACGGGCGATGAACTCCTCGCCATTTTCCGCCGCGCGGCAGGCCTCCGTCGCAATCAGGCGCGAGCGGCGCACGCCGCGCTCGGCCAGCTTGCGGTGGCAGCTGTCCAGCGCCTCGATGGCGCGCTCCATGGCCGCATCGCTGAGGCGGCGGCTGGCGCCCACCCCCTCGCCCAGGCGCACGATGCGCGAATAGGCATCAACGACGCGAAAGCCGCGTTCGTCCGGTTTGGCAATCAGCAGGCGGCAGTTGTTGGTGCCAAGGTCAAGCGCGGCATAAAGATCGCCGTCCGCGTCAACGGAACGCCCTGCCTCATGGCCGGAGCGGCGCACCTGCGGCAGGTCATGGCCCCGCTGGGGGCGCGAATGGGAGCCCGGCTCCACAGCCTGCCGGGCGGCATTGTGAGCAGCCGGGTGAGCAGCCGGCTCCCCGCCAGCCTGATCAGGCCCCGAAGCCCCGCGCGCAGCCGGATGGGCGGATGCAGAATGCGCGCCGCGCGCCGCACCGCGCCCGCGCCGCCGCCTGCGGCCACGCCCGCCCGCCCCGTCCGTCTCTGCGCCGGCATGGGCCGCCTGCCCCGTTGCAAGATGGCCCGCCTCGTTTCCGGTGCCGGAACCGGAAGACTGCGGGCTGTCCAGCAGCTGATGGGAAGGCTGACCTGAAGATGGCCCTGAAGACGCCCCAGCAGCTGCTCCAGCGCTCCGTCCCTTGAAACCGGGGCGCCCGCCACGGGCATGCCGCGGCTGGTTGCCAGAACCGGAAGCAGAACCCGGGCCTGTTTGCCCGTTCCGCCCGCCATGACCAGCCCCCGCCTGCCCGCCCTGCGGACTGGAGGCAAAGGAACCAGCCGCCATGGAACCGCCAGCTCTGGAACTGGCGGCTTGCTCTGCACCGCCACCGGCAGGACCATCCTCGCCCTGAAGGCAGGCGCGCCGCTCGGCGCGGTTGGGCCGCTGATCGGCGCGCGGACGGCGCCTGTGCTTCTTCTTTGCCGGACGCGGCCCCGAAGACGTTTCCGCCTGCGGTCCGGGCGCAACTGGCCCGTTCTCGATTCGCTTCTGGGCGCCGCCCCTGCCCTTGGAACGGCGCTTCTTGCGCGGGCCCTTGCCGGACCGCGCATCCTGAACCGAAGCCGCACCAGCCTGCCGCTCCCGTGCCGGGGCAGCCTCCTGACCGTGCTCTTCCACCTGAATGCCCTTCTGCGCCGGCGCCGGTCACCCAGGAGGAGCCCCTCAAGAGGACAGCGCGCGCAACAAGATAATGTTGGGCAAAGTGTATCAGCTTGCCTGCCGCAGCGCAAAGGCGGCAAAGCGCAAGAGGCAGGAAAGACGCAAGGACAGCCCGGGGCCCCTCAAAACCGGCCGGCAAAACCCGGACGAAGCATCCTCAGGGCGGACCGCCGCCGGCCGGTCACGGCGGCGGATATGGCACCGCAAAAACAGGACAGTTTCCGGGAACCCGGTTTCCGGGCCGGATTCCGCCATTTTTCCAAGCGCTTGAGATCATTCATCCACAGGCGCACAGCCGTTTCATTTTTTTGCCGTTCCCCAGTTGATCCCCCGCCCCCAAGCCGCTATAAGCCCCCTCATCGCAGCGCCACCAAGCGCCGCCCGCCAAAAGGCGTCTACTGGGGAATAGGTTAACGGTAGACCCACGGACTCTGACTCCGTTAGTCCTGGTTCGAATCCAGGTTCCCCAGCCATCATCTAATTTACTTATTTTTCAAGCACTTGAACAACCGGCGCATACCGCTGCCGGAACAGTTTTCCGGACCACTTTTCCGGATTAGTCCGCCCCTGGGCAAGCGGCAGTCACGCTCTGCATCTCCTTTCCCGTTACAAATTCCATCAAGTCCCGTTCGGGATGATTTTGGCATGCCGTCTGACCTTGCCCGCAGATTTTATCCAGTTTTGCATTCGATCCCGTTGACGTGCTTCCCGATTTTCGAAGCGTTCTGAGCTGGAATTTTCCAATTATGATCCCGTTGACGGGAGAAGGAGAGTTCCATGAAGAAGTCGAAATTCTCGGAGGCGCAGATCGCGTTCATCCTGCGCCAGGCCGATGAGGGAACGCCAGTCGCAGAGGTTTGCCGAAAGGCCGGTATCAGCGATGCGACGTTCTACAACTGGCGCAAGCGCTACGGCGGGATGACGCCCTCGGAGGTCAAGCGGATGCGCCAGCTCGAGGACGAGAACAACCGGCTCAAGAAGATCGTCGCAGACCTGACACTCGACAAGGCCATGCTGCAGGACGTGCTTTCAAAAAAGCTCTGAAGCCTGTTCGCCGCCGTCGTCTTGTCGATGAGGTCCGTCAGGACTGGAAAGTGTCGATCAGGCGGGCTTGCGCCTGCCTGCGGAGCGATCCTTCACTCTATCACTACAAGTCGAAGCGCGGCGACCAGGCTGCCTTGAAAGCCAGGATCAAGGAGATCGCTGCGACGCGGGTGCGCTACGGCTATCGGCGCGTCCATGTGCTGCTGCGCCGGGAGGGATGGCCCGTGAACGCCAAGCGAATCTATCGCCTCTACAAGGAGTTGGGCTTGCAGATACGCAATAAGACGCCAAAGCGGCGGGTGAAAGCGAAGCTGAGCGAAGACCGGACTGAGGCCATGCATTCCAATGATGTATGGGCCATGGACTTCGTTCACGACCAATTGGCGACCGGCCGCAAGATTCGTGTGCTGACCGTCGTTGACACCTTCTCGCGCTTCTCGCCGGTGGTCTATCCACGGTTCAGCTATCGCGGCGAGGATGTCGTGGGGACGTTGGATCGCGCCTGCCGGCGCATCGGCTACCCGAGGACAATCCGGGTTGACCAAGGATCCGGGTTCATCTCCCGAGACCTTGACCTGTGGGCCTATCAGCGTGGCGTCGAACTGGACTTCTCCCGGCCCGGCAAGCCGACCTACAACGCGTTCATCGAGTCGTTCAATGGCAAGTTCCGCAGCGAATGCCTCAACGCCCACTGGTTCCTGACGCTTGACGATGCCCGGTCGAAGATGGAGGAATGGCGTAAGGACTACAACACAGTCCGCCCGCACAGCGCGATCGGCAACAAGTCGCCGATATCGCTCTTGAAAGGCTCATCAGCGGCTTCCGCCCCCTGAGCCAGAAACCCCGGAAGTTCCCGCCCGGGGCGATCCAAAGACGGGGAGCACTTCAAGAAGGCGGAAGGTGGAAGCCTGAAACTGAGTCCTCAGCTGTTTTGAGGAGCATGTTGGACTTTGCGGCGGACGAACTCCACTCGCCGTATATTCTTGAGTTACTTTACGACGACCAACGCGTTAGACTGGAAATAGAGTGTTCGCGCATTCAGGTGGTCAGTTTGTTGGCAAGCCTGAAACTCATGGAATGAACGCATTGTTGCGCGTCCCCTAAGTCGATGGCTTGCCAGCCAAGACACGAAAAATGAAACCGGGTTCGGAGTATTGCTCTTCCACGTGCGTGCGTGCAAGTCGCCGTGGATTGACTCGATCACGATGGGCGCGCTGCAGCGGCTCCACATCCAGTAAGTCGATAACAGATAGCCCATCCTCAGTCTGAAACGACGGTATAGCCTTCGCGACCTCCGCCTTATACGTTTTGAACCATTCGTCCCAAGTCAGTACCTGCTCATCAAGAAGCTCAGCGACCTCAAGTCCAGCCTCCGACTTCATTGTCGATTCCGCAAATTCGGCAAATCGATCTGAAGCTTTCTCCAACAACGCCATATCCAACGCGGTCAAAGGGTACCGTCCACCATTCTGGTCCACCTCAGAAAGAATTTTGCCGAGACAGAATGCAAAGGCATGTGAGTTGGAGAGCATCTTGTCAGCGTCGTGCAAGCTGATACCTCTCGCGAGTGAGATCGCCGCGATAGACATTTTGTAAGGACGAAAGCCGTTCCTTCCATCGAGAAGTACAGCAAATTCCTCCCAGGCTTGAGCCACCAGCGTGTTGGCCGTCTTCGCTGCATCGCCTTCAAACATAAAAGCTCGTGAAGCTTCTTCTAGAAGGTTTTGGACCACGACAGCTGCTTCGCTCTTCTTGTAGTTGTCCTTGATGCTTTTGAAAATGCCCATCGAGGTTTTTCCGAAATTACTGAGATTTCAGAGGCATGAAGCGGTCCTCTTGCCATACCTCTGGTGCCACTGAGGGCTCCGCAGATCAAGCCCTGGATCACTTTAGCGCACAGATTCTTGAACCGCGCCGGATTTACCGGAGAACGTTTGGATTAAGTTATGCGGCCATGGCTGGCGCATCCAGCATGGTGTAGTATCGTTCTTCTGCCTCGGCGGGCGGAATGTTTCCGATGGGCTCCAGAAGGCGGCGGTTGTTGAACCAATCGACCCATTCGAGCGTGGCGGACTCCACGGCTTCGAAGTTGCGCCACGGTCCCCGTCGATGGATGACTTCGGCTTTGTAAAGACCGTTGATCGTTTCAGCGAGAGCGTTGTCGTAACTGTCGCCAACGCTTCCGACAGAGGGCTCTATGCCCGCCTCCGCCAGTCGTTCGGAATAGCGAATGGATACCTATTGCGAGCCGCGGTCGGAATGATGAACCAGCCCGCCGCGATGAACGGACCGCCGATCATGAAGCGCCTGGTCGAGGGCATCGAGAACGAAACCCGCATGCGCCGTCCGGCTTGCTCGCCAACCGACGATACGGCGAGCAAAGGCATCGATCACGAACGCGACGTAAACGAAGCCCTGCCAGGTCGCCACATAGGTGAAATCTGAAAGCCACAGCATGTTCGGTGCGGGCGCGAAGAAGTGCCGGTTCACCCGGTCGAGCGGGCACGGCGCGGTCTTGTCGCTGATCGTCGTGCGGATTGGTTTGCCGCGAATGACGCCTTGAAGCCCCATCATTCTCATAAGCCGAGCGACGGTGCAGCGAGCGATGTCGTAACCTTCTCGCTGCAACTGCTGCCAGACTTTCCGCACGCCATAGACCTGGAAGTTCTCGTTGAACACCCGGCGTACCTCAACCTTCATAGCGATATCGCGCCGGGCGCGTGCCGACAGGCGGTCCACGTCCGTGCGCTTGGCAACAACTTCATAATAGGTGGACGGGGCAATCGGCAGCAGTCTGCAGATCGGCTCGACCCCGAGCACCAAACGGTGTTCGTCGATGAAGGAAATCATCGCTTCAGTGGGCGGTCGAGCTCCGCCATCGCAAAATATGCAGAAGCCTTCCGCAAAATCTCATTGGCCTGACGAAGCTCGCGGTTCTCCCGCTCCAGAGCCTTCATCTTCTCCGCCACGTCACTCGGCAAACCTGCACGCTTGCCGCTGTCGACTTCGGCCTTCTTCACCCATTCATGCAGCGTATGCGCCGAGCAGCCGATCTTGGCGGCTATGGAAGATACTGCAGCCCAACGGGATGAATGTTCGGCTTCATGCTCGTCACCATTCGAACCGCGCGGGCACGGACTTCAGGAGAGAATTTGTTCGTCGTTTTGCTTGTCATAGACCCTACTTCTCACGAGTTGGGGTCTCAGGCAAACCCGGTACGGTTCAGGGACCTGTGCCCCGGCAGGAGGCCGTGGTGGATGCCTTGTGGGGAGTCCGCGCCATCGAGCGCCAGTACAGGGATCGGCAGGCATCGCGGCGGCTCGAGGATGACTTGAGGAGATCGTCATGGACGAGGATCGGCCGGACTGGTTCGTGGGCGTCGACTGGGCATCGCAGACGCACCACGTTGTTCTCATCGATGCCCGCGGCCGCAAGATTGCCGAGCGTGGCTTTCCTCATGGCGGGGAAGGCATGGCGGAGATGACGGCCTGGATCGGCAGGCACACGGGAGCGGCGCCAGCGAAGGTCCCCGTGGCCATCGAGGTGCCGCATGGTCCCGTCGTCGAGGGGCTGATGGAGCGTGGCTTTCCCGTCCACGCCATCAACCCCAGGCAGCTCGACCGCTTCCGCGACCGCTTCTCGCCCGCTGGCGCCAAGGACGACAGCCGGGACGCGGAGGTGCTGGCGAGTGCGCTCAGGACCGATCCGCGCTGCCTCCGGCGCCTGGAGCCACTCGACCCGGCCGTCGTGGAATTGCGCGAGTGGTCGCGCATCGCCGAGGACCTGCGGCATGACCGCAACCGGCTCGGCAACCGCGTCCGCGAGCTTCTCTGGCGTTACTATCCGCAGATGCTGGAATTGACCGATGACGCCGCTGCGCCCTGGTTCCTGGAGCTCTGGGCGCTCGTTCCAACACCCGGCAAGGCTGCCCGCGTCCGCGAGCTCACCGTCGAGCGGCTCTTGAAGAAGCATCGCATCCGCCGCATCTCCGCGGCCGAAGCCCTCGGCCGGCTGCGTGCACCCGCGCTGACTGTCGCGCCCGGAACGCAGAGTGCTGCGGTGGACCATCTGGCATCCGTCGCCAAGCGGCTCCAGCTCGTCAATCGCGAGATCGCAAGCGCCGATGACCGCCTCGACCGGTTGACCGCCCGCCTCGCCAGGGACGGGGACGGGGCCGGAGAGGGGGACGGCCGGGAGACCGGGCCGGGGCAAATCCCTGAGCAGCATGACGTGACGATCCTGCGAACCTTGCCGGGCGTCGGAAGGATCGTCATCGCCACGCTGCTCGCAGAAGCTTACGAAGCCCTGCGGCGAAGAGATTATCACGCTCTGCGATGCCTGTCCGGCGTCGCACCCGTCACCCGGCGCTCCGGCAAGAGCCGCATCGTCGTCATGCGCCAGGCCGCCGATGGCCGGTTGCGAAACGCCGTCTACCACTGGGCACGCGTCGCCACCCAGCACGACCCGGTCAGCCGCGGCAAGTACACCGCCCTCAGAAAACGAGGTCACAATCACGCGCGCGCACTCCGTTCCGTCGCAGACCGTCTCCTCGCCGTCGCATGCGCCATGCTCACAACAGGAACGGCCTTCAACGCAAATCACGCCACGAAAGCCACTTGCTAAATGGTGGGGAGTCCCCCCCCCGCTGGCGTCTCCAGCCAATCTCAAACACGGTCATTTGTCACTGAGTGCACGCCAAGCATCAAAGCCGTTTACGCCAATATGCCCGTAGAGATACTTCGCGATACGCATCGCTCCACCATAAGTTCTTTTTTTGGGGAGGGTGCGATCTAGAATGCTGCGGTTGAAGTCTTCTTATGCTCACAGAACGCTGCGACAAGTGAATCTACCTTGTCTCCGTAGCCACTGTAGCCATTCACCTGCCGCAATGCGGCATACGCCCGGAAATAACTCCAAAATGTCAACAACTCGCTGTCGAAGTACTTGACAAGCACATCACTGTCACAGAGGCCGGAACTCTCGCAGGTCGACATCCTTGAAAAGAACTGCACAATGGTCTTTAGGCCCCTTTCTAACGACTTGCTCTTCATGTCGTCACCGGTGACGATTTCCTCTGTCCATTTCTGGCCGAGGTTAAATTTTGCTAGGGTAATAGCCTCCGGCGAGAGATCAGCGGGCAGGGTTTCGCCTGCGATTCGCCGTTCTTCGACGAATAACGACAGATCATCGTAGGCGCTTGACAGACCCTTCTCTGTCCATTCTTGAACGAATGCAAGTGACCGTCCGCGCTTTAAGTCTTCATTCGAATTAACATATTGCTGGTAAGCTAGGATGGCGACGATGATCACAGCAATATTGGCGATGATAGAGACGATCTTAGCAGTCTTGTCCAAACGGCCC
The DNA here is from genome assembly GCF_054073275.1 of Pannonibacter sp. Q-1. Lineage (NCBI taxonomy): Bacteria > Pseudomonadati > Pseudomonadota > Alphaproteobacteria > Hyphomicrobiales > Stappiaceae > Pannonibacter > Pannonibacter sp. Q-1. The sequence goes on from NZ_JBSXNB010000002.1 coordinate 320,687, forward strand.
GACTGCGATCCACCCACTTGGGCTTCCGCCGATTTGGTGGCAGCATCGCCGAGACTTTGAACAAAATTGATAAGGTTGAGCATGGTCGCAAGCCTACCGGCATTGATCTCGAAGGACGAAAATCGCGACAGGCGTCCAGTTGACATCTTGAGCGTTGACCAGCGATCGCAAGCAGACAAGTCTCGGCTGATCAAGAAGTAGTGACAGCGTTGGTTCTGCTGGCTTCACCGCCCCGTCAGGAATGGATTGCCCGCCGCGCATCGTTGCAACTGAAGCGCCGGAACAATCCAAGAGGCTTACCAGGACAGCGGATGCCTTCGTCCTCTCCAGATTGCTAATTTCGCCATCGATCTTCTCGGCAAGACAGTCAGCGAGATCACGGGTCAGAACCACCTTGTTGGTGCAATAATCGCAGTTCGCGCTTGCGTGATCCGACAACAAGGCGGCAATCACCGCGGATGTGAGCATCAGTTTGAGCATTGCCTATACCAAAAATATTTAGCCCTTGAGATCTGCACTGCTTTCATTCAGATTTTCATCTATGCCAGTCTCAAGGGTGTAGTCAATGATGATCTGCTCGCAATATGGAAATATCATTCGCGGCTCACACGCACTCAGGAGAATTGAATGAAACGTAGCGCTACCGCAGCAGTATTGTTGCTATTGGGCCAAACATTCGCATTTGCTGACGGGGTCGGGATCGGAGCTGGCCAAGACGAGACGGGGAAGATCTTTTTTGTCTTCGCCCATGGCAAAAACTCGCAGGACGCTCTCGACAAGGCAAGAGAACTCTGTATCGCCAAATACCAGAATTGTGCGCCTCTGGTACAGTACGATGAAGGTTGCGTGACACTTGTTGCCGGTGCGTCGCAATCCGGCGTCCAGATCTTCCAGGGTGCTACGCGGCAGGAGGCGCTGATGTCTTGCTCGATTGGTGGCGCCGATTGTGTCCCTCCGCTGAAATCGATCACTGAATGCGTCCGATAAGGAAAAAGTCCGTTGGCGTTGTTAAGACCATCTTGTGCGCGTCGGCTCTCGCGCTGAGCACGATTGGCGCTTCAGCGGCCGACACAAAAGGCGTTCAGCGACTAAACGACGAGGTTCTCCAGCTCATCTTCTCCCATGACTACAAGGCTGCCGAAATTGCTGCCAGAAAAGCGGTTTCCGCAGCCAGAAGCGCGGACGTCAAAAGCGACGATTATCAATTTGCACATCTTAACCTTGCAGCAGCCCTCATCGCGCAGGGCAAGGCGGTCGAGGCGAAGGCAATCCTCTCTGCACTGATCACCGTCGCCTTCGAGGCGGATGCCGCCGACAACATCAAGGTTCAAGCGCTTGCGATGATACTGCAAATACGCACGTCCGACGCAATCGATCCGGGCAGGCTCGACTATCTCAACAAAATAATCGACACGGGCGCTAAGCTCTGGGGGGCCAATTCGCCAAACTTGACGGGTGCGCTGGTCGAGCGGAGCATAGTCGAATACACAATCGGCAACGGCGAGGCCTGCGTTAAGGATGTACAAAGAGTAATCTCTATCCGTGAACTGTCTGCGGATCCCCCTCAGCCTGACGATTTAGCATTGCAAAACAATCTATCACTGTGCCTTTTGCGCGCGGGCCGCCACGACGAAGCAATCAACGGATTTCATCATCTTGTCGCGGAAACAGGTAGATTGTACGGCCCGGACGACGAACGGACTTATAAGAGCCAGAGTGATCTTGGTTTCGCGCTCGAGAAAAGCGGCCAAGTTTCTAAGGCTGCGGAAGTGGCTGCAGATGTCTTGCAGAAACGCCTCAAGCGTGCTGGCCCCGACGACACGGGGACACTGATCAGTATGATCAACCTCGCTTCGGCCAATCAGCAAATCAACCGCCTTGGCGAGGCTGAACGAATATATCTCGATGTGATTGCAGTTTACGATCGCGGACGGCAGATCGACGTCTGGAAGCAAAGTGCACTACAGGGACTTGCCAGCCTGTACACAACTGTCGGCCACTATGATGAGGCGAAGAAATATCTAGAGATAGGAGATCGCGAGCTCGATCAGCTCAATGCGAACGATATCGACATATCGCTGCGTACAGGAGCGCGCCAACATTGGGCCAATCTTTACCAAGCGATTGGGGAAACTGATATGGCGGTGGCTACCCTCAAGAAGATCGTCGAGGCGAAGCGCGATTCCAGCACCTCGCCGAAGGAAATCGCCACTGTTTACGGAAATCTCGCGACACTCGCCTTCTTCCGCAATGATATGACCGAAGCCAGACGTTACGCGCAGCTTGCGCTTGATGTCGATGAGGCGAACGACATCAACGACTTCGAGACAAAGATTCGCTACGCTAAGATACTTCTGCACGATGGCGATCAAGAGAAAGCTCGCACGCTGCTTGAGACCTGCTTAGCTGAGGCACGCTCGCGCCTTGGTTCCGATCATGCGCAGACCGCCTCGATTGCCAATACATTGGCCGTGATCTCACTTCTTAGAGATGAGCGAGCAGGTGCCTTAAGGTTGCTAGCCGCCAACGTCCGCAACCTGAGCCTCTATGAAAGCGGTGACGCGGATGCCGGAATGACGGGCGCAGGCGGCTCCGCGGTTATCGAGGCCGGCAATATCGCGATCGCGGGCGCGATGCGACAATTGGATCCCGAGTTTGCCGAACTCGCAGCCGAATTTGTTCTGAATTACAAGGCGCGTATCGGCAATGTTGACGCAGGATTGCGGCGGGTCGTATCCTCAATCAGCTTCGATCAAAGCTACTCTGACGCCTTTCGGACCTATATCAAATCGCGCGACGATTTCATTCTTGTTTCGAAACGGGTTGTGGCAGGGGATATGACGCTTCTCGTCCGGCTGCGTCAGCTTCAAAACGAGCTGTCGTCTGCGAAGGCTGCCCTCGAAACTCTCGCACCGCTATCAGCCGCGAGCATGGATGATCCCTATGTGTCGCCTACCGACATAGCAGGGCGAATGTCGGATCGCACTGCGCTCATCGAGTATTTTATTTATTCTCCAAATGCGGCAAGCGACACTTGGCAAGCCGAGCGTGCACAACGCTTCGGTGCGATGGTCCTGAGGGCAGACCGTAAGGAACCGATCTTCATCGATCTTGCATCCACCGAGGATGTGCAAGAGTTGGTCTCGCCGTTAAGCGCAACTTTCTCAGACACCTCTGGCAATCGAAAGCTTACAACAGCGCTCTATGATCTTTTGATTGCTAAGCTTCTGCCATCACTTTCGTCCGTAGATCATTTATTCATTTCAACAGCGGGCGTACTCGGGGCTGTGCCGTTCGACATGCTCATGGATCAGCAGGGCAGACGGTTTATTGACAGCAGTATCAATTACCGCTTCGTCGTCAGTGGTAGGTTCGTCGGTCAGAACAAAGCAAGTGCCAATTCCGGCGGAAGGGAGCTCGTTGTATTTGGCGGCGCGGACTTCGATGCGATCGGCGACAAAAGGATGAGTCCAGCAATCGTTGCTGCCAACATCTCGGAAGGCTCCACCTTTATCCCGACTCGCTCCGCGCGAACACTGAGCGGATTTGTGCCTTTGCCCAGCACGCAAGTCGAAGTCGGCGTGGTTGCTGAGACCTGGAAGGAAAAGTTCGGCGCCTCGGCCAAGGCCTATATCGGTGAACAGGCTTCAGAAGCAAACTTGCGTCAAATTGGTTCGCCTCGGGTTCTGCATCTTGCTACCCATGGCATTACCATGACGTTAAAGCGGACAGACACGCTGCTGCCCTCGCTGCAAGTAGCTATAGCATTTTCGGGCGCCAATCATGCACTTGAGAACGATGGCGAGGCTGACGGAATTGTCTTTGGCTATGAAGTCGAGCAACTGGATTTGCGAAAAACCGAACTCGTCGTACTGTCTGCCTGTGAAACCGGGATTGGCGTTTTCAGTAATTACGAGGGAGCCATTGCCGTTGAGCAGGCTTTCCGTCGCGCGGGTGCCAGAGCGGTACTATCAACTCTACACCCGATCTCGGACGCTTACACGACGCTATTCATGAGGGACTTTTACGTTACATGGCTCGGTATGGAAAAGCCCGATGCAGACCAGGCGCTCCGCGAGGTCAAGCTATCCTGGCTTCATTCAGACAATGAAGCGCAGCGGGATCCAAGACTCTGGGCGCCTTTCGTCATCGTTAGTCAGACGGGAGCTGCCCTGGCACCCTGATGGGAGCTTGAAGTCTTAATTGTTGCAGTTGTTGCAAACACGTCTGCCGTTCTGACGCAGACTCGATGGTTCTCTTGCGAAAGATCGCGTCTGCCTAGTGAATTTAGCTTGGCGGTAATGGGACTCTGTTCAGCAACACAACCAAGGCGGTGGGTCCCAGAGGTCCTAGAATTGGCTTTTGGCGTCCGATATGACGGAGCTTTGCTGCCCTGCGCAAAGGCTAACCTCACCTCCTGCTCTGCGTTCCCGAGCGGAAATTATTGCCGCTATCCCGCCATGTTGACGTCGGCCCAAAGCCACGGCACACAGATGGTTTCCACGGTCGCTCGCGGCGGTAAAATTTAGGGAAATCAATGGATATTTTGAGCTCCCCCCTGAAAATCGGACAGTGACGGAAGCTACGATCTGACGTTTGCTGGTCTCCAAGAACGAGGAGATCAGACCATGAAGAAGCGCAGGAACCATGACGCTGGATTCAAGGCCCGCGTGGCGTTGGAAGCCGTGAAGGGCGAACGCACGATGTCGGAGCTGGCTGCCGAGTATGGCGTGCATCCGGCCATGATCCACCAATGGAAGAAGGCGCTGCTTGACGGGGCTGCAGATATCTTCGAGCGCGGGGCGCAGAAGCCCGCTGAAGTGGACGAGGAAACGGTCCGGTCATTGCACGCGAAGATCGGGGAACTGGCCGCCGCCAACGATTTTCTGTCCAGAAAGCTCAAGCTCTGGACCGGAAAGTGAGGCGCGGGATGATCGAGAAGAACCATCCTGGCTTGTCGGTGGGCGCGCAATGCCGCCTGCTGTCGATCTCGCGCTCGTCGTTCTCCTACGAACCGCAGGGCGAGACGGCGATGAACCTCGCCCTGATGCGGGTGATCAACAGCAGTTCCTCGAAACCCCGTTCTACGGCGTTCGGCAGATGACCTGGCACCTGCAGAACGAGGGCCATGCCGTGAATCAGAAGCGCATCCGGCGGCTGATGCGGCTCATGCGCCTGATGCCGATCTACCAGAAGCCCGATACCAGCCGGCCCGCGAAGGGACACAAAACCTATCCCTATCTGCTGGGCGGGCTGCGGGTTGAGCGGCCTAATCAGGTCTGGTGCGCCGGCATCACCTATCTGCCCATGTGCCGGGGCTTTCTCTATCTGGTGGCCGTCATGGACTGGTTCACGCGCAAGGTGCTGGCCTGGCGCATCTCGAACACGCTGGAGGCCGACTTCTGCGTCGGAGCGCTGAACGAGGCGATCCACAAGTTCGGCCCACCCGGGATCATGAACACGGATAGTCATACGATCGAAGCCAGTTCACGTCCTTCGCCTGGACCGACCGGCTGAAACGGGCCGGCACCCGGATCTCGATGGATGGCAAGGGGCGCTGCCAGGACAACATCTTCATCGAGCGCCTGTGGCGATCCCTGAAGTATGAATGCGTCTATCTGCACGCCTGGGAGACCGGATCGCATGCCAAGGCTGGCGTCGGGCGCTGGATCACCTTCTACAATCACCAGCGGCCTCACTCCGCCCATAGCGGACAGCCGCCCGCCGTGGTTTACTTCAACACCATTGAAACCGATCAGCAGGTGCAGGCAGTAGCTTAAATCAGCCGGCAATCGGTCCAAGGATCGGGGAGTGGCACATTTTTTAAGTTATTGAAATTATTTAAGCCCCCTCCCAGCGAGTTTCCTTTATAGATCAAACGCCTGAACTGATCCAATCAGGGTTATTGGCGACTACCAGAAATGGGAATTTTTGGCAGTGGTAACAATTTGAAGAAATCAATTGAAACTCGCTGTTTGGCGATGGAAACACTTTAAAAATCTTCGTAGCCTCTGTGTATATATCTAGCCATTTTCGACATTTCCTCATAATGTGAGTAGAGTTTTCGAAAGGGTTAATTCACCCATGGATTACGCTAACTACGTAACAGCGTTCGCAACCGTGGCCATAGCAGTTCTCACACTTGTACTATGGCTTGAAAATCGTACATTGCGCAAAGCCGGGTCTTCCCCCGAACTCGTCGCCTACCTTTCACCTCATCCGGATGGTCATGGTGGGATCGAGTTCGTCTTGGCAAATGTCGGAAGGGGGCCTGCTTTCGACGTAACATTTGAGCTTATCCACGACGAAGGAGACTTCGAGGCACACGAAGTCTTGGTGGTAAACGATCGAGATCGAATGCCCATCTCGGTCATCCCTCAAGACGCTCAGCAACGTGCTCTGTTTGGGATTAGTTTTGTCCTCTATGGAATATCGGCGGACAAAGACATCGGCCCTCTCAAACCATTCGAGGTTTGCATTCGCTATTCGGATATCTCTGGCAAGAAGCTGTCCCGGAGACGTAGAATCGACATTCGCCAGTTTGCTGGCCTGCGCGGACTTCTCTCCCATTCAAACGCAATTAGGATCGCAAATTCCCTGGCGTCCATCGACAAGCATCTTGCGATCATATCAAGACAATCCGAACGCTTCTCGGCATTCGTCGATACAACTGAAATCAAGGACAGGGTGAAACAAATGCGGAAAGGGGATCCGTTTCCGAATGAGGACTAGACGGTAGCGCTGCGTGTCCTGAAACGGTAATTACCTGACAGTCAGCCCTCCCCTTGGGTGCGGCCATGACAAGACCACGCCTCATCCCCCTTCTGCACTCATGGCCCAGCCGCGGAAGGACAGGGCGGCGTAGAAGAGAGCTGGGGTCTTGAAGCCGGCTTCCCGGAAACAGTCTTCTTCTTCCGCCGGAGAGAGCAGCGGCAGGCGCTCCGCCATGGCTTTGGCCGAGGCGGCGGCCTTGTGAGGATCCGCGGTTGTGCCTGCGGCAAAGGCGGCGGAACGGGCCAGCCAGGTTTCGGCTTCGCCGCCGGGGCTGGTGTGGTGAGCCGCAACGAAAATGCCGCCCGGCTTGAGGCGGCTGCGAACATTCCGCAAGGTCTGCAGCCTTTCGGCTCTGCTGAGGAAATGCAGCGTCAGAAGGCAAACGGCCCCATCAAAAGGGCCTTGGGGGACGTCAACGGCGGTGCCCAGAATGAGTTCCGCCCGCTCCGCGCAGTCAGAGAGTGTCTGCCGGGCGATGTCCAGCATGGCGGGCGATGGATCGACACCCGTGAACCGCCAGTCCGGCTGCGCCTGCGCCATGGCCCGGATTTCCAGCCCGCCGCCTGCCCCCACCACCAGAATGTCTGCTGCGCGGCGAGCCTTTTCGGCAATGAGCAGCGCCGTCATCTTGTGAAGATCCGCCAGTCCCGGCACCTTACGGGGCGTATCGCGCAGGTAGGAGGCGACGGCGGCCGGGTCCATGAAGGAATTGGGCGTGCGGGTCATGGAGCATCCTTTCATGCAACTTCAACTGATACATAACATGGCATTCCCTCACGTATCAACAACTGATACATGTCATGCAGCCGCATGACGACCGGTGCAGAGGCAGGTGATGAACAAGGACACGAGGCTTTCGGACGTGCTGCATGTGCTGCTGCACATGGGACAGGTCGAAGAACCATTGACCTCGGAGGTTCTGGCCCGGAGCATGGGCACCAACCCGGCCGTCTTCCGCAGGACCATGGCCGGACTGCGCAAGGCGGGCTATGTCACCTCCGGCAAGGGCCACGGCGGGGGCTGGCAGCTGGCCCGGCCGCTTGGCGAGATCACGCTGCTTGCCGTCTATGAGGCGCTCGGCCGGCCGGCGCTTTTCGCCATCGGCTCCCGCAGCGCCCATCCCGGCTGCATGATCGAACGAAACACCAATGCAGCGCTGGCCGGCACACTGCACAATGCGCAGAGCCTGCTGCTTGCCCGGTTCGCCGAAGTGACGCTGGATCAGCTCATGCCCCAGCCACAGGAAGCGTCCTCCGGCGCGTGCGGCAACGGAGCGCCTGCTGCCGGGGGCGCGGCTCTTCCCACCCTGAAGGGGGCCTGATCTGGCCCCGCAGATGCGGCCAGTGCACGAGACTTGAAGGAAGTATCAGATGCTGCGGGACATGAGCGACACACTGGCCTTCATCGAGGTTGCCGAGCGGGGCAGCTTTACGGCGGCGGCCGAAAGCCTGCGGACATCCAAGGCACGGGTCAGCAAGAAGGTGCAGGATCTGGAGCAGCGGCTGGGGGTCAAGCTTTTCCACCGCACCACCCGCACCATCCGGCTGACAGAGGCCGGGACGATCTATTTCGAACGGTGCCGGGGCCTCGTCCGCCTCATTTCCGATGCGGAAAGCGCCGTCGAACAGGTGCATGGCACGCCGTCAGGCTGGCTCAGAGTAACAGCGCCGCACTGGCTGGCCACCAGAACCCTCGCCCCGCTTCTGGCCGGGTTTCGCGAAACCTATCCGCAGGTCAAACTGCAGCTGCTGCTCGACCACGGCATCAGGAACATCGTGCAAGAGAACATCGACGTGGCCTGCCGCCTCTGGAACGGCCAGATGCCGGATTCCAACCTCGCCGCCCGGCGTCTCGCCGACATCGGCACGGGCCTTTACGCTTCGCGGCACTATCTGGAACGGCGCGGCACGCCCGATCATCCCTCGCAATTGAAGGACCATGACTGCCTCGTGACGCAGCTGTTCTACGGCAGGCCCGAACATTCCTGGCCGCTGATGGCGCAGAATGATGTTGCCGATTATCCGATCAACCCGGCGGTTGTTGCCTCGGACCCGGAAGCCTTGCTGGAGTTTCTGGTCAGGGCGCAAGGCATTCAGCTGACAAATCCCTATCTGGTGCGCGCCGCGGTGGAGGCCGGCGAGGTCGTCCGCATCCTCCCGCAATGGTCCGGCCCGGACGCCACCTTGTATGCGGTCAGAGCGGGCGGCCGGGTTCAGCCTCTCAAGGTGAGAGCCTTCATCGACTACCTGACGGAGCATCTTGGCGAAGTCCTCCAGTTGCCCTGACCCACCGGAAAACACCGCCCGGGAACGCCGCCCGGGAGCGCCGCCCGCCGAAGAGCGATTGTAACCGGATTCTTGACAGTGAGATCCAGCTTCACCGGCTAATCCCCGGCACTGCCAGCCCCTAGCTTCACCCGGCACACGCTGCATGGCCCTGAAGGGCGCAGGCAGCGTCATTGTTCCGACGGAGCTTTTCATGAACAGCATCACGAGACGGGGCGTCCTGAAGGGCGCTTCGGTTCTGGTCACAGCCGCAGCGCTTCCCAATCTCCCCTCCTCCGCCTTCGCGGCGGCGCCAAAGCAGCATTTCCAGGCACCCGGCTTTTACCGGATGGCGCTTGGCGATCTGGAAATCACGGCCCTTCTGGACGGCACGCTGCCGCTGCCTCTGCCGCAGATGTACCGGGATGTCATGGCGCAGGACGCAGCCGAGCTGCTCCGCAGGGCATACCGGGACATTCCGACCGACACATCGGTCAACGCGTTTCTGGTCAATGATGGCGCGCGGCTCGTCCTCATCGATGCGGGCACCGGGCACTATCTGGGTGCAGAAGCCGGGCATCTGATGTCCAATCTCGAGGCCTCAGGCTACACCGCTGCCCAGGTCGATCATGTCATCCTGACCCATGTCCACACAGACCATACCGGCGGGCTCGTCCGCGATGGCAAACCCGTGTTCGAGAATGCAACCCTTCATGTTCCAAAGCGTGAGCTGGACTTCTGGCTGGAAACGCCCGCAGAGGCGCGGCCTGAAGGCCTGAACTCGCAGCTTTTTCAGGAAGCGGAGGAGTGCCTGCGGCCTTATCTGCAGCAAGGCCGGGTGGCGGCCTTTGAAGATGATGCGGAGGTCATCGCGGGCTTCCGCTCGATCCTGCGGCCCGGACATACGCCCGGCCACAGCTCCATCGTGGTGGAAAGTGGCGGCCGGAAGCTGGTGTTCTGGGGCGATATCACCCATGGCGATATCGTTCAGTTCAAACAGCCGGAGGTGACCATCGAGTTCGATGTGGACGGGCCTGGCGCCGTTGCCTCCCGCAGGAAAGCCTTCGCCGAAGCCGTCAGCGAAGGATACCTCGTTGCGGGCGCACACATCGCGTTCCCCGGGATCGGGAATGTCCTGCAAGAGGGGCAGCACTACGGCTGGATCCCGGTGAACTACTCGGATGGCGAGGGCGGGATCGTCAAATAGCTGTCTGCCATTCCAAGGCGCCCGGGGTGCGGGCGCCTTGGATCTCAGGAGTGGTCCGGATCAGGACAGGTGATGCGGCTTGGTCATCCCGTAGACCGGGGTGTCGAGGCCGGCGTGCCGGGCTTTCAGCTGCAGCGAGAGATATTGCGAATAGTGGCGGGACTGGTGCAGGTTGCCGCCGTGGAACCACAGCGCCTCCTGCTGCACCGGCTTCCACATGTTGCGCTGCTCGCCTTCCCAGGGGCCGGGGTCCTTGGTGGTGTTCGAGCCAAGCCCCCAGCACTTGCCGACCTTGTCCGCCACCTCGCGCGAGATGAGATCGGCGGCCCAGCCGTTCATCGAGCCGTAGCCGGTGGCATAGACCACCAGATCGGCGGGAAGCTCCGTGCCATCCTTCAGCACCACGGCGGTTTCGGTCAGATGCGACACGTCCACGCCGGACTTCAGCTTGATCGAGCCGTCGATGACGAGATCGCAGGCGCCCACGTCAATGTAGTAACCCGAGCCGCGGCGCAGGTATTTCATGAAAAGGCCGGAACCATCATCACCGAAATCAAGCATGAAGCCGGCCTTTTCAAGCGCCGCGTAGAAGTCTGCATCCTGCTCGCGGATCTTGTCATAGATCGGGATCTGGAACTCATGCATGATGCGGTACGGCAGCGAGGCGAAGATGAGATCGGCCTTGCGGGTCGTCATGCCGCCCTGCACCGCACGCTCGGAATAAAGGTCGCCGAGGCCGATTTCCATCAGCGAGTCCGACTTGACGATATGGGTGGAAGAGCGCTGCACCATGGTGACATCGGCGCCCGCTTCCCACAACGCGGCGCAGATGTCATGCGCCGAATTGTTGGAGCCGATGACCACCACCTTCTTGCCGGCATAGGCATCCGGCCCCGGATGCTGCGAGGAATGCTGCTGTTCGCCCTTGAACACGTCCTGTCCGGGGAACTTCGGCACATTGGGCTTGCCGGACATGCCGGTGGCCAGCACCAGCTGCTTTGGCCGCAGCACCACTTCCGCTCCGGCGCGGTCGACGATGACGGTCCACTCGCCGGTCTTCTCGTCATAGTGCGCGGACTTGGCCGTGGTGGAGCCCCAGTAATTCAGCTCCATCACCCTAGTGTACATCTCCAGCCAGTCGCCCACCTTGTCCTTGGGCGTGAAGACGGGCCAGTTCTCCGGGAACGGGATGTAGGGCAGATGGTCGTACCAGACCGGATCATGCAGGCAGAGCGACTTGTAGCGCTTGCGCCAGCTGTCCCCGGGCCGCTCGTTCTTTTCGATGATGATGGCCGGCACACCCAGTTGGCGCAGGCGCGCGCCAAGGGCGATGCCGCCCTGCCCGCCGCCGATGATCACCACATAGGGCTGCACAGAGTAGCCAAGTTCGGCCGTCTCTGCCTCGCGCTTTTCCTTCCAGGTCTTGCGGTTGCGGTCATGCCCATGTTCGGCGCCCATGGGGCGGCGGAAGCCCTTTGGCTCCTCATGGCCCTTCAGCTCACTCATGGTGGTGAGCAGGGTCCAGATCAGCCCGTCCTTGAGGCGGATATGGCCATAGCCGCGCGCCGCGCCGGTTTCGAATTCGAACCAGCCTTCGGTGACACCGCCCGTCTCGGATGCGGCCTCCTTGCTGTCCTGCACGAAGCCGGAGGGTTTGATGGCGGCCAGCTGGCTGGTGAGCATGCTGCGGATCTCGCCGTGGCCTTCCAGCGTCTTCAGGTTCCAGGTGAAGGTCACAAGGTCACGCCAGTAGCACTCGGCCTGAAACAGGTTCACGGCGGCTTCTATGTTGCCGCTCTCCAGCGCCTGGCCGAGCTTGGCAAGGACGGTATCGATCTTCGTTGCGGGGCTGGTATCAAGCATGTCATCTCCTCCATGAGTGCTTGGGGTTTGCAAGGCGGCATGCCCCCGTTGCGGGGGCGCGCCGGGATCGAACCGGCCGGCGCCGCCCAGGCTCCTCTCCCGGGCAGGCGCAGGCCGGTGATCATTATTTCGACAGGTCGATCAGGATCTTGAGCTGCGTGCCTGCCGGATCGAGCAGCACGTCGAAGCCTTCCTTCACCGCCGTGTCGAGCGTGATGCGCTTGGTGACGATCTTCGTGGCCGGCAGCAGGCCGGAGGCGATCAGGCGGATGACGCGCGGCCAGTAGTGGGTCGGATAGGCCCAGGAGCCCTTGATCTCCAGATCACGGAAGGTGACCTGGAACCAGTCGAGCGGGTTGTCATGCGGATGCAGGCCCGTCTGCACGACAACGCCCTGCTTGCGCACCGCATCGGCGCAGGCCTTCAGCGCGTGTTCATTGCCGACGCATTCGATGGCCACATCACAGCCCACCTGCCCTTCGGTCAGCGAGCGGACCACATCGCCCACCTTGTCGCGCTTGGGGTTGATGGTGATGACGCCGGGCAGCACCCCCTTGGCCAGTTCCAGCCTTGCATCGTTGAGATCGGAGACGAAGAGCTGCGTGGCACCGGCAGCGCGGGCGGCAAGCAGCGTCAGCATGCCGATGGGGCCCGCGCCCGTCACCAGCACGCTGTTGCCCGCCGTCACCCCGCCCCGGTCGCAGGCATAGACGGCAACCGCCGTGGGCTCGACGAGCGCGGCTTCCTCATCCGTCATTTCATCGGGGATTTTCTGGACATTGTACTCGTTGACGAGAGCGGCCTCCGCCATGCCGCCACCATCCCAGCTGAGGCCGACAAGGGCGAGCTGCGGGCTGAGGTGGAACAGCCCGCGGTCGGCGAAGTAATCGCCCGAACGCGGCATGACGAGCGGCTGGATCGACACCCGGTCGCCGGGAGCAACCGAAGTGACACCGTCCCCCACGGCTTCGACAACGCCGCCGAATTCATGGCCGAGAACCTGCGGGCCATGGGCGCCGGTGAAGGGATGCGGCTCGGTGGGAATGAAGATCGGGCCGTAGCTGTATTCGTGCAGATCGGTGCCGCAGATGCCAACGAACCGGTTGCGGACGAGCACCTGTCCCGGTCCCGGCTTTTTCGGCTCGGGAATGTCCTCAAGCCGCAAATCCTTGGCTGCATGAAATCTGAGCGCGCGCATGTTTCCTCCTGTGGCTGCTTCTTGATGCCAGGGGGAATTGCAACGGCCGTGCCAGCGCAGACGGCGGAAAGGCAGATTGAAAATGCAGGATTTTCAGCGCTTGCGGCGTCGGCAAGCGCCGCAGGTGTGGCGCAACAGCTGTGGCACAGGCCACAGTGCGGCGGCTGATCGCAAGGCGCTGCGATGCAGACGGACCGGCATTCGTGATATCCGGCGCAAGCCTCCGCGCCGCGCGTCAGCCTCACCGCTCTGCAAGCGGGTGGGTCCCTGATCTCCGCTCCGCTGCGTCCGGGACGGCGCCCCGAGTGTGGCGCGGCTCGGGCAATGCCGCACTCGCGCCCATCACAGGCTCCGCCCCCCTAATGCGCCCCCCCTAATGCGGGCGGCCGATGCCCAGGCGCCTCATCCGGCGATGCAAGGTGGTGCGGTCGATGCCGAGCCGCCGTGCAGCTTCAGAGACATTGCCCTTGCAGGCGGAGAGCATGGCGCGCAGTTCGTCCCCGTCATTGCCTTCTGCGATAGCATGGGGCGAAAGGGTCAGCTGCTCCGGCAGGTCCTCCACCCCGATCACGCCATCCTCGCAAAGGGCAGCGGCAAAGGCGATGGCATTGTCGAGCTCGCGGATGTTGCCCGGCCAGGAATGGGCGAGCAGCAGCACTCTGGCCTCCGGCGAAAGCCGCAAGGGGCGGCCCCCGGCGGCATGCTTTTCAAGGAGCCGGGCGAGCAGCCAGGGAAAGTCCTCCCGCTCGGACAGCGGCGGCAGCGGCAGAACGGCGGCGTTCAGCCGGTAATAGAGATCCTCGCGGAAACGGCCTGCCGCAACAAGGGCTGCCAGTGGCCGGTGAGAGGCGGAGATGACGCGGAAGCTGATCTTGCGCGGCACGGAGCCGCCCACGGGCAGCACCTCGCCTTCCGCCAGCACCCGGAGCAGCCGGCTCTGCGCCGCAAAGGGCATGTCGCCGATTTCATCCAGGAACAGCGTGCCGCCGCCCGCCTCCTCCACCAGCCCCTTGCGCCCCTTGGCAAGCGCTCCGGTGAAGGCGCCCGGCGCATAGCCGAACAATTCGCTCTCGATCAGCTGTTCGGGGATGGCAGCGCAGTTGACGGCGACGAACCGGCCGGAAACGCCGCTGACCTCATGGATGATCCTCGCCAGATGCTCCTTGCCGGTGCCCGTCTGCCCCTGAAGCAACACAGGCAGGCGCGAAGGCGCCAGCTTCATGACCTTGCGCCGCAGGCTGTCCATGGCCGGACAGGCGCCGCCCAGCCGGCTCAGCGCGGGCAAGGCACGCGGCAGGCGGGCCGCCGGCTGGCCTGCAATGCGCTGCTGCGGCTCGATGGCATGGGCATAGAGGAACGCGCCGCCGCGCAGGGCAATCCTGCGGTCCTGCGGCAGGCTGGCCCGGGTCAGCGAAGCCAGTTCGCCAAACTCCGCGTCAAAGAAATCCGTGACCAGTTGCCCCAGCAGCAGTTCGGGCCTGCGCCAGTCGAGACCACGCGAGGCGGCCAGAAGCTTTGCGCCGCCATGCGTCATGCCGGTGATGCGCCCTGCCCCGTCAACGGCAATCGCCGCTTCCGGGTCCACATCGAGAAACTCCGGCGCTCCGGCAAAGCGCAGCACCAGATCGTGGCGGCTGCTGGCCATCAGGTTGGCCAGCTCGATCCGCCGCACCGTGGAGGACACCAGATGGCGGGCCATGTTCTGGCTGGCCTTGAGGATCGGCGAGCTGAGCAGCGAAATGTCGAGAACGGCCGCAAGCGCGCCCTGCGTGTCATAGATCGGCGCGGCCGTGCAGGAGAGCGGCGTGTGGGTGATGTCGAAATGGTCGGTCTGGTGGATCGTCAGCGGCTCGCCGGTGGTGATGCAGGCCCCAACCGCACAGGTTCCGGCGCGCGGCTCGGACCATTCGGAGCCCAGATAAAGCCCTGCCTTGCGCAGGTTGTTGTTGAAGGACGGATCGCCCAGAAACTCGACGGTGACGCCCTGCCGGTCGGAAAGAAGCAGGACATAGTTCTGCTCCGCCACCTGCCGGTAGAGCCGCTCCAGACCGGATCTTGCGATATGCACCAGATCCTCGGCCTGCTGCCGGTGCTCGCGCAGCCGCGTCTCGGAGACGATCACCGCCTCCCGCGCCTTAGCCGGATCAAGCTGATAGGTCTCGAGGCAGCGCCGCCAGGAGGCGACGACCACGGCATCCCTGCCGGTGTTGCTGCCCTGCCCGACGCGCTCGATTTCCTTGATGTGATCGGAAAAGCCCATCAAATCACCAGCCCCTCCGGACTGCCTCCCGTGATCTTTGGCCCGATCATAGCCGGGATTGTCTGAACTGCCTAATCATCGCAGCCCCATCCTCTGGCCCCGTCAGAACAGGACACAACCCAGCTCAGAAGAGCCCAGACTGCTCACAAATCTCCGGCCTCTCCATCGTCATCCTCGGCCTTGTGCCGAGGATCTAACCAAATCAATGACTTACAGATGGCCGGGACAAGCTGGCCATGACGAAAGAGAAGAATTCCTGCTTTGTCATCACCCCCAGCTCAGAAGGGCCATGGCTGGCGCAGCCGGTGAGGAAGCCGCGGCCCGGGATCACGAATCTAAGCCCTTTGCAGGGATAAAATGCTTGCACCAGGTTCGAAAACGGAAAGATTCAAAACTGTTTTTCCGGCTGAAACCCTGCGTATTTTTGCTCCAGCTCATGTTTTTCAAAAACAAAAATTGACAAACCGGCGCGCAACTCGTATGTATTTTTCATCGATATCTTTTTTGCTGAGCTTTGGTTATCACGCGGTCAACATCGCGCTGAACGAACACTCCCTCTAAAGCATCGTTATCACCGCTTGCAGGCCTCCGGGCTTGCGGCTTTTCTCTATGCTATGAAAGGGTTCATCATGACCACTGGCACAGTAAAATGGTTCAATTCCACCAAGGGTTTCGGTTTCATCGAGCCTGACAATGGCGGCCCGGACGCCTTCGTCCACATCTCGGCCGTCGAACGGTCCGGCATGCGCGAAATCGTGGAAGGCCAGAAGCTTTCCTATGACATGGAGCGCGACAACAAGTCGGGCAAGATGTCTGCCTGCAATCTGCAGGCCGCCTGATAGATCCGGGATCTGCTTTCCCTTGACCACGGATGTACTGGCATTGCCGAAAGCATGAGACCAAACAAGGTCAGGCAGTTTGCCTGGCCTTTTTTGTTGCCCGCAGCAGCGGGCAACGTCCGGAAGGATCCCCATGACCGACAAGCACAGCAAGTCCCGCCAGCAGGCAGAAACGGCCTTTGGCCGGGAACAGTCGCAGTTCTTTGCCCGCACCCGTGCCTTCGAAGAACTGGACGCGATCACCGCCGCGCGTGACGAAAAGACCCTGAGACTGCGGGAAGCACGGCTTGCCAGGGAACTGAGCGAGAGTCTGGCAGTTGCTGCCAAGTCTCCCGCCAAACGGACCAAACGAACCTGACCGCGGGGCCCGCTGCACCGGCAGCTGGTGACCTTGCATGAAAAAGCCAAGGCGGAACCGCCAGATGGAGTGAAGACTTGAGAGACATGACGAACAACGGCCATTCCGGCCGCCGCAGCACCGCTTCCGACGCGAAGGCAGCCCTTGTGCAGGCTTACCGCGCCGCAAAGGAAGCAGCCGGACCGGAGCGCGAAGCAAAGCAGGCCGAGCGGATCAGGATCGCGGAAGCCCGTGATGCACGCCGGGCCGAACGCGCACAGGCAAAGCTGGATGAACAGAACCGGGCCGCGAACGAAGCCGCCCTCAAGGCCGCCGAAGCGGAGGCCGCAGCCAGAGCCGAAACCGAAGCGCGCGAACTGGCCGACAGGAACCGCGCTGCCCGCGTTATGGAAGACGAAGCCGCCCGCAAGGCCGAGCGTGACCGGCGCTACGCCAACCGGAAAGCCCGTCAGGCCTGACGCTCTCCGAAATTCCTCTTCCTTCATACCAGGGCTTCCGGTGCGGAGGCATCATGGGCCTGACCCGTTCTCAATGGGTGAAGCTTATCGGGAATTGATATAAGCCCCGGTGCGCAAGCGGCGCCGGGGCCCGATGCAAGCCGTTCCGCTCACCCGCGCCCGCCGCCCGCGATGGCGGCCTTTGCGCGCCTTGCCTTCAGATACGGCCATATGATGCTGAACAGAGCCAGTGCCGGCAGCAGCGCCGAAACCGGCCTTGTGAAGAAGGCCAGCACGGCTGCATGCAGGTCCCGATGGGGCCCACCTTTGCCGCTCCGCAGGCTGAGCCTTATACCAAGGCTTTCGATGCTGAAGCATCACGCCTTGAAATTGCTCAAGCGCCGCACGGGCTTGACCGGCTCTCAGCGCCCGGTCTTCTCGCGCCATTCGGCGTATTTGGCGAGGTTCTCTTCCTTCGTCGCCGGATAGAGGCCGATGATCGCAGCCCCTGCCTTCACCTGCTCCAGAACAAAGTCCTCGAAGCTCTCCATGCCGGTGCATTCATCGGCAATCTCGTCGGCAAGATGAGCCGGAATGACCATCACGCCATCGCCATCGCCGAGCATCACGTCACCGGGAAACACCGGGGCGTCGCCGCAGGAAATCGGCACGTTGAGGTCAAGGGCCTCGTGCAACGTCAAATTTGTCGGAGCGCTGGGGCGCTGGTGATAGGCAGGCATATCGAGTTTGCCGATACCTTCCGCATCCCGGAAGCCGCCATCGGAGACAACGCCTGCGCAGCCGCGCATGGCAAGGCGGGTGATCAGGATCGATCCGGCAGAGGCAGCGCGTGCGTCCTTGCGGCTGTCCATCACGAGCACGAAGCCCGGCGGGCAGGTTTCCATCGCCACCCGCTGCGGATGATCGGCGTTGCGGAAGACGGTCAGCGGATTGCGGTCCTCGCGGGCCGGGATGTAGCGCAAGGTGAAGGCCTGCCCGACCATTGTCTCTCCCTTCCAGTTGATCGGGGAAACGCCCTGGACGAACTGGTTGCGCAGGCCGCGCTTGTACAGCGCCGTGGCGACGGAGGCGGTCGAAACCTTCTTCAGTTTCTCGCGTGTTTCATTGGAAAGGACATAACCGGTCATGATGACACCTCAGAGCAGATTGTTGTCTGACAGAAAGCGGTTGAGACGTTCGGACTGCGCCTTGGTCAGAGGCCATGCGGATGGCGGGCGCGTGGGGCCGCAATCCAGCCCCTGGACAATCAGGGCGGACTTGACGCCGGTGACATTTGTCCCTGCCATTTCCTCGGCGCGAATGTCCTCGAACACCTTCATGCCGGCGATGAGCGCGTTGGCTTCAGGGTAATTGCCAGCCTCCAGCGCCGCATGGATGGCCATGGACCGCTCCGGCCAGACATTGATGAGGCCAGAGGTGAAGCCACGCGCTCCGACGGCATAGAAGGTGGGCGCCCAGACCTCGGCAAGCCCGCCGACCCAGACGATTTCCGGATCGCAGGCCGCCTTCGCTTCGGCCAGGCGCAGCGGGTTGGGCGTGGCCCATTTCACCCCTCTCACGCCCGGCAGGGCGCAAAGGCTGGCGATGGCTGCCGTGCCGATGGCATCGTTGCGCAGATAGAGCATCATCGGCAGGCCGCCGGAGGCATCCTCGAGCGCCTTCAGATAATCCACGATGCCGCGCGGCGCGACGAAGGGATCAGGCGGCTGATGCACCATGAGCGCAGCCGCACCGGCTTCCGCCGAAACCTTTGCCAGCCGCACCGCATCCCGGATGCCGCGCCCTGCTCCGGCGAGCACCGGCGCACGGCCGCCAACCATGGCCACAACCTCCCGCACCATGGTGCTGGCCTCGTCCGTGGTCAGGGCGTAAAACTCACCCGTGTTGCCATTCACCACCGGCATATGGACACCGGCGCCAAGGGCCCGGTCAATGACGGGAAGGAGCCGCCGGGGGGCGATGTCCCCCGCCTGATCGTAGGGCGTGACCAGAATGCCGGAGATGCCGGTGAGTGCCTGAGCGAGCGTAGCCGCCATGTCTGCCTCCTAGTAAATGTCCGGCTCACCGGCCGCGCGTCCGAAGCCGCGCTCAAGAAAATCAAAGTCGCAGCCCTTGTCGGCCTGCGTCACGTGTTTGGAGAACATCCAGCCCCAGCCCCGCTCGAACCTGGGCTCCGGCGCGACCCATTCGGCCCGGCGGCGCTCAAGCTCGGCGTCATCCACCAGCATGTCGAGGCGGCGCGCAGGCAGATCGAGGCGGACGGTATCGCCATTGCGCAGCAGCGCCAGCGGCCCGCCGATATAGGCTTCCGGCGCAGCATGCAGCACGCAGGCGCCATAGGATGTGCCGGACATGCGGGCATCGGAGATGCGCAGCATGTCGCGGTGGCCCTGCTTGATCAGTGCCTTGGGGATCGGCAGCATGCCCCATTCGGGAAAGCCGGGGCCGCCGAGCGGGCCGGCATTGCGCAGCACCAGCACATGGTCCGGCGTCACGTCGAAGGTCTCGTCATCGACGGCTTTCTTCATTTCGGGATAGCTGTCGAAGACCAGCGCCGGGCCTTCATGCACATGGAAGCGCGGATCGCAGGCCGCCGGCTTGATAACCGCGCCGGACGGGCACAGATTGCCGCGCAGAACCGCGAGCGAACCCTCATGATAGACCGGGTTGGAAAGCGGGCGGATCACGTCGTCATTGTAGACTTTCGCGCCTTCCAGGTTCTCCCCCATGGACTTTCCGGTCACGGTCATTGCATCGAGCGCCAGCCGGTCGCGGATCTGCGCCATCAGCGCCCGCAGCCCCCCCGCATAATGGAAATCCTCCATCAGATAGTCCTTGCCGGACGGGCGCACATTGGCAATCAGCGGCGTGACACGGCCCAGTTCGTCGAGATCATCGAGCGTCAGATCGACGCCTGCGCGCCGGGCCATGGCGATCAGATGCACCACGGCATTGGTCGAGCAGCCGGTCGCCATCGCCACGATGGCGGCGTTGCGCACCGAAGCCGTGGTGACGATCTGGTCCGGCGTCAGGTCTTCCCACACCATCTCCACGATGCGGCGGCCGCATTCTGCCGCCATGCGCTGGTGGCCGGAATCAACCGCCGGAATGGAGGAGGCGCCCGGCAGCGTCAGCCCCATGGCGTCGGCGATAGCGGTCATCGTGCTGGCCGTTCCCATGGTCATGCAGACGCCCGGAGAGCGGGCGATACCGCCCTGCACGCCGGTCCATTCCGCGTCGGAGATATTCCCGGCGCGCCGCTCGTCCCAGTATTTCCAGGCATCCGAGCCGGATCCCAGATGCTGTCCGGCATAGTTGCCGCGCAGCATTGGCCCTGCCGGGAGATAGATCATCGGCACGCCAGCCGTCAGGGCGCCCATCACCAGCCCCGGCGTGGTCTTGTCGCAGCCGCCCATCAGCACCACGCCATCCAGCGGATGCGAGCGGATCATCTCCTCCGTCTCCATCGCCAGCATGTTGCGGTAGAGCATCGAGGTCGGCTTGGTGAAGCTTTCATCGACCGAGAGCGACGGCATCTCGACGGGGAAACCGCCTGCCATCAGCACGCCACGGCGCACATCCTTGGCCCTCTCGCGGAAGTGCGAGTGGCAGCTGTTCAGCTCCGACCAGGTGTTGAGGATGCCGATCACCGGACGGCCAATGAACTCTTCCGGCGCATATCCGAGCTGCATCATGCGGGAACGGTGGCCGAAGCTGCGCAGGTCATCAGGCGCGAACCAGCGGGAGGAACGCAAGGTTTCGGGGGTTTTTCTGGGCCGCGGGGTCATTCTGGCGTCCTTTTTTAGTCTATGCTTGTTTGTGGCGATGGGGGGCGTGCAAAGGAGACGGCGGCATCACCTGCTGCAGGAGAGTTTTCAGCCATGCTCATGCCCCCTCACCTGCAGTCCGGCGGGGCGCGGGCCGGATGCCGCGATAGATCTGCCAAAGCACCGACAGCGCCGCAAACCCGAGGAAGGTTGCCGATATCGGATTGGTCAGGAAGCCGGTGAACTCCCCTTGCGAAAGCTGCAGCCCCCGGCGGAAGTTGGTTTCCGCCATCGGCCCGAGAATGAAGCCGATGATGAAGGGCGCTGTGGGAATGCCAGCCTTGACGAAGGCGTAACCAAGCAGGCCGAAGCCCAGAACCGCCCAGACATCAAAGATGCGGCTGGCGAGCCCAAAGGCACCCACGACACACAGAACCAGGATCACCGGTAACAGGATGTGCTTGGGGATGGCCAGAAGCCTGATGAACACCCGCAGCCCGTAGAATTCCACCACCAGCATCATGATGGCCGACAGCGTCAGCGCCGCAAAGATCGTGTAGACAAGCGGGCCTTGCGTGATGAACAGCATCGGCCCCGGCTGGATGCCGTGGATCATCAACCCGCCCAGCAGGATGGCAGTCACGGCATCGCCGGGAATGCCGAGCGTCAGAAGCGGAATGAGGGCACCGCCGATGCCTGCATTGTTCGCGGTCTCCGGCGCAACGATGCCTTCGATCGAGCCCTTGCCGAACTTCTCCGGCGTCTTCGACCGGCTCTTGGCAGCGATATAGGCGAGAATGTTCGACGTACCCGCGCCAATGCCCGGCAGAATGCCGATGCCGACACCGATAAGCGCCGAGCGGAAGGCGTTGGGGATCTGGCCAAGGAATTCCTTCACGCTGAAGCCAAAGCCGCGGATGCCTTTCATCACCGGCATCACGATCTTCTCGGCAGACCTTGCCCGGCCAGCCTCCGCCACCTTGATCACCTCGGCAATGGCGAACATGCCGACAAGGACGGTGAGGATCGAAAACCCGGCGTTGAGTTCCACCTGTCCGAAGGTGAAACGGCGGATCGCCTCCACCGGGGCGATGCCGACCGTTGACACGGCAAAGCCAAAGAGACCGGAAAAGATGCCGGTTACCATCGACCCGCTGGAGAGGCTGGCAATCAGCGTCAGCGAAAAGACAGCGATGGCGAAATACTCATGCGGCCCGAAGGACAGGGCCACCCTTGCAAGCGACGGCGCAATGAACATCAGCGCGGCGATCGAGAAAATCGTGCCGATGAAGGAGAACACGATGGCGACGCCCAGAGCCTTTGCCCCCTCGCCCTTCTCCATCATCGGACAGCCGTCGAATGTCGTTGCAATCGAGGACGGCGTGCCGGGGATCTTCAGCAGGATGGCTGAAATCAAGCCGCCCGACGTCGCCCCGACAAAAAGCGCCACCAGCAGCGACATGCCCGCCGCAGGGCTCATGCCATAGGTCAGAGGCAGGCACAGGGCGATGGCCATGACAGCGGTCAGCCCCGGCACGGCGCCAAAGATGATGCCAACCACGACGCCGGCAGCAATCAGCAGGACGAGTTGCGGCTGAAAGACATTGGCAATACCGATTGCGATCATATCAAGCATCAGACCGCTCCTTCAGGGCATGAGGCGGGCAAGCGGCCCGGCCGGCAGCATCAGGTTGAAGCCCTGGCGGAAGACCACATAGATCGTCAGCGAGATGCCGATGGCGAGCGCGGCATGCATGAAATGCGGCCTCGGCCGGCCTGCGGGGCTCAGCAGGGAAAACTGCAGGAAAAGATAGAAGGCAGCCGAAATGGCAAAGCCCAGCGGCCGCATCAGAGCGATGAAAACCGCAATGAGAGCCAGAGAAACGCCAACGGTGAGATAATCGGGCCGCGCGCGGCCGGCGGCCTGTCCGCCGCCCTCCTCATCAGACGCCGCAGCGCCAATGGCCGGGTTTTCATCTGCGCAATCTTCTGCGCAATCTTCCGGTGCCAGCGCCCCTTTCGCACGCAGGCTGAGCACCAGATGAATGGCACCCAGCAAGATCATCCCGATCGAAAGGGCATAAGGGACGAACGCGGCGTCCACCGTCCCGCGGCGCGGCAAACCTGCCGTCATGTAGAAAAATGCAAGACCAGCGCACAGCATGCAGACGCCGGTCAGAACATCCTTGTTCCGGCCCAGAGACATGGCTCCCCTCCCGTTCCGGCAGTCAGGCAGCACCCGGTGTTCCGGAGGCATCCCGGCCTGACTGCACACTTCCATCAGCAGATTGCACGGCACCGGCAGATCAAATCCGCCGGATGCCCTTCTCCCATGTGCAATCAGCGCGCAGCCTGCAGCGCTTCCCTGTACTGCATGTAGTTCTCGCGGATGGCGTTGAGCCGCGTCTTCGCCTCGTCCTGGCTGTAGTAGCTCACCGGCTGGCGGAAGCCCTGCTCCAGATCCTTCGCATACTCGGGGATCTCAACGATCTTTGCCGCGATTTCGTCCATCTTGCTGACGATGGCCGGATCCGTGCCCTTCGGGAAGGCGATGATATAGGGGTTGTTCATGACGAACTGTGCACCCTGCTCCACGAAGGTCGGAATCTCGCCGAGGAGCGGATTGCGCTCCTGGTTCGGCTGGCCGAGCACATTCATCTGGCCGGCGGCGTGATAGTCCTTCACCGCGCCATAGGCGATGCCGGCGACATCAATGCGCCCGCCCAGAAGCGAGGCAATCTTCTCCGCAGCTGAACCGGTGTCGACGATACGCATTTGCGCACCGGTTTCCTTGGAGAACAAAAGGCCCTGCAGGTGCGAGTAGCCGCCAAGCTCCGTTCCGTAGATGACGGCAGCAGGATCCGCCTTGGTCTTTGCCAGCAGTTCATCCATCGTCGAGATGCCGGACTGCTCGCTGGTCACGAAGACTGCTCCCTGGTCAATGGCCGGAATGCAGCAGATCTCGAAATCATCGATGCCATAGTCGGCAAGGCCGGAGACCTCCGTCACGATCAGATGCCCGGTGTGGCCGAAGAGCATCGTGTAGCCATCGGGATCGGCATCACGAACCGAGGAAGTCGCGATGGTGGCTCCGCCGCCCGGCATGTTGGTGATGACCATCTGGCTGCCCGTCACCTGTTCGAAATACTTGGCAAAGGTGCGGGCGTTGAAATCGGTGTCACCGCCGGGGCTGGCACCGATGATGACGTTGATGGGACGCGACGGCCAGTCGCCCTGCGCTGCAGCAGGTCCTGTGGCCATGGCAATGGCTGCGACAGACATCGCAAAAATAGCTGATCTCACCACTCTCTCCTCCCTAAATCGCAGGCCGTGGAACGCCCGCTATTGATGCACTAATATATTTGTGTATCAGTGACAACCCTGAAATCCGGCAAGCGGGACAATCGGGCCGGGAAAATGTATCAATCGGTCCAGAGAATCTGAGTGGTGACGGCAGCATGGCGCGGCGGCGGACAATGACGGACGAGGTCTATGACGAACTGCGCAGGCAGATCGTCGATGTCGAGCTGCTGCCCGGCTCCACCCTTCCCGAACGGGCCATCTGCGAACGTTTCGGCATCAGCCGCACCCCCTTGCGCGAAGCGGTGCTGAGGCTGGTGCAGAGCGGCCTCGTCACCGTTGCGCCCCAGCATGCCACTTTTGTTGCGCCGCTGGATGCCGCCGCGATCCGCGAGGCGCATTTCCTGCGCGACAATCTGGAACCGGCCGCCCTTCGCCTGCTCTGCGAGGCCGGAAACCTTGACCTGTCCAGCATGGAAGAGATCCTGCTTGAACAAAAGCTGCTGTTGTCGCGCGGCGATCTGTCGTCCTTCCTGCCGCTGGATGACCAGTTTCACCGGCAAATCTTCAAGCTGGCCGGGCTGGAGGGCGTGTGGTCGATCATCCACGCGAAGAAGGCGCATCTCGACCGGGTGCGGCATCTTCAGGCACCGCAGCCGGGCAAGATCCCGCGCCTGATCGAAGAGCACGAGGCCATTCTGAACGCCGTGCGGAACCGGGATGCCGCAGCTGCGGGGGCGGCCTTGCGCAGCCATATCTCGGGCGCCATCCTCTACATTGCCGAACTGGAGACACAGCGGCCCGAACTGTTCCGTTTGCCGGATGCCCGCGCCGCATCCGCCGGGGCCGGACAGGAATGACCGCATGCCGCCCCCGGCCGCCGCGACAGTGCTTGAGAAAATGAGGTGATCATGCAGCCAACCCGCCTGGCCGCGGCGCAACACCCGGCGCTCGAGCTTGCCGAAGACATGCGCCAGCGCATCGTCAGCCTGGAGTTGGAGCCCGGGCGCAGTCTGTCACGCAAGGAGTTGCAGGACCATTACGGCGTCAGTTCAACGCCCGTGCGGGACATGCTGCTGAAGCTGCAGGAAGACGGGCTGGTGGAGATTTTCCCGCAGTCACGGACGACCGTCAGCCTGATCGATCTCGAACAGGCCCGCCAGGCGCATTTCCTGCGCAGTTCCGTGGAATGCGCACTTCTCCGGCAACTGGCCGCAAGGCCGGATCCCCTGCTGATCGAAGCGCTTGAAACCATCCTGCAACTGCAGGAAAAAAGCGCCCCGTCCGACCTTGCAACCTTTGCAGCGCTCGACAAACGCTTTCATCAGGAGCTGTTCGTCTCGGCCAGGATGATGCATGTCTACGGGGTCATCCGCCGGGAGAGCATGCACATCGACAGGATCCGCGCCCTGCACCTGCCGGTGGGCGGCAAGGCAGCCCAGATCCTGCGCGATCACCGGCAGATCATCGGCTGCCTCAAGGCTGCGGACCCGGCACAAGCCGCCGAGGCCATGAGCGCGCATCTCTCGCAATCCATCGCCATTGCCGGCGACCTGCGCAACACCATGCCGGCCTATTTCCGCTGAGGGGAGCAATACCAGCTCACCGGGGTCTGATATCAGCCGGCGTTGAAGAGCACCGCCTTGTCGCGGCCGCGGTGTTTGGCAAGGTAAAGCGCCTCGTCGGCCTTGTGCCGCAAGGCGCGGGCGTCTTCCGTCCCGGTCCAGACCGCTATGCCAAGACTGGCGCTGGTGGTGATGGTGTCAGCGCCGGGGTTGAACGAAAGGGATTTCACGGCAAGCCGGATCTGTTCGGCCCCTGCAAGGGCGGTCTCTTGCGTCTGGCCGCGCAGGAACAGGCAGAACTCCTCGCCTCCGAGGCGGCCCAGAAGCGCGCGCGGACCGGCGGCGCCTGCAATCGCCTGCGCCACGCCGGTCAGCACAACATCTCCGGCCTCGTGGCCGAAACGGTCGTTGATGCTCTTGAAATGGTCGATGTCCAGCATGATGAAGGCGTCACCCGGCTGCAGGTGCTGCGGCAGCGACGCCAGGAAATGCTGCCGGTTCGGCACGCCGGTGAGCGCGTCGGTGTTGGCCAGACGCTTCAGCTTGGCCTCCGCCCGGTCCTGCACCAGCAACACCACGAAAAGCGCAATGGCGAACTGGCAGATGATCAGCATGAAGAAGGACTGGCGCGGATCGGGCAGGCCGAATTCCGGGGCTCCCAGCGCCAGCGCCGCCAGACCGGCGAACACGATGGACGTCAGTAGCGCCCCCAGCAAGCCGAAGCGGGCCGGCAGACGGTCCCGCAGATAATCCCGGAAGATGACCAGCGCAGCGGCGGCCAGATAAACGGCAGTGGTCAGATTGAACAGCACAGCCCGCACGGTATTGTCCGCGTACCACTCCATTCGCCAGACCAGAAGGACGAGCGCCAGCGCGGCGGCACCTGCTGCCCAGTCCCCCACCCACCGGCGGCGGCTGCTCAGTTGCACCAGCCCCGCAGCAATCAGCGCATATCCGCCTGCCCCGGCTGTAAAGCTGCCCATCGTCCACGTGACGAAGGCCACCAGCCCCTGTTCCCCCCACCCGGCCAGTGTCGAGCCAAAGGCAAGCACCGCAAAGCCCGCTGCCAGAAAGTCCAGTCCCGGTTCCTGCGACCGGCAGCGCATATAGGCAAAACAGACCGCCCCAACCATCAACGAGGACTTGTAGAGCAGGAGAACCGTCGCAAGATCCATCTTCAATCCGGGAACCAGCCAAACATAGTTCAGCGGATACTGCAGAAGAGCTACTTTTGAGTGAACCGGCGATGTGGCCAGGCATGCTGACGTAAATGCAGTTTCCGTTGAATGCAGCCTGCCGTACGCAGATCAAGCCCGTAACACATATAAATATTACAAGTCCTGATCGCTCTGCATTTCAGATAAACGGACACCAAAAAGGCAGGAAAGCCTTCACACTTGCGCATTATCCAAGACGGACAAACGGTGGGCGAACACAAGCACACCATGCTATCATGGCGGCATGACGATGAACGGCGCAGCATTTTTCCTGATGGTGAACTTCGCTGTCGCCCTGTCGTTCAGCGCCGTCTTCTTTGTCACCGCCCGGCGCAGCCAGTTTCCTCTTGCGGCAAGATGGATTGGCGCGGGATTTTGTGTGGCCTCACTCTCGGCCCTGTGCGAACTGCTCGTCGCCTATGCGGGGCCGCCCCGGCTGTGGGCGCTGGGAGCCTTTGCGTCGGTTCTGTTCGGGCTAACCATGATGACGGCCGGGATCGGCGAAATGTACCGCCGCCGGATCGATGCCAGGGGCATTGCCATCTTCCTCTCCGCAAGCCTCTTTCTCGGTTACATCATTTATGATCTGCCACGAGGCACGCCGCTTCACGCTTTCCTTTATCAGGCGCCCTTTGCCATCACGGTGCTTGCTGGCGCCCTTGTCGTGTTGTCCGCTCCGCACCGCACGGGGCTTGACCGGTTTCTCGGCCTCCTGCTGCTGGTCACCGGCCTGCATTTCCTGGCCAAGGCCGGGCTGGCTGTCGTCTTCGGAGCCGGCAGCACGGCCAAGGACTATGTTCACACGAACTATGCGCTCATCTCGCAGAGCCTGACGGCTGTCCTGATGGTCGCGACAGGTTTGACCCTGCTGGCGAAACTCGTTCTCGAGATCATGGCCCTGCAGCAGACGCAATCAGAGCTCGACAGTCTGTCGGGCCTTGCCAACCGGCGCGGATTTGACCGGCGTGTCGATACTCTGCTGCGCGAGGATCCGCATGGTCCCCACGCCATCATCCTGTGCGATCTGGATCATTTCAAACAGATCAACGACACGTTCGGCCATCATGCAGGCGATGCCGTGATCAGGGGTTTTGGCGAGCGGCTGCGCGCCTGTGCGGGGATCAAAGCTGTGGCCGGCCGCATGGGCGGGGAGGAATTCGCCCTGTTCCTGCCGGGAACGAATATCGATGCCGCCGTCCAGATTGCGCAGCGCTTGCGGCTGGAGGTCATGTCTCTGCCGGACCTGCCGCATGGCCTCAAAGTGACTGCCAGCTTTGGCGTTGCGCCGGTGCCCTTCCAGACCAGCCTTGCGGAGGCCTGCCGCCTCGCCGATCAGGCGCTTTACAGAGCCAAGAATGCCGGACGGAACAGGGTCAAGCTGGCGGCAGCCAGTTAGCCCAACCGCCAGCCCCCATATCATGGCCGAAGCTTCTCAGTCTCCGACTCGCACCCAAGCGTTGCGGCTGATCATACGGCAGTGAGCTGTATTGCCCATGACAGCCGCAGCTTCCTTCGGCAAAACGATCTGCAGGGTCGAAACATGATCGATCTGCGCCCTGCTTTTGACCGTCAAGTTCCAGTTCAGCTTGCTGCCTGCCCCCTGCCCCGCCGGAATCTGATCAAACAACTGCGGGAAGACTTCCGTTTGCCAGCTGTCAGTTCCTGCGTTACGCCAGACGACAGGGCTGCTCCCCCCTGCAGACAGGCTACGGGTTATCTCAAGTTGATCAGGATGGAACGGCACCTTGAATTCCAGCCTCCGTGGCGCGGTCAACTCTGATGGCAGGGCGGCGGGAGACTGGGGAAACGCGTGCTGTATCATTGGCGGGCAGCCTTCAAGGCGCGTTTCGCCAAGCCTAGCTTGCCAGAGACCGGAGAGCGGTTGCGGGCCATGACCGGCTTCCCCGGGGAAAAGCTCGATCGGCCTGTCCGGGAATGGGTCAGGGTCAGGGAAAAGCTCGATGGGATTGAAAGGCTTACCGCCGGGCAGGAGCACCAGCTCCACATCCTGGGGGGCGCAATTGTCCGGTCCGCCATAGCGGAAAGCCGTGTCTGCGCCGAGCAGTACCATCGCGTCCGTCAGCGGCAAGCCCCCCTGTCGGGAAAGCCAGTAGCCGGTCCGGTTCGGCACGTCGACAATCAGCGTTGCAAGCCCGTCCGGCGCGGTGCCAAACAGAGCCTCCAACTCACCGGTCAGATTGCGATCGGGCGACAGATAAGACGGCGTTCTATCCGCGCCGATCACGACCACCGGAGGGTGGCACGCCTCTGCTGCCACTGGCACCAACGCAAGACCGAGACCGGCAAGGAGCAGACAGTGAAGATTGCGTGAAATGGAAATGGACATGGTCAGCGGCTCCGCAGGATTGAGAGAACCGTATCGAGGG
Source organism: Pannonibacter sp. Q-1 (assembly GCF_054073275.1). Classification (NCBI taxonomy): domain Bacteria; kingdom Pseudomonadati; phylum Pseudomonadota; class Alphaproteobacteria; order Hyphomicrobiales; family Stappiaceae; genus Pannonibacter; species Pannonibacter sp. Q-1. The sequence continues at coordinate 350,144 of NZ_JBSXNB010000002.1, forward strand.
TCGCCGCATCAACTTGAACGGCGGACGGCAACGCCCTGGACGGCGTCGATCCACCGGAGAAATTGGCCGCGATCAGGTCCATCTCCTGTGTCGAGATATATGGCGTGAATTCGCACAGTGCGCCGAGCGGTGTTTGCCGGCATGCTTCACCGCCGTCTTTGTTCAGCCCGGCCAGCTTGAAGTTGCCGCCGCCGTCCTGGTCGAAGAACCAAGTGCCTAGCCTGCCATCAGCCAGTGGCCTTGCCACCTCAACCGACCAGCCCGCCGGCAGCTTTCCGGCGAATGCAGGATTTTGCTGCTCGAAGGTGCAATCCTCATTGCCGCAGCGGCGCAGAACCTCTCCGGTGGTCAAGGTGACTTGCAGCTTTTGCAGGTCACGGGCCAGCGCTTCGTCAATCCGGTCCGGGTCAGTGCACAATTGCCCGGCACGGGTCAGGAAACACCCCCGGTCACCCTGCGGCCAATCGGCCGGGTTGAGCCAGAGCGAATGGGCAGACCCTGCCTGTTCGGCAAACTCGGCACGCGGCAACGGCGATGCGGGTGTCACATCCGCCACCCAGTTTTCCGGCAAATCGAAAGACAGACCGGTGGCGGCATCGCGCATGCTGCAGCCGTCAGCGGTCCTGTCTCCGGGCAGGCAGCGGTGGGGATAATCCGCAAAGGCCTTGCCGCCTGCCTCCCTGCCGTTTTCGCAAGCATCAGGGCCATGGCCTTGAGCATCTGCGCAGCCCGGCGCGGCAGGTGCTGACGCCTGAGACGGATCCCATTTCAGCGTGACGCGGACCAGCTGAAAGGCCGCCAGCACCTGCGGATCGGCGCTCTCGAACATGCAGAAGGGGCCAAGGGCGCCCGCATCCTCGCAGGGCCCGTTCATGGCCACCCACTGGCGCGGCCCAAGCACCAAAGCGTCACCGGAACCGTGCCGGAAGAAAGTGACCCGCGGCGGAAAACTCTCACCTGCGGCCTGTGCGCCGGTTGTGTATCCCTCTGTCGTGGGCTGATCGGTCCACCAGCCGGCCGGCAGCAGGAAGGAAAGACCGGTCGCACCATCTGTCACGGGGCAAGGCGCAGGCCCGTCACAGGAATAGACCACATCCTCTTTTGCACCTGTTGCAGAACCGGCATCCGCCACCTTTTGCCTGCCTTGCGTCTCGCCTTCCGTTTTGTCCAGCTTGCGGACCTCAACCGGGATACGGGCGAATTCGGCATATTCACTGGCGGCGTTATACCCCATGTAAACAAGATCGTAGGTTCCCGGCTCTGAGGGGGCGAGCAGGGGTTCACCGGCGGCCAGTTCACTCAGGCTGCGCCCCCAGTCGTGCCGGCCGTCTCCCTGCCAGATTTCAACCCGGTCGAGGCGCAGCTGGCGGCCCTGTGTTTCAACCGCGATGGGCGCACCGGGAGCTGCAGCAGACGGCGCTGTAAGGATCACGGCCGGATCAGCCGCAGCATCGATCACCATCTCGTCGAGGACTTCGCCGCCCCAGGTTTCGAGCCTGAGCAGATACTGACCAGGCGCATCGAGGTTGATACCGGCGTCCTTGCCCCCTTGCGAGCCTTCGACCGTGCTGTAGGTGATGACCCCATCGGAACTGGTGCTGCCCACCGGATAAAGCCTCAGAGCAAGAGCTGCACCGCCTGTTTCTGTTCCTTCAACGCTCACGCCGAGGTCAATCTGCACGCTCCCCACGGCATAAGGGCCCCGGTTGATCATGCCCGCCTTGCCAGGCTGATATGCCGGTTCTTCAAGCGGCCGGACAAAGAGGATAGCATCCGGTTTGAACCCGGAGACCCAGCCGTCTTCCGGCGGATAGACGGCCCAGTCCATCTCGGTCGAATAGCTGTAAAGGCGGCAGCGCGGCTCTTCGACGAAATAGCTGCCGGGCGGTTCGAACATCCAGGCTGCGGCTGCAGCATCCGCCTCCGCCAGGGCGCGGCAGTCCTCTGCCGTGCCGGTGCGGGGAAAATCCGGCTGGCCGGGTGCGGCAGATTCTGCGCCAATCGCCCCGCCCGTTGCTTGAAGCTGGATGGCAGGCATCAAGGGCTTGCCCGGGAAATGGGTGTTCGCCTTCGGCGGCTCCATGCTGATGGCCTCGGTCAGGGCGCTGACCAATTCGCCCGCATTGGCCGCCTCGATGTAGCGCCCGCCGGTGTTTTCAGCCAGGCACGCCACCTGAGCGCCCTCCTCCTTCGTCAGGCCGAACCCCACCACATGCGCGGTGAAATTGACGCCGGCCGCCTCCAGCTCGGATGCCAGTGCGCAAGGGTCGGCCTCGCAGGTTTCCAGCCCGTCGGTGACAAGGACAACCGTGGCGCTTTCCTCGCCATAGCGCAGCGCCTCCGCCGCCTGGCGCACGGCAGCCGAAAGCGGCGTCTTGCCGAGAAACCGCATGGCATTGACCGCATCGACAATCGCAGGGCCCGTGCCCTGTCCGGGCGGCACCAGAAGCTCGATGTCGCTGCAATTGCCCTTGGTCCGGTGGCCATAGGCCAGCAGCCCCAGTTCCTGCTGCACAGGGATGCCTTGCACCACCCTGGCCACCGCCTCGCGGGCGATCTCAAGCTTGGCCCGCCCGTCGATCTGGCCCCACATGGAGCCGGAGCCGTCCATGACGATGATGGTGCGCGGCGCCTCCTGCGCCGTGGCAGCCAGTGGCTGGCAGACGGCGGATGCCGCCAGCAGGACTGCGGTTCTGAGTTGGATGCTCTTCATCACCGGTAATCTCCTCATGCGGATGCAGCGGTGGAGCGGGCAGCGCCAGCGCGTCCTGACGCCCAGTCGCGCGCCTTGCCGCCAATCTCCCTGAACTTGCCCGACAGATCCTGCAGCCGGGCACGCCAGGCCGGATCCGGCACCTGTCCTTCGGTTGTTCTGAAAAACACCTGCATCATGCAGGTGATGGCCAGCGGCTCCAGCAGCGCCGCCTTGAAGGCCCAGGCAAAGAGAATGGCAAAAACGAGGCCACCCGCGCTGAGCGCGCCGGGCATCAGATAGACAAGGGCGGCCGCCGGGGCGAGCGCCAGCAGAAACACCACGAAGGACAGGCCATAGATCATCACGGCCAGCCAGGCGGCGTTGCGGAACATGGTCTTGTAGTTCTGCCCGTAAAGCACCAGCGCCTCTTCCGCCGAGGCCCAGGGATTGGCCGCGCGGGTGCGCATGGCGTGGGCAAGGATCACCTCGTCCGTGAAGCCAATGGCGACTTTCAGGAAGTTGCGCAGCAGCCCCGCCGCCGCCTGCAGGCCGGGAATGGGCAGAAGCGAAGCAATGCCCTCGATCAGCCCGGCGATGGCGGAAATCACGCCCTTGACCAGCTGGTCGATGCCGAAAAGCAGGCTGGCCTGCGCAAAGCGCTCGCGCACCATGCGGCTGCCATAGGCCACCTGCCCTTCCCCATCCGGCAGGGACCGGCCGTCCATCAGCTCGACCAGAACGGCAATATGCCCGGCCTTGACGATGTAGAGCACATATTCGCGCAGCAGATAGAGCACCGCCGCCACAAGGCCAAAGCCGGCAATGCCCCCCAGCGCCGTGCTGGAGGCCAGGAAATCCTCATCACCCAGCTGGCCGGCACCATAGCCGATGGCCGCGCCCGTCCCTGTTGCGATGACATAGGCGCAGGCCATGCCGAAATAGACGGCCATGCGGAAAAGAAGAAAGGGCGCGGTGCGCGCCATGAGTGCGAAGGCACCTGTCAGGCTGAAATCCCACATCCGGAACATCCTCGAATGGCCATGCAGACCCTGCCCGCCGGCAAGGAGGCAGGCAGCTGCATCGTGAAAAAAGACTAGGATGAGCGGCCGGGGCCGTCTTGGGGCCCCCGGCACTTGTTTGCGGGGACTACGGCACAAACATGGGCCAATCTCCCTGCATATGACCTTAGAACCGGTGCGCCCGCACATCTCTTGGGGTCATGCCATAGGTCTGGCGGAAGCGGGCATTGAACCAGGACAGATCACCGAACCCGGCCTCCAGGGCAATCTGTGCAATGTTGAGATGCTGACAGGCCGGATCCGTCAGCATGCGGTGGGCCATGGCAAGGCGCCGTGCGGCCACATAATCCCGGAAGGACGTGCCCTCGCGCTCGAACAGAGCCCGCACATAGCGCGGGGAGAGGCCGAGGCGCGCGGCGACCCTGTCCGCGCTGAGGCCGGGCGTCACGAGGCTGCGCTCGATCTCCGCCTTCACCTGTTTCAGCCGGGCGGCCCTCAGCCCCCGTCCGGCGGCCGCCTCTGCTGCCTCCCGTGTGGCGCCAAGGGCCATCAGCGCCAGATCCTGCACATGCGCCACGCATTGCGCCGCCTCTTCAGGGGCAAGCGCGGGCAGTTCGTCATGCAGCATGCGGGCATAGCCGAGAAACAACCGCCATTGCGGCGTCAGCGGCGCGGCGCGGCGCAGCACCGCATCGAGCCCAGCCGCCGCCGGCCCCAGATGCACCCGGGGGATGGACACATAGATGCCCTCCATATGCTCCCCGCCAAAGCGCACGGTGCCCGGCACATCGCCCGGATCGGCATAGACGAGGCCCGGACGCAGAGTTTCCTCGCGCCCGCCGGTCTGCAGGATCGTGCCGCCGCCAGCGAGCGGGATGTGGAACATCACGTCATCGCTGCAATCGGCCGCGTGGCTCTGGCTGCGCACCGCAGTGGAGGCGGAATGCCGCCCGTGACCCACGATAAGTCCCGGCATCACGGCAATGGATGTTTCGGAGTGAAAGTCCTGCCGGTCATCGGGGATGAAGTCCACCTTGGTTATATTGGCGACCACGTTGCGGAACTCTTCCACACGCCGCGTGCGGCTGAAGTCTTTCGACCGTATCGACAGGATCGCCATGCTTCCCCCCTCCCCGCAGAACCGCCAGCCCGGCTTTCTGCTTGAAAGGACCATAGCAAATACGGGAGCGTGCCACCTGTGACGAAAGTCACGCTTGGGAAGCTGCGCGCAGGATCTTCACGGCCTCCCGGAGCATTCAGAGCGGTTCTGTAGGCCGCAAGAACAACCTCTGCCTTCAAACATGCATCAGGCTCCGGAGCCGGCCCCGGAGCCTGTAACATTGCGTGTCTGCGCTAGATCATGCCGCGCTGACGCGGCGCAGGAAATCGTCAATGTTGCTGGCCAGAAGGCGGGTCTTCTCGGAGACATCGCCCGAGGAGCGCGACACATCGGCCGCGGCCGAAGAGGTCTCCTCGACCGCATGCTTGACGCTGGTCATGTTGACCGTGATCTCGCGGGTCCCGGAGGCCACTTCCTGCACAGAGTTGCTGATCTCGGTGGTGGCCAGCCCCTGCTGCTCCAGCGAACGGGAAATAGCATCGGTATATTCGTTGACCCGGACCATGGTTCTGGCAATTTCGTCGATCGCCGCCACGGAGCCGGTCGAGGCATCCTGAATGGCCGTGATCTGGGCCGCGATCTCTTCGGTGGCCTTCGACGTCTGGGTTGCCAGATCCTTGACCTCGGCGGCCACGACCGCAAAGCCCCGGCCGGCATCGCCAGCGCGCGCGGCCTCGATGGTGGCATTGAGGGCCAGCAGGTTGGTCTGTTCTGCGATATCCTGGATCAGCTGCAGCACGGCGCCGATCCGCTGGGCGGAGGCGGCAAGACCGGCCACCTGCTGGTTGGCGGAAGCTGCCTTGGAATTGGCCGCGGAGACAACCCCGCTGGTGTCTGCGATCTGGCGCGAGATTTCGCCAATGGAAGCCGACAGCTCTTCCGCAGCCGAGGCAACGGTCTGCACGCTGGCATAGGCCTGCTCGGTTGCGGCGGCGACAGAGGCTGTGCGGCTCGTCGTATCTTTCGACATGCCGAGCAGCTGGTCGGAAATCTGCGCCATGGCAACAGTGGACTGTTGCACCGGCTCAAGCAGCTGGCGCGAGTCATTGCGGAAACCGGCGATCAGCGCTTCGAGCACAGCCTGGCGCTCGCGCTCTTTCTCATAGGCGGTGGCCTGCGCGCCCTCAAGTTCGCGCTGGCGCTGGCCATTGTGCCGGAACACTTCCACGGTCTTGGCCATCTGGCCCAGTTCATCGGCCCGGTCGAGGCAAGGCACCTCACAGTCGAGCTGGCCATCGGCCAGCGTCAGCATGGTGCGCGACAACTGGGCAATCGGCTTGGCAATCCGGCGGATCAGGAAGAACAGGCACAGCGACACGATCACGATCGCAGCCGCCGTCAAAAGCAGAGAGGTTGTCAGCGCCTCGGTCCGTGCGCTGGTGACGAACTGACGGTCAAACGCTACATAGGCATTGCCGATCCGGGTCTGGCTGCCGCCATCCTCGCGCACAATCGGCTTGATGCCGACAATATATCCCGGCGTTACGATGAATTTGGTGCTGCCATCATCGGCGGGCGCCTGCTCTGCCTCCGGCACATTGTCCAGCAGATCCTGGCCGCTGGCCCCGGACCGGTCAATCACGGCGAAGATGGAGCCGCTTTCCTCCCGCACGACGGCCCAGGAGAAGCGGGGATTGTCCAGAAGCGGCCTCAGAACGGTCCTGGCCAGTTCCGCATTGAAGTCCCAGATTGCATTGCCGAGGGCGAGATTTGACAGCTCGGTGCTCAGCTGGATCTCGGACCGGAAGGACGCCTCCACCGTATCAATCTGCTTGGTGCTGGCGACGTAGGAGAACCCGGCGAAAGCCACCGCAACGACCGCCACGACCGGCGCAATGGTGGCAAATTTTACGGACTGCCAGAACTTCATGGTAGATCCCCATCTGAATTCGCAGCATTGTTACTTATACTGACGAATGAAGTCTTAATTCTGCAAGCGGATACAGATAATTGTTTCCAGATATCAAATATTGAAATGAGAAAACCGCCCCGCCGGGCCGCACAAGTGCCCGGCCTCTGCGTCAGCCGCAACAATATCCATGCACCTGCCTGACCTTCGGCCGCTTCATCCTTGCATCCGGGGCGTGAGGTGGGGACGCTCAATCAACGCCCCACCCCGGCAACGCCGGTCAGGAAACGCCACGCCGGGTCAAAGACAACAGGCCCCGGCAGCAGGAAACCAGCAGCCGGGGCCTTGCGCTTCACAGACCGCCGTCAAAGGCATCGCGTGCCTTGCGGCCCTCGTCCGAGTTCTTGAAGCAGATATGCAGACCATGCTCCTTCAGCAGCACATCATTGAAGGAAAGCTTGGCAGCAACGGCGGACACCTGCGGATCGGTCTTGGCAAGATGCTCGAAGACCAGCTTGTCGACCACCGCGGCATCCGTGCGCCCGCCGGCGGCCTTCAGGATGTTCTGCACATCACTGTCCGCCTCATCGACCTTGATCTCGCCCTTTGCGGCCATGGCATCGAACTGCTCTTCGTTATTGTAGCCGCGCACCACGCCGATCTTGTAGGCCTTCAGATCATCCAGCGATTTCCAGGTGATGGGCTTGTCTGCAAGCTGGATGAACCCGACAGGGCTGATGCCGAAGGACTTGGAGAACAGGCAGCGGCTGCCACCCTTTTCGGCATCGGAGTCAGAGCTGTAATATTCCGGGAACACCCCGATCCAGGCCGGATCTTCCGCTGCCATCTTCACGGCGCGGTTCCACGGAAAGACCGCCACTTCCGCGCTGTGACCTGCCTTTGAGAAGGTGTTCTTCACCGCCTCAGGGCTGGTGCCAGAGCCGTCAGCCATGACATAGGGCGGCCATTCCAGCGTGGTCAGCTTGTAGGAGTCGGCCAGCACCGGCGATGCAGCAAGGAGCAGGGAGGCGGCGATTCCGGTCTTCAGCAAGGTGGTCGGCATAGTGTCTTCCCCGTATTGGAAAATGCAAATGCAGCGCCCCTGTCCCTTTGTCTCTAGCGCATCAGTTCAACAGCAGCCCTGCGAAGAGGACGCTAGACTTACTCCGTTAAAATTCAGCAAACGACTCAAACATCAAAAGAAATGCGCGGCCCCCTCCATAGAGAAAGCCTTAAATTTTAGTCATACAAATATTATTAGCCGTGTAATGTAAAAAGTATTTCGAGAATTTATGGGCAAATTGTGATCCAGCATCACCGCGCGGCGATCATGCCGCGACGGCAACCGGCCAAGCCCGCGCGGCACCTCAGCAAATTCAAGGCGTGATGCGCCAGCATCTCAGCCCCTGGCATCAGCCCCTCTGTCGGCGGGGCAGCTGTTTCCGGGCTCTTGTTTCCAGGGTTTTGTTTCTGGGGTTTTGTTTCCGGGCTTCATCGCCTGTCTCAAAAAAGCCCCGCTGACGCCACAGCCAGCACATGCCCCGCCACCTGCCGCAACAACGCCTCACTCCTCCCCGAAGAAATCCTCATCCAGCCGCTTGAACTCGACCGTCCGGTAGCCTCTGACGCCAACGCCGTGCTCGATCATCAGGTCGGCCAGCTCCTGCCCGTCGATGAGGATCACCCGCTGCGCAAGATGGCGCACGTAGTCGCGGGCGGGCTGGCTGAAGCTGGAGGTGGTGACGAACACGCCCTTGGTGGCGCCAAGACCAACGAGACTGCCGACGAAGCCGTTCACATCCGGGCGGCCAACGGGATTGCCGGGGGCATAGCGCTTGGCCTGCACATAGATGCGGTCAAGGCCGAGCCGGTCCTCGTTGACCACGCCGTCCACGCCGCCATCGCCGGAGCGGCCAAGCTGCGCGGCGGCATCCTTGTGGCTGCCGCCATAGCCCATGGCCACCAGCAGATCGACGATCAGCTGCTCGAAGAAGGCCGGGCTGTTGGCGAGGATGCGCTGCAGCAATTCATCCCGCAGCTCCGCCGTCATGGCCGCATGGGCCGCGTCGATCTGCTCTTCCGGTGTGGCAGGCGAAGCGGCGGCCTCAACAGCAACCGCCCCCGGCGCGCCCGCCGCGTCTTCCCCGCTGGAGCTGCCACGCCCGTTCTCATAAAAGGCGCGGAATTCCGGATCCTGCATCAGCATCGCCAGGGTGATCTGCTGCGGAGCGCCGGCCAGCAGCGCCCTGCCCTTGTCCGAGGCCACAAAGCGCCCCCGCACGGGCGAGACGATCAGTCCGGCCTTGCTCATGTAAAACTTCGCCCAGTGAATGCGGTTGTGCAGCACCCGCTGTCGCCCGCTCGGCAGCATCTCCTCCTGCTCCTGCGGCGTCAGCCCGAACTCACCGGCAATACGCCCGGCCGCATCCGCCACCCGCGTTTCACCTTCGGCAGCAAGACGCAGGACGGGCAGCATGAGGGTCTGGTAATCGGGGATGGTCATTGCGAAGTCAGACGCTCCTCAAAACGTTCCTATATCCGGCACGGCTGGTGGCTGTCTCAATGACCACCGGCTTTCTTAAATTCCTTTCGTAGCTCTCTTAGAGCTTTATGGTCGTTGACAAAGCAAGATCTCTCCTCTTTCGTCATGGTCGGGCTTGTCCCGACCATCTGCAAGCCATTGATTTGGTTAGATCCTCGGCACAAGGCCGAGGATGACGATGGAGAGGCCGAAGGTTTGTCAGCAGTCTGGTAGCTCTCTTAGAGCTTTCTTAGAATGTTCACGCTTCGTCCGAAAGGCGCCATTCAGGCGCCGTCTTGGATCCCGCATTATGGATCCGCCCCTTCATCCGTAAGTTGCTCAAAAGATTGCTTATTTTGGACTTCTTCTGATTTAGGCCGAGAGCGTCGCTGAGTTTACCCAAAAAGAGGTCATCAATTTCCTTTCTTGAAGCGCGTCCGAACGGCAGCTAAAGGCAGGCCGATGACGATGGGAAGCCGTGTGGCGAGGTCACACAGCGTTGTCACGCCTTTCTTCCCCGTCCCCGCTTCACCTTCGGCGCCGCATCGCGGGAGGCGCGGATGCGGGCGAGGAGGGTTGTGGCGGGTTCGTCGTTTTCGTCCTGGGGCACCAGTTCGCCGCGGAAGGCCTTGGCCAGGACCGCCTCATCCAACCGCCCCACCAGCGCCAGCGCCCGCTTCGCCTCTGCCGCCAGCCGGTCGATCTTGGCGAAGGCGGATTCGATGCGGCGGACGATTTCTGTTGCCTCTTCAAAGGGCGGAACCGGCACATTCATAGCGGAGAGTTTCGACTTGCTAATGGATGCGAGGTTCGTCGTCTGCTTCCCCTCGTCGAAAAAGTGCTTTTGCCCAAATTCATTGGCGTAATAGGACAGGAAGCGCGGGGGAACCGCGCCGGAAGCCAATCTCACGCGAAACACATGGTTCTGATGGATGCAGTCGTGGATTTGCCCATCCCAAACCCAGCCCCGCCCGAGCTTATCTCGATCACCACCTTCATTCATAAGCACATCGCCCTCTCGGAGCAGCAGAGCGTTGGCCTCTTTGGCAGTTACCTTGATCGTCTTGATCTCCCTGAGATCGAGCCAGCCCCGCTGCACGTTCGCAACGCGCAGATAGGGCAACTCCAACAACGGCTCGTCCGGCCTGCGCTTCTTGCCTAACGTGATCCCGGACTTGATGTCGGCAATTTCGCCAAGTTGCATTTGTTTCCAATGCGCCGGATGGCTAGCACTTCTGTTGCCATCAGGCTGAGCAAATTGGGTCGAAGTCAACGCCCCGCTGAACGCCTTGCTGAGCACGGCCTGTTTGTAGCGGGAGACGAGGGTTTCGATGCGGGTGAGTTCGGTGCGGGCGCGGGCGGATTTCGCGTTCAGCGCCTCCAGCTTGGCCACGATGCGCTTTTGTTCGGCCAGGGGTGGGAGGGGCAACGTTGTCGCAATGATCCCCGCTCGATTTAGTTCGACTTGGTTTGTCGTCCCAGACTGCATGTCGACGATCGCAGCCTGAACGCCTGGTGACTGGATGAAGCGGTGCAAGAATGTGCCCGTCACCGCGCCATTGGTACGTAGAATGGTGACATGACTGTCTACGACAGCCCGATCCGCCGTCTGTAATCCCTTGAATAGCGCAGCTCTTCCGATGGTGCCGGTTCCCGTAGAGTTCCACAGCACATCATCGGGAGCGAGAAATCGCTCTTCAGTCCACGATGACCATTGCTCGGGGTCAACATACTTCAGATACCGTTCGTCAATCCCGGCCCAGCGGACGCACTTCTGATTAATGACAGGAAGTGCGCTGCTTTCAACGTACTTCGGGGACTTCCCTCGCTGGATGTAGTTGCAGACTTCGCCAATTTTCGCCTCAACCCACCCCTTCGGCAGCCCGCTCATTCCACTGCCTCCGGCAGATCGCCGCCGAGTTCGGTGGAGAGGGCTTCGATTTCCAGCATGGCGGCCTGCAGGTGGCCGAGGATGGCGGCGGCGATGTCGTCGGGCTCGGTGAGGCCGTCTTCCGCCTCTTCCTCCGCCTCACGCAGCCAAGGGATGTTGAGATCGTCATCGCGTGCGGCAATGTATTCGCGGGTGAACATGCGCCAGCGGCCGGCCTCGCCCTCGTCCGGGCCGCGCTGCGCACCATGGGGACTGGTGCCGAAGGCCTTTTCAAATCCTTCGAAATGATTTTCCGTCAGCGGCGTGGTCTTGCCGAATTTCGGCATCTGCGCCCGCAGGTCATAGATCCAGACGGCCTTGGTGTTGCCGGTCTCGCTCGTGCCCCGGGTCAGGAAGATGACATTGGTCTTCACCCCTTGCGCATAGAAGATGCCGGTGGGCAGGCGCAGGATGGTGTGCAGGTCGCACCAGTCCATCATCATCTGCCGCAACGCCTTGCCGCGCCCGTCCTCGAACAGCACATTGTCAGGCACGACGATGGCCGCCCGCCCGCCGGGCTGCAGCGCACGGATGCAATGTTCCACGAAGGGCAGCTGATAGGAAGAGACGGTGGCCGTGACCGTCAGGTCATCGCGCGTCGGCGCCCCGCCCGCCGGGCCGAAGGGCGGGTTGGTGAGGATGAGGTTTGCCCGGCCCAGCTTCGTGCCCTTGTCCGACAGGGTGTCGCCCAGATGCACATGCTCGCTGTCGATATCATGCAGGTAAAGGTTCATCAGCAGCAGGCGCAGGGTGCCCGGCACGTTTTCCATGCCACGGATCGCCTGCCGCTTCTGCCAGGCGGCCTTTTCGCCAAGGTCGAAATAATCGTCCGTGCGGGCGCGCATGTAGCGGTCTGCGGCGATGAGGAAGCCGCCGGTGCCTGCCGCCGGGTCCTGGATCACCTCCCCCGGCTGCGGCTGCATGAGGCGGACCAGAAGCTCGATCAGCACACGCGGGGTGAAATACTGCCCCGCACCGCGTTTCGTCTCTTCCGCATTCTTCTGCAGCAGGCCCTCGTACAGATCACCGAACTGATCGCGCTCGTCCGAGAACCAGTCCAGCTCGTCAATGGCAGTGACAAGGGTGGCAAGGTTCTGCGGCTCGCGGATGAAGGTGGAGGCGCTGTCGAAGATCTCCTGCACCATCTCCGGCAGCGGCCGCGCATCGGCATAGCGCTTGCGCTCTTCCGGCGCGGCATTGTCCGCAGGCACAGGCACCAGTTCATCATCGCGCCCCAGCCGCACGCTGGAATTTCCGAGCGTGACCAGAACGTCCCGGTAATGGCGCAGCTGCGGCAATCCGCTGGCCTTCGCCAGATCCGCCCAGCGCATGCCCTTCGGCAGGCTGCCCGTCTCGCGGTTGCGCTCGGCCATCATCTTCAGGAACAGCAGATAAGTCAGCTCCGTGACATATTGCTGATAGGTGATGCCGTCCTTGCGCAGCACGGTGCAGAGGCGCCAGAGTTTCTGGACGATAGCATTGGCGTTCATGACGGGCTTTCCGGTTCGCTTGGCGGGTGTGTGTTTGTAGCGGGCGGCGGGCGCGGGTCAACAGGCTGCCCGCCTCACGCGGCAGAAGGTCCCCATATGGCTTCGTTGAAGGCGTGCAGCACCTCGTCCAGCGCGCCGTCAAATTCCTGCGAGATGCGCTGGAAACCGCCTTTGTCGGCAAAGCTGTCCTGATCCAGCATCACCGGATCGGCCACGGGCCTGTCCTTCAAGGCACGGCCAATGCGGCGCAGCCACTCCTTCTGCTTCGCCGTCCAGCTGCGCGAGGCCTCGATCCTGCGGATGGCATTTTCCACTCGGGTGGCATAGGGCACCAGCGGATCGCCCAGCGCGGCCTGCCGCACGAAGCCGATGATATGGGCGGCGATATCGGCATTGCGTGCCCGGCCATAGGCGGCGCGCAGCATGCTTTCGGAGTAGTTGTGCTCGTCCAGCAGCCCCGCCAGTTCGGACAGCTCCTTGCGGGTCAGATCACGCGGGCGCTGGGTCACGGCGATCAGCGCCGGAACCTGGTTCATGTTCTCCCGCACGAAACGCTCGAAGCCGGTGATGTAATCCTCGGGCGTGGTGTTGCGCCCGAAGATTTCCTCAATGCGCAGCAGCTCGTCCTCATGGGTGGAGATGAGCATCCCCTCCCCCTGCGCCACCGGCGGCCGCTCCAGCAGCGGCACGGCCTGCGGATGGGCCTCGAACCAGTCCTGCAGCGCCCTGCCGGAGAGGCTTGCCAGATGCTGCAGCAAGGTATCCGGGCTCTCCCCCGTCACCCGCTCGAAGCTCTCCTGCGTTTCCCTGTCCATGCGCTTGAGGCGCGCCCGCATGCGCATGATCACCTGCCCCGCCACCCAGTTGCGGTCTTCTTCCGTGGGCGCGTTCTCAAGGTCAGCCAGAAGCTGGCCCAGCGGAACATCCGGCCTTACGGCCACGGGCCGCATGTCCGATGTTTCCTGCAGTTCCGCATAAAGATCGACCGCATCGAAAATGCGGAAATGCTCCTTGCCGATATCAGGGCAAAGCCGTGTCGCCCGGCCGATCATCTGGTCATAGAGAATGCGGCTTCTCACCCGGCGCACGAAGACCAGATTGCAGATTGAGGGCACATCAACACCGGTGGTCAACAGATCCACGGTCACCACGTATTTCGGCTGGGGATCGTTCTTGAACTTCAGGATCTTTTCCTCAACCCGGTCAACCTTTCCGGTGATCTTGGCGACCATCCCGTGCGGAATGGCATCCCTGCCGTATTCCTCCTGCAGTTCCTCCACCAGAAGCCGCTCGATATCATCGGCGTGGCTGTCACGGGCCGCAAAGATCAGCGTCTTGCCCGGTTTGGACGGGGGAATCTCGGTTGCGATGGCCCGGCAAACGATCCGATTGAACGCTTCGGAGTGGACCCGCCTGTTGAAGTCGGCCAGATCATAGTCATGCTCCACATCATCGGGCAGCTCGAACAGGTCGATCTGCCCCGTGCGGCGGTCGATGATCTCGACCTCCTCGCCGCCCTCAAAGTGGATACCCGCCTCAGCCAGCGCTGTTGTGATGCGCCGGGGCGGCAGATAATCGATCAGATAGCCCTCCACGACGGCCTGCCGGTAGCCATAATGGAACACCGGGTGGCCGAAGATCTCGCGGGTGTGCAGCGCAGGCGTTGCTGTCAGCGCCACTTTCACCGCATCGAAATGGTCCAGGATCTGCCGGTAGGCGGACTGGTAGTCATCAATGTTACGGAAGCCGGCTTCACTCTCGCTCAACTCCGCATCCAGCGTGTAGCCCCGGTGGGCCTCATCCACGATGATGCAGTCAAAGGTGCCGGGCGTCAGGCGCCTTGCCGGGTCTGGCTCGTTGAGAATACGGGCAATCATCGACTGCACGGTTGCCACCTGCACCCGGTCCTCATCCGCAGGCTGACGCGTATCGAGGCCTGAAACCTTGTAGATCTGCGAAAAGTTGAGCATGCCTTCGATTTCGGTGGTGTCGAGGGCATCACTCGTCTGCTTGCCAAGCGTCTTGCGGTCAACAAGGAAGAGGATACGGCGGAAGCGGTTGTGCTTCAAAAGCCGGTACATCAGCGCAATGGCCGTGCGCGTCTTTCCGGTTCCCGTCGCCATGGAGAGGAGGATCTCGCGCTGTCCACCGGCAATAGCCTCCTCCACTGCAGCAATCGCCTTCTCCTGATAGGGCCGCAGCCGCCCATGGCCGAAACTGTCTTCGGCAAGCCCGAGCGCAGCGGCGTCCACATCCGTACGCAGCTTTTCAAGAAGGTCCTTCGGGGTAAACCAGCTTGGCATGGCCAGCGGATGGTTGGTCTGCCGCCGGACATCCCTGTACCAGATACCCGATCCGGCCAGCCACTGGCGCAAGAACGGGCGGCCATTGGTGGCAAAGACAAACGGCACCCGGAAAGGCTCATCCAGACCATATTGCCAGGGATCATCCGCAGCCAGCATTTCAGGGCTCAGCCGAATATGGCGGGCATAACGCTCGGCCTGAGACAGGGCGGACTGCACATTCACCGCCTCCCGCTTGGCTTCGACCACGCCCACGCAGGTCAGGCCGCAAAACAGTGCGTAGTCGGCAGAGCCGCTCTCCGCCGGCCATTCGGCGATGGCAAGGTTGCGCCCCTCTTCCGGCCTTGTGCCCTTCGAATAGCGCAAGGCCATGGAATCGGCTTCCCATCCGGCATCCGACAGCTGCACGTCAATCAGTTGGCGGGTCTGGCGTTCGTCCAGTTCCAGCCTGTTTGCCGCTTCCATGCCCGCCTGGCGGAATGCCAGAAGCGTTGCCTGCGGCTGGGCAGCAGCATCAGACTGCAGTTCCTTGAGCCTCGATGCCAAAGCCGCCTGATTGGCCTCAAGCTCCATGGCCGTCTGCTCCCAGACCGCGCTTTCCTCTACCGCCTGCCGGGCCATCTCCTGCGCTGCAAGGCGGGCCTTTTCCAGCTCTTCAGCAGACGCATGGGCCGCTGCCAGTTTCGCTTCGGCGTCCTGCACCTGCTGACGCAGGGCCGCCAGCTCGGCCAGTGTGGCCGCGTCGGTTTCTCTTGACGCGCGTGGCGGCACAAAGGGGCCGGGGTTGAACCCGGCGTCCCGCCCCCAGGTTCTGCGGTACCACACACCCAGCGCATGACAGAACCGCAGCGCAGACAGAGCATCAGATGGAGAACCGCCAATACCGTGGGCAGCCTCGTTACCGGCCTTTCTGACCGCATGGAAAATGCCGGCAACATCCCTCGGCAGTATCTGTTCAGCGGCAAGCCTGCGGATCAGGTCCACCTGCAGCTCCCGGAGAGCCGGATCATAAAGCCCTGAACGCGCCGCGATCTCTTTGGCCAGATACTCGCCGAACTGGCGGCTCTTGATCAGAGACGTGTTGGCATCATCTGCAAAGAAACGTTCGGCCAGCACACCCAGGCGGTGCAGTTCCGGACTGATATTGCTCAGATGATCAAAATTAACCGACACCGCCAACCTGCCCCCTGCCTAGCGCATTGACTTCAATACGATATCAGGAGTTGTGTGATCAAGCAGCAATCATCTCCCCCTCACGGCCCCTCGCACCGCGCTGCGCGGCTTGTCGGCACTTGTGATGTCTCGGCGGTGTAGGCGCGCAGGCCGTGCTCGTCGAGGAGGAGGATGCGGTAGGTGGGGTTGCCGCCGGTCCACCAGGGGCATGGGTCGGCAAGGTCGGTGATGAAGCGGTGGCCGGTGGCCTGGCCGGAGCTGTAGGCGATGCCGTTGGCTGCCGTGCCTGCCATGGGGATGTGGATGTGGCCGAAGACGATGTGGCGCACGCCGCCCGGATGGGTGCCGAGGCGCTGCATCAGCGCGCCGTCATCATGCAGGCCGATATTCTCGAAATGGCCGATGCCGCAGTCAAACGGCGGGTGATGGATGAAGACGGTGACGGGCACATCCCCTGCCCCGGCCAGCGCCTCATCGAGAAAGGCCATGCGGTCCGCACCATAGAGCCCGCCGATCATGCCGGCTTCATGGGTGTCCAGAAACAGCAGCCGGCCATGGTCCGTATCCTTGAAGGACTGGACGAAGCCCTGCCCGTCCACCGGATGCTCCGGAAAGGCCTCGCGGAATTCCGGGCGGCGGTCGTGGTTGCCGATCAAAAGGCGCAGCTCGAAGGGCACGGGCGCCAGGATCTCGCGCAACAGCGCATAGGCTTCCGGATCGCCGTGGTTGCACAGGTCACCGGTGATGACCATGAGGTCCGCATCGCCATGGCGGGCGAGAATGTCCTCGACGGCAAGGCGCAGCTGGCGCTCCGGGTCAACCCCGTTCACCACCGCGCCGGGGGGCATCAGGTGGGTGTCGGTGAGCTGGATGATTTTCATGGAAACGGTCCTGAGGAGGGATGCAAGGGGCAAGAAAAGGCTGCGGGAAACAGCCCCCCGCAGCCTCAATGGTCAATTGGCTGTGCCCGGCTGCCGCAAGACGCAGCCCGCCGGGAGAAAGCGTCACTTCATCAGGGCGTTGGTCTGATCAACCACCTGCTTCAGGCCGTCTTCCGGCGTCAGTTCGCCGCGCATGACGGCGCCGATGATGTCGCGCTGGGTGCGCCAGATGCGGACGGAATCGCCGCCCGGATAACCGGCCCAGGGCATGGAGCGGTCGGCCTGCAGGGAGGCGGTCTTCACGTTCGGCTTCTCGGCATAGAAGGGTGCGAGGAACTCCGGACCGGTGGCCAGTTTGTTGGTCGGCAGATAGCCGGTGATGCGCACGATGGTGTCCTGCGCCTGCGGGCCGGTGATCCACTTCAGGTACTTCCAGGCCGCGTCCTGCTTGGCCTTGTCCTGCGTCAGGATCACGGCGGAGTTGCCGCCGGTCGGCACGCCGCCGGTGTCCTTGTTGTCCAGCGGGAAGGTGGCGGTCTTCAGCTCGAAGCGGTCACCCACCAGGCCTTCGATGGTCTGCACGTGGGCGGGCGTGGAGAAGATGAAGCCGGTGAGGCCTGCGCCGAACTGCTGGCGCGACTGGTCCCAGTCCAGAAGGTTCTGGCCGCCTTCGGTAACGAAACGGCGGGTCAGCTTCAGGGCGTTGAGGCCGATCTCGTTGTCGAAGGCAACGGTCTTGGTTTCCGCATCAACCAGACGGCCGCCCTGCTGGAAGATCAGCGCCTGCCACAGCCAGTCATCCGGCCAGCCGTTGATGTCATAGCCCATGCCGGCGATCTTCGGGTCCATGGCGTGGATCTTCGCGGCCAGTTCGATCAGGCCTTCGAAGGTGTCGGGCATCTTGTCCGGGTCGCCGCCGGCCTTCTTCACCAGATCGGCGTTGATGTAGACGATCGGCGAGGAGGCGTTGACCGGCAGGCCATACTGCTTGCCGTCGATCTGGCCGAGCGCGGCCATCTTCGGGCTGTAGTTGGCGTCGAGGAAGGCCTGGCCGCCTTCGGCTTCGATGAAGGGCGTCAGATCGGTGATCTGGTTGCGCGGGGCCAGCGTGTGGACGAGTTCCGCCGTCAGGTTATAGCCGGAGAAATAGACATCCGGCAGGTTGCCCGTCACGGCGGCGCGCAGCACCTGCTGCTGGCCTTCGTTGTAGCCGGCGGCGGGGGCGAGGAAGTTGATCTTGATGTCCGGATTGTTCTTCATGAACTCATCGGCCAGCGGCTGATGGAACTTGGTGAAGCCCGGCAGGTTGTAGAGCACGTCGAGCGTGATCTCATTGGCAAGGGCAGGCTTGCCAAGCCCGGCCATGGCAAGGCCGAGGGCAAGACCGCCGAGGGCGGTGCGGCGAGTGATCTTCATGACAGTCTCCGGATGCGGTTGGGAGGAGGAGAACGGCCGGGTCATTTGACGCCGGTCATGGTGATGCCCGCAATGAAATGGCGGCGGGCAAGGAGGAAGCACAGCACCATGGGTGCGGTGATGAGGGTGGCACCGGCCATCAGCGCGCCGTAGTTGGCGCCCGTCTCCGCATCGGCGAAGAACAGCATGCCGAGCGGCGGCGGGGCGAGATTGACGTCGGTGACGACGATCATCGGCCAGTAGAGATCGTTCCAGTGGGCGACGATGGAAAAGACCGAGAAGGCGGCAAGCGAGGGCAGCGAGCCGCGCAGCACCAGACCCCAGCAGATTTCCATCTCCGAAAAGCCATCCATGCGGGCGGCCTCGATGATTTCGTCCGGATAGCTGCGGAAGGACTGGTGGAAGAGGAAGATGGCGAAGACCGACAGGAAGAACGGCAGCATCATCGCAAAGTACGTGTTGAGCATCTTCGTCCAGGCGAGGCCGACGAACAGCGGCAGGGCCAGCGCCTGAATGGGCACGCAGAGCGCGGCGATGACGAGGCCGAGCAGCAGGCGGCGGCCCGGAAAGCGGAGCTTGGCCAGCGCATAGGCCGCAGGCACCGCCGTCAGGATCTGCACGATCAGGATGCCGCCGCAGACGATGGCGCCGTTCAGCATGAAACGCGCCATGGGCACCTGGCTGGCGGCGCGGGAATAGTTCTCCGCCCCGTCGAACTGGTCGGGGAACGGCCAGAGCGAGACGTTGAAGATCTCTGCAGGCGGGCGGATGGAGGTCAGCAGCATCCAGTAGAACGGCAGCAGCATGAAGGCTGCGCCAAGGGCCAGAACCAGATGCGGGGCAAAGCGGCGGAGAGCGGCCATCAGTAATGCACCTTCCGGTCCATGTGCACCGTCTGCCCGATGGACAGCACCAGCACGATTGCAAGGAAGATCAGCGTCAGCGCGGCGGCATAGCCGGTGTTGGAATATTCGAAGCCTTCGAGATAGAGCGCGAAGAGCAGCGTTTCGGAACCGAAGCGCCCCTTGGTCAGCACGGCCACCGTCTCGAACACCTTGAAGGCGGAGATGGAGGTGGTGACCACGACGAAAAGCGTGGTCGGCCCCAGCATCGGCCAGGTGACGGTGAGAAACCGGTCCAGCGGCGAGCGGGCGCCGTCCAGCCTTGCGGCCTCGTAAAGGTCCTGCGGAATGGCGGTGAGACCGGCCAGAAACAGCACCATGTTGAAGCCCAGCACCTGCCAGATGCCGATGATCGCCATGGACGGGATCAAGAGCGCCGGATCGGAGAGGAAGGACACGGGCGAAAAGCCCAGCCACTTGATCGCCGCATTCACCGGGCCGATGGAAGGATGCAGCAGGAACTGCCAGACGGTGGCCATGGCGACGAGCGTTGCCGTGACGGGCAGGAAATAGGCGACTTCCCAGAAGCTGCGGCTGCGCTTGCGGGCATTGACCAGCAGCGCCGCACCAAGTCCCAGGCCGACGCCGAAGGGGATGACCAGCGCCGCATAAAGTGCGGTGTTGCGCAGCGCCCGCATGAACACCTGATCGGAGAAGGCCTGTGCAAAATTATCAAGGCCAATGAAATGAAGCGACAGCGCACCCAGCCGGTAATCCGTGACGGAAAACCCAGCGAGAATGATGACGGGCAGAATGTAGATGCCGAGCAGCAGCAGGCTGGCGGGGGCGGCAAACATCAGCCCGCGCATCATCATCTGCCGTTCACGGCGGGTACGGCGGCGCGGCACGGGCGCGGCATCGCCGGTCTCAAGGCCGAGGCTGGTGACGCTCATGCGGCCGCCCTCCCCTGCGTTGCGGTTTCCCGGCGCAGGCCATCGGCACCGAAGACATGCAGCCGCTCCGGCGCGAAAGCGAGGTGCAGCATGCCTTCCGCAGAGACGGCCAGCGGCACGGCGGCGGACTGGCGGAAGGTCAGGACGAGTTCATCGTGTCCTGACAGCGCACAGCTGACATAACGGTCGGCGCCATGCATCTCGGCCCGCAGCACGCGGACGGAAAGACCCTCGGATGCAGGTTCCTGATCCACAGGCACCAGGTCTTCGGGGCGCAGGCCGATGGTGGCGGTTTCCGCCCCTTGTGCGGCCACCTGCAGGCCCAGATCCTGCCCCAGCGCATGCACGCGGCCTTCGGCCGTGATTTCGGCCGGCAGCAGGTTGATCGCCGGCATGCCGATGAAACGGGCGACGGTCAGCGTCGCCGGGCGGCGGTAGAGTTCGTCCGGCGTGCCCAGCTGCTCGATCCGCCCTTCCGACATCAGCGCGATGCGGTCCGACATGGTCATGGCTTCGATCTGGTCGTGGGTGACATAGATGAAGGTCGCGCCCAGCCGCCGGTGCAGGGCCGCCAGTTCCTCACGCATGTGGGCGCGCAGCTTGGCGTCGAGGTTCGACAGCGGCTCATCCATCAGGAAGGCCGAAGGAGAGCGCACCAGCGCCCGGGCAAGCGCCACACGCTGGCGCTGGCCGCCGGAAAGCTGGGCGGGCCTGCGGTCCAGCAGGTGGCCGATCTGCAGGGTTTCGGCGGCGTCCTCGACAGCGGCGGAGATTTCGGCAAGCCGCGCCTTCGGTGCCATCAGGCGGCCCACCAGCGGCAGGCGGGCGGAAGCTGGCAGACGGCGCATGCGCAAGGGGGTGGCGATGTTCTGGCGCACGCTCATGTGCGGATAGAGCGCGTAGGACTGGAACACCATGGCAAGGTTCCGGTCGCTCGGGTCCATGCCGGTCACATCCGAGCCGCCGATGTTCACCTTTCCCTGATCCGGCGTCTCCAGCCCGGCGATGACCCGCAGCAGCGTGGACTTGCCACAGCCGGAGGAGCCGACCAGTGACAGAAATTCACCCGGACGGATGGACAGATCGATGCCCTTGAGCACGCTTTCGCTGCCAAAGGTCTTGCGGATTCCGGAAAGTTCGACTGCTTGCGGCGACATCCTGCGCTCCCTGTTCAGGGGCGCATATGCAAGTCTCCATATGACAGATTGACGAAGACTTGCTGACCTTTTGATGACTTAAGCAAATTTAATCAGAGATTTTATCCGCATGTAATCAGGATTGATCATAGGGATAAGCAGGAGTTATGGCTTTGCGTACCTTCGATTGCTTACTTAGACGGCATAAAAACCTGATACCATCTAACCTCTAACGTAACCCGGCTGAATCTGTGCAAGGCGGAGGATGAGGGCGGCAGTCCGTGACAGGCAGCACATCTTGCAAGACAGGTTGCTGTAAGATCATTGCCCGCAGGTTGCCTTTGCTGCTCCCGGCGGATTATCCAGAAGGCAGCAACACGGGCGCCATTTCGGGCATCATTCCGGGCAGGACAGACGATGAGACAAGCTGACAGCGGGTCGCGGAAGATGATGGCAGAGCCCGCCAGACTGGTGCCTGGGATGATGGCCGTTCTGGTTCTCTGCCTCACGCTGCTGGGTGCGGTGGCTCCGGCACGGGCGCAAGACACGGCCAGCCGCCTCGCGCTGGTGATCGGCAACGCCGCCTATGACAGCCCTGCCCTGCCCGCCCTGAAAAACCCGGCCAATGATGCGGCGCTGATTTCCGGCAGCCTCAAGGCGGCAGGCTTTGAGGTGATGCTGGTGATGGATGCGGATCTGCGCGGCATGAAAGCGGCGGTGCGCGACTTCACGGCAAGGCTCAAGGCCGCGCCCTCCGGCACGCTGGCGGCGGTCTATTACTCCGGCCACGGCTTTGCCGCCGGCGGGCGCAATTATCTGGCCCCGCTCGGCGCGGACCTGCGCGAGGAAGTGGATGCCGAGTTCGAGGCGCTGCCGGTGGACTGGGTGCTGGCGGCGGTGGAAGAGGCCCATGACGGGCCGAACATCATCATCCTCGATGCCTGCCGCAACACGGCGCTGACCCGCTCCGCAGGCGGCAGCGCGGGCGGGCTGACGCTGCTGACGGGCACGCCGCGCGGCAGTTTCATTTCCTTTGCAACGGCTCCCGGCAGCACGGCAGCAGATGGCCGGGGGCTCAACAGCCCCTATTCGGCGGCGATTGCCCGGGAGCTTCTGGTGCCCGGCGCCAGCATCGAAACCGTGTTCAAGCGCGTGCGGCAGGATGTGGTGACGGCAACGGACGGAGCGCAGGTGCCGTGGGACCATTCTTCGCTCACCACCGACATCATCCTGATGCCCACCGCAGACAGCGCGGATGCAGCAGGCGCTACTCCTGCACCGGCGGCCACCGCCGAGGCGCTGCAGCAGGAACTGGTGTTCTGGAACGGGGTAAAGGACAGCCGCACCTCTTCTGATTATGAAGCCTATCTGGAGCGCTTTCCCGCTGGTGCCTTTGCCGAGCTGGCGCGCATGCGCCTTGCCAGCCTGCCTGCGGCAGATGCCGGGCAGATCGAGCAGCTTTTCGCCGCCCTGCAAAGCCGCTCGCTGCTGGTGGAAAATCCGCAGCGCCCGCATGAATTCTACGCCAACGCCCGCCTGCGCGAACTCAAGGGCGATTATCCGGGCGCGCGGCAGGACTATCTGAAATATTTCGCCTTCGGCGAGCCGCAGATCGATCCGCACCTGCGGTTTCAGGCGGTGCTGAAGGTGCAGGAGGGCCGCGCCGGAGCGCGCGAGGTCTACCGTGCGCTTTCCGCCGGACGGCGCGATCCGGCAACGCTGTTTGCCTCGATCCTGCTGGAGGAGCGGGACGAGCGGGTGCGCCGGCTGGGCAGCTTCATAGAAGCCTATCCGGATTTCGGCCCGGCACTCTATGAACTTAGCCTCGATTATTCGCAGAGCCGCCTCGGCCAGCAATCTCTGGCCGACAAGACGAGGGAAAAGGATCTGCTGACCCGTTTCGTTGAGGCGGCGGATCAAGGCAAGGTTCTGCGCTACTTCATTGATCAGCAGATGGCCGCCAGCTGGCTGGAGGATGCCCGCAGCCGTCTTGCCGCGCTTTCGGCCATGAGCGATGCGGCCATGGCCAATCCGCTGCAGCTGTCCGCCACCCGCAGCAATCAGGGCTGGCTGATGACGCTCTCCATCGCCGACAAGGCGCGGGAAATCTTCGTGCGTCTGCCGGGCGGCGAGTTCCGCTCCACCGGCGTCATGAGCGGAGCGATGGACCCGGCCACCGGCCAGCCCCTGCCCTATCCCGGCTTCGAGCTGCCGGGCTCTGCGTCCGCCATGGACATCGAGGTGCAATACACCAACCTGCGCGGCGAGACGCAGGGGCCCTATACGCTGCATTTCGATCCGGACACGGCGCTGATTGCGGGGCAGAAGGACATTCTCGAGCGTTTCTGGAACAGCTGGATTTCCTTCGGCGGCGGGCGGGAGCAGCTGGCCTATTTCACCCATCTGATCAGCTACCGCTGCGCGCTGTCCGGTGTGCGCTACGGCATCAACAAGGACGAGCCGGACCTGGCCTTCGACACCGGCCCCTGTGACCCGGACAATCCCCATGCCGTGCCCCGCTCCGGGCCGGGATCGGATGTCTATCTGCAGGTGCCGCGCAGCACCGCCTACATCACCGTGCAACTGACCTACAAGGACGGCACCCGCTCGGACGTGCGCCGCTTCGACGCGCCCAGATGACCATGGGCCGCGCCAGCAAACCCGCACTTGCGGGCCCAGTGCAGCGCAGGCTGGCGCCGGTTCTGGCTGCCTGCCTTGCGCTCATTCTGGTGCTGCCCGTGGCCACAAGGCTGGAGCCGCGCCTTGGCGATGTGATCCTGTTTGCCGGTGGCGGAACCGCTACGGAACGGCGCGAGGATATCGTCATCCTCACCATCACCGAGGAAACGCTGGCCGCCTTTCCCTACCGCTCGCCCATCGACCGGGGCTTTCTCGCGGCCCTGATCCGGCGCATCAGCGCCACCGGCCCCAAGGCCATCGGCATCGACATTCTGTTCGACGGCCCGAGCGACCCGGTGAAGGATGCCGATCTGCTGGCTGCCATCGACGATGCGTCAAGCCCGGTGATCCTGGCTGTTGCCAGCGATCTCAACGACCTGACGCCGCAGCAGCGGCTTTATCTCGGAAATTCGGTCAGCGGGCGCGGCCATGGCTCCATCGTGCTGCAGCGCGATGATTCAGATGGCATCGTGCGGCATCTGCCCTTTCCGCAGGACCGGGACGGCGCACCGATCACCACCTTCACGGCAGCACTGGCCGCCGAAGCAGCCGGAACGCCGCCGCCGCGCGGGCGCATTCTCTATCAGGCGCCGCAAGGCCCCGGCCTCACCGCCTTTCCGCAATATCCGGCCCACACCGCTGCACTGCTGCCGGATGAGTGGCTTGCCGGGAAATACGTGCTGATCGGCACGGACCTGCCGCATCTCGACCAGCATCCGGCGCCGATGGTGTCCCTTGCCGGCACCGAAGGCGGCACGGTGCCGGGCATCGCCATCCACGCCCATATTCTGGCGCAGGTGCTGGAAGGCCGCAGCCTGCCTGCCCTGCCGCTGGAATTCGGCCTCATGCTGGCTGCCCTTGCGGCGGCCGCCACCGTCACCGGCTTCACTCTGACGCAGAAGCCGGGCCGCTTCTTCCTCGTGCTTGGCCTTGCCGCATTTGCCTGTCTTGCCGTGTCTGCGCTGCTGCTGCGCCTGCAGATCCTGCAGCTGCCCGTGCTCACCCCGCCTGCCGCCGCGATTGCCGCCGCGCTGCTGCTTGCCCTGTTCCGCTGGCGCATCGACCGGTCGGAGCGGGCGTTTCTCAACACCGCCTTCTCCCGCTATGTCAGCCCGCAGGTGGTGCAGCGGCTGACTTCGGGGCGGCTCAGCCTCGCCCTTGGCGGGGAAAAGCGCACGGTCACCTATGTGTTCACGGACCTTGAGGGCTTCACCACCCTGTCGGAGCAGCTAACGGCGGATCAGGTGGCCGCAATCCTCAACCGCTATCTGGACCGCATGTGTGACCTCTTCGTCAGCCACGGCGCCACCATCGACAAGCTGATCGGCGATGCCGTGGTCGGCTTCTTCGGCGCACCGGAGGAAGACCCGGAGCAGAGCCTCAAGGCCGTGAAGCTGGCGCTGGCGGTGGATGCCTTCTGCGAGGGCTTCCGCAAGGAGATGGCGGCGGAGGGCATTCCGCTCGGCGTCACCCGCATCGGCCTGCACCGGGGTGAGGCCGTAGTCGGTAATTTTGGCGGTAGCCGGTTTTTCGATTATACAAGCATCGGTGACACGGTGAACACCGCCGCCCGGCTGGAAGGCGCCAATAAATATCTGGGCACGCGCATCTGCGTCAGCGCCGCAGCTGCGGCCCACGCACCGGGCCTCACCTACCGGCCCATCGGCGACCTGGTGGTGAAGGGCCGCGCGGAACCCTTGCCCTGCGTCGAGCCTTTGAGTGGGGCGGAGGCCGGGGCGGAGTGGATGGCGGCCTATGCCGCCGCTTTCGCCTTGCTGCAGCAAGAAGAGGCGGAGGCGGCGCGGCAGGGATTTGAATCGGTGCTGCGCCTGCGCGGTGATGACGGCCCCTCGCGCCTGCATCTGGCGCGCCTCGGGCAAGGTGAAACGGGTACACAGATCGTTCTGGGCGGCAAATAACCTGCGCCCGGTTGGATTGAGAGCAGGATGAGGTTCGGCATGTTCCGGCAGATGATGATCGCGGCCCTGTTGAGCGGGGCAACCGCAGCGCCAGCGCTGGCGGACATGATTGTGGTTGCCGCCAGCGGCCCCGCCAGCCTGCAGCCGGGCGACCGCATTGCCGAAGGCTCCAGCCTGAAACTGCCTGATGGCGCAAAACTCACCGTTCTTTTCCAGTCCGGTGAAATGAAACGGATCGAAGGCCCCTTTGACGGCAAGCTGGATGCCGCCCCGCCGGTGGAGCGCCCCTTCAGCGGCTGGGATGCGGTGCGCAAGTTCCTCGGCGCTGGCGGCCAGACATCGGAAGTGCTCGGCGCCTCGCGCAAGACGGACAGCAGCCTGCCGGACCAGCCGGGCATCTGGCTCGTCAGCATCGACAGCTCCGGCGAACGCTGCACCCGCAAGGATGAACTGACGTTCTGGAGGCGGGACGCGGCAGAGGCCCTGACCGTTACCCTGCGCAATCAAGCAGGCAAGGCGTCAGACCTCAACTGGCCGGCGGGCAGCCACACATTCACCGCCCCTGCCACATTCCCCGTGACCGACGGCGCGCTGGCGCTTTCGGCTGGCTCCGCCTTGCGCAAGTTCGGCCTCAAGGTGCTGCCGCAGGATCTGGAAGATGCCTATCCCGGTGCCGTGCTCGGCTGGCTGCTCGACAGCGGCTGCACCCGCCAGGCCTCCGCACTCATCTCCCGCGTCCATGAGGGAGAGCCGCTGGAGTGAGGCAAAATGCCGGGCACTGAGGCCCGGCATTCTTGTGGAAAATTGTCTGCAGCTGCGTGCAATCAGAACTTCGTGGCAAAGTTGAACCAGAACGTGTCGCCCTGCGCCCGGTTCTCGGCAATCACATCATGCTGCCAGGAACCGCTGAACTGCAAACCGGGGTTGAAGGCGTAGGTCACTGACGGACCAATCGCAAAGCCCTTGCCACGATGCCCGTCTGCTGCGGCCGCCGGGCTACTGTCATCGGTCAGCTGCTGCAGGTAGTAACCTACGGCACCGATCTTCAGCTTGTCGAAATTCCAGCCGACGGCATAATCGATGACCATCTCGTTGCCGGACGTGTACTTCGTATCGTTGTTCTCGGTGTTGAAAATGAACCTCAACGTCGAGGCAACTTCGAGGCCCTGCGGATCGGTGTAATGATAGCCAAGGGTCGGCTGGACGGACCAGTGATTGACGCCGATATTGGCGAACTTGGACGAGTCGTAAAGCCCGGTTGGAGCGGCAACATCGACACCGGCCACAAACGAATGCTTGTCCTTATGCCAGACCAGACCAAGAGTTCCGGAAACATCCGCAAGGCCGAAGCGCGTGTCATTGCCAATGGGAAGCGTCATGTCGAGATTGACGAGCGGCACCACGACCTGCCCCCAGACCTTGGCACCGCCAATATCCAGATTGCTGACATAAAGGAAGCGCATGGTTTCGGCGATTGCGCTGACCTTGAAATCGATCGGAATCTTGTCGCCGCTGCCGTTGTTAAGCCGGTCCGAATGGAAGTAGCTTGTCTGTGACAGGAAATAAAGCCCCGGAAATGGCGGAATTCCAGCTGCAAAAAACTGCGCCGAACCAGGCGAATATTGCGTATTGCCATTTTCAGCGGCACCTGCCTCCCCAACCGCAAGTGCAATCATCATCATACCGAACAGGGAACGGCCCGCGATACCAGTCTTTTTCATTCCATCCTCCTCACATGGACGCAAAGCTGCACTGAATGCCGGGAGTGTGGAGAGGACGGCAGGTGGCCGGCCCTGCATCTGCCAGGGCCCGCGCTGGATCGTCAGATGACGGCAATAAGATGCCGTTGCCGCCGCTGATCACGGCAGACTGAAATCCGGAAACCTGCTGGCCTCCGGCATTGATCCAAAGAATTGCCCCTCCCCAACGCCGCCCTGACATCGGTCAGAACCGCCCTGGCATTCCGGCCCGCAGGTTTCACGCCTCCCATGAGGTCCTGCAGGCGCCCAATCGTTCACTAGCGGCAGCTATGAACTATGTAAAATTATCATTCGGAATAGAACGTATTTATCCAGGAAATACTTGGGCGCCGATCTATTCAGTCCGGCACGGCCTCCTCATGTTTGACTCCGGGAGGCTGACGCATCACGCGCCGGAAGTGCTCAGGCCCCATGTACCTCGCGGGTAGCGGCTGCCAGTTGTTCACGCACCCAGACCAGCGCCGGATCCCGGCTGCGGTAGCTGTGCCACTGGACGGACTGTTCCAGCAGCGGCAGATCAAAGGGCAGTGCGGCGATCCTGATGCCGCCCAGTCTGCACATGCGCTCGGCCAGACTTCTCTGCACCAGTGCCATCCTTTGCGTTCCGCGCACCAGTGGCGGCAGGGAACTGAAGGCAAAGGTCGTGACATCAATGCGGAATGTCAGCCCCAGTTGGCCACAGACCATCTGCGCAAAGCTCACCCCTCCGTTGGGCGGCTGCATGACCACATGCCCCAAGGACTGAAACATCTCCATTGAAATAGCCCCCTCCACCAGCGGCAGGTCCTCACTGACCACACAACAGAGAGGCTCGCTGTAAAGCGCCTCTGCGGGATGACTGGAGGAACAGAAGGCCGTTGGCGCCACCAGCAGATCTGCCTCCCCCCGCTCCAGCAGCACATGCGGAAAATTCTGCTGCGGCTTGAAGTGAAACTGCATCGACGGCGCAAGCCTTGCTGCACGCTCGATAAAGGCAGGCATGATGGTGTGAAGGGTATAGTCCGAAACGACAAGGCTGATACTGCGGGTGCTGTCCTGCGGCTCGAAGGACGGGGTGGCCACCACTGCCGCCTCGATGCGTACGATGATATCGCGCAAGGGCTGCTCCAGCGAGACAGCCAGCGGTGACAGTTCCATGGACCGGCCAACCTGGATCAGCAGCGGATCATCGAAGTAGCCCCGCAGGCGGCCCAGTGCGTTACTCATGGCGGACTGGGTGATGAACATCTCTTCCGCCGCCCGGCTGACATTTCGCACCCGGATCAGCGTGTCGAGCGCCGCCAAAAGATTGAGATCAAGATTTTTGAAACGCACATACCCCTCCCTTGGTATTCATCTCATCAATACAAATCATTCATCAAAGCAATTTTGTAAACGCATTTCACTCCGCTAAGCCAGATGACGGGAGGAGGCAACGCAGCGCGGACGGACGGTACCAGCGCGGCGCAAGGCATCTCCCGTGGGCAGGCACCGCAAGACGTGCTGCCATGTGAGGAGAGCAGATGTTCAAGTATTTTCCATCCAACTATCCCTGGAACCTCTCGGTCAACCTGTCGATCGAAATGGGCGCCCGGATGGGTGAGATCGAGGAAATGTGTGCGCCGCTGCAGGACGCAGCCAAGGCACCCGATGCAGCCGGAACCCAGGCTTTCCGCGAAACATGGATCCGCATGGCGGACAAGCTTGTGTCCCTGGCGGATGAGGACGAGGCGGCTGGCCGTCTCATTTCCGCCGGTGAAAAGCTGATCCGGGCCGCCAATTACATGCTGACCGCCGAGCGCCTTCTGGCTCACGGCTCGGAAGGCCGTGTGGCGCTCTACCAGCGGTTTCTCGCAGCATTCGAAAAGGGGCTGAATCTGTCCGGCTCCACCTGCCGCCGGGTGGAAATCCCCTATGAGGGAACGCATCTTTCGGCGCTTTACGTGCCTGCCGAAGGCGTATCCGGCCCTGCCCCGCTGCTGGTTCAGGTCAATGGCCTCGACAGCACCAAGGAAATGAAATTCCTCGTCGGCCTGCCCGCATGGCTTGCAAAGCGCGGCGTTGCCTCGCTGATCGTCGATCAGCCCGGCACCGGCGAAGCCCTGCGCCTGCAGGGCCTGACGGCCCGTTTCGACAGCGAGCACTGGGCCTCACGCGTCGTTGACTGGCTGGAGACGCAAGGGAAGATCGACCCGAAGCGCATCGGCATGGAAGGCGTTTCGCTCGGCGGCTATTACTGCCCGCGCGCCGTCGCCTTCGAGCCGCGCTTTGCCTGTGGCGTCGTCTGGGGCGCCAATCATGACTGGCGCGACGTACAGAAGAAACGCCTTGCCAAAGAGGGGAACTTCCCCGTTCCCCACTACTGGGGCCACGTGATGTGGGTCTGGGGCGCGAAGGACATGGACGAATTCATGGCAATTGCCGAAAACGTCCATCTCAATGGCATCCTTGACCGTATCCGCGTGCCCTTCCTCGTCACCCATGGCGAAAAGGACAGCCAGATCCCGCTGCACTGGGCGCATGAGACCTTCAACCAGCTGGTCAACAGCCCGAAGCGCGAGCTGAAGATCTTCGACGAGCGCACCGGCGGTGTGCAGCATTCCAGCTTCGACAATTCTGCCAATGCCGGAGCCTATATCGCCGACTGGGTTGCCGAAACGCTTGGCGGGCGCACCGCTTCGGGGAGCTGAACCATGGTCAAGATGATGATCTGCGGACGCAGGCGCAAGGATCTGACCCTTGCAGAACACCGCGAACACATGAAGGACATTCATGGCCGCCTGGTGCTGGATTATATCGCAGCCTTCCCGGACCAGGCACCGCGACGCTACGTCCAGAACCATGCCTTTGACGGCATTTATCCGGGCGGCGTCAGCATGCCGCCCGCCTTCGCCATGGGCCTCGATTTCGTGACGGAAGTCTGGGCACCTGACCTTGCATCGCTCAAGGCCTCGCGGGAGACGGAGTTCTACAATACTCACCTGAAGCCCGACGAGCCGCTTATGGTGGACACGGACACCGTCTTCGGAATGCCTTGTGCCGAAGAGATTTGCATTCCGGTGCAAGAGGGCGGGACCGCCTTCAAGGTCTTCCTCGCCTGGCACGGAACAGCCCCCGATGACGAGGGGCTTGCCACCGCCGTTGCCAAGTGCAGGCATCAGTTGCTGGGCCACTTCCGCAACACCGCTCTCGTTCCCGTACCGGTGCAGGTCATTGAGGAATTCTGGCTCGCCCGCGAGGAAGACGCCATCGATCTCGCGCAGACCTGCCGCGATGTGATCCGCCCGCAAACCGGAACATTCACCCTGACGGTTGCCCGTGAGTTCATTCTTCACGCAGGCAGCACTCAGGCCACGACAGGACAGATCTGATCATGAACATCATCGGCCCCGATTTTCTCGTCTTTGGCGTCGACAATGTTGCCGCCTGCAGCGAATACCTGACCGCCTTCGGTTTGAAACCGGTGGATGTGACACCCGAAGGCGGCCTG
Organism: Pannonibacter sp. Q-1; assembly: GCF_054073275.1. Classification (NCBI taxonomy): domain Bacteria; kingdom Pseudomonadati; phylum Pseudomonadota; class Alphaproteobacteria; order Hyphomicrobiales; family Stappiaceae; genus Pannonibacter; species Pannonibacter sp. Q-1. The sequence continues at coordinate 381,299 of NZ_JBSXNB010000002.1, forward strand.
TTCGAGGCGCTGGACGGCACTGGCATCATCGTCCGTCACAAGAGTGACCCCTCACTGCCCCCGGCGCTGCCGACCTCGAACATGCTGCGTCAGCAGGTTTACGGCGTCTGCGCAGCCGAAGACATCGACGCCATCGAGGCGGAACTGTCGAAGGACCGCCGCGTCACCCGGCTGGCAGACGGCTCAATCGAGACGAAGGACGATCACGGCTTCGAGCTGAAGTTCCAGGTCACCATCCGCCGGCAGCTGAACATGCCGGCCGAGAAGATCAACGCCCCCGGCGCTCCGGCACAGCGCAAACCGAACGAAATCGGCGTCTGGGAAGAGATGCCTGCCCTGCCGCGCTCGCTCAGCCACGTGGTGCTTTTCGTGCCGGATATCGATATTGCCACCAGCTTCTACGGCAACCGCCTCGGCTTCGTCATCACCGACATTCTGTCGGGTGCTGGCCCCTTCATGCGGCCGAAGGCGAATGACGATCACCACACGCTCTTCTTCATCCGTACCCCGGACTACATGAAGGGCTGCGAGCATCTCGCTTTCCATATGGGTGGACCGACCGAGCTGATGGTGGCCGGCACACGCTTCGTCAAGAAGGGATACCAGAGCTTCTGGGGGCCCGGACGCCACAAGTTCGGATCGAACTGGTTCTGGTATTTCAACAGCCCCCTCGGCTGCCATTTCGAATATGACGCCGACATGGACAAGCACGACGACACCTGGGTCGCACGTGAGACGCCCATGAGCGCGGAAGCCTCGCAGATCATCCTGTTCGAGATGCGCGAGAAGTGGGCACCCATGGGCCCGCCCCCCGGCGCAGGCAAGCCCTGACAGGCGGCCGGGATGATGACGGGAGGTCTGTTCCTGTGCCGGGAAGAGGAGATCGCAGAGGGAGAAGCCAAAGGCTTCGGCCCTCTCGGCAGCTACCGGCGCAAGATCATCGTTCTGCGCCATCAGGGGGCATTGCGCGCATGGCTCGATTCCTGCCCGCATTACTCCACCGGCACGCCGATGGCATGGAAGACCGACGCCTATCTGAATGGCGAGGGGACACATCTGGCGTGCCACTCTCACGGCGCGCTGTTTGATATGGACACGGGAGAATGCGTGATCGGCCCCTGCCTTGGGCAGCAGCTGACACCGGTAAGCATCGCAGTGACCCCGGCGGGGGAGATTTTCGCCGAGGACCTGCGGGAGGAGAAAGCAGAATGAATTCGGGCATCAAGAAGGCGCTTGTCATCGGTGGCGGCTTTTCCGGCATGACCGCAGCCCTGCAATTGTCGCGCAACGGGCTGGCGGTTGACCTCGTGGAAATCGATGCAGGCTGGCGGTCCTATGGCGCAGGCATCAGCCTGCATGGCTCCACCCTGCGCGTCCTGAACCAGCTCGGCCTGCTGGACCGGTTTCTCGAAGAGGGCTTTGCGACGGATGGCGTGCAGATGCGCGGCCCCGATGACGCGGTTGTAGCCCGCATTCCGACACCGCGCGTTGCAGGACCGGAGATCCCCGGTGGCGGCGCCATCATGCGCCCGGCACTTGCTAAGATCCTGTCCGAAGCGGTGCGGGCTTCCGCCACCAATGTGCGCCTCGGCATCACATTCACGGAGATTTCCGAGGATGCCGAAGGCGTCACCGTTACCTTCACCGATGGCAGTTCGGACCGTTATGATCTGGTCATCGGTGCCGATGGCCTTTATTCGGCCACCCGGCAGACCGTATTCCCGGATGCTCCGCGCCCCCGGTTCATCGGCCAGGCTGTCTGGCGTGCGGTACTGCCCTGTCCGGAAGGCATCGAGACGGTGACCATGTGGATGGGGCCGAAGCTGAAGGCGGGGATGAACCGGGTGACAAAGGACACGGTCTATCTCTTCCTCACCGAAGACCGCCCGGCGAACACGCATGTTCCGGCGGAAACCTTCACCGCCACATTGCGCGCCCTGCTGGAGCAGTTCGCTTCCCCCATCCTGCGCAAGGTAGCCGCCGAACTGTCGGACGGGCACCAGATCATCTACCGGCCGCTGGAGCAGCTTCTTCTGCCCCGCCCCTGGCACAGAGGCCGCACGGTGCTGATCGGCGATGCGGTTCACGCAACCACGCCGCATCTGGCAGCGGGGGCCTGCATCGGCATCGAGGATGCCATGGTGCTGGCCGAGGAAATTGCTCAGGGCGAAGACCTGTCATCTTCCCTTGCCGCCTTTGAGGACCGGCGCTGGGAGCGCTGCCGGATGGTGGTCGAGAACTCGGGCCGCCTCGCCGATATTGAGGTCAATGGCGGCAGCCGCGAGGAGCATGCCGCCATCATGCAGGTTTCCATGAAGACGCTGACGGAAGCCATCTGAATGACTGATTGATCTGCCGCGCCCGGAGGAATGGACGGAGAGGGTGCGGCAGGTCTGCCAAATGTGGAGGGGAATATGTCTGGACAGAAGTTTGGCGCGGCCGCTGTGGCCGCGCTGGTGATAGGTCATTTCTCGGGAATGCTCGATCTGATCGCCCTGCCCGTCTGGGTGGGCGCGCTTGTCGAGCGCTATGGCTTCAGCCCGCAGGAGGCAGGCGCTCTGGCCACCTTGTTCCTTCTGGGCGCAGTCGGTGCCAGCATGTTCTGCGCACCGCGCTTCAACACCTTCAATCAGCGCCTTGTAACCGTGGCCGGGTTTGGTGTAGCTGCCGCTGCGTTCTTTCTGGCCTCGCTCCAGACCGGCTTCGTGCCGCTTGCCATCCTCCATATCATCTCGGGCATTGCCGTCGGCATGGCCCTGTCGATGGTGCATGGCACCATGGGCCGGACGGCCAATCCGCACCGGCTTATCGCCATGGCAGGCATCGCCCTTGGCCTCTTTGCCATCATTCTGCTGGCCGGCATCCCGCAGTTGCTCATCGCCAGAGGCGGGCCGGTCCTGTTTCAGGTTTTCGGCGGCATCATGGCATTCGCGGCGCTCAGCTGCGCGCTCATGTTCCGCAACCCGGACAGGATCGAAGAGCAGGCAGCCGTTCCCTTCAGCCGCGCCATCTGGCTTTCCATTTTCGGGATCAGCCTGATGACCTTCAATCAGGCCATGGTCTTCTCCTTCGTGGAAGTTATCGGCAAATCACGCGGCTTTTCCGCTGAAAGCGTGCTTGGCGTGCTGATTGCCCTCGGCTTTGTCAACTTCATCGTGCCCTCACCGCTTGCCGTGTTCCTGCAGACACGCGTTCCGGCAACGCTGGTCACCCAGGCTGGCCCTGCAGTTCAGGCCGTGCTGGCCATCATCGTCACATGGGCAACGGCGCTTGAAGTCTGGGCACCTGCGGCTGCCGTTTTCGTGGCGGTGCAGATCTTCACCCACACCTTCGCTTTCGGACGGCTGGCGCAGCTTGATCCGACGGGCCGCGCCGTCGCCGCAACCCCCGCCATGCTCATGGTCGGCGCGGCCCTTGGCCCGGTGGCCGGCGGCGTTCTGGGCGGCAATTTCGGCTACGAGGCACTCGGCATTGCTGCCGTCGCAGTCAGCATTCTTTCCATCCTCTTCTTCACCAAGGCAAAAGCAGCATGACGAACCTTCCCCCGATCACCCGTATCGTCACCGGCCACACGGAAGATGGACGCGCCATCATCACCCAGAATGGCCCCCTGCCAACCGTGGTCGAAATTGCGGCCATCCCCGGAACCGTATTTCACGAGGTCTGGGCTACAACGAGCTCGCCTGCCCCTGTTTCGAACGGTGAAGACCCGACACTAGGCCCCCTCACCCTGCCGCCACCGCCGCACGGCACCCGGATCCGCTTTGTCGACATCCCGCCGGACACGGAGGATTTCCTCAAGACCGGGGCAGCCGTGATGGACAATGCCTTCGAGCAGCTCGGCGACAAGGCCGCCTCCACCGTACGGCAGGACTCGCCCCATCCGCTGATGCACCGGACGGAGTCCATCGACTACGGCATTGTCATTGACGGCGAATTGACGCTGATCGTCGATGATGGCGAAGCGGTTCTGAAGCCGGGAACCGTGGTCATCCAGCGTGGAACCAACCATGCCTGGGCCAACCGGTCGGGCAAGGTCTGCCGGATGCTGTTCGTGCTGATCGGAGGAACCTATGATCCTGCGCTCGCGGAAAGCCTCAAGGACAAGTGACAATTCCCCGCGCTCTTCCCTGAACCAAGAGAGAGACCAGAATGAAGCTCGCAACCTATCATGACGGCACCCGGGACGGTCAGCTCTGGATCGTTTCAAGAGATCTGAAACGGGCCCTTCCGGCCACAGGCATAGCCGCGTCGATGCTCGCAGCCCTTGAGGACTGGGACAAGGCTGCCCCCCTTCTGGCGCTGGCCTATGACCGGCTGAACGCAGGGGATGAGCCCTTTGCCACGCCCTTCACCCCCGAGCGCTGCCTCGCGCCGCTGCCGCGTGCACCGCAGTGGCTGGACGCATCCGCTTTCCTCAATCACGGGCGGCTGATGGACAAGGCTTTCAACAATCCGCCCAACCCGGATTTCGAAACCATTCCCCTGGTCTATCAGGGCGCGAGCGATGACTTCCGGGGGCCGCTGGCACCGGTCGAATTCCCGGACGAGGCGCTGTGCATCGACATGGAAGGCGAATTCGGCGTGCTCCTGTCCGATGTGCCCATGGGCACAAGCGCGCAGAAGGCGCTCGATCACGTGCGGCTGCTGGTGCAGATCAACGACTGGTCGCTGCGCGCCGCCGGCCCGCGCGAGATGCGTGCCGGTTTCGGCTTCCTGCAGGCCAAGCCCTCCACCTCCTTTGCGCCGGTTGCCGTGACGCCGGATGAAATCGCACCGCACTGGCACGATGGCCGCGTGAACCTGCAGCTTTTCGTGGAAATCAACGGCCGTGAAGTGGGCCGGGCGAATGGCCGGGAGATGCACTTCTCCTTCGCCGAATTGATTGCGCATTGCACGAAAACCCGGCGCCTGACGGCAGGCACCATTCTGGGCTCCGGCACGGTTTCCAACGAGGACCGGGCCGCTGGCTCTTCCTGCATTTCCGAGATCCGGGTGATCGAGATGCTGGACGAAGGCGCGGCACGCACCCCCTTCCTCTCCTTCGGAGACAAGGTGCGGATGGAAGCGCGCCTGCCGGATGGGTCCAGCCCCTTTGGCATCATTGATCAGCAGGCGGTGAAGGCCTGATGCGTGTTCTCATCACAGGGGCAAACGGCTTTCTCGGGCGTGGGCTGGCGGCTCGCGCGGCCCAAAGCCTCAAGGGACTGAGCTCTCTCACCCTGACCGACCGCGTCCCGGCGGCCACAGCTCCGGCAGGCGCCCTGAACAAGCCCGGAGACCTTTCCGATCCGGCCTTTCTCGATGACCTGCTGGCCCCCGGCTTTGATCTCGTCTTCCATCTGGCCAGCATTCCCGGCTCTGCCGCCGAGCAGGAACCGGAGGCTGGCAACCGGGTCAACCTTCTCGCGCCCATTGCTCTGGCCCGTGGCGTGGCGAAGGCTTCTCCCGGTGCCCGGTTCGTCTTCGCGTCGTCCATTGCCGTCTACGGGCAGACCGGCGATGCGCCAGTGAACGAAAACACGGCAACCGCGCCAGCGCTGACCTATGGCGCGCACAAGCTGATGACGGAGATCCTGCTCAGCGACCTGACGCGGCGGGGCGAACTCTCTGCCGTCAGCCTGCGTCTTCCGGGCATCGTCGCACGCCCCCGGCAGGAGAGCGGCCATGGCTCGGCTTTCATGAGCCTGCTGTTCCACCACGCAAGCGCGGGCGAAGACTGGAACTGCCCGGTCCCCGGCAGCAGCACCTGCTGGTGGATGTCACGCGAGGCAGCTACCAGTGTGATGATCCATGCGGCAAGCCTTCCCGCAGGCAGCGCCAGCGTGATCCAGCCCCCGGCCCTGCACGCCACGGTGCAGGAGGTGGCAGAGGCCGCAGCACGGGTTACCGGCAAGCCATCCGGTACCCACTGGGGAGACAACGAGACCTTGCGCCGCATCTTCGGCGCCATGCCGCCGCTCGATGCCAGCCGCGCCCTCTCCCTTGGCTTTGCGCCAGCAGAAACCCCGGAAGCTCTCGCCAGAGCCGCACTTTCAGGAGTTGCCGATGAAGATCGTTGACCTGTCCGTTACCATCGAAAACGATGTGCCCGCCGACCCGCCGGGTCTTGGCCCGAAGATCACCTACACGGACCACGCTGCGGGCGCCGAAGAGGTGAAACGCTTTTTCCCCGGCCTCGACATCAGCGAGGTTCCCGGCGGCGAGGGCTGGGCTGTGGAGCAGATCACGCTCAGCGCCCATGCAGGCACCCATCTCGATGCCCCATGGCATTTTGCCTCGACCATGAACAAGGGCGAGCGGGCCTGGACCATTGAGGAAGTGCCGCTTGACTGGTGCATCCGCCCCGGCGTGAAGCTGGACCTCAGGCATCTGCCGGACGGATACGTTGCCACCGCTGCCGACATGGAAGCTGCCGTCAAGGCCAGCGGCCATGAGCTGCAGCCCTTTGACATCGTCCTGGTCAACACCGCCGCCGGTGCCGCCTATGGCACACCGGCCTTTCTTGGCCGTGGCTGCGGCATCGGGCGGGAAGCCACGCTCTGGCTGATGGAACGGGGCGTGCACATTGCCGGTACCGATGCCTGGTCGTGGGATGCCCCCTTCCCCGTTACCGCCAAGCGCTTTGCCGAGACCCGCGACGCAGGCCTCATCTGGGAAGGGCACAAGGCCGGACGGGAAGGCATCTTCATGCATATGGAGAAGCTGACACGTCTGGACGAATTGCCGGCCTCCGGCTTCACCGTCTCCTGCCTGCCGGTGAAAATCCGGCGCGGCTCCGCCGGCTGGTGCCGTGCGGTCGCCATCTTCGATTGATGCCTGACTTTCACTGATCCAGACTTTCACTGATCCAGACTTTCACTGATGCCAGACTTCTGCTGACGGCTGATGCCCCGGCGGGCTTGTCCGCCGGGAGCGCGGCTCTCAGGACAGCCGCAGGAACAGGCCGGCGCAGAGCTTGGCACGTTCGGCGAGGCTGTCGATCAGGATGTGCTCGTTCAGCGTATGCAGCCCGGCGCCGCGTACCCCGATGGAATCGAGCGTCGGGATGCCGAGGGCGCCGGTGAAATTGCCGTCCGAGCCGCCGCCCGCGCTGGCATGGCTCATTTCGAAGCCGACTTCTGCGGCCAGTTCCCGTCCGATTTCATAGAGCGCCAGCGTGCCTGCATCGGGCTCCCACACGGGCCGGGTGACGCCGCGCGTCACCTCGATGATCACCTCGCCGCTGTCATCATTGAGCGCCAGCATCCGCTCCACGCCTGCATCGAGGTCCGCCTGCCGCTTGGCCATGGACAGCACCTGCCCCTCGCAGAGGGACGAGACGCAGTTGACCCACTCTCCGCCCCGGACGATGCCGACGCTGAAGGTGCAGTCCTCGCCCGTCATCGCCTCGATTTCCAGCACCTTGCGGGCCATGGCGGCAATCGCCGAGCGCCCGTCCTTCAGCGCCCAGCCCGCATGGCTGGGGCGTCCGATGGTGCGCAGGTTGAAGCGGGCGATGGCATAGCGCCCTGTGACGCAGCCGCCATCCTCCCGCGCCGGTTCCGGCACCAGCACATAGCGGTTCCGCAGGGCCTCCATCTCGATGAGATCACGCGTCGAGGGCGTGCCGACCTCTTCGTCGGGGGTGAAGAGCACCGTCACCGGCAGCGGCGTGGTGAGCCCGGCGCGGATGATCTGGCGCAGGGCCTCAACGGCCACGTAATTGCCGCCCTTCATGTCCTGAATGCCAGGCCCGTAAGCACGGTTGCCCTCAATGCGGAACGGCAGCTTTTCCAGCGTGCCGACGGGATGCACCGTATCCATGTGGCCGCTGACGAGAATGCCGGGCTTGCCCTTGTCCGGATGCGGCAGGCGGGCGCGCAGCGAGCCACCAAAACCCATCCGCCCCGGAATGCGCTCGATATCCGCGCCAAGCGCTGCCAGCTCATAAGCGGCGAGATCCATCATCCGGTTGAGGGCGGCCGCGTCATGGGTGGGGCTTTCGCATTCCACCCAGGGGCGCAGGCCCTTGATCATTTCATTGCTGTCGAAAGGTAAGTCCGTGAAGCGCATGGCCTGCTCCCGGCGGTTCTGCGTGAAGGGATGAGGTTGAGGCTGAGCGTCAGGCCGCCAGATCAGGCCGCCAGATCAGGCCGCAAGCCGCCGTTCGGCAATGCGGGCATAGATGCTGGCGCCCACCGGCAGGATGGCGTCATCCAGCACGAAGCCCGGATTGTGCACCGGCACGCCGCCGCTATGGCCGACGGTGCAATAAGCCCCCGGCACGGCCAGCAGCATGTCGGCGAAGTCCTCGCTGGCGGGCACCAGATCCACCTGATCGGTGACGAGATCGCCGCCGACAATTTCGGCTGCCGCTTCCAGGTAAGCCGCACTCAGGGACGGATCATTGCGCAGCACCGAGAATACGGGCCGCAGTTCCGGCGTGATGGTGACGCCGAAGCTGGTGGCATAACCGGCACAGAAGGCCTCGATCCGCTCATGAATGAGATCGCGCACGCCATCATCGAAGTAACGGATCGTGCCGGAGATGACCGCGTGATCGGGAATGACGTTATAGGCAGTGCCGGAATGGATCTGCGTCACCGACAGGACCGCCGGCTGCACCGGCTCCACATTGCGGCTGACAATGCTCTGCAGGTTCTGCACCAGCGAGGTGGCGACGATGATCGGGTCCTTGGCGTGATGCGGTGCCGCGCCGTGGCTGCCGCGGCCCTGAATGGTGATGTCGAAGAAGGTGGAACCGGCCATGGCCACGCCGGGGCGCACCGCCACCCGGTTCGGCTGCGCCAGCGGGTTGTTATGCATGCCGTAGACTTCATCGCAAGGGAACCGGTCGAACAGCCCGTCTGCCAGCATGGCCCTTGCGCCACCCAGCCCCTCTTCGGCCGGCTGGAAGATGAAGACCACGGTTCCGGCAAAATCCCGCGTCTCGGAGAGATAGCGCGCCGCCCCCAGCAGCATGGTGGTGTGGCCGTCATGACCGCAGCCGTGGAACTTGCCCGGATGGGTGGAGCGGAACGGCAGGTTGGTGTGCTCGTCCATGGGCAGCGCATCCATGTCGGCGCGCAGGCCAATGGTCCGGCCCTCCCCCTTTGCCCCTTTCAGCACGCCGACGACGCCGGTCTGGCCGATGCCCCGGTGCACCTCAAGGCCCCACTCCTCCAAAAGGCTGGCGACGATGCCGGACGTGCGCTGCTCCTCGAAACCGATTTCCGGGTGGGCGTGGAAGTCATGGCGCAGCGCCGTCAGCTCCTTGGCATAACCGGCGATTTTCTCGATGACGGGCATGGGTCAGTCCTCTGACAGATGAAATGAAACGGAAAGGGAAGAAGTAGCCGGGGCGGCTGCGGGTGCCCCGGCTGCTGCTGGCGCCAGAGCCTCAGGAGGCCAGCGTCAGCTCGCGGAAGTTGGCAAAGTCCCAGTTGCGGCCAGGCGCCGCCTCGATGAGGGAACGGGTGTAGGGATGTTTCGGATGGGCCAGCACCTCGCCCGCAGGCCCGTGTTCCACCACCCTGCCCTTTTGCATCACCAGCACATCGTCACAGATCTGCGCCGCGACGCGCAGGTCATGGGTGATGAACAGGATGGCGATGCCGAGCTTGGCCTGCAGATCCTCCAGAAGCTTGAGCACCTGATCCTGCACCGACACATCCAGTGCCGATACGGCCTCATCAGCCACCAGCACATCGGGCTCCATGGCGATGGCCCGGGCGATGGCGATGCGCTGGCGCTGGCCGCCGGAGAACTGGTGCGGATAGCGGTCCACCGCATCGGCGGGAAGGCCGACAAGCGCCATCAGCTCGCGGGCGCGGGCCATGGCCGCGTCCTTGTCCTGACCAAGATTCAGCGGCCCCTCGATCAGCGAGCGCCCTACCGTCCAGCGCGGATTGAGCGAGCGGAACGGGTCCTGAAACACGATCTGGATGTGCTTGCGGTGCGGGCGCAGCTTTGCGCGCGGCATGCTGGCGATCTCAAGCCCGGCCACCTTGATGCCGCCGCCGGAGGGATCAATCAGCCGCATGACGCAGCGCGCCACGGTGGACTTGCCCGAGCCGCTTTCGCCGACGATGCCGAGGGTGCGGCCCGGCGCGATGGCGAAGGCCACATCCTGCGCCGCCCGGGTCGGCTCCCGGTTGAGCAGCCAGCCGGAGGTGCCATAGACCTTGGCAAGGTTCGAGACTTCCAGCACCGGCGGCTTGCCCTCCACAGCCGCGCGCGGCGGGCGCGGTGTCAGGCTGGGCACGGCCTTCAGCAGGCGGCGGGTGTAGTCATTCTTCGGGTTGCGCAGAAGCTCCGCAACCGGCGCATTCTCAACCATTTCCCCGTGCTTCATCACCTGCACCGTGTCGGCGATCTCGGCCACCACACCCATATCATGGGTAATGAACAGAACGGCCGTGCCGTGCTTTTCCTGCAGTTCCGCGATCAGCGACAGGATCTGCTTCTGGGTGGTCACATCCAGAGCCGTGGTCGGCTCGTCGGCGATGAGCAGCTGCGGCTCCAGGATCAGCGCCATGGCAATCATGATGCGCTGGCGCTGGCCGCCGGAGAGCTGATGCGGATAGGACCGGTAGATCCGCTCCACATCCGGCAGATGCACCTGTTCCATGATGGCAAGCACGCGCTTGCGCTTTTCACCGGCCGGCAGCTTCGTGTGGGTGTCGAGCACTTCCTCGATCTGCTGGCCGACCCGCATCACCGGATTGAGCGCGGTCATCGGCTCCTGGAACACCATGGAAAGATTGCGGGCGCGCATGTCGCGCATCTGCTGCGGCGAAAGCTTCAGAAGGTCGGTCTCGCCAAGCAGGATGCGCCCGCCCGTCACCTCCAGCGCGTTCTTCGGCAGAAGCCCCATGGTGGCAAGCGACGTGACGGATTTGCCCGAGCCGCTTTCCCCCACAAGGCAGACGGTTTCGCCCGCTCGGATCGTCAGGGACACACGGTCGAGGATCGGACGGAAGTCCGGCGCGGCAGTGGGAATGCGGACGGTGAGGTTGTCGATGGTGAGAACCGCCGGAGCGCCCTCGAAGGATCTGGACTTGAAGATCACAGGCTCAGCCCTCCCTCTTGCGCAGGCGCGGATCCAGGAGATCGCGGGCCGTGTCGCCAAGCAGGTTGATGGACAGGATGCACAGGGACAGCATCAGCCCCGGCCAGAAGATCAGCGAGGGCTTGAGCTGGAAATGCATCCGCCCCTCGGCCATGATGTTGCCCCAGGTGGGAATTTCCGTGCTGACGCCCGCGCCCAGGAAGGACAGGATCGCTTCCGTCAGGATGGCCGAGGCGCAGATGTAGGTGGCCTGCACGGTCAGCGGCGCCAGCGTGTTGGGCATCAGGTGCTGCCACAGGATCTTCGGCATGGAAGACCCCAGCGCCACCGCCGCCTCCACATAGGGCTCCTCACGCACGGACAGGACGACGGAGCGCACCAGCCGCACCACGCGGGGGATTTCCGGAATGGTGATGGCGGCAATCACCGACCACAGGCTCGGGCCGTTGAGGGCAACCAGAGCGATCGCCAGCAGGATCGACGGGATCGCCATCAGGCTGTCCATGATCCGCATGATGATCGCATCCGCCAGCCGGAAGAAGCCGGAGACAAGGCCGATGGCAAGGCCGATGAGCACGCTCGTTACCGCCGCACCAATGCCGATGAACAGCGACACGCGGCCGCCCATCATGACGCGGGAGAAGAGATCGCGGCCGAAGGCATCCGTGCCCAGCAGGTTGCTTTCCGAAGGGCCCTTCAGCCGGTTCAGCGCATTGATCGCCAGCGGATCATGGGGAATGTAGAGCGGCGCCAGCAGCACCGCGACGGCGATGATGGCCAGCACAATGGCCGCAACCATCGGCCCGCCGCCGAGCTTGCGGACTTTCGCCGGCAGGGACAAAAGCCGCAGGACGGGCTGCAGCCGGGATACGGGATCAGAAGAAGCTGACATCAATACCGGATCCTCGGGTCAAGAAAGCTGTAGGCAACGTCGATCATCAGGTTGATGAAGACGTAGATGGCACTCGTCAGCAGGATCATCGCCTGGATGACCGGATAGTCACGGGCAAGGATCGCATCGACGGTGAGCCGGCCGATGCCGGGGATGTTGAAGACGCTTTCCGTCACCACCACGCCGGAAATGAGCAGCGCGAAGCCGGTGCCGATGATGGTCAGGATCGGCACCGAGGCATTGCGCAGGGCGTGGCGGAACAGCACCGCCTTTTCCTTCAGCCCCTTGGCCCGCGCGGTGCGGATGTAATCCTCGCCCAGCACCTCCAGCATGCTGGCCCGCGTCATGCGGGCGATGAGCGCTATGTAGATCGTCGCCAGCGTCAGGCAGGGCAGAATGGCGCGGGTGAGGAACTTGCCGAAGTCCTGCGAGGGCGGCGTATAGCCCTGCACCGGCAGCCAGCGCAGCTGCAGGGAAAAGACCTGAATGAAGAGATAGCCGATGACGAAAACCGGGATGGAGAAGCCCAGCACCGAAAAGGCCATCACCGCATAATCCGTCCAGGTGCGGTGCCGCCAGGCGGCCAGCACACCCATGGGAACAGCGATGAGCACGGCCAGAATGATGGTCATGACGGCGATGTTGATCGTCGGCCAGATGCGCTGTGCGATGAGATCGGTCACCGGAACATTGGAAATGAGTGAAATGCCGAGATCACCTTCCGCAAGGTGCCCGGCCCAGGTGATGAACTGGGTCAGCAGCGGTTCATTGAGGCCAAGCGAGGTGCGGATCTTCTCCAACTGCTCGGGCGTTGCCGCATCACCGGCAAGGATGGCTGCCGGATCGCCCGGCGTCAGGCGCAGCAATAGAAAAACAAAGATGGCGACACACAACACGACCGGAATGACGGCCAGAATGCGCCGGAGGATGTAACCGATCATCGGCAGATGCTCCCTTCCCTTCGGGCGGTGAGAGCGGCGCAGGTCCTGCCCTTTGCAAGGCAGTCCCGCCGCTCCCGATGAGCCGGGGCCGCGATGGACGGTCCCGGCAGCCGTTCAGACGGCGGGAGGATCAGTCTTCCTTCTTCATGTTCCAGAACACCGGCACCGGCGAGGGGATCATGTCCACCAGCTTGACCGAGCGTCCCTGCGGGGTGAGGTACTGGCCGAGCGGGATGTAGTTCACCACGTCCATGGCATGAGCCTGGATCTTCTTCGCCACTTCCACCTGCTCTTCTGCGGAACCGGCCGCGATGAAGTCCTTGCGCAGCGCCTCCAGCGGCTCATCCGTCGGCCAGCCGAACCAGGCCGCATTGCCGCGGCCATTGAGCATGGGGTTGATCAGCGGCGAGGCAATTTCCGGCACGGCCCAGTTGGTGAAGAACAGGTTCCAGCCGCCTTCGGACGGCTTGGACTGGCTGGCACGGCGGGTGACCAGGGTCTGCCAGTCCATCGGCTGCAGATCGACGGTGAAGCCCGCATCACGCAGCGCCTGGGCTGCCACCACCGGCTGGGCGGAAATGGCCGGCACGTCGGTCGGCTGCATCAGCACCACGGGCGTGCCGTCATAGCCGGACTCGGCCAGGAGCTTTTTCGCCTCTTCGATGTTGCCGCCGCTGATGAGGCTTTCCGCCCCGGTTTCATCGGCCAGCGGCGTGCCGCAGCCGAACAAGGCGCCGCAGATCTTGTAATAATCCGGATTGCCGATCAGCGTCGCCAGCACCTGCTCCTGACTGATCGCCATCATGGCCGCCTTGCGCACCTTCACATTGTCGAAGGGCGGGTAGAGGAAGTTCATGCGGCCCATGGTCTGGTAGCCGAGCGGATCGCGCAGCTCCGACAGCACATCGTCATTGCCCTCCAGCAGCGGCAGCAGATCAACCGGCACCTGCTCCATGTAGTCGATTTCGCCGGAGGACAGCGCATTCACCGCCGTCTGGGCATCGGGCATGGTGATCCATTTCACCTTGTCCACATGGACGGTCTTGCCACCGGCCATCCAGCTGGACGGCTCGTCGCGCGGCACATAATCGGCGAATTTCTCGTAAGTGACGCTGACGCCGGGCTGGAATTCGGATTCCACGAAGCGGAACGGGCCGGAGCCGATGAAGCTCTTGATCGACTCGGACGCCGGAGTGGCGGCAACGCTCGCCGGCATGATGAAGGGCGGCAGGGCCGACATCTTCGCCAGAGTCTCGATCAGCGGTGCATAGGGCTCCTTCAGCTGCCAGACGAGCGTCTTGTCATCGGCAGCTGTCAGGCTGCCGGTCACGTCGAAGATGAGCTGACCGCCGGAATCCTTCTGGCCCCAGCGCTTCAGCGAGGCCACGGCATCTTCCGCCGTCACCGGGGCGCCATCGTGAAACTTCAGCCCGTCGCGCAGGGTGAAGGTGTAGGTCAGCTTGTCATCGGAGATGGTCCAGTCCGCCATCTGCGGCCTGGGCGTGAAGTCCTCGTCCACGGCGATGAGCACATCGTAGATCATATAGGCATGATTGCGCACGATGTGGGCGGTGGTGATGACCGGATCGGTGACACGCAGGCCGGAATGCATCACGGCGGTGATCACCTTTTCCTGCGCCATGGCGCTGCCGGCCAGCAGCGTTCCGGCAATAAGACCGGCGGCAAGGCGGCCAAGGCCCGTCAGGCGGCGCGGCCGGCTCTCAGCCTTCAATCTGCTTACGACCCCAGTTTCAACACTCAGCATGTTCGTGAACCCCGTCTGGTTGGTTGTGATGATGCTTCGTTGGTGCCGGCCTGTTTTCCGGCCGGTTGTGATCTGCTCTGCTTCTCCTCCCATCCGCTCCCGCAAGCCTGTGGAGCGAACTTCATTTCACTTCAGATGTTTGCTGTCGTTGCAGCTGTTTCATTGGCCATGAAGGCAGGTCCGCAGGGCGTCAGCCGGATGCCCGGCTTCAGGTTGCGGAAGGGCAGATCGCTGGCGTAAAGCGCCATCGGCCCCGGCGAGCGGGCGACGAGAATGGTCTCGGCCACCGGCTCGAAATCGGCACGGAAATGCACCGAACTCTTGTTGACGAGAATGGCTTCCTGCGTCGGTTCAATGCCAACGAAACGGTACATGGCGAGGTCCGCCATCTGCACCTTGCGGCTGGCCAGCACCACGCGCACGCCGCCGATGGAGACACAGGCCGAAAGACCCAGATCCATGTGTGTGTGGCCGAAGAACGGGCCACCGGCCATGAAGCTGCCGTCCGACAGGCGCTCCACCTTGAAGGTGCCGGTGAAGGGTTCATCGCCCGCGACACCGGAGCGCCCGCCGAGGGTCAGCGTCACCTCTGCCCCCTCGCCTGCCGCATGCGCAGCTTCTGCTGCCTCCGGATCGACCATCAGGCCGAGCGAGGCGCGCGAAACACCTGCGCGCACCAGCGCCGCCAGCATGCCGGCGGTGTTGGAATCCCCGCCCGCGCCGGGATTGTCCTGCGTGTCGGCAATGACGACGGGCCGGGACGCAGAAGCTGCAATCCGCAGTGCTTCGGCAATGGCCTCCTCGGGCTCATAGGCCCTGCCCTGGAACGCAGGCTCTGCCGCCAGAATATCCGCCACCAGCGTATCCGCCGCCGCATCGGCTGCGGTCAGCTCTTCCGCATAGGTGATGACGGAGGGGGCGCAATCCTTGAAATCGGCGGCCGGGAACCCGGTCAGAAAGGATGTGCTGGCAACAGCCCCGCCTTCCAGACCGGCCACACGGGCATAGAGGCTTCTGGCCGGTTCCAGTCCGGTGCATTGCCAGGGGATGGGAATGAGGAAGGGCAGCTGGCGGAAGGCCTTGGCAAGGCGCTTGCCCGATTGCATCAGCCGGTCAAGCTGCACCGCCGTGCGCCGGCCGGTTTCGGCCATGTCCACATGTGGATAGGTGCGGTAGGCGACGAGTACGTCGCTCTCCTCCACCATGCGGGTGGTGACATTGCCGTGCAGGTCAAGGCTCGCAGCGATGGGCAGATCCGGGCCGGCCACCTTGCGCAGGCGGGCGAGGATCTCCCCTTCCCCGTCATCCAGATGCTCGCAGACCATGGCGCCATGAAGATCGATATAGAGCCCGTCGAGCGGCCCAGCGGCGGCAAGCCGCTCGCACAACTCGCCAAGGATGGCCTCGAAAGCGGCCTTTTCGACATGGGCAGACGGAATGGCCACGGTCCACAGCAGCGGCACCAGCTCCCACCCGGCCTCACGGGCGTAATCCACCGCTCCGGCAACGCCGATGTTGATGCCGGGGCAGCGGTCAAGGATCTCCTGCCCCCATGAAATCGGCATGTGCCCGCCACCTTCGGCGAAGTGAGCCAGCGTCGCACGGGAGGGGGCAAAGGTGTTGGTTTCGTGCAGGAAACCGGCAACTGCCACGCGCCTTGTCATCCGTCGTCTCTCCTTGCACCCAATCAGGAAATTTCACGGCTTGCTTCGCGATATCGCTGTGCAATACACTTGTATTGATTATGCTGACCCAGTTAACCACTGAGGTCAATGTCAAAACACATGCAATCCGGAGCCTCATGAGCCCAAAATTTTTGCGTTCTATCTTCGGCCCGCCGGTCCGTCAGGACGAGACCTGGGAAGATCCGCTGTTCATCCAGTCGGTTGGCCGGGCCATGCAGGTGCTGTCCGCCTTCCATCAGAGCGAAAAGCCGATGTCGCTGCAGGACCTGGCGGATCAGACCGGCCTCACCCGCAGCGCCGTGCAGCGGCTGGTGTTCACGCTGAGGCATCTGGGCTATGTCACCCGTGACCCCGACGACACCGGCTATGTGCCGGGCCTGCGCATCCTTGATCATTCGCTCGATTTCCTGCGGCTCAACCCGGTGGTGGTCAAGGCAACGCCCGTGCTGCTGGAACTGCGGCGGCAAGTGCGCGAGCGTGTCGATCTCAGCCTGTGGGACGGCTTGCGCCTCGTTTATGCGAGCCGCCTGCAGAGCAAGCGGGAGATCCTGTCCTCGACCATGGTCGGCCACAGCGTGCCGCTTTTTTGCACGTCCGGCGGCTGGGCCATTCTCGCCCGCCTGCCCGAAGCCGAGTGCGAGGAGCTGATTGCCCGCTCCAACCGCGTGCCGGTGACGCCGCAGACGATCACCGATCCGGCGGTCCTGATGGAGCGCGTGGCCGAAACCCGGCGCAACGGCTATGCGCTGGCGCTGGAGCAGATCCTGACCGGCGAAATCGCCATCGGCGCAGCCATTCTTGGCGCCTCCGGACGTCCGGTGGCCGCCATCCACGTGGCGGGCTCTCTCGCCGAATGGGAGCCGGAGGACTTTGCCCGTCAGGTTGCGCCGCTGGTGATCCAGGCGGCGCAGACCATCAGCCGGGGCTGAGTTTCCGGCCACCCCTGCCCTCACGGTTTCGGCCAGGAGCTGATGCCCCCGGTCCAGCTTTCAAAGACGCGGGCAACCGACAGAACCCTGAGATCAGCAAAGCGCGGACCGATGATCTGCAGGCCGATGGGCATGCCCGAAACCGAGAAGCCGCAGTTGATCGAACAGGCCGGGTTGTCGCCCATGTTCCAGGGCACGGTGAAGGCAATATGTTCGAAAGGCAGCGAGGGATCGTTGGTCGGCCCCGCCCATTCCGCCGGAAAGCTGACCACAGGGTTGACCGGCGAGATGATGAGATCCAGCCCCTGAAACACCTGCGCCGTGGCTTGCCGGATCGCCAGCATCTGGTCAAAGCCCGAAGCAGCGCGTGTGGCAGGCAGGTCCTTTGCGCCTGCCGCCCAGTCCAGGATGAAGGGCAGGATCTTTGCCTGCCGCTCCGGCGTATAGGTTTCCATCAGTGCCCAGAAGCGCGCCCGCCAGAAATCATCAAGCCCGTCCAGCATCTGCCGGGTCAGGAAGCCCTCCACCGGGATGATGTCAGCCCCCGCATCCTCGAAACGATGGGCGGCGGCGAGGACGGCGGTGCGGATTTCGCCATCCACCGGCAGGCCGCAGCCCGCATCCAGCATGAGACCGATCTTCATGCCGCGCACGGAAGCGGGCGGCACGTTCCAGTCCAGATCTTCCGGCGGCAGCGACGTGGCATCGCGCCAGTCCGGGCGGCTGATCGAGGCCATCAGCAGCAGCGTGTCATCCACCGTCGGCGTCATCGGACCGGCGCAGCGGCCCGGATAATAGGGATAGACCGGCACACGGCCCTGAGACGGCTTGTAGCCGATGAGCCCGGTCCAGCCGGCCGGCAGGCGGATGGAGCCGCCGATGTCCGTGCCGATATGCAGCGGGCCGTAGCCTGCAGCTCCTGCCGCTGCCGCGCCCGCGCTGGAGCCGCCGGGGTTCTGCGTCAGATCCCAGGGGTTACGGGCAAGGCGGTGCAGGCTGGAGAGACCGGAACTCAGCATGCCGAAGTCAGGGCATGTGGTCTTGGCATAGAAGATCGCGCCGTCCTCGCGCAGCCGCGCCGTCAGCGGCGCGTCTTCGGCGGCGGGCGTCATGTCGGCAGCAGCGGTGCCAGTCGTCACCGGATCGCCCTTCATGGCGAGGTTGTCCTTGATGCTGACAGGCATGCCATCCAGCGGGCCAATGGGTGCGCCCTTGACCCAGCGGGCTTCAGATGCCCGCGCCGCCCTCATCGCTTCATCGGGACGGAAATCATAAAGAGCGCAAACCCTTGGCTCACGATCTTCAATTCTTGCGATAAGCGCCGCCATATACTCGGCAGGCGAGAGACTGCCCGCCTTGAAGGCCGAGAGCACGCTGCGGGCCGGAAGGGACAGAACCTCATCTTCCGGGCGCACCCGCTCGTCCGCATCCACCATCGCCATGCCTGCCTCCTGTGCGCTCACATGCCGTCATCCGCATGCCATGGCCTCAGGCTGCACGACTTTGCAGCGCACACTCAACGAAGATCTTGAGTGCTCCGTGTTGCGCAAACCGTTGCACTGGAGGCCAAAGAAGAGCCAAACCGGACGCGCAGCAGCCGTTCCAGCGACGCAGCAAAGCGGCTGGCGGCGAAACTCAGCTGGCGTTCCGGCGAAAGACTGAGCTGCAGTGCCGTGTCGATGGCGGCATCTGCGGCCAGCGGGCGGGCAACGAGGCTGCCGAGTTCCAGATCGCGGATCACCGCAATCTCCGGGAGAATCAGGATCGCAGCCCCCAGCCGGGCGAGTTCCTTCTGCACGGTCAGCGAGGCCGTGGTGAAACTGACGGAAAGCGGATCATGCCCTGCGGCCCGCAGCCGTGCCTCAAGCGCCGCGCGGGCACTGTAGGATGTGTCCGGCACCGCCAGCGCGTGGGTGGTGAGCGCATCCAGATCGAGGCTTTTCAGCGCGGCGGCCGGATGATCGGGCGCAAGAATGGCCGCATGGCGCACCGGCACACGGACACGCGCCGTCACGCGCGGGTCGTCCGGCGAGAACAGGGTCAGTGCCATGTCCGTATCGCCGCGCACAATGGCGCTCATGGCCTCGCGCGCGGAGGTTTCCTGCACGGTGACGCGGATCGCCGGGAATTCCTTCGAGAAGGAAGCAAGCGCTGCCGCCAGAATGGAGCCGCCGGTGGCGCCATTCACATGCACGCTCACCTCGCCCCGGCGCAAGCCGCGCAGGTCATCAATCGCCTGATTGGCCTGATCGAAGGCGCGGATCGCCGTCTTCAGCCGGGCCGCCACCACTTCGCCCGCCGCCGTCAGCTCGATGCCGCGCGCACCGCGCTCCACCAGTTGCACGCCGAAATGATATTCGAGATTGTCGAGCTGGCGGCTGATCGCCGTTGGCGTCACACCAAGGTTCTGGGCGGCCTGCCGGATCGACCGGCAGCGCACCAGTTCGTTGAAATAGGTGATCGCCTGAAGCTGCATTGCGCCCTGCCCTCATGTGCTGCCGAAGCAGTCCTCAGGATGGCATGACGGGCGCCGCAAAGGCCAGCCTCACATCAGCGAGGCATTGGGAATGTCGGTCACCAGCATGTGGCCCGGCGCATGGGTGATGCAGAACTCCGGCTTCACACGGGCAATCGCCGCCTGCGGCGTCACCCCGCAGGCCCAGAACACCGGCACCTCGCCTGCCTGCACGCTCACCGCATCGCCGTAATCGGGGCGGGAGAGATCGGCAATGCCGATCTGTGCCGGATCGCCGATATGGATCGGGGAGCCATGGGCAGCCGGCAGGCGCGAGGTGATTTCCACCGCCCGCACCGCATCCTTCGGGCTCATCGGCCGCATGGAGACCACCACGGGGCCGGAGAAGCGCCCGGCGGGAACCGTCTCGATGCTGGTGCGGAACATCGGCACGTTGCAGCCTTCCTCGATGTGGCGGATGCCGATGCCTGCCGCCAGCAGCGCCTCTTCAAAGGAGAAGGAGCAGCCGATAAGGAAGGACACCAGATCATTGCGCCACCAGTCCTCGACGCTCTGCGGCTCGGCCACCAGCTCCCCCTTCTGCCACACGCGGTAGCGCGGCAGGTCAGTGCGGATGTCGAGATTGCGGCCAAGGGCCGGGATCATCGGATCGCCGGTTTCCGACACGCCGACCAGCGGGCAAGGCTTCGGGTTGCGCTGGCAGAACAGGAGGAAGTCATAGGCCAGATCCTGCGGCAGGATGGCGAGATTGGCCTGAATGAACCCCGGTGCCAGATTGGCAGTCGGGCCGCACAGGGCACCCGTGCGGGCGGCCTGCCGGACATCGAAGGGGCTGGTGAGAAGGCTGGTTGCGGTCATGCCGGTATCAATCGGTTAGGCGGTTATGGCGGCAAGCGCCGCCTCGATGGAAAGGCCGAGGGCCAGGATCTTGCGGTCCTGCATCTGCGTGCCGGCAATCATCAGCCCCACCGGGGCTTCACCGGCCGCATGGCACGGCACCGACAGGGCACAGCCATCGAGGAAGTTGATCATCGTCGGGTTGCGCAGGATCAGGCCGTTGGCCGCAAAGAAAGCCGCGTCATCGGCCTCAAGCGGGGCAATCTCCGGCGCGATCACCGGCACGCTGGGCAGGATCATGGCATCGAACGGGGCGACGCGGGCCTCGACGGCGGCCTGCCAGGCCTTGCGGCTGGCGAGCGTGTCCAGATAATCCGCCGCCGAAATCTCCCGCCCGCGCAGGATGCGCTGACGCACCCGCTGGTCATAGCTGTCACCCGCCTTTTCGAGCAGCGCCCGGTGCCAGTGCCAGGCTTCGGCGGCGATCAGCCCACCCTTGGCGTTGATCGTGGCAAGCTGCGCGAACTCGGGGATCTCGATTTCCGTGATCAGTGCACCAGCCGCTTCCAGCAGCTTGCGGGCGCGGGTAAAGGCAGCGCTGACGGTTTCGTCCATGTCCGACAGCACGACCGTGGTGGGGACGGCAAGGCGGACCCCGGCGAGCGGCAACGCTTCACGCACATCCTCGCCGCTGCCGGAGAGCACCGCGTCGATGACGGCACAGCAGGCGACGCTGCGGGCAATCGGGCCGATGGAGTCGAGCGAGGTGGACAGTGGCACCACGCCTTCGGCAGGCACACGGCGGGCGGTCGGCTTGAAGCCGGTCAGCCCGCAAAGCGCCGCCGGAATGCGGATGGAGCCGCCGGTATCCGTGCCGATGGCAGCCAGCGCCATGCCATCGGTGACCGACACCGCAGCGCCGGAAGACGAGCCGCCGGGAATGCGCCCCGTGGCGCGGTCATAGGCATTGCGCGGCGTGCCGTAATGCGGGTTGATGCCAAGGCCGGAGAAGGCAAACTCGCTCATGTTGGTGGTGCCGGTGATGACGGCACCTGCCGCCACCAGCCGCGCCACCACGGGGCAGTCTGCGGTTTCAGCTTCGGCATCCTTGAGCGCGATGCTGCCGGCAAGCGACACTTCTCCGGCGATGCCGAAGAGATCCTTCACCGAGATGGGCAGCCCTTCGAGGGGCGAGCGCACATGTCCGGCAGCACGCACGGCATCCGAGGCCTCCGCCAGCTTGCGGGCGCGGGTATCATTGCGCCGCACGAAGGCACGCGCCCCTTCGCCTGCCGGGTCGTTGATGCGCGCCAGCGCCTCATCCGTCAGGCTGGTGGAGGTCACGGTTCCTTTCGCCAGAGCATCGGCTGCGGCGGCAAGGGTCAGGCGGGAGGTCTCGGGGTTTGTCATCAGGCGATTTCCGGCAAGGTTTCGATGGAATAGCTGTGCGCGATGGTCCTGTTCAAAACCGGATCATGCAACTCCATTCTGAAGGCTTTCGACGGACGGATGCCGCCGATGGCCCCAACCGTGCCGCAGACCATGCCGGAGCCCGGCTCCAGCATGTCGTTGCCGCCCGAATACCCGGCAATCAGATCCTGCGGGCTGCGCAGGGAGGCGAGCGTGCCTTCCTGATAAAGCACCTCGGCGCCGTTCTCCTCGATGAAGGAGCGGATTATCAGCTGGTCCCAGTGCGGGGCCACTTCAGCGAAGGGCCAGGCGCGGTCTGCTACCGGCTTGGCGCAGATCTGCTTGGACAGGGCGACGCTGTGGGATTCCAGCTTGCGGTCGGTGTGGTCGGAAGCGATGGAGACGAACAGCTCATCACCTGCACGGAACACGAAGGTTTCGACCTCACCCGAGGTCTCCTCGCCCACCACCTGGATGGTGTCCGCCTGCACCAGCGAATTGTCGGAGCAGCGGTAATAGAGCGGCACGGTGCTGGGGCGCGGCACGCCGATGGCAGCCAGTTCCTCGATGTGATGCTCGATGGCGTGGATGTCGCGCCCGGCCCAGCCGGCAACGATGAGGTCAGAGATGCTCACCTCAAGGCTCGACGGGGCCTTGAGGGTTTCAACGGTGAAGGACAGTTTCATGTGTCTTGTATCCGGATGGAATGGTCGAGTTACCGGGGGGCCGTCAGCCGGCCAGCCCCGGCAGGTAAAGGGCGATTGCGGGGAAGATGGCGAGCAGGACGATCAGCACGCCCATGGAGACGACGAACGGCAGGCTGCCGATGATCACCGGCCCCATGGAGCCGCTCTTGCGCAGGCTATGCACCACGAAGAGATTAAGCCCCACCGGCGGTGTGATCAGGGCCGCTTCCACCAGCACGATGATCAGGATGCCCACCCACAGCGGATCGAAGCCGAGGGCAAAGAGGATCGGCGTCACGATCGGGATGGTGGTGATCATGATCGACAGGGATTCCATGAAGCAGCCGAGGATCAGGTAGAAGATCACGACGACCGCAATCATCTGCATCGGCGACAGGCCAAGCCCCTTGATCGAATTGGTGATGGCATCGGTGATGCCGGCCGCCGACATGATGAAGTTGAGGAAGCCCGAGGCGATGATGATCAGGAGGATCATCGCCGAGGACTTCATCGTGCCCTCGATGGCGGTGGCCAGCATGGAGAGGGTCAGCCGGCGGAAACATGCGGCAAGGATCAGCGCTCCCAGCACGCCCAGCGCGGCGGCTTCCGTCGGGGTGGCGATGCCGGCATAGATGGAACCGACAACCAGCACGAAGATGGCCAAGGGCGGTGCCAGATGCACGAGGCTGGCAAAGCGTGCGCCCCAGGCGCCCTTCACCCGCTCCCCGCCCCAGCGCGGGACCAGAATGCAGCCGGCGATGATCGTCAGCATGAACAGGCCGGTGAGGAGGAGGCCCGGCAGAATGCCCGCGAGATAGAGCTTGGGCACGGACGTATTCGTCAGCACGCCGTAGAGCACCATGTTGATCGACGGCGGAATGAGAATGCCGAGCGTGCCACCAGCCGCAATGCTGCCGAGGAACAGGGGCTCGTTGTAGCCATAGCGGCGGATCTGCGGAATGGCGACGGTGCCGACCGTGGCAGCGGTGGCGACGCTGGAACCAGAGGTCGCGGCGAACAGGGCCGAAGCGCCGATATTGGCATGCATCAGGCCACCCGGCAGCCAGGAGAGCCACAGGCTCATGGCGCTGTACATGCGCTCGGCAAAACCGGCACGCAGCAGGATTTCCCCCAGCAGGATGAACAGCGGAATGGCGACGAGCAGAAACTCGTTGTTGGTGCTCCAGGCCATTTCGCCCATGGCCCGCGTCAGCGGCAGCATGGAATAGAGCGGGTCCAGAATGAGCCCCAGCACGCCCAGCGCCGCAGCGACGGGAACGGACAGGCCGATGAGGACCAGAAGAATGATGAGCGTTGTGGCGATCACTTGCGCTCTCCCTGAATGAGGCGTTCGCCCTGAGCCGCTTCTTCCTCGGCTTCTTCCTTGGTGGAGCGCATGCCGGCCACCAGCTTCACCGTCTCGAGGTCACCGGTGACGAGTGCGACGGAGGAGCGGATCAGCATCAGCGCGAGGATGAGGCACATGAAGACAAGGCCGCCGAACCACAGGCCCTGCGGCAGGGCGAGCGGCGTTCCGAGCGGGGTGTTGGCGCGCGAGCCGTAGATCCACGACTGGGCCACCACGTCATAGGCGTAGAAGGTGAGGTAGCCGATGAAGATGCCCATGCAGACCAGCGACAGCCAGTCGAGCAGCGCCGAAACGCGCACCGGCAGATGCTGGTAGAGCACATCCACCCGCACATTCGCCCGCTGCAGCACGCCATAGGCGAGCGACCAGGACGTGCTGATGGCAAAGGCATAGCTGGACAGTTCGTCCGAACCGCCGATGGTGATGCCGAACAGCTTGCGGACGATCACGTCATAGGAAATCAACAGGACGCTGGCGATGGTCAGCGCACCGCTCGCCAGCACGGCACAGCGCGCCGCGGTGTTGGCGAAGCGGTAGGCACCCGCAAGAACGGGAAGAGATCCGGAAAGGCCCATGTCTCACGGCTCCAATCAAAAAGGGACAGGGCGGAACCCCGGCTGCAGTGAGGCCCCGCCCTGTCAGTCTCACATTACTTGGCTGCGGTCAGGTTCATTTCCTTGCCAATGGTGGCATTGAAATCAGCAACGCAATCATCCGAGCAGCGGGCCGCCCACTGCGGCAGGATCTTGGTCTTCAGCGTCTCGGCCAGAAGCGCCTTGTCCTCATCGGACGGCACCACCAGCGTCATCTTGCCCTTCACCTCGAGGGTGCAGGCATCAGCGCCGGTGTTGCAGTCGAAGCCCTGCTGGGTCTGCTCATCGGCAGCGGCCCAGATGTCATCCATCAGGGTGTTCATGTTTTCCTGGATGAAGGCCTGCACCTTCGGGTCCAGCTTGTCCCAGGCGCCCTGGTTGACCGCATGGATCTGCTGGTTCCAGTTGATCGGCAGCGCCAGAAGGTGGGTGGAGACTTCATACCACTTGGCCGAATAGCCGGAGAGCGAACCGGTGATGGCGCAGTCCACCACCTTGTTCTGCAGGGCCGGAACCACTTCGCCGAAGGCCATGGTCACGCTCGCGCCGCCAAAGGCTTCCACGAACTCGGCCTGAGTGCGGCTGGAGGTGCGCACCTTCTTGCCGGCCAGATCCTTCAGGCTGTTGATCTCGGCGTTGCAGAACAGCACCTGCGCCGGATAGGTGGAGATGCCCAGCAGCTTCACGCGCGAGCCTTCGCCGTAGAACTTCTCATAGACCGGCTGGAAAGCGGCGGTCACCTTGCGGGCGGTTGCCACGTCAGGCGCCAGACCCGGCAGGTCGATGGCTTCGTTGATCGGGTTGTCCGAGGCGAAATAGGACAGGGTCGCGGTGCCGAATTCGATGGCTCCCTGGGACATCAGGCGCATCAGTTCCGGGCCCTTCACGCCCATCTCGTTGAAGCCCTTGATGGTGGCCGTCACCTGGCCGCCGGACTTCTCCGGGATCGTCTTTTCCCAGAACGGCTGCTCGAACTGCTGATAGGCCGTCAGGTTGCTGAGGCCGCCGACGACATGCAGCTCCGTCTTCGGCAGGTCCTGCGCGAAAGCGGAGAGCGAGGTGGAGGCGGCAAGGAATGCGGTCGTGAGGGTGAGGAGTTTCATGCTGCGGTCCCTTCTGCTGGATTTCGTCACAGCGCCGCACACAAGAAACAGCTGGCTTCACCGGAGATATAAAAACAGGGCACGCCTGTTCCGCTTCACCGGGTGCTTTACACGTCCAGTCCGTTCCCTTGCATGCAGCTTATAGCGCTGTCTTGTCCGCTATAGAACGATGACGGAAACCCGGCTGTCCAATCGTATGTTTGGAAGCGTGATATAAATTTTATTTATGTCTCGGCGTCAGTTCCAGGCACTTGCACAGTTTCTGTGCCTGCCTCCCCCGCAGCCACCTGCTGCGCCATGCGGGCAATCACCCGGGCGGCATAACTGTCCGGCCCGTCGATCCAGGTGGCGGTGAAATTCAGGTCCTGCAGCGGGTCCGCGACCACATCGAGGATTTCCAGCTCCCCGCGCTCCAGTTCGGCGCCAAGAAAGATCGGCGTGATCACCGCCGTGCCGATCCCGTCCTGAACCATGCGCACGATCATGGACAGGGACGCGCAGCCATACATGCGCGGAGACGGCACCCCTTCCCGCCGCAGCATGTCCCGCACCTGCCGGTAGGGCGCGCTGTTGGAGGCATAGGTGATGACCGGCAGGCGTGTGACCTGCTCCAGCGTCAAGGGCCGGGCTCCGAGGTCCAGCCCGGCCTTGGCGACCCAGGACAGGGGATAGGTGCAGAGCGGCCGGTTCTCCATCCGCGCCTCCAGCACCGGCCCCATCATGAAGGCGAGGTTGAGGCGGCGGCTCATCAGATGCGCCTTCAGCATCTCGCTGCTGTCCACCTCGATTTCCAGCGTCAGCGCCGGATAGGCGCTGTGCACCTCGGCAATGAGACGCGGCAGCCAGGTCTGGACGATGGTCTCCGCCACGCCGATGTGGAAACTGCCGCTCATGGTGGTCTGGTCGCGGGCGGCCTGGATGATGTCATTGCGCGCCTGCATCATCCGCTCGGCATGGGCGAGCAGCTCATGCCCCTTGGCGGTGAGGCGCACACCGCGTGCGGCGCGCTCGAACAGCCGCACGCCCAGCGCCCCTTCCAGCGAGGCAATGCGCTGCGAGACGGCAGGCTGGGTGGTGCCCAGCTTCTCGGACGCCGCCCGCAGGCTGCCGAGAGCCGCAGCCCAGAAGAAGGTTTCGATGTTGCGCAGATCAATCACGGCATGGCCCAGGACGGAGAGGAGTAGGGCATGATACTCCCTGCGCCCGTGCGATCCTACTGCGGATCCGGCAATTCCACCGTATGCGCCTGCCGCTCCAGCCGCTGCAGCCAGTGCGAGAGATCGGCCTCAGCCCGCTCCAGCGCCGTATGGTTGAGCAGCTTGCGCAGGAACGCCATGGTCACGGCACGGGCGCGCAGGTTGAAGGCGGCCTCCCCGCCGCCCGCACCATCCGGTGCGCTCTGGTAGACATCCAACTTCTCGTAAATGCTCTGCAGCCGGTTCTGCACGCTGCGCAGGGACAGGCGCCTGCGCCGGGCGATCATCCTGTCCGTCAGACCGAGGGCGATATCGACCAGCACCTCATATTCGGATTCGCTCAGGCCCTGCGCCGCGCTGCTGCCACGCTGCTGCAGGCCCCAGACCTCCCGGTCGATGACGATCTGCGCCTCGATGAAAATCGACCGCAGCGCGAGGCGCAACCGCTCCTCGGAGGCTGATTTGAGCACATAGCCATAAACCGCGCCCTTGGGCACGATCCGCGCAATGCCGCGCACATTGGCCTCATCCGCATAATTGGACCAGAACAGAATGCTTGTGCCGGGCCGCTCCTGCCAGATGGCCCGCGCCGCCTCGATGCCGTTGCGCGGGCTCATCTGCAGATCCATGACGATCCGCTCCACCTTGTGCTCGCGGGCCAGCTGCTCGCCGGACTGGCCATCGCCGGCCTCGATCACCTGCCCGCATTCCGGCAGGGCTGACAACACGGCCTCATGCAGATAGGCCCGGTGCAGGGCGTCATCCTCAACGATCAGCAGCTTCATGATGCTCCCCTTCGTGATCGCCCGTCTCTGCGGTCTCCCCGCTGCTGACTTGCGGCACCGGCGGCAAGGGCAGGATGACACGCACATAACTGCCCCTGCTGCCCGACCCGCAACTGAAACTGGCTGCGATCAGGCTCGCCCGTGTCTGCATGTTGCCAATGCCAGTTCCCTTGTTCAGGCGCCCCGCCTTGAGGCCAATCCCGGTGTCGGATACTTCCAGATAGAGCTGTGCCTTCTCCTGCCAGATCCGGACCGTGATACGGCTGGCCTGCGAGTGGCGCACCGCATTGTTGATGGCCTCCTGCGCGATCCGGTAGAGCGCAAGGCTGACAGGCGGCGGCAGCGAGGCCAGTGCGCCGCCAGTCGCATCCTCCATGGCCCAGCGGATCGACAGGCCGCTGTCACGCACGGCCCGGCCGAGATGGGTTTCGATCGCTTCCGCCAGACCAAACAGCTGCAGCACCGAGGGCCGTGCCTGCTCGATGATCTGCCGCAGCTCCTGCATCGACTGCTGCAGGCTGAGGCTCAGCGGCTCCAGCATCGCTCCGGACACGGGTCCCGACAGGCTGAGCCGCTCAAGCCGGCGGGCAATGCGCGTGAGATCGGCCAGCGTCTGGTCATGCAGCTCCATGCCGATGCGCTGGCGCTCGGCGTCCAGCTCTTCGGTCAGCTGCCTTGCCCCCTGCCGCAGCGTCTCTTCCCGCACACGGGCCTCTGCCTCGATGATGGCAAGCTTGCGCGCCTCTTCGGAAGCCCGCAGGGCATAGAAATAGGGGGCGATCAGATCCGCAATCAGGCAGGCGCGGTCCAGATCCTCCTGCGTGTAAACATCCGCCTCCAGCCGTGAGCAGGACAGAACGCCAATGGTCTCGCCATGCACCTTCAGCGCCGCATGCAGACGCGCCCGCAGCCGGTGCTCGAGGATGGGCGCGGCAAAGGCGCCCTCGAAATGAAAGCGCGGATCGGTGCAGGCATCGCCCGTCAGCATCGTGTCGAAGGCGCCCTCCAGCATGTCGCGCAAGGGGCTGAAGCGGATGCTCGCCGGCGGCCTGCGGCTCCAGTCGGTCGCAAGGCCGCTTTCATAGGCGATGTGGAATGTACTGCCCGGCGAAATGATGCAGACATCCATATGGTCGTGCGGGATGACGGCCTTGATTTCCTTGGCCACCGCATCTATCGCTGACTGGAAGTCCAGCCGTCCGGCCAGAAGCCGCGAAATGCGCACATACTGCGCCAGCTGGGCTGCCGATTGAAGATCCGGCATCTTGTCCTCCCGGCGGCCCTCCCCGGCCTGCCCGTCTCCCACCATAGCCATGCAGGCCCCCGGTTCGTCCTGCGGATTCCCGCAAATGATATGCGGTTTCCCGCAAGTCCGCTTCACCCATCCGCCTGTACAGCCATTTTCATTTCCGGCATCCTTCTTGCCGCTGGACAGGTTTTCCAGAAACAAAATTTCCGGCACGGGCTGTTGAGGAGCGGCCCCGGAAATTGCCTGATACGGCTCCAGGGAGTGAGACAATGACATTCAGGACATTCATCATGGCCTCCGTGGCCGTGACATGCGCGGCCATGCCCATGGCGTCACACGCGGACACCTCGGACAAGAAGATCGCCCTGTCGAACAACTACGCAGGCAACTCCTGGCGTCAGGCGATGCTGACGAGCTGGGAAAAGGTCACCTCCGAAGCCGTGAAGGCCGGTGTTGTTGCCGCTGCCGATCCGTTCACCACCGCCGAGAACCAGGCAACCGAACAGGCCGCGCAGATCCAGAACATGATCCTGCAGGGCTATGATGCCATCGTCCTCAACGCTGCCTCCCCGACCGCCCTTAACGGTGCGGTGAAGGAAGCCTGCGATGCCGGCATCATCGTTGTTTCCTTCGACGGCATTGTCACCGAGCCCTGCGCCTGGCGCATCGCCGTCGACTTCAAGGAAATGGGCCGCGGTCAGGTGGAATATCTGTCCAAGCGCATGCCCGATGGCGGCAACCTGCTGGAGATTCGCGGCCTTGCCGGTGTCTTCGTCGATGACGAAATCTCGGCGGGCATTCATGAGGGCGTGAAGCAGTTCCCGCAGTTCAAGATTGCCGGCTCCGTGCATGGCGACTGGGCGCAGGACGTGGCGCAGCGCGCCGTTGCAGGCATTCTGCCGAGCCTGCCGGAAATCGCCGCCGTCGTCACTCAGGGCGGCGACGGCTATGGCGCAGCTCAGGCCTTCGAGGCCGCAGGCCGCCCGACGCCGGTGATCATCATGGGCAACCGCGAAGACGAGCTGCAGTGGTGGAAGAAGCAGAAGGACGCCTCCGGTTACGAGACCATGTCCGTCTCCATCGCCCCCGGCGTCTCCACCCTCGCCTTCTGGGTCGCCCAGCAGATCCTCGACGGCAAGGACGTGAAGAAGGATCTCGTCGTTCCCTTCCTCAGCATCAGCCAGGACACGCTGGAAGAGAGCCTTGCCACCACCCAGAAGGGCGGCGTTGCCAACGTGGAATATTCGCTGGAAGACGCGCAGGCCGTGATCGCGGCAGCCAAGTAACGCCAAGGCCCTGAGATGCTGATGCATCAAGTGACCTGCTCAAGCGCCGCACGGGCTTGAGCAGCGCTTCCCCTGCCGCCGCCCATTCTGCAAGGGCCATGCGGCGGCAGGGCTGTCTTTTCCCGAGTTTCAGGACGGTTCAAACAAGCATGACCGGAAACAGCCTGGTGGCGCGCGTAAGCGGCGTAAGGGTCCAGTTCGGAGCCGTCACGGCACTGGATGGTGCCGGCCTCGACATCTGCGCAGGTGAGGCCATCGGCCTCGTCGGTCACAATGGTGCGGGCAAATCCACCATCGTCAACGTGATCAATGGCTCGCTGACACCGCAGGAAGGCACGGTGGAACGGGGCGGCACGGCTCTGGAGGGCGTTGCGGGCGCGCGCGAGGCGGGTATCCGCTGCGTCTTTCAGGAACTCTCCCTCTGCCCCAATCTGACCATCGCCGAAAACGCCCGGCTGATGCATGCCGGGCTGAAGGGCATGGGCTGGCGGCGGCGCGCCGAAGGACTGATGCGGCGCCAGCTGGATGCCATCTTCCCCGGCAACCGCATCCCCACCGGGGCCACGGTCAGCAGCCTGTCCATCGCCGAACGGCAGATGGTGGAAATCGCCCTGAACTTTCTTGCCGTGACGGGCAAGCCAAGGCTCGTCATTCTCGACGAGCCGACGTCCTCGCTCGACGCCGGACTTGCCGAACAGCTTCTGGCCTATCTGAAAACCTACGTTTCAGAAGGCGGATCCATTCTTTTCATTTCACATATTCTGGGCGAGATCCTGTCCCTGTCGAGTCGCATCGTGGTGATGAAGGATGGCCGCGTGACTGCATCCCGGCCTGCGGAGCAGTTTACCGCGCGCAGCCTTGTGGAGGCCATGGGCAGCGTGGTGCGCGACAGCCAGGCCGCAGGCTCAGCCCCCCGCAAAGGTGATGCCCCCATCGTGCTCAGCCACCGCCCGAAGGATGGCAGCCCCGCTTTCGAGGCGCGCAAGGGCGAGATCATCGGCCTTGCCGGCCTCGCCGGCCACGGCCAGACGCGGATGCTGCTGGCGCTCTATGAGGCGCAGCGCAGCAACTGGCTGCCGTCGTTCCGGGACAGGATCGCCTTTGTTGCAGGCGACCGCTCGCTCAATGGCACGTTTCCGCTGTGGAGCATCCTGCGCAATCTCACCATCAGCAGCCTGCCCGGCCTCTCCCGCCTCACCGCCATCAGTGCCACCCGCGAGGCCGCGCTCGGGGCCGAGTGGAAGCAGCATATGGCGGTGCGCACGCCGGACATGGGCAATCCCATCCTGTCACTCTCCGGCGGCAACCAGCAGAAGGTGCTGTTTGCGCGGGCGCTCAGCACCGCGGCTGACGTGGTGCTGATGGATGACCCGATGCGCGGCGTCGATATCGGCACCAAGCAGGATGTCTATGCCATCCTGCGCCGGGAGGCAGAAGCCGGGCGCACCTTCGTCTGGTATTCGACCGAGATGGACGAAATCTGCCTGTGCGACCGGGTCTATGTGTTCCGCGACGGGGTGATTGCGGCCGTCCTTGAGGGCAGTGACATCTCGGAAGACAATGTGCTTGCCGCGTCCTTCTCCGGAGAAACCGCATGAAGATCTCCTCCGCCGAAGCCCTGCGGCTGCTCATTCCGACCGTCTCACTGGCCGTGCTGCTGGCTGCCGTCTTCTACCTGCAGCCGCGTGCCATGAGCTACACCGGCCTCAACCTGCTGTTCAATCTGGCGGTGCCCATCGCCCTTGCCACCATTGCGCAGATGATCATCATGGCGGTGAACGACCTCGATCTGTCGATCGGCACCTTCGTCAGCTTCGCCGCCTGCGTCACCGCCGCCTTCATGCCCGAAGCGCCGCTGACCGCAGGCCTGATCCTTGGCGGCGCGGTCTGTGTCTATGCGCTGACAGGCTTCATCATCACCCTGCGTGATCTGCCCTCCATCGTCGTCACGCTCGGCATGAGTTTCGTCTGGGGCGGGCTTGCCGTGCTGATCCTGCCCGCACCGGGCGGCTCCGCGCCGGAGTGGCTGCGCGGGCTGATGACGGCCAAGCCGCCTTTCGTGCCCATGGCCATCATTGCAAGCCTGGCCGTCGCGGCGCTGGCGCATGTCATCGTCATGCGCTCCACCTTCGGCGTCGCCATCCGGGGTGTTGGTGGCAACAGCCGGTCCGTCGCCCGGGCCGGATGGTCTGTGCTGCGGCTGAAGGCCGGGGCTTATGCGCTTGCCGCGGTCTTCGCTATTCTGGCAGGCATGGCGCTTGTCGGCCTCACCACGTCAGCCGATGCCAATATCGCCCTGCGCTATACGCTGCTGTCCATCGCCGGGGTGATCCTGGGCGGCGGCGAATTCACCGGCGGACGCGTGTCGCCCATCGGCGCGGTCATCGGCGCGCTGACACTGACGCTCGCAGGCTCGTTCCTCTCCTTCCTGCGCATCTCGCCTGACTGGCAGATCGGCGCACAGGGCGCGATCCTGATCATCGTGCTGGGCCTGCGCCTTCTCTTCAACGCCCGCCAGAACGGCGGCAAAACCGGAGGCGCCCGGACATGAGCCAGCCTGCCAGTCCCGCCCGCACCGCATGGACGCCGGCCAGCCTCCTGCGCCCATGGATCTGGTCCTTCGCCGCCGCCTTCCTGACCTGGGCCACCACCCTCGCCTTCACCGGCGGCGCGGGCGTGGGCGGGCTCAGTCAGGCCGCCCTCACCTTCGCGGCCTTCTCTGTGATTGCCGGTCTCGGGCAGATGTTCGTTATCACCCTTGGACCGGGCAATGTGGACCTTTCCGTCCCCGCCACCATCACGCTCGCTGGAACCGTGTCCATGAAGATCATGGATGGACAGGATTCCCTGGTTCTGGCCGGTCTTCTGGCAGCAATCCTTGTTGGCATCGCCATCGGCATTGCCAACTACGCCCTGATCAAGCTGCTGCGCATTCCCCCGATCATCGCCACCTTGTCGATGAGCTTCATCGCCCAGTCGGCGGCCATCTGGTACAATCGCGGCATCCGCATCAAGCCGCCGGAACTGCTGGCGCAATTTGCCACCGGCACCACATCCGGCATTCCCAACATGGCACTGGCGGCGCTGGCGCTCACCCTGCCCGCCTGGTGGCTGCTGGAGCGCACGCTCTACGGCCGCTGGATCTCGGCCATCGGCCAGAGTTCCTTTGCCGCGCGCATGGCCGGAATTCCCGTCGATGGCACCCGCTTCGTCACCTATGTGCTCTGTGCGGTGCTGGCCTCGGTCTGCGGCTATCTGCTGGCAAGCTTCTCCGGCGGGGCGGCGCTCAACATGGGCGCGGAATATCTGCTGGCCTCGATTGCCGTGGTGGTGATCGGCGGCTCGGCCGTGGCAGGCGGCAACTCCAATGTGCCGGGCATCTGGGGCGCATCGCTCTTCATGTTCCTGGTGGTGTCGATGCTCAACACCTACGGCTTTGGCGCAGGCCCGCGTCTTGTCCTCACCGGCCTCATCATCATCGCCGTCATCATCGCCGCCAGCCGCCCTGCGGCGGGGCGCTGACAGGTCCCATGCAACGGAAGATCCAGACCATGACCTCTCCTTACGAGATCATCGACCCGCGGTTCCGCAACCTGATCGTCCCCAGCGCCGCGCTTGAAGAGCTTTTCAGCGGCTGCCGCTGGGCGGAAGGACCGGTCTGGTTTGCCGATCTCGGCTGCCTCCTGTTCAGCGACATCCCGAACGAGCGGATGCTGCGCTATGTGCCCGAACCGGGCGCGCAGGCCGGAACAGGCTCAAACCCGGGCGCCGCAATTTCCGTCTTCCGGGCTCCTTCCGGTTTTGCAAATGGCAACACCCGCGACCGCGAGGGCCGGCTGGTGACCTGTGAACATGGGGAGCGCCGCGTCACCCGCACCGAAGCCGATGGCAGCCTCACGGTTCTGGCCAGCCAATTCGAGGGCAAGCGGCTGAACTCGCCCAATGATGTGGTTGTGAAATCAGACGGCAGCATCTGGTTCTCAGATCCCACCTACGGCATCCTGTCCGACTACGAGGGCTACAAGGCCGAGCCCGAACAGGCGGCGCGGCGGGTCTACCGGATAGATCCGCAGACCGGTGAGGTCAGCGCCGTGGTGGATGATTTCACCCAGCCCAACGGCCTGGCCTTTTCACCGGACGAGCGGCGGCTCTACATCGCCGAATCCGGGGCAAGCCACGATGCCTCCGTGCCGAGCCAGATCCGCGTCTTTGACGTGGTGGACGGGCGCAGGCTGGAGAATGGCCGCGTTTTCTGCAAGCTGGACTGCGGCCTGCCGGACGGTTTCCGCCTCGATACGGATGGCAATCTCTGGACCAGCGCCGGAGACGGCGTGCACTGTTTCGCCCCCGACGGCACTCTGCTGGGCAAGATCCGGGTGCCGCAGACGGTTGCCAACCTCACCTTCGGAGGGCCGCGCCGCAACCGGCTGTTCATCACGGCAACCCGCTCGCTTTACGCCGTCCATGTCACGGCGACCGGGGTGCAGATGCCCTGACGCGGGCTGTGTCCGCCGCTCTCCCCGCCCCTTCTCCCGGGTCATGAAAAAACCGCATCGCAGGGGGCGATGCGGTTCTGGAGGTTGGGGGGCACGCTGTAAAACCGCGTGTCCCTCTGCTGCAGGTTACTTCGTCAGCTTATCGGTGATCTGCTTGAACAGAGCCAGATTGGGTTCGTCATGACCAACCGGGTCCGGCGAAGCGGTCGCCTTCATGATGACCAGATTGTTGGTGGGATCGACGTAGATATACTGGTGGAACAGGCCGAGAGCCGAATAGGCGTCGCTCTCCGGGAAGGTCCACCACTGGTACTGATAGCCCAGTTCTTCCTCCGGCCCGGCGGGCTCGTTGCCCTCGGACGGCACCGTGGCTTCCTTCACCCAGTCAGCCGAGACAACCTGCTTGCCGTTGGATTTGCCCTGATTGAGGAACATCAGGCCGAAACGGGCATGATCGCGGGCGGTGGCGGCAAGGCCTGCGCCGAAGAACTCGCGGCCAACGGAAGGCGGCCCGTCCATGATCCAGTAGGCGTCATTTGCCATACCGGCCGGCTTCCAGAGCTTTTCGGACATGTATTCGGCGCCGGTCTTGCCGACAGCCTTTTCGAGGATGCAGCCCAGCACGCTGGTGTCGAGCGTGGCGTAGTTGAAAGGCCGCTCCGCCGCATTGGCGCCCGGCTTGGATTCCTTGGCGGCATAGTCGCACCAGCGGTACTTGTAGCCAACGAGGGAATTGTCATGAACGGTGGTCAGCTGGGTGTCGCTGCCGAATTCATAGACCTCCAGCCAGTCCACGCCGGAGCGCATCTGCAGCAGGTCGCGGATGGTCGGCCCGTCATAGCCGCTGCCCTTCATCTCGGGCAGATAGTCGGTCACCTTGTCGTCGAGGCTCTTGATATGGCCATCGGCCAGCGCAAGGCCGATCAGCGTCGAGACATAGGACTTGGCGACCGAGAAGGTCAGAAAGCGGGTGTTCTCGTCGCTGCCATTGCGGTAGGTCTCGTAAACGAGGTTGCCGTCCTTCAGCACGACCAGTGCATTGGTGTGGGTCGCTTCAAGCGCACCTTCCAGATCCAGCTTGGCCTCTCCAATCGTGTACTCGCCCTCCAGCGAGACAGGCATGGACGGCAGCGGCTGCACTTGCGACCCTGCGGCAACGGTCCGGGTCGCGAACATCTGGTCCATGTGCTGGAATGTCAGGTAGTTCAGCGCCGGGTTCAGCATGTTGGCGCGGGCATTCACCATGGTCGGTGACAACCATTTCGCATCATTCTGGTCACTGGCCGATGCAGCCGCCGGAAGGCTCATCAAGGCCATGGCCAGTATTGCCGGGATTTTTTTGAATTCAGTTCGCGACACAAGCTTCCTCCCCTGGTCTGCCGCTCCGGGAACAGAAGCGGCACCGAACCCGCGCGTCTTCGCGCCTGCGGTTGTTCGTTTGGCCATTCAGGCATATTGGCAAAAATCAAAACAGACACATAATGTTGCCACCTGACAACCAAGAGAGTTCACCCCGCCCGTGAAGACACAGCAGCTCAAGGCGCTCGTCGCCCTCGCCGACAAAGGCTCCATCCGCGGTGCAGCGCGGGAGATGGGGCTGTCCCAAAGTGCGCTGACCAAGATGCTGCGAGAACTGGAAGCGCAGACCGGGGCGGCGCTGCTGCTGCGCGCCTCGCACGGCACGCAGTTCACCCCCGCCGGCAAGGCGCTGATGACCCACGCACGGCTGATCGTGGCGACCATGCGCCGCGCGGAAGAGGAGGTACGGCGCATCTCCGGGCAGACGGTGGCCACCGCGCGCATCGCGGTGACACCTGTGGTGGCCGCGACGAAGCTCGGCGGCATCATTCATGAATTCCAGCGCCGCCACCCGGAGGGGCAGCTGGAGGTGGAATCCGGCACGCTGGGCAATATCGTGCCCCGGCTGCAGGACGGTCAGCTGGACCTGGCGCTTGGCATTGCCGTGCCAAATGCCCTGCCGGCGGATCTCGCCTTCTTCTCTTTCGCTGAGGTCCAGATTGCGCCGGTCACCGGCTCAACCCGCTTTGCCGGCCGGCAGGTCTCCTGGGAGGAACTGGCGCAGGAGCGCTGGCTGCTCAATCCGGCCCCCGGCAGCGCCGATCAGGCAACACTCGACTGGCTGGCGGCAAAGGACGTCACCCTTGCCCATCCGCCAACCCTGTGCCGCTCTCCCTTCCTGCTCGCCGCCCTGAACCGGTCAACGGATCTGATCGCCTTCTGCCCCTTGCGCATCCTTGATCATGCCTTCTGGGGCCAGGACCTGCATGAAATCAGCGTGCCGGATCTGCCGCCGCCGATGCAGCTCGGCGTGCTGACCCGCAAGCACACGCCGGCCTCGCTGGTCTCCCGCGATATCATCGATATTTCGACCCGGCTGCTCCAGACGCTCTGAACGGAACAAGGACCTGTTTCTTCGCAAAAAACAGCGGCAAGCTGTGGACCAACGGCGGAGATTGCGTGCACTTTTTTGCGGCAGATGGCATTCTCGGAGGCAGGTTCCGTGACTGGTCAACAGCCGCCCGCCCCACTTCTGGCGGCCTCGCGCGGACCCTGCTTTTCACCGCATCATACCCGGCCGCTTCAGGCAGCCAGAA
The DNA here is from genome assembly GCF_054073275.1 of Pannonibacter sp. Q-1. Lineage (NCBI taxonomy): Bacteria > Pseudomonadati > Pseudomonadota > Alphaproteobacteria > Hyphomicrobiales > Stappiaceae > Pannonibacter > Pannonibacter sp. Q-1. The sequence continues at coordinate 418,665 of NZ_JBSXNB010000002.1, forward strand.
TCCCGGCCACAAGGACCCTCAACATGACTTCCACGAGCGCGGCCGTTCATCGTCTTGGCGGGATTGCAGGACCTGCCATCATGCTGCTCGGCATGTTCCTCTTTGCGCTGAACGACGCCATGGGAAAATGGCTCGTCGCCAGCTACAGCGTCGGCCAGGTGGTGCTGATCCGCAGCATCGCGGCGCTGCTGATCCTCGCCCCATTTCTCTGGATATCTGGCCTCAAGCCGCTGCTCAAGCCGGAGCGGCCGGGCATGCAGGCGGCCCGTGTGGCTTTTTCCACCTTCGAGCTTTTCTGCTTCTACTATGCCGTCACCTATCTGCCGCTTGCAGACGTAATGACCTATTGGCTGGCGGCGCCGATCTATGTGGCCGCGCTCTCCCCCTTCCTTCTGGGTGAGAAGGTGGGCTGGCGGCGCTGGAGCGCGATTGCGGTGGGCTTCATCGGCGTCATCATCGCGCTCAATCCGTCGAGCGCCATGTTCACCCCGCCCGCGATCCTCTCGATCGCCGGAGCTGCCGCCTTTGCCTTCATGATGCTGTCCGGCCGCAGCCTGCGCGGCACGCCGGACAAGACGCTGGTCTTCTTCCAGACGGCAGGCGCAGGGCTTGCCGGGCTTGTCATGGCCCCGTTCGACTGGCGCCCTATCGCCTCGATGGAAGATGCGCTGCTGCTGTCCCTGCTCGGCATCGTCGCCATGACCGCCCATATCATGGTCAACCGCGCCCTGAAGATCTCGGATGCGGCCACGGTTGCGCCGCTGCAATATACGCTGCTGCTGTGGGCTGTCGTCTTCGGCTGGTATTTCTTCGGCGACCTGCCCAAGCCCAGCATGATGCTTGGTGCAGCGCTCATCACCGGCGCCGGACTGTTCATCTTCTTCCGCGAACAGAAGCTGAAGAAGCGCGATCAGGTGCTGCCCGCCATTCCGGAGTGAGGGGCCGGAGTAATACCAATGCTCGATGAGCTTTTCTCATCGAGCATTGCTCAAGCCCGTGCGGCGCTTGAGCATTTTCGAGGCGTGATGCGTCAGCATCGAAAGCCTTGGTACAAGCAGCCCGAATGAGCGGCAAAACAAACGGAAAAGACCCGCAACGTTGCCGCTGCGGGTCTCTGCGCTGAACTGCGGCGGATGGGGCACCGCAGTCCGGGGGATGGGTCAGGAGGGGCGTGTCCCCTCCTTCAGGATCAGCCGCGGATCTTCGCCAGTTCCTGCTGCACGCGCTCGATCACATCGGCACCGATGGTGTCCTTGTGCTTCTCGTAGACCACCTGAGACTTTTCGAGCATGCGCTTCTGCTCGTCCTCGCTCAGGGTGTTGAACTTGACGCCTTCGGCCTGGATCTTCTCCAGCGAGGTCTGGTTCAGTTCACGGATCACCTTGCGCTCTTCGTCGCGGCCAACGATGGCACAGTCCCTCAGGGCAGCCTGCTCATCTGCGGTATAGCTGTCGAAGATCGGCTTGGAGAACAGGAACAGGAACGGCGTATAGGCGTGGCGCGTCTCGCTGACATATTCCTGCACCTCGTAGAACTTCGAAGTGTCGATGGTGACATAGGGGTTTTCCTGCGCATCGATGGTCTTGGTTTCGAGCGCGGAGAAGACCTCGCCAAAGGCCATGGGCGTGGCATTGGCGCCGAAGTTCTGGAAGGTGTCGAGGAAGACGTTGTTCTGCATCACGCGCACCTTCATGCCCTGCAGATCCTCCCACTTGGTGACAGGACGGCTGGAGTTGGACAGGTTGCGGAAGCCGTTTTCCCAATAGGCGAGATTGACGAGACCGGCCTCGGCCAGCTTGCCATTGAGGAACTCGCCGAACTCACCGTCCATCACGGCATCGGCTTCCTCGTTGCTGGCAAAGAGGAACGGCAGGTCGAAGACGCCGAGCGCCGGAACGATGCCGGCCAGCGGCGAGGACGAGGTGACGACGGCTTCCTGAACGCCGGCACGCAGGGCCTGGGTTGCCTGCAGGTCGCCGCCGAGCGCGCCGCCCCAGAAGGCGGTCAGCTTCAGCTTGCCGCCGGACTTTTCGTCAAGGCAGGCCTGCATGGCATTGATGCCGTTGCCGACCGGATGGTCCGCATTGATGCCATTGGACACCCGCATGTTGCGGTCATTGAATTGCGCCGATGCCGGAACAGCGGCGGTGGCGGCAAACACCACAGCCGTGGTGGCGAGAAGCAGTTTCTTCATTGTCTCTTCCTCCCTTTTCATCAAGTCTTTCCGGCGGCAGCCACTCCTCTGGCCTGCCGCCGTATGGGTACAGGGCACCTAGTGCAGCCAGGACAGCGGCACCAGCACCAGTTCCGGGAACAGGATCAGCAGCAGCAGCACTGCGATCTGTGACAGCAGGAAAGGCATGACGCCTGTCACCACCTTGCCGAGCGGCACCTTGGACACGCCGCTGACCACGTTGAGCACCACGCCAACCGGCGGCGTGATGAGGCCGATACAGGTGTTCATGACGAAGAGAACACCGAAATAGACCGGATCAATGCCCGCCTGCTTGACGATGGGCATCAGCACCGGCGACAGGATCAGGATGGTGGGTGCCAGATCCAGCGCCGTGCCCACCACAAGCACCAGCATCATCATCACCAGCATCAGCAGCTTGGGCTGCTCGATCAGCGGGGCAATGTGGCGGGTGATCTCTGCCGGAATGTTCGCCGCCGTGATCAGCCAGGCCGACACCAGCGCCGCCGCGACGAGGAACATGACGATCGAGGTCGTCTTCGCCGCCCGCAGGATGACGAAGTAAAGATCGGCGACCTTCAGTTCCCGGTAGACGAAAAGCCCGACCATCAGCGCATAGAAGGCGGCAATCACCGCCGCTTCCGTCGGCGTGACCACTCCCATGCGGATGCCGCCAAGGATGATCACCGGCATGCCCAGCGCCCAGGCGGCACGGCCCGTTGCCGCAAGGCGGACGGACATGGGCTGGCGCGGCAGCGTCTCGACCTTGGACTTGCGGACAAGGAAGGTCCAGGTCAGGGCCAGGGCGCAGCCCATCATGATGCCCGGCACGATACCGCCCATGAACAGCTTGGTGATCGACACATTGGCGGCCACGCCGAAGATGATGAAGGCGAGCGACGGCGGAATGACCGGGGCGATGATGCCGCCCGCCGCCATGAGGCCGGCCGAGCGCGGCACGTCATAGCCTGCGCGGGCCATCATCGGCACCAGGATCGCGGCCAGAGCCGCCGTATCGGCCGCTGCCGACCCGGACAGGCTGGCCATGATGATCGCCGCCACGATGGCCACGAAGCCGAGGCCGCCGCGGATATGCCCGGCCCAGGCCAGCGCAAAGTCGATGATGCGGCGGGACAGGCCGCCGGAGTTCATCAGTTCACCGGCCAGAATGAAGAAGGGAATGGCCAGCAGCGTGAAGGTGTCTGCGCCGGAGATCATGTTCTGCGACACGATCTGCGTGTTGAACATGCCCATGTAGGACATGAGGATGACGCCGCAGAACATGAGCGCGAAAGCGACCGGCACACCGATGGCCATGGAACCCAGCAGGGAGCCGATGAAGACGAGAAGCGTCATGTGTCAGTGCTCCATCAGCTTGGCAGGGTCCGCGTGCTCACCGGCGAACACGGCGATTTCCTTGTCCGTGGTGCGGCCCAGCAGGATGCGGATGAAGCGTTCCAGCGAAATCAGGAACATGCCGCCACCGGTGAAGAAGCCGATGCCATAGACCCAGATCATCGGCATGCCGGTGACGGGGGCTGCCATGGAGGCATTGATGGGGAACTGCTTCCAGGTGCCCCAGAAGAAGATGGCGGAACAGGTCATGATGATGATGTTGACCAGCGCCATGCAGAAGAGGCGCCCGCGCCGGGAGAAATGCACCACCAGCGTCTCGATGCCGAGATGGGAGTTTTCCCGGAAGGTCACCACCGCACCGATGAAGGTGAGCCAGACGAAGAAATACCGCGCCAGCTCTTCCGAGACGACGAGGCCGGAATTCATGCCGTAGCGCAGGACCACATTGACGAAGACCATGACGGCCATGGAGGCCAGCAGGAAAACGAGCACCGCTTCCAGCGCGCGGTAGAAGAGACGGGTGAGGGTCGCGATCATGAGCCCCTCACACCTTGTCCGCCAGCCCGCGGCGGGCAAGGTTGCGGAACAGCTCACGCAGGCCGAAAGTCCATTCCGGGCAGGCATCCGTGCGGTCGATCCAGTTGATCAGGCGCCCCAGCTTCGGCGTGTGGATCTCCACCCGGTCGCCAATCTCGTGGGTGAAGCCCTGCCCTGCCCCGCGCCGGTCCTTCACGGGGGCAAACATGGTGCCGAGGAACAGCACAGCCCCGTCCGGATACTGGTGATTGCGGTTGCGCAGCTGGCTGACCAGTTCCTCCGGCGAGCGGCTGATGGCTTCCATCGGGCTTTCTCCCGTCATGACGAACCCGTCCTCGCCCTCCACCAGCAGCGACACCCGCACCTTGCGCAGGTCATCGATGGTGAAGCCCTCGTCGAACAGGCGGATGAAGGGGCCGATGGCGCAGGAGGCGTTGTTGTCCTTCGCCTTGCCGAGCAGCAGCGCCGAGCGGCCCTCCACATCGCGCAGGTTCACGTCATTGCCGAGGGTGGCGCCGAGGATCACGCCGTCCGAGCGAACCGCCAGAACCACTTCAGGCTCCGGATTGTTCCACTCGGAAATGGGATGAATGCCCGCCTTTGCGCCGCAGCCGACCGACGACATGGGCTGCGCCTTGGTGAAAATTTCCGCATCCGGGCCAATGCCCACTTCCAGATACTGCGACCACAGGCCCATGTCCTGCAGCAGCGCCTTGACCTTGCGGGCTTCTTCCGACCCGGCCTTGACGCCGCGCAGGCTGCCGCCCAGCACCGGGGCCAGCCGCTCGCGGATCTCCAGCGCGCGGGAACTGTCGCCCTTGGCCTGTTCCTCGATCACCCGCTCCAGCATGCTGTCGGCAAAGGTGACGCCTGCCGCCTTGACCGATTGCAGATCGATGGGCGCCAGCAACTGTCCGGCGCTGCCATCAAGGAACGCATCCAGCGGCCCCAAATCCGGCAGGCCAGACGCCTGCTTCAGCCGTGCGGCGATCTCCGGCATTTCAAAAAGGGAGGAAACGGTGGCGGCAATGCCTGTCAGGTTGAACACCTGCCCATCGCGGATCAGCACCGGGCAAGGCCCGTCTTCCGCTTTCGACCAGACGCGGCCAACGAGCACGGCGTCCTGCGCATCGGCAGGCAGAATTCCAGATGCAGTAACAACTTGACCGGCCACCAGTGCCCTCCTCCCCAATTCCCCGGACAGCAGGCCAGCGCCTCCACGCGCATTGCTCCTGCCATGCCCTGCCGGATTGTCTGGATGTCAGACAATCACATTAATGAGTCTTAGCAACATGACGCCGGGCTTGTCCAGCCTGTGGCAGCGCCTGTCCGCAACAACAGCGAAGATGTGCAAACACCCTGCGGGTTCCCGCAGGTGAGGCCTTGCCCCAGGACATCAAGAGCTTGCCGAAGCGCAGTCTAAAAATGGAGGCCTTATTCAGGCGAAAGACTGCCCCGGCCTCTCTGCCACGCCTTCAACGGCAGCCTGCAGCCCATTGCTCTGCATCACAGCACGCGCCGGGCTTCGCACAGGCCAACCATTTCGTCATGCCATGGCCCCGACCATGGCATCCATTCCATGACCTTGCCGCACCTGACAAGCGGCGAATTTCCCCACACCTAAAAGCAAACAACATCTGAACCGCAAGGGCATGGATGCCATGATCAAGTCATGGCATGACGAAACATTAAGTTCACGAACGCGAAATCTACTGCCTGAGCTGCGGACAGAGAGATATGCGTCAATAAATCTCGAGATTGAGCGCGATGCGGCTTGCAGCGCCCGTTAGATGCTGGCGCATGGCGGCGCGGGCCGCCAAAGCATCCCGGCTGGCGATGGCATCACGCACGGCCACATGTTCGGCGATGGTGGTCTCGACGATCTCTTCCAGCACGGCGCTGGCCCGCGCCGCATTGATCGCAAGACTGATGCGCTCGGCGATGAAGCCGATGAACATGCCGAAATAGGCATTGCCCGTGGCATCGGCGACGGCCCGGTGGAAGGCCAGATCGGCAATGATGCCCTGCTCCGTCCACTTCTCCGCCCCGGTCATCTGCGCCAGCGCCTCGTCCAGCCGGGCGAGGTCTTCGGCTGTATGATGCAGGGCGGCAAGTCCGGCCGCCTCGATCTCCAGCGGCAGGCGCAACTGGAACAGGTCGCGGAAGCTCTCCCGGTCGTCCAGATCGTTCTGGGCAATGCGGATCGGACGCGCCTGCGGCTCGGTCACGAAAGCACCGACGCCCTGCCGCGTTTCCACCAGCCCCTCGTTGCGCAGCTGGGCAATGGCCTCCCGCACAACCGTGCGGCTGACGCCGAGGGTCTTGGCCAAAGCATGTTCCGTCGGCAACCGGTCACCGGGCTTGATCCGGCCTTCGCTGATGTCGCGGGCGATCTGGGCCGCAATGCGTGCGGGCAGATGTTCACTGCGCCGGATCTGTTCCATGCCGATGGCCATTCCCTGTCCTGTCTTCTGGGCGATCAGCGCCTTTACCCCGAAACCCCGGCCAAATTCAATTGGCAGCCGGGATTCATGATGCCTTGCGGGTCGATTGCCGCCTTGATGGAGGTCAGGAGCTGACGGTTTCCAGGCTGCAGCCGCGCCTCGAAGTCAGGCTTCTTCAGCCGGCCGATGCCATGTTCGGCGCTGATCGAGCCGCAAAAGCCGTCCAGCACGGCGTTGAGCACGGTCTTGGCCTGATAGATCCGTGCATCCGCCTCTTGCCTTGTGAGCCCTGCAGGCGGCAGCACGTTGAGATGCACGTTGCCATCGCCCACATGGCCATAGGACACGCAGGTGCAGTCGGGCAGCGCCGCATGGATGGCAGCTTCCGCCTCGCGTACGAAATCCGGCACGCGCGACAGGGGCACGGAGACATCCGTGCGCAGGTGCCGCCCGCGTTTCGCCTGCCCCTCGTTCATGCCCTCGCGGAAAAGCCAGAGAGTGCGCGCCTGCGCCTGCGAGGCAGCAACCACCCCGTCCACCACCAGCCCATCGGCCATGACGCCCTCAAGGAATCGGCTCATCAGATCGTCCACATCGACGAGCCCGGAGCCGGAAATCTCCATCAGCACATAGGCCGGATAGTCTGCGGCCATGGGCATGGGCAGGTCCGGGATAGCCTCCTGCGCCAGGGTGAAAGCCAGCGGCGGCATGAATTCGAAAGCCGACATCAGGTCGCAGCAGTCGCGCCGCGCCCGGCGGTAAAGCCGGATGGCATCCTCCAGCGCATTGAGCCCCAGCAAGGCGGTGGCCACCTGATCCGGCTGCGGCAAGAGCTTGACGGCCACGGCGGTGACAACGCCCAGCGTGCCTTCCGCGCCGATGAAGAGCTGTTTCAGGTCGATGCCCCGGTTGTCCTTGCGAAGGGCGGAGAGGCCATCGAAAATGCTGCCGTCCGGCAGCACCACCTCAAGCCCCAGCACCAGTTCCCGCATCATGCCATAGCGCAGCACGTTGATGCCCCCGGCATTGGTGGAGACATTGCCGCCGATGCGGCAGGAGCCCTGCGCCCCCAGCGCCAGCGGAAAGAACAGGCCAGCCTCGGCCACCTTGTCCTTGAACTCCGACAGCACCGCCCCGGCCTCGACCACGGCGGAAAAATCATCGGCATCAAGACGGCGGATGGCGGTCATCCGCTCAAGGCTCAGCACCACCTGCCCTGCCGGATCATCCGGCGTTGCGCCGAGCACCAGCCCGGTGTTGCCCCCCTGCGGCACGAGGGAAAGCCCCAGCGCGGCCACGGCCTTCACCGCCCGCGTCACATCTTGCGTGGAGCGTGGCCGCAGCACGGCGACGGCGCCGGTTTCCACATCCCCGTGCCAGTCGCGGCAGTAGCGGGCCACGTCAGCGCCCGTCAGCACCATATCCGCGCCAAGCGCATCCACCAGCCTTGCCGCCACGGCTGCGCATGTGGCTTCAGGCTGGTCTGTTCCCTGCGGCTGTTCCATCACATCCGTCATTGTTCCGGTCCCGTCTGCCGCCATGGCGCGATGCCGGTCTTCACCACCGGGCGCCTGTGCAGACAATCACTCTGGCTGTTTTCAAATCCATCATATAAGGTTATCAGACAACCTTACAAATGGTTTCCACAGACTGCCGCACACCGGTCCGGCGGCGCTGCGGATGGAGGAAAGGCAGCCTCTCAAGCGGCTGCAATTGAGGATGCGGAGGAGAGAGCGCATGCATGTTCTGATCATTGGTGCAGCTGGAATGGTGGGCCGCAAGCTGGCTGAGCGTCTGGCAAGGGATGGCCAGCTGGGCGGCAAGGCGGTGGACCGGATGACGCTGGCCGATGTGATCGAGCCCTCCGCTCCCGCAGGCTTCTCCGGTCAGGCAAAGCTGGAGACGGCAGACCTCTCCGTCCCCGGCACCTCGGAGCGGCTGATTGCAGACCGCCCGGACGTGATCTTCCATCTTGCCGCCATCGTATCGGGTGAAGCCGAACTTGATTTCGACAAGGGCTACCGCATCAACCTTGACGGCACGCGCTATCTCTTCGACGCCATCCGCCTCGCCCACGGGGCAGACGGTTACTACCCGCGCATGGTCTTCACCTCGTCGGTCGCCGTCTTTGGTGCGCCCCTGCCCTATCCCATCTCCGACGACTTCCACACCACGCCGCTGACAAGCTATGGCACGCAGAAGGCGATCTGCGAGCTGCTGCTGTCCGACTATTCCCGCCGCGGCTTCTTCGATGGCGTCGGCATCCGCCTGCCGACGATCTGCATCCGCCCCGGCAAGCCGAACAAGGCCGCCTCCGGCTTCTTCTCCAACATCCTGCGCGAGCCGCTCATCGGCGAAGAAGCCGTGCTGCCGGTGCCGGAGGACATCCGCCACTGGCACGCCTCACCGCGCTCGGCCGTTGGCTTCCTGCTGCATGGCGCCACCATTGACACCGGCCTCGTCGGCCCGCGCCGCAATCTCTCCATGCCCGGCGTCAGCGCCACGGTGGGCGAGCAGATCGAGGCCCTGCACCGCATTGCCGGCGAGAAGGCCGTGAAGCTGATCCGCCGCGAGCCGGACGAGATGATCATCCGCATGGTCTCCGGCTGGGCCCCCGGCTTCGAGGCCACCCGCGCCACGGCGCTTGGCTTTACTGCCGAAACCTCCTTTGACGAAATCATCCGCGTCCACATCGAGGACGAGCTGGGAGGCCGCATCGCATGAGCGGTGACAGCAAGCCCGCCCGCCGCCTGCGCTCGCAGGACTGGTTCGACAATCCGGACCATCTGGACCTGACGGCGCTCTATCTGGAACGTTTCATGAATTATGGAACGACACCGGAAGAGCTGCGCTCGGGCAAGCCCATCATCGGCATTGCCCAGTCCGGCAGCGATCTCAACCCCTGCAACCGGCATCACATGGATCTGGCCAAGCGCGTGCGCGACGGCATCCGCGATGCGGGCGGCATTCCCATCGAGTTTCCGACCCATCCGCTGTTTGAGAACTGCAAGCGCCCGACGGCGGCGCTGGACCGGAACCTTGCCTATCTCGGTCTGGTGGAAATCCTCTACGGCTATCCGCTGGATGGCGTTGTGCTGACCACCGGCTGCGACAAGACCACGCCCTCCGCCCTGATGGCCGCATCCACCGTGGATATTCCGGCAATCGTCCTGTCCGGCGGGCCGATGCTGGATGGCTGGCATGACGGGGAGCTGGTGGGCTCGGGCACTGTCATCTGGCGCTCGCGCCGCAAATATGGCGCGGGCGAAATCACCCGCGAGCAGTTCCTGGAAGCGGCGCTGAGCAGCGCCCCTTCCATCGGCCATTGCAACACCATGGGCACGGCGCTGACCATGAATTCCATGGCCGAAGCGCTCGGCATGTCGCTGACCGGCTGCGCCGCCATTCCCGCCGCCTACCGGGAGCGCGGCCAGATGGCCTACCGCACCGGACGGCGGGCGGTGGAACTGGTGCTGGAGGACATGCGCCCCTCGAAGATCCTGACGCGGGAGGCCTTCCTCAACGCTGTGCGGGTGAACTCCGCACTCGGCGGCTCCACCAACGCCCAGCCGCATCTGATGGCCATGGCCAAGCACGCGGGCGTTGATCTGAGGCCGGAAGACTGGCAACTGCACGGCTATGACATTCCGCTTCTGGCCAATGTGCAGCCGGCCGGCGCCTATCTCGGCGAGCGCTTCCACCGGGCGGGCGGCGTTCCGGCCATCATGTGGGAGCTGATGCAGGCGGGCAAGCTCGACACAGACTGCCTGACCGTCACGGGCCGCAGCATGGGCGAAAACCTTGACGGCTGCGAAGCCACCGACCGCGAGGTCATCCGCCCCTACGCCAGCCCGATGAAGGAGCGCGCCGGGTTCCTCGTGCTGAAGGGCAATCTCTTCGACTTCGCCATCATGAAGATGAGCGTCGTCTCGGAGGATTTCCGCAAGCGCTATCTGAGCGAGCCGGGCCGCGAAGGCATCTATGAAGGCAAGGCCGTGGTCTTCGACGGTTCGGAGGATTACCACGCCCGCATCAACGATCCCGCGCTCGGCATCGACGAACGCACCATCCTTGCCATCCGGGGCGCAGGCCCGCTGGGCTGGCCGGGGTCGGCGGAAGTGGTCAACATGCAGCCGCCCGATCATCTGCTGAAGCGCGGCATCACCAGCCTGCCGACCATCGGCGATGGCCGCCAGTCCGGCACGGCCGACAGCCCGTCGATCCTCAATGCCTCGCCCGAAAGCGCCGCTGGCGGCGGCCTTGCCTTCCTGCGCAGCGGCGACACCATCCGCATCGACTTCAACACCGGCCGCTGCGACATGCTGGTGGATGAGGCGGAGATCGAACGCCGCAAGGCCGAAGGCATCCCGCCGGTGCCGCCCTCGGCCACGCCCTGGCAGAAGATCTACCGCGAAACGGTCACCCAGCTCGCCGATGGCGCCACCATCCGCGATGCCGAAACCTTCCGCGGCCTCGCTGCCACTCCACCGCGTCACAACCACTGACACGGTGGGTGCACACGCACGGTGTCACCCCGGCCAAGCGCAGCGCGAGCCGGGGACTACTCACTTGCAGAGCAATGCCGCTGTCCGGAGCCTCGCGGCAGGCTCCGCCACTAGGCTTCACCTCACCGCCACAACTTTGCCGCTCAGGGTCCGAGTAGTCCCCGGATCTCCGCTTCGCTCTCGTCCGGGGCGACGCTCAGTTTGGGGCGCGGCTGCCCCCTCCTCACCCCAGATCAATCATCCGGGGGCTGGTGATCACGCCGCCGAAGCCGGTGATGTGGTGGAGCCAGTAGACATAGGGCTCTGCGGACAGCGGCGGTTCGCTGGTCCAGCCGAGGCCGGGGGCATATTGGAAGGCAGGGCTGCCGGCGATGGCGCCGAAATGGCCGGCAAAGCTGGTGATCAGCGGCCGGTGGACATGGCCCGTCAGCAGGCGCAGGTGGCCGGGGAAACCGGCCAGAAGCGTGCGCAGCTCGTCTCTTCCCGCCGTCAGCGTCATCCAGTCCCAGGCGGGTGAGGCAAGGCCGAAGGGCGGGTGATGCAGCATGAAGAAGGTGACGCCGGAGGTGGTCTCTTCCCGCGCCTTTTCGTCGGCCAGACGGTCGGCCAGCCAGCCAAGACGTTCAGCGCAAAGCTCCCCCTCGACCTTGCCCGGAATGATCGTATCAAGACCAATGACACGGATGCCCGTGTGCACCATGTCGAAGTTGAGGAACGGTTCCGGCGTGAAGGGAATGGTGCCCGAAAAAGCCGCACGCATGGCATCGCGCCGGTCGTGATTGCCCGGCACCACCAGCACGGGAGCATCAAACCGGGCCAGCATCTGCCGCGCCAGCGCATAGTCTTCCGCGCTGCCGCAGTCGGCCAGATCGCCGGAGATCAGCACCAGATCCGGCTGCGGCGTCAGGCTGGCGGCGTCGGCCAGCACCTTTTCCACCGCCGCCACCGTATCGGGGCGCGGATGGGCGCTTTCCTTGTCTGCGGCAAAGAGATGGAAGTCGGAGAAATGAAGGATGTACATGCCCTGAAAGGTCTTTCAGTCAGCGGCCGATGCGCGAGAGCACATCCGCCTTCAGGAAGCGTTCGATGACCAGCATGAAGCCGACGGAGGGGATCAGGAGGATCAAGGCGGTGATGGCGGCGATCTGGTAATTGCCGCCCATGCTGGCGTTGAACATCAGGATCGGCAGGGTCGAGATATCCGGCGCACCGACGAAATAGGTGCCGGTGAATTCGTCGATGCTGTCGAGGAAGACGAAGATTGACGCGGCCATCAGCCCCGGAAAGGCCTGCGGCAGGGTGATGTCACGGAAGGTGCGCAAGGGTCCTGCCCCGAGGTTGCGCGCCGCTTCCTCCATGCTGCGGTCCACGGCGCTGAAGGAGGCCGTGGCAATCCACACCGCATAGACAAGACCGGGCAGCGAATGCACCAGCACCACGCCGAAAAGCGTGCCGTTGAGCCCGAGACCGTAGAAGATCGCGGCGATGTTGACGAAGATCGGCAGCGACGGAAAGGCCTGCGGCAGCAGGAAGATCAGCATGATGAAGCTGCGGGCGGGCAGCGCCAGCCGCGCCAGCGCATAACCGGCCGGAATGGACAGGGCCATCGAGAGGCCGACGGTCGCCGCCGCGATGGAGACGGAATTCCACAGCGACTCCCACGCCCCCGCACGCGGCCGGAACACCCGGCCCCAGAACTCGAGGCCCCAGCGGGTCGGCCACTGGTTGGGATAGAACCACTGTTCGGCAAAGGCCCAGATGGCAAGGTTGGTCAGCGGCCCGAAAACGATGAAGGCGACAAGCCCCATGGCAAGGGCAAGGCCGAGGGTGGCGCCCGCCTTGCGGGCCAGGAGTGAGAGAGAGGTCATTGGCCTGCCTTTGCCTTGAGCGTCATGCGCAGGTAAGCCCAGGCCGCCACTGCCGTCAGCAGATAGGAGAAGAGGCCGAGCGCATTGGCGACGGCATAGTCGCCGTAATAGGTGACCCGGTGGGCCATCATCGCAGTCATCATGGTGGGATTGCCGGAGATCAGCATGGCGGGCACGGAGAGCACCGACATGATGGTGACGAGCGACAGCACCAGCGCCACCAGCAGCTGCGGGCGCACCTGAGGCAGCACGATATCGAACAGGCAGCGCAGCCGCCCTGCCCCGAGATTGCGCGCCGCCTCGATGGTGGAGCGGTCGAGCGAGGCCATCGCTCCGGCCAGCAGCAGCGTGACGAAGGGGATCTGCTTCCAGGCAAAGGTCAGCACCAGGCCGCGCCAGTCGAGCAGGCTTTGCGCCGCCGCAGCATCCAGCACCCCGGCATCCACCAGCAGCGTGTTCAGCATGCCGTTGCGCGCCAGGAACGAGCGCGCCGTCTGCCCGGCGACGATGAAGGGAATGAACAGCGGCCAGCGGTAGAGCCAGCGCAGCAGCGGCACGGCCCAGCGGCTTTCGCCCAGCGTCAGATAGCCGGCGATGGCGATGGAGGCGGCTGCAATCAGCGCCAGCGAGCCAAGCGCCACGAGAATGGAGAAGATGATATCGCCGCTGTAGAACTCCAGCGCCTTGGCGATATTGGCCGTCGAAAAGCTGCCATCGCCATCCTGAAAGGCGGTGACGAGCGAGCGCAGCAGCGGCGCGGCATAGAGCAGGCCGATGGCCGTGAGCGCAGGGGCAACGAGCAGCAGCCCGGCACCCATGCCAGCCCAGCGGCTGAACAGCCCGCTCGCGGCGGTCTGTCCGGTCCGCAGCGTGTCAGCGGCAGAATGTGCAGTCATGAGGCATTTCCTCTGGGCCGGTTTGTCCGCACTGCGGCCCCGGCCTGTTCCCTGAAAGGCAGATGCCCGGCCCGGCGGGGAGCCGGGCCAGACGGGATTGGAAGAATGGCTGCGGGAGGGGCGCAGGTCAGACTGACGGCTAGCTTCCAGTCTCTCCTGTCAGCAAGCTTCCAGTCTCTCCTTCGTCATCCCGGACGCAGCGAAGCGGAGATCCGGGACCGGTGAGCCAAGGTCTAGCGGCCTTGGCCTCCGGGAGCAATCAGGATGCACCCCGGCTCACCGGTCCCGGCTCGCGCTACGCTTGGCCGGGATGACGCCGGTCAGGAAACCCTTTGATCCGAACCGCCGGTGCCCCGCCGCACGTCACCCCTTACTTGGCGACGTTCTTCTCGTAGGCTTCCAGAATGGCCGCGAAGTACTTGGCCTGCGGCATGGACCAGCCGCGCTCGGCCAGCGTTTCCGGGGTCACATCGGCAAACAGGCGGTTCCATTCGGCGTCCGTCAGCTCGCTCTTGACGTTCTGCGGATCGATGCCGGGGAACCAGTTGAAGCGGCGCACGATGCCGTCCGCCTGCACAGCCGGGCTGGTGGCGAAGGCGATGAACTCCTTCGCGAGTTCCGGCTGCGCAGCCTTGGCCGGCACCGTGTAGTACATCGGCTGGCCCGGCATGCCCGGCGACAGGATCATCAGCTTCAGGTTCGGGTTCAGGCGGCCATCGGCAACCCAGGTGTAGAACATGTCCATCCACACCGGGCCCATGGCGATTTCGCCGCGGTTCATGGCATCCAGCGTACCGGCGTTGCCCGGCGTCATGACAACGCTCTGGTTGAAGTCGCGCAGCGAGGTGAGCGCGGGCTCCCACTTGGCAGCGGCATCGTCAGCCCACGGCCCGTTGCGGATTTCGTCAGCCGCGCCGGAGAAGGCATACATCCAGCCGAAGACGAAGCCGACGCCGGCCATGCCGCCGGTGATGCCGTTGTAGCCGAACTTGCCCGGGTTCTCCTTCACCCACTTGGCCAGTTCCTCATAGGACTGCGGCGGGTTGGCGATCACGTCCGGATTGTAGGCGATGGCGATCTGGCTGTGGAACATCGGCATGACATAGCCGGAGACATTCACGCCAAGCGAGTTTTCAGCCGTTTCGCGGGTGACGAGCTTGGCGGTGGCGAGACCATCACGGTAGCTCGACAGCAGCTTCTCCTCGACCATCTTGCCGGCCATGCGCTGATGCACGACGGCGACGTCCACATCCCACACGTCCTTGCCCTTCTGGGCGTCGATCTTTTCATAGATCGCCTGGCTGCCGCCATCGCCCGGGCCGGTGCCAACCGCGCGCACGGTCACGCCCGGATGGGTCTCCTCGAACTTCGGTCCGAGGTAGTCGTTGATGTAATCCACCATGTTGGTGTCACCGGCGGTGATCACCGTCAGGGTCTGGGCCGACACGCTGGTCGCCAGAGCCGTCGTGAGGGTCGTGGCTGCCAGCATGCTGGCAAGGGCAATCCTGAGTTTCATGACTGTCTTCCCTGAGGTTCGTGAGTGGGAAAATTAGTGCCGTGTCTCCAGCACAGCCCCGTGGAGCGTGCCCTGAAGCAGGCGGTTTTCGGCATCGAAGCTCATCAGCATCGATGCCGGAACGGTGAGGGACGCATCAGCGCCCGCAGCAATGGGCACGGGCGAGCAGCCCGACAGGCTCTCCCCGGCAGAATCAATCGTGATCTGGTAGGTGCCGCCCGCATAGGCGCAGGCACTGACCTGCCCCTTGCGCAACAGCGCCGGACCTTCGGGCAGAACCTCTGCCGAAGTGAACGCGCGTGCAACTTCGGTGCGGAACCCGGCAATCTTCGCAGACGCCGCAACCGGATCGCCATGGCGGAAGGCCGTGACATTGCCGACACCGAGAAACTCAGCCGCCTCAAGATCGGCCGGGGCGCTGTACAGCTCTTCGGGGCTCGCCACCTGCACGATCTGCCCCTTGCGCATCAGGACGATACGGTCGGCCATGGCCAGCGCCTCGTCCTGGTCGTGGGTGACCATGATGGTGGTGATGCCGACCTTCTGCTGCAGGCGGCGCAGCTCGCCGCGCAGGCTGCGGCGGATGGAGGCGTCGAGGTTCGACAGCGGCTCATCCAGAAGCAGCAGCGGCGGGTCGATGATCAGCGCCCGGCCCAGAGCCACGCGCTGGCGCTGGCCGCCGGACAGGCTGGCGACGGCGCGGCCGCCATAGCCCTCAAGGCCCAGCAGCGCCAGAACCTCCTCTGCCCGCCGCTCCCGTTCGGCCTTGGGCAGGCCGCGCAGCTTCAGCGGATAGGTCAGGTTGCCGGCGACCGACATATGCGGCCACAGGGCGTAGGACTGGAACACCATGGCGGTCTGGCGCGCCTCGGGCGCAAGACCGGCGATGGAGCGTCCGCCCACGGTGATATCCCCTGCGCTCAGCGGGGCGAACCCTGCGATGGAGCGCAGCAATGTTGTCTTGCCGCAGCCTGAAGGGCCAAGCAGGCAGGTAAAGGTGCCCGCTGGCACCTCCAGCGAGATGCCGTCGAGAATGAGAGACTGCCCAAGGCGAATGGACACCTCCTCCAGTGACAGCGCTTCAGTTCCCATGGGGACCTCCTCCGATTGAAAGCGCGTTCAATCTATGTTCAGTGCATGACGGTTTTATGTCAACTCCATTTGCAAAGAGCCGTTTTTTGTGCGATGCAAAGTATGAACGCGTTTGCAAGTTGAGCCGGAGAAGGAATGCGCGTCACCGCCGATGATGTTGCCGAAGCCGCAGGCGTCTCCCGCGCCATGGTTTCCCGCGCCTTCACGGAAGGGGCGCCGATTGCGGCCCGCAAGCGCGCCCATGTGCTCGCGGTGGCAGAATCCCTCGGCTACCGGCCCAACCGCATTGCCCGCGGCCTCACCGGCAGCCAGACCGGCCTCATCGCCCTTGTCGTCGGCGCCGTCTCCCGCCCCTATGAAGCCTGGCTCCTGGAAACCATGAGCCGGGAAATCCGTGCGGCCCGCAACTGGCCGCTGCTGCTGCAGGTGCAGCCGGGCGATGAACTGGACAATGCGCTGGAAGACGCCCTCGCCTATCAGGTGGACGGGGCGATTGTTGCCGCCGGATCGGTCAGCCCGGCACTGGCCGAACGCTGCCGCAACTCCGGCGCGCCGATTGTCATGGTCGGGCGCATCATGCCGGGCGGAGATACGGATGCCGTGTGCTGCGACAACCGGCTGGGGCTGGAGCTGCTGGTGGATCATCTGGCATCAAGCGGCCGCAAAAAGCTCGCATGGATCGGCGGCACACCCGAAACCTTCTCCAACATCGAGCGGCACGACGGGCTGATGCAGGCACTGGCCCGGCGCGGCATGAAGCTCTTGGCCGCACGTCAGGGCGACTATTCCGTCGACAGCGGCCTTGCGCAGGCCCTCACCCTGCTGACGGCGCCGGAAAAGCCCGATGCCATCCTCTGCGGCAACGACGCCATGGCCCTTGGCGCCATCGCCGCCGCCCGCCGCCTTGGCCTCAGCGTGCCCGGTGATGTGGCCATCGCCGGTTTTGATGATATCCCGGCCGCCGCGTGGGAGCCCTATCAGCTGACCACCGTGCGCAATCCGGTGCTGGAAACCACCCGCGAGGCGCTCCGCCTCCTGCGCCATCGCATTGATGGCCACGGCGAAGCCGGCAGCGCCGAAATCGTCCGCCTCGCCCCGGAACTGGTCATCCGCCAGAGCGCCTGAGGCGGAACGGGCCTCTTCGTTGCTCTGGCAAGGCCTGTCTTCTCCCCTCCCCGCACAACAAAAATTCCTGTCCGTGATCCGCCCGCTTGGGCGCAGCGTAAGATCTCGCAATACAAGGCATTTCCCCGCTGCCCCCACCTTTGGGACACCCCGTCCCGCATGACAAGGATACAGAATGCGGATTGCAGTCATCGGTTCCGGTATCTCGGGCAACAGCGCAGCCTGGGCCCTCAGCGGCCATCACGACATCACCGTTTACGAAAAGCGCCTGCGCCCCGGCGGGCACAGTGCCACGGTCGATATCGATTACGATGGCGCCGCCATTTCGGTGGACACGGGCTTCATCGTCTACAACGAGCTGAACTACCCGAACCTGACCGCCCTATTTGCCCATCTGGGCGTTGCCACCGAAGCCAGCGACATGAGCTTTGCCCTGTCGGTGGATGCCGGCCGGCGTGAATGGGCCGGCACCAACCTGCGCACCATCTTCGCCCAGCGGCGCAACATGGTCTCGCCGCGCTTCCTGTGGATGCTGCGCGAGATCCTGCGCTTCAACCGTCAGTGCGCCGCAGATCTGGCCTCGGGCTATCTGACGGGCATGAGCCTTGGCGATTACATGCGCGCCCGCAAGTTCTCCGCCGCCTTCATTGAAGACTACCTGGTGCCGATGGGCGCGGCGATCTGGTCCACCCCGGCCTCCGAAATGCTGGCCTTCCCGGCCGCCTCCTTCGTCTCCTTCTTTGAGAACCACCGTCTGATCAACTTCGACCGGCCGCAGTGGCGCACGGTGTCCGGCGGCAGCCGCAACTATGTGCAGCGCCTGCTGGAGCCGCTGCGCGGCCACGTGCGCCTCGGCTCGCCCGTCACCAGCGTCCGCCGGGCTGAGGGCAAGGTGCATGTGCGCGATGCCTCGGGGCACGAAGACATGTTCGATCACGTCATCCTTGCCAGCCACACGGACCAGACGCTGGCCATGCTGGATGATGCGAGCGACGACGAGCGCCGCATTCTCTCGGCCATCCGCTACCGGCCCAACACGGTCTATCTGCACCGGGACGAAAGCCTGATGCCCAAGCGCAAGAGCGTCTGGGCGTCCTGGAACTATCTCGCCCGCACCGGCTCGGCGGAAGGAACGGATGTGGCCGTGTCCTACTGGATGAACCGGCTGCAGAACATCGACACCAGCCGCCCGCTGTTCGTCACCCTCAATCCCCCGCATGAGCCGCGCGAGGATCTGACCTTCGCCCGCTTCACCTATGACCATCCGCAGTTCGATGCAGGCGCGCTGGCCGCGCAGCAGCAACTCTCACGGATACAGGGCGTGGCCAACACGTGGTATTGTGGAGCCTGGCAAGGGCATGGCTTCCATGAGGACGGTCTTGTTTCCGGCCTCAAGGTTGCCACTGCCCTTGGCGCGAAACTTCCCTGGCGCTCTGCGGCGGCTGGCTCGTCCGGCCTCGCGGAAGCTGCCGAGTAAGGCAGGACGCAACATGGCGGCGCACAGAAAGACAGACGGGCACGGCCAGACCCGCGTGAGCGGGAATGGCCCGGCCCCGGCGGAGGCAGCAAGCCTCTATGCCGGACAGGTCATGCATGCGCGCATGAAGCCTGTGCCGCACCGCTTCAGCTATTCCGTCTTCAGCCTGCTGATCGATCTGGACAGGCTGAAGGACGCCGGCCGGCAGAGCTGGTTCTTCTCGCACCGCCGCTTCAATCTTCTGTCCTTCCACGAGAAGGACCATGGCCCCCGTGACGGCTCGGATCTCAGGGCGCATGTGGACCGGCTGCTGGCGGAGAAGGGCGTGGCCCGCCCCGCACGTGTCCTGTTGCTGTGTTATCCGCGCATGCTGGGCTACGTGTTCAACCCGCTCAGCGTCTATTACGCCTATGACGGCGAAGGCACGCTGACCGGCATCGTCTATGAGGTGCGCAACACCTTCGGCGACCTGCACACCTATGTGGCGCCCGTGACAGTGGATCAGGTGAGCGAGGCGGGCATCCGGCAGACGCAGGACAAGCAGTTCTACGTCTCGCCCTTCCTCGACATGGTGCAGACCTATCATTTCCGCATGATGCCGCCGGGGGAGACCGTGCGCGTGCGGATTCTCGAGACGGAC
This sequence comes from Pannonibacter sp. Q-1, assembly GCF_054073275.1. Lineage (NCBI taxonomy): Bacteria > Pseudomonadati > Pseudomonadota > Alphaproteobacteria > Hyphomicrobiales > Stappiaceae > Pannonibacter > Pannonibacter sp. Q-1. The sequence goes on from NZ_JBSXNB010000002.1 coordinate 438,315, forward strand.
CCGGACGGCCCTTCGCTGGCCGCGACCTTCCACGGCCATCACAACAGTTTGACCGGCCGCGTCATCCTGCGCGAATGCCTGAGGATGCCGTTCATGACCCTCAAGGTCATGGGCGGCATTCATTGGGAGGCCTTGAAGCTTTGGCTCAAGGGGATACGTTTTCATTCAAAGACATCTGCCACCGCAGCTGCGGCAGGCAGCGGCGCGCAACAGGCCAAAAAGGCAAACGCGCCCGCAGATACTGAAGTTTACGGGAAAGCCTGATGGAGACCGACATGTCTTTAGCCTCCTCTCTGCCCTCCCCGGCCAATGCCGGATCGCAGCAGGTCATTCATCTGACACAGGCGAACGCCCGCGAGGTGCTGTCGGGCCTGCCGCGCTTTGTCCGCATGGGCATGCGTATCGTGCTTGCCCTGCGCTATGGCGTGCTGACAATCACGACACCGGACGGTCAGGCCTTCCGCATCGAGGGCAAGGAACCGGGGCCGGTGGCGGATCTCTTCGTCCATGACTGGCGCTTCGTGCGCATGGCCGCAGAAGGCGGCGATGTGGGCGTGGGCGAAGCCTTCATGGCCGGATACTGGTCCAGCTCGGACGTCACCACCTTCCTCGAACTTTTCTGCGTCAACCGGGATGCGACGGTGGAGAAGCTGCAGGGCAGCCCGCTGTTCCGCCTGGCCGTCACGCTGCGCCACTGGTTCAACCGCAACACCCGCAAGGGCTCGCAGCGGAACATCTCGGCGCATTACGACCTTGGCAACGCCTTTTACCGGGAATGGCTCGACCCTTCGATGACCTATTCCTCGGCCCTGTTCGACGAGAGCACCGCCTCGCTGGAAGAGGCACAGCGCAAGAAATATCTGGCTCTGGCGGAGGCCACCGGCATCAAGCCGGGCCACAAGGTGCTGGAAATCGGCTGCGGCTGGGGCGGCTTTGCCGAATTTGCCGCCGGCGAGATCGGCGCCAATGTGCGCGCCCTGACCATTTCCCGCGAGCAGTACGACTATGCCCGCGAACGCATCTTCAAGGCCGGTCTCAATGACAGGGTGGAAGTCGTCTTTCAGGATTACCGCGATGAAACCGGCGTTTACGACCGGATCGCCTCCATCGAAATGTTCGAGGCGGTCGGCAAGGAATACTGGCCGGTCTATTTCAACAAGGTGTCGTCCTGCCTGAAGCCCGGCGGGCTTGCGGGTCTGCAGATCATCACGATCCAGGACACCATGTTCAAGGACTATGCCCGCCGCCCGGACTTCATCCAGCGCTACATCTTCCCCGGCGGCATGCTGCCGCCTCCCGGCAAGCTGCAGGAAATCGGCGGACGGCAGGGTCTGAAACTGTCGGCGGAGCGCATCTTCGGTCAGGACTATGCCCGCACCCTCGCCGAGTGGCGCGAGCGCTTCCGCGAGGCATGGCCGCGCATTTCCCCGCTCGGTTTCGACGAGCGCTTCAAGCGGCTCTGGGAGTTCTATTTCCATTACTGCGAGGCCGGCTTCCGCTCCGGCAACATCGACGTGCGCCAGATCGTCTACGCCAAAGCGGGCTAAGGCAGCCGCCTTCCGGGCAGAAGAGGTTTTCTGTCCGGATATATCCCCTCTGGCTGTATGGCGCTTGCCGCAGCCAGCCTTCACGGCTAACAGTCGGGAACACGTTTCACGTCAACGGGAGCCTGACCCATGACCGCCCTTCTGCCGCGTTTCGCCCGCCTTGCCGCCCTTGCCCTGTCGGTTCTGCCCTTCACCGGCGGCCTTGTCCAGGCCGCTGAACTGCCGGATCTGGGCGGCCGGGAAATCGCGGTGCTGACGGAAAATGCCTATCCGCCGCTGCAGTTCATGGACAACAGCGGCAAGGCCGTGGGGTGGGAATATGACGCGGTTGCGGAGATCGCAAAGCGGCTCAACGCCAGGGTCACCTATCAGAACTCCAGCTGGGACGCGATGATCCCTGCCATCGCCGCCGGGGAATATGATTTTGCCATGAACGGCATCACCATCCGCGACGACCGCAAGGACAAGGTGGATTTCTCCGATCCCTACATGCGCTCGGAAATGGTGATGCTGGTGCGTGCCGATGAAGCCCGGTTCTCCGATGCCAAGGGCTTTGCCGCAGATGCCGGGCTGCTGATGGCCGCCCAGCCGGGCACCACGCCCTTCTATGTCGGTGTCTACGAAGTGCTCGACGGCGACGAGGCGAACCCGCGCATCAAGAAATTCGAGACCTTTGGCGCCGGCGTTGCCGCGCTCCGGGCTGGTGACGTGGATCTGGTTCTGACCGACAGCACGGCGGCGGAGGGCTATGTCTCCACCTCCAATGGCACGCTGAAGATCGTGGGTGAGAAGCTGGGCACGGAAGACTTCGGCTTCATCTTCCCGAAGGGCTCGGATCTCGTTGCCCCGGTCAATGCCGCCATCGCATCAATGAAGGCAGATGGCACCATTGACGCGCTCGATAAGAAGTGGCTGCTCGACTACAAGATGGGCCAGTGAACCTGATGCCCGCCGGAGAGCCGTGAAGAATGGGACCCGCCCGCCCGAAGCCGCGCGCCAGACATATCCCCGGCGGCCGTTCGCCCTCTTCGCCCGAGTTTCCATGGTGGCTCGCCGCCATGGGGCTGCTGATCGTCTATGCCTTCGTGCAGGCGCTGGCCGATGCCCAGCAGGCGCAGGTGCTGTCTACCCTGTCGCGGGGCATCGGCATCACACTGATGGTCACGGCCACGGCCTTCACCGGCGCCTCGCTGCTGGGGCTGCTGCTGGCGCTCGGCACCTTGTCGCGCTTCACCGTGATCCGCCAGTTCGTCCGCTTCTATGTGGAACTGATCCGCGGCATTCCGATCATCGTGCTGCTGCTCTACATCGCCTTTGCCGGTGTGCCGCTGCTGGTGGAAGGCTGGAACTGGCTCGCCGGGCACCTCGGCCTTGGCGAAGTCAGGACGCGTGATGTCTCCCTGCTCTGGCGTGCCGTTGCTGCGCTGATTCTTGCCTATTCCGCCTTTCTGGCGGAGGTGTTCCGGGCCGGTATCGTCTCGATAGCCCCCGGTCAGGTGGAAGCGGCCAAGGCGCTTGGCCTTACCGGCTGGCAGCGTTTCCGTCTGGTCATCGCGCCGCAGGCCCTGCGCGTGGTGCTGCCGCCTTTCGGCAATGATTTCATCGCCATGCTGAAGGACAGTTCCCTCGTCTCGGTTCTGGGCGTCACCGACATCACCCAGCTCGGCAAGGTCGCAGCGGCGGGCAACTTCCGCTATTTCGAGACCTACAATCTCGTCGCGCTGATCTATCTGTCAATGACCGTCACCCTCTCCGTCGCCCTGCGCCAGCTCGAACACCGCCTGCGCTGGCGGGACAAGCCGGGCAGCGGCGAAGCGCAGGGCGGGCAGATTTAGGTTATGGTGCCCATAATCCACCCACCTCTCCATCGTCATCCCGGCCAAGCGTAGCGCAAGCCGGGACCGGTGAGCCGGGGTGCAAGTTGGTTTAAAGAAACATGGCCGAAAGACTTCGGCTCACCGGCCCCGGATCTCCGCTTCGCTTTCGTCCGGGGTGACGATGGAGAGATACGGGCTGGAGCTAAACATCCCCTCACCGCCCCTTGCGGCTCCAGCCGGTGGCTCTGGCGACAAGCGGGAAATAGAGGCTGTAGGGCAGAAGCCGCAGAAACTTGAGCTGCCGCACGAAGGCCTTGGGGAAGGAAATCTCGAAGCCCTTGCGCGCCCGCAGCCCCGCCACAAAAGCCTTGGCGGCCTCTTCCACCGGCATCAGATGCGGCATGGGGAAAGGGTTTTCCTTGGTCGCAGGCGTATCGACAAAGCCGGGCGAAACCACCTGAATACGGATGCCCACCCGGTCGAGATCGAACTTCAGGCTCTCGGCCAGATTGATCAGTCCGGCCTTGGTCGCCCCATAGGCGGCCGAGGTGGGCAGGCCGCTGTAGCCCGCGACAGAGGCAACAATGGCGATCTGGCCGCGCCCCCGCCCCTTCATGGCGGCAATCGCGGGCAGCACCACATGCACGGTGCCCTTCAGATTGACATCGAAGGTCTGCGCGTAAGCCTCTGCAGAACCATCAAGACCATCGACCGGAATGTAAACACCGGCATTGGCGATGACGAGGGCAAGCGGCGCAAGCTGCGTCTCGATGCCTGCAGCAATAGCCGCCATGGCGGCCGCATCCGTGACGTCTCCGGGATAGGCGTGGATCGATCCGGCAAGGCCTGCAGCCTCCCCGGCAAGGCTCTCGAGCGCTTCAGCCGAACGGGCCGTCACCGCAACCTTGAAGCCCGCCCGCGCCAGCTCCAGCGCCACCGCCCGGCCGATGCCGGAACTGGCGCCCGTGATCCATGCCGAACCGTCCGAGGGGGTTGCCGTATAATCTGTCACCTGAAACTCCTGTGTCTGGAGTTTCTACGGACAAGGGCGGGCTGTGGATCTGGTTGGGGACCGCTTCCTCGCCACTCTGACCGCCCCGGCCTCACCTGGAACGCACTTGTTCGTGGAGGAGAGAATGTAGCTGGCAAAGGTGCGGTACTGCGGGCCTGCTAGCGCGAACGCAAATCCATAGACCGTTCATTCCGGCTTCGAGCCGTGACCTGTCAGGGAGGCACCATCCGGAACAACCGGCCACTCACTTTCCAGCAGCCTCTCATCTCGTCATCCCTGACGAAGCGCAGCGGAGATCAGGGACCGGTGAGCCTGGGTCTATCCTGCTGCCGACCTGAACCAGCCAACGCCCCGGCTCACCGGTCCCGGCTCGCGCTACGCTTGGCCGGGATGACGATGGAGAGGCTGGAACGCTGGAGCCACCGCCCGGGAGGCATGGAGGCCATCACACAAAAGCATGTCCCCGCTCAAGGCGGGGACAGCGCGGAAGGGCTATGACGCTCTGACTTTCAGCAGCACCGCAGTGAAACGGGCATACTTACCCTGCCCCGCCTTCACATCCGCATGAAGGGAGCAATGAGGCGGCCAAGCGGGCCAGTCAGCCTCAGGTGGCCTTCGGTGACGGCAAAGCAGATGCAGTCTTCATCGTCATCGGCAACGGGCTTGTGATCGACGTGATCATCGGCAAAGGCGAGATCGCCGCGCACATAATGGCCGTCAGCATCCGAGAAGCCGCCCTGCAGCACGAGCGTCAGTTCCTGGCCGTCATGGGTGTGCGACGGCACGGCGCGGCCGGCCTTGATCCACAGGAGGCTGGCGGTGCAGCCATCCATTTCGCCGAACTTGAATTCCTTCACGCCCGGCATCAGGCTGCGCCACTTCAGGCCGTCCAGCGTGTTGCGGCCCAGCAGGCCGCGCAGGCTGGACGGAAGACGCGGATCGAAGGACTCGCACGGCTGAATGCGCCGTTCCGGCATGGCCGGAAGGCCGAGAATGGCCTCAAGACGGGCATCCCGGCTGGTCAGTTCCACCGGTGCGGTGGTGTCCAGCTCCGCTCCGGCCAGCGCCTCGAGCGAGCGGACATAGCCGCGGTGGCGGGGCGAGAGTTCCAGATGAGACGATACGAGGACGCGCGCGGGTTCTGCCAGCCTTCCGGCGACATATCCTGCCAGCAGTTCGTCCAGTCCAGTGGTAGTTTCCATTAAAGTGCCTGGTGCCATCTTTTGAGTGAGCAGCTTTTCCTGCTCTACGGCGGTCTTTGGTGCCCGGATCACGTCTTTCTGCGTGTTAGTAAGGAAACCTAGATAAACTGCCCCTTCCCGGCAAGATGCCACCGGGGCCAAGGCGGGGGTTTTCCGTTTCCATTTAAGCGAAGATGCAGAAAAACCTTCCACGCATGACAGGTCAGATTGCAGCCGCGTCACTTGATCCCGCGCCTTTGGACCATTAGCTTGCGCACAAGCCGTTTCAACCAGAAAACAGTAACACCGGATCACCATGACCCTTTATTCCTCCGCCGTCGAAGCCATCGGCAACACCCCGCTCATCCGCCTCAACCGGCTTTCTGACGAGACGGGCTGCGAGATCCTGGGCAAGGCGGAGTTCATGAACCCCGGCCAGTCGGTCAAGGACCGTGCCGGCAAGCAGATGATCCTGGAGGCCGAAGCGCGTGGCGACCTGAAGCCCGGCGGCCTGATTGTCGAAGGCACGGCCGGCAACACCGGTATCGGGCTTGCGCTTGTCGCCCGCGCCCGCGGCTACCGGACCGTCATCGTCATGCCGGACAGCCAGAGCCAGGAAAAGAAGGACATGCTGCGCCTAGCGGGCGCCGAACTCGTCGAAGTGCCGGTGAAGCCCTTCTCCGACCCCAACAATTATCAGCATGTCGCCCGCCGCCTCGCCGAAGACCTGGCAAAGAGCGAGCCCAACGGCGTGCTCTTTGCCGACCAGTGGAACAACCTCGACAACCGCAAGGCCCATTTCGTCAGCACCGGCCCGGAAATCTGGCGCGACACGGACGGCAAGGTGGATGGCTTCATCTGCGCCGTCGGCACCGGCGGCACACTGGCAGGCACCTCCACCTATCTGCGCCAGCAGAAGAGCGGCATCGTCATCGGCTGCGCGGACCCGCGCGGGGCGGCGATGTATTCGCTCTTCACCACCGGCAAGGCGGAATCCTCGCCCGGCGGCTCCGTGTCGGAGGGCATCGGCCTTGGCCGCGTCACGCCGATCATCGAGGACATCAAGGTGGACAAGGCCTATCTGGTGACCGATGAGGAAGCCATGCCGCTGCTGTTTGATCTGGCGGAGAATGAAGGCCTCCTGCTCGGCGGCTCCAGTGCCATCAACATCGCCGGTGCGGCCCGTCTTGCGCGGGATCTCGGCCGCGGCCACACGGTCGTGACCATCCTGTGCGACCACGGCTCGCGCTATCAGTCCAAGCTCTACAATCCGGACTTCCTGCGCTCCAAATCCCTGCCGGTTCCGGCGTGGCTGGAGAGCCGGTCCGGGCTGAAGGCGCCTTTCCTGTGAGATAAGGATCACGCCCATGGGGGGCGCTGCCACGTCCATCGGCAGGGACGTCCTTACGGATGTCAGTCTCGCCGATACGATCCTGAACAATCTCGGCATCATCGCCGCGGTTACGGCAGCGCTTTACACCCTTGCAGCCATCTGCGCCGTGCGGGAAGTGATGAACAGCCGCACGGCGCAAGGCACCATCGCCTGGCTCTTGTCGCTGTTCTTCCTGCCCATCCCCACGATCCTGCTTTATCTCGTCTTCGGCTGGAAGCAGTTCGATGACTATGCCGATGTGCAGCGCAAGATGGGCCGGGACGAGCGCAGCCGCCGCGCCCGGCAGATCGGCATCGCCGACAAGGCCGCGACCACGGACTGGCAGGTGCTGTCACGCGTCGCCAACCTGCCCTTCATTTCCGGCAACCGCTGCGAATTGCTGATCGATGGCGATGCCACGTTCTCCTCGATCCTGCAGGGAATTTCCGAGGCCAGAACCGTGGTTCTGGTGCAGTTCTTCATCGTGCGCAGCGATGTGCTGGGCCGCACGCTGGCCGACCTGCTGATCGAGAAGGCCCGGCAAGGCGTCCGGGTCTACTTCCTTTATGACGAGATCGGATCCAAGGGCCTGCCCAAGGCCTATATCCGGCGGCTGCGCCGGCACGGCATTCACGTCTCGGGCTTCAACGAAACGCATCACTATCTGCGGATCCTGGGGCCGATGCGGATCAACTACCGCAACCACCGCAAGGTCGTCGTCGTGGACAACCGGCATGCCTGGGTCGGCGGGCACAATGTGGGCGATGAATATCTGGGCAAGGACCCGGATTTCGGCCACTGGCGCGACACCCATGTAAAGATCAGCGGCCCGGCAGCACTCGGCTGCACCCTCTCCTTTGCCGAGGACTGGCACTGGGCCTGCGGCGAACCGCTGGATTTCTTCTCGCCCGGCCCCTACGAGTCCCCCGGTGACGAAGCCGTCCTTGTGATGCCGACGGGCCCGGCCGACCCGCTGGAAGACTGCTCCATCGCCTTCACCGAGGCGATCTCCCGTGCCCGCCACCGGCTGTGGATCGTCAGCCCCTATTTCGTGCCGGGGCCGGACGTGCAGACGGCGCTTTATGCAGCGGCCATGCGGGGCGTCGATGTGCGGGTGCTGCTGCCGCAGAAGGCCGACCACCGGCTGGTCTGGCTGGCCAGCCACGCCTATGCGGATGACATGGTGAACCACGGCATCAAGGTCTACCGCTATCTCGAAGGCTTCCTGCATCAGAAGGTCGTTCTGGTGGATGACGAGCTGGCGTCGGTCGGCACGGTGAATTTCGACAACCGCTCCTTCCGGATCAATTTCGAAATCACGCTCTGGTTCACCAGCCCCGGCTTCATCGCCCAGATTGCGGCCATGCTGGAGGAGGATTTTGGCCGCGCGAGGCAGACCGGACCGGATGACCTCGACAAGCGCTCCTATGCCTTCCGGGTTCTTGCCCAGAGTGCCCGGCTGTTTTCGCCGATCCTCTAGGGTCCCGGTCATTTCAGGTCCTCTCAAGCCTTGCAGCAGCGGCAAAGCATGCTACCGTGCGGCCCCGCCTTGTCCGATACCGGAGCCTTTCAGATGACCGAGCCCCTTTTCCGCGATGATTCCTACCTGCGCAGCTGCGAAGCGCGGGTGGTGGAAATTACCGGAGATGGCGCCATCGTGCTGGACCGGACGGTGTTCTACGCCACCAGCGGCGGCCAGCCCGGCGACAGCGGCTATCTGGAGCGCGCCGACGGCAGCCGGGTTGCCATCACCACCGCCCTTTATGCAGACGGCAAGACCGGCCACCGGCACATTCCCGCGGCCGGAGAGGCCCTGCCGGAGGCAGGCGAGGCCGTGAGCGTGCATGTGGACTGGACGCAGCGCTACCGTTTCATGCGCATGCACACCGCCCTGCACATCATCTGCGCCGTGCTGAAGACCAAGATCACCGGCTGCCAGATCGGCGCCGAGGAAAGCCGCATCGACCTTGATATTCCCGAGCCGCCGGAGCGCGGCGCCATCGAGGCTGCGATCCGCGAAGCAATTGACCGCGACATGGCGATCAGTACCGAATGGATCACGGATGAAGAGCTGGATGCCAATCCGGGCCTCATCAAGTCCATGAGCGTCAGCCCGCCGCGCGGCAACGGCAAGGTGCGCCTCGTGCGCATCGGCGAGGATTTCGACCTGCAGCCCTGCGGCGGCACGCATGTGTCACGCACCTCGGAAATCGGCCTCGTCGAAGTGACCAAGCTCGACAAGAAGGGCAAGCTGAACCGGCGGATCCGCATCCGCCTTGCTGATTGATCCCTTTCCCAGAAACAGACCAGAACCAGACCCGCCCCTGCAGCACCGGAGACCGGCATGAACCGCCCGCCCCTCGTCAATACCGAATGGCTCGCCAGCCGTCTTACAGCACCGGATGTTCTGGTGCTGGATGCCTCCATGCACCTGCCGGGCACGGGCCGCGATGCCAACGCGGAATACTTGGCCGAACATATTCCCGGCGCCATCCGCTTTGACATCGACACCATCGCCGACAAGGCAAGCCCCCTGCCCCACATGCTGCCGCAGCCGACGGCTTTCTCGTCCATGATGCGCAAGCTGGGCGTGGGCGACGGCATGACGCTGGTGTTCTACGACACGGTCGGCATCTACTCCGCCCCGCGCGGCTGGTGGATGCTGAAGACCATGGGGGCAGAGCGTGTCTTCATCCTCGACGGCGGCCTGCCGAAGTGGAAGTCCGAGGGACGGCCGGTGGAAGACGGCAAGGTGACACGGCCGGAGCGCCACTTCACCGCCCGCCTTCACAATGGCGCCGTGACGGATATCGAGGCCATGCGGGCGATCGTGGACAGCGGCAGCCGCCAGGTTCTGGACGCCCGCGCCGGCGCCCGCTTCCGCGCCGAAGTGAAGGAGCCGCGCGAGGGCCTGCGCTCCGGCCATATGCCCGGCGCCTTCAGCACACCCTTCACCGAACTTCTGAACGCGGACGGCACGATGAAGTCCAACGGGGATCTCAGCCAGGTCTTCCTGGACGCTGGCGTGGATCTGTCGCGCCCGGTGACCACCTCCTGCGGCTCCGGCGTCACCGCGGCGGTCATCACTCTCGCCCTCACCCTGCTCGGCCACAAGGATCTGAGCCTCTATGACGGCTCCTGGAGCGAATGGGGCAGCCTGCCGGACACGCCCGTCGTCACGGGGTGACTACAAGGCTGAACTGAAAAAGACAGAAGGCCCGCGTCAGAGACTGACGCGGGCCCTTGTTTTCAGCACGGGTTGCCGGGCTCACATCAGCGACAGGCGCAGCACCGGTTCGGAATTGGCGTTGAGCAGCGTCAGGGAGCCCCGCTCCCCCCGGTAATCGACGGCCGCATGGACGGCTTCGACGAATTTGCGCTCCTGATCCATGATGGCAGGGGCACAGGCCTTGCGGGTGACCGCCAGCGGGCCGATCTTCAAAACGCCGCCACTCTGGCGGACCTGCCCGAAGATGGTGTTGCAGCCGCCGGAGCCCGCAACGGTTCCAGCTTCCTCGATCTGCAGGATACTGTCCGCGCCGCTCTGCGGCACCTCACCCTGAATTTCCTCCACCTTCCATTTGCCCACCAGATCGAAGGGCAGCCCGCGATCCTGTGCGGCGGCAGGCTGAAAAGCCATCAGCGCCAGCGCGGTGGCAGCGCAGGCTCCGGTTTTGGCAGCAAGGTGGCGAAAAGTTCCAAGAACAGTCATGCGTCGAACAACCCTCTCATACCAAGGCTCCGGGATGCTGGCGCATCACGCCTTGAAAATGCTCAAACGCCGCAGGGGCTTGATCAGATCCCGATGAGGCAAGCTCACCGGGATTTCGTATAAGGCATGCAATAACGAGCGGCCGGTGATTTCCGCGCTCCAGAATGCCCCAAGCCCGATAATGCAAAGTAAACCGGCAGGCATTTCCGCAAGACATGACTTACAGGCTGTTTACGGCAAATTCTTGAAAACGAATTTCGCAAGATAGCGAAAGGCATAGCGCTTTCGCGATGCTCCTTATTGTAAAAATACACAATCGTCTTTTCTTCAGGGGAACATTCACCGTCACATAAAAACAAGGCCCCGGACCTTGCGGTCCGGGGCCTGATTTTAACCTGCGAGCTGCGGCCGGAAAACCGGTCCGCGCTATTGCGGATCAGTGATGCAGGATCTGGCTCAGGAACAGCTTGGTGCGCTCGTGCTGCGGATTGAGGAAGAACTGCTCCGGCTCGTTCTGCTCCACGATCTGGCCGGCATCCATGAAGATGACCCGGTTGGCGACCTTGCGGGCGAAGCCCATTTCGTGGGTGACGCAGAGCATGGTCATGCCTTCTTCGGCAAGGCTGACCATCACATCCAGCACTTCCTTGATCATTTCCGGATCGAGCGCTGAGGTCGGCTCATCGAACAGCATGATCTTGGGGTTCATGCAGAGCGAGCGGGCAATGGCCACGCGCTGCTGCTGACCGCCGGAGAGCTGGCCCGGGTACTTGTGCGCCTGCTCGGGGATCTTCACCCGGGTCAGGTAGTGCATGGCGATTTCCTCGGCCTGCTTCTTCGGCATCTTGCGCACCCAGATCGGCGCCAGCGTGCAGTTCTCAAGGATCGTCAGATGCGGAAACAGGTTGAAGTGCTGGAAGCACATGCCAACCTCACGGCGGATCTCGTCGATCTTCTTCAGGTCATCGGTCAGTTCGATGCCATCGACGATGATCTGGCCTTTCTGATGCTCTTCCAGACGGTTGATGCAGCGGATCATCGTCGACTTGCCGGACCCTGAAGGCCCGCAGATGACGATGCGCTCGCCGCGCATGACCTTCAGGTTGATATCGCGCAGCACGTGGAAATCCCCGTACCACTTGTTCATGCCGATGATCTCGACCGCCACATCCGTGTCGGACACGGTCATCTTGCTGCGGTCAACGGCGATTTCGACTTCGGAGACTGCGTTCTCACTCATGGGTTTACTCCAGAATATCCAGGGATCGGAGGCGGCGCGGAGATCCGCGCCAGCCTGTCAACGGTCGCTCTAGCGTTTATGGCCCGTGTTCAGCCGCCGCTCCATGTAGATGGAGTAGCGCGACATGCCAAAACAGAAGGCAAAGAAGATCACGGCAGCAAACAGATAGCCTGTACGGCTGGTGACCGGCGTTGCCCAGGTCGGGTCTGTGAACGAGGACTGGATCTGGCCCAGAAGGTCGAACATGCCGACGATCAGCACCAGGGTCGTGTCCTTGAACAGGCCGATGAACGTATTCACGATGCCCGGAATGACGAGCTTGAGCGCCTGCGGCAGGATGATGAGACGCATCATCTGCCAGTAGCCCAGGCCGAGCGCCTTGGCGCCCTCATACTGTCCTTTGGGAATGGCCTGCAGGCCGCCGCGCACCACCTCCGCCATATAGGCGGCGGAGAACAGCGTCACACCAATCAGCACGCGCAGGAGCCGGTCGAAGGTGATGCCTTCAGGCAGGAACAGCGGCAGCATCACGGAGGACATGAACAGCACCGTGATGAGCGGCACACCGCGCCAGAACTCGATGAACATCACCGAGAACAGCTTGATGACCGGCATGTTCGAGCGCCGCCCCAGGGCCAGCAGAATGCCGATGGGAAGCGATGCGGCAATACCGGTCACCGCAATCACCAGCGTCACCAGCAGCCCGCCCCACAGGGAGGTCGAGACCACCGGCAGGATGACGTTGCCGCCGATGGAAAGCCCTGTCAGCAGATAGTAGGCCGCGATGGGAAGCCCGACGATGAACAGCACCGCGTTGATCCGCTTGTAGGGCACCGAGGGGATCGCCAGCGGAATGAGCAGCGCCGCGAAGAGCACAAAGACAATATCCACCCGCCAGGTCTGGGCCGCCGGATAACGGCCGTAGATGAACTGCGGGAAATACGCCTTCACATAGGCCCAGCAGGCCCCGACAACCTCGCCCGAGCCTTCCGGCACAAGACAGGCATTGCGGTTTTCACCGGTCCAGACTGCGGTGATGAGGGCAAACTCGATCAGCGGCTTGATCAGGGAATAGGCGATCAGAATGCCGATGAGGGTGAGAATGGTGTTGCCGATGGAGGAGAACAGGTTCGTTCTCACCCAGCCGATGGCACCAGCGGTCGAAACCGGAGCCGGAAGAAGCGGAGCCTCCTCCGTCCGGATGTGAAATGCAGATTTGGTTTCAGCCATGGTGTTCATCCTTACCGCTCCACCAAAGCCATCTTCTGGTTATACCAGTTCATGAAGGCCGATGTGATCAGGCTGAGCGACAGGTAGACCGCCATCCAGATCGCAATAACCTCGATCGCCTGGCCGGTCTGGTTCAGCACCGTACCGCCAAGGGACACGAGGTCGGGGAAGCCGATCGCAACCGCGAGCGAAGAGTTCTTCGTCAGATTGAGATACTGGCTGGTGAGCGGCGGAATGATCACGCGCATGGCCTGCGGGATGATCACCAGCCGGAGGGTCGGCGCATTGCGCAGGCCCAGGGCATTGGCTGCCTCGGTCTGGCCGTGGCTGACCGCCTGAATGCCGGCACGCACGATTTCTGCAATGAAGGCCGACGTATAGATCGCCAGCGCCACCGTGAGGGCCAGGAACTCCGGAATCAGCGTCATGCCGGTGCCGAGCGTGAAGCCCCGCTGCAGCAGCGGCCCGGTGTCGTTGAAGACCGGATGGCTGAACGAAACGGGCATGCCCGATGCCAGATAGGCCACCAGCGGCAGGCCGATGATCAGGCCGAGAGCCGTCAGGAACACCGGAAACTGCTGTCCTGTCGCCTCCTGGCGCTTGCGGGCCCAGGTCTTGATCACCGCAACGGCGGCAATGGCAATCAGCAGAGCAATGCCGATCGCCGAGGAGCCCGGCTCGAACACCGGCTTGGGCATCCAGAGCCCTGCGATGTTCAGATGGATCGCATCAAACAGCGACCACCTGTCCCGCTTGTCCGGGACTGACCGCAGAACGGCGAAATACCAGAAGAAGATCTGCAGCAGCAGCGGAATGTTGCGCAGGACTTCCACATACCAGTAGGCCAGCTGCGAGATGACCCAGTTCTTCGACAGGCGGGCAACGCCGATGAGGAAGCCCAGGATGGTCGCGCAGAGAATGCCGATGACGGCAACGAGCAGCGTGTTCAGGAAGCCCACCAGCAGGGCGTCCCCGAAAGTGGAGGTCTCCGAATAGTTGATCAGGCTCTGGGATGTGCCAAATCCTGCAATCCGGTCAAGAAATCCGAAGCCCGATGCAATTTTCTGGCGCTGGAGATTGGCGATCGTGTTGGTCACGATCACATAGCCCACGGTCACAAGGACCGCCACCAGCAGCAACTGAAAGAAAATACCTCGAACATGCGGGTCGTTGACCAGCGACCCTCTCGAAGAGGATGCTGCGCCGTTATCCCGTGTTGTCATATTGCCTCGCCAACCAATGACGCACCGGTGCTCTTGTAGCGGCACCTGTGATGCGTTGCCGTTCTCCAGACCCCGTCGACAGAGATACGGCAGTTTTCCCCTGATGCCGGTTGCTGCATTTTGCAGTCTTTACCAGCACCGTCATTACGCAAATCCCGGCCAGCTTGCACCGGCCGGGACGCAGATCCGGGGCTCCCGAAGGAGCCCGTAAAGTCTGGCTTAGCGGACCGGCGGGGCGTACTGCAGGCCGCCCTTCGTCCACAGGGCATTCAGGCCGCGGGCGATGCCCAGCGGGGTGTCCGGACCGACGTTGCGGTCGAAGGCTTCACCGTAGTTGCCCACGCCCTTGACGATGCTGACAGCCCAGTCGTTGCCAACGCCCAGCTGCTGGCCGTAGTCACCTTCAACGCCGAGCAGGCGCTTGATTTCCGGATTGTCGGAGGACTTCATCTCTTCGACGTTGGCCGAGGTGATGCCCAGCTCTTCCGCGTTGATCATGGCGTAGAGGCTCCACTTCACCAGATCGAACCACTGGTCGTCGCCATGACGCACCACCGGGCCGAGCGGCTCCTTGGAGATGATTTCCGGCAGCACGACGTGGTCGGCCGGGTTGGCAAGCTTCAGGCGCTCGGCGTAGAGACCGGAAGCGTCGGTGCTGAACACGTCGCAGCGGCCGGCGTCATAGGCCATGATCACTTCGTCGGCCTTTTCGAAGGCCACGACTTCATACGGCATGTTGTTGGAGCGGAAGTAGTCGGCGATGTTCAGCTCGGTCGTGGTGCCGGTCTGGGTGCAGACCGAAGCGCCGGACAGTTCCAGAGCGGAGGTCACGCCCAGCGACTTGCGCACCAGGAAGCCCTGACCGTCATAATAGGTCACGCCGGTGAAGTTCAGGCCGAGCGAGGTGTCGCGCGAAGAGGTCCAGGTGGTGTTGCGCGACAGGACGTCGATTTCGCCGGACTGCAGGGCGGTGAAACGCTCCTTGGCGCTCAGCGGGGAATACTTGACCTTCTCGGCATCGCCGAAAATGGCGGCTGCAACGGCGCGGCAGATGTCGACGTCGAGGCCGCTCCAGTTGCCCTGTGCATCCGGATTGGAGAAGCCCGGCAGACCCTGGCTCACACCGCACTGGACAAAACCCTTGGCCTTGACGTCGTCAAGCGTCGCTGCAGACGCAGAGGTCGCAGCAGCCGCAGCGACGGTCGCGCCGAGCATCATGGGAATGAATTTCGCTTTCATGGATTTGCAGCCTTTTTTTGTTACCCATCTGTGTTTTGCATCAGGACCCGGATGTTCCGCATGCGCTTTTTCCAGCTGCTGGACCCCCTGCCCGGCCGTGCCGGGCTCCAGTCCTCCCTCACGCAAAACGCGAAGTCGGAATAGCGCCGCTACCCGAGCCCCAATGTGGCCATTCGATGGCATTTGACGCGACGGGTCAAGAGGCCGCAGAGTGGTAAAACGATTATTTCATCGTGATACCCGCCCCTCTTCCACCTCCCGCTGCATAGAAAGTCAACACGAGTAACAAAATGGCAGAGATTGATCAGAAACTGGACACCGTGCTTGTTCACGCAGGCCGGCATCCGGATGACTTTCACGGATTCGTGAACCCGCCGGTGGTCCATGCCTCCACCGTCCTTTTTCCCAATGTCGAGGCGATGGCACCGGGTGCGCAGAAATATTCCTACGGCCGCCGCGGCACACCCACGACCGAGGCCCTGGAAGAGGCCATCGCCGCCATCGAGGGGGCAGCCGGCGCCAAGCTCGCCACATCCGGCCTCAATGCGATTTCCCTTGCCTGCCTCTCCTGCCTGAAGGCTGGCGACCACTTCCTTGTGGCAGACACGGTCTATGGTCCTACGCGGCATTTCTGCGACGCCATCCTGCCGCGCTACGGCATCGAGGTGGAGTATTTCGAACCCTGGGCCGGCGAGGGAATCAGGAAACGGTTCAAGGCCAATACGAAGGCGGTCTTTCTTGAAGCGCCCGGCTCACTCACCTTCGAGATGCAGGAC
Source organism: Pannonibacter sp. Q-1 (assembly GCF_054073275.1). NCBI lineage: Bacteria > Pseudomonadati > Pseudomonadota > Alphaproteobacteria > Hyphomicrobiales > Stappiaceae > Pannonibacter > Pannonibacter sp. Q-1. Next base: position 454,664 of record NZ_JBSXNB010000002.1, read on the forward strand.
GTGCCGGCCATTGCCGCTGCGGTCCGCGAAATTGATGCTTTCGTGCTGATGGACAACACCTGGGCGACGCCGGTGTTCTTCCAGCCGCTGGCCCATGGGGTCGACCTGTCGATCCAGGCCGGAACCAAATACATCGTCGGCCACTCGGACGTGATGATCGGCACGGTGGCAGCAAGCGCAAGGGCCTGGCCGGGCCTCCTAAACATGCACGGCAACCTTGGCCTGCATGTGGGACCGGATGATGTCTATCTCGCCCTGCGCGGCCTCAGGACCATGTCGGTTCGCCTTGAACGGCACATGCGCAACGCGCTGGACGTGGCAAACTGGCTGGCGGAGCAGAGCTGCGTGGCGGCAATCCGCTACCCCGCTCTGCCGCAGGACCCCGGCCACGCCCTGTGGAAGCGCGATTTCAAGGGCGCCTGCGGGCTCTTTGCCTTTGATTTCACGCCGGACGTCACGGAGAAGCAGGCGGTCGCTTTCCTCAATGCGCTGAAGCTGTTCGGCCTTGGCTATTCCTGGGGCGGCTTTGAAAGCCTGGCCATCCCGGTGAAGCTCAAAGGCCTGCGCACGGCTGGAACGCCGGTGCCGCTCAGCCAGAGCGTGCGCCTGCATATCGGCCTTGAAGACACGCGTGACCTGATTGCAGACCTGGCGCAGGCCATGGCGGCGATGAAGGCCTGATTCAGAAGCGAGCGGCTGCCGCGATCTGGCGGCAACCGCTCCTTCTTGCAGCAAATGGAGGTGGACCAGCCGGCAGGAAGCCCCGCTCAGGCGATCTTCACATCCGCCTCTTCCAGCAGCACCGCCCATTGCGCGCCGTGCATGTCGCGGTCATTCGCGCTGCCCTGCACCACCGGGCGCGGGAAGCTGAACTTGATGACCGACAGATCCTCGATATCGAAGCGCTTCAGCAGCTGCGGTTCGGTGTGGAACAGCGCCGCCACATCCGCCGTCTTCAACGACGGCACAACCCGCCTGAACACCTCGCCGGAGCCGCAGAACACGTCGACGGTCACCCAGAAGGGACCGGCATTCTTCGAACGGACCTTCAGGACAGTATCACCCAGACGCGCCATCTCAAATCTCCGTCACATCAATGCGGAAGGCGGACATGGGGTCGTCCAGTTCCAGCACGTGGTTGAGGGCAAACTCGTAGAGTGCACCGCGGTCCGACTGGGCCGGAGAATAGGGAAACGCAAACGTCGGCAGTTCCTCGTTGTCCGTCAGCGGATAATGCAGCACGAAGGGATTGATGAGCTTGCCGATTTCAGAGGCAATCGCCTGCGTTTCAGCGGTCACGATACCCAGAACGCCGATCTCGACCGGATCGCCCTTGCGGTTTTCCATGGCCCCCAGCGCGCCGTCCACACCGATGAGGCGGAACTGCAGGTCATAGGCGCCCAGCTCCAGCCCCATGCGGGAGCGGATTTCGCCGGTGAGAAAACCGGTGAGACGGTCCACCCAGGCGCGGGCCTCGCGCACATAACGGTCATTGCGCAAAATGGCCATGATGGTGGTCTGGTAGCCAGCCACACGGGCGCCCTCCAGCTTCACCGTATATTGCCCCTCGACCCAGCGCGAACCCTCGACCCGCACCCTCCGCTCATCCAGCGCCGTGTAGCGCGAACCGCGCACATCGAGATAGCCGCCCGGCTCATAGAGCTGATAGGGATCGGAATTCTCGTAGAGCATATGGGCGGAAACGGAATGGGGCGTGCAGGCGGCATTGTCCGCCAGCGGCTCGACCGTGAAACCATCCTTGTCGAAGTCCACCATGATCACGCCGGAGGTGGGATTGGTGGAGCAGAGCGCGCCGCATTCGGCGATCTTTGCCCCATGCCAGGCCCCGCCCGGATGTTCACCGCGGGCAAGCGGCAACGCGCAGATGGTCGCCGTGTCGGTGGTGCGTCCGGCGATGACGATATCGGCACCGGTCTCAAGCGCGGCCTGGATCTGCTCGGCACCGGCCAGCGCCACGATGTTGGAGAGCGATCCGATCAGGTCTGCGGAAATCTCCGGCGCCGGTGTGAGCGGCCGGATGCGGCCCTCTGCCAGCGCCTTGAGGATGCGCTCTTTCGGCTGGGAGGAATAGACCCGTGCGATCTTGAGGCTCTGGCCAAGTTCGGCCGCCAGTTCGCAGGTGATCTCATACATCCAGTCCACGGTTGCATCGGCACCGCAGGTGCCGGCCGTGCCGATGACGAGAGGAACGCCCGCCTCGGCGCGGGCCTTCATCAGGTCGCGCCATTCGGCCTTGGTGGCGGCGCGGGAGTATTTGGAGACCCCCGCCCCGAGTGAGAAGGGGCCACTGTCGGTGGACCCGCCATCAATGCAGATGATGTCGGGGCGGAGACGCACGCCGCGAGCCAGCGCCTCCCGGTCAAACCCCAGTCCGAGGACGCCTGAAGGCACCAGCACGCGGGTGGTCATGTCTTAGTCCTTGTCTGCCGCTGCTGCGTCAGCAACGGCCGTTTCACTGTCCGGCAGCGGCTTCTTGAGGAAGCGGCGCAGGAAGATGGGGGCAACGAAGCCCAGCACGGCCGCAGTCCAGAGGCCAATGGCAATGCCTGAAGAGAACAGGTAAGTCCAGTCCCCATCCGACAGCACCATGGCGCGGCGCAGGTTGTCTTCCATCTGGTTGCCCAGCAGGATGCCCAGGATCACCGGCACGGTCGGGATGTCCAGCTTGCGCAGGATGTAGCCCAGGGCACCGAAGGCAACCATCATCAGCATGTCGAAGGACGAGCCGGTCAGCGAGAAGATGCCGACGAAGGCAATCATCGTCACGCCGGGCAGCAGGATGTAGCTCGGCACCGACAGAATCCGCACGAAGATCTTCACCATCGGGATGTTGAGGACCAGGAGCACGAAGTTGCCGATGAAGAGCGAGGCGATCAGGCCCCAGACGATTTCCGGACGATCCGTGAACAGCAGCGGCCCCGGCGTGATGTTGAGCGTCAGCAGCAGGGCCAGCAGCACCGCCGTGGTGCCGGAGCCCGGAACGCCGAGGGTCAGCATCGGAATCAGCGCACCACCGGCAGCGGCGTTGTTGCCCGCTTCAGGTGCGGCGATGCCCTTCGGATTGCCGGTGCCGAAGGTGTGCTTGTCCTTGGCAATGGCCTTTTCGCCGGCATAGGCAAGGAAAGAGCCAAGAGACGCACCAGCCCCGGGCAGAACGCCTGCAACGAAGCCGATGACAGTCGACCGCAGCATGGTCCAGCGGGTCAGCCAGATATCCGCCCACGGAATCCGCGTGGAGCCGAGCTTCACGCCGATGGCGCTGTTCTTGCCGTGGCTCTCGATGAAGAAGAAGATTTCCGAGACGGCAAAGAGCCCGACGATGGCGACGAGGAAATCGATGCCATCCATCAGATGCAGTTCACCAAAGGTGAAGCGCGGCATGCCCGTGGTCTTGTCCAGGCCGATCATGGCAATACCCAGCCCCATGGCAGCGGCAAGGGCCGCCTTGGCCTGGTTGTTCGACCCCAGACCGCCGAGCGTGCAGAACGCCAGCAGATAGAGGGCGAAATACTCCGCCGGACCAAACTGGAAAGCCACGCGTGCAAGCAGCGGCGACATGACCATCAGGCCAACGGTGGCAAGGAAAGCGCCCACGAAGGAGGCCACGGCCGAAATCACCAGCGCATCCCCTGCCCGGCCCTTGCGGGCCATGGGGTAGCCGTCCAGCGTGGTCATCATCGCCGGCTCGTCACCGGGAATGTTGAGCAGGATCGACGAAATGCGCCCGCCATACATGCAGCCGTAATAGACCGAGGTCAGCAGCACCAGCGCCGACATGGCGTCAAGGCCGAGCGTGAAGGAAATCGGGATCAGCAGCGCAACGCCGTTTGAGGGGCCAAGGCCCGGCAGCGCACCGATGATGGTGCCGAGGAAGCAGCCGACGATCGCCAGGAACAGCGTGGTCGGCGTCAGCGCCACGGAGAATCCGAGCGCCAGATTAGACAGGATATCCATGATGTTGTCCCCTCACCCAAGCAACCCGCGCGGAAACGCCACGAGGCCGAGACCGAGCACGAACTTGAAGAGTGTAAAGAGGCCGATGGAAAGCCCTGCGCCGGTCAGGAGTGCCGGGACAGGCCGGGGCTCGATCTGATAGCTGATGATGCCGGCAACGATGAAGGTCGGAATGATGAAACCGAGCGGGCGGATCATCATTGCATAGCCAATCAGCAGAAGCAGCGTGAAACCCAGCTTCGCGAGCATCAGGCCATAGGGCCACTCGACGTCCGGGTCCGGACGCAGCATCATCGTGAGGGAGGCGAGAATGGTCACGCCGCCGATCATGTAGGGAAAAATCCGCGGACCGATCGGGTCCGAGATGAAGCTGGTCTCAATCTGTGTGGCGCTGGAGAGATACCCCAGCGCCACGAGGATCATGACCAGACCGAAGATCCGGTCACCCTTCATTACTTGATGATCCCGATCTCACGGGAAATCTCCTGGATTTCCGCGATGTTGTTGGCAACCCAGCCTTCGAACTCGCCGCCGATCAGGGCGTAGGGAGCAAGGCCGTTGTCAGCCATGACCTTCTTCCACTGCTCGGACTCGGCGACCTTCTGCAGGCGATCGACCCAGACGTTGAACTCTTCGTCGGAGATGCCCTTCGGGACATAGAAGCCGCGCCAGTTCATGGCCACGAGATCAAGCCCCTGCTCCTTGGCCGTCGGAACGTCCGGGAACGCCTCGACCCGCTCTTCGGCAAAGACGGCCAGCGCACGCACATCGCCCGACTTGATGAAGCCGGAGATCTCCGAGATGTCGCCGGTCATCGCAGCGGTAAAGCCGCCCACGGTCTGGGTGATGGCATCAGCGCCGCCATCCACGCCGATGTACTTGATGGCGCGTGCGTCGGTGAAGCCGGCACGGTCCATCATCATCAGCACCTTGAGATGGTCGAAGCCGCCCACGGCCGAGCCGCCTGCGAAAGCGTTCTTGGCGGGATTGGCCTTCACGGCCTCGATCAGATCATTGAGGGTCTGATAGGGGCTGTCCTTTGCCACGACGATGACACCGGCATCGCCGCCAAGGGTGCCGAGCCAGCGGACCTGATCAGCCGTCATGCCTGCAAAGGCGTTCTGGGCAAGACGGGTGGTCGTTGCCGAGGAAGCGGCCACGAGGAGGTCAGCATCCGTGTCACGCTGCCCCACGACATGGGTGTAGGCCACACCGCCACCGGCACCGGCCATGTTGGTGACCTGGATGGGGTTCGGCACAACGCCGATCTCATACATGATCTGGGAGACCTGACGGCAGGTGAAATCCCAGCCGCCGCCGGGGTTTGCCGGTGCAATGCATTCCGTCGCAGCAGCAACGGTGGACATGCCAGCACCGATCATGACGCTGAGTGCAAGCGCCTTAAGCGTAGTTTTCATCCCTGGTTCTCCTCCCTGGGGCATTGGTATCAGTCCGCAAGGCCGATCCGGACCTCTTGCGCCCGGCCATAGTTTCGTCCAAACCTGACACAAACCTGTCACAGGTATAAATTCTGGGGGGGATGGCCTTGCGGTTCCTGCTTGTCGAGGACAATGGTGACCTTGCGCGTTCTGTTCGCGAGCGCCTGACGCTGGAGGGCCATGCCGTCGATCACGCCCCGGATCTCGAAACCGCGAGATCCTGTCTGGCGTCAGCCGATTACGATCTCATCCTTCTCGACATCATGCTGCCTGATGGAGACGGCCGGGCGTTTCTCGCAGCACAGCGCCAGAAAGGCGATGCGACACCGGTGATCGTCATGACGGCACGGTCCGCCGTTTCCGACCGCGTGGGCACGCTCGACATGGGCGCCGATGACTACATCACCAAGCCTTTCGACTTCACCGAACTGGAAGCCCGGTGCCGGGCGGTTCTGCGCCGCCGCGGCGGCACGCCCAATGCGCAGCAGCGCTTTGCCGATGTGGTGTTCGATCCGATGGCCGGCCAGGTGATCGTTGCGGGCGAGAGCCGGGAACTGCGCAGCCGCGAACTGCGGCTTTTCGAGGTTTTCCTGGCCGCGCCCGGGCGCATCCTGTCAAAGGACCATCTGTGCGACCGGCTGTTCTCCTATTCCGAACCGGTCACGGACAATGCCATCGAGGTCTATGTGGGGCGTCTGCGCAAGAAGCTGCAGGGCAGCAGCCTGCGCATCGAAACCCTGCGCGGCCTGGGCTACCGGCTGACCACCCCATGAACCGGCCCATGAACCGGCCTATGGACCGGCCCCGCAAAGGCAGAGCAGGCGGGCAAAACGCGGCCCCTTACTCCCCTTCCCTGCGGCGCCGGCTGGTCACCCAGCTCCTGGGTCTTTCCGCCATTCTCGCCATCGCCCTCTTCTTTGCCGTGCGCATCAGTTCCGAACAGGCCTCGGAAGCAACTCTTGACGGCATTCTGGGCGCGGCGACCATCGCCATTGCCGAGGAACTGCGCAGCGTCGATGGCGGCCCGCTGGTGGAACTGCCCTCCGGCACTTTCTCCATCCTCTCGGCCATGGGCGAGGAACGGATCTTCTACCGGATCATGATCGGCGGGCGCGATCTGACGGGCTACGAGGATCTGCCTGCTCCCGCAAAGGCCCCCTCTTCGCTGGAGCCGGTTTTTTACACCGCCCTCTACCGCGATGCCGAACTGCGTATCGCGGCTGTCGCCCGCAATCTGGTGATTGACGAGGGGCCGGTCCGGCTGCTGGTCATGGTCGGGCAGACACGGGAAGCGCAGAATGCCATTGCCGCGCGGCTTGCCAACCGGGCAGCCGCGCTTGGCCTTGCCGTGTTTCTCGCCGCCATTCCCCTGTCGCTGCTGGCAGCCTCGCGCCTGCTGCGGCCCATCGAAAAGCTCGCCGCAGCCATGGAGCGGCGCGGCCCGCGCGACCTGCGTCCGGTGCGCCACCCTGCCCCGGCCGAGCTTGTGCCGCTGATCTCTGCGCTCAACAGCTTCATCACGCGGCTGCGCGGCACGCTGGCACAGACGGAAACCTTCATTGCCGAGGCCGCCCATCACATCCGCACGCCGCTGGCCACCATCCGCAGCGAAGCGGAACTGGCCTTGCGCCTTGCTTCCGATGAAGCCATGCGCCAGCGCATGCGCGGCCTCATCCGTGCCGTTGACGAGGGCTCCCGCTCGACCGGCCAGTTGCTGGACCATGCGACCGTCGCCTACCGCGCCGGCCAGCAGAGTTTCAGCGAGATTGACCTCGGCCGGGTGACCGCTGCACTGGCCGAGCGGTACCGGACGGCGGCGGATCTCAAGGATATTCACATCCGGCTGTCTTGCCCGGAAGAACCACTGACCACCTTTGGCGACGCCGTGCTGCTGGAGGCCGCCATCCGCAATCTCATCGATAATGCCATCAAGTATTCTCCGCCGGACACGGACATTCACCTGACGCTGCAACGGAAGAACGAGATGGCCGAACTGACCTGCCGCGACCACGGGCGGGGCCTTGACGGCCAGAGCGGCGGCACTCTCTCCGGCCGTTTCCAGCGCGGCACCAATGTCGATGACGTGATAGGCTCGGGCCTCGGCCTGACCATTGTCAGCGAGGCGGCGGCTGTCATGGAGGGCCAGTTCAGCCTGGAGGCTGCCGAGGGAGGCGGCGCGCTGGCAACGCTGCAGCTGCCGCTTCTGGCGCAGCAGGAGGAAAGATCATGATACCTGCCCGTGATGCTGCGGCTTCCCGCGATGAGCTCAAGCGCCTCATGAGAACAGGACTGCAACTCCTTGCAGTAGCAACAATCTTTCTGATGCCGCTTAGTCAGGCCCAGGCGATGACCATCGAAGCGGAGCGCCGGTTCGGACCGGCCTCGGCGCCCAATGAAATCCGCATCGTCTCAAGCACGGACATCGAGGTGTTCCAGCCGGTGATCGAGGGCTATGTCCGTGAGCATCCCGCCGTGGCGATCCACTATATCGTCTCGCCCAGCCAGGGGCTTTACGATGCGGTGGCGACGGAACAGGAGAGGTTTGATCTGGTCATCTCTTCCGCGATGGATCTGCAGATGAAGCTGGCAAATGATGGCCTCGCGCAGCCGCTGCACGAGGAGATCATAGCCGCCCGTCCGCCCTGGGCGCGCTGGCAGGACCGGCTGGTGGGCGTGGCGCAGGAGCCGGCCGTCGTGCTCCTGGCTGACGAAGCCCTGGCGGGCGGCCTGCCCCTGCCGGGCACCCGGCGGGACCTGATCAACCTGCTGCGCGACAATCCGGAGCGCTTCCGCGGGCGCATCGGCACCTATGATCCGGCCGTTGCGGGCGTCGGCTATATGTTCGCGGCTCAGGACGCCCGCATGAGCGACACCTTCTGGCGCCTTGCCGAGGTGATGGGCCGGCTCGACGCAAAGCTCTATTGCTGTTCGGGCGAGATGATCACGGATGTGCAGACGAAAAAGATCCTCATGGCCTACAATGTGCTGGGCAGCTACCTGCCGCGTGACAAGATGGAACGCGAAGGATTCGAGGTGATCGAGCTGCAGGATTTCACCATCACTCTGCTGCGCACGGCGCTGGTGCCTGCCAACGCGCGCCAGCCGGGCCTCGCGCAGGACTTCCTCGCCTTTCTCGTCTCGCCCGAAGGCCAGAACCTGCTGACCGAGCGGACCGGGCTGCCGCCGATTGATCCGGGCGTCTATGCCGAGCGTCCGCATCTGCGCCCCATCCGCCTGGATCCCGGCCTGCTGGCCCAGCTCGACAAGCTGACGCGCGCCCGCTTTCTGGAGGAATGGAACGCGGCCATGGAACAGCCCTGAGGCTGCCTCAGCCCCCGAAGAGCGAGGCAATCGTCAGATAGACCGGGATGAAGAGCGGCGGCAGGCCGAAGAAGGCATCGCCGAACAGCACGATTTTCAGGAAGAAGAACAGAAACGCCCCATAGAGCGCGGCGGCAAAGGGCATCAGAAAGCCCGGCGTGATCGGGGCCACCAGAGCCAGAAACGGATTGGTGACCTTTCGCAGCACCACGAAGAAGGTGATCTCGCGCTCGCCGAACACAAACTCCAGAAGCCCCCTGGCAAACAGGAATGCGGCGATCGCCGACAGGGCGTAGGTGCCCCCGAGATAGACGGCGACGATGCCGGGCGCCCCGCCCGCCAGAAAGGTGACGACCGCCAGAAGATAGGTGCCGGTCAGATAGAGGACGCCGTTAAGGGCGGTTGCCTGCTGCTGCATGAGTGCTTCCCGATTCTCCTGCGTCCTGCCGCAAAGGCGAGCGGCAGAGACAAAAAAAGCGCAGGGTCCAAAGACCCTGCGCCATCTTCTCTTTTGGCAGATCAGTGCCCTGCGACCATCATGGTACCGCCTTTCGGCAGACGCAAGCGGTCAACGAAGTCCTGCATCTCCTGGCTGGGGGCAGGCGTGACCAGCGACACCACATAGGTGACGACGAAGGCCACCGGCACGCCGAAGATACCTGCCGAGATGGCCTTGACGCCAAACCAGCTGATCTCGTCGCCCGTGCCCTTGACGAAGTCAAAGCCGTACACGTTGCCGATCAGGTAGTACATGGTGACACTGAAGCCGGCGATCATGCCCATGATACCGCCCAGATTGGTCGCACGCTTCCACCAGACGCCCAGCACCAGCGGCGCAAACAGACCCGCAGCGGCGATGGAGAAGGCCCAGGCCACCATGGACAGGATGTCCGACGGCTTGGTGCGTGCCAGGAAGGCAGCAGCCAGAGCGACGACGACAAGAAGGATCTTGGAGATCATCAGGCGGCGCTTTGCGTCGGCCTTCGGATCGATCATCTTGTAGTAGACGTCGTGGGACAGGGCGTTGGCGATGGCGAGCAGCAGGCCATCGGCGGTCGACAGGGCTGCAGCGAAGCCGCCGGCACCGACGAGACCGACAACCCACACCGGCGTGCCGGCAATCGACGGGGTCGAGAGCACGATCATGTCGTTGTTGAGCCGGAGTTCGCCATAGGGGAAGCCGTTGGCAAAGCCCTTGGCCTCGCAGGCCGTCTGGATGGCTGCGATCGTTTCAGCCTTCACGCCGCAGATCGTCACCAGCTGGTGGCCGGCGATCGAACCCCATTCCAGCATCCACGCCGGGATGGCGGAATAGGCCAGCTGATACTGTGCTTCCGCCCCTGCCCCGACGAAGAGACCCATCAGGTTGAACTTCGAGAAGGCAGCGTAGGCCGGTGCCGTGAAGTACAGCAGGAAGATGAAGAACAGCGACCAGCCCACCGACTTGCGGGCTTCACGCACCGTCGGCGTCGTGAAGAAGCGCATGAGGATGTGCGGCAGAGAGGCCGTGCCGACCATCAGACAGAAGATCAGGCTGAAGTAGTCGAGCGGCGTCAGGTTGACGAAGGGTGCCACGTGCGCCTTGGCAACGCCAAGGATCGCCTCGTACTCGGCAATCTGGGTCAAGGCGCCGCCATAGGTGAGCTGCGGCAGCGGAATGCCGAATTGCACCGTCGACATCCATACGGCCGGAAGCAGATAGGCCACGATCAGCACGATGTACTGGGCCACCTGCGTCCAGGTCACAGCCTTCATGCCGCCCAGCATGGAGCAGACGAGAATGCCGGCAAGGCCTGCAAACACCGCGTACTGGAAGTCGATGCCCAGGAACTGCGAGGCGATGATGCCGGAGGCATAGACCTGTGCGGTGATGTAGGTGAAGGAGCAGGCGAACAGCACGACGATGCCGACGAGGCGTGCCGCGTTGCCGCCATAGCGGGTGCCGAGGAAGTCCGGAACCGTGTAGGCGCCGAACTTGCGCAGGTAGGGTGCCAGAAGCACGGCCACCAGCACGTAGCCGCCGGTCCAGCCCAGAACATAGGCAAGACCGTCATAGCCCAGCACGAAGAGCGTGCCGGCCATGCCGACGAAGCTGGCGCCGGACATCCAGTCGGCGCCGGTCGCCATGCCGTTGTAGATGGCCGGAACGGAGCGCCCGGCGACGTAATATTCCGAGACCTGCGCCGTTCGCGACATGATGCCGATGAAGGCATAGATGCCGATGGTCGCCGCCATGTAGCTCCACATGATGAAGCGGTCGGGAACACCCAGCGCCTCGAAAATGGCCATCAGGACTACGAAGAACGCAAAGCCGCCGACATAGACCGAATAGATCTTGCCGAGGTTGTCGGTGAAGTCACCTTTCATGCTCAATGCCATGGTGCAGCCCCCCTCAGTCTTCGGCGACGCCGAATTCCTCGTCGATGGCGTTCTGGCGGCTTGAGAACCAGAAAATCAGCACGACGAAGATGATGAGCGAGCCCTGCGCAGCCATGTAGAAGCCGAGCGGGAACCCAAGGATCACGACGCTGTTCAGCGACGTTACGAAGATGTGGATCAGGAAGCTGAAGACAGCCCAGATCGCAAGCGTGGTCCACATGAGACCGCGTGTCTTGCTCCAGTGGGCTGCTGCAACTTCCGGCGGCAGCTTGTCGGTCAAGGTCATTCCTCCCGTAAACGCATCAGAGGCCGCCACAGCCAGCATGCCGGAACGGCCCGTACCCCTCACGCAATATTCCCCTAGACTAAAGTCTAATACTTCAAGCTTTTCGCAAGAGCAGCAATTTTCTATATTGCAGTGCGGAGATACTTGCACCTTGAGACTATTCCCTTCACACTCATCATGTGAAGTTATCCTAAAGACTAATTCAGCAGGTAAACAATAGCTGAAACACGGGAGGATCGCATTCAAGTGCTTGATTTCATTGGATCCATCCTGCCGAAACGGCAGCGTTCAGACTGGGCTTCCGCAGTGGAAGCCATCCGGGCAGGCGCCGCCTTCCTGGCGCAAGGTGCCAGCTACTCCTACTTGCGGGCCCGTTCGCTGCTGGCAGGGCCGAAACTTTTCCAGGATGCGGATTTCGGATTCGCGCTGCAGATCTGCAAATGGGAAGGCTTTGCCGTTGCAGCGCAGGATATCATCCTGATCATCGAGGCGGAGGTGCGCCCCCTGCTGCCGGCGCCGCCGCAGGAGCGGGCCGCCATCCTGTCCCGCCTCTACCGCGAGGTGCTGGCCAGCGAAGACCTGCCGGAGCACCGTAAGGACCGGGGCTGGGGAGATGTGGAAGCAGAGTTTGACGCCCGGCTTGCCCACCTGATGGACAAGACGCCACTCTCGCCCGACGCCATCACCACGGCGACGGCGCTGCGGCTGCTGCAGCATGCCCCCATCACCGATGATGTGCGCGCTGCCGACAAGATGATGGTGGTCAACAACGTGGCCTTCCGTTTCATCGACTATCAGGCCACCTTGCGCAAACGGATCGACCTTCCTGCCTTTGCCCGGCAGCTCTGCGCCCTCACCGGGGAGAAGGCCGCTTGAAGCAGCCCGTCAGCCCGGTCACGCCGCTCATCGCACTCAACACCGTGGTCCTCGACACCGAGACCACGGGGCTGGATGTGCGTTCCGACCGGGTGGTGCAGATCGGGGCCGTCCGGCTCTACGGCCAGGAGATCCAGGACGAGGCGGTCTTCAACGTCATCGTTGACCCGCATATGCCGATCCCGGAAGTCGCCCGGCGCATCCATGGCCTGTCTGATGCGGATGTATCCGGAAAGCCGGGCATTGCCGAGGTTCTGCCGCAACTGGCCGCCTTCATCGGCGATGCGGTGGTGGTGGGTCATTCCATCCATTTCGACCTTGCCATCCTGCGTCACGAGGCGGAACGGCACGGGGTAAAATGGACAGAGCCCAAGGCGCTCGATGTGGCGCTGATCGTCGCCGGCCTTGACCGCGCCCTGATCGACACCTCGCTGGACAGCCTTGCCCTCAGTCTCGGCATTGCCATTGAGGGCCGCCACACGGCGCTGGGCGATGCGATGGCGACGGCCCGCGTCTATGCGGGCCTGCAGAACCGGCTGCTGGCCAGCGGCATCCGCACGCTGGCGGAGGCCGAAAACCTCTGCCGCAAGCCGCAAAGCCTGATTGCCCGCCAGGAGGAAGCCGGCTGGTTCGACCGGCCGCGCGAACAGCACGACTTCTCCCGCCTCGCCCTGAAACAGGGCACCCAGCGGGCCATCGACAGCTATCTCTACCGCAACCGGCTGGGCGACGTGATGAGCAGCCCGCCGATTTCGATCAGCGAGACCGCCGATCTGCACAGTGCCGCCCAGCTGATGGCGGCCTGCCACATTGGCTGCCTGATCGTGACGCGGGAGGGCGGAGAGCCGGGCATCCTGAGCGAACGCGACGTGCTGCATGCGCTGGCGGCGCGCGGTGCGGAGGCGGGCAAGCTGAAGGTTGGCGCCCTGATGAGCTTTCCGGTGATCAGCGCCCCGGCCGACACCTTTCTCTACCGCGCCCTCGGGCTGATGGCCCGCAAGAACCTGCGCTATCTCGGGGTGAGCGATGACGGCGGACGTCTGGCCGGCATTTTCACCCTGCGCACGCTCCTGCGCGAGCGGGCGCTGGCAACACTCACCGTGGGCGACGAAATCGCCATGGCCGGGCGCCCGCGCGATCTGGCCAAGGTGCAATCCGCCCTGCCCACTCTGGCGACCGGACTTCTCGCCGACGGGCAGGATGCGCGGCAGGTCTGCGCCATCATCTCGGCCGAGAACAAGGCCATGACCGCCCGCGCCGCCGAAATAGCCGAGGCCGAGCTGGAGGCCGCCGGGGCGGGCCCTGCCCCCGCCGCCTATGCGGTGCTGATGCTGGGCTCCGGCGGACGCGGGGAAAGCATGCTGGCCCCCGATCAGGACAATGCCCTGCTGATTGCCGATGACTACACCGGCGACCTGACCTCGCCCGATGACTGGTTCTTCCGCTTCGCCACACGGCTGAACGAAATCCTTGACCGGGCGGGCATTCCCTACTGCAAGGGCGGTGTGATGGCGCGCAACATCGAGTGGCGCCGCCGCCTGGGAGAATGGCAGCACCAGGTGGAGGAATGGGCCCATCACCCTTCTCCGCAGGCGCTGCTCAATGTGGATATTTTCTACGACTTCACCCCCGCCCATGTGTCCGGCAGCACCGGCGCGCGGCTGGCGGAGACCCTGCGCCACTTTGCGGCGGATACCGCGCGCGGCTCGCTTGCGCTGGTCAGGGCGCTGGGCGAAACCGCCGCCTCGCATGCCCCGCCGCTGGGCCTCTTCGGGCGCATCCGCAAGGATGATCAGGGGCGGGTCGATCTCAAGTCCGGCGGGCTTCTGCCCATCGTCGCCGGGGCCCGGGCGATTGCGCTGCGCCACGGGGTGACGGCCCTTTCCACGCCCGAGCGTATCCTGCAGGCCGCACATCACGCCGGACGCTCGCAGGCAGACGCGGAAATCCTCGCCAACATCCACGGCTTTCTCATCCGCCTGATCCTCACCCAGCAGATCAACGATCTGGAAGGGGGAATCGCGCCGTGCAACCGGGTGGAAGTTGCGCGGCTGAACCACCGGGATCAGGACGAGCTGCGCGAAGCCCTCGGGCGCATCGACCTCATCACCCACATGCTGCGCGACCTGCTGCAGGGGATCTGAGTTTTACAGCCGCCCCTGGCTCTGAAGAGACGTGACGCCGGCATGGACCGCTGTCATGCTGGCGAAACAGGACTCGGCTATTCGCGGCTCTCATGAAAATATCTCCCTCGACCCTTGGTCTGGGTGTTTCCATGACCATCGGTTACGGAACGCTCTATTACTCCTTCTCCGTTCTGGCGCCCGAGATAGCCCGCGCGTTCCGCTGGACGGAGAGTTTCGTCTTTGCGATCTTCTCGGCCGGGCTGTTGGCCGGGGCCGTGTCCGCCCCCGTCATTGGCCGGATGATCGACAGATATGGCGCCCGGCCGGTGATGAGCCTCGGGTCGGTCTTTGCCGCACTGACCCTCGCCCTGATTTCCGTGATGGAAAACGCCTGGCAATTCATCGTCATCGCGCTGCTCGCCGAATTCGTGGCCATTGCCGTGCAATATGATGCAGGCTTTGCGGCCCTTGCACAGCGTTATGGCCGCGATGCCCGTGCCGAAATCACTCTTGTCACCCTGATCGCGGGTTTTGCCTCCACCCTGTTCTGGCCGCTGCTGCAGTGGCTGCTGACGCTGATGAGCTGGCGGGAGGTCTATCTGGTGCTGGCCGCGATGAACCTCGTCATCGCACTGCCGATTCACCTGACCATGCCGAAGGGAAGACAGGGGCCGAAGGGAAAACAGGGCCAGCCGGACCGGCCGGAGCCGCTGGCCTCCTCTTCCCCTCCCCTGGCTCCGCAGATCTTGCAGGCGGCCTCTCCACGGCTGGGTCCCCGCCCGATGGCGCTTCTGGCCATCAGCTTTGCCAGCGGCGGCTTCGTCATGTCCGCCGTCGGAGCGGCGCTGCTGGTGCTGCTGGGGGACCTTGGCTTTGCAACGGCGACGGCCATCGCGGCGGCCAGTTGCATCGGCCCTTCGCAGGTCGCCGCCCGTTTGATTGAATATCTCCGGCGCAATCTATTTTCACCGCCAGCGACCGCCGTCATCGCCGCCTTTGCCCTGACGCTGGGGCTTGTGCTTCTGGCCGGAACCGTGTTCGCGCCGGCACCGGTCCTGCTCTTTGCCTTTGCCATCACCTATGGTGCCGGCCAGGGCCTCACATCCATCGTCCGGGGCATGCTGCCGCTGCATTATTTCGGGCCGGAAGGCTATGGACGGCGCACCGGCACGCTCTCAGGCATCCGCATGGTTCTGTCCGCGGCCGCGCCCTTCACGGTGATCTTCCTGAAGGAGCAGCTTGGCACTTCCGCCGCCCTTGCCGCCCTCGTGCTGGCAGCGCTCGTCTCCACGGTGTCGGTGCTGGCGCTGGTCCGCCTCATGGCGAAAGCCGAGCCAATCTGAGCTGCAGTACAGAGGCGGTCAGCCGGCGATGATCCGCCTCGCTTCCTCATATTCGCGGATCAGCCGGGCCACGAGGTCCCCGGCAGGCAGAATGTCGTGGATGCCGCCCGCGCCCTGCCCGGCAGACCAGACGGTCTTCCAGGCCTTGGCCTCATGCTCGAGGTTCATCTTGCCCGCCTGCGGCAGGTTGTCGGGATCGAGCCCGGCGCGGATGATACTGGGCTTGAGGAAGTTGGCATTCACGCCGCTGATGGCGGGCGTATAGAGAATGTCGCTGGCATCGCTTTCAACGATCATGTTCTTGAAGTCCGGCTCGATCGTCGCCTCCTGCGTTGCCAGAAAGCGGGTGCCGAGATAGGCCATGTCGGCGCCCATGGCACGGGCCGCGAGCACCTGCGCGCCGGTGTTGATGGCACCGGCCAGCACCAGCGTGCCGGACCAGACCGAGCGGATTTCGGAAATCAGTGCAAAGGGATTGAGCGTCCCCGCATGGCCGCCCGCACCGCAGGCGACGGCGATGATGCCATCCACCCCGGCCGCCGCCGCCTTCTCGGCGTGGCGGGCGTTGATCACGTCATGGAAGACGAGCCCGCCGTAGGAATGCACAGCATCCACCACATCCTTCACCGCCCCCAGCGAGGTGATGACCAGCGGCACCTTGTGCTCCACCGTCTTCGCCAGATCCGCTTCGACGCGGGAGTTGGACCGGTGGACGATGAGGTTGATGCCGAAGGGCGCAGCGCCTTCCACGCCATCGAGCCGCGAGGCGATTTCCTCCAGCCAGGCGGCATAGCCTTCCGTTGTGCGCTGGTTCAGCGCCGGAAACGTGCCGATCATGCCGCCCTTGCAGGTTTCCACCACCAGATCAGGGCCGGACGCCAGAAACATGGGCGAAGCAATCGCCGGGATCTTGAGACGGCCCTGGAGACTTGCGGGCAACGGCATGGCAGCACCTTTCGCATCGGATGGGAGAGCGAGAGTGCTGCGGATTTCCGTTTACGTCAAGGGAATGACGGCGCCTTACCCTACTCCCTTTGGAGGAGAGCGCCGCCCTGCCAGACGGCGGCAAGGCTGAGATCATCCGTCAGATGCAGCACATCGGCGCGGCGTCCTGCTGCCAGCGCACCATGGCTGGCGCCAAGCCCCGCCACTTTCGCCGGGCGGCTCGTGACCATGGCGAGCAGCGCCTCCGGCGGCAGGTCCGTATGCGTATTCAGATAACGCAGCGCCTGCGGCAGGCTGACATCAGCCCCCGCCAGCGTGCCATCCTCCAGCGTCAGCCGGCCAACACGGCGCAGGATCTTCCGCCCGCCAAGGGTGAAGCTGTCAAGCTCCGTCCCGGCCACGGCCATGGCGTCGGTCACCAGAAACAGCCCCTCGTCCTGTTTCGCCGCAAGAGCGATGCGCAGGGCAGGCGCGCTGACGTGGACGCCATCGGCAATGATCCCCGCCGCCACCGGCCGGTCCAGCACGGCCCCCACCAGCCCCGGCGCCCGGTTGCCAAGCTGGCTCATGGCATTGAACAGATGCGTCGCGCAGGTGACGCCATGGTCGAAGGCCGAAAGCGCCGTCTCATAAGCGCAATCGCTGTGGCCAATGCTGAGGATGGCACCGGCTTCCTTCAGCCGGACGATCTGGTCCATGCGCACGGCCTCCGGCGCAATGGTGATCATCAGCACCGGCAGATGACGGGCGGCATCGCACAGAAGCTCAAGATCGGCGTCATCCATCGGGCGGATCAGCGCAGCGTCGTGAGCACCCTTGCGCCGCACATCGAGATGCGGGCCTTCCAGATGCAGGCCGAGAAACCCCGGCAGTTGCTTGCGCGCCGCCCGGATGCCGGTTTCGATCACCGCCCGTGTGGCTTCCCGCGTGTCCGTGATCAGTGTCGGCAGCAGGCCCGCAGTGCCCAGATGGCGGTGGGCATCGAGAATGCGGGTCAGCTTGCCCTCGTCCACAGAGCCATCCAGCATCAACCCGCCGCCGCCATTGACCTGCAGATCGAGAAAGCCGGGGGACAGGATACCGCCGGGCAGTTCCACATGGGAGCCATCCAGCGACCGCGCTTCCGCCTCCGGCGCCAGCGCCTCGATTGTTTCACCGGAAAGGACAAGGCTCATCCCCTCCCGCAGGCGGGTGCCGTCAAAAATCCGGGCGCCGTGAAGAACTGTCCGCATCAGTGCGTTTCCGTGACCTTGTTGAGATGGGGCGGCACATCCGGATTGAAGCCGCGCCGGAGGGCAAAGCCTTCCACAAACCGGTAGAAGGCAGCAATTTGCAGCAGCGGCGCCGTCAGGGGATGCACGCCGTCCAGAACCGGCAGGCGGTTGCAGCCGGGCGCATCAAAGCCGGTTGCGAACACATCCGCCCCCTGCCCCGCCAGCCGCTCCGCCGTCGCCCGCGCGTGGGGCAGCGCCGCATCATCCACACCAAGCGCCAGCACCGGGAAGCGGCCGCTGGCAATCGCCGCCGGGCCGTGCAGCACTTCGGCCGAGCTGTAGGCTTCGGCGTGAAGGCCAGAGGTTTCCTTGAACTTGAGCGCCATTTCATTGGCAATGGCAAGGAGAGGCCCGCGGCCCAGCACATAGAGCGACTGCGCCCGCACCAGACGGTCAGACAGGGGCGTCCAGTCCAGCTGCAGCGCGGCGGCTAATTGCTCCGGCAGGCGGGCAACCGCCTCCCGCAAAGCTGCATCTTCCTGCCATTCGGCCAGAAGGGCGAGGCCTGCCAGAACGGAAGTGACATAGGTCTTGGTGGCAGCGACGCTCTTTTCCGGCCCGGCGCAGATCGCAAGGGAATGATCCGCCGTCTCCGCCATGGGCGAGGCGGCATCATTGGTGATGGCCAGCGTCAGCGCGCCGCCCTCGCCCGCCCGGCGCAGCATCTCGACAATATCCGGGCTGCGGCCCGACTGGGAAATGCCGATGGCAGCCGCCCCCTTCAGACGCAAGGTGCGGCCGTAGATGGAGGCAATGGATGGCCCGACGGAGGCGACCGCCAGCCCGGCCTGCAGTTCCACCGCATATTTGAGGTAAGAAGCCGCGTGATCGGACGAGCCGCGCGCCACGGTGACGAGAAAATCCGGATCCCGCTGCCGCAGCGCCGCCGCAGCCGCTGCAATGCTGTCACGGGCTTCACGCAGGAAACGCTCAGCGGCTACGGGAATTTCGGCGACCTCGCGGGCCATGTGGGTTGTGCTGGTCATCATGCGTCTCCCGCCTTCAGTTCAACGGCAAAATCATAGGCGTCCCCCCGGAACAGGGAGCGGGTGAATTCCACCGCCTTCCCGCCGGGCAAATAGGCCACGCGCTCGATCTTCAGTCCTGCCGCGCCGGGCGCCATCTGCAATAGGTCAGCCTCGGCCGCCGTCAGGTTCACCGCCGACATGCGCTGCACGGCACGGACGGGCAGAAGATCGCGGGCGCGCAAGTAAGCATAGAGCGAACCGCCCATGGCGGACGGGTCCGGCAGGACTTCGGCAGACAGAACCGATCGCTCCAGCGCCATCGGCATGCCGCCGGACCAGCGCACGCGCTCGATCCGCGCCACCTGTTCCGCCGCGCCCAGCCCCAGCGCCATCATTTCTTCGGGTGAAGCAGGGCCGGTTGCGGCGGAGAGGATCTGCGAGCAGGAATCGCGCCCGCGCCGGGCCATGTCGGCAGAAAAAGACGTGAGCTGCGACAGACCCATCTCGAACCGCTCCACCGGACGGGCCACATAGGTGCCCGAGCCGCGCCGCTGGACCAGGAGCCCCTGACGCACCAGATCGGCAATGGCGCGGCGCACGGTCACGCGGCTGAGGCCGGTGCGCGCGGCAATTTCCCGCTCCGCCGGCAGGCTGTCACCGGGCTTCAGCCTGCCCTCGCGGATTGCCGCCTCAATCCGCCCCTGCAGCACGGCATAAAGCGGGCCTGCTCCGGCAACAGGCGTGAAGACGTCATCCATGCGCTGCCAGATCCTCCGCCGCCATCCACATGGCCCCGTCGAGCGCGGAACCCAGCGGTTCGGCCTGCGGCCACTCACCGGCCAGCGCCTTTGCATAGGTCACACCCAGCCCGCCGAGGAACACCACAGGCACCTCGCCGCCCTGCTGCAACAGGGCAATCGCGGCGCGAACCTCCGCCACGCCGGCCGCCAGCACCGCCTCTGCCGCCGGGTCCCCCGCCCGCGCTGCCGCCAGAATGAGCGGCACCAGCGCGGCAAATTCGTCGGGCCGTGTTGAGGGCGCATTACGGACAATCGCCTGCGCCCCGCCGCCATGTTCCAGAATGTCACACAGGAACGGCGTGATGAGGTGGAAGCCGTCGATGGCCTTCAGTGCCCGCAGCACCGCATGGCGGCCGAGCCAGGAGCCGCCGCCCTCGTCGCCCATCACGTAAAAGCCCCAGCCGCCCACCTGCCGGATGACGCCCTGCCGCTGCACGGCGAAGATGGAGCCGGTGCCGATGGCCGCCAGAATGCCGTCGCCGCCCCTGAGCGCGCCCCTTATCGCGGCGATGCCGTCATTGACGACGCGGACGGTGGTGAAGGGCACCCGCTCCCGCAGGGCATCTGCCGCCGCAGGCACCCCGCCCCCGGCAACGCCCAGCACGGCACAGACCGGCAGCGACGCCTCTGCGTCCATCACACTCCGGCCGAGCACAGGTGCCAGCAGCGTATCAGCAGCCGCCAGAATGTTGGCGCGGGCCTGATCTGGATTGCTGACGATGTTCGCTGGCCCGCCGGAAACTTCCCCCAGCACCGTGCCATCTGCCGCCGCCAGCCGCACCCGGCACCCGGTTCCGCCCCCATCCACACCCAGAAGATACATGCTGCCGTCTCCAGATTTGATGCGGCTGAGATAATACCAAAATAAGACCAAAAGCAAGGTAGGGAGGTGTTTTCCGATAATCGGCGAACCCGGCAGTCGATGGACCATCAGTGCCAGCCGGAGAGCAGCCAGAGACCTCTCCATCCGGCATTCCCTTTCCATCGTCATCCCGGCCAAGCGTAGCGCGAGCCGGGACCGGTGAGCCACAGCATAAATTTTTCAAAAGATTAAGCTAACCCAGAGGCCTTGGCTCACCGGTCCCGGATCTCCGCTTCGCTCCGTCCGGGATGACGATGGAGAGGAAACAGGGCAGATGAAATGCCGCAAAGCAGAGCTCCAGACACCCCGGCGATCCGCGTAGTTTCTCACATCCCGCTCAACCCGGTCCCTACCAATTCAATCAATCACCAGAATCTCCGGATCATCCACATAGACCTCGTCCGGCCCGTCGCGGCTGTCGAGGCGGTAGCAGGAGGGGCTGGCGCCGAGGTGCTTCTTGAACAGGCGGGAGAAGTAGTAGGGATCGGCGATGCCGACCATGGCCGCCACTTCCTTCACCTTGCGGCCGGAGGACAGCAGGTTCATGGCCATTTCCATGCGCTTGCGCTCCTGGAATTTCTGCGGCGTCAGGCCGATGCGGGCGCGGAAGGCGCGGCGGAAATAGTCGCCGTTGAAGGGCACGGAGCCGAGCGCCTTTTCCAGCGCGGCAGCGCTCAAGGGATCGGCGGCGATGCGGGCCGCCACCAGCATGATCTGCACCGACAGCTGATCGGGACTGTCCAGCGCCCCGCCCGCCCCTTCCTTCCAGCCGAGAAACGCGCTCTCGATATAGGCGAGCAGGATCACCATGAAGAGGTGATGCTGCGCCAGCGTTGTCATCGAAAGCGGCGCCATGTCGCGGTAATGCGCCACCATGGCGCTGATCACCTGCCACTGGCGGAAGGCGGCAACGGGCCGGAGATTCATCTGGCCGATGAGATCCACCGAGCCGAACAGCGTCAGCGTGAAATGCTGGGCGACACCGGTGTAAAGCTCGTCCGAGAGCGACTCGCCAACGAAGCGGCTGCCGGCCGGGATCAGCATGGCCATGCCCGGAGCCAGCGACTGTTCCACCCCGTCGAGCTCGTAGCGCGCAGACCCGGTCAGGCAGATCACCAGATCATGCACCGCGTTGGACTTGTCGACGCGCCAGGCGCGCGAATGCTGCATCTTGATCGCCGAACGGGCCAGAGCCAGCGTCAGCGCGGCGGGCGACAGACCGGCGAGTACATCACCTACGTTTTTGTCCATCTTTTTATTTCAGTCCGTCAATTTCGGCCAGCTTGCCGGTTAGAATATCGTCTCTGTCACGAAATGACTATCGCAACCCTTGCGAGACGCACCATGGGAGGAGGCGGCTTTGCGGGCGGGAGCCCTGCGCCCTTGCGCAGCCTTGCCCCTTCGCCGGATCGGCATTTGAAAACATCAGAAAACCCTATCAGAATGGCCTGTTCCGGCGTGAATCTGACCGCTCTTGCGGCAGCAGATGCAGCGTCAGGTCTTGCAATACGGGCTACAACCAGAGCGGAGGCCATCTGACATGGGTGGAGAAAACCGCTTCCTCGGCCTGGCCTATGTCACGCCCTATGTCTTCGGCCTGCTGCTGTTCACGGCCGTGCCCTTCGGCGCGTCGCTCTATCTCGCTTTCACGGATTACAATCTCGTCAGCAGCCCGAACTGGGTCGGGATGGACAATTTCGAAAAACTGTTCACCCGTGACCGTACCTTCACCCGCTCGCTGAATGTCACCCTGCTCTACGTGGGGCTGACGGTGCCGCTGAAGCTGGCCTTTGCGCTCTTCATCGCGGTCATCCTCAATTACAAGCTGAAAGCCATCAACCTGTTCCGCACGGCCTATTACGTGCCGTCCATTCTGGGTGGCTCAATCGCCATCGCGGTGCTGTGGCGCTATCTCTTTTCCACCGAAGGCCTCGTCAACATGGCGCTGGCGGTAGTGGGGCTCGGCCCGGTCAACTGGTTCGGCGACCCGGCGAATGCGCTCTTCACCATCACGCTCTTACGCATGTGGCAGTTCGGCTCGGCCATGGTGATCTTCCTCGCCGCGCTTCAGTCCATCGACAAGTCGCTCTATGAGGCGGCGGCCATCGACGGCTCGGGCCCCTGGTCCACCTTCCGGCACATCACCCTGCCGCTCATCACGCCGGTGATCTTCTTCAATCTGGTCATGCAGATGGTCCAGGCCTTTCAGGAGTTCAACGGCCCCTACATCATCACCCAGGGCGGCCCCCTCAAGGCCACCTACTTCCTGCCACTCTACATCTACGAGCTGGCCTTCAAGAAGTTCGACATGGGCTATGCCTCCGCTGTCGCCTGGGTCCTTTTCATCATCATCATGGCGCTGACCCTCGTGGCCTTCTGGTCCTCGAAGAAGTGGGTCTATTACGCCGGCGACAAGAGGAGCTGAGATGTCCCCATCCTTCGTCGCCCCCGATGCAGGCGCGGCCGCCTTTGCCGCCCGCCAGCACCGCAGCCAGCGGATCTCGGCGATCATCCGCTACACATTGCTGACGCTGGTCGGCGTGCTGATGCTCTATCCGCTGATCTGGCTCATCGGGGCCTCGTTCAAGCCCAATTCCGAGATCTTCTCCAGCGCCGGGTTCTGGCCGCAGAACCCGACCCTTGATGGCTACATCAAGGGCTGGCAGACATCAACGCCCTACACCTTCGGCCATTTCTTCCTGAACACGGCCTGGATCATCATCCCGAAGGTCATCGCCACGGCGGTGTCCTGCACAGCTGTGGCCTACGGCTTTGCCCGCTTCGATTTTCCGGGCAAGAAGATCCTGTTCGTCACGCTGATCGCCACGCTGCTGCTGCCGAATGTGGTGACCCGCATCCCGCAGTACCTGCTGTTCCGCGATTTCGGCTGGCTCGACAGCTACCTGCCGCTGTGGGTGCCCTCGGCCTTTGCGGGAGACGCCTTCTTCGTCTTCATGCTGATCCAGTTCCTGCGGGCGATCCCGCGCGACATGGAAGAGGCGGCCCGCGTCGATGGCGCCAACTCCCTGCAGGTGCTCGTCTATATCGTCGTGCCCATGCTGGCCCCGGCGCTCATATCGGTCTGCCTGTTCCAGTTCATGTGGACGATGAACGACTTCCTCGGCCCGCTGATCTACCTGTCCTCCATCGACAAGTACCCGATCAGCCTGGCGCTGAAACTGTCCATCGACACCTCGGAAGCATTCGACTGGAACCGCATTCTGGCCATGTCGGTCCTGGCGATCACGCCCGCGCTCGTCGTGTTCTTCCTCGCACAGAAACATTTCATTGAAGGCATCTCCAGCGGTGGGGTGAAAGGCTAATGGCACGTTTGCAGATCCAGAACCTGGAAAAGGTCTATGGCAGCGGCTTCAAGGCGGTCCATGGCATCAACCTGGATGTGGAGGACGGCGAGTTCATGGTGCTGGTCGGCCCGTCGGGCTGTGCCAAGTCCACCACCCTGCGCATGATCGCAGGCCTTGAGACGGTGACGGGCGGCGCCATCCGTATCGGCGGCCAGACCGTCAACGACCTGCCCCCGGGCAAGCGCGGCATCGCCATGGTGTTCCAGAACTACGCGCTCTACCCGCATATGAAGGTGAAGAAGAACCTCTCCTTCGGCCTGCGCCTGCAGAAGAAGAAGACGGCGGAAATCGATGCCGCCACGGACGAGGTGTCCGGTATTCTGGAAATCGGCCAGCTGCTCGACCGGCTGCCCAAGCAGCTGTCCGGCGGTCAGGCCCAGCGTGTGGCCGTGGGCCGGGCGCTGATCAAGAAGCCGGAAGTCTTCCTGTTCGACGAGCCACTGTCGAACCTCGACGCCAAGCTGCGCGCTTCCATGCGGGTGCGCATCACCGACCTGCACAAGCAGCTGAAGGCAAACGGCCAGTCCTCCACGGTGGTCTATGTCACCCATGACCAGACCGAAGCGATGACCATGGGTGACCGGATCTGCGTGATGAAGGACGGCCACATCATGCAGGTGGCCGATCCTCATACGCTCTACAACCGGCCCGCCAATGCCTTCGTCGCCGGTTTCATCGGCATGCCGGAAATGAACCTCGTCCCCGCCACGCTCGGCGGCAGCGGCGACGGGGTGACGCTGACGCTGGCTGGCCAGACGCTCGGCTTCGGGCCGGAGCTCGCCCGCCGCCTGACGGCCAAGGCCGGGTCCGTCACCCTCGGCATGCGCCCGCAGCATCTCGGCCTGCTGCCCGCCGGCACGGAGAATGCCGTAACAGGCACAGTGCAGACCATCGAGTTCCTTGGCCATGAAATGAACCTGCACATCGACCTTGGCGGCACCACGCTGGTGGCCGTGCTTCCTGCGGCGGAGGTACCGCAGGGCCTGAAGCGCGGCGATGCGGTGGCGGTGCGGCCCATCGAGAGCAACCTGCATATTTTCGATGCGCAAAGCGGCGAGAACATCTCGCTGGCCCCGCTCGGCTGAGGCCGCAGCAAGTGATCAAGCCTTTCCGGAGCGGGGTTCAGACGCCCTGCTCCGGCGGAAAACGGGAGGAGAAAACCATGAGAAAGACAGCAACTGCCCTTGTGAGCCTTGCGCTCGCCTCGACCTTTGCCACGCCCCTGCTGGCGGCGGACCTGCGCATGTCCTGGTGGGGTGGCGACAGCCGCCACAAGGCGACGCAGGAAGCGCTGAAAGTCTGCGGCGAAAAGCACGGCCACACCATCGCGCCTGAGTTCACCGGCTTTGACGGGCACCTTGAGAAGCTGATGACGCAGATCGCCGGCCGCACGGAAGCCGACATCATGCAGGTGAACTGGCCCTGGCTGCCGCTGTTCTCGATCAAGGGCGACGGTTTTGCCGACCTGAACGATTTGAGCGAATATATCGACCTCAGCAACTGGACGGAGGACCAGCTGGCGTCGGGCAGCATGAACGGCAAGCTGAATGGTCTGCCCGTTTCCACCACGGGCCGCGTGTTCTTCTTCAACACCACCTCGTTTCAGAAGGCCGGGCTGCCCCTTCCCGCCACCTGGGATGATCTCTTCGCCGCCGCCAAGGTGCTGAAGGAGAAGATCGGCCCGGACGCCTATCCGATGAACGCCATCAAGGAGACGGCCGTTCTGCTCGTCTCGCTGCGTGCCACTCAGGCGACCGGCAAGGACCTGATCGACCCGGAGACAACGACCGTCGCCTGGACGCCGGAAGAGCTGGCCGCAGCCATCGATTTCTACGGCAAGATGGTCGAAGGCGGCGTGGTGATGTCGCAGAAGGATGCGGCGGCAGAGGGTAACATCAACCTGTTTGAAAGCCCGAAGTGGGCCGACGGCCGGATCGCAGGCTCCTATGAATGGGATTCCACCTATTCCAAATTTGCCGATCCGCTGCAGGAGGGCCAGAAGCTGGAGGCCGTCAAGCTGCTGGCCAGCCCGGATGCCAGGACCGAAGGCGTCTACCGCAAACCCTCCATGGTGTTCTCGATCTCGAAGAACTCGAAGAAACCGCAGGCTGCGGCCCAGATCGTCAACTGCCTGCTGAACGAGCCGGAAGGCATCAAGGCCCTTGGCAGCTCGCGCGGCCTGCCCGCCAGCAAGACGGCGGCCAAGGCTCTGGCTGATGCCGGTTCGACCGAGATGGAACTGATCGTCGCCAACGCAATCGTCACCGCAGGCGCCGGACCGACCGTATCGCCCTTCAACGAGCACCCGGAAGTCCGCAGCATCTTCATCGACGCCCTGGAGGAATTCGCCTACGGCCAGATCGATGCGCAGACCGCTGCCGAAGAGATCATCGACGGCATCAACGGAGCCTTGAAGAAGTTCCGGTCCTGAGGGGAAAGGCCGCCGGGAGTTAGCTTCCCTGGACTGCCAGTCAGGCTCCAACTCCTCTCCCCCCTTGAGGGGGAGATGCCCCCGGCAGGGGGCAGAGGGGGGTAGCGGACTGTCCATTCATACGAGAAGCAGAGCCTTGCTGAAGCGCTGATACCCCCCTCTGTCTGCTGACGCAGACATCTCCCCCTCAAGGGGGGAGAGGGGCGCTGCGGCGAGACGGCGGGCGCTTCGGGAAAAGCTCCGGCAGCCGGTAAAGCCGCGCTTCATCACAAAAACTGCCGGGAGGCATCAGGTCTCCCGGCCGCCACAACGCAGGAATACGCCCGCCATGTCCACCGAACCCGCAACCGGCTCCCTCTGCCTCAGCGCGATTTCCCCGCGGCATATCACGCTGCGCTATCACGTGCCGGGTGCGCGCTATCACCTGCCGGGGCCCGCTGCCTGGGTGCTGACGGACCAGGGCAGCGGCGAAACACGGCAAGGGGTTACCGACAGGGCGGTCTTCTCGATTTTCGGCCTTACACCCGGCGCAGACTATGTTCTTGCCATTGAAGGCGTAGAGCCTCTGACCATCCCCATGCCGAAGTGCTTCGGTCTGGTTGACGCCCGGGACCATGGCGCCGACCCGGCCCTTGCGGACAACGGCGCTGCCCTTGCCCGGGCGATTGCAGCAACGCCCTCCGGCGGCACGCTGCGCATTTCCGGCGGCACCTACCGCACCTCGCCGCTCATGCTGAAGTCCGGCATGACCCTGCAGATCGATGCAGATGCAGGCCTTGCCGCGATCCACGACCGCAGCCGCTGGCCCATTCTGCCTGCCCGGGATCAGGATGGTCTGCCCCTGTCCAGCTGGGAGGGCGTGCCGGAAGCGGCCTATGCCAGCCTTATTACAGCAACCTCCTGCACATGGCTGACCATCTGCGGCGAAGGCTTTCTTGATGGCGGCGGTGCGGAAGGCGACTGGTGGAGCTGGCCGAAGGAAACCCGCAACGGCGCGCGGCGCCCGCGCACGCTTTTCCTCAGCCGCTGCACCCATGTGACGCTGGCAGGAATCACGGTTCGCAACTCCCCTTCCTGGACCGTGCATCCGCTGTTCTGCAATGGCGTGACGGCGGCAGACCTCAGGATCTGGAACCCGTCCGACTCCCCCAACACCGATGGTCTCAACCCGGAAAGCTGTGAGGACGTCTGGATCGAAGGTGTGCATTTCTCGGTCGGCGACGACTGTATCGCCATCAAGGCCGGCAAGCCGGAGCCGGAGAGCGGAGCGCGCGATCACCTTGCCCCCACCCGCAATGTTTCCGTCCGCAACTGCCTCATGGAACGTGGTCACGGCGGTCTTGTCATTGGCTCTGAAATGGGGGGCGGCGTGCATGACGTGACCGTGGAGCATTGCAGCTTCCGCCAGACGGACCGGGGCCTCAGGATCAAGACCCGGCGCGGCCGCGGCGGGGCGGTCGGCAATGTCCGCTTCTCCGATTGCGACATGGACGGCGTGGACACGGCTTTCGTGGCCAATGCCTTCTATTTCTGCGATGCGGACGGGCATTCGGACTATGTGCAGTCCCGCAAGCCTTACCCGCTCACCGGCGAAACGCCGTCCATTGGCGCGATCACCATCGAGAACATCAAGGTCACGAACCTGCGTCTGGCGCTTGGCGTCTTCCTCGGCCTGCCCGAAGCGCCGATGGGGCCGGTCCGGATCTCCAGCGTCGAGGCCTCCTATGATCCTTCGGCCAAAGCGGACGTGCCGGTGATGGCCGATCATGTTCCGGCGATGCGCCATGAGGATCTGGTGTTCGAAGGCGCGCATGTGGAGGACCTGCGCCAGCGCCCTGCCCGCGCCAGCCCGGCGGCCTAGCTGCCCTTTCCCGCCAGCCCCGCGAAGGCTGGCCACAGATTTCGCAGCGCCGGATGGCCTGCATCACACTTCCAACCGGAAAGACGGACACGGATGCTGTGCCCGGATGCTTTCCCTCGCAGTCAGGACGGCCCCATGACCCCGCGCTATTTCAAGGAATATCTTTCCCGCTACACCTACGCCAAGGACGGCAGCTGGTGCTACGAGGACGGCTGTGTCTACCGCGGGCTGGCGCTGCTGTATGACCAGCAGCCGCAGGAGATCTGGCGGGATGAGCTGCTGCGGCTGATCGGACCGCAGGTCGGCGAGGATGGCGCGCTGGCAGGCTATACCCAGGATGAGTTCAACATCGACCACATTCTGGCCGGGCGCGTGCTGTTCTTCCTCGAAAAGGCAGCCCCCGGTGCCCACTGGAGCCTTGCCATCGAGCATCTGGCCGGGCAGTTGACCCGTCACCCGCGCACGGACGGCGGCAATTACTGGCACAAGAAGCGCTATCCGCAGCAGGTCTGGCTCGACGGCCTCTACATGGGTCTGCCGTTCCAGATCGAATACGGCCTCTCCCGCAACAGGCCGGACCTGGTGGACGATGCCCTTGCACAGCTGAACCGGGCGCTGGACCTGACCCATGTGGCGGCAACGGGCCTCTACGCCCATGCGATTGATGAAGCCCGGGCGCAGGACTGGGCCGATCCGCAAACCGGCCTCTCCCGCGCCCACTGGGCCCGCGCCCTTGGCTGGCTGGCGATGGCTCTGGTGGATGTGACCGGCCTCATTGGGCCGGAAAAAGCCGCCTCATCCGGGCTTCCAGAGCGGGCGTCCGCCCTGCTCACCCGCATCGCCGCCCTTGCCCGGCCGCAAAGCGGGCTGTGGCTGCAGGTGATCGACCAGCCGGAGCTTTCCGGAAACTACGAAGAATCCTCGGCCAGCGCCATGTTCGCCTATGCGCTGATGAAGGGGGCAAGGCTGGGCCTCGGCATGCAGTTTGCAGCACCCGGCCTGAAGGCGCTCGCCAGCCTCGAAACCACCCAGCTTTACGCCGGAGATGACGGCATCATCCGCCTGCAGAATGTCTGCGAGATGGCCGGGCTCGGCGGCTTCGGTGGCCGCGTGCGCGACGGCTCGCCCGCCTATTACCTCAGCGAACCGCTGCGCCCCGACGACCACAAGGGCACCGGCGCGCTGATGATGGCCTATGCCGAACGGCTGGCCTCGGCCAGCGCCGAAGCGCGGCGGGCCGCGAGCTGACAGGCAGAACCACAAGGGCCGCAAGCGACTGCGGCCCTTGTTTTTGGGAGAGGCGGCATTGGTCTTGCCGCCTCCTCAGAAGAATATCCACTCACAAGCTTATAATGTTTCGTCATGCCATGACTTGATCATGGCATCCATTCCCTGATCTATCCATAAAGACGGTCTCTGAATATGCATTTCCAGGACCTGACCTCAATCTCCAGCAGGTGAAAAGCGAGAGGTAACGGCATGGATGCCATGATCAAGTCATGGCATGACGGAGCTGAGAGGAAGGAGGTCTTTCATGAAAAACATTCTCTTCCCCTCACCTGATCCGGCGGCCTGCCTCATCTGCCGTGAAATACATCGCCTGCGCCGGATCGAAGCTGATACCGGCTTGATCACCTGCACGAAGGCCCATCTCCTCGCGCTGCTCGACAATCAGCTTGCTGCCGTTGGCGGCCATCAGATGCACGTAGGAAACGCCGCCCAGCGCCTCGACCATGTCCACCTTGTGCGTGGTGCCGGAGCGCTCGATGTGCAGATGCTGCGGGCGCAGGCCGAAGGTGACCGGGCCATCAGCGACCGCCACCGCCGGACGGGCAAAGATGGCATCGCCAAGGCCCGGAACCTTGAGCCCCTCGCCGCTGACGCTGGCGTCGAGGAAATTCATGGCCGGTGAACCGATGAAGCCCGCGACGAAACGGTTGTCCGGATCGTTGTAGAGATCGAGCGGCTTGCCAACCTGTTCGATCTTCCCGGCGCGCAGCACCACGATCTTGTCGGCCAGCGTCATCGCCTCGACCTGATCATGGGTCACGTAGATCATCGTCGCGCCGATTTCCCGGTGCAGGCGGGCGATTTCGACGCGCATCTCGACGCGCAGCTCGGCATCAAGGTTCGACAACGGCTCATCGAAGAGGAAGACTTCCGGCCCGCGCACGATGGCGCGGCCGATGGCGACGCGCTGGCGCTGGCCGCCGGAGAGTGCCTTGGGCTTGCGCGCCAGCAGCGGCTCCAGCTTCAGGATCTTCGCGGCCGCCGCCACCTTGGATTCGATTTCCGCCTTGGGATGGCCGGTCATCTTCAGGCCGAAGCCCATGTTTTCCGCCACCGTCATGTGCGGATAGAGCGCATAGGTCTGGAACACCATCGCCACACCGCGTTCGGCCGGGTCAAGGGCGGTCACGTCACGCGAACCGATCCGGATTGCACCGGAACTGGTGCTTTCGAGCCCCGCCACCATGCGCAGCAGCGTGGACTTGCCGCAGCCCGAGGGGCCGACGAAGACACAGAATTCGCCATGCTCGATGGTCAGGTCCACCCCGTGGATGACACCGACTTCGCCGAACTTCTTGACCACGTTCTCGAACGAGACGCCAGACATGAATATCCTCCCTCAGATCTGCTTGCGTTCCGGAAACCGCCAGGCCTCCACGTCTGCAGCAATGGCGCTGGCGCAGGCCTTGAGCTGCGGGGCCAGTTGCTCCAGCCCGTCGAGGCTGTTCCGGGTTGTTGTGGATGTGACCGAAAGCGCACCCAGCACGCTGCCACCCGACGACAGAACCGGCACGGCAAGGCAGATGATGCCCGGCTCGTGCTCCTCCCGGTCGAAGGCGTGGCCGCTCTTGCGGATTTCCTCAAGCTCGGCGAGAAGCTCCTCGCGCGAGCCGAGCGTCTTCGGCGTGAAACGGTAGAAGGACTGGCGCGCAACGGCCTGCTGCTTTGCCGCCTCCGGCAGGAAGGCAAGCATGGCCTTGCCGACACCGGTGCAATAGGCAGGCCCGACCTTGCCGGCCTGGCTGAACATTTCCACTGGCCGGGCGGCGTTGCGCTTGTCCACATAAAGCACCTGCCCCTGATCCAGTTGCGCCAGATGCAGGGTTTCGCCCAGCTCTGCCGACAGCCTGTCGAGCCAGGGGCGTGCCAGAGGTGCCAGAGAACTCTGCGACCAGGCCGCATGGGCAAGCCGCACCAGCCGGACGCCGAGGGCATAGTTCTGGCTGTCCGCATCATAGGCGAGCATGCCCTGATGGGTCAGGGTCTGCAGCAGCCGGTAAAGCGTGGCCTTGGGATAGGGGCTGATGGCCAGAATATCCGTGAAGCGCACCGGGCGGCCGGCCTGCGCCACAAGATCCAGCACGGCCAGAGCCTTGCCGACGGTGCCATCACCGCCCTGCTCCGCCTCCGCCCCGCTGATGCCGGGCCCATCCGCCTTTGGCTGTTTCGTGCTCATCGTCTTGCAAACCCTCGCCCGGCACACCGGGGTGCGCCTGCTGCTTGACAGTCCTAAAGCTTCGCATCATAGTTTTCAATATGCAAGACTTGGTTTCATTATTTGGAACCTCCTTGCCAAAGAACGCAGTCCGGGAGGAGACAAGATGACTGTTACACCGCTCAAGCTGGCGGCCTTTGCCGCTGCGCTGATGATGTCCGGTTCGGCGCTGGCCGCACAGAGGACCCTCGTTTTCAACACCGACATGTCGGACCCGGCGCCGAAGGCTGCGCTGGAAGAACTGGTCACCATGTTCGAGGCGGAAAACCCGGACGTGAAGGTGAAGGTCAACATCTTCGACCATGAGGGCTACAAGACCGCCATCCGCAATTTCATGACTGCAGATGCGCCGGATCTGGCCAGCTGGTACGCCGGCAACCGCATGGCGCCCTTCGTCAAGGCCGGGCAGTTCATGGATGTCAGCGATGTATGGGAAGCGAACGGCCTCGGCCAGAAACTCTCGGCCTCCAAGGCTTCGATGACCATCGACGGAAAGCAGTGGGGCGTGCCCTATACCTATTATCAGTGGGGCATCTACTACAACAAGGACGTCTACAAGCAGGTTGGCGTTTCCGAGCCGAAGACCTGGGACGAGTTCATCGCCAACTGCGCCAAGTTCAAGGCGGCAGGCATCGACTGCGTGACCACCGGTTCCAAGGCCCTGTGGCCGGTTGCAGGCATCTTCGACTATCTGAGCCTGCGCACCAACGGCTATGAATTCCACATGGACCTGACATCCGGCAAGATCGCCTGGACGGATGACCGGGTGAAGGCCGTCTTTGCCGAATGGGCGAAGCTGGTGGAACCGGGCTATGTCACCGCCAATCACACGGCCATTGACTGGCAGGATGCCGTTTCCCTTCTGGTTCAGGGCAAGGCCGCCAACTATGTCATGGGCAACTTTGCCGTCGCCGCCTTCAAGGATGGCGGCATGACCAATGACAATCTCGGCTTCATGGTCTTCCCCGAGATCACCCCGGGCCTGCCGCGTGCTGAAGAAGCCCCGACGGACACGATCCACATTCCGGCAGGCGCCAAGAATGCGGAGGACGCCAAGACGTTCCTCGCCTTCGTCACCCGTGCCGACGTGCAGACCGCCCTCAACAAGCGCCTCGGCCAGCTGCCGGTCAACAACGAGGCCACGGTGGATGCGGCAGATCCGTTCCTGAGCCAGGGCTTTGAAACGGTGTCGACCGCTTCGGCCGTTGCCCAGTTCTTCGACCGGGACGCCCCGGCCGAGATGGCCAAGGCTGCCATGGAAGGCTTCCAGGAATACATGGTCAAGCCCGACCGGCTGGAGCGTATCCTCGACCGTCTCGAGAAAGTGCGCCAGCGCGTCTACTGAGCCCCGCACCGCCGCCCCTTGCAGGCAGCGCTCCCAGAAACGTCCTCCGGAGCTGATCCGGGGGACATGTTCCCGAAAGATCCGAGGCCGAGATGACCGCCTTCTGGAAAGCGCGCCAGCGCATGCTTGCCCCGTGGCTTTTCCTTGCGCCCGGCGCACTGATGTTCGTTTTCTACGTGATTGCGCCGGTCTTCCAGTCGGTCAGCATTTCCTTCTATGACTGGGACGGCATCGGCACGGCCCGGTGGATTGGCGCTGACAACTACGCCGAGCTGCTGGATGACGAGGCCTTCTATGTCTCGCTGAAGAACAACGTCATCTGGCTTGCGCTCTACATGCTGGCCATTCCGGCAGGCCTGATGATCGCGATTTTCCTGAACCAGACGGTCTGGGGCATCCGGGTCTACAAGTCCCTGTTCTTCTTTCCCTTCGTCATCAGCCAGGTCGTTGTCGGCCTGATGTTCTCCTGGTTCTATGCCCCCAATTTCGGCCTGTTCTACAAGCTGATCGAGGCGGTGACCGGTCAGGGTGTTGCCATTCTGGCGGAAGAGAACCTCGTCACCTATGGCATCATCGCTGCGGGCCTGTGGCCGCAGATCGCCTATGTGATGATCCTTTATCTCACCGGCCTCAACAATGTGGCGCCCGATCAGATCGAGGCAGCGCGGCTGGACGGGGCCAAGGGCTGGAAGATGCTCTGGTACGTCATCCTGCCGCAGCTGCGTCCGGCCACCTTCATTGCCGTCATCGTCACCGTGATCGGTGCGCTGCGCTCCTTCGACCTTGTATCGATCATGACATCCGGCGGCCCCTTCGGCTCCTCGCGGGTGCTCTCCTTCTACATGTACGAGCAGGCCCTGTCCGAATACGGCTTCCGCATGGGCTATGGCGCGGCCATTGCCGTTGTCCTCTTCGCCATCATGATGATCTTCATTTCCGGCTTCATCTGGAAGATGTGGCGCGACGAGAAGGAACACTGAGCATGTTTCCCCGTCCCATCCAGCAACTCCCGGCCCCGGCCCGGGCGCTTTACAAGGCGGCCCTGCCGGTTGCGCTCGTCCTGTGGTTGCTGCCGCTTCTGGGCGTGGCGCTCACCTCGCTGCGCCCCTCCTCCGATCTGGCGTCCGGCAACTATTTCGGCATGCCCTCGGCCATCGCCTTCGAGAACTATGTCACCATCTTCCGCAACTCGCCCATCGCGGCCTATATCCTCAACAGCTTCAAGGTGACGATCCCCACCGTCATCGGTGCCGTGGCGCTGTCCTGCATGACGGGCTTTGCGCTCGCCATCTACAGGTTCCGCTCCAACCTGCTTGTCTTCTTCCTGTTCGTGGCGGGCAATTTCGTGCCCTTCCAGATCCTGATGGTGCCGGTGCGCGACCTGACGCTGCAGATGGGGCTTTACGACACGATCACCGGCCTTGCCCTGTTCCACATCGCCTTCCAGACCGGCTTCTGCACCCTGTTCATGCGCAACTTCATCAAGGCCCTGCCCTATGAGCTGATCGAGGCGGCGCGGGTGGAGGGCGTGAGCGAAGTGAGAATCTTCTGGTACGTGGTCATGCCCCTGATGCGCCCGGCCATTGCCGCCCTGTCGGTGCTGATCTTCACCTTCATCTGGAACGACTATTTCTGGGCCATGGTGCTGACCACCGGCGCCGACACCCAGCCGGTCACCGCCGGGCTCAACTCGCTCAACGGCCAGTGGATTGCCGCCTGGCACCTCGTTTCCGCCGGGTCGATCATCGCCGCCCTGCCCCCTGTGCTCATGTTCTTCCTCATGCAGAAACACTTCATCGCCGGCCTGACGCTGGGAGCCGTGAAATGACCGGGAACACCGCACAGCACTGGCGCCTTGATTGCGCAGGACAAAGCCTTGTCCTCACCTCCTCCGGCGGCGTGCCGGAGGCCATCTACTGGGGTCCGGCCCTGCCGCAGGAGGAGGACCTTGAAGCTCTCGTAGCGGCCAGCCGGTCTGATCTCACCGGCGGCATGCTGGATGCCCTGCCCCCGCTCAGCCTCTGTCCGGTGCAGGGCAACGACTGGCAGGGCCAGCCGGGCCTCGTGCTGCGCTCTGCTGAGGGTGAGCTGCTGCAGCCCCGCTTTGCCTTCCGTGAAGCGCGCCAATGCGCCGGACGGCTGGAACTGATCTCCGCCGCCGCAGGCCTCACCCTCACCCATGTGATCGAGGCGGCTGAGACCGGCGTTCTCGTGCTGCGCACCCGGCTGGAGTCCGTTGCGCCTGTCCGCGTCGACTGGCTGGCCGCGCCCGTGCTGCCAGTGCCGCAGAGTGCAGACCAGATCCTTGATCCGGCCGGCAAGTGGATCGGCGAATTCCGCATGCAGTCCACGCTCTGGACCACCGGCATCCGCCAGCGCGAAGCGCGCACCGGCCG
Source organism: Pannonibacter sp. Q-1 (assembly GCF_054073275.1). Classification (NCBI taxonomy): domain Bacteria; kingdom Pseudomonadati; phylum Pseudomonadota; class Alphaproteobacteria; order Hyphomicrobiales; family Stappiaceae; genus Pannonibacter; species Pannonibacter sp. Q-1. The sequence goes on from NZ_JBSXNB010000002.1 coordinate 490,161, forward strand.
CTCCGGTCAGGAACACCCGCCCTATGCGCTGTTCACGGAACCGGGCTGCCGCAACACCTCAGGCGAGGTGCGCGCCCTTCATTACGCCTGGCCCGGCGGGCACCGCTTTGTGGCCGAAGAGCTTTACGACGGGCGCAGGCAGGTGCAGTTCGGCCATGCCAGTAACAGCGAGCGCGAAGCTGGAACCTGCTTTGAAACGGCAGCCCTCATCGCCGCCGTTTCCACGTCCGGCCTCAACGGCATTGCCACGCTCTTCCAGCGCGACATCCACGACCGGGTGGTGACATGGCCCGATCCGGCCCGCCCCCGGCCCGTGCATTACAACTGCTGGGAAGCCATCTACTTTGACCACGAACTTTCCGCCCTCACCGAAATCGCCGCCAAGGCGGCCGCCATCGGGGCGGAGCGTTTCGTGCTGGATGACGGCTGGTTCGGCCGGCGCGATGATGACACCACGAGCCTTGGCGACTGGGTCGTCGACCGGCGCAAATGGCCGGACGGGCTGACGCCGCTGATCGAGGCCGTTCACAAGCTGGGGATGCGTTTCGGCCTGTGGTTCGAGCCGGAAATGGTGAGCGAGGACAGCGACCTTTACCGCGCCCATCCGGACTGGATCCTTGGCCCCGCAAACCAGACCCGCGGACGCAACCAGCTGGTGCTGAACATGGCGCTGGAGCCGGTGCGCGATCACCTGTTCGGGGCGATCTCCGCCCTGCTCTCCACCTACGCCATCGACTACATCAAGTGGGATCACAACCGCCTGCTTCCCGTGGTGGACGCAGCGCAGGCGCGCGGCACGCTGTCGCTGCTGGCACGGCTGCGCGCCGCTCATCCGGCGGTCGAGATCGAAAGCTGCGCCTCCGGCGGCGGGCGGATTGATGCCGGCATCCTCACCCACACCCAGCGGGTCTGGCTTTCGGACAGCAACGACGCACTTGAGCGCCTGCGCATCCAGCATGATGCGGCGCTGTTCCTGCCCGCTTCAGTCACCGGCAGTCATGTGGGCCCGCGCCACTGCCACACCTCGGGCCGGGTTCTGTCCATGAGCCTGCGCGCCCGCGTGGCCGCCCAGCGGCACATGGGTTTCGAGATGGACCTGCGCGAGCTTGATCCGGAAGAGACGGCCGTTCTGACCGCCGTCACCGGTTGGTGGAAGGCCAACCGGGACTGGCTGATGCGCGCGGACATCCTGCGCCTTGATGCGGCGGACCCGTCCGTCACCGCCGAAATGCAGCTGGCGCGGGATGGCAGCCGCTTCGTGCTGTCCTCCGGTCAGGCGGCAGCGCCCGCACAGGCCCTGCCCCGCCAGCTGAAGCTGACCGGGCTGGATCCGGCGGCGCGCTACCGGCTGACGCTGCTCAACCCGGAAGATGCACCGCCCCAGTCGCGCGGGGCCTGCGCCCTGAAGAGCGGGCCGGTGACGCTCTCCGGGGCCGCGCTGATGCAACAGGGCATCATGCTGCCCGTGGCATGGCCGGGCACGCTTTTCACGGTGGAAGGAACCCGTCTGTGAGGCCGGACGGCTTGTCCGGCCGGTCTTTCCTTTCGCATAAGGCATGGACTGAAATATCAGAGGCGGCAAGCGCAGCAGCGAAGTCCGTCCGCAGGAACCTGAAGAGGCTACATCATGAACGCACAGCCGGTCTTTCCCGATCTCAAGGGCGCATCCGTTTTCATCACTGGCGGCGGCTCCGGCATTGGCGCAAGTCTGACGGAAGCCTTCCTGCGGCAGGGCTGCAAGGTGGCCTTCGTGCAGCGCTCCGATGCCTCGGGCTTTTGTGACGAGATGGAAGCAAAAACCGGCAGCCGCCCGCTGTTCCTGCCCTGTGACATCACCGATATCGACGCCCTGAAGGGCGCGATTGCCAAGGCGGCGGAAGCCCATGGCACGATCACCGTGCTCGTCAACAACGCCGCCAACGACCAGCGCCACAACACGCTGGACGTAACGCCGGAGTACTGGGACTGGGCCATGGCCATCAACCTGAAGGCCTATTTCTTTGCGGCGCAAGCGGTCATCCCCGGCATGCAGAAGGCGGGCGGCGGCTCGATCATCAATTTCAGCTCCATCAGCTACATGATGGGCAATGGCGGCTATCCGGCCTACACCTCTGCCAATTCCGGCATCAACGGCCTGACCCGCAGCCTTGCCCGCGACTTCGGCCCCGACCGCATCCGCGTCAACGCACTCGCCCCCGGCTGGGTGCTGACGCAGAAGCAGAAAGATCTCTGGGTGACGCCGGAAGGCCTTGCCGCCCATGTGGAGCGCCAGTGCCTGAAGGACACGCTGGCGCCGGAAGACATCACCGGCGGCTGCCTGTTCCTGGCCTCCTCCGCCTCGAAGATGATGACCGGACAGGCCCTCGTCATTGACGGCGGCGTGGTGGTGACGGGATGAGCGAAGAGGTTTCCCCTGAGTGGATTGCCGCTGACTGGGGCACAACGCATCTGCGCGTCTTCGCCATGGAAGGAGCCCGCGTTCTGGCGCAGGCCTCCTCGCCCAAGGGCATGGCAAGCCTTGCAAGAGACGAGTTCGAGGGCGCGCTGCTGGAACTGATCGCCGATTGGCTGCCAGTGGGACGCAAGACGCTGGTGATTGCCTGCGGCATGGTCGGCAGCCGTCAGGGCTGGGTCGAAGCACCCTATGCCACAGTCCCCTGCCCGCCGCTGCAGGCCAGCGCCATGGTTGAGGCCCCCGTTGCTGACCCGCGCCTGTCGGTCTGGATCATTCCAGGCCTCAGCCAGACCATGCCTGCCGATGTGATGCGCGGTGAGGAAACCCAGATCGCCGGTTTTCTGGCCGGCAACCCCGGCTTTTCCGGAACGCTCTGCCTGCCCGGCACCCACAGCAAATGGGTGCGGATCGATGGCGGCACGGTCACGTCCTTCAGCACCTTCATGACGGGCGAACTCTTCGCGCTTCTGTCCAAATCCTCTGTTCTGCGCCATGGCATGGCGGATGAGGGCTGGGATGCGGAGGCCTTTGCAGGTGGTGTGACAGCCAGCCTTGCCCGGCCGGACATGCTGGCAGCCGCCCTCTTCCCGCTGCGGGCAGAGGGACTGCTGCATGGCCTTGGTGCAGCTTCGGCCCGTGCGCGCCTGTCCGGCCTCATCATCGGCGCGGAGATCGCGGCAGTGCGGCAGGACGTCTCAGGAGACGTCACGCTGATCGGCGCCCCGGCGCTTTCGGCGCACTATCTGGCGGCGCTGAAACTGGCGGGCCTTGACGCGCGCGCAACGGCGGGCGAAAGCCTGACACTGGCTGGACTTGGGCTTGCGCGCCGGGTCCTCACGGAAAACCAGAAAGGCTGACTGATGCGTCCCTTGATTGCCATTCTGCGCGGCATCACCCCCGCCGAAGCCCTGCCGGTGTGCGAGCGCCTGATCGCTGCCGGTTTCACCCGCATCGAGGTGCCGCTCAACTCGCCCGATCCCTTCACCAGCATCGCCGCCATGGTGCGCGAGTTCGGCGACAGCGCCATCATCGGCGCAGGCACCGTGCTGACGGTGGAGGACGTGATGAAGCTCTCCGACACCGGCGCCCGCATGGCCGTGTCGCCGAACTGCGATCCGTCCGTCATCCGCGCCACCAAGATTGCCCGCATGCAGTCCTTCCCCGGCGTGATGACCCCGACCGAATGTTTCGCCGCCCTGCAGGCGGGCGCCGACGGGTTGAAGCTCTTCCCGGCCGGTCTTCTGGGCTCTGAAGGCGTCAAGGCCATCCGCGCCGTGCTGCCGAAGGAAACCCGGCTCTATGCGGTGGGCGGCGCCGGACCGGACAATTTCGCCGACTGGCTGAAGGTGGGCGTTGATGGCTTCGGCATCGGCACCGCACTCTATGTGCCGGGGCTGACGGTCGGAGACGTTGAAACCCGCGCCCGCGCCATGGTGCAGGCCTTCGACATTGCCAAGGGGGGCGCAAGATGAGTTCTGCAGCTTCCCCCGTCTTCGATGCCACCGTCTTTGATGCCACTGTCTGCGAACTGGGCGAAGGCCCGCTGTGGCACCCGCTGCGCCGCCAGCTTTTCTGGTTCGACATTCTGAACAAGAGCCTGCTGACCCAGGAAAACGACCACACCCGCATCTACCGTTTCGAGACGCTGGTTTCGGCGGCCGGATGGGTGGACGAGCGCAAGCTGCTGATCGCCAGCGACCGGGAGCTGTTCTCCTTCGACGTCGAAACGGGCGCGGCCCGCACGGTCTGCGCGCTGGAAGCGGACAATCCGGCCACTCGCTCCAACGATGGCCGCGCCGACCCCTATGGCGGCTTCTGGATCGGCACCATGGGCAAGAACGCCGAAAAGGATGCCGGTGCCATCTACCGCTGGTACCGGGGCGCACTGCGCAAGCTGTTTGCGCCCATCACCATTTCCAATTCCATCGCCTTTGCCCCGGATGGTGAGACGGCCTTCTTCTCCGACACGGTCACTGGCCGCGTCATGCGCGTGGCGCTGGATGAGGCCGGCTGGCCGAAGGGCGAGCCGGAGGTCTTCCTCGACCTGACCTCCGAAGGCCGCAATCCGGACGGGGCCGTGGTAGATGAAAGCGGTCTTCTGTGGCTGGCGGAATGGGGCTCCTCCCGCGTTGCCGCCTACGCGCCGGATGGCAGCTTCGTGCGGGCCATCACGTTTGATGCGCCCCATACCAGCTGCCCGGCCTTTGGCGGGGATGACCTTGGCACCCTGTTCTGCACCAGCGCCCGTCAGGGCCTCGGCGCCAGTGCAAGGGCTGCAAAGCCGCTTTCCGGCATGACCTTTGCCGCCGCCAGCGGGGCGCGCGGCCAGAAAGAGCATCGAGTGAACCTGTGACCGACCGTACCCGCGCCCTTGGCGTCTGCTACTATCCCGAACACTGGCCCGCTGCCCAGTGGGCCGAAGATGCGGCCCGCATGAAGGAGATCGGCCTCACCTATGTGCGCATCGGCGAATTCGCCTGGGCGCGCATCGAGGCCGAGCCCGGCGCGCTCGACTGGAGCTGGCTGGACGAAGCCATCGGGGTTCTGGGCAAGGCAGGCCTCAAGGTGGTGCTGGGTACGCCGACCGCAACGCCGCCGCGCTGGGTGCTGAACCGCCATCCGGACATGATCGCGCTGGACGCGCAAGGCCGCCCGCGCGGCTTCGGCTCGCGCCGCCATTACTGCTTCTCCCATGAAGGCTACCGGCAGGAATGCGCCCGCATCGTCGCGCTGATGGCCGAGCGCTATGGCCGCAACGAACATGTGGCCGCCTGGCAGACCGACAATGAATACGGCTGCCACGACACCATCCTCAGCTATTCCACCGCTGCCCGCGATGCCTTTCGCAACTGGCTGGCGCGCAAGTATCAGTCGCCGCAGGCGCTGAACCGGGCCTGGGGCAATGTGTTCTGGTCGATGGACTATGCCGGTTTCGAGGAAATAGACCTGCCGAACCTGACCGTGACCGAGCCGAACCCGGCCCATGTCATGGACTTCCGCCGCTTTTCCTCCGATCAGGTGGTCAGCTTCAACCGGCTGCAGACGGACATCATCCGCCGCCATTCCGATGCGCCCATTGCCCACAACTACATGGGCCGCATCGTCGAATTCGATCATTTCGCGGTGGGCGCCGACCTCGACATCGCCAGCTGGGATGCCTATCCGATCGGCTTCCTGTCCGACCGGCTGGAGGCAAGCCCCGAGCACAAGCGCCGCTATCTGCGCCAGGGCGATCCCGATTTTCAGGCCTTCCACCACGATCTCTACCGCGCCGTCGGCAAGGGCCGCTGGTGGATCATGGAGCAGCAGCCCGGCCCGGTGAACTGGGCGCCCTACAACCCCGACCCGCTGCCCGGCATGGCACGGCTCTGGGCCTGGGAAGCCTTTGCCCATGGGGCGGAAGCGGTGTGCTATTTCCGCTGGCGGCAGGCACCTTTCGCGCAGGAGCAGATGCATGCCGGCCTGCTGCGCCCCGACAGCGCCGCCGCCCCCGCCTATCATGAGGCAGCACAAGTCGCCGATGAGCTGAAGGCCCTGCCCGTCACCGCTGTGGCAAAGGCAAAGGTGGCTCTCGTCTTCGACTACGAAAGCGCCTGGGCCTGGACAATCCAGCCGCAGGGCAAGGATTTCGATTACTTCGCCCTGCTGTTCCATGTCTACAAGGGTCTGCGCCGCCTTGGCCTTTCCGTCGATATCCTGCCGCCCACGGCGCAGGATTTCAGCGGCTACAGCCTTGTGCTGGTGCCGGGGCTTTTCACCCTGACAGAGACGCAGAAGGGCGCGCTGGCTGGCTCAGGTGCCACCGTCATTGCCGGGCCGCGCTTCAATTCCAAGACGCCGGACTTCACCATACCCGTGCCGCTGCCGCCCGCCCTGCCGGGGCTGGACTGCCTTGTGGCCCGCGTCGAAAGCCTGCCGCCTACGGCGCCCGTACCGCTTGTGTCGGGCGGTGCCTTCACCGGCTGGCGCGAAGTGCTGGAAGGAACTGCAGAAGTGGTGGAAGAGGCCGTGGACGGCACGCCTGCCGCGATGCGCGCAGGCAACATGACCTATCTCGGCGGCTGGCCTGACGAGGAAGCCCTCGACCGCATCCTGCGCAGCGCCGTCATCGAGGCCGGGCTTGAGTTTACGGACATGCCGGAAGGCATCCGCCAGCGCGACACGGCCACGCACCGCTTCCTCTTCAACTACGGCCCCGAACCGGTCCACTTCGCCGGGCACCACATTCCGGCAGCCGGTGCGGTCTGGATGCCGCTCGTCTGAGAAGGCAGGTCAGGACAGAAGCTCCCCCACACACAAGAAATGTGATGGGGGACTTTCTGATGGCCAGCGCCTTTTCAGACATGCAATCTTGGATCGAGAGCAAAGCGCTCCTGCTGCACGTCCTCAAAATGCCCTGCCGCACGCACCGCATCGAAGATCAGGTTCCAGCTGTGTCGGGACACAGCGGAGGGCACCAGCAAGAACAGATGCTCACGCAGCAGCTTATCACCGAAGGCCTGCTGGCCCGGCCCGTGGCTTCCCGGTACGAGCCAGTTGGGATTGGGAACATCATCCGGCTGAACAATATGAACGCTGGAGAGGTCAATCACCCGTGCGCAGGTCAGGACATGGGGCACGGTATCCAGCGCCTTGAAGCCTTTGTGGACCGCAACCTCAAGAATGGCGGTCGAGGGATCAACCGATGTGTAGACCGCCCGCACGCCCCTTGAATTCCAGCGGCCGCCGGCCAGAAAAGCCCCCTCGCCCGAACTCCAGCTGCCGGCATGCCGCTCATGGTCCAGCCGCCAGAAACGCAGCTCAACCGGCCCCAAGGGAGCGGGCAAGCGCATCAGGTATAGACCCCGTATTCCAGCCGCGTCAGATAAGTGCCGACAGCCTCTGCTCCTGCGGCCGAGGCCAGCAGATCCACCGGCCTACGGTTGTTGAGCCCGATGGCAGGTTCGACAAGCCACATTTCTGCCGCGTCCTGACTGCCCAGAATGTCCGTTGCCTGTGCCAGGATCTCGGCAAACCGCCACGCGCGGCTGCTCTGTTCCGGTGACAGCAGCGTATCCTGCGCATCCGCTTTCCGGCGCTGCAGGGTGCGGATGCTGATGCCGATGGCCTTGTTGAGCACGTCCCCCGTCGACAGCACGCGCACGCCATCGACGAGATGAAGCAGCGACCTTGCCGGAATCCCCTCCACGATCATGTCATGGGCATCAAGCTGGTCATGGACTGCGCGCTTCATGATCCTGCGGCCGCCCAGCAGGTGGAAGGCGCGGACCGTTCCGCTCCCGGACTTGGGGGCGCGGCCTCTTGGGGATGGTGTGTCTTGCAGGACTGTGGCCGTCATCAGGATCTCCCGTCGCCATGTGTCACTAACAAGGTGACACTCGTCGCAGGCCGTTTCAAGGCAATCCTGCGGGCGGAGAGACACAGCCCGCTCAGGAGACCTTGATCAAAGGAGACTTGCAGAAGGTAAGGTGTGGCGGCCGGCGCGGGACTGCCAATCCGAGGAGGCCACTCATCGGGCAGACACCGCGCCGGCCTTGCCCCACGGACCCAGGAGATGCGGCGGACCCAGGCGCTCCGTAGGGTATTCAGTTCAATCAGCTGAAATAAATGCCCTGCTTTCCCGCAGGTGCCCTTTAAATACAGGAATTACAGTAGCGAATCGGCATGGGAAATCAATCAGCGCAGCTGCCACATCAGTCAAATCGTAAAAAGTTAGTAAACTTGTAACCTTAATTCACGCACCAGCCCTTGCGGAAACCCGTGAGCCTCCGCAGAAGGTGCAGAACGGCGTGAGGATCACGCCTCTCCCAGATAGGAGCGCACCGTCTCCAGGAACTTGGTCACGGAGATCGGCTTGGAGATATAGGCCTCGCAGCCCCCCTGCCGGATGCGCTCTTCATCGCCCTTCATGGCGAAGGCGGTGACGGCGATGACCGGGATGGTGCACAGGTCGTCGTCTTCCTTGATCCACTTGGTCACTTCCAGCCCCGACACTTCGGGCAGCTGGATATCCATCAGAATCAGGTCCGGCCGGTACTTGCGGGCCAGCTCCAGCGCTTCAATGCCGGTGCGGGTCTGCAGCGTGCCATAGCCATGTGCTTCCAGAAGGTCGTGAAACAGCTTCATGTTGAGTTCGTTGTCTTCAACGATCAGCACGGTCTTGGACATGCAAAACAGCCTTCGCCGGTCACGGCACGGAGGGAAACGGCAACAGGAGAGATGACGGCGCAGCACCGATTGGCTGGCGTCTCTCCCCTGCCCGCATTACTTAAGAACAAATGGTAGCGCGGATTCGTTTCGGAAAGGCAAAAATGCAATGGCAATTCCTGAGTCTCGGAGCATGAGCTTTGAAAAAGCAGAAGAAATGGCCTTGGACGCGCTTTTGCACCTGACGCGCGACCCGGAATTGACGGGCCGGTTCCTTGCGCTCTCCGGTATCGGGCCGGAATCGATTCGCTCTGCGGCTGCGGAGCCTGGATTTCTGGCAGGTGTTCTTGAGTTTTTCATGACGGATGAGCCGCTGCTTCTCACCTATTGCGAGAATTCCGGCGTCCGCCCCACCTTGATTGCCGCCGCGCGCTATGTGCTGGCCGGCGACCCGGACGCCTGAGCGCCCCATGTCCACATTAACCGCCCCCGGCCGGGGTGTCCTCGACCAGATCTCCCTGCTGCCCCGCTCTCCCCGCCCGCTGATCATCTGCGACGTGGACGAGGTGGTGCTGCACATGATCCTGCATCTGGAGGAATTCCTGGCCGCGCGCGGCCTCGTGTTCCTCGCCTATAGCTACCGGCTGACCGGCAACATCGCTGAAGAGGCCTCCGGCCGGCTGCTGGGCGCGGACGAAGTGCACCGGCTGGTACAGGGATTTTTCGAGGACATCGCGGACCGGCAGACCATCGTCGATGGCGCAGCCCCGGCCCTCACCCGCCTGTCGGAAGCCTTCGAGATCGTCTTTCTCACCAATCTGCCAGGCGTTGCCAACAAACCCTTGCGCGAAAAGCTGCTGGCCGCCCATGGGCTGACCTTTCCGGTCGTCACCAATTCCGGCCCCAAGGGCGGAGCTGTCGCGGCGCTCTCTGCCGGGCGCGGCCAGCCGGTCGTCTTCATCGATGACAGCCCGCAGAATCTGCAGTCGGTGGCGCAGGCGCTGCCCTCGGCGCGGCTGATCCAGTTCGTGGCCGATGCCCGTTTCCGCCAAGCGCTCGATCCCCTACCCGGCCTTGATCTTGTCTCCGGCGACTGGCTTGAGACAGAAGCCCATATCAGGACTATGATCGCCTCCCGGTAGGATCAGGGCCAAAGGCATGGGTGAAGCGGGCAGCACAGACGCAGCAGCGGCGGGGCAGCGCCCCCGGCCGCTTTGCCGTGACTGCGGCGCAAGGCCGGAGCCCGGACGCCAGCGCTGCAAGGCCTGCGGCAGCCCGCGCCTTGTCAGCCATCCGGAGCTGGACCAGCTCGCAATCGCCCATATCGACTGCGACGCCTTCTATGCCTCCATCGAAAAGCGCGACAATCCGGAGCTGCGCGACCTGCCCGTCATCGTCGGCGGCGGCCAGCGCGGCGTTGTCTCCACCTGCTGCTACATCGCCCGCATCCACGGGGTGCGCTCGGCCATGCCCATGTACAAGGCGCTGGAAGCCTGCCCGGATGCGGTGGTGATCAAGCCCAACATGGCCAAATACGCCGAAACCGGGCGGCTGGTACGCGAGCGGATGCTGGCGCTGACGCCGCTGGTGGAGCCGCTGTCCATCGACGAGGCGTTTCTCGATCTCACCGGCACCACCCGGCTGCATCACGCCACGCCCGCCGAAGTGCTGGCCCGCTTCATCCGCGAACTGGAGAGCGAGGTGGGCATCACCGCCTCCGTGGGCCTTGCCCCCAACAAGTTCCTCGCCAAGATCGCCTCGGACCTCGACAAGCCGCGCGGCTTTTCGGTGATCGGCTCGGCGGAAGCCAAGAGCTTTCTGGCGGAACGGCCCGTCGGCCTCATCTGGGGCGTCGGCAAGGTGTTTCAGGGCAAGCTCGCCAGCGACGGCATCACCACCATCGGCCAGTTGCAAGGAATGGACCCGTCCGACCTCATCCGCCGCTATGGCACCATGGGCCTGAGGCTTGCAAAACTCTGCCAGGGCGAGGATGACCGCAGCGTCTCGCCGGAGCGGGAGACCAAGAGCATCAGCGCCGAAACCACCTTCGACAAGGATATCGCCCAGGTGCCGGTGCTGCGCCCCATCCTGCGCGACCTGTCGGAAAAGGTGTCGCGGCGCATGAAGAAGGCGGGCTTTGCCGGACGCACCGTCACGCTGAAGCTGAAGACGGGCGACTTCCGCACGATCACCCGCTCCCGCCAGCTGTCCAGCCCGACGCAGTTGGCCGGACGCATCTTCGCGCTGGGGGACGAGCTTCTGGCGGACGCCGCCAAGGGCCAGCACTTCCGTCTCATCGGCATCGGCCTGTCGGATCTATGCGATGCAGACCTTGCCGATCCGGCCGATCTTGTCGATCAGGAAGCCGGCCGTCAGGCAAAGGCCGAGCGGGCCATCGACGCCTTGCGCGAGAAATTCGGCCTCACTGCCGTCGAAACGGGATTAACTCACGCAGCCAAGCTGAAACGGCGGCCGGAGGTGGAGTAAACCCGCCCTTTCCTCCTGCCTGAACAAAGCACCCAGCCCCTCTCCATCGTCTTCCCGGACGCGCTTGCGCGATCCGGGAGCGGTGAGCCGGGGTGTTGGTTGGATTTCGACGGACCAGAGCCGAAAGGCCTTGGCTCACCGGTACCGGATCTTCGCTTCGCTTTCGTCCGGTATGACGAAGGAGAGGTTGTACCTGCCTCGCAGGCAGCTCTCCCCCGCGCTTACTTCTTGCAGGGAGCGGCCGCCGGGAGGGCCTCGAAATTGGTCAGCTTGCCTTCCAGCTTGAAGTCGCCGTAGTCGAGCTTCAGCTTGCGGCTGACGCCGTTTTCATAGAGAAGGAAGCTGATCTGGTAGACGGGCGTTGCCTCGCCGCCATGGTCGAGTTCCGGATCGAAATAGGCAATTGTCACCGGCCAGCGCTGGCCCGCCCCGATGCCGGACACGGCCTTGGCCTCTTCCTCGCCCGGCGCATCCTCACCTGATTGCGGCGCGCCGATGACGGCCGCGGTGCCATAGACCTTTTCACCCGTCTCCGCCCCGTCGAACACATCCGCCTCGAAGAAGGAGCCGCCCTCTCGGGCCGCGTTGATCAGCGCCTGAATGTGGGAGATCGGGTAGTAGACATCCTTGCCCGTCTCGACCTTCTTCTCCTCAGGCTCGGTGAGGCTGATGGTCAGGCGGTTGTCCTTTTCCTCGGCCGTGCCACGGGTTTCCATGGTCAGCGTCTGGCCGGAATAGGTCTGGCTGAGGAACTCCAGCGTGTTGGCGTCCGGTTCCTCAAAGGTGGAATTGCGCAGATCGGTGATGCTGGAGGTGCCGCTGTCATCCACGAAGCGGGTGACGATGCGCAGATTGACCGAATAGCCCTCGCAGGCCGAGCCCGTCATTTCATAGACCATACGCCCGGTGATGTCGGAAATGCTGACACCATCGCCCGCATCCGACAGCTTCATGTCATAGACGGCGCGGTGCGGAATCAGCGGCAGTGGTCCGGACTGGGCGGAAGCAGCGGCGCTGCCCGCCCCCGCAAGCCCGATCATGCCGGACAGAAAGATTGGCCAGGCGCGCCAGGATCCCTTGAAGATAGGAACGGCTGCTCGTTTTCCCGACATCAATCACTCCTCATCGAACCCATGAACTGTCAGCCAACAGCCCTTTCCCTAGCACACTCGCTGGCAATTCGGGCAAGTTTGAAGCAGCGCGGAACAAGTTTGCCCCCAAAGATGCTGCAAGTCAGCTTCCCGCCCTCAGTTTCGGACGGCTGAAAGCCCGGAAGCCCTTGCCGGGCGTGTAAATTTGCGCAATCACTGGCGCCGGTTCCCGCCCCTTTTCAGAGGAAGATTCCATGTCTGGTACCATCGAAGCCCGCCTTGCCGAACTCGGCGTCACCCTGCCGGTTCCCGTCGCGCCGCAGGCCAATTATGTTCCGGTGGTGCGCACCGGCAACCTGCTGTTCATCGCCGGCCAGATTCCGATCGGCCCGAACGGCATCGAATATGTCGGCAAGGTCGGCGCGGAATTCAGCGTTGAGGAAGGTGCCGCCTGCGCCCGCCTGTGCGCGATCAACATCCTCGCCCAGACCAAGTCCGCCATCGGTGACCTCGACAAGGTCGTGCGTGTCGTCAAGCTGACCGGCATGATCAACTCCACGCCGGAGTTCATCCAGCAGTCGCAGGTCGTCAACGGCTGCTCCGACTTTATCGTCGACGTGTTCGGTGACAAGGGCCGCCATGCCCGCACCTCCGTCTCCGTCGCCTCCCTGCCCTTCGGCGTTGCCGTCGAGGTCGAGGCTGTCATCGAAGTCGAATAATCTTCGGCTAAAGCTCCGGGCGGGCAGCCCGCCCGGACCTGTTTCCCCCTTGCTGCGGCCATTGCCGCCATTCCGGATCATTCCCCATGACCGATCATTCCTGGATCGTCTCCCGCCCGATTGCCCACCGCGGCTTCCATACGGCTTCCGCCGGCATCATGGAAAACAGCCCCACCGCCATTGCCGAGGCGATGACGCGCAACTACGCCATCGAGGTGGACGTGCAGGAAACCGCCGACGGCCGGGCACTTGTGTTCCATGATGATGATCTGGACCGGCTGGCGGAAGGCACGGGGCCTGTGCTCGCCCGCACCGCTGCCGAGCTGACCGCCATCCGCATGCAGAAGGGCACGGACCGGCTGTGGCTGCTGGAAGAGCTGCTGGAACAGGTGAACGGCAAGGTGACACTGGTCGTCGAGATCAAATCCCTGATGAAACCGGATGCCCAGGCGGATTTCGTGCGCAGTGTCGCCGATACGGTGCGCGGCTACAAAGGCCCGCTGGTGCTGAAGTCCTTCGATCCGGACATGCTTTCGGTGCTGCGTGAGCACGCCCCGGAAATCCCGCGCGGCATCGTTGCCGACAGCACGCCCAACAAGGGCGAATACCGCCAGCTGACGCGCATGCAGCGCTTCATCCACCGCCACCTGCTGCACGCCCCGCGCACCCGGCCGCATTTCATCTCCTATCATTACAAGGACTTGCCGATGATGGGGCCGAGCATCCTGCGCAAGTTCTTCAACCTGCCGATCATGACCTGGACCGTGCGCGACCCGGCCGACCGCCAGCGCGCCCTCGCCTTTGCCGATCAGATCATTTTCGAGGGCTTTGACACCGACAAGGTGTGACCCTCTCCCGGCCGGACCCGGACACCCGCAAAATCTGCGCCCTCCCCCTTGCGCCGCGCTCTACAGGCTCTACCCTTTGAGCGGGGCGCAAACCTCCCGCGCCAGTCAGCCTTGAGGATAGCGGTCGCATGAGCGGCAACACACCGGCAGATCAGGACGGCGGCCTTGCGGTGACGCTGCGCATTGCCAATGGCCTTGGCGGCGTTGCGGCAGAGGACTGGGACAGGCTCGCCAATCCCGGCTGGGTCATGGGTCCGGGCGGCCACCTCAAGCCTTCAGAAACTGAATCCGGCGCGGACTTCAACCCCTTTATCTGCCACGCCTTTTTGCAGGCGCTGGAGGAATCTGGCTGCGCTTCGGCGCGCACCGGCTGGGCACCGCGCCATCTGCTGCTGGAAGCGGCAGACGGCACGCTGCTGGGTGCGGTTCCGGCCTGGCTGAAAAGCCATTCGCAGGGCGAATATGTGTTCGATCACGGCTGGGCCGAGGCCTTTCACCGGGCGGGCGGGGAATATTACCCGAAGCTCCAGGTCAGCGTGCCCTTCACGCCCGCAACGGGCCGCCGCTTCCTCACCCATCCGGATCTTGACCGGGAGACCGGCATCGCGGCCCTGTCGCAGGGGCTGGTGGAGGTCTGCCGCCAGTCGGGCGCGTCCTCCGTCCACGTCACATTCCTGACGGAACCGGAATGGAACCAGCTGGGTGATGCCGGCTATCTCCTGCGCACCGACCAGCAGTTCCACTGGGAGAACCGTGGCTACGCGAGTTTTGACGGCTTCCTGGAGGAGCTTGCCTCGCGCAAGCGCAAGGCCATCCGCAAGGAGCGCAAGGAAGCCCTGTCTGCCGGCATCGAGGTGGAATGGGTGACGGGCCGCGATCTGACCGAGGCCCATTGGGATGCCTTCTTCGCCTTCTACATGGACACGGGCGCGCGCAAATGGGGCCGTCCCTATCTCAACCGGCGCTTCTTCTCGCTGGTGGGCGAGCGCATGGCGGAGCGTATCCTGCTGGTCATGGCCAAACGCGAGGGGCGCTACATCGCCGGGGCGCTGAATTTCATCGGCTCGGACACGCTGTTTGGCCGCAACTGGGGCTGCACGGAACATCACCCCTTCCTGCATTTCGAGCTTTGCTACTATCAGGCCATCGACTTTGCCATCGCCCACGGGCTGAAGGTGGTGGAAGCAGGCGCGCAAGGCGAACACAAGCTGGCGCGCGGCTACCTGCCCCGCCTCACCCGCTCCGCCCACTGGATCGCCCATCCGGGCCTTCGGGCCGCCGTCGCCGATTATCTGGAGCGGGAGCGGCGGGCGGTGGAGATGGATGCTGCCCTCCTCAGCGAACATGCCCCCTTCCGGAAGGGCGGCCAAGATCAGGCGCCGGAGGCCGCATGTGACGCAGAGTCCTCAGAGAGTTGAGAACCGCGTTTCACACACTGAGTCAGCGGCTTCACAAACAGAGTCAATGCCCCGCAAATGCCCGTTGCCCGGCTGCAAGGGTGCCGTTAGGGTGCCCGCAAACACCCTTGAACGGAGAGACTGATGACCAGCCCTGCCTATGACGACAGCAACGTCTTTGCCAAGATCCTGCGCGGCGAACTGCCCAGCCACAAGCTCTATGAAGACGGCAAGACGCTGGTGATCATGGACATCATGCCCCGTGGCGACGGCCATGTGCTGGTGATCCCCAAAGCGCCTTCCCGCAACATTCTGGATATCGCCGAGGACGACCTCTTCGCCGTCATGGCCACCGTGAAGAAGATGGCACAGGCCGTGATGAAGGCCTTCAGCGCTGACGGGACGACGATCCAGCAGTTTTCGGAAAGCGCCGGCGGTCAGGTGGTGTTCCACACCCACTTCCACGTCATCCCGCGCTTTGAAGGCGTCGCCCTGCGCCCCCACACCAGCGCCATGGCCGATCAGGCCGTGCTGGCCGAACAGGCGGAGAAGATCCGCGCCGCGCTGGCCTGAGCCACGGACGGCTGAGTTGAACGGCAAGGGCCGGAGGCAAAGACTTTACCTCCGGCCCCTTATGGGAGTTCAGCGGCCCGCCGGATCAGCCTGCGCGCGCTGCGGCAAGGGCTGCAGCAGCCGCCTCATGCTCGGCGTCCAACCGGACCTCATCGTCCAAAACCTTCTGGAAGCTCGGACGGCTGGTGATCCGTGCGGCATATTCCGTGAAGACCGGAAGCTCCGGCACCAGCTTGAACATCAGGAGCCAGCGGAAGGCTGCGCCCCAGATGATATCGGCCACCGAGATCTGGTCCCCCAGCATGTAGGGCGCCCCCTCCAGATGCGCCGCAAGGATCTCGATCACCTTGTCATATGAGCCGTAAGGCGCCGTTTCCGGCGGGATCACATTGCCCACAGCCCTGTCGACGACAGCCGGCTCGAAGGAAGCGGCATAGAAGACCATCCAGCGCATGTATTCGCCGCGGCGCGGATCGGTAAGCGCCGGCGTCAGTCCGGCCTGCGGATAGAGATCAGCCAGATAGAGCGCGATGGCAATGGCTTCGGTGACGATCGTATCGCCATGCTGCAGCGCCGGAACCTTGCCCAGCGGGTTGATCGCCCGATAGGCCGGCGACTTCAATTCGCCTGCCCGCATATTGAGGACATGGAGGTCATAGGGCATGCCGAGCTCATCCATCAGCACGCGGATGGTGCTTGAGCGGCTGCGGGGGGCATAATGAAGGATCAGCTTGCTGTCGGACATGTCGGGTTCCTGTTGTCTTGCCAGGCGGCGGATTGCCTCTTGTAGCTGCTCCCTCCTGACAGTTTCTGTCAGGAGCCTGTTAGAAGCCAGCCGCCGATGAGAACAGCTTCGGCGGCAAGAACACCGGCGAACACGGTCTGCCGGGCGGCATGGAAGGCGGCAAAGCCGCATACTGCGGCGGCCACACGCAGCCAGGCGGAGGTCTCGGCCAGCGCTCCGCTCGGGAAAAGGATCAGCTTCGAGATCACGCCCGCCACCAGAGCCGTCGCGATGGAGCGCACGAAGATCAGGATTTCGCTGTCCTCGCGCAGGTTTCCCGCCGCCAGAACGCCGAGCCAGCGCCAGATATCCGTCGCCAGCCATCCGGCGAAGATGATCATCACATAGGGCCACCACGCTGTCACGCCCTGCATGAAGGCTGTATCTGCCGCCATCATCCGGCCCCCCACCCTGCCCGGCGGGCGATCCGCACGGCAAGATAGGCCGTGGTACCGCCGGCCGCGCCGGTGATCAGCAGATCCGGCCCCGGCACAAGCCAATAGACCAGCGGCCCCAGCACGAGGCCGAGGATCATCGCCAGCTTGTCGGTGGGCAGGCGCCCCGCCGTCCACAGCGAGCAGAGGAAATAGACCGGTGTCAGCAGGAACAGCGCTCCGGCCACCATCGGCGGCATGGCGTCGATCAGCACATAGGAAACACCGGTAACCACCGTCACCGTGCCGGTGAGGAAACAGGCAAAGCCGAGGAAGAACGGCAGCCGCCCGGATCTTGGCAGATCCGGCAGGTTGCGCATGGCAAAGACCCAGGCGGTGATGGCAACGAAATGCGAGGCAAAGAGCAGCAGCCAGGTTGGCGCTTTCTTCTCCGCCCGCAACACCGGCATCAGCGCGACGGCCATGGGCATCAGGCGCACGGAGGCCAGCGCCACGGCAATGGCCGCCGGGATGAGCCCCATCCCGGAGGCAATCGCCCCGGTCAGCACCACGATGCTGGGCAGCGCCCAGACGAGGCCGGCCATCATCAGCGTCTGCGGCAGCGTCAGCCCGCTTTCCCGCGCCAGCCCCGCATAGCCGACGAAGGCAGCCGCCAGAATGAAGCCCGGAATGGAAATGGCGGCCCGGGCGCCCCTGAAAGCCCAGAGCCGCGCCGGAAGAACCGCCTCAGTCTCCGGTGCAGGGGCTGCCCCTGTTCCCGTTCCGGGAGGCGGCATGTCTGATTGCGTCATGATCCGTGATCCGTCCGGATGGACCCCGGCCGGAGCCAAGCACCCCAGACCACGGCAGCCCACCCGCTTGCAGAACATTGGCACACACGGAAGCGGTGTGCGGCAGGTGGCCTATTGGTAGCACCGCCAAGCCGCACGAGCCAAGGCCGGGAACGGGGAAAAGGGTTCTGTTCAGGGGACATTGAAGATGCGGCAGGCATTCTCAGCCGGGTTCGTCCTTCGGCAGGGCATAGCGGAGAACGCGCAACTCATCGTCACTTTCAAGAGAGACTTCCAGCACCTGGTTGATGAGATCCGGATTGGTCGTCAGTTCTTCCAGTGCCAACTCGAAAAGTTCAATCTGCATCCCGAGATCCATACCTGGCGGGCCGTTGAGGCAGATCAGCCCGGCGTGGATGGCAACAGCAGCATATTGCCCCTTCGTTCCGGGCGCCTCTTTCGGCCCCCGGAAATCAACCGAGTTCTTTGTGACGAAAGTCCAGTCGCCGTCGATAATGATAGGCTTCAATTCCCAGTCCTTGCGCCCAGAAAGACCCAGCCAGACAATATGACTTGCATCGGAATGCCCTTTGCCGCGCGCGATTTTCGCAAGTTCCGGGCTCAGGCATTCATCGACAAGCAGCTTCATCCCGCCTGCCTGCGGGGCATGCGGCGGTCGGTAACAATGGTGGCGCCCTCCGGCAGGGCACCGGACATGCGCGGGCGGCCCCGCAGCGGGTTGGCCTGGGCATAGATTGCGGCGAGGCGGACTTTTTCAGCATCAAGGCTGGGCCAGGCTTCGAGAACGCGTTCCATCGTCTGTCCTGCCTTGACTGATGCTGCAACATCATGGACGGGAACACGGGTACCACGGATGACCGGCGTGCCGCCGAGGATCTCCTGCGAGACCGTGACATTCTCCCGGGCTGCCACCAAATCCTCGAGCCGCTCACCGGTGGCCTTGATGAAAGGCAGAAGATCAATCGTCAGGAAGCCGTCGCGCATGGTCCAGTCCTCCTCCAGCAGCGCAGGCCAGCCTTCCTCCCGTAAGCGCTCCAGACGATGGCCTGCAGCCTTGATTGTGAGCAGCCGCTCCTCGGAAGTGAGCCTGCCCGCGCTCTCGAAATAGAAGGAAATCAGAAAGCAGGCAGCTTCAAAAACACGCCGTCCGTTTTCAAGCGAAACAGAGCCTTCCGGCAGTATGTGCTCATCAATGACACGGTTCACATCGCGCAGGCTGACACGCGCCACCACCGCAGCCTCACTCGCCCTGAGCATTCCGGCAACCGCAGGCATGTGACCCTCACGAAATATTCCGACCCACCGGAATATATATCCGGATATACCGAAATACAAGCTGAGGCTCGGCGAAAGCCGACCCAATCAGACACCCATGGCTCAGAGCAAAACCGCAAAATCCCGACGGCTTGTGGCTGCTCTCGGCCTATACTCACAAATATGGCTTTCACATCGGCCCGGGCTTTTGGTGTCCAGACAAGCCTAGCCGCCATGGCGCTTGCTCAGAGCCAGTTCCTCGCGAGCCTCGGCAAGCATGCCGTCGAAGTCCATGTCAGAGGCGCTGCCGCTGGCCTTGCCCTCCTGCCAAAGGCTTTTCAGGTGCTCGATATCGCCGCGCCGCTGTGCCCATTTGGCGGACCAGTCGCGCAGGGCCTCGCGGATGACCTCACTGCCGCTGGCATAGGCGCCGCTGGCAACAGCTTCGCGCAGCAGGTCGGCCTGCTGCGGCGTCATGGAAACGCTGATTTTTTCGACATTGGCCATGAAGCATCTCGCCGTTGGATTGGTGGTAAAGATTACCACCGCACATGGCAGGCTTCAAGTTTCCACACATGAGGGATGGCAAGACTCCCGACCTTGAAGGATAGCGCCTCGCAAAGGCTCACAGCCGCAAGAAGATGCCGGTTCCCGGGGAGCTGGCCCGTCCGGGAACCGGAAGACTGCAAGCCATCAGCCGGTCAGCATTCCGGCAAGTTGACGGCGATGCCGCCCTGGGATGTTTCCTTGTACCTGTCGTTCATGTCCCGGCCGGTATCGCGCATCACGCGGATGCAATTGTCCAGCGGCAGGAAATGCGTGCCGTCGCCGCGCAAGGCAAGGCTTGCGGCTGAGACGGCCTTGATCGCGCCGAGGGCATTGCGCTCGATACAGGGAACCTGCACGAGGCCTGCGGCAGGATCGCAGGTCATGCCGAGGTGATGCTCCAGCGCAATCTCCGCCGCATTCTCGATCTGCGCATTTGTGCCCCCCAGAACCGCACAAAGGCCCGCCGCCGCCATGGCCGAAGCCGATCCGACTTCTCCCTGGCAGCCGACCTCGGCGCCCGAGATCGAGGCATTGTGCTTGATCAGGCCGCCGATGGCGGCTGCCACCAGCAGATAATCCCGGATCTTCTGCTGGTCCGCCCCGACGCAGTGGTCGATATAGTAGCGCCCCACCGCAGGCACGACGCCGGCCGCACCATTCGTGGGCGAGGTCACAACCCGGCCACCGGCCGCATTCTCCTCGTTGACGGCCATGGCATAGACGCTGAGCCAGTCATTTGCCTGATGGGGCTGGCTGAGGTTCTGCCCGCGCTCCCCTTCCAGCTGCCGGTGGATCGAACGGGCTCTGCGGCGCACCTTGAGGCCGCCCGGAAGGATGCCCTCCTGCGTCAGCCCGCGGGTGATGCAGCCGTTCATGGCGGCCCAGATCACGTCGAGCTTCTCGTCCAGCTGCGCGCCAAGCCGAGTCTCCTCGTTGGCGCGCTTCATCTGGGCGATCGTCTTGCCGGAAGCAGCGCCCATCTCCAGCATCTGTGCCGCCGTCTCGAATGGGAATGGCACGGCAGCACCGTCCTGGACGGGCGCTTGCCCCGCCTGGGCCGCCTCCAGCTCGGCGCTGGTGACGACGAAGCCGCCGCCAATCGAGTAATAGGTCTGCTCGTGGCAAACCTCCCCCTCAGCATCAAAGGCCTTCAGGATCATGCCGTTCGGATGGCCCGGCAGTGCCGGGCCATAGTCGAAGACGAGGTCACGGTCCGGCTCGAAGACCAGGCTGCCAAGCCCCTCGGAGCTGACACGGCCAGTGCGGCGCACCTCAGCCTCAATCCCGTCGGCGCTGTTGGGGTCCATCGTGTCCGGACGCAGCCCGCACAGGCCCAGGATCACCGCACGGTCCGTCGCATGCCCCTTGCCGGTGAAGGCCAGGCTGCCATGCAGGCTTGCATAAAGCCGGTGCGGCCGGGCCGTGCCGGAGATCTTCCCGGCCCCGCCGCGCAGGTCGTCGAGGAAGCGCGCAGCGGCAGCCATCGGGCCCATCGTATGCGAGGACGACGGGCCCATGCCGATCTTGAAGATGTCAAAGACCGAGAGGAACATTCATGCCCCGTAGATTGGAAAGCGGTCGCACATTGCCTTGACTTCGGCACGGATGGAAGCTTCGAGAGCCGCGTCCCCCTCCGGATTTTCACCCAGAGCGCGCAGGACACGCAGGATCATCTGCCCGATCTGCCGGAACTCGGCCTCGCCAAAGCCGCGCGTGGTGCCGGCCGAGCTGCCGAGACGGATGCCCGAGGTCACGAAAGGCTTTTCCGGATCAAACGGAATGGCGTTCTTGTTGCAGGTCAGGCCCGCCCGCTCCAGGGCGATTTCTGCCGCCTTGCCGGTGACGCCGAGCGGGCGCAGATCGCACAGGACCATGTGGCAGTCCGTTCCGCCCGAGACGATGCCGACACCACCCTCAATGAGCGCATCAGAAAGCGCGCGTGCATTGGCGATGACCGCCTTCGCATAGTCCTTGAACGAGGGCTGCAGCGCCTCGCCGAAGGCAACGGCCTTGGCCGCGATCACATGCATCAGCGGGCCGCCCTGATTGCCGGGGAATACGGCGGAGTTGAACTTCTTCGCCAGATCGTCGTCATTGGTCAGAATGACGCCGCCGCGCGGGCCGCGCAGGGTCTTGTGCGTGGTCGACGTGGTCACATGCGCATGCGGCACCGGGTTCGGGTACTCGCCCGCAGCAATCAGACCTGCGTAATGGGCCATATCCACCATCAGATAGGCGCCAATCTCATCCGCAATGGCGCGGAAGGCGGCGAAATCCATGTGGCGCGGATAGGCAGAGGCGCCCGCCACGATCAGCTTCGGCCGCTCGGCCAGCGCCTTATCACGGACCTTGGCCATGTCGATGAGATGCGTGTCTTCTTCAACCTCGTAGGAGACGACGTTGAACCACTTGCCCGACATGGTGACCGGCGAACCGTGGGTCAGGTGCCCGCCATGAGCCAGCGACAGGCCCATGATCTTGTCCCCCGGCTGCAGCAGCGCAAGGAAAACGGCCTGGTTGGCCTGAGCGCCGGAATGCGGCTGCACGTTGACATGTCCGGCCCCGAACAGCTGCTTCAGGCGGTCGCGGGCGATATCCTCGACCTCGTCCACGAATTCGCAGCCGCCGTAGTAGCGCTTGCCGGGATACCCTTCGGCGTATTTGTTCGTCAGAACAGACCCCTGAGCCACCAGAACGTCAGGCGAAACAATGTTCTCCGAGGCGATCAGCTCGATCTGATCCTGCTGGCGCACCAGTTCGCGGGAAATGGCACCGGCGATGGCCTTGTCCGAAATCGCCTGGATATTGGTGTCGAACATGCGAAATCCTTTCTAGAGAGCGTGATGGCCCGCGGCCGGCAGGCCGCAGAAGCACATGTCAATGTGGTACGGCTCAGAGGCCGGCCTTGAGCTCGGCCGAGACCTTCGCCAGGATCGCCCGGACATGGGGCAGGAAGCTGCGCCACACGTCCATGCGGAAACTGTCCGGCCCGTCGCGCCACAGGATCACGGTCGCGCTGTCGAACAGCGTGCGCACAGCGCGGCCGGCCGGCAGCGCATCCACGTCACGCGGACAGGCCGCCGTCAGTGCGGTCAGCGCCTGCGGCCCGGACAGGCGCAGCGTGATCTCGCGGTCGCTGATCTCGACGAGGCTGTGCGGGATCCGGGCATAGGCCTCAGCTCCTGCGGCAATCAGGGCCTGGCGCCCGGCTTCGGGCACAAGGATCACCCATTCGTCAGGGCCGGTGCACAGAACCTCGGTTCCCCCGGCACCGGACTTGTGGCTGACACGGTCCGGCAGCTCCAGCCCGAGGGCCGCAGCAAGAGCCGCGCGGTTCTCCTGCTTGACCCGCAGGGAGAACCGGGGAGACGAGCCCAGCTCTTCCAGCAGGAAAGGTCCGTTGGTGAAGTCATGGCGTTGTATGGTCATGTCGCGCTCCTCAGGCCTTCAGCCGTTCGCCTTCAGGGTCGTAGAAGTCCGTCGAAGTGATCGTAGCGCGCACCGTGCCATGCGGCATCGGAATATGCACCGTCTCACCCATACGGCCATGCCCGCCCGCAATCAGTGCCATTGCAATGGGCCGCCCGAGCGCAACCGAGTCGTAGGATGAGGTGACGTGCCCCACCATCGTCATCGGCAGCTTCTGGTTCGGATCCAGCACGATCTGCGCGCCCTCTTCCAGTCTGGAGCGGTCCTCGGTCAGAAGACCGACCAGCTGCTTGCGGTTCGGCGCGACGATGTCGGGACGGGCGAGCGAGCGCTTGCCGACAAAGTCCTTCTTGGCCTTGCCAACGGCCCAGTCGAGGCCCGCATCCTGTGGCGTGACCGTTCCATCCGTGTCCTGCCCCACAATGATGTAGCCCTTCTCGGCACGCAGGACGTGCATCGTCTCCGTGCCGTAGGGGCAAATGCCGTAAGGCTGCCCGGCCTCGAAGATCGCCTTCCAGAGCGCCAGCCCGTGGCGGGCGGGAACGTTGACTTCAAACCCAAGTTCGCCGGTGAAGCTGACGCGGAAAAGACGCGCCGGGAAGCCTGCGACGGTGCATTCGGCCACCGACATATGCGGGAAAGCCGCGTCGGACATGTCCAGCCCCTTGACCAGCGGCTCAAGCACCTTGCGGGCATTCGGGCCGTTGACCGCAACGGTTGCCCATTGCTCGGTCGTGGAGGTCAGCCAGACGTTCAGGTCCGGCCACTCGGTCTGAAGGTAGTCCTCCATCATGTTCAGGACACGGGCGGCACCGCCCGTGGTGGTGGTGACGTGGAACAGATCATTCGAAAGCCGCCCGATCACGCCGTCGTCCCGGATGAAGCCATCCTCGCCCAGCAGCAGGCCATAGCGGCAGCGGCCCGGCTGCAGCTTGGTCCAGGGGTTGGTGTACATGCGGTTCATGAACTCCACCGCATCGGGGCCAGCGACCTCGATCTTGCCGAGGGTCGAGGCATCGAACATGCCGGCGGAGGCCCGTGTCTCGCGGCATTCGCGTGCGACGGCGGCGTGCATGTCTTCGCCCGCTTTCGGGAAGTACCAGGCCCTGCGCCACAGCGAGACCGGTTCGAACACCGCGCCTTTCGCCTCGGCCCAGGGATCGATGGGCGTCTTGCGGGTCAGCTCGAAGGTGTCACCCTTGTGATAGCCCGCAAAGGCACCGAAGCTCGTCGGCGTATAGGGCGGACGGAAGGTGGTCAGCCCCACCTCGGGCGGCGCCTTGCCCAGCGCATCGGCGGCAATCATCAGGCCGTTGATGTTCGACATCTTGCCCTGATCGGTTGCCATGCCGTTCGTGGTGTAACGCTTTACATGCTCGATCGAGCGCATGCCCTCCCGGACGGCCAGACGGATGTCCTTGGCCGTCACGTCGTTCTGGTAGTCGACGAAAGCCTTGGCCTTGCCCGCACTGCGGTCGGTCGGAAGCTCGGTCTGGCTGGAGCCTGTTCCAGGACGGTCGCCCTCGACCCTTGCCGCCAGCGGCTGGCCGGTCCGGCCCAGCGCCTCTGCCACGGCAAGCCCGGCGCGCGCGCCGTCTTCCAGCACCGGGCCGTAGCCCCAGAGCCCGCGTCCCGCACCTGCGATCTGGCAGGCTTCGGTCTTGTGGCCCGGCAGGAAGGTGCGGCTCTCCTTGTCCCAGCTCAGCGAGCCTTTGGTGTGGGAGAAGAGATGCAGCGAGGGCGTCCAGCCGCCTGAAATCAGCAGAGCATCACAGGCAATCTTGCGGCCAGCTCCGGCCTTGCCATTGTGGACCGGGTTCACGCGCACGCCGCTGACGCGCAGGCGGCCATAGGTGGCGGTGGCGGTGTGGCCGGTCAGCACCTCAATGCCACGGCGGCGGGCGGCCTCGACAAGGTCGGGACGGATCTGGTCACGCGTGTCGGCAATGGCGGCAATCCGGCAGCCTGCCTCCGCCAGATCGAAGGCGGCATACCAGGCGCTGTCGTGGCTGGTCACCACGGCGGCGCAATCACCCACCTTCACGCCATAGCGGTTCAGGTAGGTCTGTGCAGCGCCTGCCAGCATGACGCCCGGGCAGTCGTTTCCGTCAAAGACCAGCGGCTTTTCCAGCGCGCCCTGCGCCAGCACGACCTGACGGGCGCGAACCCGCCACATCCGCTCGCGGGGAGCCCCTTGCGGAGGCTGGTCCAGATGATCGGTCAGCCGCTCGGCCAGACCAACCATGTTCTGATGATAGTAGCCGATGGCCGTTGTCCGCGTCATCAGCGTGACACCCGCCGCACGCAGCTGCGAAAGCTGCTCGGAGAGCCAGGACCAGGCGCTCAGCCCTTCGATCTGCACGGCAGGATCCGACAGCAGAGAGCCGCCCATTTCCGGGTTCTCGTCCACCAGCACGACCTTGGCGCCGGACTTCGCGGCGGTCAGCGCTGCCGCGATACCGGCCGCACCGCCACCGACAACAAGCACATCCGTATGCAGATAGCGCGAGGCATAATTGTCCGGATCCGGCTCGGACGGCGATTTGCCGAGGCCGGCGGCCGCGCGGATGAAGGGCTCGTAGACCTTGTCCCAGAAGCTGCGCGGCCACATGAAGGTCTTGTAGTAGAAGCCCGCGGAAAAGAGCATGTAGGCGCGGTCGTTCACCGCCCCGATGTCGAACTTCAGCGACGGCCACTTGTTCTGGCTTTCCGCCACCAGCCCTTGGCGCAGTTCCTGCACGGTGGCGCGGGTGTTCGGCTCGAACCGGCCAGGACCGCGCGAGGTGCCGATCAGGGCGTTCGGCTCTTCGGAACCGGCGCTCACCGGTCCGCGAGGCCGGTGATACTTGAAGGAACGGCCCATCAGATGCACGCCATTGGCCAGCAGCGCCGACGCAACCGTATCACCGCGAAGACCTTCATAACGGCGGCCGTCAAACGTGAAGCTGACAGGCTCGGCAGGATCTGTCCGGCCCAGGCCGGGGACGCGATAGCGGCTCATTCCACGCCCTCCAGTTCGGTCTCTGCCGGACGCTCTTCGCCGGCCTTGTAGGTCTTCAGGAACCTGTCGCTAACCGTGTCGCGGCAGGCGTTGAAAAAGCGGCCGCAGCCATGGACATGGCGCCAGCGTTCAAAGTGCTTGCCGCGCGCATTCGTGCGGATGAAGAGGAAATCACGCCATTCCTCGTCCGAGAGGGCCGAGGGGTCTGCCGGGCGCGCGATATGGGCCTCTCCCGCATAGGCAAACTCGAGCTCGGGCAGGGTTTCGTCGCAATAGGGACAATGGATCAGAAGCATCGGAAACCTCTCAGTGCGCGACGGCGGCGGCAGCGGCCTCGTCGATCAGACGGCCGGTGGTGAAGCGTTCCAGGGTGAAGGGTGCATTGACCGGATGCGGCTCATCCTTGGCCACGGTCCAGGCCAGCGTGTGGGCAGCGCCCGGCGTCGCCTTGAAGCCACCGGTGCCCCATCCGCAGTTCACATAGAGCCCCTTGACCGGCGTCTTGCCGAGGATGGCGCTGCGGTCGGGCGTGACGTCCACGATGCCGCCCCACTTGCGCAGCATCCGCATCCTGTTGAAGATCGGGAAGACCTCGCAGATTGCCGCCACCGTGTGCTCGATCAACGGCAGGCCGCCGCGCTGGCTGTAGCTGGTGTACTGGTCGGTGCCCGAACCGATCACCAGCTCGCCCTTGTCGGACTGGCTGATATAGGCGTGGACCGTGTTCGACATGACAACGCACGGGAAAATGGGCTTGACCGGTTCGCTGACCAGAGCCTGCAGCGGGTAGCTTTCCAGCGGCATCCGCACACCGGCGCTGTCCATGACGACACTGGTGTGACCGGCGGCCGAAATGGCGACCTTTTTCGCCTTGATGAAACCCTTGGCAGTTTCCACCCCGATGACGCTGCCATCCGGCCCGCGGCGGATCGCGGTCACCGGGCAGTTCTGGATGATATCCACCCCGCGCGCTGCCGCCGCCCGCGCATAGCCCCATGCCACCGCATCGTGCCGCGCAGTGCCCGCCCGCATCTGCAGCGCCGCACCCATGACCGGATAGCGCGCGTCCGGGCTGATGTTCAGTGGCGGACAGAAGGCCTTGGCTTCGGCCGCCGTCAGCCAGCGGTTGTCCACCCCGTTGAGCCGGTTGGCGTGAATGTGGCGCTGGAAGGACTGCACGTCATGAACATTGTGCGCCAGCATCATCACGCCGCGCTTGGAATACATGACGTTGTAATTGAGTTCCTGGCTGAGGTTCTCCCACAGGTCCAGGGCATGATCGTAAAGCCGGGCGCTTTCGTCATAGAGATAGTTGGAGCGGATGATGGTCGTGTTGCGTCCGGTGTTGCCGCCGCCCAGCCACCCCTTGTCGATCACCGCGACATTGGTGATGCCGTGTTCCTTGGCAAGGTAATAGGCCGCGCCCAGACCGTGCCCGCCTGCCCCGACGATGATGACGTCATACTCGGCCTTGGGCTGGCTGTCCGGCCATTGTTCGCGCCAGTTCTTGTGGCCTGTCAAAGCGTTCTCGAGCAGGGACAAGGCAGAGAAACGTTGCATGGCGGGATCCTCTTAATCGCAGCTGAGTGTCACATTATGGTCTTGGATCGCACCTTGAATGTAGATTTGCGCCAGGTGTCATGTAGGATCGCGTCATGACAGCTGCCCGCACCATCCCCCCTGCCCGCCTGCGTGTTGCCTTCCTGCTGGCCGACCAGTTCACCCTGTCGGCCTTTGCCAATTTCGTGGATGTCCTGCGGCTGGCGGCGGATGATGCGGACAAGTCACGGCCGATCTTGTGCGACTGGACCGTGCTGGCCGACCGGATGGATCCGATCCGGTCCAGCTGCGGCGTCCGGGTGCAGCCGGACACGCCGCTACGCCGGGCGGCGGCCTTCGATTACCTGGTGGTGGTCGGAGGGCTGATCAGCGACCGGGCAGCCTTTGGCCCGCAGGCGCTCGCCTTCATCGCGGAAACGGCGGCGCAGGGCGTGCCGCTGGTCGGGCTTTGCACCGGCGTGTTCACGCTGCAGGCTGCGGGTCTGCTGCAGGGCTACCGGTGCTGCGTCAGTTGGTTCCACCATCAGGACTTCATCGACCGTTTCGACAATGAAACACCGATCTCGGATCAGATCTTCGTGGTGGACAGGGACCGGCTGACCTGCTCGGGGGGGCACGGCGCGGCGCATCTGGCGGCGTTTCTGGTCCAGCGCCACGTCGGGCAGTCTGCCGCCACGAAAAGCCTCAACATCATGATGATCGAGGATGCGCTCAGCGGCCAGCGCGCCCAGCCCGGCCAGATGCTGGCAAGGCAGGCAAGGGACGAGCTGGTCAAGCGTGCCGTCTTGAAGATGCAGCAGAATATCGAGCAGACGCTGAGCATCGACCAGATCGCAGCTGCGCTCGGGACGGCCCGCCGCACGCTGGAGCGCCGGTTTCAGGCCGATCTGGGCCAGTCGCCCCGGCGCATCTATCTGGAAATCCGGCTGGACCGCGCCTCGGCCCGGCTGCGCCGGACCGAACAGTCAGTGACAGAAATTGCGCTCGCCTGCGGCTTCTGCGACGCGCCGCATCTGGCGCGTGCACTGAAGACTGAGCGCGGGCTCACACCCGGTGAGATCCGCAGCGGCAGGCTGGCAGACGCCGGCCCTACGCCTCAAGAGTAACGGTGCCGCGCGGGTTCGAGCAGCAGGCAAGGATGTAGCCTTCCTCGATCTCGTCGTCGCTGATCCCGCCATTGTGGACCATGTGCACTTCGCCCGACAGCTTGCGGATGCGGCAGCTGCCGCACACGCCCATGCTGCAGCCGAAGGGAATGGCCACACCGGCCGCGCGCGCCGCGTGCAGCACAGTGTCCATGGAACTGCAGTCGTGGGTGACGCCGGACTCCTCGAAGACCAGCTTTGCCGTCTCAACCGGCGTATCGGCGCTCGTGCCGGTCTCGACCACGGGAAGTTCACCAGCCTCAGGCGCGCCGAAGCTCTCCTGATGGTAATGCGCCATGTCGAAGCCAAGGCCTGCCAGCGCCTCGCTGACCGCCTGCATGAAGCCGTCCGGCCCGCAGCAGAACACCTCCCGCTCAAGGTAGTCAGGCGCCATCAGGCCAAGCATCAGCTGGTTGAAGCGCCCCTGGTAGCCGGTCCAGGGCTGATAGATGTCGCTCTCCCTCACCACCCATTTCAGGTCCAGGCCCTCGATCCGGGAGGCCATGTGCTCAAGCCGGCGCTTGAAGATGATCTCGGACGGGCGCCTTGCGCAGTTGACGAAGACGATGTCGCAGTGCCGGCCAAGATCATAGATCTCGGTCGTCATCGACATCATCGGCGTGATGCCCGAGCCCGCCGAGATGAAGAGATACTTCTTCGCCGGGAAATGGGTGGACGTGAAGCGTCCGGCCGGCCCCCTGACCTTCAGTCTTGTCCCGGGCCGCACATTGTCCATGATCCAGCGTGTGCCGACACTGCCCGGCTGTGCCTTGATCGTGATCGTCAGCGACTTGGGCCGCGTCGGCGCGGATGAGATCGTGTAAGTCCGGTAGATCGGGCCACCCGGGACCGGCAGTTCCAGCGTGAGGAACTGGCCGGCCAGAAATTCGAAGGGGCGGCCCGACGGAGCCTGAAAGCAGACCGTCACGACATCAGGGGCTTCCGGCAGGATCGAGACGCACTCCAGAGGTTCGTCATCGGTCCATTTTGCCGTCACGGTCTGCTGGGCATCAATCATGTCAATCTCACTCCGCCGCGACTGCAAGGCCCGGCTGACGGGCCTTGAGGCGGTCCAGGTACCAGTTCACGAACTGGATAACACCGTCCTCGTGCAGGGTCGAATAGGGACCCGGTTCGTAAGCGGGCGAGCAAATGCCCTGCTGATTATGCTCGACGACGCGGCGGTCCTCGTCGTTCGTGTGCTCCCAGACCGTGGTCAGGTTCTTCAGGTCGTAATCGACGCCTTCAACCGCATCCTTGTTGACGAGCCAGGTCGTCTGGACCTCGGTTTCCATCGGGCTGATCGGGGTCACGCGGAAGGTGATCGAGTGATCGGTCAGGAAGTGGTTCCAGGTCGTCGGATAGTGGAACAGCAGCAGCGTGCCTGCATCCAGGAACGGAACCCGGCCAAGCCGCTTCTGCACCGCGATCTTGCCGTTGATCGTGTAGCTTTCCGCCCCATCAAGCAGCGGCATCCGCGCCACCCGGAACTGCCCGTCCGGCGCAATCTTGAAGCGCGAAGGGGCACCGGCGCCTTCCATGCGGTTGAAGTGATTCTCAACCTTTTCGGGGAAGGTGCCATCCGGGCTCACGCCGGTGATCGAGGGGTCTTCCGGGTAGGTCCGGCAAAGGTCGGGGTGGTTGCCCGCGCAGTGATAGCACTCGCGGTTGTTCTCCCAGACCAGTTTCCAGTTGCCGTTCTCGATGATCGTGGACTGGAACGCGACCTTGGCATCGCTCAGATCGTGAACGCCAAGATAAGGCGTCACGGTGCTGGCAAATTCATCGAAATCGGGCGCATTGGCCGCAAGGCAGATATAGACCAGCCCCGACACGACGCGGCAATGAACAGGCTTCA
Organism: Pannonibacter sp. Q-1; assembly: GCF_054073275.1. Lineage (NCBI taxonomy): Bacteria > Pseudomonadati > Pseudomonadota > Alphaproteobacteria > Hyphomicrobiales > Stappiaceae > Pannonibacter > Pannonibacter sp. Q-1. The sequence continues at coordinate 520,644 of NZ_JBSXNB010000002.1, forward strand.
GGCTGTGCTGGGAGGGGTCGAACTCCTCGCCCATGTCACGCGCCCAGACCAGCTTTCCATCGAGGCCATAGGTCCACTGATGATAGGGACAGGTCAGCTTGGCCAAACGTCCCTTCGACGACGTGCAGATGACCGAACCGCGGTGCCGGCAGGAATTGTGGAATGCCCTGATCTCCCCCTGGTTGTCGCGCAGCACGACAACATCATAGGCGCCGATCCGCAGCCGCTGGAAGCTGCCTGCCCTGTCCAGCAAGCAGGCCGGAAAGGCAAAGAGCCAATCGCGGTAGAAAATCGTCTCCATGTCCTCGGCAAACACCTCGGCCGAAGTGTAGAAGGCCTGCGGCAGGCCATAGCCGGGCTTGTGCTGGGCGATCAGATCGGAAAGGGGCTGGGAATGTCCTGGCATGATGGCATCCTGAAAAGCCGGCAGGTTGATCATTTGCGGCGAAGCCAGTCCGGCGGCTTCTTGGCAAGAGGATTAAATCTCAACTGGAGTTAGCCCTGTTAAGGGCTTTCCGCATCGTCACAACAGCGACCGTTCCTGTGCCGGATGCGACATCATTCCCAGGCCCTGCAACCTTCCCCGATCCGGCTGTCCTGCCTGCCCTGAGGCTGCGGTCCGGCACCTGCATTTCAAGCACGCCCCGTCCGGAGCACACGCGTCTCAAACCAGAGACCAGTCACCGCATCAGGGCACTGGAGAAGGACGCGAATCCCCCGCATTTCCTCAGTTTCCGGCAGGGTCCGCCGCAGCAGACCCTGAACAGCGCAAGCCCGATGAAGCCGCTTTCAGGGGGGCAAGAGCAGCATCATTGGCCTTGCGCCCGCAGGCGTAAGGTCAATGACTTTTGCACAGCGCTCCTCCGCTCAGCTTCTCGGCTTGAGGTTCTCCGGGTCATAGAGGGGCGCGTAGCCGATGCCGGCAACTTCGACTGGGTAGAGCTCGTCGAAATAGCTGACCTGCAGCTTGCGGCCCAGCTGGCAGTAGTCCCAGGGCAGATAGGCCAGCGCGATGTTCTTGCCGACGGTCGGGCCATAGGCAATCGAGGTCGTGTAGGAGCGGCGGCCGAGCGCATCGACCAGCACCTTGCCCGTGTCCGGATCCATCACCGGCAGGGTGCCGACGGGATAGCGGGCGGTGCCTGTGCTGTCGGTGTTTTCGGTCATCACCAGCGTGCAGAGCATTGCCGGCTGATGTTCGCGGGCACGGTATTCGACGTGCTTTGCCTTGCCGACGAAATCCGGCTCCTTGACCTTGGGACGGGCAAGGTCGGCCTCGAAGAGGTTGTATTGCGTCAGAAGGTCGGCGTTCTGCAGGCGCAGCGACTTTTCCAGCCGGCGCGAGTTGGCATAGGTTTCGACGCCGACGGCCATCACCCCTGCCCCGCGCAGCGCATCCCAGACGGCCAGACCGTCGGAATAGCGCATGTGCAGTTCCCAGCCCTGCTCGCCTACATAGGAGATGCGGAAAGCCATGACCTTGCAGCCCGCGATCTCGATCTGCCGGATGGCCGCGAAGGGGAAGTTCGCCACATCCAGCGCATCAGGATCGGCGACGACCTTCTTGAGGTTCTCGCGTGCGTTGGGGCCCCAGATGCCGATGGTGGTGTAATCTTCGGTCACATCCGTGATGGTGACGTCGAAGCCCTTGTCCTGCGCAACGCGGCGCATGTACATCTGATCGCGCGGCCCCGCATCGGCGCCGTTCACCAGACGGCAGCGGTCCTCCATGCGGAAGACGGTGAAGTCGGCGCGGACCATGCCTTCCTCGTCCAGCATGTGGGTGTAGATGCCCTTGCCGATATTGGCATCACCGCCGATCCTGGCCGCGCAAAGCCATTCCATCAGCGCCACATGGTCCGGGCCCGAAATGTCGGTCATGTGGAAATGCGACAGGTTGATGATGCCGCAATCGGCGCTCATCTCCAGCTGCTCGGCGTTGGACACGCGCCAGAAATGGCGGCTGTCCCATTCGTTCTCGCGCTGCGGAACCTGATCTGCATATTTCTCGAGAAGATGCTCGTTGGCCGCGTAGCCATGAGCACGTTCCCAGCCGCCCAGCTCCATGAAATAGCCGCCCAGCTCCTTCTCGCGCTCGTGGAACGGCGAACGGCGGATGCCACGGGCATTGGCGAAGGGCTCACGCGGATGAACCGGCGGGTTGTAGATCTTGGCCGCGGTTTCCTCACAGCGGCCCCAGATGAAGTCCTCGGTCAGCTGGAAGTCGCTGAAACGCGCATAGTCGATGCGGTTGTGATCGATATCCGTGCGGCCCTTGGTCATCCAGTCCGCGATCAGCTTGCCCATGCCCGGGCCGTCCTTGACCCAGATCGCGACGGCGTACCACAGGCCCCGCAGCTTGCGGCTTTCGCCCATGGAAGGCCCGCCGTCGGTCGTCGTCTGAAGCAGGCCGTTGAAGGAATGGCTTTCGTTGAAGCCCAGCTCGGCCAGGATCGGCGTCAGTTCCATCGCCCGCTCAAGCGGCTCGATCACATCTTCCAGCACCAGATCGCGCTGCGAGGGCGACAGCCGCGCTTCGTGCTTTTCAAGAAGATCGCGCGGATGAACCATTCGCACGTCCTTTTCATAATAGTAGCCCCACTCGATCTGGCCGCCTTCGGTGGTGTTGGGATCACCGGTGTCGCGCAGATAGGCCGAATTGCCCTGATCGCGCAGCAGCGGACGGCCGATCTCAAGACCGGTGCCGGCAAATTCATTGTAGGGGCCGAAGAAGGTCAGCGGGTGATCGACCGGCATCACCGGCAGATCCTCGCCCGCCAATCCGGCAATCAGGCGGCCCCAGAGGCCGGCACAGACGACGACATAGTCGGCCATGATCGTGCCGCGTGACGTGCGCACGCCGGTGACGCGGCCGTCCTCGTGCAGAAGCTCGAGCGCCGGGGTGTTGGCGAAGATCTTCAGCTTGCCCGCCGCCTCGGCCATGTCCACGAGCTTGGCAGCAACCGTCTGCGAACGCGGCACGACAAGACCGGCATCAGGGTCCCACAGCGCGCCCTGAATCTGGTCTTCTTCCAGAAGCGGGAACTTCTCCTTGGCTTCCGCCGCCGAAATCATGGTCACGTTGGTGCCGAAGGCGCGGCCGGAATCCACCTTGCGCTTCAGTTCGGCCATGCGGGCATCATCGCCCACCCGCGCGACTTCAAGCCCGCCGATGCGCTGGTAGTTGCCGAGCTTCTCGTAGAAGTCCATGGAATACATGGTGGTCCAGCAGGACAGGAAGTCATGGCTGGTCGCATAGCAGAAGTCGGAGGCATGGGCGGTCGAACCGATGTCCGTCGGGATGCCCGACTTGTCGATCCCCACGATGTCATCCCACCCGTTTTCGATCAGGTGATGGGCGACAGAGGCACCGACAATGCCCCCAAGACCGACAATGACAACGCGGGCACGGGACGGAAACGTGGACATGTTCTTGTATCCTCAAAGGCTGCGGCCATACGGCGGGGCCGCGGGTCATGGGTCTAGGTCATGGTCCCGCCGCCCAAGGCGGCAGGAAAGTCGTCGTGTCAGTTGAACGCAGGAAGGCCTGCGCGGCGGCAGGCGGCAATCAGCGTGTTGTGCATCAGCGTCATGATGGTCATCGGCCCCACCCCGCCCGGTACAGGCGTGATCGCCCGTGCGCGCAGACTGGCACCGGCAAAATCGACGTCTCCAACCAGATGGTTCTTGCCGTTCAGGGGCACGCGGCTGGTGCCGACATCGATCACCGTTGCGCCCGGTTTGATCCATTCTCCGCGGATCATCCCGGCTGAACCGACGGCGGCCACAACGATATCTGCCCGGCCAACCTTGCCGACCAGATCAACGGTCCGGGAATGCGCCAGCGTGACGGTGCAGTTTGCAGCCAGCAGCAGTTGCGCCATCGGCTTGCCGACGAGGATCGAGCGGCCGACAACGATCGCGTCCAGCCCGGCGAGATCCCCGAGGCTTTCCTTCAGCAGCATCAGGCAGCCGAGCGGCGTGCAGGACACCAGCCCCGGCAGACCCGAGGCAAGATAACCAGCGTTTACGGGGTGCAGACCGTCCACGTCCTTGGCCGGATCAATCGCCTCAATCACGGCGAGGCTATCAAGGCCCTGCGGCAGGGGCAGCTGCACGAGAATGCCATCGACAGTATCGTCACCGTTCAGTTGTTCCACGAGCGCAAGAAGACCAGCCTGCGACACCGTTTCAGGCAGCACATGCTCGAAGCTCTCCATCCCCAGCTTGCGGGCCATGCGCCCCTTGCTGCGGACATAGACCTCGCTGGCGGGATCCGTGCCGACGAGCACCACGGCAAGGCCGGGCCTGCGGCCGGTATGCCGGGCGAAGTCTTGCACCTGCTGCGCGATGCGCGCACCAAGCGCATCGGCATGAGCCCGGCCGTCGATGATCGCAGCCCTCGCAGGCTGGTGTTCGGCAGCAGTCATGGTGCTCACAGGGCGCGCTCCAGCTCGGGCAGGACGTCGAAAATGTCACCGACAATGCCGTAATCGGCAACCTGGAAGATCGGCGCCTCGGCATCGGTGTTGATGGCGACGATGATACGGCTGTCCTTCATGCCCGCAAGATGCTGGATAGCACCGGAAATGCCGCAGGCAATGTAGAGATCCGGCGCGACGACCTTGCCGGTCTGACCGACCTGGAAGTCGTTCGCAGCGTAACCTGCATCCACCGCAGCGCGGCTAGCTCCCACAGCGGCGCCCAGCTTGTCGGCCAGCGGATTGATGACCTGCTCGAACCGCTCTTTGGAGCCAAGCGCACGGCCGCCCGACACAACAATCCTGGCCGAGGAGAGATCGGGACGGTCGCTGACCGACAGAAGATTCTCGCGGAAGACGGACAGGTCCGGTGCGGCAGGCATGTCGACGGGAACCACCGGAACGGGAACAGTGCCGAAGGCGGCCGGTGCGAAGCTGGCTGTGCGGATGGTCAGCACGCGGACCGGTCCCGGCGCCTGTACGACCTCGATGGCATTGCCGGCATAGACCGGGCGCTTGAAGGTGTCAGGCGCAAGGATGGCGGTCACGTCGGAGACCTGCATCACATCGAGAAGCGCGGCGGCACGGGGCAGCACGTTCTTGCCGCTGCTGGTCGCGGGCGCAAGAATGGTGTCATAGCCGCTCGCCAGCGAGAGGATCAGCGCGGCCGTTGGTTCCGCCAGCCGCTCGGCGAGCGCGCCGCTTTCCGCCAGAAGGACGCGGCGGACGCCTGCAAGGGCTGCAGCAGACTGCGCTGCGGGCCCGGCGTTCTGGCCCGCGATCAGAATGTCCACCTCGCCGCCGATCTGCAGCGCCGCACTCAGGGCACGGGCGCTGTGTTCGGACAAGGAGGCATTGTCGTGGTCGGCAAAGAGAAGAATGGCCATGTCGTTGTCTCCCGGGGTCAGATGACGGCGGCTTCGGTTTTCAGCTTGTCGAGAAGCTCGGCGACGGTGGCGACCTTGATGCCGGTGGCGCGGGTGCCCGGCTCTTCGACGCGCAGGACACGAAGACGCGGGGCAATGTCCACACCCAGTTCTTCGGGCGTCTGCTGGACAAGCGGCTTTTTCTTGGCCTTCATGATGTTGGGAAGGCTGGCATAGCGCGGCTCATTGAGACGCAGGTCAGCGGTGACGACGGCGGGCAGCGTCACCTCGATCTGCTGAAGGCCGCTGTCGATCTCACGCGTGACGATGGCCTTGCCGTCCGCCAGTTCGATCTTCGAGGCAAAGGTGGCCTGGCTCCAGCCCAGCAGTGCCGACAGCATCTGGCCGGTCTGGTTGCAGTCATCATCGATGGCCTGCTTGCCCAGAATCACGAGCCCCGCCGCCTCAGCCTGCGCCACCTTCTGCAAGATCTTTGCGACAGCCAGAGGCTCGACGCGGCCCTCGGCAAGGATCAGGATTGCCCGGTCGGCGCCCATGGCAAGGGCGGTGCGCAGCACCTCCTGTGCCTGCGCCGGGCCGACCGATACGGCGACAATCTCCGACGCCTGCCCGGCTTCCTTCATGCGGATGGCCTGCTCGACCGCAATCTCGTCGAAGGGGTTCATCGACATCTTCACATTGGCCAGATCCACGCCCGTACCATCGGGTTTGACGCGGATCTTGACGTTGTGATCAACCACCCGCTTCACCGGGACAAGGATCTTCATGGCGCTTCCCTTCTGTCAGCCACCTAAAGGAGTGGCATGTCCGATTGCGGCCCCTGCCGCCGCTCCGCCCGCCCGGTTGTGACAGGGGCAAGAGATGGCAGCAGGCGCTTCTGCTTATGCCCGACTTTGCCGGATCGATGCTCTGCGCAACAGGACATTTGCGTCATCAAAGGATTAGAGCTACGACATGAGTGCGACACTTTGAACCACAGGCCCCATCATGAGCCTTGCCCCCACCCAGCCGAGCCCCCCGCCGCCACGGCCCGCCCCGCATCCGGTGCGCCGCCAGCAGGGCAACACGCGCCTGTCCGTCGGTTTCATCCTTGCTCGGCGTTTCACGCTCTGCGCCTTTGCCAATTTCGTTGACGTCCTGCGCCTTGCCGCGGACGAAGGCGACCGCAGCCGGCCGATCCTGTGTAACTGGACAGTGCTGTCGGACACGATGGAGCCGGTCACCTCAAGCTGCGGAATCAGTGTCCAGCCCAAGGAGCGTCTGGGTGACCCGGCCCGCTTCGATTACATCGTCGTCATTGGCGGACTGATGGAGGATGAAGCGGTGCTGCCGCCGGGCTATCACCGCTTCCTGCACGAGGCGGCTGCGGCGGGCGTGCCGCTGGCCGGCGTCTGCACCGGGGCCTTCCTCCTGCACCAGGCAGGACTGTTGAATGGCTACCGCTGCTGCGTCAGCTGGTTTCACCATGCCGACTTCCTCGAGCAATTCGAAGGGCTTAACCCCGTCACGGACCAAATCTTCGTCGTCGACCGCGACCGGCTGACCTGCTCCGGCGGGGTCAGTTCCGCCCATCTGGCGGCCTATCTGGTCGACAAGCATGTCGGCCGCGCCCAGGCCAGCAAGAGCCTGCACATCATGATCATCGACGAGGCGCTTCAGGCGGACAAACCGCAGCCCGGGATCACGATGGACTTCAAGACCCGCGACCCGATGGTGCTGCGCGCCCTTCTGATGATGCAGCAGAACATCGAGCAGCCCTTCACCGTGGCCGAGATCGCCAGCCGGATCGGTCATAGCAAGCGGCAGCTTGAACGGCACTTTCAGGCTGCGCTCGGCACGTCGCCGCAGTCAGCCTTTCTGGACATGCGCCTGTCTCTTGCCCATCACCTGATCGTCACCGGCGAGCGGCCCATCTCCCAGATCGCGCTGGAGTGCGGCTTCTGCGACAGTTCGCATCTGAGCCGGATGTTCCGCCGCCGCTACGGGCAGACCCCGCAGGGCTTGCGGCAGGCCCGGAGCTGACAAAAAAGCGCCCGCAGCATGTGCGGGCGCTTTCTCTTGCGATCCAGAAGTTCAGCGCGGCTCGCTGGCCAGGCCCTTCCAGATTGCGACGCACATCAGCAGCAGCAGCACCGTGAAGGGCAAGCCGGTCGAGATGACCATCGACTGCAGAGAAGACAGGCCTCCCGCAGACATCAGGAGCACGATCGCGACGATCCCCTCGAACACGCACCAGAACACGCGCTGCGGGACCGGGGCATCCACCTTGCCGCCTGCGGCGATGGTATCGATCACCAGCGAGCCCGAGTCCGATGACGTCACGAAGAAGACGATCACCAGCACGATCCCGATGAATGAGGTGATCTGGGCCAGCGGCAGTCCGTCTAGCATCGTGAACAGCTGCAGCGGCAGAGCAGAGTCGCGAACGGCGCCATAGCCGTCACGGACCAGCTGGCTGATCGCCGTGCCGCCAAAGATCGACATCCAGATCACGCAAACGAGTGACGGGATCAACAGGACACTGATCAGGAACTCACGCACGGTGCGGCCGCGCGAGACACGGGCAATGAACATGCCGACAAAGGGTGACCAGCTGATCCACCAGGCCCAGTAGAACGAGGTCCAGCCCTGCATGAAGTTCACATCATCGCGCCCAACCGGGTTCGACAAGGCAGGCAGATACTGAAGATAGGCCAGAAGAAAATCGCCCATATCCGTCATCAGCAGCAGCGTCGGCCCGGCGAACAGAACGAACATCAAAAGCCCGAAGGCCAGAACCATGTTCAATTCGGACAGGCGCTTCACCCCGGCTTCGAGCCCCCGGATCACCGAATAGAGCGCGATTGCCGTGATCCCGATGATCAGAATGACCTGAGATGTCTCATTGACCGGCATCCCGAACAGCTTGTTGAAGCCGGCGTTGGCTTGAACGGCACCCAGGCCGAGCGAGGTCGCCAGCCCGAACAAGGTCGCAAAGACTGCAAGAATATCGATGACGTGCCCGGGCCAGCCCCAGACACGCTCGCCGAAGATCGGATAAAAGGCAGAGCGGATCGTCAGCGGCAGACCCTTGTTGTAGCTGAACAGCGCCAGGCTGAGCCCCACCACCGCATAGATCGCCCAGGGGTGCAGCGCCCAGTGGAAGATTGTGGCAGCCATGCCCAGCCGGATCGCCTCCTGCTCGCTCGCCGCAGCGCCAAGGGGGGACCAGTCCGTGCGGACCCCGTCAGCGCCCGCCTGTATGCCGCCTGCCGCCGAACCGAAGTGACTGAGCGGTTCGCTGACGCCATAGAACATCAGACCGATGCCCATGCCGGCGGCAAAAAGCATCGAGAACCAGCTCAGATAGCCAAAATCAGGCACTGCGGCCGCCCCGCCAAGCCGGATCTTCCCAAAAGGGCTGACCACCAGCACGAGGCAAAGGATGACGAAAACATCCGCCGCCCCGATGAAGAACCAGTCGAAGCCCTTCGTTACACTGGAAAAAACAGCCGAGAAAACATCCCCTGCGAGCGACGGCAGCGCCAGAGTGAAAACGACGAAGGCTATGACGCAAAGGGCGGAGATCAGAAAGACGGGATTGTGAACACTGTAGCCCAACGGCCCCAGCCGCCCGTCTATATTGTCCTGACCGACCTCGTAGCCGGTCTGTATTGCACTTTCGGGCGGATGATTTCTAATCCGCTCTCCGGCGTGTTCGCCGTTCTTTGTCACATTGGTCAAGCTTCCATCCTCCTAAAGTTGGCACAGTGCCTGCCTGAAGGGGAGTCTCGCCGACGAACGCCGTCTTGATTTTTGGCATGAAACAAAGCGTCCCCTGCGGCCGGAGCGCAAAGCACCGCCCGTTCAGGAAGGAGGAAAACCCTCCGGCGTTTTTTTTCATGCGATTTGCGGCTGGCTCGAACGAGAGACGAGACAAGCAACTGGTACCCGTACGGTTATGGGTCGAAGTGACGCAGTTCCGCAGAACGGGAACGACATTCCACCAGTAGTATTGCGTCCTGCGGACAATACACCGAAAGGCGTTCCGCCTTGTGAACTTGCAGAGACCAGCAGGCCATGGCGGCCTGACGCAAAGCTGCTGGTCCTGCGTCGCAAATCTTCACGCCCGGACCTGCCGCAACGGCTACGGCTAACAAACAGGCCGGAGCCCTCTTCGCAACTTCCCCGGCCCCCGTCCCCTGTTCAGCGGCCGCGAAAAGGAAATTGCCGATGTCCCAGCTTATCCTGACATTATCCTGCCCCGTACGGATCGGGGTTGTCGCGACGATCTCGTCCTTCCTGGCGAACGCGGGCTGCAATATCCATGACAGTTCGCAGTTCACCGACGTGCAGAACAACCGCTTCTTCATGCGGCTCAGCTTCGTCTCCGAGCAGGGCCGCACGCGCGAGGAGCTGGACGAGGCATTCCGCGCAGAGATAGCGGGCTCGGACATTGTCCATTCCTTCCATGATCTCAACAAGAAGATGAAGGTCGTGATCATGGTCAGCCGTTTCGGGCACTGCCTGAACGACCTGCTCTACCGCTGGCGGATCGGGGCTCTGCCCATCGACATCGCGGCCGTCATCTCGAACCATATGGATTATCAGAAGGTGGTGGTGAACCACGATATTCCGTTCCACTGCATCAAGGTGACCAAGGAGAACAAGGCACAGGCCGAAGCCGAGCAGATGAAGATCGTCCGCGATACGGGCGCCGAGCTGGTGGTTCTCGCCCGTTACATGCAGGTTCTGTCGGACGAGATGTGCACCAAGATGTCCGGCCGGATCATCAACATCCATCACAGCTTCCTGCCCAGCTTCAAGGGTGCCAACCCCTACAAGCAGGCCTTTGACCGCGGCGTGAAACTGATCGGGGCAACCAGCCACTATGTGACGGCCGATCTGGATGAAGGCCCGATCATCGAGCAGGACACGGTGCGCGTGACCCATGCGCAAAGCGCCAACGACTATGTGAGCCTCGGACGTGACGTCGAAAGTCAGGTTCTCGCCCGTGCAATCCACGCGCATATCCACCGCCGCGTCTTCATCAGCGGCGACAAGACCGTCGTGTTCCCGGCAAGCCCGAACGAATATGTATCCGAGCGCATGGGCTGATCATCCAGCCATACACTTGCCACTGCCAAAATGAAAAACGCCCTGCAGCTCCTTATCCGGGAACTGCAGGGCGCATTGTTTTAAAGGGCCGGTCAGTCGGCCAGCGGCACCTTGGGAACGCTGGACTTCTTCGGGCCGGCCTTGGGTGCAGGCTTTGCCGCAGGCTCGGCGGCCTTGGCGGCGGGAGCCTTGCGCTTCTTCTTGGCCGGCAGCGTCTCGGGTTCCGGCGCGGGAGCCGCCTTGCGCTTTTCCTCGACGGTTTCGAGCAGAAGCCCTGCCCCGTCCTCGCTGACGGTGACCTTGACCGTGCCGCCCTTCTGCAGCTTGCCGAACAGCACCTCGTCGGCCAGCGGCCGCTTGATGTGCTCCTGGATGACGCGGCCAAGCGGGCGCGCGCCCATCTGGCTGTCGTAGCCCTTGTCCGCCAGCCATGCGACGGCTTCCGGTGTCAGTTCGAAGGTCACGCCGCGGTCGGCGAGCTGCGCCTCCAGCTGCATGACGAACTTCTCCACCACCTGATGGATCACCTGAACCGGCAGATTGCCGAAGGGAATGACCGCATCGAGACGGTTGCGGAATTCCGGCGTGAACAGCTTGTTGATCGCCTCCTGATCATCCCCTTCCCGCTTCAGCTTGTTGAAGCCGATGGGGGCTCTGGCCATGTCGGACGCACCGGCATTGGTGGTCATGATCAGGATGACATTGCGGAAATCGACCTGCTTGCCGTTGTGGTCGGTCAGCTTGCCGTGATCCATCACCTGCAACAGGATGTTGAAGAGGTCCGGATGGGCCTTCTCGATTTCATCCAGCAGCAGCACGCAATGGGGATGCTGGTCGATGCCGTCGGTCAGCAAGCCGCCCTGATCGAAGCCGACATAGCCCGGAGGCGCGCCGATGAGGCGGCTGACCGTGTGGCGCTCCATATATTCGGACATGTCGAAGCGCAGCAGCTCAACGCCAAGCGAGGCGGCGAGCTGGCGGGCGACTTCCGTCTTGCCGACGCCGGTGGGGCCGGAGAACAGGTAGCTGCCGATCGGCTTGTTCGGCTCGCGCAGGCCCGCACGGGCCAGCTTGATGGCGCTGGAGAGCGTTTCGATGGCCTTGTCCTGGCCATAGACCACGCGCTTCAGGTCTTCCGTCAGGCTCGACAGCACGGCTGCATCACTCTTCGACACCGACTTGGGCGGGATGCGGGCCATGGTGGCAATCGTCGTCTCGATTTCCTTGACGCCGATGGTCTTGCGGCGGCGGCTTTCCGGCAGCAGCATCTGCGAGGCGCCGGTTTCATCCAGCACGTCGATGGCCTTGTCCGGCAGCTTGCGGTCATTGATGTATTTGGCCGACAGTTCCACCGCCGTCTTGATGGCCTCGTTGGTGTACTTGACCTTGTGGAAGTCCTCGAAATAGGGCTTCAGGCCCTTGAGGATCTCAATGGCATCCGGCACCGAGGGCTCGTTCACATCGATCTTCTGGAAACGGCGCACGAGAGCCCGGTCCTTCTCGAAGAACTGGCGGTATTCCTTGTAGGTGGTCGAGCCCATGCAGCGGATCGCGCCCGAGGCCAGCGCCGGCTTCAGCAGGTTGGAGGCATCCATCGCCCCGCCAGAAGTCGCGCCCGCGCCGATCACCGTGTGGATTTCGTCGATGAAGAGCACCGCGCCCGGATACTCCTCGATCTCCTTCACCACCTGCTTCAGGCGCTCCTCGAAGTCGCCGCGATAGCGGGTGCCGGCCAGCAGCGCGCCCATGTCGAGCGAGAAGATGGTGGCATCCTGCAGCACTTCGGGCACGTCCTTGTTGACGATACGCCGCGCCAGGCCCTCGGCAATCGCAGTCTTGCCCACGCCCGGGTCGCCGACGAAGAGCGGATTGTTCTTCGAGCGGCGGCACAGGATCTGGATCGTGCGCGTCACTTCGGCGTTGCGGCCGATCAGCGGATCGACCTTCCCGGCCTTGGATTTCTCGTTGAGATTGACGCAATAGGCCTCGAGCGCGTCATTCTTCTTCTTCGGCTTGGATTCAGCTTCTTCCGGCATGGCAGCTTCATCCTCCACGCCCTGGACCGGGCGCGGCTCAGACAGCCCCGGCCGCTTGGCAATTCCGTGAGAGATGTAATTGACGGCATCATAGCGCGTCATGTCCTGCTCCTGCAGGAAATAGGCGGCATGGCTCTCGCGCTCGGCGAAAATCGCGACAAGCACGTTGGCTCCCGTCACCTCTTCCCGTCCCGAGGACTGGACATGGATGACGGCACGCTGAATGACCCGCTGGAAGCCGGCAGTCGGCTTGGCATCCTCCTCGCCGCCCGTGACGAGGTTTTCCAGCTCGGTCTCGATATAGTCGACAAGATTGCGGCGCAGGAGATCGAGGTCAACGCTGCAGGCGCGCATCACGGCTGCCGCGTCCTGATCATCAACCAGCGCCAGCAGCAGGTGCTCAAGCGTCGCATATTCCTGCTGCCGCTCGTTGGCGAAGGCCAGAGCCTGATGCAGGGCTTTTTCGAGGCTTCGGGAGAATGACGGCACGTGTCTGGTTCCCTTACTTTTTCTCCATCACGCATTGCAGCGGATGTTGATGCTTGCGGGCGAAGTCCATGACCTGGGTCACCTTCGTCTCGGCCACCTCATAGGTGTATATTCCGCACTCCCCGACACCATGGTGGTGCACGTGGAGCATGATCCGTGTCGCTTCCTCCCGGTTCTTCTGGAAGAAGCGCTCGACCACATGAATGACGAACTCCATCGGGGTGTAGTCGTCATTCAACAACAGCACCCTGTACAGATTGGGCCGTTTTGTGACCGTCTTCGTCTTTGTGACGACGACCGTCCCGGCATCTCCATCCTCATTCCGGCGCGATCCGCTTGCCATTCCCGTGCCCATCTTGTCTTTTCTGCCGCTCAACTCCCTGCGGAGGAGCGGGCTGCCCCGCAGGCCGGTTCACGGCATTGTGAGCAGCTGTCATTCAATCCCAATGCAGCTTTCTGCAAACCCTGTACCAAGGCCTGCCGGACCATGATGTCCATCAGCCTACACCGCCGTATGTTACCACAGTCTCACCGCCACACCGGGCAGGAGGCCATGTGCCCCATACTATAATGACTCATGCCAGAGCCCCATAACAGATCCTGATCCTGACGCCGTTACGGCGCCCGTGCAATGGCCTGTTTTGCAGATGGCGCCAAGTCCGGTCCTGTCAAGCCCTGCAGCGGCCTCCGGTCTTATACCAAGGCTCTGAGATGCTGACGCATCACGCCTTGAAAATGCTCAAGCGCCGCACGGGCTACCGGCGCTCGAAGAGTCAAGCTCATCGAGCGCCGGTCTTAACCAATGTAGGGATGGCATCGCATTATGGAAGAGGCTGCCTGCGCCAGGCTGGAGCGCGGCCCGTGCGGAAACCATCGCACATGCGGACATGTTCCTGGGTGCCCTCCCTGGCACCTGCGCAAAGAACAGGCAAAAAGGCAGCGGCGGCCGCCTCCGGACCCCTGGTATTTTTTGCGATGCAAAAAGGCCTGACTGCCGGGCAGCCAGGCCTTTTCATATTTCACAGGCGCGGCGCTTCAAAGCGCCGGAAAGCTCACTTGCCGAGCTTGGAGAACATGCCTTCGTAAGGCTTGTACAGATCCTTGGCCATGTCGGTGTACATTTCACCGATCTTGGTCATCTCGCTGACAACGCCTTCGTAGCTGGTCTTGAAGAACTCGCTCTGAGCTTCAAAAGCCTTGTCGAGGGACTTGGCGGACACGATCTTTTCCATGGCGGCAGAGCTTTCCTCGAAGGACTTCTTCTGGAAGTCTGCAATCTCGGCAGCAATCGCCTGCAGGGACTTGCTCATGTTGCCAGCAGCCTGCATGGCCTGGTCCATGTTTTCCTTGCCCAGCTTCTGGATGTCGTCAAAATTGTTCATCATGTCCTGCCCTCGCTCGTGAACCCGCTATGGGAAATCTTGCTCGGCGCGTTTCGCGTCGGGTTGCCTAATAATGACGCAATGCACAAGAATGTCAACGTTCTTTTTTGCACCGCAATATAACGGAGACTACGTAGACGCGCTGTTAGGGTTCACGAGCGATTAAAATTGACCCTGCTTTACTGATTTGTAACCGCGTTCCGGGCAAGGTGGCTTCACGGGGAGCGTTGGGACGATTGCTCGCGTCATGCGCAGATGCTGCGTGACGGGGACCGATCCCTTCCGGCTTGGTTGAACCCAGAACGGGAAGTTGAGAGTTCGGTTAGTATGCCTGATTTGCACGCAGCATCCTCTTTCATGAGATTTGCAAGACGAGCCCTTGGTGCAGTTGCCATTGCACTGAGCCTTTCGGTCACTCCGGCCTCAGCCCAGCAGAATCCGAGATATGCCGGGATTGTGGTCGACGCCAAAACGGGAAAGACGCTCTATTCCGCCTCGGCGGACGAGTTGCGCTTCCCTGCGTCGCTGACCAAGGTCATGACGCTTTATATCGTGTTCGAGGAACTTGAGGCGGGGCGCCTGCGCATGGACACGCCCCTCAAGGTCTCGGCCTATGCGGCGGCCCGCCCGCCCTCAAAGCTTGGCCTGCGGCCGGGCTCCACGATTCAGGTCCGGGATGCGATCCTGGCGCTGGTGACGAAGTCTGCCAATGACGTGGCGGCCGTTGTCGCGGAGAATATCGGCGGCTCCGAAGCGCGCTTTGCCGACCGCATGACCCGCACGGCCCGCCAGATCGGCATGAGCAAGACCACCTTCAAGAACCCGCATGGCCTGCCGAATGCCGGTCAGCGCACCACTGCGCGCGACATGGCAACCCTCGGCCGCGCCATCCAGGACCGTTTCCCGAAGCATTTCGAGTTGTTCAAGACCCGTTCCTTCACCTACCAGGGCCGCACCCACGGCAACCACAACCGCCTGCTGGGCGCTGTTCCGGGCGTGAGCGGCATCAAGACCGGCTACATCAACGCCTCCGGCTTCAATCTGGTCACCTCCGTGGAACGTGATGGCCGTCAGATCGTCGCTGTCGTCATGGGTGGCACCACCGGGCGCTCGCGCGATGCGCAGATGGTGAAGCTGATCAACGAATATATGCCCAAGGCGAGCCGCGGCCCGCGGACGGCACCGCTCCTGGTGCACAACACCTCCTCGGCCATCGTGGCCGACGCCAAGCCGACGGCTCCGATCCGCGTCAACGCACCGCTGCGCGCACCTGTGCCCAACAGCAAGCCTGACTCCGAGCCGGCCGTCCTGCCCTTTGCCGTGGCCTCTGCCGCGGATGCTCCGGCGCCAGTTCCGGCACCTGCGCCGCAGGCACCGGTTCAGGCCGCTGCTGCAGCTCCGGCCCCTACCCCTGTTCCGGTTCCCGCCCCGGCTCCGGCTGTTGCCGCAGCCCGCACGGTCGTGCAGCCGCAGCAGGAGATCCAGATCGCATCGGCCGATGGCAATGTCGCCCTGCCCTCACCGGCCCCTGCGATTGTCGTCGAAACCTCGACCATCACGCCGGGCATCAGCCCCAAGCCGTCTCCGCGCGTGGCCGCTGCCTTTGCCGTGATCGAGGCAGCTCCGGTGGAAACCGTGCCGGCGCCTGAAACGGTTGCCCACACTCCGGCGCGCGCCACTGCCGCGGAAAAGACGACCGTGACCGTGGCCACCAACAACACCGCTGATGCCGCTCCCGGCTGGCAGGTTCAGATCGGTGCAGCCGTGTCGGAAACGGCGGCCATCGGCCTGCTGAAGAAGGCACAGGCGGCGACGGGCTCTGCCCTGCGCAACCGGGATCCTTACACCGAGGAAGTGACCGCGAAAGGCCAGACCATGTACCGTGCACGTTTTGTCGGCTTCCAGGACAAGAACCAGGCACAAGCCGCCTGCCAGTCGCTCAAGCGTGCGAAATTCAATTGCTACACCATCTATCAGTAACTGCGTGGGGTGGGATCAATGTCCTCTGAGAAGCTTGTCTTTAGCCTCGTTGAGTTTCGCAGCCAGGAAGCTCGTCCCGCCGTGGTCGGGATGGAGCCGCTTCATAAGCCGGCGGTGCGCAGCTCGGATTTCCGCTTCGCCGGCGCCGGGCGCAAGCCCCAGGATCTGGTAGGCCTCCTCATCTGTCATGGCGCCCGGGCGCGCCGTGCCGCGATGCCGGTTTGCGGCATCCGCCTCGAAGTGTACACGCCAGCCGGGCAGCCGGCCGTCGAGGTAAGCTTCAAATAATCTGCGGCTGGCGGGATCTGCCGCCAGCTCTGCCCACAAGTCCCTGAGCTCGCCGGACTGAAGCGAGTTCAGGGCGCGTCCGGCGAACCGCCCGGCCTTTACCGCCCCCCGCACCTCCCCGCTCTGCCCATCCCGCTCCATGACGAGCCAGGGCGTTTCCTGCCGTCCGATGCGCAGGCCGCCCCTCTGCCAGGGCAAGGCCCAGCCGAGCAACGGGGCGCCCAGACTGGCCGCAACAGCCGCCAGCCCGATCCGCCCGGTGAGCGCCAGGATAACGGCAATGGCAAGCAAGGTGATGCCGCCCACAGCGCGGGTTCTGCGCGCCAGAAGCTTCGGCGAGGCCGAGGTGAAGGATTTTCCGGCGAGCAGGAAAACAGCGAGCAGCAGAAGGCCAAGCAGCAGATACGGCATAAAGGGATCCCGGGTGCGTCACTGCCGGACTATCCGGCCCTGCCCCATCCTGCAAGACCCTCTGCCGCCTGCGCAAGCCCGGAGCCCGCAAGCCCAACTGCCGCGATGACCTAGAGGAGCCCGAGTTCGGCCAGTTCCCGGCGCATTTCCTCGGGCATGTCGCCGCCCGTGCGGGTGCCCTTGATGTCGGCGGGGGCTTCGTTGTCCTTGAGATAGCGCCAGCCCTGGAACGGGCGGCGGGGCTGCATCTGGGTCAGAATCAGCCTTGGCTCCAGCACCAGATCGCAGCGGTT
The DNA here is from genome assembly GCF_054073275.1 of Pannonibacter sp. Q-1. Classification (NCBI taxonomy): domain Bacteria; kingdom Pseudomonadati; phylum Pseudomonadota; class Alphaproteobacteria; order Hyphomicrobiales; family Stappiaceae; genus Pannonibacter; species Pannonibacter sp. Q-1. The sequence continues at coordinate 537,988 of NZ_JBSXNB010000002.1, forward strand.
GACACCTGCCTCGTCCGTGAAGGGGCGGATATCCGTCAGAATCTGCCGCACCTGAACGAAGCCCTTGATCACCCAGTAAAGCGAGCCGCCATCCAGCAGCTCTTCCTTCCGGGTCGGGATCATCCGCGTCGTATGGGTCTGCTCGGCCGGCAGCCCGGCTGCGCGCAGCTGATCCATGCGGAAATCGATCCACGCCTGAAGGTCCTCGACGCTGTCGGCGCCGACACAGAGCTTTACCAGATGAAGTGCCATGCCCCGTGCCTAGCAGAGCCTCCCGCCCCCGGTAAAGAGGCAAAAAACCACCACCGGGGAGCATGGCCAGAAGAGGCTGCCAAAGAGGGGCTTTTGCACAGGCAGGATGAACAGGCTTGCCATCCCCCGGCGAAGCAGCTTCACTGGTTCACATGGATGTGTTCCTTACCGGTGCGACCGGCCTCATCGGCAGCGCGATCCTGCGGCGTCTCCGCCAGGACGGGAGACGTGTTGCGGCGCTTGCGCGTTCCAGCGCCAGCGCGGAAGAAATCGACAGCCTCGGCGCCGTTCCCGTGCCGGGTGATCTTGAAGAACCGGAAACGTGGATCCACAGCGCCTTGTCCTGCAAGGGAATCATTCACGCGGCTGGCGGCCCTGCGGCTGCGGAGCGGCACTTTGCTGCCGTCATGCGGCAGGCCTGCCTGCAGGCCGCAGCACCGCCGCGGCTGGTCTACACGGGTGGAATCTGGCTTTTTCCGCCCTCCGGTGAAGCGGTGCTGAGCGAAAGCACCGCCTTTGAACCGCTGCCCGCCTTCGGTCATTCGGCCGAGATCATCCGGTCCCTGCAGAATGTGCAGCGCATGGGTGTCGCCGTCATTCATCCCGCTCTCGTCTGCGGCCCGGACGCCGGGCCCCTGGCGGAGATGGCTGCGGCGGCCTGCAGCTCAGAACCCTTCCGCACGAAAGCAACGGAAGACACGCTCTGGCCGCTTGTGGATGCGGATGATCTGGCGGAGCTCTACCTGCTGGCACTCGATTCAACCCAGTTCCGCCTCAGCCTGTTCGGTGCTGGCATCGGCTCGGCCCGGGTTGGCGAGATTGCCGGACTGGTGGGCGAAGCCTGCGGAGCACCGGTCACGCTTGAGGGGCTGAGCGGGACCCCGGAGGACCCGCGGCTCGACTGGCAGGCAGGCTATGGCCGCTCGCAGACCGTCTCCCCCGCAAGAGCGGTCAAGATGCTGGGCTGGGCGCCGAAACGCACCAGCCTTGAAAGCCTCGTCGGCATTGCGGCAGGTCCCCTGCCCTCCCCGCTGCCCAGGCGGGAGACGCCCGGGCCGGCCACCGGCTGAATGCAAGGCACATGAAGTGCTCATGAAAGAGTGCCCATGAAAAAAGGCGCGGTGTTGAGCCGCGCCTTCTTTCTGGACATCTGGGGCTGTTATCCCGCGATTGCGACCGCCGTCTTGGCAGTTTCTGCATCAGCGAACAGCATGACCAAAGCCAGCATGCCCCCGAGAACGATCACCGTCCACGCGGTGACGCCCCAGCAGGACTTCTGTACGTTTTCGTCCATGAAAACCCTTGTCTGTGGGAACGCCATAAGGCACTTGCCTCAAATATGGCGTCTTTGCGGCATGATATTTAATGAAGGGCTAACGCCTTCGCAAGCGCAAAATCGCCATAGCTGCTGTGCCGGCTATGCATTCCTGGGAATTTCCGTGACGGGCCATGGACTTGCACCGCCCGCTCATGCATCTGATAGTTCTGGATAATCCGGACCACTGTCTGATTCCGGTAAGGTTTTGGCAAGGTTCCGGAAACTTTTAGGAAAATTTCATGGCAGCGCTGTCCACAATGGATCTCATCGCCCTTGGCATTTTTCTGGCCACCTGGCTCAGCTTCAACATCCTTGTGGAACTGTCCCCCTTGCGGGAACGCACCTTGTCCAAAATGATGGAGGAGTACCGCTTCGCCTGGATGCGGACCATGGCACTGCGGCAGGTGCGGATCATGGACACGGCGATCCTGACCGGGCTGCAGCAGGGTACCAGCTTCTTTGCCTCCACCGCCCTTCTGGCGATCGGCGGCTCCTTCACTCTGCTGAATGGCACGGAGCGTATCCTGCAGGTCGCAGGCGATCTCTCGGTGCCGATCGAATACAATCGCACCGTCTGGGAAATCAAGGTGATCGGCCTGATGCTGATCTTCGCCTATGCCTTCTTCAAGTTCGGCTGGGCCTACAGGCTTTTCAACTACTCCAGCATCGTCATGGGGTCGGTGCCGGACGCGGTCACGGGCGACAAGGACGTGATCCTGAACACCTCCTACAAGGCCGCCCGGCTGAATGCGCTGGCAGGACGGCATTTCAACCGGGGTCAGAGGGCTCTGTTTTTCTCCATCGGCTTCCTCGGCTGGCTGGCAGGCCCGTGGGGCCTGATCATCACCACTGTCTCCGTTGTCGCCGTGCTGCTGCGCCGTCAGTTCGCGTCGAATGCCCGCACGGCCGTCATGGCATCGCTGCAAGGGCTGGCGCAGGGCGAACCGCCCAACGGCGGAGAAAAGACCGAAACCGGCTCGTCGAACCCCTTCACATAATAGGTGCCGACCTTTCCGCTCTGGCACCCCAGCATTCCGGCAACCGCCTCCGAGGCGAGGATTTCCCGGTCGAGAGCCTTGGCAAGGCCGGCAATGCGCGAGGCGAGATTGACGGCCGGGCCGACGACAGTGAAGTCCAGCCGCGTTTCGCTGCCCACATTGCCGAAGAACACATCACCGGCATGCAGTGCGATGCCCACCTTGATTTCCGGATTTTCCGCGCAGCAGTTGTGGTTCACTTCGGCAATGCGCATCACGGCTTCCTGTGCCGCAGAAACAGCACGCCGCGAGGCCTCCTGCGCCTCATCCGCGGACACATAGGGGAAGATCGCCATCACCTCGTCACCGATGAATTTCAGCACTTCACCCCCTTGCGCCTCGACGGCAGATGCCATCGCGCCAAAATAGGTGTTGAGCAGTTCGATCAGCTTTTCACCCGGCAGCCGGTTGGAAAGGGTCGTGAAGCCGCGCAGATCGGCGAAGCTGATCACGGCGGAGATCAGTTCGCCGCCGCCGCGCTTGATACTGCCCTGCAGCACCCGGGACCCGGCGCGCGGCCCGACATAGGTGTCGAGCAGCGTTGACGCCGTGCGGCGCAGGGTGTTGAGCTCGCAGATCAGCCCCAGCGGCCGGGCGATGGACTCAAACACGGCAAGATGGGCGGGCGTAAACCCGGCTTCAGAACGCGTTGCCAGCGTAAGGGCTTTGTTGGTGCCGTCCGAGAAGGGCAGCGGCATGGCGATGTAGTCCTTGAAGCCCCCGTCCCGCAGCTCAGGAAGAATGCCGTATTCGCCCTCTTCCGGCTCCGGCGTGACCCGGATACGGACGGAACGGCCTTCCACATAGACAACCTTCAGCGGGCTGCGGTCATAGGATGCCTGCAGATCCGGCGCTTCCATGTAGCGGCGCAGCTCCGTTTGGCCGTCACTGGTCCACAGGGCGCTCTCCGCCCGCACATTGGGATGCAGCAATGCAATGCCGGTGCTGATCCTGTCGACCGGAATGCGCGCTTCCCGCAGGCGCTGGCCCAGATGGCGGACCAGCTCCTGGCTGTCCTGCACCTCGACCGCTTCGCCATAAAGCCACTGAATGATGTCAGCCGCAGCAAGCGGCGCCTCGAAAGACATCGGAGTCTCCGTATCCGGCTATCAAGTCTTGAAGATAGGAGCCCGGGGCCGCGTTGGGAAGATGGCTTGTGCTTTACCAGTGCGTTCACACCGGCTCTACAGATCCTCAGGCGAGGGGAACAGGGACGAACTGCGCCCGCTCATCCAGTAGACGGCGAGGCCAACCCATTCCTTGACGGCGATATCCACCCGCAGGAACCCCTCGGACGAGGACCCGAACGGGCGCCAGATGTCCTGCGGGCCACGGGTGCGCCAGTCGACCGGATAGGCGATGACACCTTCCCAGCCCGCCTGCCGGAACACGCCCATGGCGCGCGGCATGTGATAGGCTGACGTCACCAGCAGGAATTTTTCGCCCGGCTGCGGCGACAGCAGAGCGCGCGTTTCCACCGCGTTCTGCCAGGTGTTGCGCGAACGGTCTTCCATCACGATCCGTTCCGGATCGATGCCGAAGCCTTCAAACACACGCTCCGCCGCAACGGCCTCGGTGGTGGCACTGGCAAAGAGCAGGCCCTCCCCGCCCGAATGGACGACCTTCGCCTGCGGATAGCGCCGCGCCAGTTCCGGCACCACGGTGAGCCGTTCCGCCGCCATGGTGATGCCCGGATAAGGCCGGGAGCTTGAAACCGTCGTGTCGAGGGCACCGCCCAGAACGATGATGGCGCTCACCTCGTCCGGCAGCGTTTCAGGTGCGGGAAATCTGTCCTCCAGCGGAACGGTGATCATGTTGCCGAAGGGCGAAAGGCCAACCAGAACATAGAGGAGGATGCCAGTCCCACTGAGAAAAATCCCGAACTTGCGCAGGCGGGAGACGAGCAGGCAGAGAAAACCGGCGCCGAAAACGAGCAGGATGAAATTCGACGGACGCATGAAGAAGAAGGCAATCTTGGAAAGATAGAAAAATACGTTCTCAGCCAGTTCCATGTCCGCGTCCGCCTCGCTCCTGTTGACCGCCCCGCGCCGCTTGTAGCGCATCACACCGGCCGCTGCATGGCAAAAACCTCAAGACGAGGGGTGATCCCCGGCCCCGGCGCGTCTCAGCCTGTCATTTCTTACAATTTCGATGGATTGCTGCAAGCCGTGACCCAGATCACAGGCCCGTGAAGCCGCCTGACGCACTCTGACACCCGGCTGGAGACAGGGCATTTCAGCAAGGGGCAGAGACATGACACTTTATATCGAACTGGGCGGACGTTCCGTCATCGAGCGCGCGGTGCGGCAGGTCGTGAACGCACGCAGCGGGAGCCAGTCAGGCATCAGCGGCATGTTCACGCCACAGCAGACTGCGCAAGCCAGCGAAGATCTGACCGAGTTCCTGACCTTTCTCTTCGGCGGCTCGCCATTCTATGAGGGCCCGGCCATTCATCTGTCCTTTTCCTGCCTCTGCACGTCCCATGCGGCCTTCGATGAGGTAAGGGACCTGTTCACGCGGGAGCTGACGCTGCGCCCGCAAACGGCCGGATTGCGGCCGCAGGTACATGCCGCGCTGGAACAGATCCGCCATCATGCCGTGCGCCAGCCGCATCCAGCGCGTGCGCAGGAGAGGCCGCAGTTTCAGGCGCGATCCTTCTGACCTTTTGTCCGCAATGCAAAAAGCCGCCGGCAGAACCGGCGGCTTTCGCATGTCAGGGGCATAAGTCCGGATTACTTCACTTCATCAGCGCTGCTGACGACCTTGCCGACGAGGCCATAGGCGATGCCCTCTTCCGGGCTCATCCAGTAGTCGCGGTCGGTGTCCTTTTCGATGCGCTCGATCGGCTGGCCGGTGGCATCGGCAAAGATCTGGTTCAGGCGGTCGCGCATCTTGATGATTTCGCGGGCCTGGATCTCGATGTCGGTCGCCATGCCGCCGGCACCGCCGGACGGCTGATGCAGCAGGAAACGGGTGTTCTTGGTGCAGTAGCGGCGCTCTTTCGGCACCGACACGTAGATCAGCGCACCAGCGCTTGCCACCCAGCCCATGCCGAGGATACGCACCTGCGGACGGATGAAGCGGATGGTGTCGTGGATCATGTCGCCGGATTCGACGTGGCCGCCGGGCGAAGAGACGATCACCGTGATCGGGTCGCCGGAAACCTGAGCCAGAGCCAGCAGGCGTGCGCAGACGTCACGGGCCAGTTCCTGGGTGATCGGCCCGGTGATGAGGACGGTGCGCGCATCGAACAGATGCTTGTCGACCTGAACCGACTGCGGCGTCTTGGTCTTCTCGTCCTCGTCGTCATCGAGGCGGGCCGGCACCGGATTCATATAATTGCTCATGCGCAGGAAAGCTCCATTGTCACGGTGCGCCGGCAAGGCCGGCACAGGTTCTCATAGGCCCATACTTAAGCGAAGCGCTGCCGCCCCGCAATGAAGACACGCATTTAGACACACAAGGGTTATCAACTGGGCAACAACAGCGGCCGTCTTCAGGATTGCGCGCCTGGCGCATAGTCACCGGCACCGGCCGCGGCGATGGCTGGGGACGGCGCGGCGCCCTTGCCGCCTGCAGCATCTTTGCCGTGCAGGCCCTCCACCTCGACACAATCGCGCCCCTTGCGTTTTGCGGCATAAAGCGCCCAGTCCGCGCGCTGCAGCAGCCCATCCACATCGGCGGCGGTCACCGGCATGATGCCTATTCCGGCGGAGACGGTGATCCTGAAATCGGGGTTGCCGCCAAGCATGGACAGAACGCGCGTATGCACGCGAAGCCCTTCGGCCAGGCCATATGCTGCAAGTGCGGCATCCCCCGTCAGCAGGCAGGCAAATTCCTCGCCGCCGATCCGGCCGGTCAGCCCGTGCGGCCCCAGACGGTCCCGCATCAGCTGGCTGAAGGCCTGCAACACCGAATCTCCGCCCGCATGGCCGAAACGGTCGTTGACGGCCTTGAAGTGATCAAGGTCGCACAGGATCATGCAGACAGCCGTGCCATCCCGGCGGGCCGTCTCAAGGGCAACCGCGGCAGCACTGCGGAATGCCCCCCGGTTCAACAGGCCGGTGAGAACGTCCTCCTCCGCCTCACGCCGCAAATTCTGCAATTGCCCGTCGCGGAAGAGCATTGCGCTGGCCAGAATGGCAGCGGAGGACAGGAGGATCGCCACCAGAAACTGCAGGACACTGCCCTGTGCGCCAAGGCTGGAGAAATACTCCGTGGTTTCCGGCGCGCTGATCAGGAGCACCATGCGGGAGGCGTGCATCAGCGAGGCACCAGCGAAAAGAATCGCGAAGATCAGCCGCACCGGCTTTGACAGAAGCAGCGCACGCTGGAACTCGAAGGCCGTGACGGCGGACACGAACATGAGAATGAAAGACAGGGACGTCAGGCGCAGCGTGGTGTTTTCGAGGAAACCCGGGACGATGCAGAGCCCGTTCCACAGGATGATCGGGGTGAGCATGGCCAGCAGAGAAGTGTGGCGGCCCGAAAAATGGCGGGTCGCAGCGTAACCAAGACCTGCCCCCAGACAGAGAAGGGAATGGCCCAGATGCAGCACCCAGAGCCCCGTGAGGCTTTCACGCGAGGCCAGCAAGACAAAGCCGGGCACCCGCACAAGCAGGCTGACGGACCAGAGCAGAATGCCGGCGTGCTCTCGCTCAAGCCGCCATTGGCGGAAGAGCTGAAGCCCGCCGGCTAAAAAAAGGCAGGCGAACACAGCCAGCATTGATGGAGTATCAATGGTCAAACCAATCCCCTGCACCTTCCCCGAAGCCACGTTAGGCTGACAGGATTTAGCGGGAAGTTAAATCAGTTCAGTCGCTTGAGGTTTTTTCATCACACGGTGTTTCAAGACCGGGCGCCCGCTTTCTGAATATTCTCAAAAGCGGGCGCCCCCGACTCAACCGCTCAGGCGGTCTTGTTGAAGATCTCGCGGCCGATCAGCATGCGGCGGATTTCGCTGGTGCCTGCCCCGATCTCGTAAAGCTTGGCATCGCGCAGCAACCGGCCTGTGGGATAGTCGTTGATATAGCCGTTGCCGCCCAGAAGCTGGATCGCATCCAGCGCCACCTTCGTCGCGTTTTCGGCGGCATAGAGGATGGCACCGGCTGCGTCTTCCCGCGTGGTCTCGCCCCGGTCGCAGGCCTGCGCCACCGCATAGACATAGGCTTTGGTGGCGTTCATGGTCACATACATGTCCGCCACCTTGCCCTGCACCAGCTGGAAGGTGCCGATGGGCGCACCAAACTGCTGGCGCTCGTGAACGTAAGGAATGACCACATCCATCGCCGCCTGCATCAGGCCGATGCAGCCTGCCGCCAGCACGGCGCGCTCATAATCCAGCCCGGACATGAGCACGTTGACGCCCTTGCCCACCTCGGCCAGCACGTTTTCTTCGGGCACTTCGCAGTCTTCGAAGACGAGTTCGCCGGTCTCCGAGCCGCGCATGCCCAGCTTGTCCAGCTTCTGCGCCACGGAGAATCCCTTGAAGCCCTTTTCGATCAGGAAGGCGGTGATGCCGCGTGACCCTGCTGCCGGATCGGTCTTGGCATAGACGATCAGCGTGTCGGCGCAGGGGCCGTTGGTGATCCACATTTTGGTGCCGTTCAGCACATAGCGGTCACCCTTCTTGTCGGCCCTGAGCTTCATCGACACCACATCCGAACCGGCACCCGGCTCGGACATGGCCAGCGCGCCCACATGCTCGCCGCTGATCAGCTTGCCGAGATAGCGCTTCTTCTGATCCTCACTGCCCCAGCGGCGCAACTGGTTGACGCAGAGATTGGAATGGGCGCCGTAGGAGAGGCCAATCGAGCCGGAGGCCCGGCTCACCTCTTCCATGGCGATGCAGTGCTCCAGATAGCCAAGCCCTGCCCCGCCCCAGTCCTCTTCCACCGTGATGCCGTGCAGGCCGAGTTCTCCCATCTCGGGCCACAGTTCACGCGGGAACCAGTCGTCCCGGTCGATGCGGGCGGCCAGCGGCGCGATGCGGTCCTGGGAATAGGAGCGCACGCTGTCGCGCAGCATGTCTGCCGTTTCGCCGAGGTTGAAGTTGAATGACGGAAAGTCATTGCGGATCATGGGCTTTTCCTCCAGTCGCCCGGCCCTCCCGGCCGTTCAGCGGGTGTATTTGATGAAAGGGGTAACCTTGCCGACACGGTCGTAGAGCTGGCGCGCCGTGGCGTTGAATTCCTGCGTCAGCCAGTAGACGTAAGGCGCGCCCTTCGCATCGGCGGCGGCATAGACCGCCTCGATCAGCGCCCGGCCCACGCCGCGCCCGCGCACGGACGGGTCGGCATAAAGATCCTGCAGGTAGCAGTAAGGACCTTCGGTCCAGCAGGACCGGTGAAAGATATAGTGGACGATGCCGACCAGCCGGCCGGTCTCATCGACTGCGCAGAGCCCATGCGGATCTTCATCCGGGGTCATCAGCCGCGACCAGTTGAGATCATATTGCGACTGGGGCTTTTCGGTCTCGTAGAAGACGAGATAGGCCTTCCACAGCGCCGCCCATTCGGCATGGTCCTGCGGCTGAAGCGGGCGGATGGTGATGGCTGCTTGCGTCATGGGTCCTCACTTGCCTTGCAGATCTTCAGTCCTCGACGCCCTCAAGGCAGATCATCGAGAACAGGCCGGTGGCCACGTGGATTTCCCTGTCCCCGGTCACGCCATAGACATCCGAGCGGCAGATGGTCAGCGTGCGGCCCGGCTTGATGACACGGCCGCGCGCCACCAGCTTCTCGCCCTTGCCGGGATTGAGCAGGTTGATCTTGAATTCTGTGCTGAGCACGCCGGTGCCGGCCGGATAGAGCGACAGGGCGGCATAGCCGGCAGCGCTGTCGGCAATCGACGTGGTGGAGCCGGCGTGGAAGAAGCCGTGCTGCTGGGTCAGTTCGGCCCGGTGCGGCATCTCGATGTCCACCTCGCCGGGGGCCAGATGACTGAGGCTTGCCCCCAGATGGCCCATGAAGGGCTGGCGGGCGAAGCTTCTGCGGACCCTCTCCTCCCAGTTCGGATCACGCGGCTCGAATGCTGTCATGGTTCCCTCCTCCCCGGTGCAGCGCCTCAGCCGTTTTCCCGCGGCACACCCAGTTCATCCAGCCGCGCCAGACAGCCGCGCTCGACGTCGGCGAGTTCGGCCAGCGTCAGCTCGATGTCATTGCGCTTTTCTTCGAGTTCGGCGCGCCGTTCGGCGATCTTGCGCATGAGCAGCTGCAGCTGCCCCGCCTCCCCCGGCGCCTTGCCATACATGCCGATGATCTCGCTGATCTCGGTCAGCGAGAAGCCGAGGCGCTTGCCGCGCAGGATCAGCTTCAGCCGCGTCCGGTCCGCAGGCTTGTAGAGCCGCTGGCGGCCGCGCCGCTGCGGCGTGATCAGCCCCTGCGCCTCATAAAAGCGCAAGGTCCGGGTGGTGATCCCGAATTCCTGCGTCAGCTGGGTGATCGTATAGAGCCGCGGTTCCATGAAGCCTCCATCCTGCGGCCAGCTTCATAGACTTTTACGTTAAAGTCAATCAGATGATTTATATCTATATTTTTCAGTTAGTTAGTTTAAATCAGAGCGGCAGGCGGAACCAGAGCGCAGCAATGCCGAGGAAGGCGAAGAAACCGATCACATCCGTCACCATCGTGACGAACACGCTGGAGGCGATGGCAGGATCTGCCTTCAGCTTGTCGAGCGTGACCGGGATCAGCAGGCCGCCCAGCCCCGCACAGACCAGATTGACCATGATGGCGGCCGCGATGACGACGCCAAGGCCGGGCATCTCGAACCAGATGGCTGCGGTGGCCCCCATCAGGGCCGCCAGCGCCATGCCATTGAGGACGCTCACCATCACCTCACGGCGCAACACGCGCCAGATGTTGCGGGTGTCCAGTTCCTGGGTGGCCAGAGCGCGCACGGCAACCGTCATGGTCTGCGTGGCCGCATTGCCGCCCATGGAGGCAACGATGGGCATGAGCACTGCCAGCGCCACCATGGCCTCGATGGTATCTTCAAACAGGGAGATCACGCTGGCCGCCAGAAGCGCCGTGCCCAGATTGACGATCAGCCAGACAATGCGCGAGCGGGCGATGGTGATCACCGTATCCGAAATCTCTTCATCACCCACACCGCCAAGGGCGCGCATGTCCTCTTCGGCTTCTTCCTGGATGACGTCCACGATGTCATCGACCGTCAGCACGCCGACCAGCCGGCCGCTTTCGTCCACGACGGCAGCGGAGACCAGGTTGTAACGCTCGAAGAGGCGGGCCACCTCTTCCTGATCATCCGTGGCGCGCACGCGCTTGAGATCTTCCTCGAAAATGTCGGAAATCTTCGCAGCGCGCTGTGTGCGCAGGATCCTGTCCAGCGACACGGCACCAGCCAGCCGGAAGCCGGGATCGACCACATAGATTTCGTAGAATGTGTCCGGGAGATCCTTGTCCTCGCGCAGATAATCGATGGTCTGCCCCACCGTCCAGAACGGCGGCACGGCAATGAAATCGGACTGCATGCGCCGGCCGGCGCTGTCTTCCGGGTAATCAAGGGCGCGTTCCAGCTGGACACGTTCGGACAGCGGCAGCTCATCAAGGATCGCCGCCTGATCTTCCGCATCAAGGTCTTCCAGAATGTAGACCGCGTCGTCCGAATCAAGCTCGCCAAGACCTTCGGCGATGTCGGCAGCAGGCAGCTCTTCCAGCAGGCGGACGCGCACCGCCTCGTCCATTTCCGTCAGGGCGGCATAGTCGAAGAGATCGCCCATGAGGCGGACGAAGACAGGGCGCTCGGCCTCGGGCAGAGCATCGATGAGTTCGCCCACGTCTGCTTCGTGCAGATCCCCGGCAAGCGTTCGCACCGCATCCTCATCCTGCGCCGCAACAGCTTCGGCAACAGCCCGGATGAAGGCCTCGTTCAGCCAGCCATCTTCACCATGAATGGGGATTCCGGCTTCCGCCGGCTGAGGTGTTTCTGGCCCCTCGCCGGGCGTCATCGGGTGCGGGGCAACAGGGGCAAGGTCAGGTCCTGCGTCGTTTTTGCCGGCGTCAGTCATGGCTCCCTCCTGTCATGCGCACCCAGTGGGCCGGAGGCAGCGGCCCGCGCCTCACACCTAGCTGTCTTACGCTGCTTTGGCTATTGAAAACCGGACGCTTCCGGCCTCCCGGCACGAGTTTTCACATGCCGGTTGCGGCACCGCACCATCACGGCTTCGCAGGCGGCAGACTCAGCCCGGCTGACAGCCCTTCAGGGCTTCCACCTGACGGACCGCGGCCAGATAATCGCGCACCTGAGAGGGCAGAATCCCCTCATCCGGCGACAGACATCTCCTGTTGCGGAAAAAGGCGCGCTGCTCGCGCTCGCCGCGCGGACAGATGCCGCCATCGGCCCGGATCTTCTCGCGCAGATACCAGAGCTGATCGCAGGCAAGGCGTTCCAGCTCCTCGGGGGACTTCTGCATGTTGCGCCGCTGCTCGGCCGAAACAAATCCGGCCAGCATGCCGCCAAGCGCCACGATCAGGATGGCAAAGCCTATGCGCCGCATGGAGGACCTCCCCTGTTGCCCGGTTACCCGTCCAGACACACGGGTTTTGTGGCAAGGGTGCGGCGGCAGCCAAAGACAAGGAGGAACCGTTGCACCAGCCGGAAAAGCATAAAGCCGCCGAGGTTTCCCACCGGCGGCTGTCAGCCTTTTGTTGAAGAGCGGCAAATGCTTGCAGCATCTTCTTGAAGAAATGGTGCGGTCGAGAAGACTCGAACTTCCACGGGTTGCCCCACAGCGACCTCAACGCTGCGCGTCTACCAATTCCGCCACGACCGCGATTTCTTCATTTCCCCGGCGCAATCAGCGTCGAGGCGCCCCATGTAGCAAATCGGATTCTGGGGCGCAAGGGGCTTCTCAGCTTTATTTTGAAACTCCCTGAAATTGCCGCGAGCCTGTGGGTAACTTTTCACCCAAGCCCCGGAAACTCAAGGGATTTCGGGCGTTTCAGATCGAGCTGGCAAAGGTCTCCAGTCCGGCTGCCGTTTCGATCAGCCCCTGACGCCTCAGAACCGCTAGATATTCATCAGGATCCAGCGGCGGCGTCTTCAGGCGTGACCGCACTTTTTTCACTGCAGCGCAGAACAGTCCCGGCACACGAGAAAGGTGCGCGAGCAGGAACTCGTCCGGATTTTGCGCTTCAATGCCATGAGGAGCCAGCGCCTCTGGCGGAAAATCCCTGGTGTTATGTGTCAGGATAACGCCACAGCGCCCGGCAATCGCCGCCGCAAGCACATGGCGGTCATCCGGGTCAGGCAAGACAAGCGAGGGGATAATTTTCTCGTATCCATGAATGAGGCAGTCGCTTATTGCCTCATTCATAAGGTCCCTTGTCCGCTCAAGCGCCCGGCGCTCGCGCCACGGCTGCCTGCGCAACAGCGCCTCAATCCACTCGCAGTGTATGCGTTCGGTCCATGCCGCAATAATAACGTCCGAAACGGCAAGCTGGAGCAACAGATCCCGCAGTGGGGCCGGGTAAAGAACATTTGCGTCGAGCAGAACCCGAGCCTGACTCACCTTGCGCCGTATCCCATGCCCTGTTCCTGCGCTTCGGCAACCAGTTGGTCGAGGATTTCCTCCCGCCTGCGATCCATGATGCGCTTGTAAGCAATCACGTCCTGCATGAGCGCCCGCCGGTGCTTCCCGACCTTGCGATGGGGAATTTTACCTTCCTCCAGGAGCTTGATCAGGAAGGGCCGGGACACATTCAGAAGCTCTGCAGCCTGTACCGTGGTCAACTCGGCATCATCGGGAACAACCGTCACCCCCTGCCCCGCTGCCATGGCCTTGAGAATTTCCATCAGCAGAGTAACTGCGCCTGCCGGCAGTTCCACCACCTCTGTCTCTTCGTGCCCCGTTACGCGCAATTTCAGCGGCGCTCCGTCACGCGCGTGGCAGGCAAGGGCCTGCTCGGAAACGCGTGCAACCGCTGCCTCCTGCCGGGTGGGCCTGCGCTGACTGTATACCGGGAATGTCATGGCATCATCCTTTTCTTTCTCAAGCAATTCCAGCAGAAACGGGAACCGTTTTGCAGCCGGATTGCGTGAAAACAAAGACGCAGAACACTCCCTGCAGCTCCATTTTCAACGGACGTGCTCTGACTTCAGGATAACGCTCAAATGCAATAAATGCAACGAACGAAACATTCGCAAGGGATTTCACGGACAGATCCAAAGACCCGGCAAACAGAAACGGCTCCGGTGACGGGCCCGCCTCACAAGGGCGCTTTACAAGTGCCAATCTTAGTGGGGCCGATCTTACAGGCGCCAGTCTTATAGGGGCCCGTCGGTGCGCATGGGCCGGGCTTCGGGCGGACGCATCAGGACCTCGGTGATGGAAATGCCGATCCGCTCCCCAAGAAGCACCACCTGCCCCTTGGCCACCAGCGTGTTATTGGCATAGATGCTGACGTCATCCTCTTCGGCGACATCCAGATCGATCACCGCGCCGCGCCCCATGCGCAGCAGCTGGTGCACCGGCATCTGTGTTGTGCCCAGCACCACGGAAATGTCGACGGTAATGTCATCAAATGTGGCCATTTTGCTTTTCCGTCCGGCCTTCCGCCTGTACAAGTCTGCAATCCTGACGCCGTGGACCTGTTCAGGCTCCTCCGGCATCTTGCCTTTCCCTCAGTTTAGCCTGACCACAGGGCGCAAAGCCACCGCCAATGCAGCCTGACCCCATGCAGATCACCGGCCGTTCCGAACTCGTCCCCGATTTTCATCCCCTGCCCGGCAGCCCGGCGGTGGAGTGGCGGATCTCTGACGAGCCCGTCCCCTATGAAGAGGCCATGGCCTTCATGGAGAAGCGCGTCGAGGCGATTGCGGCGGGTGAGGCGGATGAATGCGTCTGGCTGCTGGAGCACCCTCCCCTTTATACGGCCGGCACCAGCGCAAGACGCGAGGACCTGCTGATGCCGGACCGGTTCCCCGTCTATGACGCCGGGCGCGGCGGGCAATATACCTACCACGGGCCGGGCCAGCGCATTGCCTATGTGATGCTGGATCTGAAGCGCCGGCGGCAGGACATCCGCGCCTTCGTGGCAGCGCTGGAAGCCTGGGTCATCGGTTCGCTCTGGCAGCATCATGTGCGCGGCGAGCGGCGGGAAGACCGGGTCGGCGTGTGGGTGCGCCGCCCGGACAAGGGGCCGGAGGTGGAGGACAAGATTGCGGCCATCGGCATCCGCGTGCGCAAGTGGGTCACCTTCCACGGCATCAGCCTGAACGTCGATCCGGATCTGGAGCATTTTTCCGGAATCGTGCCCTGCGGCGTGGCGCAGCATGGGGTGACCAGCCTTGTCGATCTGGGCCTGCCGGTGACGCTTCCCGAGGTCGATATTGTCCTGCGGCAGGAATTCGAAAAGCTGTTTGGCGCTTCAGCCAGCGCATCCGGCGAGTTGAAAGCCGTCTAACCAAATAAATCCAACGGATAGATGTGATATTTATTTAATTAGAAAAATATATTAGAAAACCAGAACTTCAGCAAACTTGTCACATTAAGTTCAATCATAGATCATAGCTCTTCGCGGCCCGCTATTTCGCGAGTACTACCCAGGAGAGTAGATCTCATGTCTACGACTAAACAAAACATGAGCCGCCGTGACTTCCTCAAGTCGACAACGGCCGCGGCAGGCCTTGCCGCACTGTCCACGATGATCGTCTTCCGCGCCAATGCCGCTGCGGGTCCCGGCGAACTGCTGATGAGCCCGGCGACCCCGAACCCTCAGGGCGCATTCGAGCGCCTGTTCCTGCTCAAGGGCGATCCCTTGGCCGGTCCTGTCCGCGCCATCGTCACGGAGACCGGCAATCCGGTGCCTGCCCCATCGCTCGCTCCGGGCGAACGCCGTGTGCTGCGCCTGATGCATTTCAACGACATGCACAACCATCTGACCGACCAGCACAGCAAGAAGGGCGACACCCACCGCCTGTCCCAGATGGTCAAGATGGTTCGCGAGACCCGCGCCGCAGCCGGCGACTCGGAAGCTGTGTTCTTCGTATCCGTTGGCGATGATCACACCGGCTCGGTGTTTGATGAACTTGTCGGCTGGTCCCCGGAAGACTTCGTCACCGATCCGGCATACCGCGCCTATTCCGCCGCCGGCCTCGACATCGCCGTTCTTGGCAACCACGAGTTTGACCGTGGCGCGGAGCTGCTGCGCATGGGGCTGAAGCGCGATGCCACCTTCCCGGTGCTCTCGGCCAATGTGCATGGCTCGGCCTTCCTCGCCCGCGATGAGGACTATGTCTGCGCCGCCATTGCCGAGGCCAAGGGCCTGCGCGTCGGCTTCATCGGCCTGACCACCGCCGTGGACACCCGCGTTGGCCAGCCCTCCGACCCCAGCCTTGCCGTCGCAAGCCCGGTGGAGGCCATCCGCAACGTGCTGCCTGCTGTCGCCGAAGTCTGTGACGTCGTGGTGATCCTGTCTCACTGCGGCTTTGGCTCAGGCTCGCACCGGTCGGGCAAGGCCGGTGCGGCACGCATGATCGGCGAAGGCGACCTGGACATTGCGGCTGCGGCCGGTCCTCTGACCAGCAAGCCGATTGTGCTGCTGGGCGGCCACTCGCACACAATGCTCAACAGCGGCGGCATCGACACGGACAATGTTGTCGAGGGCGTTCTCATTGCGCAGGCCGAAGCCAACGGCAAGTTCCTGGGCGACATCAGCATGTCCATCGCGGCCGAGAACGGCCGCAAGGCCTGGTTCTCATCCGTCAGCCTGCATCCGGTCAAGAACCGCGACGACCGGGTCAAGGCGGATGAGCCGACCTATGCCGCTCTGGAGCATGAGGGGGACTATGACGCAGCCTTTGAGGCAGAAACCATTGCACCGCTGCTGAAGGCCCTCGATTCCAAACTGGCCGAGGAGATCGGTCAGGTTGCCAGCGATGAACTCGTCTCGACCGAGCGCACCCTCGCAGACCGCTATATCCGTGAAGTGGCCATCGCCAATTTCATGAATGACGCTCTGGTCCAGCGCTCCTCGACGTTCCCGGGAGGCCAGATCGACATTGCTCTCTTCAATGCCACCGGCCTGCAGACCGGCATCAGCCAGGGGCCGCTGACGTTCAAGGCCTGGTATGATGTCATGCCCTATGCCGACAATGTGCATGTGGCCACCATGACGGGTGCGCAGATCCTCGAGATGCTGGACAACAATGCCAAGCGCTTCGTCCGGCCAGAGGAACTGGCGGCAGGCACGCTGGACCTCACCCAGTTCGTGTCCCGCGGTCTTCTGCATTTCTCCAGCGCCCTGCGCTACCGGGTTGACCTTGGGGCCTCGGCCGCGCAGGCCAAGGCCGTGGATGTCACGATCGCCGGCACACCCATCGGGGAGGTGCTCGACAAGACATACAAGGTGGCATTCAACACCTATGTCTCGCTCGGAGCCTTTGGGGAAGCCTGGAATGGCAAGCCGGTCTCCGGCGGCGTTCCCGGCGATATTCCCAGCATGGATCTGCGCAAGCTCGATTACGACCATACGGGCCTCGTCTACCGCAACGAGATCATTGCCCATATCCGTGATCTGAAGGTCATTTCAGCGGAAACCGGCGCCCGCCTGGACGGGCGGCTTGCCATCGGCTGACGCATAGGGCTTGAAATGCTCAAGCCCCGCATTCCAACAAGCTGTCCGGGAGCTCCCCGGACAGCACATGCGGCGCCTCATCGCTCTCAGGGCATGATGCCCTCGCGCCCGGCCCTTCGGGCCTGCACCGGACAAAGCATGCCCTTGTGCAAAACACCGGAAATCCGGGCTGCGGCGCAAGCCTGCCGCAAGGTTCATCAGCATATATAGCAAGGGTCTGCTGAATCTCGTTCCGGCACCTTTGGGGGCGGGCACAAATTTACGCTGCCTGCGACCTCTTTACGGAGATCTTTGCCGCTCATGGACCTGGTGTCACCAAGCCCCACGCGTACCGAATACATCCATGATGACCGGACCCAGACGCGCGTCGCCATGGTTATCATCGGGTTCGGAGCGGCTGCCTGTGTGGTGGGAAGCCTGATGGCCAACAGCATCTGGCCGGCGGCTCTCGCCAGTCTGATTTCCGGCTCCATCATTCTGCGGCTGCACCTCCAGACAGCCCGCACCCGGGTGATCTTCGATACCCATGGCAACAAGCTGCTGCTGGAACACCGCACTCCCTCGGGCCGGCTGCTGGGCAGTGGCCGGTACGAGCTGTCCAGCCTGGAAAATGTCGTGGCCGAGAAGGCCGGTCCCTTGCACAACTTCATGTCCCGCAAGGTCTGGCAGCGCCCGGTCATGATCATTGCGGGCCAGCGCGTCCCCCTCACCTACCGCAGCTTCGAAACCGGCAGCGGCACAGCAGAAATCGTCACGCAGCTGCGTGACCGCTTCGGCCTGCCCCGCTCCGCCCGTTCCATGGCGGAACAGGAGGACACCGGCTTCATTGAGGTGAGGCAGCCCCGTGCCAGCCGTGCGGCCAAGGGCGAGGAGGACGAAGACAACCTCACCGCCATCGCCAAAAAAGCCCGCGCGATCCGCGAACAGAGCGTCGGAGACGCCTAAGGTCCAAGGCTTTCGATGCTGACGCATCACGCCTTGAAACTGTTCGAGCGCCGCACGGGCTTGAACAAGGTTCCGGGATTCACTGTCCCTGAAGGTCATCATGGGCTGGCCCGCTCCGCTTATCCCTCTGGACAAACAAGAACAGGCCAGGCCTGTGAGACCCTGCCACTTGGAGAGCTTCAGATCGGATAACGGCCCGGCAGGGTTTCCATCGTCAGCCAGCGCAGGTCGGTGAACTCGTCGAGCCCTGCCTTGCCGCCGAAGCGGCCATAGCCGGAGGCCTTGACGCCGCCGAAGGGCATCTGCGCCTCATCATGCACCGTCGGGCCATTGATATGGCAGATGCCCGACTGAATGCGCCGCGCCACCCGCAGGCCGCGTGCGGCATCCCCGGTGAAGACGGATGCCGAAAGTCCATATTCGGAATCATTGGCCAGTTCGATGGCATGCTCCTCATCACGGGCACGGATCAGAGCGACAACGGGGCCGAAGCTCTCTTCGCTGTAAAGGCGCATGTCTTTCGTGACATCAGCGATCACGGTTGCCGGAACCAGCACTCCCTCCGCCGGAGTGCCGGTGAGCTGACGGGCGCCCTTGGACAAGGCGTCCTCAACAAGGCTCTGGAGCTTTTCCACCGTTTCAAGGCCGATGACGGCGCCGAGCGGATTCTTGCCCTCCGCCGGATTGCCTGCCGTAAGCGTGGCTGCCTTGGCGCTGAACTTTTCCGCAAAGGCATCTGCCACCGCATCCACGACGATGATGCGTTCCGTCGACATGCAGATCTGGCCCTGATTGAAGAAGGCACCAAAGGCAGCGGCAGCAACGGCCGCATCCAGATCGGCGTCATCCAGCACGATCAGCGGCGCCTTGCCGCCCAGCTCCAGCAGGACCGGCTTGAGCTGGCTGGCTGCCCGCACGGCGATCAGTTTGCCAACGCCGGTCGAGCCGGTGAAGTTGATGTGGCGCACCGCCGGATGATCGATGAGGCCGTTGACGATCTCAGCCGCATTCTCCGGCGCATTGGTGACGGCATTGACCACCCCTTCCGGGAAACCGGCCGAAACGAAAGCGTCCGCAATCAGCGCATGGGTCGCCGGGCAGCGCTCGGATGCCTTGAGGATCACCGTATTGCCGCAGGCGAGCGCCGTGGCAATGGCACGAACGCCCAGAATGACCGGGGCATTCCAGGGTGCAATGCCGAGGCACACGCCCTTGGGCTGGCGCTCGGAAAAGGCAAAGCAGCCCGGCTTGTCGGACGGGATGACCTCGCCGCCCACCTGCGTCGTCAGGGATGCAGCTTCCCGGATCATATTGGCCGCCAGCATGACGTTGAAGCCGGCCCAGCTGGCCGTCGCACCGGTTTCCGCCGCCATGAGGCGCACGAAATCGTCCATCTTCGCGGCCAGCGCATCAGCGGCCTTCAGGAGGAGACGGCGGCGCTCGCCGGGCCCTGTCGCCGACCAGGCCGGAAAGGCGGCCTGCGCCTTTTCGGCAATCGCACAGGCAGCTGCCACATCCATTGCCTCGCAGGTGCTGGCCACAGCCCCTGTGACCGGGTTCAGCCTGTCGAATGACCCGTTGCGGGTGATCTGGTCCATTTCGTCCTCCTCGTTTCACACAACCGCGCCGGGCGCCGCCCGCAGCCCGGCGGCCTCGATGCCGGCAACGGCACAAAGTTCGTCATTCGGGCCAAGGTCGCCGGAAATACCGGCAGCCCCGATGACCTCTCCTTCGGCATTCAGGATCAGAACCCCGCCGGGCGAAGGCACCATCCGCCCGCCGCTGACGGGGACAAGAGCCGAGAAGAAAACCGGGTTTCCGCTCGCCCTTTCCGTCAGTTCGCGCGAGCCGAAGCCCATTCCGAGAGAGCCCCAGGCCTTGCCGAAGGCGATCTCGAACCGGACGATACCGGCACCATCCTCGCGCTTGTAGGCGACAAGATGTCCGCCCGCATCCAGAACGGCGACGGCCAGTGGCGCCAGATTCCGCGCCCGCGCTTCGGTCAGAGCTGCGGCGATGATGGCATCCGCTTGTGAAAGCCTGAGCATGTGTCTTCCTTGTCTTTCTGAAGAAAAAGGCGGCAGCAGCAGTCTGGCCGCTGCCGGGTTCATCACAGGAACATGGCCAGCATGTCGCGCTGGGAGGCTGGCCGGGGCACCTTGAAATTGACGCTCAGGCAATCGGCAGCGGCCGGACGGGCAAGGCATGCCTCCAGCCAGCGGGCCATGGATGGCCATCGTGAAATGTCGATACCGGCAACGGGCACCATGTGCATCACGGCCGCAACGTTGAGGTCAGCCGCCGTAAAGCGCTCCCCCACGAGGAACTCCCGGTCCTGAAGATAGCCGTCAAGGGCCGTCCAGGGCCGGGCAAGTTTGGCGAGCGCCAGTTCCAGTTCCTCGCCATCCGGCTCGTGCGGATCAAACAGGACGCGCAGGGCTGCGGCCAGCAGCTGCGGCTTTTCGATCTCCGTCACCACCCAGAACGACCACTGGGTCATCAGCGCATCTTCTTCAAGGCTGCGGGGCGCGAGAGGGCCGCCGTGTTTCTTGGCCAGATAGAGATTGATGGCGAGGGATTCGAACAATGCAAAGCCGCTGTCGGTCAGCGTGGGGCATTTGCCGTTCGGGTTAAGGGCCAGAAACTCGGCCGGCTTCGGCTGGCCGGGCCGGAAGGCGAAAGGCTGGCGCTCATGGGCAAGGCCCAGTTCCGCCAGCATCCAGCTGCAGCGGTTGGCGCGGGTCCGGCTCACATCGCCATAGAGCGTGATCATGCTTGTTGCTCCTCCTCCTCAGGGGCAGCAGCCGCACCTGCAGGATGCGGCCGCCGTGATGTGTCAGAAGCCCCGGTCCGCGCCCAGCGCGCTTCCCGGAACCCAGATGCCATGGAAGCCCTCATGCACCCGGCACGGAAATTTCAGGATGGCAACCGGCCCCTGCGACAGGTTGCGGGCATCGAGAATGACAAGATCCGTGCGGTTTTCGGCGCGGCGCCCCACCATGGTCATCAGCCAGCCGTCACCCTCCTCCGCATCGGGGCTGCGCGGCACAAAGCAGGGCTCTTCCGGAGAGGAATCGGGCCCGGCGTAGAACAGGCTGATCTTGCCCGTGTGCTCGTCGAAGTGGCCAAGACAGGTGAAGGGCGGCCCCTTGGGACCTGCCGGCAGCATCGGCCATTTCGCCGGATGATTGGTGCCGAACCAGAAGTGGCGCGTGCGGCGCATGGAGAAGCGGCCATCCACCACCGGCATCTCGCCAATGTGGTTGATGAAGCGTTCGATCTGGACATCACCACCCGCCGTGGACAGGTCCACGATCCAGCGCTCGCCGAAGGGCGGCAGTTCATCGGCATCCGGATTGTGAATGTCCGGGAACTGGCTCAGCCAGCCCGATTCATTGACGAAATGATCCAGCACCAGCCGGTTGCCATCGTCCCAGGCGTTGAACGTGTGGGTCTGCATCGCAATCTTGGGCGCGGTGTACCAGCGGATGGCGGAGACCCCCTGATCGCGCGGGATGACGGCAATGTAGGTTTGCTTCTGGCTGTCCCAGTGCCAGTAGGATTCGCCCTTCTTCACCCGGTCCCACTCGCAGACCATCGGGCAGATGACGAAGGCGATGAAATTGCGCGACACGAGGAAGTCATGCACCATCGAGCAGTAAGGCGCCTTGAACCGCTCGGTCTTCAGGAACTCACCGTCCTTGCCGATACGGTAGACCTCGATCTCGTCGCTGGCGACGCCTTCACAGTTATAGGCAAAGGCGATGCACTCTCCCGTCAGGGGATCGATCTTCGGATGGGCGGTGAAGGTCCGGCTCTTCAGCTGGCCGCCGAAATCCGTTTCGCCGCGCGTCGTCAGATCATTCGGATCGAGTTCATAGGGACGGCCGGATTCCTTCAGGGCATAGAGCTTGCCGTGGTGCCACAGCACTGAGGTGTTTGCCGTGTTGGCATCCTCACCGGCCACCTCGGGAGAGTCCGTGAACGGATTGCGGTAGGCTCCGAACATCGCCCGGCGGGCGGAGCGCTCAAGCTGGAACTTGCGCGTCCGCACATAGCGCATGGTCAGATCGGCATGGCCGTTCTGGATGCGGACCGAATGCACCATCCCGTCGCCATTCAGAAAGATGTCCTTGCCATGCAGCGGCGGATAGGCGTGGTCGGCGCTGTTGCGGATATACATGCCTTCAAGCTCGGGCGGTATCCGGCCGATCACTTCAAGATCATGCACTTCACCCTCGATGCGGACCGGCGCGGCATAGCCGTTGAAGACCACATCATCGGGAAACTGCAGGCCCGTAGATGTCATGACATGCTGGTTCATGGTCTCTCTCCATCTGGAACATGTTTTTGGGATCAGGCCACAGCAGGGGCAGTTTCCTGCGCCCTGCGGGCAAGCTCGCGCTGCGCCAGAAGCAGCAGCGCGACGGCGGTTGCGGCAATGCCCATTACCGCCCAGGCAAGGCCGGAATATCCGGCAGCCATCACCACCGTTCCGCCCAGCGCCGGGCCCATGGCGGAGCCGGACATCATCATCGCCGGAGTTGCGGCCACAGCCCTGCCGCTGGCATCCACCCGCGCCAGCAGGCCGAAAAGGAACGTGTGGCTGAAGATCACCAGCGACACATAGAAGGCGACGGGAACGGCGTAGAAATAGAAGCCCGCCGCCGAAGTGATGCTCAGGGCAAAGACGGCCTGCAGGATGGGACCGGCAATACCAACCGCCAGCGGCGGCAGGCGGTGCTGCAGCAGGGCAGCAAGGATGCCGGGAGCCAGATTGACGAAGCCCATGACGATCAGAACCGACTGGACACGCCCCTCACCATAACCGCTTGCCACACCGATCCGCTCGACGAAGGCAAAGACCGTTGCCTGGCTGAGGGCAAGGCAGATGATGGCGCCGATCAGAAACCAGGCCGCCCGTGGAAACCCGCCTGCGGCAGCAATACGGGCCTGCGCCTCTTCCCGTCCGCCCTCAACCTTCGGAAAGCACAACAGGGAAACAGCGGCTGCCACGGCCATGGTGATGGCGAAAGCCCGGAAGATCACCGGACCGCCGATGGACGCAATCATGCCCGGCAGCACCGCAAACATCGCGATCGCCAGCACACCCATGGCCACATTGACGATGCCGAACAGCCGGTGCGGATTGTTTGTCCGGCCAATGGCTCCGTGGGTCACGGAAAGCGCCGAACCAGCGCCGAAACCGGCCAGAAAATGCAACACGATCAACAGCGGCAGGCTCTCCGCCCCGACCGGCAATACCGAGTTGCCGGCGAATGCGGCTGCCGAGAGCAGAAAGCCGCCGGCTGCAAAACTGCGGTGCGGCAGGCGGGTGAAGCGCGGCGCAAAGACGATGCTGGCAAGAACGGCGGCGGCGAGAAAGGCGGTGACCGTCAATCCGGCCTGTTGCGGCTCAAGGCCGTAGTGGCTCATGAGAGCGCCGATCCACAGCGGCAGCGCGGCCAGATCGATCATTCCCGCCATATGGCAAATGCTGAGCGTCAGATAGCCGCCCACACTGTTCAGTCTGGTCATAATTCCCCTCCCAGGATGTGACCACGCAGCGGCAGGGGCCCTGACAGGCGTGCCGTGCGGGATATCTTCCGAGCGAAGAAGCTTCCGTCCCCTCCCCGCTCAGGGCTGACGCATCCAATCCCCCCGCATGACCATCAGGCCTGCCGCCAACCCCAGGGGTCTCTCTCCGGCAGCAGCCTGACGTGTCTCTCTTCCCTGCGGAGAGGTCTCAACTGCATCAGCACGGCGATGATAGGCTCGCCCAAACCACCAACAAAACAGATTGCATTGATATGAATCATCGATAGGATCAATACTTACGAAATTGCCGGGGCGGCCATGAGACTGGACAAGTTCGACCTCAATCTGCTCGTTGTGCTGGATGCCTTGCTGGAGGAACGCAACGTCACGCGGGCAGCCGAGCGGCTGCACATCGGGCAGTCGGCCGCCAGCGCGGCACTTGGACGCCTCAGGGACTATTTCGGCGACAGTCTCATGGTTCAGGTCGGCCGCCGGATGGAACTGACACCGCTTGCCCGAAGCCTCGCGCAGCCGGTCCGCGATGCGCTGCTGAGCGCCCGCACCGCCATAGCCATCCGGCCGGAGTACGAGCCTGCCGCTTTCAACCGGATCTTTTCGATCGCCGCCTCCGACTACATGCTGGATGTGATGCTCGCCACAGCCGTGCGCAGCCTCGCCTCCACGGCTCCCGGCATAAGGCTGAACATCAGACGGACTCCATATGACGTGATGGAAGCTTTCGAGCGGGGTGCGATCGATCTGCTGATCATGCCCGAGCAATATGCCAGCCGCCTTCAGCATCCTCAGGCCGGGATATTGCGGGATGAGCACGTCTGCATGATGTGCGCAGAGGCCGCCCGCGGCATCGAAACGCTGACACTTGAGGAATACTTCGAGAGAGGCCACGTGGCGATCCGCCTGGGAGATGACGGGACACTTGCCTTTGAGGAGTGGTTTCTACCGCGCTACGGCCGCCAGCGCCGCGTGGAATGCACAGTGGACCAGTTCAGCGTCGCACCACTGCTCGTAACCGGAACAGAACGCATCGTGACAATGCACCGGCGCATGGCGGAAGAAATGAGCCGCCGCTTTGCAGTCAAACTGTTCCCTGCCCCCTTTGCCATGGAACAACTCTGTGAGGTCATGGTGTGGCCGCGCTATCTGGATGAGGATCCGGCGCACCGGTGGCTCAGATTGGCGATCCTCAGCGCCGGAGAGCTGACAGACAGCCTCCAAGATTAGCCGGATCAGCATATTCCCGTATGCCGCTGAGTTTCATGCAGCACCATCCGCATATCTGGCTAATAAATACTACAAATCGGATATTCTCTTCACCAGAACAACAGGAAAATCGCTCACCGTTTAGAGCGTTTTAAGCATCCACCGATAAAAATCATCGGGGAGGAAAGAAGTGGAATAGCCTCATCCACCAGCCAGAAAGAAACTTCGACGATGACGCAGACCGCCCGCTCAGGCCGCCGCCGCAGTCTCATGACCAGGATCCTTGCGGCAACGGCCGCCTCGATCCTTGGGATTTTCGCCATCTTCGCCCTTTACAACGATGTCGTCATGCGCGAGCAGACGGAAGAGCGCGTGAACAGCAACCTGTCCATGGTTGGCAGTTCCGTTGCGAAAAGCGTGTCGAACTGGCTGACGGGCCGCACGATGCTGACCGAATTCGCCATGCAGTCGCTGGGGTCAAAGCCGGCTTCCGAAATGACGCCGGAACAGTTCAACGTTCCTCTGCTGACCTCCACCTTCCTGATGACCTATTACGGCAACACGGAGGGTGAGTTTTTCCAGTGGCCGCCGTCCACGCTTCCCGAAGGCTATGACCCGCGCAAGCGCCCCTGGTACAAGGCCGCTGCGGATCTTGGAAAGCTGACGCTGACCGAGCCCTATATCGCGGCTTCCTCGAACGAGTTGAACATCACCGCAGCCGCCCCGCGCTACATGAACGGCCAGCTGGTGGGCGTTGTCGGTTCCGATTTCTCCATCCAGATGCTTGATCAGATGCTGAAGGACGCCAATCTGGGCGACCTTGGCTACCTGTTCATCACCGACCGCTCCGGCAAGGTGCTGATCCACGCCAGTCAGGACCTGATCGGCAAGACCCTGGCCGATATTTATCCCGGCGCGCAGGTTTCCACCGGTGTCATGCAGGACGTGGACAGCGCCGAGGGCGCGCGCCTGCTTGGTTTCCAGCCGATTGCCGGCCTGCCGGGCGTGGACTGGTATGTTGCCATGTCCATCGACAAGGGCGTTGCCTTTGCCGAGCTGTCCGACTTCCGCCGGTCGACGCTGATTGCGACCCTTGCCGCCGTGCTCATCATGCTGGCGCTTATCGGCACCTTGTTCCGCAACTGGCTGGCCCGTCCGCTGTCGAGCATCACCGGCGCCATGAGCCAGATTGCCGACGGTGATCTGAGCGTTGCCATTCCCGGCCTTGGCCGCAATGACGAGATCGGCGCCATCGCCGGTGCCGTTCAGGTGTTCAAGGAGCATTCCCTGGAACGCGAGCGTCTGGAAGCAGCCCAGAGCGCCGAGCAGGAAGCCAAGCAGCGCCGCGCCGAGGCCGTCGACCGGATGATCAACGCCTTTGCCTCTGAAGTGGGCTCGGCCCTGCAGACGGTCAGTTCCGCCACGCAGAATGTGGTTTCAACCGCACGCCAGCTGACCCAGACGTCCGAGTCCAGTTCGGAAGGAGCAAATCTCGCCGCTGCCGCATCTGAGGAAGCTGCCGCAAACGTCCGCTCGGTGGCCGCCGCTTCCGAAGAGCTGAATTCCTCGATTGCCGAGATCGCCCGCCGGGTGGAGCACTCCAACGAGATTGCCAACCGCGCCTCGGATGCCGCCAGCGAGACCAACCAGACGGTTCAGAGCCTGGTGCAGACGACGGAAAAGATCAGCCAGATCGTCAAGCTCATCAATGACATTGCCGCCCAGACCAACCTTCTGGCGCTCAATGCCACCATCGAGGCAGCGCGTGCCGGTGATGCGGGCAAGGGCTTTGCGGTCGTTGCCACGGAGGTGAAGTCGCTGGCCAACCAGACCGCTTCGGCCACGGAAGAGATCGCCACGCAGATCCAGGCGATGCAGGCCGTCTCCAATCAGGCCGCCATGGCCATCGGCAGCATCGCAGATGTCATCGGCCAGATGAGCCACATCTCAACCGACATCTCCGCTGCCGTGACCCAGCAGAGCGGCGCAACCACCGAGATTTCGCGCTCGGTGCATGAAGTGGCAACCGGCACGCAGAATGTCTCGGAAACCCTGAGCCATGTGTCACGCGGTGCCAACGAAACCGGCGAGAGCGCGCAGGTGCTGCTTGATGTCGCCACCCAGCTGACCCAGCAGACCGGCAACCTGCGCCAGCGCATCGACGCCTTCTTCGCCGAGATCCGCGCCGCCTGAGACAGGCACAGGCAAGACATGAAAAGGGCGGCCTCACCGGGCCGCCCTTTTTTGATTCAGACCACCGCCAGATCGCGGCTGAGGCCGGAGAGGATCTCGCAGCCGGTTGCCGTCACCACCGCCACTTCCTCCAGCCGGATGCCGAAGCGCCCGGGCAGATAGATGCCGGGCTCGATGGTGAAGACCATCCCCTCCTCCAGCATCAGATTGCTGGTGCTGGTGATATAGGGCTGCTCATGCACCTCGGTGCCAAGGCCGTGGCCGGTGCGGTGGGTGAAAAACTCCCCGTAGCCGGCATCCATGATCACCTGACGCGCCGCCAGATCAACGCTGCGGGCGGGCACGCCCGGACGGGCCGAGGCGATGGCCGCCTGAACGGCGGCATCGACCACCTCATGCACCTCCCGGTATCCGGCCGGCGGCTCGCCGAGGCTTGCCATACGGGTGATGTCGGAATTGTAGCCGTCCTTGAGGCCGCCAATGTCCACCAGCACCACATCGCCGCGCTTCAGCCGTGCCTCGCCGGAGTGATGGTGCGGATAGGCACTGTTCGGGCCGATGGCGAGGATGGCAAAGGTGGGCTGCGCACCGTTGGCGGCAAAGGCAGCCTGCACGGCCTTGGCCAGTTCGCTCTCGCTCACGCCTTCGGCCAAGGCCGCACGGGCAGCGGCCTGGGCAAAGTCGGCAATCTTGGCGTTTTCCTTCAAGAGCGCGATTTCTTCGGCGCTCTTGACCATGCGCAGTGCGCCAACGGTGGCGGAGGCAAAGCTGCGGGCGGCGCGCGGCAGCGCATCCACCAGCATCAGCGCGTGGTCGGCACGCATGGTCTCATCCAGCGCAAAACTGCCGGCCTTGGGCGCGGCAAAAGCCAGTGCTTCGGCCAGGGCCTTGTCCGGGCCGGTGTCGTCCTTCCACTCGAAGAAGGGCAGATCCGTGTGCTGGCGGCTGTCTTCGGCATTGAGGGCCGGCATCAGGAAGCAGGCCTGCTTCTGGCCGATGAGGCACAGCGAGGCGCGCTCGTCCGCTGCCGGGACAAAGCCCAGCAGCCAGCGCAGATGCGCGCCGGGCGCCAGCGCCACCAGATCGGTGCCTGTATCTGCCATCTTGCGGCGCAGGCGCGCCAGACGCTCTGCGGCCTGCGGCTTTGCGGATCCTTGCGTCATTCACGCCTCCATCGGCACGCGGGCCATGGCGTCCAGCAGAGCAGCGCGGTGCTCTTCCACCAGCGCCTCCAGCTTCGCCACCCGCTCGGGCGTGAAATGCCCCTCAGCATCCAGAATATTGACCGTGCCCACGACCATTCCGCCATCCGGCACGGGAATGTTCATCGCCGAATGGCAGCCGAGCTGGTTGATGAGGGCATGATCGGAAAAGTAGACCGCAAATTCCGGCGTGGTGTTGGCGATAAAGCTCTTCTGTTCGCCCAGCACGAGATCGGTCCAGCCATCCGAACGCATCGGCTTGGTGCCGGACGCCGGGTATTCGGCCGGATGCGAGGTATAGGCGCGGCGGCTGAGGCCTGCCTTGCGGTCGAGAACCGTCACCGTGAACAGGCGCGCGCCCACGGCGGTGCGGGCAGCCTCATGCAGGGCGGCAAAGACGGTATCGGGGGATGAGGTCATGATGGACTTCCGGGGCGTTGGGATGAGAGAGGATTGAGGAGCGGTGGTGGTGTGGCTGGTGGAACCCTCCCGCCCCTCCATCGTCATCCCGGACGCGCCTGCGCGATCCGGGACCGGTGAGCCGGGGTGGAAGTTGTTTCAAGGAGATACAGCCGGCAGGCCTTGGCTCACCGGTCCCGGATCTCCGCTTCGCTCTCGTCCGGGATGACGATGGAAAGGCTTTTCCGGTGGCCCGGAAGGCAGCACAGCCGCCCTCCGGAATATCTTTCAGGCAGACTGCCTCAGTTCTTGGTCACGAGACGGTAGTAGACGAAATCGGACGTGGCGCCGTTGACGTAGCCCTGCACCTTGCCGTTCATGGCGACCTGCTTGACGGCCTGGAACATGATCACGTAGGGCGATTCCGCCTGCATGGCCTGCTGCAGTTCGCCATACATTTCGAGGCGCTTTTCCGGCGACTTTTCGGTCAGCGCGGCCATGGTCTTCTCGTTGATCTCCTGCGGCGGCATCCAGGCATTGCGCCAGGTGGTCGTCGAAGCATATTTGTCGTCCGAATTGTCCGCGTTGTAGGCGAAGGCCTTGGCGTTGGAATGCGGGTCCATGAAGTCCGGGCCCCAGTAGAGCAGCATGCCCTGATGGGTGCGGGCGCGGTACTTGGTGATCACCTGCGCGCCGGTGCCGGGGATGATCTCGAAGTTGATGTCCGCCGGAGCGAAGGACGACTGCAGCGCCTGCGCCATGTCGGTGAAGGGGCTGGAGTTGATCACATCAAGCTGGATCGTCAGCGGCAGCGTGACACCGCCGTCGGCGAGGATCTGCTTTGCCTTTTCCAGATCATACTTGAACGGCGTGTCATTGACCGCGCCGGGAAAGCCTTCCGGCCAGAAAGCCTGATGCACCATCATCTGACCCTTCAGGAAGGTGCTGGCCATGCCGTCATAATCGACGAGATAGCGGGCAGCCTCCCACAGCGCCTTGTTGGTCAGGGCCTCGGTCTTCTGGTTGAAGGAAATCCAGTGAACGGCGGCCTGCGGATAGGTTTCGACCTTGATGTCGGACTTGCCTTCGAGACCCGACACCTGATCCGGCGTCAGGTTCTTGGCCATGTCCACATCGCCGGATTCCAGCAGCAGGCGCTGGGTGGCGGCTTCCGCCACATGGCGGATGACCACCTGCTTCATGGCCGGTGCGCCGCCCCAGTAATCCGGGTTGGCCTCCAGCGACAGCATTTCGGAAGGCCGGTAGGCGCGCAGCTTGAACGGGCCGGTGCCGGCGGAGTTCTTGTTCAGCCAGGCATTGCCCAGATCGTCATTTTCCTGATGGGACATGACCGTTTCCATGTCGACCACGGAGGCAACACGGGCGGCCAGAACGTTGAGCACGAAAAGCGGCGAGAAGTCACCGGCATAGCGGACGGTGATCTTGCTGCCGTCCACGGTCACCATCTCTTCGATGTTTTCCGGGGTCCAGCCGAGATTGGCGAGAATGAAGGCGGGCGCCTTGTTGAGCACCAGCACGCGCTTCCACGAGCCCAGCACATCCTCGCCACGCAGCGGATTGCCGGAGTGGAACTTCACGCCATCCCGCAGCGTGAAGACGATGGTCTTGTTATCCGCGTCGATGGCCCATTCGCTGGCAAGGCCCGGCGCCAGCGCCGTGGTGTCCGTTGCGTCGTAATGGACGAGCTGGTTGTAGACGTTGACGACATATTCGCCGGAGGAAAACTCATAGGCGGTCGCCGGATCGATGGTGACGATGTCATCGATGTTCTGCGCGACGACGAGGGCCGTGCCCGGTGTTGCGGACTGGGCCGGCAGCGCGGTCAGCGTGGTCAGGGCCGTCAGCGACAACAGACCGGCGGCAAACGCGGTTCTGAAAAGCTTCATTGTCTTCTCCTGAAGGAAGGCAGGTTTGTCTTGGCCGCAGGCATGCCCCCCTACGGCTGTTCGGGGGTTCGGCCAATGAGCCGGGGCGTGTTGCCGGTCCACAAGATGCGGACGGGCCGGTCTCCGGCATTGGCGAAGGAATGGGGCGTGTCGCCCATGAAATGCAGGCTGTCTCCGGCGTTGAGCGTGAAGACCGCTTCGCCCAGCGTCTGGCGTAGCGTGCCTTCCAGCACGACGATCAGTTCCTCGCCCGTATGAGATGTCTGTTCCGAGGCATAGCCAACCGGGATGTGGACGATGACCGACGACAGCGTGCCGCCCGGCAGCACCGTGTTGAGCCGCTCGTAGGACAAGGCCCCCTCGCCCAGCGAGAACAGCTCGCGCTCCCCCGCCCGCGTGACGCTGTTGGCGGGCCGGGGCGTCGCCACGAACCAGTCAATCTCGACGCCCAGCGCATCGGCAATGGCGGCCAGCGTACCCAGCGAGGGCGTCGCCTTGCCGCGCTCGACCTGTGACAGGAAGCCGATGGAAATACCGGCTTGATC
The DNA here is from genome assembly GCF_054073275.1 of Pannonibacter sp. Q-1. Lineage (NCBI taxonomy): Bacteria > Pseudomonadati > Pseudomonadota > Alphaproteobacteria > Hyphomicrobiales > Stappiaceae > Pannonibacter > Pannonibacter sp. Q-1. The sequence continues at coordinate 569,145 of NZ_JBSXNB010000002.1, forward strand.
AGCCAACTGCTGTAGGGTCAGATCCCCCTTGCGCCGCAACTCGCGGATGCGGCCGCCAAAATGCGGCGTTGGCGCAGCGGTTGCGGCGGCTTGCATCTCCCCGGCGTCCTTGAGGGCGTTGCTCATCACGGATCTCCAAAATTTCTTTGACGCTAGTAAAAAAATTTTGCTACGTCAAAAGAAGTTTAACTGGCAAGGAAAACGCCGTGAGCAACGCCACCCTGACCGGCCGCCGGGGCGCCCTTCCTGCCCGGCTCGCTTCCCTGCTGTGGTTTGCCGCCACGATTGCGCTGACCTTTCTCGGCCTGCTCGCCATCACCTTTGTCATCGGCCGCGTCGTGCCGATTGACCCGGTGCTGGCTGTCGTCGGCGACCGGGCACCGAAGGAAGTCTATGATGCGGTGCGCCTGCAGATGGGCATCGATGATCCGCTGCCCGTCCAGTTCGTCCGCTATGTGGGCGATGTGCTGCAGGGCGATCTCGGCCGGGCGGTGACGACCTCCAATCCGGTGATCGAGGATCTGGCGCGGGTGTTCCCCGCCACCTTCGAGATGGCGACGCTCGGCATCATCATCGGTGTCGCCGTTGGCGTGCCGCTGGGTGTGTGGGCCGCCGCGCGGCAGGGCAGCGTCATCGACCAGATCATCCGCGTCATCGGCCTTGCCGGCTATGCCATCCCTGCCTTCTGGCTTGGGCTTGTCGGTCTCGTGCTGTTTTACGCCAAGCTCAAGTGGGTTGGCGGGCCGGGACGGATCGACATCTTCCTTGATGGCATGGTGACGCCGCGCACCGGGCTGCTGCTGGTGGACAGTCTGATCGACCGCGACATGGACAGCTTCAGAAGCGCCTTCGCCCACATCATCCTGCCGGCCACCATCCTCGGCTTCTTCGCCCTCGCCTATATCGCCCGCATGACCCGCTCCTTCATGCTGGAGCAGCTGGGGCAGGAATTCATCACCACCGCCCGCGTCAAGGGCGCGCCGGAGCGGGTGGTGATCTGGCGCCACGCCTTCCGCCCGATCCGCGTGCAGCTGATCACCGTCATCGGACTGTCCTATGCCGGGCTGCTGGAGGGCTCGGTGATGATCGAAACCGTCTTTTCCTGGCCGGGCATCGGCAACTACCTCACCAACGCCCTGCTCAATGCCGACATGAACGCGGTGCTGGGCGCGACGCTGGTGATCGGCGCCGTCTTCATCTGCATCAACAAGCTGTCTGATGCGCTTTATCTCCTTCTCGACCCGAGGGCCCGCGCATGAGCTCGACCCGCGACTGGCTGCTGGACGAAACGCCCGCCACCCGCCTGCAGGCCCAGCTGGGCCAGGCCTACCGCACCTTGCGCGCGCTCTTGCGCAATCCGCTGACGGTGGTGGGGCTGGTGATCATCCTCACCCTGCTGCTGACGGCCGCCTTCGCGCCATGGATCGCACCCTACAGCCCGATTGAAGGCCAGCTGACCGAACGCCTGCTGCCTCCCTCCGCCGCGCACTGGATGGGCACGGACGAGTTGGGCCGCGACATTTTCAGCCGTGTTGTCCATGGCGCCCGCATCACGCTGTTCATCGTGCTGCTGGTGGCGATCATTTCCGCGCCGCTCGGCCTCATCATCGGCGCCGTCTCCGGCTATTTCGGCGGCGTGGCGGACCGGATCATCATGGGGCTCACGGATATTTTCCTCTCCATGCCCCGGCTGATCCTCGCCCTTGCCTTTGTTGCCGCCCTCGGGCCCGGCATCGAGAATGCGGTGATTGCCATCGCCATCACCGCCTGGCCGGTCTACGCCCGCCTTGCCCGCGCCGAAACACTGACCATCCGCAAGGCCGAATTCATCGCCGCCGTGCGGATGCAGGGCGCGAGCCATGGCCGCATCATCCTGCGTCACATCCTGCCGCTGTGCATGTCCTCCACCATTGTCCGCGTCACGCTGGATATGGCGGGGATCATCCTGACGGCCGCAGGCCTCGGCTTCCTCGGCCTTGGGGCGCAGCCGCCGCTGCCCGAATGGGGGGCGATGATCTCCCGCGGGCGGGCTTTCATTCTGGATCAGTGGTGGGTGGCCACCATGCCCGGCTTTGCCATCGTCATCGTCAGCCTCGGCTTCTGCCTCTTCGGCGACGGTCTGCGTGACGTGCTTGATCCGCGCCAGCGCACGAAATGAGGGACCGGTCATGAGCACGCTTCTCGACGTTCAGAACCTCAAGGTCCGTTTCCCCACCGAGCGCGGCGAGGTGGAGGTGGTCAAGGGCATCAGCTTCTCGCTGGGCCGCGAGCGCCTTGGCATCGTGGGGGAATCCGGCTCCGGCAAGTCCATGACCGGCCGGTCGATCATGGGCCTGATCGGCCATCCGGGCCGCGTCACCGCAGACCGGATGATGTTTGACGGCATTGACCTTACGAAAACCGGTGAGGCCGGATACCGGCGCCTGCGCGGGGCGCGCATGTCCATGGTGATGCAGGACCCGAAGTTCTCGCTGAACCCTGTGATGCGCATCGGCGAGCAGATCGGCGAAGCCCTCGCCTTCCATACCCGGATGAACGCAAAGGCGCGCAAAGCCAAGGTTCTGGAAGCGCTGGAAGCGGTGCGGATCAATGATCCGGAGCGGGTCTATGGGCTCTATCCGCATGAAGTTTCGGGCGGCATGGGCCAGCGGGTGATGATCGCCATGATGGTGATCCTGGAGCCGGACCTGATGATTGCCGACGAGCCGACCTCGGCGCTGGATGTCTCCGTCCGGGCGCAGGTGCTGGAAATCATGGACGATCTCGTCCGCCGCCGGGGCATGGGCCTGATGCTGATCAGCCACGACCTCAACATGGTCTCGCACTGGTGCGACCGCATCCTCGTCATGTTCAACGGCGAAATCGTCGAGGAGTGCGCCGCAGGCAAGCTGCAGGAGGCGAAACACCCCTACACGCAGGGGCTCATCGCCTCCCTGCCCCGCCTCAACGAGACCCGCGAGCGCCTGCCCGTGCTCGACCGCGCGGCACTGGAGAAACTCAAATGATCGGCGTTGAAGGCCTCACGGTTGTCTATGGCGCCACGGCGGTGGTGCGGGATGTCAGCTTTTCCGTCGCCACCGGCGAGAGTTTTGCGCTGGTGGGGGAATCGGGCTCCGGCAAGTCCACCATCCTGAAGGCGCTGGCGGGACAGGTGGACAACTGGTCCGGCGCGCTGACGCTGAGCGGCCTGCCGCTCGGCCACAAGCGCACCAAGGCGATGATGCGCCATGTGCAGATGGTGTTTCAGGACCCCTACGGCTCGCTGCATCCGCGCAAAACGGTGGATGACACCTTGAGCGAACCGCTGGCAATCCATGGGCTTGGTGACCGGGACCAGCGGGTGCTCTCCATGCTGGATGCGGTCGGCCTTGCCCGAAAGTTCCGCTTCCGCCTGCCGCATCAGCTCTCCGGCGGCCAGCGCCAGCGTGTGGCTATCGCCCGCGCCCTGATGCTGGAGCCGGAGCTGCTGCTGCTTGATGAACCCACGTCTGCACTCGACGTGTCCGTGCAGGCGGAAATCCTCAACCTGCTGAAGTCCCTGCGCGAGGAGCGCGGCCTCACCTATCTGCTCGTCACCCACGATCTGCCGGTGGTCTCCTTCCTCTGCGACCGGCTGGGTGTGCTGCGCCATGGCCAGCTGGAGGAAATCGCGCCGGTCTCTGCGCTGAAGGCGGGCGCTCTGACCAGTGCCTATGGCCGCGAACTGGTGGAGCGCAGCGAGGCTTTCTTCGCCGAGATCCGTGCAGCCTGAAACACGCTGCAGACCTGAACGTAAAAGGGCGGCCCGATCAGCCGCCCTTTTTGTTTTCGGAGCCGCCGGAAACCGGCATCAGGCGCCCATCGGCACGCGGGCCATGGCTTCCAGCAAGGCAACCCGGTGCTCTTCGACCAAGGCCTCCCGAAGATTGCGAAAGGGTGTTTCCCGGGGGACGCCGAAGGCAAGCACTTGCAGAACGTTAAGCTTTTTTGGGAAGATTGGCGGGCGAAGGCCGAATTGCCCAGCGTCCGCATCCATGATCTGAACCACACCTTCGCATCGCTGCAAGTTTCCGGCGGCATGACGCTGCCGATGATCGGCAAGCTCCTCTGCCACTTGCAAATTCAGACAACGCAACGCTACGCCCACCTGCTCGACGAACCTCTCCGCGCCAAGGTGGAACATGTGGATCAACTCCTGAACCCCACATTGGAGTATACGCGACTAGCAGAGTTGAAGTCACATCTTACAATGGAGCTCTGCATTGGTTATGCGTTTCGTTGCCGCCGCAGCCCGTGAAGTCGGAGATATGCTGGATCACGCGCAATGTCGGGACAGGCCGCGATACACTCACCAAGTAGCCCAGCGAGATCATTCGGAACAGGAAATAGCGTCGGGTCGATCAGTGCATTGGTCAGCTTCACGAAGGCCAGCGGATGCAGGCGAACGAGCTCGCCGTGCCGGTTCTCCAGCCGCAGAGAATGCGAAATCTGGTACAGTTGGTAAGGGACTATCACATCAAGAATTGCATCGACGGCTTCCGGGAACGCGTCACCGCATTCAAGCGCCATCAGGACGAGATTCTGACTCGTACTCTTGGAGCGCAGGCGAACATCAAGTGGCCAGATTTGCCGGAACAGCGGCCCAACCAATGTTCGCCAGCGTGCTGGCTTGTCGGGGACGTCAACATCAGCATCTTCGTCTTCAGCATTCCCGCCTCCAGCCTTCTCCATCATGCGCCAGAAATTCCATGAAACATTCCGACGCGCGGAGGCAGGCCCAACGGTGAGAGCACGGCGGACTTCTGCGGTGGTGAGGTTGTACTCAGGTGATTCCCCACGCTGGTGCCAAATGGCGACACTGAGCAAATTCGACATCAGCCCTTCGAGTTCATTGTCGGAGAGGTCCTGGCGTTCGAAAGCTGCCAACACTGCGGGCTTGAGCGCATTGAACAGACGCGCCGAGCCAACGCCGCCATGCGCAAAGGAACGCCACAATGATAACGCTTCGGGATGGTCCCAATTGAGACGTGGCTGTAGGCTCATTTCAGTCCATGCAGGATCGATCGCTTCAAGATAGGCTAGCGAACGGGCGAGATAGACACGCGCCAAGAGGCCCGGCCTTCCAGGTGCATTAGCAAGCCGATCAAAGCGAGGCTTGAGCTCAGCATCAAGCCCGCTGTGCCTTTGTGGTTTCGATGTAGTGAGAGCATCCAGCAAGGACCAAGCCAACATACCGCCGGGCCTATTCAGCGATTCCGTTAGAAGGTCGTCGTCGCGCTCCACCTCGGCCGCGCCGTTTTGAGGTGCATAGGCTCGATCGGCGAAGAGATCCCAAAGCGGCAAGAACCGGGGACCGCCGGGCAGATCCGGCACCGACAAGGCCTCTCGTTGCCGCTGCAACCAGGAGGCTGCTGCAGGCAGTAAATCGATAAGCGAGGCTTGGGGCATCCTCAACATCAGATCGGCGAGCGCGAATTGAAAAGGGACGTCGCCCTTGTCATTCGCGGCCCATAGCAGGCTGCGCCACGCCTCTGCGTCCCACTGCCCGTCGTCCGCATCGAGCCGAAGCCCGCGCAGGGCACGCTCCGGATCGGCGGAACAAAACACACGCCAAACATCACCTTGTTCGAAGTGCCTTTCGCGCTGTAGGCGCATCGCCTCCTTCACCAACGCCTCGTCGGCAACATCCGCAAGCAGCTCGGGCTGTCCGTCCGGACCTGAACGCATTTCATGCCAGAAATGGAAATCGTCACGGTCCCCTGCGCTCGGCCTCCAAGTCGGATGTCGCGCAGAAATCTCCCCAATTGCCTGCTGACTCTCAGCTGTCAGCGCCCCACCCGCGAGCTCAATGCGCTTCAAACGTCTGAAAATCGACGAGTCTTGTATGGAGCGCCACTCCTCCTCATTCTCGAAGGCGTCGGCGGAATAGAGATCGCGCGGTGCGCCTTGACGAATCCGGGTTTCGATGGCCAGCCGGTCAGGATTGCCGAAATGCGCCCACCGTGTGGCGAGCAGGCGCATGATTTCCACGCGCGCGTTGCCCCAGAACACTTCATCGTCGAGTTTGATCACGGCAGCCGCTGCCTCTGCAGGCGTGAACGCTGCGTGCTCATGCGCAAACAGTGAAAGCCGGCGGACCAGCAGAAACGGCGAATCCGCCCACGGTTGAACCAGCGCGCGAGCCCGATTGGCATCGCGAGCAACCAAACGATGCCAGACATCCGCCAGCGCCCGTGTGATGGGGTAGAACCCCGATCGGTGAGCGTTCTGCGGATGCCGTGCGACGGAAGGCACGTCGAAATTTGTCGCATCCCAGCCATCTAGAAGGCCAACATCTTGAGCTTCTTCGAGCGCATCCAGCAGCGCCCTGTCCAGCGTACGGAAAAGCGCGATTTCCTGATCGGCATCTTGCGGCCAGGCGGCCAGGATCTCATCGGCCGGCGGGTGTTTGGCAGAATCAAACTCAAAATGTAGCAGATCGTGAAGAGCCTCCGGAGCATCAACGTCACGTACTTCCTCGGCCCAGCGAAACGCCTTTCTGATTTGCAGCCGCGGACGCAGAATCCGGCTTATGAGACGGCGCGCCTCAAAGTCCGCTTCGCCACGCTTTATGTTCGGTGCGATGAGAAACCAGCTGTCGTCGAGAAAGTCGGCGCGCGTCGTCCGTTTGCCGGCAAGCAAAAGCCGCCACGCTCTCGCACGCAGAGGCGTTAGAGCCGCCCGCTCGCGTTCCAGCGCGCGGTTAATATGCCAGCGTGCCTGCTCGTCGAGCGTAGGGAGCCCCGCACAGGCTCTAATCATTGAGGGGTCGTTGATGCGTTTTGCGATCCATTCGCCCGGCAGCAACCTATCTCGATCGAATACGCGCTTTTCGACAAGGACAGGTAGCCATTCCGCAGCTGGCGATAGATCGCCGAGCAACTGACAGGCGTCGCCATGCCCCAGCAGCGCCACGCACTCCTGAAGGGGGCCCTCGGATACGGCGGAGGGAGTCTCCGCCAGAATGGGACGCAGTTGCCCGCTGCGCCACTCAGTGGGGTCTTCCGCGTAATTCCGCCACTCCCGGAGGGAATCATAAAGTGCCGAGTGATCGTCGCCTGCAGCCCTATACAGAATCGGTTCGACCGCCTTCGCGGCCCAGAGCGCCCGAACCAGCTCTTCATTTCCGGGTTCTGAAGAAGCGAAGGCATAGACCTTCTGCAAATCGGGAAATCGCTCGCGGTCAGCCTCCAGAGCTTCGAGCAAATACCGCATGGGAGGGTCGTCAGCTTGATAGCCGACCAGCACAACGGTGTACGCCCGCACCAGATCGTAAATGTAACGAGAGGCCCATCCGGTGCGCAGATAAGCGTCGCCAAACTCTGCACTGGTCAGAACCAGGTCCGTGTCGATCGCGTGAAGCTCGGGTCGAGGATCGCCCAGCCTCCCGTGAAGATGCAATACGCCAGCACACCCAGCAACCTTTGGTTGCGGAATCGCCACACCAGCATGACTGGCCATAGCAGATCGATTTTTCTCAAACCACGCTCTTTCAAACAACGTGTCAAAGTTGGTTGTAAGAATCCGGTTGCGCCCTTCTGCGTCTCGCGACAGTTCCAGCAAAGCTAAATGATTGGCGAGATCGACATTGTCGGGTGGCGTCAGAACATCTCGGACGGCGGACCTAATACGATCTCGCATACCGCGGTTTCGAGGCGCGTCCGATGCCACCAGCCGCCGCTCTAGGCATCGAAGTACTCGGTCATATTGGCCCTCCAGCGCTCCCCCTTCGCGCATCCCCTCCCGTTCCGCTGGATGCAGATTCCAATCTTCGCCCAAGCTCTTATACACGCCTTCAACGAGGCCCCTAAACAGCGGCAAGCCGACGCTGCGCGACACGCCAGCGCCGCACACGAAGATGGTCTGACCCTTTTCTTGAGCCAGAACCAGATCAAGGGGAATTTCTGGGCCGTTCTCAGCAAATCGCATAATCCAGCACCCTATACACGCTTCATCCCCCTCCAGATCGCCGGAACTTTCCACCTCATCGCCCGCTCGTCGGGCGGCGGGAAACTCTCCCGGCCTGTGAACCAACCTTTCATATCGCGCAGCAGTTCGCCCTGACTAGCAGGCATTCCGTGATCATGCACGCGCCAGCGTGTGGCCATCGCCCGCGCCCTGATGCTGGAGCCGGAGCTGCTGCTGCTGGATGAGCCGACCTCGGCGCTCGACGTGTCGGTGCAGGCGGAAATCCTCAACCTGCTGAAGTCCCTGCGCGAGGAGCGCGGCCTCACCTATCTGCTCGTCACCCACGATCTGCCGGTGGTCTCCTTCCTCTGCGACCGGCTGGGTGTGCTGCGCCATGGCCAGCTGGAGGAAATCGCGCCGGTCTCTGCGCTGAAGGCGGGCGCTCTGACCAGTGCCTATGGCCGCGAACTGGTGGAGCGGAGCGAGGCGTTCTGAGAAGCTTCCTCTGATATTGGACTAGTGGAGCCCTGAAACTCCGCCCGGTAGCGGGATGGCGGGACGGTCATGATCCGGCGGAAATGCAGGCGGAAGGTTTCCGGCGCGCCGAAGCCGCAACGGGCGGCGATGACATCGATGCTCTCGCTGCTTGCCTCCAGCAGATGGCAGGCATGCCGGATTCGGGCGCGGATCAGCCAGTCAATCGGGGCCAGACCCGTGGCATCGCGGAAGCGGCGGCTGAGGGTGCGCAGGCTGCAGCAGGCGGCATCCGCCATGCGCTGCAAGTCCCACTCCTGATCCAGCTCCCGCTCGATCCGCTCCAGCAGGGGCGCCAGCGAGCCTTGAGGAAAACGGGCAACGGGCCTTGGCACGAACTGCGCCTGCCCGCCCTCCCGCTGCGCCGGAACCACAAGGCTGCGGGCCAGCGCATTGGCCGCCTGCCAGCCGAAATCCCGGCGGACCAGCGACAGGGACAGATCGATGCCAGCCGCAGACCCTGCCGCCGTCAGCACGGTGCCATCTTCCACGAACAGCACGTCCTCGACGATGTCAGAGGCAGGCGCGACACGGCGCAGGTCCGGAATGTAGCGCCAGTGCGTCGTCGCCCTGCGGCCGTCCAGCAATCCCGCCGCCGCCAGCAGAAAGGCACCGCTGCAGAAGGTGACCAGCCGCGCACCGCGTGCATGCGCTTTCTGAAGCCTGTCCTTGAGGCCGGGCGGCAGCCGGTGATCCCGCCCCGGCCAGCCGGGCACGAGGATGATATCCGCCTCATCAATGAGACTCACCGGTTCGTCCGCCCGCACCGAAACGCCGCCGCTGGCCGAGACAGTCTCCATCTCCACCGCGACTGCGGCAAAACGGTACCACGGCCCCTCAACCTCGGGCTTTTTCGAGGCAAAGACCTCCGTGCAGATGGAGAATTCAAAAAGGCTCAGCCCCTCATAGACCAGCGCCACCGCCAGCGGCGCCTGCTGTGCTGCCTTGCGGCTGATGGCCTGCGCCTGAACACCCATAATGCCCATGATGCCCTCTTTGATCACATGGCATGATCCTACCGGACAATGGCATTCAGGCCAATGGTGACGAAACGGATTTCCGGCAATCTTCAGCCCATCCCAGCCCGGCCCTGCCGCAGTCAGACGCGCCGGAGAAACACGAGGATGAGACGATGCCCAGTTCCGTGACCCAGTTTCCCGCCGCCCCTTCCGCCGAGGCTCTGGCCCATTTCGAGGCACGGCTTGGCTTTGAGACCGATTGCTGGGACGTGCATCACGCCCTTGCCACGGGACAGCAGGACTTCGTGCTGCTGGATGTGCGCAGCCCCGCGCTGTACGAAAGCGGCCATCTGCCGGGCGCGCTCAACCTGCCCCATGGCAAGATGACGGAGCGGCGGATGGCGGAGTTTCCGGAAGGCTCGCTCTTCGTCGTCTATTGCGCCGGGCCGCATTGCAACGGCGCCAACAAGGCCGCCGTCCGCCTCGCCCGGCTCGGCCTGCCCGTCAAGGAACTCATCGGCGGCGTCACCGGCTGGCTGGACGAGGGCTTTGCCCTTGCAAAGGGCATGGAGCCGGGCAGCGTTGCGGAGCTGGAGGGGACGGTGGCTTGAGGCCTACAGGCTCTCACACCGCCTGTGCGGTCAGGCGGCCTGAGCGTTTTTCGTCGGCCAGAACGAGGAAGGAACCGGCAAGGATGAGGGCCGCACCGGGCCAGAGGTAGCCTTCCGGTGCGAAGCCGAAGGCGAGCCAGCCGGCGAGGATGTTGAGCGGCAGTTTCAGGTGATCGAAGGGCTGTACGAAGGCGGCATCTGCGCGGGCATAGGCCAGCGTCAGCAGATAATTGGCGCTGACGGTGAAGAGCCCGGCGCCCAGCGCCAGACCAATGCCCCAGCCCTGCGGCAGCACCGTGCCGCCGTCGGCCAGCGCCATCAGCGCGTTGGCGGGCGTCAGCAGCATCAGGAGGAAGAGGGTCACCGTTTCCGGCTCTTCCTCACCGGTCAGGCGCTTGGTGACAAGCGACGCCCCGCCCCACAGGGCAGCCGCCAGAACCGGCAGAAGGCTGGCCAGAACGAAGTCCTCCGACCAGGGCGCCAGCAAGATCATGCCGCCGGCAAAGCCGGTGAGCGTTGCCAGCCAGCGCAACGGGCTGACGGCCTCTCCCAGGAACAGCCGCGCCCCGGCGATGACGAAGAAGGGCGAGGTCATCACCAGCGCAATGGCCTGCCAGATCGGCACATGGGCCAGACCGAAGGCCCAGGCCTGCACCCCGCCAACGGCCAGCACCACACGCAGGGCATGCAGGCCGGGACGGCGCATGGTGAAGCGCCTCAACCCGCCGCGCAGCACCAGCGGCAGAGCGAAGAGGAAGGCGACGAAGTATTGCCAGAAGGCCGCACTTGAGGCGGGCAGCCCGTGCAGCATCGTCGCGCCCTGCAGGCACAGATTGACGATGGCAAAGGATGCTCCTGCCCCCACCATGCAGGCGGCGGCCGCAAGCGGCTGGCGTGAATAGGTATTTGCGGACATGCACGGCGCTCCAACGCTGTCGTCATGTCCCCGGGGACAATCATGCACATGGCAAGCCGCACCCGTTGCGGCGGGTGGGCCGGCTGGCGCACAAGCTCTCTTTCATCCGGACTATACCGTCGGCTCCGGCATCGCACCGGATCTGCTGACCCTCTCCGGCAAGCCGGAGAGGCGCTCGCGGGCTCCGGGCAGGAACGATCCTGCCTGATACCGCCGGTGGGGAATTGCACCCCGCCCCGAGAACTTCTGTGCCAAGGCATAGACCCGCCTGCCCTGTTGACGCAAGAGGGCAGATCAGGATTTTTCAGTCAGACTGAAAGCCAGCTGCCGATATCAGCTGGCTCGGCGGCGATCAGCGCGGGCTTTTCCGCCTCCAGCTCCTCGCGCGAGCCATAGCCCCAGAGCACGCCGATGCTGCGCAACCCGTTGGCATTGGCGCCGATCAGGTCGTGCTTGCGGTCCCCGATCATGACACACTGCCCGGCCTCGCGCCCCTCCTCAGCCAGGAGATAGGCGATCAGCTCCGCCTTGGCCGAACGGGTGCCGTCCAGCTCCGAGCCATAAACGCGGACGAAATCCGGCATCAGGCCGAAATGCTCGACGATCTTGCCCGCATAGGCATGGGGCTTGGAGGTGGCGACATAGAGGGTGAAACCGGCCGCCGCCAGCTGGCGGGTCAACGGCTCAATGCCGGTGATCAGCTCGTTCTCGAAAAGGCCGGTGGCCGTGTAGCGCTCGCGGTAGAGCGCCACGGCCCGGTCCAGGAGCGCCCTGTCACTGCTGTTGAGCAGAACAGCAAAGCTGTCCCACAGCGGCGGGCCGATGCACCAGCCGAGTTCTTCGGCTGGCGGCACAACGGCGCCCAGGGCTGCGAGGGCATGCTGGATGGACCGCGTGATCCCGGTGAAAGGATCGGTGAGGGTTCCGTCCAGATCGAACAGGACCGTATCGATCCCGCCAGAGGACTGCGTCATTCAAACTCCATGATCACGGCATCCACCGCCAGGCTGTCGCCGGGCTTGGCCTTGATCGAGGAGATAACACAGTCACGTTCGGCGCGAAGCACGTTTTCCATCTTCATGGCTTCGACGATGGCCAGCTGCTCACCAGCCTTCACCTCCTGCCCTTCGGTGACGGCGATGGAGACGACGAGGCCCGGCATCGGGCACAGCAGCAGGCAGGAGGTGTCCGGCGGCAGCTTTTCCGGCATCAGCGCATCCAGCTCCGCCGTGCGCGGGGTCATGACGCGGGCGATGACGGAGAATCCCTGCCAGTCGAGCCGGTAGCCGCTGCGCACCGGGCGCACCTGCACCGTGACGCGCTTGCCGCCCACCGTGCCGTTCCACAACGCATCCCCCGGTACCCAGCTGGAGGTGACCGTCACCGGCGTGCCCTCGCCCACGGCAATGTCCATCTCGATGGGCGTGCCGGGGTAGCCTTCGGTGAGGCGCACGGGGATATAGGCCTTGCCGACCTTCACGGTCCAGGCTTCGCGCACCGCACCAGAATGCGGGCGCAGGCGGCCCGGCAGATGGTCCAGCCGCTCGCGCCGCAGGGTTTCCATGGTCAGCGCCACGGCAGCCAGCGTCTCCAGTGCGGCCGCATCCGGCTCCGCCGGGGCAAAGCCTTCGGGATATTCTTCGGCGATGAAGCCGGTGGAGAGGGTGCCTGCGCGCCAGCGCGGATGGTTCATCAGCGAGGTCAGGAAGGGCACGTTGTGCTGGATGCCATCCACATAGAAGGCATCAAGCGCTTCGGACATGGCCGCGATCGCCCCGGCCCGGTCCGGCGCATGGGTGACCAGTTTGGCGATCATCGGGTCATAGAACATGGAGATTTCCGAGCCCTCGACCACGCCCGTGTCGTTGCGCACGGTCACGCCATCGCTCATTTTTTCCTCCGGCGGGCTGTAGCGCACCAGCCGGCCGATGGAGGGCAGGAAATTGCGGTACGGGTCTTCCGCATAGATGCGGCTTTCCACGGCCCAGCCGTTCAGCTTCACATCGGACTGGCTGATGGAGAGCTTTTCTCCGGCGGCAACGCGGATCATCTGCTCGACCAGATCGATGCCGGTGATCAGTTCGGTCACCGGATGCTCCACCTGCAGGCGGGTGTTCATTTCCAGGAAGAAGAAGCTCTTGTCCTGCCCGGCGACGAATTCCACCGTGCCGGCACTGTCGTAGTTCACAGCCTTGGCAAGGGCCACCGCCTGCTCGCCCATGGCGCGGCGGGTGGCCTCGTCCAAGAGCGGCGACGGGGCTTCCTCGATGACCTTCTGGTTGCGGCGCTGGATGGAGCATTCGCGCTCGCCCAGATAGATCACGTTGCCATGCTTGTCGCCCAGCACCTGAATTTCGATGTGGCGCGGGTTCTGGATGAATTTCTCGATGAACACCCGGTCATCGCCGAAGGAGGATGCGGCTTCCGACTTGGAGCGGGCAAAGCCCTCATGCACTTCACCGGCGTTCCAGGCGATGCGCATGCCCTTGCCGCCGCCACCGGCGGAGGCCTTGATCATCACCGGATAGCCGATTTCCTCCGCGATCTGCACGGCCTCTTCGGGAGACTCGATCACCCCCAGATAGCCCGGCACGGTGCTGACCCTGGCCGCATTGGCGAATTTCTTGGATTCGATCTTGTCACCCATGGCCTCGATCGCCTTGGGGTTGGGGCCGATGAAGACGATGCCTTCCGCTGCCAGCGCTGCCGGGAAGGCGGCGCGCTCGGACAGGAAGCCATAGCCCGGATGCACGGCCTTGGCGCCGGTCTGCTTGCAGGCGGCGATGATCTTGTCCATCACCAGATAGGATTCGGAGGCCGCAGCCGGGCCGATATGCACTGCCTCGTCGGCCATTTCCACATGCAGAGCGTCCCGGTCGGCGTCGGAATAGACGGCTACGGTCCTGATGCCCATGCGCTTCGCGGTCTTGATGACCCGGCAGGCGATCTCGCCCCGGTTTGCGATCAGGATCTTTGAAAACATGCCTCGCCTGCTCCCGCGTCCATCTGGCCCGTTCCGTCGCGTGATGAACGGTTTGCCAGCGATATTTGTCAGCCTTCCTTGGGTTTTAGGCGGGCTGTACCTGCGGCGCAATATCACCAAAGGATGAGCCGGTGCAGCATTGCCAGCCGGCAGGCATCTGCGGCCTCAAAGCCCGGCGCTGGATTTTCCCCGGCCAATCGCCTATCACCCGCTGGCCTGCCGCCCTTATCTGCCGCGGCGCCAGCCTGTGAGCCCTCCATGGATGCCATTCACCTCGAAGATCTTGCCTTCTACGCCTATCACGGGCTCTACGAGGAGGAGATGCGCCTGGGCCAGAGGTTCATCGTCGACATGAGCTGCTGGCTCGATCTCGGGCCCGCCAGCCGCGAAGACGAGTATGACCTTACGGTCTGCTATGGCATGCTGGTGAAGACCATCGAAGGCGTGGTGCTGAACAACCGCTTCAATCTCATCGAGCGCCTGGCCGGGGCGATCATCGAGGCGGTTCTGGCGGCCGACAGCCGGATCGAAAAGGTGCGGGTGCGGGTGCACAAGCCGGGTGCGCCTCTTCCCATTGCACAGGGGCGCGCCAGTGTCGAGCTGGAGCGCACACGCGATCGTTAAGGCGTGCGGGCTGCCCTGCCCTTGCCGCCCGTCTGCGGGAACCTAGGTTCCACCGGGCCGTTATATCTCAAACCGGCAGGTGTTTCCCCGGACTTGCCGCTTCCCTTGAGGGAGCAGAAGGATCGGGTGCGTCTTGATGGAGATGATGATGTCTGGATTCATGCGACATGCGGCCCTTGCGCTGACGGTCCTCGCAGCTGGCACGAGCGTTGCCGCAGCAAGGCCCGACCTGCGGCAGATGACCTGCGCCGAAGCTCAGCAGACCGTGCTGCGCAATGGTGCCGTGGTCTTCACCACCGGGCCTTACACCTATGACCGTTTCGTCGCCAATCACTCCTATTGCGACCGCTGGGAAGAGGCGGTGCCGGTGACCGCTGCCACGCGCGACACGCCGCAGTGCCCGGTGGCCTACAAATGCCAGGAACCGGCCTTCAACAACCGCTTCGGCTGGGATGACTGATCTGCCTTCACACCCGTGACCGGGCAAGGCGCAGGATCAGGCCCATGTCCATGTGGCGGGCCAGATGCCCGGCCAGTTCATCCAGCACTGCGTCAATGGACGCCGTGTAGGAGACTTCCGCTGCCGCCCCGAGGCCTGACAGCCAGGCGGCGCGGAACGCGTCTCCCGTGAAAAGCCCGTGCAGATAGGTGCCCAGCACCCGGCCATCGGCACTCTGCGCCCCATCGTGCCGCAAGCCGCCTGCGCTGTCCTCAAGGCTCAGAACCGGCCTTGCACAATCCGGGCCTGAGGTCTCTCCAAGGTGGATCTCATAGCCGGAGATAGGCACGCCCGTAGGCAGGAAGGTGCCTTTCGCCTCGCGGAGTTTCTTGTCCGCCGTCAGCACCGTTTGCACATCGAGGAAACCGAGCCCCTCAACCGTGCCCGCCCGGCCCTCGATCCCGTCCGGATCGGCAATGGTGCGGCCCAGCATCTGATAGCCGCCGCAAAGCCCGATGATCCGCCCGCCGCGCCGGTGATGGGCGGCAAGGTCGATGTCCCAGCCCTGCGCCCGCAGGAAAGCCAGATCGCCCATGGTGGACTTGGTGCCGGGCAGCAGCACCACATCCGCATCCCCCGGCAGCGGCTGGCCGGGCTGCACCAGCACCAGCGTCACCCCCGGCTCCTGCCGCAGAGGGTCGAGATCATCGAAATTGGCAATGCGGGCGAGAACCGGCACGGCGATCTTCACCGGCCCGTTGCCGAGACCATCCTCAAGACCCAGCGCATCTTCGGCCGGCAGCAGCCCGGCGTTTGCAAACCACGGCACCACCCCGGCTGAGGCCCAGCCCGTGCGGCGGACGATCTCGCCAAGGCCATCATCGAACAGCGACGGATCACCCCGGAAGCGGTTGATGAAAAAGGCACGGATGCGGGCGCGCTCCTGTGGCTCCAGCACCGCATGGGTGCCGACCAGCGAGGCAATCACCCCGCCCCGGTCGATATCCCCGCACAGAAGCACCGGCAGGTCAGCGGCTTGTGCAAAGCCCATGTTGGCAATGTCGCCCTGGCGCAGATTGATCTCCGCCGGGCTGCCTGCCCCTTCCACCAGCACCAGATCCGCCTCTAGCGACAGAAGAGCGAAACTTTCAAGCACCTTCGGCAGCAGCTCGGCCTTGCGCGAGCCATATTCACGCGCCCGCATGGTGCCGAAGCGGCGGCCCTGCACGATCACCTGAGCGCCCGTATCCGTCTCCGGCTTCAGCAGCACCGGGTTCATGTGCACGGTGGCCGGCATCCGGCAGGCCATGGCCTGCAACGCCTGCGCCCGGCCAATCTCGCCGCCATCAACTGTGACAGCAGCATTGTTCGACATGTTCTGCGGCTTGAAGGGGGCAACCGTCAGGCCCTGATTGGCAAAATGACGGCACAGGCCCGCGACGATCAGGCTCTTGCCCACATTCGATCCCGTGCCCTGCACCATCAGGGCGGGCTTGCGCGGCAGTCCTGTCACGTCAGATCCTTTGCGAGGCGCAGGAAGTGCATGCCGCCCTGCTCGAAGCTCTCTCCGTCTTCGCGATATCCCAGGGCGAGATAAAATGTCTTCGCCGTCTGTGTGCTGTTCAGCCGTATTCGGGTGTGGCCCAAGTCCCGGACCCACGTTTCAAGCTCCAGCATCAGCGCGCGGGAGTAGCCCTTGAAGCGGTGCTCGGGATGTACATAATTCAGATGGATCTCCCCTGCGCCAGAAGCCAGCGCAACCGCCGCGACCCCGCCTGCTCCGTCTTCAGCGACGAGGAACCCCTCAGCCTGATCCATCCAGCGGACCATGTTCTCGGCCGTCTTGTTGGCAATCCATGGCGTGTATTTGTCAGGATCGCCGCCATGATCCGCATGGCAAAGCTCGACGATGGACCGGCGCAGGCACTCCGCAACCGCTTCGGCTTCTTCCGGACGAGGACGGCGAATAACGGGCATGGTTTCTCCTAATATTCCACCCCCGCCTGCGGCTTCACGCCGGAGCGGAAGGGGTGTTTCACCTGCTCCATCTCGGTGACGAGATCGGCCACCTCGATCAGCTCATCCTTGGCGTTGCGGCCGGTGATGACGACATGGACGTCTTCCGGCTTCTCATCCTTCAGAAACGCCACCACCTCGGCAATGTCGAGATAATCGTAGCGCAGCACGATGTTCAACTCGTCGCAGAGCACCATCCGGTAGTCACCGCTGGTGATCATCTCCTTGGCCGCATCCCAGGCTTCCTGCGCCGCGGCGATGTCGCGCTGGCGGTCCTGCGTTTCCCAGGTGAAGCCCTCACCCATGCGCTTGACGGTGACGAGATCGGCAAAGCGCTCCAGCGCATGGGTTTCGCCCGTGTCGAGGCGGCCCTTGACGAACTGCACCACACCGACCCGGTGGCCATGACCGAGGGAGCGGAACACCATGCCGAAGCCTGCGGTGGACTTGCCCTTGCCCTTGCCGGTGTGGACGATGGTCAGACCCTTCTCGATGGTCTTGGTGGCCATGATCTTGTCGCGCGCCGCCTTCTTCTTGCGCATCTTCTCGGCATGGCGGGCGTTCAGGTCTTCTTCGGTCTGAATCTCGGTGTCGGTCTCGGTCACGGCGGTCAGGCCCTCATGGCTTGGGATGTGAGCTGGCTGGAGAGGCCAGCATGGACGGAGTTGCGGCGCGGCGTCCAGAGCCCGCGCCGGATCGCTTCGTCAAAACGCTGGAGAATGTCCTCATAGGCGGCAGGATTGGCACGGGCCAGAAACTCCCGCACGGCGGCATCCTCGATATAGGCGGTGTAAAGCTGATCGAAATGATGCTCGCGCACTGCCCTTGTCGTCGCGGCGAAGGCAAAGAGATAATCCAGCGTCGCGGCGATCTCGAAGGCGCCCTTGTAGCCGTGGCGCATGACCCCGGCGATCCACTTCGGGTTCGCCGCCCGGCCGCGCACCACGCGGGAAATCTCCTCCGACAGCGCCCGCACCACCGGCCGCTCGGGCCGCGAATGATCGGTGTGATAGCTGACGGGCGCCTCCCCCGTCAGCGCCTCGACCGTTGCCGCAAGCCCGCCCTCGAACTGGTAGTAGTCGTCGCTGTCGAGCAGGTCATGCTCGCGGTTGTCCTGATTGTGCAGCACCAGATCGACGCCGCGCAGGCGCGTCTCGAAGCGCTCGCGCACCGACTCGCCTTTCGCCCCGCCGCCGTAGGCATAGGAGCCCCAGGCGAGGAAGGCATCGGCGAAATCCTGACGCCCCTGCCAGATCCCCTCATCCATCAGCGCCTGAAGACCGGCACCATAGGCGCCCGGCATGGAGCCGAACACACGGATGGAAGCCTCGGCAAAGGCATCGTCCCGGGCAAGGCCCCTCGCCTGCAGCTCCGCCCGCTCGGCCCGCACCCGCGCCGCCATCGGATTGGCGCTTTCCGGCTCGTCGAGCGCCGCCACCGCCCGCACCGCACTGGTGAACAGGTCCATCTGATGCGGGAAGGCATCGCGGAAGAAACCGGAGATGCGCAGCGTCACGTCGATGCGCGGACGGCGCAGCTCCGACAGGGGGATGATTTCAAAGCCGGTGACACGGCCCGAGCCCGGCTCCCACACCGGCCTTGCGCCGATCAGCGCCAGCGCCTGCGCAATGTCGTCACCACCGGTGCGCATGTTGGCCGTGCCCCAGCAGGTCAGCACCAGCGCCTTGGGCCACTCGCCCTCATCCTGAAAGTAGCGCAGCGCCACTTCCGCCGCCGAAGCCTGACCCAGCCGCCAGGCAATCTCGGTCGGTACGGCGCGCACATCGACCGAATAGAAATTCCGTCCCGTCGGCAGCACATCCGGCCGCCCCCGCGTCGGCGCGCCGGAAGGGCCCGGCGGCACGAAACGGCCATCCAGCGCCGCCAGAACCGCCGCTGTTTCCGCAGATCCGGAGGCGGCGACGGCAGGCCTCAAAGTGGATTCAATCTCCTGAAGAACAGACGATGTTGCAGCCAGTTCCGGACATTTCATTTCCCCGGAGACAAGCCTGACCGCCAGAAGCTCCAACCGCTCCACCGTGTCACCACAAGAGCGCCACAGGGCATCGGACACGCCCGCCAGAAGCTCCGGCTTCAGCCCGGCCCAGGGCATTGAGAAATCGCAGGACAGCGGATCGAACTCCGGCACATCGGCAAGCAGATCACGCGCCAGCGCCCGGATCAGGCTTTCATCCTGAGGCCTGCTTCCACGCGGCACGCGCACCAGCGCCACCAGCAGATCATGCAACAGCCGCCCTTGCGGGCTCTCGCCCAGCACATGCAACCCGTCGCGGATCTGCAATTCCTTGAGGTCACACAGATGCGCATCCAGCCGCGCCAGACGGGTCGTCTCGCACATGTCCGGCGTCAGGCCGATATCCGCATCAAGCCCGTGAACGGAGGCAAGCTCCAGAATGTCCCGCGTCAGCACCTTCTGCCGGCGCGGATCGACGCCGCTGGCGAGGTAATATTCGTCGAGCAGATTTTCCATTTCATTGGCAACGCCATAATTTTCGGCCCGCGTCAGTGGCGGCGTCAGGTGATCGACAATAACGGCGGAAGCCCGGCGCTTGGCCTGCATGCCCTCACCCGGATCATTGACAATGAAAGGATAGATGTTCGGTACCGGTCCCAGCACCGCTTCCGGGTAGCATTCTTCGGACAGCGCCAGCGCCTTGCCCGGCAGCCATTCCAGATTGCCATGCTTGCCGAGATGGACGACGGCATCGATACCGGCCACCTCGCGCAGCCAGATATAAAAGGCAAAGTAGTTGTGCGGCGGCACCAGATCCGGATCGTGATAGGTCGCCTTGGGGTCGATGTTATAACCGCGTGCGGGCTGAATGCCGGCATAGACGCTGCCAAAGCGGGTCAGCGGCAGTTCGAAAGCGCCATCGCGCACAGCCGGATCATTCTCCGGCCCGCCCCAGCGCGCGGTCACCTGCGCCTGCACCGCCTCTGGCAGGGACGCAAAGGCCTTGCGGTAATCCGCAAGCGCAAAGCGCACATCCACCCGGCGCCCGGCGCGCCCATGGATATCATTGGTCACGCCCGCCGTCAGATGGGCCATCAGCATTTCAGAAGTAACCGGCGCATCAACTGGGACGTCATAACCCGCATCCCGCAGGTCCGCGATCAGCGCCGCGCAGGAGGCGGGCGTATCCAGCCCCACACCATTGGCAATGCGCCCGTCGCTGTTGGGATAATTCGCCAGCACCAGCGCGACCTTGCGCGCGGCAGCGGGCTTGCCGCCCAGCTTCGCCCAGTTTGCCGCAAGAGCGGCCACATAGGCCATGCGGCTCTCTTCGGGCCTGAAGAGCACGGGGCGGAACTGGGTGGCGGGATCAAGGATGCCTTCTTCCTTGAAGGAGACCGCCCGCGTCATCAACCGCCCGTCCAGCTCCGGCAGCACCACATGCATGGCCAGATCGCGCACGGAAAGGCCCTGCGTGCTATCGGCCCAGCCCGCACGGGACGAAGAGGAGAACACCACCTGCAGCACCGGGCGGCCCGGCGCATCCAGCGGCGACGGCTGATGCACGCGTCCGCCACTGGAAACGGCAAAGGCCGTCGCATTCAGCACCACGGCAGGCGGCAGCGCCTCGAACAGGGCCGACAGCACCGCAGCCGATTCCGCATCCTTCAGCGAGGCTACGAAGACGGGCAGCACGTTGAGCCCCTGCCCCTCCAGATGACGGCAGAGCGCCTCGGCAGGCGCCGTCTCGCCCGCCTGCACCAGCGCCCGGTAGAAGACCAGCGCCGCCACCGGCCTTGCCGGATCTGCGAAGCGGGCCGTCAGGTCATCGAGCCCCGGTGCGGTGTGGCCGGGCAGGAAGATGCCCGCACGCGGCAGCGGCGCAGGCAGAGGCGGTTCCTGATCCTTGCCAATGAGATGAGCGCAAAACCTCAGCGCATTGCGGTAATTCTCTGCGCCGCCTTCAATGCAGTAGCGCCAAAGCCGCCGCACGGCGTCCACCGGCACGGTGGAGAGAGCGGCCAGATCCTCATCCCACTTGTCGCAGCCCGCAAAGACGGCCAGCTGCAGCCCGCTGCGGTTGACTTCCTCCCGCAGCCGGTCCAGCCCATAGGACCAGTAGCCCGCCCCGCCCAGCAGCCGCAGCACAACAAGCTTTGAACCGGCCAGCGTCTTTTCCGCATAGAGATCGACGGAATAGGGATGGGTCAGCGCCAGAATGCTGGCCAGCCGCAGTGACACCTCCCCGCCAAGGGAGGCATGCGCGGCGGCAAAAGCCGAGAGTTCCGTATCGGCCGCCGACAGGAACACCAGATCCGCCGGGTCCTGCGCGAGGTCCACGGCATCGCCGCCGTCATCAATTCGCCGGGTTTGACTTGCGAGGATATGCATCTGGCACGCCTTCAATAGGCTCAGACTGGGTGTGCCTGTCCCCGCGTCCCGCCCCTTGCGCTTGATGCGTCAGGAGCGGGGCGGCGGGGGTCCACACCGCGAAGGATCAGGCCGCGCGGCCTGCCTGCAGGGAAGCGAGTGCGTCCGTGACGGCGGCGAGATCCAGCCCCTTGAGGCCGATCACCACCAGCTTGCCGGGCGCCTTGGCGCCAGCGGCAAACCAGGCCTCGACACGCGGCCCAACCGCCTGCACCAGCGCAGGCGCGGCCTTGCCGGAGACCGTCACCGCGCCCTTGATGCGCAGCACGCCCTTCAGCGCCATCGCCTGCTTCACCACCGCCTCAACGTCCTTCAGCGAGGCAAACTCGGGCGCTGTGACCACGTAGCTCTCGAAGTCGTCGTGATGGTGATCATGATCATCATGGTCATGGTCATGGTCATGGTCATGGTCATGGTCATCATCGTGATCGTGGTCATCATCATGATGGTGGTGATGATGCGCACGGCGGGCAGCCAGATCATCCTCGGCAGCAGAGGAGCGGCCCAGCAGCACGTCGATGGGCAGCGAGCCCTTTTCAGCGGCAATGATCTCCACCCCGGCGCGGACATCTTCGGCGATATGCTCACGGATATGCTCCAATGCGTGGTCATCCACCAGATCAGCCTTGTTCAGCACCACCAGATCGGCGCAGGCGAGCTGATCGTGGAAAAGCTCTTCAACCGGATTGTCATGATCCAGCGTTTCGTCGGCAGTGCGCTGCGCGGCAAGGGCTTCCTCGTCCAGCACGATCCGCCCTTCGGCGAGAGCTGCCGCATCCAGCACGGTGACAACACCATCCACCGTCACCCGCGTCTTGACGCTGGGCCAGGTGAAGGCCCGCACCAGCGGCTGGGGCAGCGCGAGGCCCGAGGTCTCGATGACGATGTGATCCGGCGGCGTCTCGCGTGCCAGCAGCATTTCCATCGCAGGCAGGAAATCATCGGCCACGGTGCAGCAGATGCAGCCGTTGGTCAGCTCCACCACATCATCGGCAGAGCAGGAAGGGTCGGCGCAGCCATCCAGCAGCGAGCCGTCAAAACCCATGTCGCCGAACTCGTTGACGATCAGCGCAATACGCCGCCCCCCCGCGTTGGTCAGGAGATTGCGGATGAGGGTCGTCTTGCCCGCGCCCAGAAAGCCGGTGATGATGGTGGCCGGGATCTTGGCCACGGCAGGGGTCTGAAAATCGGTCATAGGGAGATATCCGGTTGGGAGGAAGGCTTGAGCACGAGCGGCAGACCGGCGGCCACGAAGACCACCCGGGTGCAGACGGCAGCAAGCTCCTGATTGAGACGGCCCTGCGCATCGCGGAACTGACGCGCCATGGCGTTGTCCGGCACGATGCCGAGGCCCACTTCATTCGAAACGAAAACAACAGGCGCAGGCAGATTGGGCACAAGCGCGCAAAGCGCCTGCGTGGCGGCAGCAAGGTCTGCCCCGGCCATCATCAGATTGGTGAGCCAGAGCGTCAGGCAATCGACCAGCACCGCCCGTCCGGGCAGGGCTTCGCGCCGGAGCACGTCCGTCAGATCCGCGCCGATGCCGCCCTTATCCTCGATGGTGCGCCAGTCCGCCCCGCGGCGGGCGCGGTGCAGGCCGATGCGGGCTTCCATTTCCCCGTCCCATGCGGCGGATGTCGCCACATAGACAGGCTCAAGCCCGCTTCCGAGGATCAGCTGCTCTGCATATCTGCTTTTGCCGGAGCGTGCGCCCCCCGTCACCAGAACGGAAGATGCGGCCCCCAGCCCTTCAGCCTGCGCCATGGTCAACGGCTGGCTTGCGGCATGGCAGCGTCGGGCTCTCTTGCGGACGCGCGGGCGCAATGCGCCCTGCCATCCGCCCGGTCTGGGGGAGTAGAAATCATGTCAGGTCCTCCGGTCCGCCCACCCGGCGGCCTTGGGGTTGCACCACATCAGGCCGGTCTCCTGGCTCGCGGGTCTTCACCTTGCCGCGCCTTCCCGCAAGGACTTCCTTGCAGTGGCATGAGGCGGCAAGATTCTCCGCTGACAGTTGCGGGGGCAGCTGCGGCTTTGGAGCCCCGGATTGAGTCGCTCCGCACCGCATTCCCGTTTCATCCCCTTGGGCTTGGCCCGCCGGGGAACCTGATCCTCTCCTTGTAACGGCTTGGCGGCACCTCAGCAAGGACGCCCTTTGGGCACCTCTGCGGCGCAATCGCCGCCCCCTTATCCCGGGCAATGGGTGCAAGCACCGGCACGGATGGGTTATCCACTGGCCCAAGCCGTTGAAAGACCGCAGATTTCCGCCAAAGCCGCCCCTGTGGAAAACTTTCTTGAAGAAAGGGCTTGGCAAATGCTCAAGGCCTTTGTTATACGCCTCTCACCGACGGCGGCGCACACAGCCGCCACCGCAAAGGGCACTGCCCTTCTGGTGATCCGCGATAGCTCAGTTGGTAGAGCGTTCGACTGTTAATCGAATGGTCGCAGGTTCGAGTCCTGCTCGCGGAGCCAACCTTTTCTCTTCCCTGGATAAAATCCAAGGCTTGCCAGCAACGGCAAGGCTTTTTGCGTTTGTGCGGCAGACTGCGCCTCACGCGGGCTTGCGGTGGAGCAGCCAGAGGAAATACGGCCCGCCGATGAAGGAGGCGAGGATGCCGGCGGGGATCTCGTAGGGAAAATCGAGCGTGCGGCCCAGCCAGTCGGCGCTGACCATCAGCGCTGCGCCGATCGCTGTAGCACAGACGATCCGCAGCAGCGCACGCCCCGGCGCCACAGAGGCCGCAATATGGGGCGCGATCAGGCCGATGAAGCTCAACGGGCCGGTGATCAGCGTTGCGGCGGCCGTCAGCAGGGCCGAGAACGCCAGAAGCACGGTGCGCGAGCGGCGGGGCGAAAGGCCCAGCGCGCGGGCTGTTGTGTCGCCCAGCGGCAGAATGTCGAGCCAACGCCCCATCAGCGGCAGCACCAGCAGCACAACGAGCAGGATGCCGGAAGCGGCAAGGGCCGTCAGTCCGGCGGCGCGGTAGGTCGGCCCCATGGACCAGGCCAGCACGAAGACCGCGCGCGGATCACCGCTGGCCAGAATGAAGGATATGAGCGCGGCGGCAAACGTGCCGATGGCAATCCCGGCCAGCAGCACCGGCCCCGGTGCGTGGCCGGACTTGCGGGTGATGGCCAGCACGAAGAGGAAGGCGAGCACCGCCCCGCCCGCTCCGCCCCCCAGCAGCAGGAGCGGAGAGAAGGAGCCGGTCAAAAGCAGCACCCCGGTGATGCCGAGCCCTGCCCCGGAACTGACGCCCAGCCCCTCGGGACTGGCGAGCGGATTGCCGGTCATCGCCTGAATGAGCCCGCCTGCCAGCGCCAGCATGGCCCCGGCGGCAGCAGATGCCAGCACCCGCGGCCAGCGCCCTGCCACCATCTCTCCGGCTGACAGGGCGCCCGGATGCAGCTGGCTGGTGAGGGAAAAGACCGTGAGCGCGGCAAGACAGGCCAGAGCCAGCAGCAGGACGAGGCGCTGACGGCTGGCGGCCGGAACGGATGGCGCCGGCATGTGTGAACCGCCGATGCGGGTGCTCGCAGGCATGCGGCGCAGGAGCACCAGCAGCAGAACGGCTCCGGCCATCGCCGTGGCTGTTCCCGTGGGCACTTCGGCAATCATGCCGGACAGCGCCAGCACCATGCTGTCGGCAAGCAGCAGCAGCGCCGCGCCGATGATGGGCGCAGAGACAAAACGCCCGGCAAAACTCCGGACACCGGCAAGTGCCGCCAGATGCGGCGCGGCAAGGCCAACGAAGGCAATCACGCCTACCCGCACCACCACCAGCGCGGAGAGACAGCAGGCCAGCGACAGGGCAACAAGCCGGATCGTGCGGATGGAGAGGCCCAGGCTGCGGGCGCTGGCATCATCGAGCCCGGCAACCGTCAGCGGCCTGAGCAGCAGCGCCAGCAGCGGTACGCAGACCGCAAGCCTGACGGACAGGGCCGAGGCATCGGAAAAATCATTCTGCACCAGCGAGCCGCTGGCCCAGATGAAGACCGAGCGCAGGTATTCATGCTGGAACAGGGCCAGCACAACGGAAGCCGATCCGGCAAAGAAGCTGACGATCATGCCGCACAAGAGCAGGGTCACCGGCGAAAAACCGTGCCGGGAGGCAAGCATCCCCACCAGCGCCAGTGCAGCAAAGCCGCCCGCCAGCCCCGCCGCCTCGCGCTGCCACATGGCGAGTGCGGGCACGAGCAGCGTTGCCGCCATGATGCCAAGCTGTGCACCGGAAAGAAGACCAAGGGTTGCCGGTTCCGCCAGCGGGTTCTTCAGTACCTGCTGAAACACCACTCCCGCCAGCGCCAGGGCGGCCCCGGCCAGCACCGCCACAGCAAGGCGCGGCAGCAGCGCATAATGCAGATAGATTTCCCCGAAGACAGCCGGGTCCGGATCAAGCAGCGCCGCGCCCAGCGCAGACAGGGGCACATGGGCGCTGTAGGACAAAAGGGTCAGGACGGCGGCAGGCACCAGCAGCGCCGCAAGAAGCAAGGGAAGACGAAGCGTCATGAGGTCTGCAGGGCCTTGGTGACAATACCGGCAAAACGCAGGGCGGACGGCAAAGCTCCGAAGACCCAGACCGGTGGAATGCTGACAACGCGCCCTGCCCGCACCGCCGGGATGGCCCGCCACAACCCGCTGGCGGCGAGCGCTTCCGGCGGACCAGGCTCGATGATGACGATGCGTGCTTCCGGGTTGGCGGCAATCGCGTCGAGGCCTGCGGTCGAGAAGCCCCAATGACTGCCGCTGTGCTGCCAGGCGGATGGCAGGCCGAGACGGCCCAGCACGTCATGAAAGAGACTGCCGGGGCCGTAGATATCGGCGAGCCGGTCACTGGCGAATTTCAGGATCAGCAGAGGGCGGCCATCATAGGACTGAAGCTCGTTCCGCAAGGCTGTGAACTGGAACTCGGCCTGTTCCAGATAGGCGCGCCCCGCTTCCTGAAGCTGCAGGCGGGCGGCAATCGCCTCAAGTCCCTCTTCAGCCCGTTTCAGCGGCTGGCGCTCCGGCGTGTAAAGCGGCAGGGACAGCACGGGCGCCACAGGCTCCAGCATGGCCGCCGGAACGCCATAGCCGGTCTGGGTGACAATCAGGTCCGGCCGGAAGACCCTGAGCTGTTCCATATTGGGCCAGGAGCGCAGGCCCAGATCCATGGTGCCCTCCGCCAGCGCCGGGCTGACGACACGCGCGCCATAGAGCGGGGCTTCCGCCACCGCGGCAGGTGCCACGCCCAGCGCCAGCAACGTTTCGGCCCAGGCCCAGTCCAGCACGGCGATGCGCGGCAGCTCCTCCCCTGCCCGGCCGGTCCGGCCCTGAAACGGCAGGGAGGCAAACCCAAGCAACGCGGCGGCAAATTGCCGCCGCGTCAGAGCATTGGTTCCAGATGTCCTCCGCTCCGGCATTACCAGCTGTATTTCAGCGTGGCATAGACCGTGCGGCCCTCGCCCCAGTAGCAGCCCGTCGTGCTGAGACAAGTGGAGACATACTTCTTGTCGAAGATGTTGCTGACATTGAGCGAGGTCTTCAGCCCGGCGAGCTTCGGATCCACCTTGCCGAAGTCATAGCGCAGCGCCGCATCAAACAGGGTGTAGTCCGGCACATCGAAGGCGTTGGCGTTGTCGCCGAATGTCTGCCCCATGTAGCGGGCGCCGCCGCCGAAGCTGAGCCCGCCCCAGACCTGATCGGACTGGACGGTGTAGTCCAGCCAGAGCGATGCCTGGTGCTCGGGCACGAAGGCCAGACGCTTGCCCTTGTTGCTGGTGCCGCTGGAGGTGGCATTGTCGCGGGTGATCTCGCTGTCCGTATAGGCATAGGAACCCGTGAGCGAAAGGCCGGAGGCGAGCTCGGCCTTGCCTTCCAGCTCGATGCCGCGCATGCGCACCTCACCGGTCTGCACGCGGAAGCTCGTGTTGACCGGATCAGGCGTGAGCACGTTCTGCTGCGTCAGCTGATAGACCGACAGGGTGATGAAGCTGTTCATGCCATTGGGCTGGAACTTGATACCAGCTTCGAACTGTTCACCCGTGGTCGGGTTGAAGGGTGAACCGCTGCGGTCCGTGCCGCTAGCCGGGTTGAACGAGGTGGAGTAGCTGGCATAGGGCGACAGGCCATTGTCGAAATTGTAGACGAGGCCCGCCCGCCAGGTGAACTTGCCGTCCTGCTGGTTCACCGGGGTGTTGGTTGTGGCTGTCCGGGTGCGCGTGTCAGTGTTGGCCCAGTCATAGCGCCCGCCCAGCGACAGGACGAAGTTGTTCCACTCGATCTGGTCCTGCGCATAAAGCCCTGCCTGCGAGCGCTGCTGGTCGATCCAGGTCGCCGTCGCAGGGCGGGAGATGCTGGTTGCCCCATAGACCGGATTATAGGCGTTGAAGGGCGTATAGATCACCGAAAGCGCCGATTCTTCAAACGAGCTGTCCTCGAAGGAGTAATCGAAGCCGAACAGCATCGTGTGCTTCGCACTGCCGGTGCTGAACCGCGCAATGGCGTTGTTGTCGACCGTGAAGAGGTTCGAGGTTTCCGGGAAGGCCCAGGCATAGCGCAGCAGCG
This sequence comes from Pannonibacter sp. Q-1, assembly GCF_054073275.1. Lineage (NCBI taxonomy): Bacteria > Pseudomonadati > Pseudomonadota > Alphaproteobacteria > Hyphomicrobiales > Stappiaceae > Pannonibacter > Pannonibacter sp. Q-1. The sequence goes on from NZ_JBSXNB010000002.1 coordinate 597,102, forward strand.
AGGATGGGTTGCAGCTGGCCGCAGACAGGCAGAAGGCCTGCACGCGCTGTGTATCGGTATCGACGAAGCCATAGCGCAGGTTCTGCCTGAACGACCATGTGTCGTTGAACTCATGGCTGAATTCATAGCCGATGAAGGCCTGCTCGTTTTCGAACTTGTCATAGCCCGGTTCGCCGACGAAGGCGTTGCGCGGCAGGGCGGAATAGGTGCCGGTGTACAGCGTGCCATTGGCAGGCAGAGCCGGAGCACCGCCGCCGCCGGGGGAGTCGATCTTCTGGTATTCGCCCAGGACCGTCAGTGTCGTGGCATCGAACAGCTTGAAGGTGAAGGACGGGGCGATGTAGCCCTTCTTCTCTTCCACGTGGTCATACTGGGTGTCGCTGAGGCGCCCCACGCCGACGATGCGGTAGAGCACGGCACCGTCCTGATCGAGCTTTCCGCCAAAATCGAAGGCGGTCTGGAACCGGTTGTGGCTGCCATATTGCAGCTCGACTTCCCGGATTTCCTCGTTCCGGGGCCGCTTGCTGACCATGTTCAGCATGCCGCCGGGCTGGCCCTGACCATAGAGAACCGAGGCAGGCCCCTTCAGCACTTCGGCGCGCTCCAGCCCATAGGGCTCGATCCTCGGCTGGGAATAGCCGCGTGCACCGAAAGGCAGGCGCAGGCCGTCCTTGTAGCGCCCCGGCGTGAAGCCACGCACCGTCAGCCAGTCATGGCGCACATCCGTATCGGCGTACTGAGCGACAACGCCCGGCGTGTAGCGCATCGCCTGCGTGATGGTCGCAGCGCCCTTCTCCGCCATCTCGTCACGGGTCACGACATTGACGGCTTGCGGCGTGTCCCTGAGTGACGTTCCGGTCTTGGTCGCCGTCGCGCTCTGGGTGGCGACGATGCCATTGACCGGGCCCCAGGCATTTTCGCCCTCGATGGTCACCGTCTGCAGCTGTGTCGCGCCATCCACCGTGGCGCCCGTGGCAGCGGCTGCGGCCGGATCAACAATGGTCACCGTGTTGGCGGCGGTAAAGCGGTAGGACAGGCCGGTTCCAGCCAAAATCCGGTTGAGCGCTTCGGAGGGCGTCAGCGTGCCGGAAACGCCCGGCGACGTCTTTCCCTGCACGAGAGCTGCCGGATAGAGCACCTGCAGATTGGAGCGGTCGCCAAAACGGGAAATCGCCGTGCCCAGCGGGCCTGCCGGAACGGAGTAACTGACAGTGGCCGCCTGCTGCGCCGCTGCCGGGCCGGTGTAGATCACACTTGCGGTGAAAACCGCCGTTGACGCCAGAAGCGCCAACCCCAAACCGCTCATCCGCGCTGCCCGCGCCCCGGATGCCCTTTGCCCAAACTGCTTTGCCATGACCCCTGTCCAACTCTTGCATTTGCATTTTGTCCGGGCGCGAACGCACCCGTCTGATGCAAGGACGGTTTCAAAGGCCAGACACCTCACCCCCAAAGTGGAAAATAATTATCAGGTTTCTTTTCCCGCTGTGTCCACCCGGTCAGACCGGGTGCAACACGACCAGCCAGGGCGAGATCTGGAAGCTTCTCACCGGCAGCGTCTGGCGGATCGCCTCCAGAACGCCGTCCGGATTGCGGATGTCGAAGATGCCGCTGACACGCATGTTCAGAAGGCGGCTGTCCGTCACCCGGATCGTGCCGGAGCGGTAACGGTTCACATCTGCCAGCACCTGCCGCAGCGGCCTGTCTTCAAAGATCAGCTTGCCGCGCCGCCAGGCGATTTCCGCTTCCATGTCGACGGGCCGGATCTGGCCCAGATGCACATCGTCATAGGTGACAAGCTCGCCCGCCTTCACGACGGTATCCGACTTGTCCGGCCCAACCACCGAAACGGCGCTTTCCTCCACCGAAACCGTGACAGCACCGCTCCATTCATGAACAACGAAACGGGTGCCCAGTGCGGTTGTGGAACCGGCGGCCGCCAGCACGGTAAAGGGGCGGCCGGGATCTTTGGCCACATCGAAGAAGGCGCGCCCGCGCAGCAGACGGATGCTGCGAAGGGTATCGCTGAAATCCAGCGCAATGGCGGTATCTGCATCAAGGTCCACCCGGCTGCCGTCCTCAAGCATCAGGCTGCGCTGTTCGCCGGTGCCGGTGAAGTGATCGCTCGTCAGGAAGTCCGGCGGACCGGCAACCGCCACCACACCGGCGGCAGCCAGCGCTGCGGCACCGGCGAACAGGAACGCACGGCGCGAGGCAAAGCCCTTCCGGGCGGAGGCCGGAACCATGGCCCCGGACATGTCCAAGGCCTCGCGCGGATCCGCAATCCGGCCGAGATCCTGCCAGATGCCGCCGAGCCGCGCATATTCGGCCCGGTGCAGCGGATCGGCGGCCATCCAGCTTGCATGGCCGGCGCGGTCCCCCTCTCCCGCGTCACCGGAGTTGAGACGGACGAACCAGCTCAGAGCCTCATCGCGAGCTCTCTGCTGTCTGTCTGTATTCGTTGAACCCATCATGGCCACCGGCTGTTTCCCCGTGCGCGGCCGCACGGCACGCCCTTGCGCGCATATCCTTCCCATAGACGGATTCGGTAGCGCCTCACCTCACCCATATCGCGCATCTTTTTGCCGGATTCAGTCAATGAGTGTACCCATCCGGTCGCGCAGATGCGCAAGCGCCTTCATGATCAGCTTCTCGACAGCACTTTTCGTGATGCCCAGTTCAGCGGCAATCTGCGTGTGGGTCAGACCATCGAACTTGTGCATCAGGAGCACCTGCTTCTGGCGCGGCGGCAGCTCAGCTATGGCTTCCTGCAGGCGCACGAGGCGCTGGCGGTAGTCGGTGATCTGCTCCGGCGAAGCGCTGTCATCCACGGCAGCGGCCAGTTCCTCGCTGGGCGCATAGCCCACCGCAGAGCGCTGCCCGCGCAGCCGGTCGGTTGCAACATTGTTCGCCATGCGGAAGAGATAGGACCGCGGATTGCGGATGTCGCTCTCGGCGGGAATCGCTTCAAGCCGCAGATAGGTATCCTGCATCACATCCTGCGGATCGAGATCACGGCCGAAGCGGCGCGAGAGATGGCGCGACAGCTCCGTGTAACTGGACACGAAGCAGTCAAGCATACTCTTCTTCTTGTCTTCGGCCATGCAGGAACCAATCGGGGCAGGAACCAGTCAGGAGCTTCGCCGCTCACGCACAGGCCCGAACGGACAGAAATCTCTCACGGCAGCGTTTGGGGTTATTCCCGCTGCCGTGTTCCGTCTTTAGCAAAAGTCTACTTTAAAAATCCAGTTTTATAAGCAGCTGCATGGGAACTGTTGAGCAGACCTGCCGGGAAAGCCCGCAAGGCCGGTTTTCAGCCCCTTCAGCCATCCTTCCGCTGCGTTTCTGCCCCCTGCCCTGCGGCCTGCAGGATCCGCGCGCGCAGCCAGCGCAGGGCCGGGTCCCTGTCGCGGCTCTTGTGCCAGATCTGAACGTAAGGCACGGGCGGCAGCGGAATGGGCGCCGGCAGAATGATCAGATGATCGTCCAGAACAAGGTCCCGCAGGCTGCCTCTGGCGACCGTGAGAATGAGGTCCGTACCCGCGATCAGCTCCGGTGCGACGCCCCAGTGCGGCAGCACCAGCGCCAGCCGGCGGGTGTGGCCGGAACGGGCCAGCGTTTCGTCCACCTCGTTGATGGTGTCATCACGCATGGCGACCATGGCATGAGGCCGCGAGAAATATGCCGCAGCATCTAACGGCTTTCCCTCCAGCGTCCGCCGGTCCAGCAGGCAGGCATAGTCATCGTTGATGATCAGCTCCGACCTGACCTGCGGCGGCAGAACGGGAAACACCCCGAGCCCGAGATCCAGATCACCATCGCAGACACCAGCCGCCATGGCTTCACGGCTGAACTGGCTGATCGCAAGATCGATGCCCGGCGCATGCTGCCGCAGATCGCGCACCAGATGCGGCAGCAGCATGGCCCCGCCATAATCCGACATGGACAGGCGGAACCGGTGGCGGGTGCCTTGCGGGTCGAAACCCTGCGGCCCCAGCACGCCGCGCACCCCGGCCAGCGCATCGGCCAACGGCTGGGCGATTTCCAGCGCCCGGATGGTCGGAACAAGGCCGCCGCCCTGGCGCACCAGCAGCGGATCCCCCAGCAGCTCCCGCAACCGCGCAAGGGCGTGGCTGACGGCGGGCTGGCTCATGTTCAGCCGGGCGGCGGCGCGCGAAACATGGCGCTCCGTCAGAAGCGCATCCAGCACCACCAGAAGATTGAGATCAACCGACCTCAGATTATGCAGCTGATGCATGTCTATCCGCCTGATACGAATTTCACATTCGCAAGGACTATATCTAAACCGGGGCCGAAGTTCATCAGAAAGGACAGTCCGATGCAGTTTCCAGCCCCCTTCACCCTTCTTGGCGCCGCCCTTCTGGCAGGGGCAGTCGTCCCCTTCCAGGCCGGAGCCAATGCCGCGATGGGCCGTGCCCTCGGCCATCCCCTCTGGGCCACGGTGGTATCGCTTGGTGTGAGCATGCTCTGCGTCATTCCGGTGATGCTGGCCATGAAGGTTCCGTTCCCCAGCCTTGGCAACCTTGCCGGACAGCCCAAATGGATCTGGACCGGCGGCCTTGCCGGGGTCATCTACATCACGGCCGCAATTCTGGTTGCACCGAAACTTGGGGCCGCCGGTTTCATGACCGCCGTGATTGCCGGGCAGCTCGCCGCCTCGCTTCTGGTCGATGCCTATGGTCTCATGGGCTTCAGCGCCCGCGATATTTCGCCCTCGCGCCTCATCGGCATCCTGCTCGTGGTGGCCGGAGTTGCGCTGATACAGAGTACCTCTTTCCTGAAGGTCACGCCTGTATCCGGCAGCGGAAGCTGACACAGAAGAGCGGCCGCAATCACCGGGTACTCACCTGAGGCTTAGTATGAACGCGTTCAATAAAAATTCAGTCAACATGGTTTTCCGATTGACCACCTACCGGCCCAACTGTAAACGCGTTTATTGAACTAATTCATTAAACGCGATCAGGTAACATCATGCCAAGACCCGCAATGACTGATGAAGAGCTTGCTGCCGTTCAGGCCCGCATTCTGGCTGAAACCGCACGCATCGTTGCTGCCGAGGGCTATGCCGCCCTGTCCATGCGCAAGCTGGCCGAAGGCCTCAACCTGACGGCAGGAGCGCTCTACCGCTACTTCCCGACGAAGCAGCATCTGATGATCGCCTATTGCTCCAGTGCAATCGAGACGCTGAACGAGCGGACCTTTGCCATTCATGGCATGGACCTTCCCTCGGTCGAAATCCTGCGCAAACTGATCATGGCCTATTCAGAATTTGCCCTGGAAGATACCGACAGGTTCCGGCTCATGTTCCTTGATCTGGAGATGAGCCACCAGATGGAAATCGCCTTTGCTGACGATAAGCTGACCGGCTACGAACTGCTGAAAGCACGGATGGCGATCGCAATGGAGGAGGGAGCCATCCGCCGCATGGATCCGGGCCATGCAACCCATCTCCTTTGGAGTGCGGTGCATGGTGCCGTCGTGCTGCTGCTCAACGTGAAGGACCTGGATCTTGGCGATCCGTGCAGCCTGATCCGTGATGCAGCCGAGATGGCCCTGCGCGGCCTTGCCCCGGACAGCGCAGGTGCCGAAACCCGCGAGACACGGGCAGCCTGACGCCATCAGGGCCTGGCTGCGGCACTGCGGTCAGATCTTGTAGTACTCACGGTACCATTTCACGAATTTTGCCACGCCTTCGCGCACGCCCGTGCGGGGGCGGTAGCCGGTGAGCGTCTGCAACAGGCTGGCATCGGCCCAGGTGGCGGGCACATCACCGGCCTGCATCGGCATCAGCTTGCGCTCCGCCGTGCGGCCGGTCGCCTCCTCAATGGCGGCGATGAACTCGGTCAACTGCACGCTTTCCGAATTGCCGATGTTGACGACGCGCCAGGGAGCGACCGGCGACAGGCTGTCGCCTTCCGGAACGCCTGCGCCCTCTTCGGGCCGCACCGGGGCTGCATCGATCAGGAGGCGGATACCCTCCACCAGATCCTCCACATAGGTGAAGTCCCGGCTCATGTCGCCGTAGTTATAGACCTCGATCGGATTGCCTTCGAGGATCGACTTGGTGAACTTGAACAGCGCCATGTCCGGGCGCCCCCAGGGGCCATAGACCGTGAAGAAACGGAACATGGTGATGGGCGTGCCATAGAGATGGGCATAGGAATGAGCCATCACCTCGCAGGCCTTCTTGGTCGCCGCATAGAATGACATCTGGTGATCGGCCTTCACCGTCTCCTGAAACGGCATGTCCGTGTTGGCGCCATAGGCCGAAGAGGTGGAGGCGATCAGCAGGTGCTGCGGCGGAAAGGCTCTCGCGGCTTCCAGCATCTCGAATGTGCCGGCAATGTTGCTGTCGAGATAGGAGCGCGGCGCCTCGATGGAGTAACGCACACCCGCCTGGGCGGCCAGATGCACGACAACATCCGGGCGGTTGGCCTCGAACAGCGAGCGCACCAGGTCCCCATCCTCGACGCGGCCTGTGACGGCGGTGAAGTGCTCGTTCTGCAGCAGCATCTGGTGACGGCGCTCCTTGAGCCGCACGTCGTAGTAATCCGTCATGGCATCGAGGCCAATAACGCGGAACCCCTCTTCCAGCAGCCGGGTGCAGAGAAAATATCCGATGAAGCCGGCCGAACCCGTCACGAGCGCAGTACGCATGATTGAAACCCTTTGAAGAAAAAGCTGAAAGCAGCAGCAAAATATGCAGCGCCGGAGCCGTCATAGCATCCGGACAGCCCAGAGCCAAGGATTAGCACCGCCGGACCGGCCAGTCCAAAAGCAGAAAGCGCCAGCCTTGCAGCCAGCGCTTTCCGTAGTGTTCAATTCCCTTGCCCGGTCAGGCGACGGCGCGGGCCAGTGCGCAGCGCGACCACAGGGCATTCAGCGCGCCGACCAGATGGTCGATATCGGCATCCGAATGGAACGGCGTCGGCGTGATGCGCAGCCGCTCGGTGCCCTTCGGCACGGTCGGGTAATTGATCGGCTGGACATAGATGCCGTAGTTGTCGAGCAGGATGTCCGAGATCCACTTGCACTTGGACGCATTGCCGACCATCACCGGAACGATGTGGCTGGGATTGTCCATATGCGGGATGCCGCGGCGGTCCAGCAGGCTGCGCAGACGGGCCACGCGGTCCTGATGCGCCTCACGCTCGGCCGTGCTCTGCTTCAGATGACGGATCGAAGCCGTGGCGCCAGCGGCCAGTGACGGCGGCAGCGCGGTGGTGAAGATGAAGCCGGACGCGAAGGAGCGCACGAAGTCGCAGAGCTGGCGCGAGCCGGTGATATAACCGCCCATCACGCCAAAGGCCTTGCCAAGCGTGCCTTCGATCACCGTCAGACGGTCCATCAGACCTTCGCGCTCGGCAATGCCGCCGCCGCGCGGGCCGTAGAGACCGACCGCATGCACCTCATCCAGATAGGTCATCGCGCCATAGCGCTCGGCCACGTCGCAGATTTCCTTGATGGGGGCGATGTCGCCGTCCATCGAATAGACGCTCTCGAAGGCAACGAGCTTGGGGGCCGCCGGATCATCGGCGGCAAGCTTGCGCTCCAGATCTTCCGGGCTGTTGTGCTTCCACACGCGCTTTTCGGCGCGGCTGTGGCGGATGCCCTCGATCATCGAGGCATGGTTCAGCGCATCGGAATAAACGATGCAGCCGGGGATCTTCGAGGCCAGCGTACCGAGGGCTGCCCAGTTGGACACATAGCCCGAGGTGAAGATGAGCGCCGATTCCTTGCCATGCAGATCTGCGAGCTCATGTTCAAGCTGGACATGGTAGTGGTTGGTGCCCGAGATGTTGCGTGTGCCGCCAGCGCCCGCACCGCAGCTGTCGATCGCATCCTTCATGGCGGTAACCACATCCGGATGCTGGCCCATGCCAAGATAATCGTTGGAGCACCACACGGTCACTTCGTGGGTGGAGCCATCTTCGCGGAAACGGGTCGCCTTGGGAAACTCGCCTGAATGACGCTTCAGATCAGCGAATACGCGATAGTTGCCGTCCTCCCGCAAGCCGTCCAGCGCCTGCGCAAAGAAGCTCTCGAAGTCCATGGCGTATTCCCTCTTCTTCTCAAGCAGACGCATTCCACGTCCGCCATTGGCGTCCTGCAAGCCCTTGTGTCCGGAGCCGGTCATCATCTGGCCAGCCCTCCCAGGCGGATCTGATAAGGGGAAGTTGCCCCGCCCCACTCACGCGTCCTGTGATCCGAAGCCTGACAGCCTCGAGACCTTGCACCATGTAGCGCAAGGTAGCGCCCTAACACATAGTTTAAAATGCCGCAGGCTGTCATTATTCTAATTCCGGGTTACAGAATTCTTTTTAGGAGAAGAGCCCGGCCGGTCAACTCTGAGACACCTGCCCCGCCGCCCTCTCTTCCGGCGATTGTTCCGGAACCTTAGCCTCCCGCCCGCGTTAACACTTTGATCTGGGACAAGCCGGGCATCACGGCAAGTTGATGCTCACGTCTTTTCCCGGCCAGAAATAACAGCACCGCTGAAAACAGGAGCAAAATCAAGGAACTGAGCCAGACCGGAAGCATGAAGCCCCGGCCGCAGCCAATCAGGAAAGATCAGAAACCACGTCATTTTGTGATTCGGATAACATCTATCTTAAGGGAAATGGCGTAATAATGGCTGCATCACAGCAACCGGATGAGCAAGGCACCTGTCAAAAAGACGAGGTGTACTTCAGACCTTAAAAAACCGGTGCCGTGATCTGTGTTCAGACGTGACTGTCATGCCGAGGGAGGCAAAAATGACGCATCGTCTCATGAAGAAAGCCATCATTCCGGCAGTTGCCATCATGCTTTCTGCCGCCCCGCTCGCGCTTGCCGCCCCCAAGTCGGAACGGCATCTGCTGCCCGAGGACAACCTCTCCGTCACGCTCGCCAGCCTTGGCGCCGGGCCTGCGGCCGGTGAGGACACCTCCATCTGGGTTGGACCGGTCGACATTCAGGGCCGCAAGGTCATCTGGGTCGAACTGATCGACTCCGAGGGCGAAGTCATCTACGCGTCAGAAGTCGCGCAGAACGAAACCCATCTCCTTCCCGATGGCCGCGCCATCGTCGTGAGCCCGCTCAATGCGCCGGAAGGCACGCTTGCCGTGGCCAAGGACGAATCGCGTGTCCCTTCGGAAACCGGCCAGATGATCACCCGCCGCGTGGTGGATGATGAGGAAGGCAAGACTGCCGTCGAACTGGTCCAGACACCGCCGCAGCAGCCGTCCATTCTGCTGCAGCTGGCAAAGGCCGGCGAATCCGTGTGGCACGGCATCGTTGCCTTCTTCCAGGGCGCAGCCGACTCGGTCCGCGTTGCCTGGAACTGGATCGTGGATACGGTTGCCGTCTGATACCAACGCCCAATGAGCTTGTTTCATTGAAGATTGGTCACGTCCCTGCGCGCAGGGGCAAGCCTTCGCGTCATGCGCCAGCATCGCCAGATCTGGCGTGAGGGCTGAGGTCAGCCACTGGCCCTGCCGGATCCTCTCCGGCAGGCAGCATGATCAGAACAGCGGCGGCTTGGGCCGCGGGGCGGGTACGGTGCCCATTGCACCCTCAGCTTGTTCGCCGGTGCCTGCCGCGCCGCCGCCGAGTGTGTCTGCGCCCTCTTCCACCACAGTGACCGGGGGACCGGAATAGCCGGCCGGAGGCGGCACGGTGGAGGTCTGGCGGCAGTCGGTCAGCCACACGTCATAGACAGCATGCTCGACGCCATGCAGGCCCGGGCTTGCGGCAAACATCCAGCCGGAAAAGATCCGCTGGATCTCGTTGTTCAGCGTCACTTCATCCACCTGCACGAAGGCCGTGGTCAGCGGATTTTCGGTCTGCGGCCGGGTGTGACAGACGCGCGGCGTCACCTGAAGCGCGCCGAACTGCACCGTCTCGCCGATATAGACATCAAAAGACGTGATGCGCCCGGTGATCTTGTCGAGCCCGGAGAAGACAGCCACCGGGTTCTCGATGACATCCGCGCGGGCGGGCACAGCGGCAAGGGCGCAGACAAGGGCGCCAGCAAGGGCTGTGCCGAAGACCGGCTTGCTCTTCATCCTGTTGATTTGCCGCATGATTGTCCCTGGCAAGTCCCTGAGTTTGGCGGGCGTAACACCCGATTGCGGCTGCCGGAAGGCAAGCCCTTGCGCGGCAACGGTTTCAGCCGCCGCGCAAGACTGTTTATCAGCCCAGCGACGCCAGACGGCTGACGGCCGTCTGCACCTGCGTCTTGCGGGCGGAAAGCTCGGCCAGCTTCTCGCGCTCGCCCTCGACAACCTCTTCCTTTGCCTTCTCGACAAAAGCCGGGTTGGAGAGCTTCTTCTCGATGCGGCCGATCTCGTCCTCGAGCTTGCCGAGCTCCTTGGCAAGACGCGCCTTTTCGGCGCCAAGATCAATCACACCGGCCAGCGGCAGGCAGACCGTGGCATCGCCCACAATGATCTGTGCCGCGCCCTTCGGCAGCTCGTCCGCCAGCGTCAGGTTTTCGGCGCGGGCAAGGCGCAGGATGGCGGCCTCGTGGGTCTTCACCCTCGCAACCGTCACATCGCCTGCACCGACCATCACCACCGGGATCTGCGCACCGGCCGGAACGTTCATTTCCGAGCGCACGGAGCGGATTTCGGAGATGAGGCCGACGAGCCAGTTGATCTCTTCGGCGGCCGCCGCATCGGCCAGCGCGGGAGCCGGCCAGCGGGTCAGCATCAGGATCTGGTCCGGAGCACCGGTTTCCTCGCCGAGACGCGCCCACAGCTCTTCGGTCAGGAAGGGCATGAAGGGGTGGAGGATCTTCAGGATCTCGTCCAGCGTCCAGGCTGCGGTCGCGCGGATTTCCGCCTTGGCGGCTTCATCCGTGCCGTTGAACACGGGCTTGGCCAGCTCCAGGAACCAGTCGCAATAAGTGTTCCAGACAAAACGGTAGACGCCATTGGCCGCATCGTTGAAGCGGTAGGCCTCCAGTGCCTCGCGCACTTCCTCGGCGCAGCGGCCGACTTCCGTGGCGATCCAGCGGTTGAGCGTATGGCTGGCGCGGGCCGGATCGAACCCGGCGACGCGCTTGCAGCCGTTCATCTCGGCAAAGCGGGCCGCATTCCACAGCTTGGTGGCAAAGTTGCGGTAGCCGCCGACACGGCTGGTGGCCAGCTTGATGTCACGGCCCTGCGCTGCCATGGCCGCCAGCGTGAAGCGCAGCGCATCGGCGCCGAACTCGTCGATCAGCTGCAGCGGGTCGATGACGTTGCCCTTGGACTTCGACATCTTCTGCCCCTTCTCGTCACGGACGAGGGCATGGATGTAGACGGTCTCGAAAGGCTCGGTCTTCATGAAGTGCAGCGACATCATCATCATGCGGGCGACCCAGAAGAAGATGATGTCGAAGCCGGTGATCAGCACTGACGTCGGGAAGTAGCGGGCCAGTTCCGGCGTCTTGTCCGGCCAGCCGAGCGTCGAGAATGGCCACAGCGCAGACGAGAACCAGGTGTCGAGCACGTCCTCGTCGCGGTAGAGCAGAACGCTCTCCCCTGCCCCGGCTTCCCAGGCGGCCAGCGCCTGTTCCATGGCCGCCATTTCAACCGGCTTGCCATAATGGGCAGCGGCTGCCTTCAGCGCTTCGGCTTCCGTCTTCTCGACGAAGATCTTGCCATCGGGACCATACCAGGCCGGGATCTGATGGCCCCACCACAGCTGGCGCGAGATACACCAGGGCTGGATGTTCTCCATCCACTCGTAATAGGTCTTGTCCCAGTTGGACGGCACGAACTTGGTGCGGCCCTCGCGGACGGAGGCAATCGCAGGCTTGGCCAGCGTCGCGGCATCCACGTACCACTGATCGGTCAGCATCGGCTCGATCGGCACGCCGCCACGGTCGCCATGCGGCACCATGTGGGTGTGATCCTCGATGCGATCCAGCAGCCCCTGCTCCTCCATCTGCGCGACAAGCGCCTTGCGTACGGCAAAGCGGTCCTGCCCGTGGAAGGCGGCGATGGTGGCATCCAGCATCTCAGACGCCGGCACACCGGCGAGGAATTCGGCATTCTCGGCCAGAATGACCCGTGCCTCACGGTCGAGAACCGAAATCATCGGCAGATCGTTGCGCTTGCCGACCTCGAAATCGTTGAAGTCATGCGCCGGGGTGATCTTGACTGCGCCGGAACCGGCGGTGGGATCGGCATAGTCATCACCCACGATCGGCACGCGGCGGCCGACCAGCGGCAGGATGATGTGCTTGCCGATCAGGTCCTTGTAGCGCGGATCTTCCGGGTTCACGGCAACGGCGGTGTCGCCCAGCATGGTTTCCGGACGGGTGGTGGCCACAACGATGTAATCGCGGGTCTCATATTCCGTCGCATTGCCTTCGTCATCGAAGGCCACCGGATGCTGATAGGTGGCACCGCCTTCCAGCGGATAGCGGAAGTGCCAGAGGTTGCCCTTGATCTCCTGCTGCACGACTTCCAGGTCGGAAATCGCGGTCAGCAGTTTCGGGTCCCAGTTGACGAGACGCTTGTCCTTGTAGATCAGGCCCTCGCGGAAGAGCGACACGAAGACTTCCAGAACGGCAGCCGACAGGCCCTCATCCATGGTGAAGCGCTCGCGGTCCCAGTCACAGGACGCGCCAAGGCGCTTCAGCTGATTGAAGATCATGCCGCCGGATTCGCCCTTCCAGCTCCAGACGCGCTCGATGAAGGCGTCACGGCCCATGTCGCGGCGCGACGGCTCCTTGCGCTCGGCCAGCTGGCGCTCCACCACCATCTGCGTGGCAATGCCTGCGTGATCCATGCCCGGCTGCCACAGCACGTCCTTGCCGCGCATGCGCTCGAAGCGGATGAGGATGTCCTGCAGCGTGTTGTTGAGCGCATGGCCCATGTGCAGGGAGCCCGTCACGTTCGGCGGCGGGATCACGATCGTATAGGACGGGGCGCCATCGGCGGCACCGGCACCGGCGCGCGAGGCTCCGGCCTTTTCCCACATTTCGGTGATCCGCGGCTCGACGGCCGCTGCGTCATAGGTCTTGTCAAGCATGAGGGCTTCTCGGGACTTTCCGTTATCTGGGCCTGTGTAAATCGGATGGCGGGCAGCGAGTCAACATCCTGAGCGGAATGGGGCCTGAAGAGAGGCAGAAATGGCAACGCCGCCCGCAGGCGGCGTTCCGGTCATGCATGGCACATAACAAGCCGCCGCAGATCAGCGCTTGCGTACCACGCGTTCGATTTCCTGGCGAACGAGACGTTCCACCATGACAGGCAGGTTCTGATCCAGCCAGCTCTTCAGCATCGGGCGCAGCATCTCCTTCACCAGATCCTCCAGCGTGCGGGCATTGGCCGACAGGATGGTGCTGGACAGGTTCTCGAAAGCGGCACTGACAGCTGCTCCCGCCATGTCCGAGACAAGCGGCGTTTCCTCGTCCAGCGGATCGAGATTGTCCATGGAAACGGGCGAAAGGCCTTCGGCAGCAGACGAGCGGGCCGGCTGCGGCGCGAGCCTTGGTGCCGGAGCCGGCTCATCCCCGTCTTCCATGAAAGCGATGTCACCGGCGTCATCGTCCATCGTATCGGGCATGCCCTCAACCATGGCGAAGGGGTCGTCTTCCTCTTCTTCCTCGACGGCCAGTTCCTCGGTCAGCTCCAGAACATCTTCATCGGCAAGGTCTTCGTCGGCCTCGAAGGCCGCGATGTCATCATCGATGGCAGCATCGCCGTCATCATCATCATCATCATCGCCCGCCATGTCGAACAGCTTGTCCAGGTCATCCTGCGACATGCCGGCTTCTTCTTCCTCGGGCATTTCATTGACTTGCGGCATTTCGGCTACGAGCTCCGGGGCTGCTGGTGCAGTCTTCTTGGCGGCAGGGGCTTCCTCGTCGGAAATGATCCGGCGAATGGAGGCGAGAATTTCCTCCATCGAGGGTTCCTGTGCCTGACTGGCCTTCGACATGAGTTCCCCCAGAACTGGTTACAAACGCACTGGACCGAAGTTCCAAAAGTTACGATTCGGTTAAGGATATTATGCTGAGTCGCCTGTCAACATCATAGGTCACCAGTTCAGCACAGCCAGCTTATCCCCTTTTAATAGGAAAAACTTGCCGGGTTGACCAGCCTTCTCAATGGAAAACGCGCCCCGGAAGGGCGCGTTCTCTGAATTCCTGACGATTTAGCAAATCAGTTTCGAATCATCAGCGGCCGTCTGGCGTGCGCATGCCAAACCACTTGTCGCGAACCTTGCTGTAGTGTTCGGTGGGCTCGTAGCGGGCCACCTGCAGGTTCAGGAATTCCGCATCAAGACGGCCCATGGCGGATAGCAGCTGATAGGCGCTGACGATGCGGTTACGCTGCGCGGTCACCAGATTTGAGCGCTGCGTGATCAGCTCGCGCTGGGAATCGAGCACGTCGAGCGTGGTGCGCTGACCGACGCGCTGCTCCTCGATGACACCCTGCAGGGCGAGCTGCTGCGCTTCCACGGCAGCCTGAGCCGCAGTGATCGAAGCCTCGGCCGCCTGATAATCGCCCCAGGCAGTGATCACGTTGGCACGGATCTGATTGCGCAGAACGTCCAGCTGGATTTCGGCCTGGCCGAGTTCTTCCTTGGCCTGACGCACGCGGGAAGACAGGGCGCCTCCCTGATAGAGCGGAACGGAGACGCGGCCAAGGACGGAGGCGGAATTGACGGTGCTGACCGACTGGGACGGCTTCCAGTCGCGGCCGATGGAGCCTTCCAGCGTGACGGTGGGCAGCTGCTCGCCTTCAATCGTCTTCACATTGAAAGCTGCCGCATCAACCTGATGCTGCGCCTGGCGCAGAAGCGGCTGATACTCTTCGCCCAAGCGGATCGCTTCTTCGACTGAACGCGGCATCAGCCTGCCGACCGGGGTCGAGGCCGAAAGGTTGCGGGCCTCGATGCCCACGACCTGCTCATAGACGGCGCGGCTGGCATTCAGGTTTGCGATGGCCGAGTTGAGGTTGGCCTGAGCTTCCGCGTGACGCGCTTCCGCCTGGGACACATCGGTGCGGGTGCCCTCACCCACCTCGAACTGATCCTTGGACGCGCGCACCTGCTCACGCAGGAACTCAACCGAGCTGCGCTGCAGGGCAACGAGCGCCGTGTCGCGGATCACATTCACATAGGCCTGTGCTGCGGACAGCAGCACATCCTGCTCGGTCGCGTTCAGGCTTTCGCGCTGTGCACGGACGAGAGCTTCGGCCTGCTTGGTCGAGTTCACCGTCCGGAAACCGCGGAACAGAGCCTGCTGAATCGACAGCGACATGGACGCATTGTTGCGGATGTTGTCGGGGCCAATTCCAGTAGAGGTACGGGTCGAGCCAACGGAGGCATTGGCCGTAATTGTCGGACGCCAGTTTGCCAGAGCTTGAGGCACACGCTCATCCGTCGCACGGAGCGCAGCGCGGGCTGCGTTCAGGGTCGGATTGTTGGCATATGCCAGTGCCAGTGCCTCGGAAATGCTCTCAGCCTGAGCCGTGGAAGAAAGCGCGAAGGCATTGAGACCAAGCAAAGCAGCAGAAAGGGTTATACGAAAACGCACTGAAAACGCCCCTTGTATGTACGGGCCCCCACCCGTGCTGTCATTTGGCGGGGAGTATACCCAGCTGCAACGCCCTGCCTACCCCTCACCGAAAATTAAGAATCTGTTTCTGTCCGGCTGAGGCAGCGTTGCAACAGGTAACGTCATACGTAAAGCGCCCGAAAACTGCAGATTTTCAGCAGCTTCCGGGCGCGAGACTTGAACGGCGTTCAGATATGTGTGTTCTCAGAAGACGAATTCGGGGGCCTTACCGAAGCCGGGCAGAGTATGCGCGCTGGCGTTGAAGCCAAAGCGGGCACCAATCACCGACCCGGAGTTCTGATAGACACGGGCAAGGCCGGCCCCGCCACGCCCTTCGATGGCCACGAGCCGCCCGCCTTCCTTCAGCTGGCTGGCCAGTTGCTCCGGAATGAAGTCAACGGCGCCATCCAGAAGGATCACGTCATAAGGGCCTTCCGAAGCGCAGCCCTCAGCGAGCTTGCCTTCCACGACGGCGGCATTCTCAATGCCCAGGCTGACGAGGGTCTGGCTGGCGC
Organism: Pannonibacter sp. Q-1; assembly: GCF_054073275.1. Lineage (NCBI taxonomy): Bacteria > Pseudomonadati > Pseudomonadota > Alphaproteobacteria > Hyphomicrobiales > Stappiaceae > Pannonibacter > Pannonibacter sp. Q-1. The sequence goes on from NZ_JBSXNB010000002.1 coordinate 613,176, forward strand.
GGGCCGCAAGCCCGGCATCCTCTTCCACCTGGACCACCGTTCCGGCGATCCCTGCGAGCACAGCGGTGCTGTAGCCGGACGCTCCGCCAACAACGAGCACAACATCATCCGCTTTCACTTCGGCAAGCTGGATCAGTTTGCCGAGCACATGCGGCTTCAGGAGATAGCGCGGTGCCCCTGTGTCGGACACGAGCGTGTCTTCATCGATATAGGCAACCGGCTTCTTCGAACCTGCCACGAACAGCTCACGCGGGACGGATTCCATCGCGTCGAGGATCCGCAGATCCGTGACATCATTGGTTCTGAGCTGGTTATCCACCATTCGCGTGCGGGATTGCGCGTAGTCACCCATCGCGTGCCTCTTTCGATTTCTGGCGAAAGCCTCTCCAACTTTCTTGCCTGATCCATTACCGGGCGCAGGCAGGCGTGACAAGGGGCAGATCGGCGCAGCCCCCTGCCTTCTCGGTGCATTCAAGCAGGCCTCTTCTGCATGGGGCCGGGGCCATGATGCGCCTCACCCTGCGTTCTCCGCCGATTGCGGCCCTGCCCGCCAGCACAGATGCAACTGATCAAGGAAGGGAAAACGCAAAGAGGCCGCTTGACAGGAAAGAGGCGGTAGTCGAAAAGACGCGCCAAGGCCTCGTGGCGGAGTGGTTACGCAGCGGATTGCAAATCCGTCCACCCCGGTTCGATTCCGGGCGAGGCCTCCATCCCCCTTTACACCTCATAAAAGACAGTCAGGTTACAGCGCTCAGCCTTGCGCTTCGAGCAGAGCCGTGGCTTCGTCAGCTGTCATGGGCATGCCGAGAAAGTAGCCTTGCGCCTCCGGGCAGCCAATTGCCCGCAGTGCCTCAACCTGTGCTTCCCGTTCGACGCCTTCGGCGATGACCCGCAGCTTCAGCTTCTGCCCGAGTGTCACCACGGTCTCGGCAATCCCCCGGTCGCTTTCGTCCCTGTCAATGTGGCGGACAAGGGCCTCGTCAATCTTGAGCCGGGAGACGGGGAAACGTCTGAGAGAAGCTAGGCTGGAGTGCCCTTTGCCGAAGTCGTCGATGGCGAGACCAACGCCCAGCGCGTGCAACTCGGCCATGACGGCCACCGCCCGCTCCACGTTCTGCATCAGAACGCCTTCGGTGATTTCCAGCTCCAGCAGCCCCGGCCGCAAACCTGCCTGTTTCAGGGCGCCCATGACGGTCTGGGTCCAGTCCGGATCACTGAACTGCTGCGGCGCGATGTTGATGCTGATCTTGAAGCCGGAGAACCCCTGCTCCTGCCAGAGCCGCGCCTGCTCCACGGCCTGGCCCAGAACCACGTGGCCAAGTTCACAAATCAGCCCCGCCTCCTCCATCAGCGGCACGAAATAGCGCGGCATGATGAGGCCTTCGAAGGGATTTTCCCAGCGCACCAGCCCTTCAAAACCGGTAATCCGGTTCTCCACGAGATCGACCTGCGGCTGGTAATGCAGGATGAACTCATTGTTGCGCAGCGCACGGCGTATCCCTTCAAGCATCTGAAGCTTGCAGGACGACGTCTGCCCTTCGACGGGAGAATACAGGTGAAACGTGTTCCGTCCGGCGCGTTTGGCCGTGTACATCGCGGTATCGGCACACTGGACCAGCGCGGCAGCCTCCGTCGCATCATCTGGATAGCAGGCAGCACCCATGCTGCTGGTGACGTGAAAAGACTGCCCGGCCAAATGCACCGGCAAAGACAGCTTTTCCCGCAGACCGCGCAGGAATGGGGGCAATTCCTCAGGCGAGGCAATCGAGCCCTCCAGGATCAGCACAAACTCATCGCCGCCAAGGCGCAGCACCTTGCCACGGTCCTGGACCTCATCGCTCAGCCTTGCTGCAATGGAAAGCAGAAGCCGGTCACCGGCGGCATGGCCGAGACTGTCATTGACGGTCTTGAAATTGTCGAGATCGACAAAGACCACCGCCACACGTTCATCCGGCAGGTGCACCCTGGCCAGCGCCGCGTCGATGAAGCTCTCCAGCTGGCTGCGGTTCGGCAGGCTGGTCAGCGGATCGTGGTGGGCGAGAAAGCGTATCTTCTCCTCGGCCCGCTTGCGTTCAATGGCAATGGCTGCGATCCGGGCCGTGTCGGCGATCAACCGGTCTTCCACGGGTCCCGGCACGCCCGGGGTCTGCTTGTAAATGGCGAATGTGCCGAGCACCCGATTGTCCAGCGACATGATCGGTGTGGACCAGCAGCAGCGCAGCCCGAATTTCGTGGCGAGCGGATGATAGTCAGCCCAGAGCGGGTCGGCCTGAATGTCGGCAACTGTCACGGGTTTGCATGTGTAGGCCGCAGTGCCGCAGGAGCCGACGCTGGGGCCGATCTCGACACCATCAATCGCATCGCAATAGGCCTTCGGAAGGCTGGGCGCCGCACCGTGGCGCAGATGGCGGCCATCCTCATCCAGAAGCAGGACGGAACAGATGGCACCGTCCAGTTGCCCCTCGATCAGACGGACCATGCATTCCAGAACATCCGAGAGAGGGGCGCTGGAGGCAATCATCTCCAGCACATGCGCCTGGGCATCGCGCAGGCCATCGGCCTTGCGCCGCTCGGTGATGTCGCGGCAGACACCGAAGAGGCCAACGATGTTCCCGTCATCGTCCCGGAGAGGATATTTCGACGACGCAAACCAGCGGCGGGCACCATTGGGTTGAATGATGCATTCCTCCTTGTCGATCAAGGGAATGCCGGTGCGCAAAACCTGCCTCTCATCCCTGAAAAAGCCCATGGCCACAGGAAAGGGATGCAGCTCGAGATCCGTCTTGCCGATCAGGCTGTCCGCCGACTCCAGCCCAAGATCGGCTGCAATGGCACGATTGGCGAGCACAAACCGGCAGCGGGTATCCTTGACGAACAGGTAGTCAGCCACCTGATCAAACATGGTGCGCAGCCAGACACGTTCCTGCAGAAATTTTTCCCGTACCTGCAAGCCGGATTTGTGCATGGAACCATCCTGCTCCGGCTGAGTTTCCAGCAAACCGGACATCTCTGCGTGGTCAGTATTGTCAAAATTACCACGCCCAGAAATTACAGGATTCCATTTGGAATTCATAATACTTCCCCTGAGGCAATCCGAGTCATGCTTCAGCATCATCGACAACCTAAAGTCATAAACTTAAATGAACCGCAAAACATCAACTTGGTGACGTCAATTTGTATAAATTCAGACTTAATGCCAAGGCTTTCGATGCTGCCGCATCACGCCTTGAAATTGCTCAGGCGCCGCACGGGCTTGACCGGCGCTCGATGAGCTTGACTCATCGAGCGCCGGTATAAGTTCCGGAGCCGTGACAGGAGCACACTCAGACAAGGGCCGAGGGCGGCCGCCAGGGCAAAAAAACTTTTGCCGGGCGCTCCGATCGGGTTATCTCCAGCTCACGAAGGCTCCACCGGCAGGGCCACAATCCAATCAAGAGAGCATGATGAAACACGGCGGCGATCTGTTTCAGGCCATGGCAACCTATGGCGGGGCGGAGGAAGACTGGCTGGACCTCTCCACCGGCATCAATCCGCATGCCTATCCGGTGCCTGCCAGCCTGCCGGCCTCCGCATGGACCCGCCTGCCCGCGCATGCCGCGCAGGAAAGCCTTCTGAAAGCAGCCCGTGCCGCCTATCAGGTGCCCGCGCATCTCGGCCTTGCCGCGGCACCGGGCACGCAGGTGATCCTGCCGCATCTGCCGGCCCTTCTGCCCGAAGGCAGCATCACCATCGCAGGCCCCACCTATTCCAGCCACGGCGATGCCTGGCGGGGCGTCGGACGGCAGGTGAGCGAAGCTTCAGACATTTTCCACGAGAGGCCGGAAGGCCGGATCGCCCTCATCGTCAGCCCCAACAATCCCGATGGCCGCTGGCATGAACCGCAGGCGCTTCTGAAGCTTGCCAGAGACATGCAGCAGCGCGGCGGCTTTCTGGTGGTGGACGAAGCCTTTGCCGACGTGGATCCGTCCCGCAGCCTGCTGCCGCATCTGACGGAAGAGCCGGTGCTGGTGCTGCGCTCCTTCGGCAAGTTCTTCGGTCTTGCCGGATTGCGCCTCGGCTTTCTGGCGGGGCCTCGGAACATAACGGATGTACTCGCCCGGCGCCTGGAAAGCTGGTCCGTCAGCGGTCCGGCGCTGGAAGTCGGTACGCAGGCCCTGCGGGATCTGGACTGGCAGGCCGCCATGCGCAAGACGCTGGCGCAGGAAATGGCCGCACTTGAAGACGTGCTGCGGGCCGCAGGTCTTGCGATCCGCGGCGGCACTTCGCTTTACGTGCTGGCAGAGCATCCGGGCGCCGCCCGCCTGCATCAGGCGCTGGCGCGGCATCATATCTGGGCGCGCGCCTTCGACTATGCCCCGGCCTGGCTACGCTTCGGCCTGCCCGGCTCGCCGGAAGGCCTTGCCCGTCTGCAGCAGGCACTCGCCAAAGCCATGGCATCGCGCGAAGAGGCAACATCGTGCTGAGTGATCCGCTGGCGCTCTGGCTGCTGCTGGGGGCCATAGCCCTTGATGCCGTCATCGGCGATCCTGACTGGCTGTGGCGGCGCCTGCCGCATCCGGTGGTATGGATCGGCAAGCTGATCAGCCTTATGGACCGCAGCCTCAACCGCGAAAGCTGGCCTGCCGCCTTGCGCCGTATGGCTGGCCTCCTGACGCTTGTCCTGCTGGTGGCCGGGGGGACGAGCACCGGTTTTCTGCTGCAGGCAGGCCTTTCCGCCCTACCCTATGGCGAGGCCGGGATCATTGTCATCGCCGCCGTGTTCCTCGCCCAGAACAGCCTCTATGTGCATGTGAAGGCCGTCGCCGATGGCCTGCGTAACGGCGGGCTGGCAGGCGGACGCCGGGCCGTGTCGATGATCGTCGGGCGCGATCCGGAGCAGCTGGACGAAAGCGGCGTTTCCCGCGCCGCCATTGAATCCTGCGCCGAGAACTTCTCCGATGGCGTTGTGGCTCCCGTCTTCTGGTTCGCCGTACTGGGCCTGCCGGGGCTCATCGCCTACAAGGCCGTCAACACGGCCGATTCCATGATCGGACACAAGACGGCCCGGCATCAGGATTTCGGCTGGGCTTCGGCCCGCTTTGATGACCTGATCAACCTGCCCGCCTCACGGCTTTCGGCCCTGTTCATCGCGTTCGCCGCCCCTCTGGTCACTGGTTCGCCCTTGCGGTCCCTTGCCACAGTTCGCCGGGATGCCGGGCTGCACCGCTCTCCCAATGCGGGTTGGCCGGAGGCGGCGATGGCCGGGGCCCTTGGCGTCGCACTGGCGGGCCCGCGCGCCTATGCCACCTACCGGGTGGAAGACCCCTTCATGAACCCGCAAGGGCGCAGGGATGCAGGCGAAGCCGACATCCGCCGGGCCCTGCATGTGCTTGCAGGGGCTTGCGCAATCGAGGCTTTGCTGCTTCTCATCATGGCTCTGGCATTATCCTGATGCCATGATCCATGAAAACACTGGCCGGACCGTGAGATGATCCCGTTTTCCGCAGCTGCCGAGAATAACAAGACCCCCATCCTCGAAATCCTGAAAGACGCCTTTGCCGGGTCAAGCCGTGTGCTGGAAATTGCCAGCGGCACAGGCCAGCACGCGGTGCATTTCGCCAAGAACCTGCCGCATCTCGTCTGGCAGCCCAGCGATCTGCCCGAGCATCTGGCGGGGCTTGAACAGCGGATCGTTGAAACCGACCTCGACAACATCGGGGAACCGCTGGAACTCGACGTGCTGGACCTGCCTTGGCCGACGCCGGACCGGGAGGCGGACGACGCCTTCGACGCGATCTACACCTCGAACAGCCTGCACATCGTCAGCTGGGAGGGCGTCGAAGCCTTCTTTGAAGGGGTTGGCGAAACGCTGGCAGAGGGCGGCACGCTCGCCATCTATGGCGCCTTCAAATATGGCGGTGCCTTCACCACGCCCAGCAACGAGGCCTTTGACCAGAGCTTGCGCAAGAAGGACCCGAAGAGCGGGTTGCGCGACTTTGAAAAAATCGACGCCCTCGCCCGCGCCATCGGCCTGACGCTCCTCGCCGACCATGCGATGCCGGCCAACAACCAGCTGCTGATCTACCGGCGAGGCTGAGGGGCACAGCCCCTCCCCCCACTCTGCGCCGCCCCGGGCGGAGCGAAGCGCTTGGCCGGGGTGACTCAGTGCCTGCTGCCAGAGGGCGAGCCCCATTAGGGCTCGCGTCTGTTGTTCAGAGTGGAATGTTGTCGTGCTTCTTCCAGGGCAGCTCTTCCTGCTTGGAGCGCAGGAGGGCAAGGGCACGGGAGACACGCTTGCGGGTGGAATGCGGCATGATCACTTCATCAATGTAGCCGCGCTCGGCTGCGACGAAGGGATTGGCGAAACGGTCCTCGTAATCCTTGGTGCGCTTGGCGATCTTGTCCTTGTCGGACAATTCCGAGCGGTAGAGGATTTCGACCGCGCCCTTGGCGCCCATCACCGCGATTTCAGCGCTCGGCCAGGCGTAGTTGATGTCGCCGCCGATGTGCTTGGAACTCATCACGTCATAGGCCCCACCATAGGCCTTGCGGGTGATGACGGTGATTTTCGGCACCGTTGCCTCCGCATAGGCGAACAGCAGCTTGGCGCCGTGCTTGATCAGCCCGCCATATTCCTGCGCCGTGCCCGGCAGGAAGCCCGGCACATCGACGAAGGTGACGACCGGAATGTTGAAGCAGTCGCAGAAGCGCACGAAACGGGCGGCCTTGCGGCTGGCGTCGCTGTCCAGCACCCCGGCCAGCACCATCGGCTGGTTGGCGATGATGCCCACGGTGCGCCCTTCGAGGCGGCCGAAGCCGGTGATGATGTTCTTCGCAAAGCCCGCCTGGATCTCGAAGAAATCCCCCTCGTCCAGCGTCTTCATCACAAGCTCCTTCATGTCGTAGGGCTTGTTCGGGTTATCCGGCACCAGCGTGTCGAGGCTCATGTCAATGCGGGAGGGATCGTCATGGCAATCCACCTCCGGCACATCGGCCAGATTGTTCATCGGCAGGAAGTCGATGAGGCGGCGCATTTCCAGAAGCGCCTCCACATCATTTTCGAAGGCGCCGTCCGCGATGGAGGACTTGGTGGTGTGGATGCTGGCACCGCCCAGTTCTTCTGAGGTCACCGTCTCGTTGGTCACGGTCTTCACCACATCCGGGCCGGTGACGAACATGTAGGACGTATCGCGCACCATGAAGATGAAGTCGGTCATGGCCGGAGAATAGACGTCACCGCCCGCGCAAGGGCCCATGATCAGCGAGATCTGCGGAATGACGCCGGAGGCCGTGACATTGCGCTGGAACACCTCGCCGTAACCGGCCAGCGCTGCCACGCCTTCCTGAATGCGCGCGCCGCCGGCATCGAACAGGCCGATGATGGGCGCGCGGTTCTTCAGAGCCATGTCCTGGATCTTGATGATTTTTTGGGCATGAGTCTCGGACAGCGAGCCGCCGAAGACCGTGAAGTCCTTGGAAAAAACATAGACGACACGGCCATTTACGGTGCCCCAGCCGGTGACGACGCCATCGCCCGGGATATGCGCCTCGTCCATGCCGAAGTCCGTGCAGCGGTGCTGCTTGAACATGTCGAATTCCTCGAAGGACCCTTCGTCCAGCAGGATGTCGATCCGCTCGCGCGCCGTCAGCTTGCCGCGCCCGTGCTGGGCGTCGATGCGGCGCTGCCCGCCTCCCAGCCGCGCTGTCTCGCGCCGGTGCTCCAGTTCGGCCAGGATATCCTTCATCATCCGCCTCTTCAGAAAAAAACATCTGCCGCAGGGTCTACCACGTCAGAGCCAAAGACGAGAAGTCAGCACAAAGAAGGACCTTTGCCGTCAACGCCGGGAACATTGCACAACTTCTAGGCACATGAGCGTGAAGATTGTTCTTTTGCAGCCTGCGCGGATTTGCCATGCTTGCCTAAATGAACAGCAATAACGGCGGGGTACGGAATGGCGCCAGAGCGGGAGGTCTTCAATGAGATGCTGGGGGCAGACGGGCGGCCGAGGCCGGCCTACGCAAGACTGGCCGAATGGCTCGACAGCCAGCCGAAAAACTTCCTGACGCGCAAAAGCCGGGAAGCAGAAACAATCTTCAGGCGCCTTGGCATCACCTTTGCCGTCTATGGCGCCCAGGAGGCGACGGAACGCCTCATCCCCTTCGACCCCATCCCGCGCATCATCTCCGCCGCCGAGTGGCGCCGCCTGTCGGCCGGCATCGAGCAGCGCGTGCGTGCCCTCAACGCCTTTCTGCATGACATCTACCACCGGCAGGAGATCATCCGCGCCGGGCGGCTGCCGGCCGAACTGATCCTGCAGAATGATGCCTTCCTGCCGGAAATGGTGGGCTTCACTCCGGCCCGGCGCGTCTATTCGCACATCATCGGCACCGATCTGGTGCGCGTTGGCGAGAATGACTTCTACGTCTTGGAAGACAACACGCGCACGCCCTCCGGCGTCTCCTACATGCTGGAGAACCGGGAAACCATGATGCGCATGTTCCCGGATCTGTTCCAGATGCACCGGGTGGCGGCAATCGAGCAATATCCGGATCTTCTGCGCCAGACGCTGGAGAGCGTTGCGCCCGACACGACGCGCAAGGAACCGACGATCTGCATCCTGACGCCGGGCATCTACAACTCGGCCTACTTCGAGCACGCATTCCTCGCCGATCAGATGGGCGTGGAGCTGGTGGAAGGGCGCGATCTCTTCGTCGACAATGGCAAGGTCTGGATGCGCACCACGCGCCAGCCCAAGCAGGTGGACGTGATCTACCGGCGCATTGACGATGCCTTCCTCGATCCCCTCACCTTCCGCCCGGATTCCATGCTGGGCGTGCCGGGGCTCTTCGACGCCTACCGGGCGGGCACGGTCACCATCTGCAACGCGCCGGGCACCGGCATTGCCGATGACAAGGCCATCTATGCCTATGTGCCGGACATCATCGAGTTCTACACCGGCCAGAAGCCGATCCTGAACAACGTGCCGACCTGGAACTGCTCGCGGCCGGACGACTTTGCCTATGTGCTCGACAACCTCGCCGATATCGTCGTCAAGGAAGTGCATGGCTCGGGCGGCTACGGCATGCTGATCGGCCCCACCGCGTCCAAGCGCGAAATTGCCGCCTTCCGGGAGATCCTGAAGGCCAATCCGAAGAACTATATCGCCCAGCCGACCCTGTCGCTGTCTGCCTGCCCCACCCATGTGGCCTCCGGGGTTGCCCCCCGCCACGTGGACCTGCGCCCCTATGTCCTGATCGGTGATCAGGTGCGGATCACCCCCGGCGGGCTGACCCGCGTGGCGCTGAAGAAGGGCTCCCTGGTCGTGAATTCGAGCCAGGGCGGCGGCACCAAGGATACCTGGGTTCTGGAGGACTGATCATCATGCTCGGCCGCACAGCCGCCTCCCTTTTCTGGATGTCGCGCTACAAGGAGCGCTCCCACAACACCGCACGCCTGCTGGAAGCGGCATGGCGCACCGCCATGATCCCGCAACAGGGCATGAACGAGGCCGAAGACTGGCGCTCAGCGCTGGCAGGCTCGGGCTGCGAAGCGGCCTTCATGGAGAAATCCGGCGAGGTGACCTCGCGCGCGGTGACGAATTTCATGCTGTTCGACAAGGAGAACCCCTCCTCCGTCCGCAACAGCCTGGAGATGGCCCGCAACAACGCCCGCGCCGTGCGCACCGGCATCACGTCCGAACTCTGGGAGGCAATCAACACCACATGGATCGAGTTCAGCGACGTCAAGCCCCACACGCTGGCGCAGGACAAGCTGCCGGAGTTCCTCACCTGGATCGGCCAGCGCGCCATGCTGTTCCGCGGCGCGCTGCTGGGTACGCTGCTGCGCGATGACGGTTATTCCTTCTCGCAGCTTGGCCATTTCGTCGAGCGGGCGGACCATACGGCCCGGGTGCTGGATGCCAAATACTGGATCCTGCTGCCCGTCACCGACATGGCCGGCAAGGGGCACCATCACCAGTGGTCCTCGATCCTGCGCGTCATGTCCGGCCTCAGAAGCTACCGCTTCGCTTTCCCCAATGCGGAGCTGAAGGCGGCGAATATCGCCGAGTTCCTGATCCTGCGCCGGGAAATGCCGCGCTCGCTGGCGCACAGCTACGACTGGCTCAACAGCACGATGAATGATCTGACCGCCTATTACGGCGAGCAGATGCCGAGCGCTCCCCTCGCAGGCACGATGCAGGAACAGCTCAGGACCGGGCACATGCGGGATATCTACAGCAAGGGCCTGCATGAGTTCCTGGTGGACTTCACCCTCCGGAACAACGCTTTCGCCGATCGGGTCGCCCGTGATTACAATTTCGCCTGACCGAAGAAGAAGGCCGAAGCCAGGAGACAGCATCCGATGCGCCTGACAGTCCGCCACACGACGCATTACCGTTATGACACCCCGCTTGCCAATGCGATGCAGCAGCTGCGGCTGACCCCGCCATCCTGCGCGGGCCAGACGATCCTTGACTGGCGCATCGAGGCGCCGGGCATGGACCGGGCCACCACCTACCGGGATGCCTTCGGCAATCTGGTGCATATGGTCTCCAGCAGTGAAGCGCTGGAGGCCGTCACCATCACCGCCTCCGGCACGGTGGAAACCACCGACCTCAACGGCGTTCTGGGTGAGGAACCCGTGGAGACGCCGGTGCGGATCTACACCCGCGTCACCCCGCTGACAGAGGCCAACAACGCCATCCGCAAGCTCTCCGGCCTGCTGACGCCGGAAGACCAGATCGGCGGCTGCCATGCCCTGATGCATGCGATCCGCGACAAGGTGGCCTACAAGGTGGGGGTCACCGAAACCCATGCGACGGCCATTCAGGTGCTCGCCGCCGGGGAAGGCGTGTGCCAGGACCATGCTCACATCTTCATCGCCGCCGCCCGTGCGGCCGGGGTGCCCGCCCGCTATGTCTCCGGCTATCTGCTGCTGGACGAGGATCAGGAGTCCGAAGCTCATCACGCCTGGGCCGAGGCTTATGTCGAGGGGCTCGGCTGGGTCGGCTTTGACGTTTCCAATGCGATTTGCCCGACCGAGCGCTATATCCGCTTGACGGCTGGGCTGGACTCGCGTTCCGCTGCTCCGATACGCGGCATCCGGTTCGGCGGCATGGAAGAAAACCTCAATGTCGAGGTGGATGTCACCCGCGCCGGAAGCCAACAGCAACAATAACAGGCCGAAGCGGCCGGATGATGAAGCGGACCCCCTTGCCGTGACTTACTGCGTTGGCCTGAAACTTGACCGTGGTCTTGTGTTTGCCGCCGACACCCGAACCAATGCGGGTGTCGACAATATCGCCACCTTCAAGAAGCTGCATGTCTGGGAAGAGCCGGGCGAGCGTGTCTTCACCCTGCTGACGGCCGGTAATCTCGCCATCACCCAGTCGGTGGTGTCGATCCTGTCCGAACAGATCGCCTCGCCCACCCTCAGCAAGACCAATCTGATGAATGCCGGAACCATGTTCCAGGCAGCCCGGCTTGTCGGCCAGGCCGTGCGGGATGTGCGATCATTGGATGGCGAGGCACTGGCGGCCAATGCGGAAAGCTTCTTCGTCACCTTCATCTTTGGTGGCCAGATCAAGGGCGAGGAACCCCGCCTGTTCCAGATTTACTCGGCCGGCAATTTCATCGAAGCGACCTCGGACACAACGTTCTTCCAGATCGGTGAGAACAATTACGGCAAGCCGATCCTCGACCGCGTCTCCCGCCGCGACATGCGCCTTGGTGAAGCTGCCAAGATGGCGCTGCTGTCTTTCGATTCCACCCTGCGCTCGAACCTGTCGGTGGGCCTGCCCATCGACCTGATGCTCTACAACACCGACAGCTTCACCGCCCACCGCCAGAAGCGCATCGACCGCGACGATCCCTATTTCCAGGCCCTCTCCACCGGCTGGTCCAACGCCCTGCGCAAAGCCTTCACGGAAATTCCTGAATTCGAGATCTGAGGCGCCGGAAGCCGGACCGTACCGGCTGTGCCTTGGGCATTCTGCCTATCTTCCTGCGCCGTCCCGGCCTTGTGCCGGGACCTGTCAGGGACGAGTGGCATCAGATTGAAAATAGAAGAACTTGACCGGAAGTGCGCCCATCACAGGCCCCGGCACAAGGCCGGGGCGGCGCGGAGTGTGGGGAGAGGCTGTGCTTTACTCTGCAGCCGCAAGTCCTGAAGCCGCAACCCTACGCCCCCGGCACTGAGTCACCCCGGCCAAGCGTAGCGCGAGCCGGGGACCACTCGCTTGCAGAGCTTTCAAGTTTGTTCCAGCGGTGAGGCGGAGAGCCGAGCCAGTCCGCCGCGCCGCTCTGGTCAATGGCATCTCTCTGCGAGCGAGTAGACCCCGGATCTTCGCTGCGCTTCGTCCGGGGCGACGCGGAGAGGGTGGTGAGCAGAGATGGCCCACTCACACACAGATTCAAGCGGTTGAGAAACGGATTCAACTGCGCGGCAATCAGATTCAACGGGTTCGGAAACTGATTCAAGAAGCTGCGAATTTGATTCCGGTTAAGCCATCAACAACATGAAATAAAACACTTTTTCCTATCCATGACCAAGGATCAGCGCGGCGGCGTGGAACTCGGTCTTCTTGTAGGTGCGGATGCGGCGGGCCTCGGTGTCTTCGCCCCAGAGTTCGGCGTTCCAGTCCTCGTCCACATGGGCAGCGGCCCAGAGGTCTCCGGCGCCGTGGTTGCGGCGGGCGAGAAGCAGGGCGATGACGGCCGAACCAGTGACGCTGGTCACCGTGTGCAGGGCTGCGAGTTCCAGCGCCGTGAATCCGTCCAGAGTCTTGCGGAAAGCGGCCACCAGCGCCTCGTCCTGCGGCACATGCATGATGCCGCCGGACAGGCGGAAACGGCCGCCGAGTTCGGCTTCTGCTGAGGCCAGCAGCGGGTCCCAGATCTGGCGCTGGCGTTCGGTCAGCCGCTCCGGCTCGCTGGCGCGGTAGCACAGGGCATCATTGCCGGCGTAACGGGCGATCTCATCGGCGACTTCCGCAAAGCGGTCCCCGACCGCATCGATCGCCGCATTGGCGATACGGGTCAGCGGCATGATGCCGGGGTTGATCACCTTTTCCTGCGCGTGCCATTCTGCAGCAACTGCGGCAGCAAGGCGGGCATCGGGCAGAAGCAGCGGCTTGCGGCCCGGCGTCTTCACCGCGCGGCCATCCAGCAGCACTGCGTGGCCACCCTCAGCAGGGGCGGAAGAAGCAACATCATAGAAGCGCTTCGGCAGCTCCCGGCGCGAGAGTTCCTTGGCCCGCTCGACCGGATCATATTTGGCAAGGTCCGAGTGGATCTCTTCAAAGATATCGCGCATCAGAGCGTCTCCAGTGTCCAGCCGAGGCAGCGGGCAATCGCGCCGTCGATCTCGTCAAATTGGTCAATCACCGCGTGGGCTTCTGCCCCATGCAGCAGGTCTGCCGTGTGGTAGCCCCAGGACACGCCGACGGCGAGCGCACCGGCGGCACGGGCCATTTCCATGTCAAAGCTGGTGTCGCCGATCATCACTGTGCGCAGGGGCTCGGCGCCCGTTTCGCCCATGGCCCGCAGTACCATGTCCGGATGCGGCTTGGAGGGGCTGGTGTCGGCGGTCTGGATGGTGATGAAGCGGCCTTCCAGATCATGCAATTTCAGCATGTGGTCCACACCGCGCCGGGCCTTGCCGGTGGCGATGCCCAGCAGCACGTCTTCGCGCGCGCCAAGGCGCAGGATGGCCTCGCGGGCGCCCGGATAGAGCGGATCATGATCCAGCCCCGCCTCACGGCGGCTGCGCTTGGAGGCCCGGTAGGCCTCGGACATCATCCCCACCTTGCCGCGGTGATCGGGGTCCACCAGACGGGCGAAGGCCTGTTCCAGCGACAGGCCGACGATGGACAGCGCCTCCTTGCGGCCCGGCATCGGCAGGCCGGCGGCGGCAAAGCCGACCTCTAGCCCGTGCAGGATGGTCTCCTGGCTGTCGATCAGCGTGCCGTCGCAGTCAAAGATCACAAGATACATGGGCAGGCAGGGTCCTCATACCAAGTCTTTTGATGCTGACGCATCACGCCTTGAAGTTGCTCATGCGCCGCACGGGCTTGACCAGGTCTCAATGAGCGAGGCTCATCGAGACCTAGTATCAGTCTTCCTCGTCCAGCTCCGGAACATAATCGGCCACATCGAAGCCGAGCAGGTTCCAGGTCTGCTGCATGTGCGGGGGCAGCGGCGCGGAGACGTCGATCCTGCCGTGACCCGAGGGGTGCGGGATGATGATGCGCCGGGCCAGGAGGTGCAGGCGGTTCTGGATGCCGCCGGGCAGTTCCCAGTTCTCCACGTTGAAATACTTGTCGTCCCCGATGATCGGGTGATGAATATGGGCCGCATGAGCGCGCAACTGATGGGTACGGCCGGTCACCGGCTTCATGGTCACCCAGGACAGCTTCTGCGCCGACTGCTCCACCACATTGTAGAGCGACACCGCGTGCTGGGCCTCGTCCTCGCCATGACGGGCAATGCGCATGCGCTCCTCGCTCTCGTCACGGGCGAGATAGGTGGAGATGCGGCCCTGCTTGGGCTTCGGCACGCCGGCGAGCATCGCCCAGTAGATCTTGCGGGTATTGCGGTGGCGGAAGGACTTGGTCAGTTCCTGCGCGGCAAGGCGGGTCTTGGCGACGAGGATGATGCCGGAGGTTTCCCGGTCCAGCCGGTGCACGAGGCGGGGCTTGTTGCCCTTGCTGTCGGTGAAGGCATCCAGCATCCCGTCGAGATGGCGGCGCAGGCCCGAACCGCCCTGCACGGCAAGACCAGCGGGCTTGTTCAGCACCATCACCATGCTGTCCTCGAACAGCATCATGTCCTCGATGGCCTTGCGGTCGTCATCGATGAGCTTGGTGGACTTCGGCCGGGCGTTTTTGCGGTCGTCCGCCTCGATCTCGATGCCGAGCGGCGGAATGCGCACGCTCTGGCCGGAGGCAAGGCGGGTGGCGCTTTCTGCGCGCTTGCCGTCGACGCGCACCTGACCGGTGCGCAGCAGCTTCTGCAGGTGGCCGAAGCCAAGGCCCGGGAAATGGACCTTGAACCAACGGTCGAGGCGCATGCCAGCCTCATCGGCGGACACGGTCTTGAGTTCAATAGCGGACATATGGGTCTCGTTCTGGCGCTTGCCCGGCTTGGAGCGGGTATCCGGGACGGCCAACGCGGCACGTCAAACCGGCCCGGCAGGGCGCAGCTGTTGTTGTGCTCCTCTTAAGCGTCCTTGGCCCGCAAGGGAAGAGATTTCGCATCCCGGGCGCGTCACAAGGCCCGAAAGGCCGGAGTTTCAGGCTCCGACACTGCGGGCAATGGCGAGACCGGCAAAGACTGCGAGGATGGACAGGAGAACCGACAGGACCACATAGAGCAGCGCCAACTGCACCGCCCCCTTCTCCCACAGCAGCGCCATGTCCAGCGAGAAGGCGGAAAAGGTGGTGAAGCCGCCCAGAATTCCGGTCGCCACGAAGAGCCGCAGCCCGGCCGAGGTGCCGGGATTGTAGCGCAGCAGCCAGCCAATGAAGAGGCCCATGATCAGCGATCCGGCCACATTCACCGTCAGCGTGCCATAGGGAAAATTCGGCCCGAACCAGCGCAGGGTCAGGAGGTTCATCCCGTGCCGGAGCGCCGCACCAATACCGCCGCCGAGCGCGACGATCAGAAAACTGCCCATTCTTTCAACCTTCCTGCGGAAGCGGCTCCTCCGCTTCCGTAACGCCGGCCTCACTGATCCGTTCCTCGATCAGGCGCCGCACCGCTGGAATCAATTCGGGATCCGCTTTCAGATGCGCGGCCTCTTCATCGACGATGGCCAGAAACAGATTGCGCTTCAGCCGCTGTTCTTCGGCCGGGGCAAGCACCCGGCTGCCGATGGAGGAGCGGACGATGCGCATCAGCCGGTCCGCCGCCGTCAGCCGGCCCCAGAGATAGTCATGCTCACGCCAAGAGCGGTTGAAGAAGGCGCCGAAGGTGTTGAGCGCCGATCCCTTCAGCACGAATCCCTCATCCAGCAGGGAACTGGCGTCCCGCGGGCTGATCCGGTCGATCAGCGTTTCGTTGACTTCCGAAAAATCGGTGCGCTGAAAGACGGGCAGCGTCACCAGATCATAGAAGGCAAA
This sequence comes from Pannonibacter sp. Q-1, assembly GCF_054073275.1. Classification (NCBI taxonomy): domain Bacteria; kingdom Pseudomonadati; phylum Pseudomonadota; class Alphaproteobacteria; order Hyphomicrobiales; family Stappiaceae; genus Pannonibacter; species Pannonibacter sp. Q-1. The sequence goes on from NZ_JBSXNB010000002.1 coordinate 629,276, forward strand.
GCCCACATAGGCGCGCGTCAGATCCTGCCGCAGGCCCGGCACCAGATAGGTGAAGGTCATCACCGCGAAAATGTCATCCTGCAGCCGGTCGAGATCCCCCAGCCGCATGTGGGCACGGATCGCAGCAAGGGCCATCTCCATGGCCTCAGGCCCGTCATCCGTGGCAAGCACAGCCGCCAGATCGCACAAACTCTCAGGATAGGCCGCCGCGTTCCAGCAGCGCAGCAGCATGTCGATCTGTTCGTAGAGTTCCCGCTTCAGAGCATCCAGATCATCCGGCTTCTGCACCGCCACGTCCTGGCTGCGGGACTGGTAGAAGCTGTTGAGGCGCCGCACCACGAAGCGCAGGCGGCGGATGCGGTAATCCACATCGAGCCCCTTCAGCAGGCTGATCATGGCCTGCGAGGAACCGAAATTGCCCGCCTCCATGGCCTCCGGCAGACCTGCCTTGAGGCGGGAAAGCACATTGTCCAGATCAAGCTCTGCCCCTGCCCTTGCGGCCAGCTCGCAGATCAGCCCCGCCAGCCGCTCGGCCAGCGCCTCCACCTTCAGGGTCTGATAGCTGAGATAGGCATAGCCGGCCTGCACATGAGCTGCCTCATTCGCCTTCACCCGGCAGCGGGTCAGCTCATCGATGGTCAGCGGCTGGCTGGAAGCGGCCGGCAGGATGCGCCCGACCTCCGCCTCCACCAGCGGATCGGTGGCGGCAATCACCTCGGCCAGGCGCCGTGCCCGCCGGTTGCGCGCCTCGATAGCCTTGAGGTCATCGCCCACGGGTTCGTTGCGCGGGATATGGGCAAGAGAGGACAGGATCACCCGGAAGAAGCCGGGAACCGTATCATTTGCCCCGTTCGGCCCGACGCCCTTGCCGTTGAAGGGCACCGGGTCCACATAAACCAGCCGCCGGGCGACTTCGCGGGTGGCGGGCCGCTCGTCTATCGCCTCGATCACCGGACCGAAGGGCTTGTTCATCACCACGCTGCCATCGACAAAGCAGCGCCGCTCCACATCTTCGACTGACCCGCCGATCGTGCTGCGCAGGAATTCCTCCCGCGTTTCCCAGGTCTCGCTCCGCTCTGCCAGCAGCCTGTCCATTTCCCCAACGGTCGCCGGGGGGAAAGCGCCGGGGAAGGAGGAGGTGGCGCGGGCGGCAAAGACGAGGCCGGGAATGTGGCGGGGCGTAAAGCTGCTGTCCAGAACGCCCGGCATGCGGTGATGACAGGAAAAGCGCAGAATGCGCCGGTGCTCGCGCTCCTCGATGAAGGCCGGTTCATCAATGTGGATGCGCTGCCGGCGGCCGTAATAGTCGGTCAGGGTGACGAACAGCTCCAGCTTCTGTCCACGCGGCACCAGCGTTGCGCCCTCGCGCCAGCTGGCGTCCATGGCGTGGCAGGCATCCAGCATCCAGCCGCAATAGCGCGAACCGGAAAACGGCGGGGTGAACCAGCGCGACTGGGTGAGCAACCGCAGTTTTTCCCGTGTTTCCGGGCTATCGATCTGCGCCCTGAGGCCCGAGGTGATCAGCCGGTCGATCACCGGCGACATGCCGCTCTTGAGGTAACGGGTGATGCCGTCCTGCGGCTGCGCCAGGCGCGTCACATCGGCGTTCTCAAGCCAGAGGTCGCGGTGGGCATCCAGCGGCAGATCATGGGCAATGGCACGGGCGAGCATCACCCCGTTGACGCCGCCTGCCGATGCCCCGGCGATGGCATCCACCACCACGCGGACATTCACGTCAGGCTCATAGGCCCGCAGCAGGTCGAGATAGGCAAGTGTGGACGGGGACAGGGTTCCGGCTGCCATCTCCTCCGCCGCTTCCTGCCGATCGCGCGAGGCATTGAGGCTGGAGGCCTTGACGAGATTGAGGACTTCGCGGCTGACGCCATGCATGTAGATGGCAAGGGAAACGCCGCCGTAGAACACGAGCGCGAGGCGGATCTCGATCTGCTTCATGGGCGAATCCCCGGACCGACAGGCCGCCAGCATCGCGCAGCCGCCCTCCGACGGCAAGGCGAAGTTAGGAGGGTGTTACCGTCTCACCCGCCGCCGCGCTCACGGCGGAGCCTCGACCAGTATTCGAGCCGCTTGCGCAACTCGCGCTCGAAGCCGCGCTCCACCGGATCATAGAACACCTGACGCCCCATGCTTTCGGGGAAATAGTCCTGACCGGAGAAGGCATCCGGCTGATCGTGGTCATAGGCGTAGCCGTCGCCATAGCCTTCGGACTTCATCAGCTTGGTCGGGGCGTTGAGGATATGCTTGGGCGGCAGCAGCGAGCCATGGCTCTTGGCCGCCCGCACCGCCGCCTTGTAGGCCGTATAGACCGCATTCGACTTGGGCGCGGTCGCCAGATAGACCACGCATTGCGCCAGCGCCAGTTCGCCTTCCGGGGAGCCGAGCATCTGATAGCCATCGCGCGCCGCATTGGCCTGCGTCAGCGCCTGAGGATCGGCAAGGCCGATGTCCTCCACCGCCATGCGGATCAGGCGGCGGGCGAGATAAAGCGGGTCCTCGCCGCCATCCAGCATACGCGCGAACCAGTAGAGTGCCGCATCAGGGTCCGAACCCCGCACCGACTTGTGCAGGGCGGAAATCAGATTGTAATGGCCGTCCTGGCTCTTGTCATAGATCGGCGCCCGGCGCTGGACGATCTCCTGCAGGCGCGCTGCGGTGAAGACTTCCCCCTCCCCGGCTGCACGCCAGACATCTTCCGCGAGCGTCAGGGCAGAACGGCCGTCGCCATCGGCCATGCGCATCAGCACGCCGCGCGCTTCTTCATCAAGCGGCAGCGGCTTGCCCTCCTCCTGCTCGGCCCGTGACAGCAGACGCTCCACCGCCTCCCGGTCGAGCGAGCGGAAGGTCATCACGTGCGAGCGCGACAGGAGCGCGGCATTGAGCTCGAAGGACGGGTTCTCGGTCGTCGCCCCCACCAGGGTGATGGTGCCGTCTTCCATCACCGGCAGGAAACTGTCCTGCTGGGCGCGGTTGAAGCGGTGGATCTCGTCCACGAACAGCAGCGTGCCCCGCCCGCCCATGCGCCGGGCACGGGCGGCCTCAAATACTTTCTTGAGGTCGGCAACGCCGGAAAAGATCGCCGAGATCTGTTCAAAGCCCAGATCCGTTTCCGCTGCCAGCAGCCGGGCGACGGTGGTCTTGCCGGTGCCCGGAGGCCCCCAGAAGATTAGCGAGCCAAGGCTGCGGTTGCGCAGCATGCGCGACAGGGTGCCATCGGGGCCCAGCAGATGGTCCTGCCCCGCCACATCCTCAAGCCGCTTCGGGCGCAGCCTGTCCGCCAGCGGGCGCGGCCCGGCGGGTTGGGAGGCAAGCATCTGCCCGGAAGCGGAAAAGAGGTCACTCATGACGGATCAACTGCATGGTCAGCCGCGCAGGGCCAGACGTGTCGTCTCCCCGCCCCGCTTGATATCGAGAAGCCAGAACCTTGCAGGGCGGCGCAGCATCCGGTCAAGCTCTGCTGTGGTGGTGACCTTCTGTTCGTTCACACCTACGATGATATCCCCCGGCCGCAAGCCCACCCGGTTGGCAGGCGAGCCCTGTGCCACTTCGCTGATCACGACGCCCTCGTCCATGGTGTCGAGGCGCAGTTCATCCGAGACGGCCGGGGAAAGATTCAGCACGGTCGCGCCCGCAAAAGGCGAATAGGCCTCGATCCGGCGGGCATCGCGCGCCGGGGTTTCGGGCGCAGCCGTCAGCGCCACATCGGCTTGCAGTTCCGATCCGTTGCGCAGGAAGGTGAATTTCGCCGCACCGCCCAGCTGCCGGGTGGCAAAACGGTAGCCGAAGGAGTCAGGGTCGAGCACTTCGGCCCCATCCACCGCCGTCACAAGGTCACCGACCTTCAGCCCGGCCGTGTCTGCCGGGGAGCCCGGGAACACCTTGGTGACCAGCACGCCGCGCGGCCGGTCGAGGCCAAGGGCTTCAGCAATTTCCGCCCCAACCACCTGAACCGTCGCTCCCAGCCAGGGCCGCTGCACCTTGCCGGACGTCTGCGCCGATGTGGCGACGAAGCTCACCATATTGGCGGGGATCGCAAAGCCGATGCCGATGGAGCCGCCGGAACGGGAGAAAATCGCGGTGTTGATGCCGACCAGCCGTCCGTGCATGTCGACCAGCGCGCCGCCCGAGTTGCCCGGGTTGATGGCGGCATCGGTCTGGATGAAGAACTGATAGTCGGTCACGCCCACCTGCGTGCGGGCCAGAGCCGAGACGATGCCCTGCGTCACCGTCTGGCCGACACCGAAGGGATTGCCGATGGCCAGCACCATGTCACCGACTTCCAGCCCGTCCGAATCGGCAAATTCCACCGTCGGGAAATTGCCGCCTTCGCGGATCTTCAGCACGGCCAGATCCGTCCGCTCGTCCTTGAGGATGATGTCGGCATCGAACTCGCGCCGGTCGCTGAGTGCCACGCGCACCTCGTCGGCATTCTCGATGACGTGATTGTTGGTGATGATGATGCCTTCGGGGGCAATGATCACGCCCGACCCGAGGGAAGACTGCACCCGCCTGCGCTGGCCGCCGGGGGCGTTATCGGGCACGCCGAAGAAACGGCGGAAGAAGGGATCATCCAGAAAGGGCGAAACCTGCCGCTGCTCCACCATGCGCGTCGCATAGACGTTGACGACTGCAGGCGCCACCTTCTTCACGACCGGGGCAAAGGACAGCGTCACTTCCGCTTCACTCTTTGGAACCTGCCGTTCCTGGGCAATGGCGGTGCCGGCAGCGCCGGGCACGGCAATGGCCCCCAGAATCAGGGTGCAAGCCAGCAAGCGGGTGAAACAGGCCCGAAGGCTGTGGCCCGCGAACGGGGCATGGCTGTGGGACAAGGCCATCATCAAAGCTCCCTCAAAATGCAGAATCCGGCCCGAAGGCCGGATTCGATACATGCCAGATAGGAAGCCTGTCCCGCAATGCCAAGCCTTATAGCCCGGCATTGCAGTCTGACCGGCTCAGGCCGAGCGGACCTGCGACAGGAAGGAGCGGACCTCCTCGTCGAGGTGGCGGGCCTGGCTGGTCAGTTCGCTGGCCGAGGCCACGAAGCCATCGGCAGCGGTGCCGGTGCGCTCGGTCACGTCGTTCACGCGGCGGATGTTGCTCGTCACCTCTTCGGTGCCGCGCGCTGCACGCTGCGTGTTGTCGGCGATGCCCTGCGTTGCGGCGCTCTGCTCCTCGACGGCGGAAGACACCTCGGTCACCGACATGGTGATCTCACCGATGGTCTCCTGGATCTCGGCGATTGCGGCAACGGCATCATCCGTGGCGCTGCGGATCGCGTCGATCTGCTGCTGGATTTCGCCGGTCGCCTTGCCGGTCTGCGAGGCCAGTTCCTTCACTTCCGACGCCACGACCGCAAAGCCGCGGCCGGCCTCGCCCGCACGCGCCGCCTCGATGGTGGCGTTGAGGGCAAGGAGGTTGGTCTGATCGGCGATATCGGAGATCAGCGTCACCACCTCACCGATGCGGTTGGCAGCTTCCGCCAGCGACCGCACGGTGGTGTTGGTGGCCTGAGCGCGGATCGTTGCCGTCTGGGCCACGCTGGACGAGCGGGCGATCAGTTCGGAGATCTGGCGGATCGAGCTCGACAGCTGGTCCGAAGCCGAAGCGATCGACTGCACTTCTTACATGGCCTGGTTGGACATGTCAGCCGCACGAGACGCGCTGTCGCCAGCCGACTGCGTCATTTCCTGCACTTCGCGGGCCGCGGACTGCAGGCTCTGCGCCGAACGGGAGACGGTTTCCACCACGCGGCCAACGGATGCCTCAAATTCGGCAGCCAGACCGGAGAGCATTTCCTTGCGCTGTTCGGCCTGCGAGCGGGCGGCAATCGCCTCTTCCTGCGCACGGCGCTCCTGCTCGGCAGCCGCATTCTCGCGGATCTGCAGAACGGCACGGCCGATCTCACCGATTTCATCACCGCGGCGGGCCGCAGAAATGTCCTGCGACAGGTTGCCGTTGGCAATGGAGGTCAGGGCCTGAACGAGCACCTGCAGCGGCTTGGTGATGGTGCGGGAGAACAACAGGGCCACGACCGCCACGATACCCAGCGTGATCAGCGTCAGCATGATCATCCGGTCACGCATGGCCGTGACGGCACTCAGCGTTTCTTCAACGGTCTTGTCCGCCACAACGGCATAGGTCTGGCCCATGAAGTTGATCGGCTCGGCGAGAACCATGCGGTCCAGCCCATCCTTGCCGGTCACTTCACCGGTGGAGCCCACGCCGCGCAGGGCGTCCTCAATCGGCTTGCCAGAAACCTGGAACTTGAGGGCGGTCGGATAGTCCAGGGCCGGCATCGTCGTCAGCACCATGCCGCCCTGCGCGACCAGATAGGTCTGCCCCGTTTCGCCAAGGCCCTTCCGGTCGGCCAGAACCTTGTCCAGCATCGGAGAGGTCACGCGCATGGCGATGACACCCAGATACTTGCTCTCGCCAAACTCGTTCACATAGACGGGTTGTGCCAGGAACATCGACGGGATGGCATCGGCGCCATATTCACTGAAGCCGGTTGCCACCTGAGTGCCTGCGGGCTGGCCCGCAGCCAGCTTGAACGCCTCGCCCAGACCGGTCGCGGCCAGCGAACCGTCGGTGACGGACTGAAGGAAGTCGTCGCCCTTGGTCACGGAGTAGAGAACGAGGCCGTCATTGGTGATGCCGTAGATATCGCCGTAGCCGCCAGCCTTCCAGGCCGACAGGAACGAGCCATGCAGCTCGCCATGGCGCCAGGAATACATGGTCTTGTTGGTCTTGCCGTTCAGTTCGGCACGATCAGCGGCGGCGCTGCCGGCAGCCTGATAGTAGCTGCGGATCGAATCCATATCCGTGGTCAGATTCGCACGCGTGCTCGCCAGATCCTTCATGACCAGGGTCGCCGCAGCGCCCGAGGCCAGATTGGACAGATCCGACTGAATACCATCGAGCTTGGCGGACAGCAGAGCGTGACGGGACTGCACCATCAGGCTGAGCTCGGAAACGCCCGCCTTTTCAAGGCCGTCGCGGCCGGTTGTATAACCGATCACCCCAACCACTGCACAGGAAACCAATGCAAGGCCAACAGTGACAGCAGGTATAATCGTGGAAAGACGTAAAAAGCCCCGGCTCTTGACGCCGGCATTCTGACTTCCGCTCATAGCGCACCCAGCTCCATGGAAAGGAAAAGTGGACGCAGCATCTCCTTAATGATCTTAAGAACAAGATAATTTTGACAAGTGATCTGAGCAGACACACAAATTCAGCAGAAAATATCGACAAAAAGCAAAAGGCGGGCACAGGGCCCGCCTTTCACGTTTTTTATACTTCCGAAACCTTACGCTGCGTTTTCAGCAGCCTGTTCCGCTTCGTGACGGGCACGGTCGGCAGCGCCGCGTGCAGACATGTCACGGTCAACCAGCTCGATCACAGCCATCGGTGCGCTGTCGCCGTAGCGGAAGCCAGCCTTGACCACGCGGGTGTAGCCACCGTTGCGCTCCTTGTAACGGCTGGCGAGCACGTCAAACAGCTTGCGGACCATGGCAACGTCACGAACCTGCGAGATCGCCTGACGGCGGGCATGCAGGTCGCCGCGCTTGCCGAGGGTGACAAGCTTGTCCATGATCGGCTTCATTTCCTTGGCCTTCGGCAGCGTCGTGACGATGGCTTCGTGTTCAATCAGCGAGGCCGCCATGTTGGCGAACATCGCAGTACGGTGGCTCGTGGTGCGGCCGAGCTTGCGGCCGGATTTACCGTGGCGCATGGCCTTCTCCTTTAGACGTTAAGCGGGCATCCTCTGCGGGACTGCCGCCCTGTTGTTCTGCCAGGGGCGAAACCGCCCCTTAGTACTGATGGTCCTCGTAGCGCTTGGCGAGGTCCTCGATGTTCTCCGGCGGCCAGTTGGCCACGTCCATGCCCAGATGGAGACCCATCTGTGCGAGAACTTCCTTGATCTCGTTAAGCGACTTGCGGCCGAAGTTCGGCGTGCGGAGCATTTCCGCCTCGGTCTTCTGGATGAGATCGCCGATATAAACGATGTTGTCGTTCTTCAGGCAGTTTGCCGAACGAACGGACAGCTCGAGCTCGTCGACCTTCTTGAGAAGGGCCGGGTTGAATGCCAGTTCCGGAACGCTGTCTTCTGCAATCTCGCGCTTCGGCTCTTCGAAGTTGACGAAGATCGAAAGCTGGTCCTGCAGAATGCGTGCCGCGTAAGCCACCGCATCTTCCGGCTTCACCGAACCATCGGTTTCGACCGTCAGCGTCAGCTTGTCATAGTCAAGAACCTGGCCTTCACGGGTGTTTTCCACCTTGTAGGACACTTTCTTGACCGGGGAGTACAGGCTGTCGACCGGGATCAGACCAATCGGAGCGTCCTCAGGACGGTTCCGCTCGGCTGCCACGTAGCCCTTGCCGGTGTTGACCGTAAACTCCATGCGGATTTCCGCGCCCTCATCGAGGGTGCAGAGCACGAGTTCCGGGTTCAGCACTTCAACGTCGCCAACCGTCTGGATGTCACCAGCCGTCACGACGCCAGGCCCCTGCTTGCGCACAACCATGCGCTTGGGGCCCTCGCCTTCCATGCGGATCGCGATTTCCTTGATGTTCAGGATGATGTCCGTCACATCTTCGCGCACGCCCGGAATGGACGAGAATTCGTGCAGAACGCCGTCGATCTGCACAGCCGTTACAGCAGCACCCTGCAGCGAGGACAGCAGGATGCGGCGCAGGGCGTTGCCGAGCGTGAGGCCATAGCCGCGCTCAAGCGGCTCGGCGACCACGGTGCCGGTCGTGCGCGGGTTCTCACCCGGCTTCACTTCCAGCTTGTTCGGCTTGATCAGCTCTTGCCAGTTCTTCTGAATCGTCACGTTCTTACCTCGTCGGCTGTCCCGCCGGAGCTCGCCGGCCATTCTTCGCCATTGGAGGAAACCAGGTATCTGAAAGTCAAAAGACCTCAGACGCGGCGGCGCTTGCGCGGACGGCACCCGTTGTGCGGGATCGGCGTCACATCGCGGATCGACGTGATGAGGAAGCCGGCAGCCTGCAGGGCGCGCAGAGCCGATTCACGGCCCGAACCCGGACCACGAACTTCGACTTCGAGCGTGCGCATGCCGTGCTCGGAAGCCTTGCGGGCTGCGTCTTCTGCAGCAACCTGAGCTGCGTACGGGGTCGACTTACGCGAACCCTTGAAGCCGAGAGCACCAGCGGACGACCAGGAAATCGCATTTCCCTGCGCGTCGGTGATGGTGATCATGGTGTTGTTGAACGTGGAGTTCACGTGTGCCACGCCAGAAGAGATGTTCTTGCGTTCGCGGCGGCGCACGCGTGTCGTGTCCTTAGCCATTCTTGATTCCTTGGTTTGATCTCTGCACCGCCGTAATACCGGCGGCTACACCAGCCGATGAGGCAGATTACTTCTTCTTGCCAGCGATCGGCTTCGCCGGGCCCTTGCGGGTCCGCGCATTCGTATGGGTGCGCTGGCCACGGACCGGCAGGCCGCGGCGGTGACGCAGGCCGCGGTAGCAGCCAAGGTCCATCAGGCGCTTGATGTTCATCGCGGTCTCGCGGCGCAGGTCACCTTCCACGAGGTAGTCGCGGTCGATGGTCTCGCGGATCGCCAGCACTTCGGCGTCAGACAGCTGATTCACGCGGCGCTCCGGCGCAATGTTCACCTTTTCGATGATTTCCTGCGCGAACTTGGCACCAATGCCGTGAATGTACTGAAGCGCGATGACAACGCGCTTGTTCGTCGGGATGTTAACGCCAGCAATACGTGCCACGTGCGTCTCCATATCTTGCGGCTTATGTGCCGCGGTTGCATTTCCCCGCGTCCGGTGGAGCCCGGCCCTTGCGGGAGTTTGTTGGCTGGCTTTGACCAGCACAGAATGTGCCGGCCCCGGTGTTTCCGGGATCGGCACATAATCTTGAGGATTAGAGCGCGGTGTTTACCGGCTCTCAACCCGTTCGTCAAGCTTCGAAAGAACGGCAGCAATGGCAGCCGTCACATCATCGATCGGCTGCATGCCATCGATGACCGTGAGAAGACCGTTCTTCTCGTAGTAGGGAATGACCACGGCCGTATCGCGGTTATAGGCTTCAAGACGCTGCTTGAAGACTTCCGGATCATCATCCTTGCGGACCGGCTGGCCGGCGGCCTTCGCCTCTTCCGCACGGTTGATGATTCGCGACACGAGCCTGGACTGGTCCACCCGCAGCTCGATCACCGCATCGAGACCGATGCGGTTTTCTGCGAGCATCTGGTCCAGAGCCTCGGCCTGGGCCAGCGTGCGCGGGAAGCCGTCGAGGATGAACCCCTTCTGTGCGTCCGCTTCACCAATCCGGTCACGGATGATGCCGACAACGATCTCGTCGGAGACGAGCCCGCCAGCGTCCATCACCGCCTTGGCTTTGAGGCCAACCTCGGTTCCGGCTGCGACGGCGGCACGAAGCATGTCGCCGGTCGACAGTTGCGGAATGCCATGTTTGGCAACAAGCCGGGCCGCCTGAGTACCCTTCCCTGCACCGGGAGGTCCGACCAGAATCAACCTCATCTACGCTTCCCCCTGAGCTTTGCTTTCTTCACCAGTCCCTCGTACTGGTGCGCAAGCAGATGGCCCTGGATCTGGGAAACGGTGTCCATCGTGACGCTCACAACGATCAGCAGCGAGGTTCCTCCGAAATAGAACGGAACGCCCGTCGCGGAAATGAGGAATTCGGGTAATAGGCAGACCGCCGTGATGTAGATGGCGCCCAGTACCGTAATGCGGGTCAGCACATGGTCAATGAATTGAGCCGTACGCTCGCCCGGACGAATCCCCGGAATGAATCCGCCGTGCCGCTTCAGATTGTCCGCCGTTTCCGACGGGCTGAACACGATGGCCGTGTAGAAGAAGCAGAAGAACACGATCATTGCCGCGTAGAAGATCATGTACAGCGGCTGTCCATGACCAAGCAGCGTCGTCACCGTCGTCAGCCAGGCCGGACCGCTGCCCGCGGAGAACCCGGCAATGGTTGCCGGAATGAGCAGAAGCGACGAGGCGAAGATCGGCGGGATGACGCCCGCGGTGTTGAGCTTGAGGGGCAGGAAAGACGTGTTGCCCTCAAACATCTTGTTGCCAACCTGGCGCTTCGGATACTGGATCAGAAGCCGGCGCTGCGCCCGCTCCATGAACACGATCAGCGCAATGACGCCGATTGCCAGAATGAGAAGCACCGGAATGAGCCAGCCCGCGATTGCGTCCTGACGGCCCAGCTCGAACAGCGATACGAGCGCTGTCGGCAGACCGGCCACGATGCCGGCAAAGATGATCAGCGAAATGCCGTTACCGATGCCGCGCGAGGTGATCTGCTCACCCAGCCACATCAGGAACATGGTGCCGCCCGTCAGGCTGAGAACAGCGGAAAGACGGAAGAACCAGCCCGGATCGGTCACCACATTGGCCGAACCCTCAAGCCCGACCGCAATGCCGTAGGACTGCGCAATCGCCAGAAGCACCGTGCCGTAGCGGGTGTACTGGTTGATGACCTTGCGGCCCTGCTCCCCTTCCTTCTTCAGCGCCTCAAGCGTCGGAACGACGGTCGTCATCAGCTGCATGATAATGGAAGCGGAGATATAGGGCATGATGCCCAGGGCGAAGATCGCCATACGCTCGACGGCGCCGCCGGCGAACATGTTGAACATGCCGATCACACCAGACTGAGCCTGGCTGAAGGCCTGTGCAAAAGCGGCCGGATTGATCCCGGGCAGCGGGATGTAAGTGCCGAACCGATAAACCAAAAGCGCCCCCAGCGTGAACCAGATGCGCTTCTTGAGTTCTTCAGCCTTCGCGAAAGCCGAGAAATTGAGATTTGATGCCAGCTGTTCGGCAGCGGATGCCATGCCGTTCTCCGGAGGTTGCTGTCCGAGAAAAAGGGCGAAGCCCAGGCCTATTCGGCCTGAGCTCCGAGGATCACGACCTTGCCGCCGGCCTTCTCGACAGCCTCGACAGCCGTCTTGGAAGCGCCAGCAACTTCGAAGGTCACTGCGGCCTTCAGCTCGCCATCGGCCAGGAGGCGGACGCCGTCCTTGACGCGCTTGACGATGCCGGCAGCCTTGAGAGCCTCAACCGTGATCGAAGCCTTGGCATCCAGCTTGCCCTCGTCGAGAGCAACCTGCACGCGGCCGAGCGACACGATGTTGAAGTCCTTGGCAAAGATGTTGGTGAAACCGCGCTTCGGCAGGCGGCGATGCAGCGGCATCTGACCACCTTCAAAGCCCTTGATCGCCACGCCGGAACGGGACTTCTGACCCTTCACGCCGCGGCCACCAGTCTTGCCCTTGCCAGAGCCGATACCGCGGCCAACGCGGGTACGGTCCTTAACGGAACCAGGATTGTCCCGCAGGTCATTGAGCTTCATAGTCTTCTCTCCTGCCCTCACGCTTCGTCAACGATGCGGACGAGGTGCGGAAGCTTGCGGATCATGCCGCGCACTTCCGGAGTGTCCTTGAGCGTCGAGCGGCGGTGCATCTTGTTCAGGCCGAGGCCGATCAAGGTTGCCTGCTGCTCCTTGGGACGGCGCAGCGGGCTGCCGATCTGCTCGACCGTTACGGTCTTTTCGGTGTTCGCCATGGAACTACCCCTCGTTCAACTGGTTACCGGGGTGCCGGGCTTCAAGCCTCGGCACCTGCCGGAACCGTTTCGTCGTTGTCGCGGCGGCGGCCCTGAAGCACCGAGACCTTGAGGCCGCGACGGGCCGCGACAGCACGCGGGCTGTCTTCCTTGGTCAGGGCGGCAAAGGTTGCGCGCACCATGTTGTACGGGTTCGAGGAGCCAAGCGACTTGGCAACCACGTCCTGGACGCCGAGCGTCTCGAACACGGCGCGCATCGGGCCACCCGCGATGATACCGGTACCAGCCGGAGCTGCACGCAGGATCACCTTGCCGGCGCCATGACGGCCCTCGACATCGTGATGCAGCGTACGGCCCTCGCGCAGCGGCACGCGAACCATAGCACGCTTGGCAGCTTCCGTTGCCTTGCGGATCGCTTCCGGCACTTCGCGAGCCTTGCCGTGGCCGAAGCCGACGCGGCCCTTCTGGTCACCCACGACGACGAGCGCGGCAAAGCCGAAACGACGGCCACCCTTGACCACCTTCGCGACGCGGTTGATGTGTACGAGCTTGTCGACGAACTCGCTGTCGCGCTCTTCGCGATCGCGCTCCCGTGTGTCCTGTCTCGCCATATTATTCGTCTTCCGTTCTTCAGAGCGCCAAGCGCTGGTCAGAATTCAAGTCCGCCCTCGCGGGCTGCATCTGCAAGCGCCTTGATGCGCCCGTGATACATGTACCCGCCACGGTCGAACACGACCTGCTTGACGCCAGCGGCCACAGCGCGCTCGGCGACAAGCTTGCCGACAGCTGCAGCCGCAGCCACATCGGCGCCCGTCTTCAATGCGCCCCGCACGTCCTTTTCAAGCGTGGAGGCAGAGGCAATGGTATGCCCCTTGGCGTCGTCGATGATCTGGGCATAGATCTGCTTCGACGAGCGGAATACGGAAAGGCGCGGACGACCGTTCGCCACCTTCTTGATCGAACGGCGCACGCGGTCGCGACGACGCTCGAAAGCAGTTTTGCTGTTCGCCATGATCCGGGTCCGTTACTTCTTCTTGCCTTCTTTGCGAACGATGAACTCGCCCGCATAGCGAATGCCCTTGCCCTTGTACGGCTCGGGGCCACGGTATTCGCGGATGTTAGCCGCGACCTGACCGACGACCTGCTTGTCGATGCCGGAGATAAGAATCTCGGTCGGCTTCGGGCACTTGACTTCAATTCCCTCCGGGACCTCGTAAACGACGTCGTGGGAGAAGCCAAGGGCGAGCTGGACATTGCGGCCCTGCATCTGAGCACGGTAACCCACACCGGTGATCTCGAGCTTGCGTTCGAAGCCCTGGCTCACGCCGGTGATCAGGTTCTGGATCATGGTCCGGGTCATGCCCCACATGGAGCGTGCCGGCTTGCTGTCATTACGGGGATCAACCTGGATCCCGGCATCCGTCATTTCGGCGAGCACCAGATCGTTGAGCACGAAGGACAGCTGGCCCTTCGGTCCCTTGACCTCGATGGTGCGGCCGTTGATCGTTGCCGTTACCCCGCTCGGCACGGGGACTGGCTTTTTGCCAATACGAGACATCTGATCAACCTTGTCACATAAATAGGAAGGTCACTGCCGCGTCAGAAGACGCGGCAGAGCACTTCACCACCAACATTCTCATCCCGCGCCTGATGGTCGCTCATGACACCACGGGGCGTCGACAGGATCGACACACCAAGGCCATTCGCGACATGCGGAATGTTCTTTACCGACGAGTACACGCGACGGCCCGGCTTGGAGATACGTTCGATCTCACGAATCACCGGTACACCATCGAAATACTTCAGTTCGATCTCAAGCTCGGACTTGCCGTCCTCGAATTCGACCGTCGTGTAGCCACGGATGTAACCTTCCTTGGCCAAAACATCAAGCACATGCGCACGCAGCTTCGAATGAGGTGAGGACACCTTGTTCTTGCGGCGCAGCTGCGCGTTCCGGATGCGGGTGAGCATATCACCCAACGGATCGGAAATTGCCATCGCAGCCTCTCCTTACCAGCTCGACTTGACCAGGCCCGGGATCTTACCCAGGGAGCCCAGCTCACGCAGCGCAACGCGCGACATCTTCAGCTTGCGGTAGAAGCCGCGCGGACGGCCGGTGACTTCACACCGGTTGCGCACGCGGTTCGGTGCCGAATTGCGCGGCAGTGCCGCGAGCTTCAGACGGGCGGCGAAACGCTCTTCCAGAGACAGCGTTTCATCCTTGGCTGCGGCCTTGAGAGCAGCACGCTTTGCAGCGTACTTCAGCACAAGGCGCTCGCGCCGCTTGTTCTTCTCGATCGCGCTCTTCTTCGCCATCGTTTTTCCTCGTTCCTTTCCCGTATATCCGCGTTACTTGCGGAACGGGAAGTTGAACGCGCGCAGCAGTTCGCGCGCCTCTTCATCGGTGTTGGCCGTGGTGCACACGACCACGTCCATACCCCAAATCTGGTCGACCTTGTCGTACTCGATTTCGGGGAAAACGATGTGTTCCTTAATGCCCATGGCGTAGTTGCCACGGCCATCGAAGCTCTTCGGGTTCAGACCGCGGAAGTCACGAACGCGCGGAAGCGCGATGGTGATCAGACGGTCGAGAAACTCGAACATCTGTTCGCGGCGCAGCGTCACCTTGGCGCCGAGGGGCATGCCCTCACGCACCTTGAAGGTGGCGATGGAGTTCGCAGCCTTGGTGATCACCGGCTTCTGACCGGCGATGAGCGCCAGGTCGTCCGCAGCGATGCGCACCTTCTTGCTGTCTGCAACTGCCTCACCGACGCCCATGTTGAGAACAACCTTCTCAAGCTTGGGGATCTGCATCGGGTTGGTGTAGTTGAACTTTTCCTGCAGCTGCTTGCGCACCACTTCATCGTAGTGCGTCTTGAACCGCGGCACGTAGGTCTCAGCCATCGATCAGGTCTCCCGAACGCTTGGCCACACGGACCTTGCGGCCGTCTTCCTGCACCTTGAACCCGACGCGAGTCGGCTTGCCATCCTTCGGATCGGCTACAGCCAGGTTGGAAACGTGGATCGGGGCTTCCTTTGCCACGATGCCTGCTTCCTGGGTCTGCGTCTGGCGCTGGTGGCGGCGAACGACGTTGATGCCGCGCACGAGAGCCTTGTTGTCCGTCGGCAGCATCTGCAGCACTTCGCCGGTCTTGCCCTTGTCACGACCGGCGAGCACGACAACCGTGTCGCCTTTTTTAATTTTCGCAGCCATCAGAGCACCTCCGGCGCGAGCGAAATGATCTTCATGTGGTTCTTTGCACGGAGCTCGCGCGGCACCGGCCCAAAGATACGGGTGCCGATCGGCTCCTTGTTGTTGTTGACCAGGACCGCCGCATTGCGGTCGAACCGGATCACGCTGCCGTCGGGACGGCGAATGTCCTTCGCCGTACGCACGACGACCGCCTTCATCACGTCGCCCTTCTTGACGCGGCCGCGCGGGATAGCTTCCTTGATGCTGACGACGATGATGTCGCCAACGCGGGCATACTTCCGCTTCGAGCCGCCGAGCACCTTGATGCACATGACACGACGGGCGCCGGAATTATCCGCCACGTCGAGGTTTGTTTGCATCTGAATCATGACTTGGCCGCCTTGTTCTCTCTACGGCGCACCTGCCACGGGCGCCGGATGCTCAACAGAGCCGTGGTCTCAGGAGACCACGGTCCAACGTTTGGTCTTGGAGATCGGCGCGCACTCTTCGATCTGAACCGTGTCGCCGACCTGATACTTGTTCGCTTCGTCATGCGCCCGGTACTTCTTGGACCGGCGCACCGTCTTCTTGAGCAGCGGGTGAGTGAAGCGACGCTCCACCTTCACCGTCACCGTCTTGTCATTCGCGTTGCTGACCACGGTGCCCTGCAAAATGCGTTTCGGCATTGAGGCCTCCTTACGCGGTTGCGGTCATGCGCTTATCGCGCATGATCGTCTGGATCCGGGCGATATCCCGGCGGATCTGCCGGAAACGACCAGTGTTTTCGAGCTGACCGGTGGCCTTCTGAAAGCGCAGGTTGAACTGCTCCTTCTTCAGTGCCTCGAGTTCCGTACGGAGCTCGTCGAGGGTCTTTGCCCTTACATCATTTGCCTTCATGGCTCAACTCTCCTCGACTGCCTTACTCGGCGATCCGCTGTACGAACCGGCACTTGATCGGCAGCTTGGCAGCAGCCAGGCGCATTGCTTCGCGGGCAACGTCTTCCGGCACGCCGTCAATCTCGAACATGATACGGCCCGGCTTGACACGGCAGGCCCAGTAGTCCGGGGCACCTTTACCCTTACCCATGCGGACTTCCGCAGGCTTGGAAGACACCGGCACATCCGGGAAAATCCGGATCCAAACACGGCCCGCACGCTTCATGTGACGGGTCATTGCACGACGGGCTGCCTCGATCTGGCGGGCGGTGACACGCTCCGGCTCCACGGCCTTCAGACCGAATTCGCCGAAGTTCAGGTCAGTACCGCCCTTCGCCATGCCGTGGATGCGGCCCTTGTGCTGCTTGCGGAACTTAGTTCGCTTCGGTTGCAGCATCGTTCTTCTCTCGTTCTTGCGTTACACGGGCGCTGCCTTTTCAGGCAGCGCGCTCGCGACCACGATCACGGCGCTGGCCGCGATCACCCTGATTCGCATCCGAGCTTTCGGTCGCGCGGCGTTCAGACGCCATCGGATCGTGCTCGAGGATCTCGCCCTTGAAGATCCAGACCTTGACGCCGCAGGCGCCATAGGCGGTGTGAGCGGTCGCTGTGCCATAATCGATGTCGGCGCGCAAGGTGTGCAGCGGCACACGGCCTTCACGATACCACTCGACGCGTGCGATTTCCGCACCACCCAGACGGCCGCCGCAGTTGATGCGGATGCCAAGGGCGCCCAGACGCATGGCCGACTGAACGGCACGCTTCATGGCGCGGCGGAATGCAACACGGCGTTCCAGCTGCTGGGCGATCGAAGCGGCAACCAGGGTCGCGTCGATTTCCGGCTTGCGCACTTCAACGATGTTGATGTGCACTTCGGCGTCGGTGATCGCGGCAAGCTTCTTGCGCAGCTTGTCGATGTCCGCACCCTTCTTGCCGATGACCACACCCGGACGGCCGGAATGAATGGTCACGCGGCACTTCTTGTGCGGGCGTTCAATCACGATCTTGGAAACCGCAGCCTGCTTCAGCTCGTTCATCAGATATTCGCGGATGCGGAAATCTTCATGAAGCAGCTTGCCGTATTCGCCCTTGTTGGCGAACCAGCGGGAGTCCCAGGTGCGGTTGATCCCGAGGCGCATGCCGATCGGGTTAACTTTGTGTCCCATCAGGCAGTCTCCTCGACTTGACGAACAACGATGGTCAGGTTCGAGAACGGCTTCTCGATCCGGCCAGCGCGGCCACGTGCACGGGCATGGAACCGCTTGATGACAAAAGCCTTGCCCACATGGGCTTCGGCAACCACCAGGCTGTCCACGTCCAGGTCGTGGTTGTTCTCGGCATTCGCAATCGCGGACATCAGGGTCTTCTTGACGTCACCAGCGATGCGCTTGCGGGAGAACGTCAGATCCGCCAGAGCGGAACTTACCTTCTTGCCGCGGATTGCAGCCGCCACGAGGTTCAGCTTCTGCGGGGAAACGCGCAGCATGCGCGTGACCGCCTTGGCCTCGTTGTCGGCGAGCGTCCGCTCACGCTTCGGCTTGCCCATCGTTACTTCCTCTTCGCCTTCTTGTCGGCGCCGTGCCCATAGTAGGTCCGGGTCGGCGAGAACTCGCCGAGCTTGTGACCAATCATTTCTTCAGACACCAGCACCGGAACGTGCTTCTGTCCGTTGTAGACGCCGAAGGTCAGGCCAACGAACTGCGGCAGGATCGTCGAGCGGCGGCTCCAGGTCTTGATGACCTCGTTCCGGCCGGTTTCGCGAACCTTGTCCGCCTTCTTCAGCAGATACCCGTCGACAAACGGACCTTTCCAGATCGAACGTGTCACGATCCGTACCTCTTACTTCTTGCGAGCATGACGGCTGCGAACAATGAACTTGTCCGTTGCCTTGTTGCTGCGCGTGCGCTTGCCCTTCGTCGGCTTGCCCCAGGGGGTCACCGGATGACGGCCACCCGAGGTGCGGCCTTCACCACCGCCGTGCGGATGGTCGATCGGGTTCATGGCCACACCGCGAGTGTGCGGGCGGATGCCGAGCCAGCGCGAACGTCCGGCCTTGCCCAGGTTGATGTTGCCATGGTCCGGGTTGGACACGGCGCCGATGGACGCCATGCAGGTGCCCAGAACGCGGCGCTGTTCACCGGACATGAGACGCAGGATCGTGTAACCCTGGTCACGGCCGACGATCTGAACGAAAGCACCGGCGGAACGGGCGATCTGACCGCCCTTGCCCGGCTTCAGCTCAACGTTGTGGACAATGGTGCCGACCGGAATGGAAGCCAGCGGCATTGCGTTGCCCGGCTTCACGTCGACGGACTCACCAGCCACAACCATGTCGCCAGCAGCAAGACGCTGCGGGGCCAGGATGTAGGCCAGCTCGCCATCCTCGTAACGGATCAGCGCGATGAAAGCGGTGCGGTTCGGATCGTATTCCAGGCGCTCAACAGTCGCCGGAACGTCGAACTTGCGACGCTTGAAGTCCACCAGACGGTAGGAGCGCTTGTGGCCACCACCGCGGTTCGGTGCCGTCAGACGGCCGCGGTTGTTGCGGCCGCCGGTCTTGCTCAGGCCTTCGGTCAAGGTCTTGACCGGCTTGCCCTTCCAGAGATCGGCACGGTCCACCTGAACCAGCTGGCGCCGGCCGGGGGACGTGGGGTTGAAGGTCTTGAGTGCCATAATTGTCGTCCCAGCCTTAGAGTCCGGTCGTCACGTCGATCGAGTGACCCTCGGCGAGCGTCACAATGGCCTTCTTGTAGTCGGACTGCTGTCCGATGCGGCCGCGGAAACGCTTCACCTTGCCCTTGCGGACCAGAGTGTTCACCGCAGTGACCTTGACGCCGAACAGGGCTTCAATCGCTGCCTTGATTTCCGGCTTGGTTGCCGAGTTGGCAACCTTGAAGACCACCTTGTTCTCTTCCGAGGCCATGGTCGCCTTCTCGGTGATCACCGGGCTGACGATCTTGTCGTAGTGAGCGATCTTGCTCATTTGAACCGCTCCTCGATAGCCGACACAGCAGCCTTGGTTAGAACCAGGGTGTTGCGGCGCAGGATGTCGTAGACGTTGATGCCCTGAACCGGGAGCACGTCAACAGCCGGAATGTTGCGGGCGGCGAGTGCGAAGTTCGCATCCACCTCTGCACCATCGATGACCAGCACGTTGGCGAGGCCCAGCTTGCTGAACTTTTCCTTCAGCAGCTTGGTCTTGGCTTCAGCGGCCTTGGCGTCCTCGACAACGATCAGCGAACCGGCCTTAACCTTGGAAGACAGCGCATGGGCGAGGCCCAGGGCGCGAACCTTCTTCGGCAGGTCGTGGCCATGGTCACGGACAACCGGACCAAAAGCCTTGCCGCCGCCGCGGAACTGCGGAGCCTTGCGGTTGCCGTGACGGGCGCCACCGGAGCCCTTCTGACGGACGAACTTCTTGGTCGTGCCGGAGACTTCGGCACGGCCCTTGGCCTTGTGGGTACCAGCCTGGCGCTTGGCAAGCTGCCAGCGCACAACGCGGTGGATCAGATCCGTGCGCGGCTCGAGACCGAAGATCTCGTCCGACACCGTGATCGAACCGGCGGCCGAACCTTCGAGGGTTTTGACCTCAAGTTCCATCACTCACTCTCCTTGCCCGTGGCTGCCTCGGCAACGGCCCGGAAAGCACCCGGGACCGGCACGCCTTCCGGCAGCGCCTTCTTGACGGCATCGCGAACCAGGATCCAGCCGCCCTTGGCACCGGGAACAGAGCCCTCGACCATGATCAGGCCGCGCTCGACGTCCGTGCGGACAACCTTGAGGTTCTGCGTGGTCACACGGGCATCACCCATGTGGCCGGCCATCTTCTTGCCCTTGAACACCTTGCCCGGGTCCTGACGCTGGCCGGTCGAACCGTGCGCGCGGTGGGACACCGAGTTACCGTGAGAAGCGCGGCCACCACCGAAGTTGTGGCGCTTCATGGAACCGGCAAAGCCCTTACCGATCGAGGTGCCGGTGACGTCGACAAACTGACCTTCCACATAGTGGTCGGCAGTGATCTCGGACCCGACTTCGATCAGGTTGTCCGGGCTCACGCGGAACTCAGCCAGCGTGCGCTTCGGTTCAACCTTGGCAACCGCGAAATGTCCGCGCATCGCCTTGGGCGTGTTCTTGACTTTGGCAACACCGGAGCCAAGCTGCAGTGCGGTGTAGCCATTCTTTTCTTCAGTGCGGTGAGCAACAACCTGGCAGTTTTCGAGCCGCAGTACAGTGACCGGCACATGCTCGCCAGCCTGGTTGTAAATGCGGGTCATGCCCACCTTCTGAGCGATCACTCCAGAACGCATTGGCGTAAACCTTTCGATCCGACTCAGAGCTTGATCTCGACGTCCACGCCAGCTGCCAGGTCGAGCTTCATAAGAGCGTCGACGGTCTGCGGCGTCGGATCGACGATGTCGAGGAGGCGCTTGTGAGTGCGCATCTCAAACTGATCGCGGCTTTTCTTGTCGATGTGCGGACCACGAAGCACGGTGTACTTCTCAATCCGCGTCGGCAGCGGCACGGGACCCCGTACCTGCGCACCGGTCCGCTTCGCCGTGTTCACGATCTCCCGGGTGGAAGCATCGAGAATACGGTGATCGAATGCCTTGAGGCGGATCCGGATATTCTGACCGTTCATTTCAGATTTCCCGATAAGACTGGGCCCCGCCGTCCGCCTGAAGCGGCGGCGGGGGCACCCGCCGATTA
The DNA here is from genome assembly GCF_054073275.1 of Pannonibacter sp. Q-1. Classification (NCBI taxonomy): domain Bacteria; kingdom Pseudomonadati; phylum Pseudomonadota; class Alphaproteobacteria; order Hyphomicrobiales; family Stappiaceae; genus Pannonibacter; species Pannonibacter sp. Q-1. The sequence goes on from NZ_JBSXNB010000002.1 coordinate 650,702, forward strand.
CTCAATGATGGAAGCGACAACGCCGGCGCCGACGGTACGGCCACCTTCGCGGATAGCGAAGCGCAGGCCGTCTTCCATGGCGATCGGAACGATCAGCGTCACGACGACCGAGATGTTGTCGCCCGGCATCACCATTTCCGTGCCTTCCGGCAGCTCAACGATGCCCGTCACGTCCGTCGTGCGGAAGTAGAACTGCGGACGGTAGTTCGTGAAGAACGGCGTATGACGGCCGCCTTCTTCCTTCGTCAGGATGTAGGCTTCGGCCTTGAACTTCTTGTGCGGCTTAACCGAACCCGGCTTGCACAGAACCTGACCACGCTCAACGTCCTCACGGCCAACGCCACGGATCAGCGCGCCGATGTTGTCGCCTGCCTGACCCTGGTCCAGAAGCTTGCGGAACATCTCAACGCCGGTCACGGTCGTCTTCTTGGTGTCGCGGATGCCGACGATCTCGACTTCCTCACCCACCTTCACGATGCCGCGCTCGACACGGCCGGTCACCACGGTGCCACGGCCGGAGATCGAGAACACGTCTTCGATCGGCATCAGGAACGGCATGTCGATCGGACGGTCCGGCGTCGGGATGTACGCGTCAACGGCGTCCATCAGAGCGCGGATGGCGTCACGGCCGATGTTGGCGTCGCGGTTTTCAACCGCAGCCAGAGCCGAGCCCTTGACGATCGGAATGTCGTCGCCCGGGAAGTCATACGAGGACAGCAGCTCGCGCAGCTCCATCTCGACGAGATCCAGAAGCTCTTCGTCGTCGACCTGGTCGACCTTGTTCATGAACACCACCAGAGCCGGCACGCCGACCTGACGGGCGAGCAGGATGTGCTCGCGGGTCTGCGGCATCGGGCCGTCAGCGGCCGAGCACACCAGGATCGCGCCGTCCATCTGGGCAGCACCGGTGATCATGTTCTTGACGTAGTCGGCGTGACCCGGGCAGTCAACGTGAGCGTAGTGACGGTTTGCCGTCTCATACTCAACGTGTGCCGTCGAGATCGTGATGCCGCGCGCCTTTTCTTCCGGCGCTGCGTCGATCTGGTCATAGGCCTTGGCAACCGCGCCGCCGGTCTCAGCCAGCGTCATCGTGATCGCCGCGGTCAGCGTCGTCTTGCCGTGGTCAACGTGGCCGATCGTGCCAATGTTCACGTGCGGCTTCGTGCGCTCAAACTTTTCCTTCGCCATCGGATTACTCCGCTTTCTCTAGTTCTTTAATGTCGGTCGGTGGTTCAGGCGTACTTCGCCTGAACCTGGTCAGCAACGGCCTGCGGCACCTGCTCGTAATGGTCGAACACCATCGAGTACTGCGCACGCCCCTGCGACATGGACCGCAGGTTGTTCACGTAGCCAAACATGTTGGCAAGCGGGACCATCGCGGTGATCGCGGTCACAACACCACGGTCTTCCGTGCCGTTGATCTGGCCGCGGCGGGAGTTCAGGTCGCCGATCACGTCGCCCATGTAGTCAGCCGGGGTCACGACCTCGACCTTCATGATGGGCTCGAGCAGCTTCGGACCGGCCTTTGCGATTGCTTCACGGAAGCCGGCGCGGGCAGCGATTTCGAAGGCCAGAACCGAGGAGTCCACGTCGTGGTAGGCACCGTCGGTCAGGCTCGCCTTGATGTCGACCATCGGGAAGCCGGCGAGCGGGCCCGAAGACATCACGCTCTCGATACCCTTGGTCACGCCCGGGATGTATTCCTTCGGAACAGCACCACCGACGATCTGGCTCTCGAAGGCATAGCCTGCACCCACCTCGTTCGGCTCGATGACGAGCTTGATGCGGGCGAACTGGCCGGTACCACCGGTCTGCTTCTTGTGGGTGTAGTCCACTTCGGCGCGGCGGGTGATCGTCTCGCGATAGGCCACCTGCGGAGCACCGATGTTGGCTTCCACCTTGAACTCGCGGCGCATGCGGTCGACGATGATGTCGAGGTGAAGTTCACCCATGCCGGCGATGATCGTCTGGCCGCTTTCCTCGTCGGTCTTGACGCGGAAGGACGGATCTTCAGCTGCCAGGCGGTTGAGCGCGAGGCCCATCTTTTCCTGGTCGCCCTTGGTCTTCGGCTCGACGGCGATCTCGATCACCGGCTCGGGGAATTCCATGCGCTCAAGAATGACCGGCTTGGCAGGATCGCAGAGCGTGTCACCCGTGGTGGTGTCCTTCAGACCGGCGATGGCAACGATGTCGCCTGCATAGGCAACGTCGATGTCTTCACGGCTGTTGGCATGCATCTGCATCATGCGGCCGACGCGTTCCTTCTTGTCCTTCACGGTGTTCTGCAGGGACGTGCCCTTGTTCAGAACGCCCGAGTAGATGCGGCAGAAGGTGAGCGAACCGACGAACGGGTCGTTCATGATCTTGAACGCCAGCATGGACAGGGGCTCTTCGTCGCTCGACTTGCGGAGGATTTCCCCCTCGGTCTTCGGATCGATGCCCTTGATGGCCGGAACGTCGAGCGGGCACGGCAGGTAGTCCACCACGCCGTCGAGCAGCGGCTGAACGCCCTTGTTCTTGAAGGCCGAGCCAGCGAAGATCGGAATGAACTCGCCGCTGATGGTGCCCTTGCGGATGAGTGCCTTCAGCGTGTCGTTGTCCGGCTCGTTGCCTTCCAGATACGCTTCCATGGCAGCTTCATCGACTTCGACAGCCGTCTCGATCATGGCATCACGGAATTCCTGAGCCTTGTCAGCCAGGTCAGCCGGGATCTCGACTTCGTCCCAGGCAGCGCCCAGGCTTTCGTCGCGCCAGATCAGCGCCTTCATCTTGATCAGATCGACCACGCCGGCGAACTCGCTCTCGGCGCCAACCGGGATCTGTACGCACAGAGCCTTGGCACCCAGACGGGTCTTGACCATCTCGACGCAGCGGTAGAAGTCCGCACCGAGCTTGTCCATCTTGTTGACGAAGATCATGCGCGGCACGCGGTACTTGTCCGCCTGACGCCACACGGTTTCAGTCTGGGGCTCAACGCCAGCGTTGGCGTCGAGAAGGGCAACGGCACCGTCCAGCACGCGCAGGGAACGCTCCACCTCGATGGTGAAGTCCACGTGACCCGGGGTGTCGATGATGTTCAGGCGCTTTTCATTCCAGAAAGCGGTGGTCGCGGCGGACGTGATCGTGATGCCGCGTTCCTGTTCCTGCTCCATCCAGTCCATGGTGGCAGCGCCATCATGAACTTCACCGATCTTGTGGCTATTGCCTGTGTAATACAGGATGCGCTCGGTGGTCGTGGTCTTGCCGGCATCGATGTGAGCCATGATGCCGAAGTTGCGGTAGTCCTCGATTTTGTGCGTGCGAGACATGACGTCAGCCCTTTTCCAGGATTACCAGCGGTAGTGAGAGAAGGCGCGGTTCGCGTCCGCCATGCGGTGCGTGTCTTCGCGCTTCTTCACTGCGGAACCACGGTTGTTCGCGGCGTCGAGCATTTCGCCCGACAGGCGGTCCACCATGGTGGTTTCGTTGCGGTTGCGGGCTGCAGTGATCAGCCAGCGGATCGCCAGTGCCTGACGGCGGTCCGTGCGGACTTCCACCGGAACCTGGTAGGTCGCACCACCGACGCGGCGGGAGCGGACTTCCACCTGCGGCATGACGTTTTCGAGAGCCGCATGGAACACCTCGATGGGGTTCTCACGGGTCTTCTTCTCGATGATGTCGAAGGCACCGTAAACGATGCGCTCGGCCACGGACTTCTTGCCGTGATACATGATCGAGTTCATGAACTTCGTAACGACGATATCACCGAACTTGGGATCCGGAATGATCTCGCGCTTTTCTGCGCTGTGACGACGGGACATGCCGCGCGCTCCTTACTTCGGCCGCTTGGCGCCGTACTTCGACCGGCGCTGCTTACGGTTCTTGACGCCCTGGGTGTCGAGCACGCCACGGATGATGTGGTAGCGAACGCCCGGCAAATCCTTGACGCGGCCGCCGCGGATCATCACCACGGAGTGTTCCTGAAGGTTGTGGCCTTCACCCGGGATGTAACCGATGACTTCGAAGCCATTCGTCAGGCGCACCTTGGCAACCTTACGAAGTGCCGAGTTCGGCTTCTTCGGCGTCGTGGTGTATACGCGGGTGCAAACACCACGCTTCTGCGGGCAGGCCTCCATGGCCGGCACCTTGTTCCGCTTCGGCGGGTCTTTCCGCGGCTTGCGGATCAGCTGGTTGATGGTCGGCATTCTGTGCCCTTTACCTCTGCCATCCAAAAATTCGTACGCTACCCTGCTTTTCACTGACTACGTGACAAACGTAATCGCGCCTCAGCCATGTTCGCACATGGGAGGCGCTGCGAAAACCAGAGGACCACGAGGTTAATCGCGGTCGTGCAATCGACGCTTATTCGCCTTTTTGAACCCGGCAGCGTTTAAGTATTCAGGTTCCTTGCGTAGACCGCTGGAACACATCAGGACTTACCGCCTGCCCTTGGGATGGGCGGACACTACTCACGGCGCCCCCTGCCGTCAAGGGAAATCTCGGATTTCTGCGGGATTGCCCTGCCCTGCTGCGCCTTGGCCGCGGCACGGGCTGAATCTGCGCATTTCCGCATCTTTTGTAACGCCAATGCGCGCAGTATTGTAATTAAATTATACAGCCCAGACATCCTGCAAGGCCTGGCCCTATGCCGGTTAACCGTGCCTTGCGAATCCTGCAGGGCTGTCCTGCAGCCTGCTGAGCCGCAGAAGCCCCGAATCCCCGGCGGTTTTCCCGAAAACCGGGACTCACTGCACGGTGAGCCGGTTGTTTGCCCGTTAAGGAATCAGAACAAGGGAATCAAACCACTCTGCCCTGCCCCGGTGCCGCTTGCGGGACCAATCAGGCCACTGCCGCCTGGCAGGGCTGCCAAACCTTCCTGCGGGAACGGTAAACACGGTGCAAACCCGTTCCCTCAAATGCACAGGGACGGCAGCTGGCCTGTTGCCCTCTGCCGTCCCCGGTCTTCTGACTGCGATTGCTGCGTCAATCGCGGAAGGTGATCACCGCCACGTTGCCCGACAGAGCGTCCTGATAGGCGCCTTCATAGGTCGGGTCATCCGGCTCGCCTTCCAGCACGCCGATCTGGTCGAGCTCGGCCTCGGCAAAGCCCTCCCCTGCCAGCGCTTCCAGCGTCTTGCGCACGGCGCTGTCGTCATCGGGGGCGGTCAGCATCACATGGATCGGCACCGCATCTTCCGGCCCGCCGTCCTCGCTGTCCCAGACCCGGCCAATCACCAGGAAGACCGTCGGCTCCAGCGGAGCATCATCGTCATTGCCAGCCATCACGGCCTCCTTCTTGATAAACGAAAGGCCGCACGGGTGGCGGCCTTTCTGGTTCATGGGTCCGGGGCCGCTTACTCGGCGGCGCCGGACAGATCCTCCAGCAGGCCTTCTGCGGCGCTGTCGCCCGAGCGCTTGCGGCGCTCGTCGAGGATCAGGTCGTCGCGGTGGGTCGCGATCTGACGGATGCGCTTCATCACGCCGCCGGTACCGGCCGGGATCAGACGGCCGACGATGACGTTCTCCTTCAGGCCGACCAGCGGGTCGATCTTGCCGTTGACGGCGGCGTCGGTGAGGACGCGCGTCGTCTCCTGGAAGGAGGCTGCCGAGAAGAACGACCGGGTCTGCAGGCTCGCCTTGGTGATACCCAGGAGAACCGGCACGCCCTTGGCCGGGGTCTTGGCGTCGTCGATGGCACGCTCATTCGCCTCGTCGAAGTCGAGCTGGTCGACCTGCTCGCCCGAGAAGAACTCGGTCTCGCCCGGATCCGTGATCTCGACCTTCTGCAGCATCTGGCGAACGATCACCTCGATGTGCTTGTCGTTGATCACCACGCCCTGCAGACGGTAGACTTCCTGGATCTCGTTGACGAGATAGGCCGCGAGCGCTTCCACGCCCTTGACCGCCAGAATGTCGTGCGGCGCCGGGTTGCCGTCGAGGATGTACTCACCCTTCTCGATGACATCGCCTTCCTGCAGATGGAAGTGCTTGCCCTTCGGGATCAGGTACTCGACCGGCTCCAGTGCCTCGTCATGCGGCTCCACGATGATGCGGCGCTTGTTCTTGTAATCGCGGCCGAAGCGGATGGTACCGCTGATTTCCGCGATGATGGCGTGGTCCTTCGGACGGCGCGCCTCGAACAGTTCCGCCACGCGGGGCAGACCACCGGTGATGTCCTTCGTCTTGGCGCTTTCCAGCGGGATACGTGCGAGCACGTCACCAGCCTTCACCCGGTTGCCCGGCTGCACCGACAGAATGGCGTCCACCGAAAGCAGCAGGCGGGCGTCGCCACCACGGGCCAGCTTGCAGATCGAGCCATTGGCGTCCTTGACGACAACCGCCGGCTTGAGATCCTGGCCGCGATGCGACGTGCGCCAGTCGATGACGACACGCTTGGTGATACCGGTCGCCTCGTCAGTGGTTTCCTGCACCGAAGCGCCGTCCACCAGGTCTTCGAAGTCGACCACACCATCCACTTCCGACAGCATCGGACGGGTGTAGGGGTCCCACTCGGCGATACGCTGGCCGCGCTTGACCGCATCGCCATCGTCCACCAGCAGCTTGGCGCCGTAGGTAACGCGATGGACAGCGCGCTCGTTGCCGTCACTGTCAACGACGATGAGCGACATGTTGCGCACCATGGCAATCAGGTTGCCATCGCTATCGCGGGTGGCGGCGCGGTTGCGGATCTTGATCGTGCCATCGACGTTGGATTCGATGAACGAGCTGTCCACCACCTGTGCCGTGCCACCGATGTGGAACGTGCGCATGGTCAGCTGGGTGCCCGGCTCACCGATCGACTGAGCGGCGATGACGCCGACAGCTTCACCGATGTTGACCGGCGTACCACGGGCAAGGTCACGGCCATAGCAGGTGCCGCAGACGCCCGTGACGGTCTGACAGGTCAGAACCGAACGGATCTTGATCTGCTGAACCTTGGCAGCCTCGATCAGCTCCACGTCCTTCTCGTCGATCATGCGGCCCTTCGGCACGATGATCTCGCCGGTTGCGTGGTTGTAGACGTCTTCTGCCGCCGTACGGCCGAGAACGCGCTGGCCAAGGCTTGCGATGACCTGACCGGCGTCCACGATCGCCTGAACGGTGATGCCGTTCTCGGAGCCGCAGTCGACTTCAAGGATGATCGAGTCCTGAGCCACGTCCACGAGGCGGCGGGTCAGGTAACCCGAGTTCGCCGTCTTGAGCGCGGTGTCAGCCAGACCCTTACGGGCGCCGTGGGTGGAGTTGAAGTACTCCAGAACCGACAGGCCTTCCTTGAAGTTCGAGATGATCGGGTTTTCGATGATCTCGCCCGACGGCTTGGCCATGAGGCCGCGCATGCCGGCAAGCTGCTTCATCTGGGCCGGAGAACCACGGGCACCCGAGTGGGACATCATGTAAACCGAGTTCATCGGCTTCTGACGGCCCGTCTCCTGATCGATCTGAACCGCCTGAATGCGCTTCATCATCTCATCAGCGATGCGGTCGGTGCACTTGGCCCAGGCGTCAACCACCTTGTTGTACTTCTCGCCCTGAGTGATCAGGCCGTCGTTGTACTGCTGCTCGTATTCGGCAACCATCGCGGCCGTCTCGCCCACCAGCTTCTGCTTGGTGTCCGGGATCACCATGTCGTCCTTGCCGAACGAGATGCCGGCGCTGCACGCATTGCGGAAACCGAGCTGCATGATGCGGTCGCAGAAAATGACCGTCTCCTTCTGACCGCAGGCGCGGTAGACGGTGTCGATCATGCGCGAGACTTCCTTCTTCGTCATCAGCCTGTTGCAGGTGTCGAAGGGAACCTCGTGATGCTTCGGCAGCAGTTCGGCAATCATCATGCGGCCCGGCGTCGTCTCGAAGATGCCGGAGGTCGGGTTGCCGTCAGCGTCGATCGAGCGGAAGCGTCCGCGGATCTTCGTGTGCAGCGTGATGACCTTGTTGGCCAGCGCGTGCTGGATCTCGCCCATGTTGCCGAAGGCCATGCCTTCGCCCGGCTCCTTCTCTGCCATGATCGACAGATAATAGAGACCCAGAACGATATCCTGAGACGGAACGATGATCGGGCCGCCGTTGGCCGGATGCAGGATGTTGTTGGTCGACATCATCAGCGTGCGGGCTTCCAGCTGGGCTTCCAGCGAAAGCGGCACGTGCACGGCCATCTGGTCACCGTCGAAGTCGGCGTTGAAAGCCGAGCAGACGAGCGGGTGCAGCTGGATGGCCTTGCCTTCGATCAGTGTCGGTTCGAACGCCTGGATGCCGAGACGGTGCAGCGTCGGCGCACGGTTCAGAAGAACCGGGTGCTCACGGATGACCTCGTCGAGGATATCCCAGACTTCCGGACGCTCCTTCTCCACCAGCTTCTTGGCCTGCTTGACGGTCGAGGAGAAGCCCTTCGCGTCGAGACGCGAATAGATGAAGGGCTTGAACAGCTCGAGAGCCATCTTCTTCGGCAGGCCGCACTGGTGCAGCTTCAGCTCCGGACCCACGGTGATCACCGAACGGCCGGAATAGTCGACGCGCTTGCCGAGCAGGTTCTGACGGAAGCGGCCCTGCTTGCCCTTGAGCATGTCGGACAGCGACTTCAGCGGACGCTTGTTGGCACCGGTGATGACACGGCCGCGGCGGCCGTTGTCGAACAGGGCGTCAACGGACTCCTGCAGCATGCGCTTTTCGTTGCGGATGATGATATCCGGCGCACGCAGCTCGATCAGGCGCTTCAGACGGTTGTTGCGGTTGATCACGCGGCGGTACAGATCGTTCAGATCCGACGTCGCGAAACGGCCGCCGTCCAGCGGAACAAGCGGGCGCAGATCCGGCGGGATCACCGGAATCACGGTCATGATCATCCATTCCGGACGGTTGCCCGACTCGGTGAAGGCTTCGATGACCTTGAGGCGCTTGGCCAGCTTCTTCGGCTTCAGCTCGGTGGTCGCTTCGGCGATCTCGACGCGCAGCTTCTCGCTTTCGCGCACCAGATCCAGCGACATCAGCATCTCGCGGATGGCTTCCGCGCCGATCATCGCCGTGAAGGCGTCCTCGCCGTACTCGTCCTGGGCGCTGATATACTCTTCCTCGCTCAGCAGCTGGTTCTGCTTCAGCGGGGTCAGGCCCGGCTCGAGAACAACATAGTTCTCGAAATAGAGCACGCGCTCCAGATCCTTCAGCGTCATGTCCAGCAGAAGGCCGATGCGGGAGGGCAGCGACTTCAGGAACCAGATATGCGCAACCGGGGCGGCCAGCTCGATGTGGCCCATGCGCTCGCGGCGCACGCGGCTCAGCGTCACTTCGACGCCGCACTTCTCACAGATGACGCCCTTGTACTTCATGCGCTTGTACTTGCCGCACAAGCATTCGTAGTCCTTGATCGGGCCAAAGATACGGGCGCAGAACAGACCATCACGCTCAGGCTTGAACGTGCGGTAGTTGATCGTCTCCGGCTTCTTGATCTCACCATAGGACCAAGACATGATCCGCTCGGGGCTGGCGAGAGAAATCCGGATCTGGTCGAAGGTCTGCGCAGGAGCCTGCTGGTTGAACAGGTTCATGACCTCATGATTCATGGGCTCTCTCCTTCGATGCACGGATGGGGAGCGGGCCGTGCCCACTCCCCTTTTCCTGCACTGTACGTCCTGTTTCAGTCTTTTTCATGCCCGCAGATCACTCTGCCGCGTCTGCCGCGGGCTCGTCGGTAATTGCGGTAAGGTCAGACTGCTGAAGTTCCACGTTGAGACCCAGCGACCGCATTTCCTTCACGAGAACGTTGAAGCTCTCCGGAATGCCGGCCTCGAACGTGTCATCACCACGGACAATAGCCTCGTAGACCTTCGTGCGGCCCGCAACGTCATCCGACTTCACGGTCAGCATTTCCTGCAGCGTGTAGGCAGCGCCATATGCTTCAAGGGCCCACACCTCCATTTCACCGAAGCGCTGGCCGCCGAACTGCGCCTTGCCACCCAGCGGCTGCTGGGTCACGAGCGAGTAAGGTCCAATCGAACGGGCGTGGATCTTGTCGTCCACGAGGTGGTGCAGCTTGAGCATGTAGATGTAACCCACGGTGACCTTGCGGTCGAAGGTTTCACCCGTCCGCCCGTCGTAGAGGGTCGACTGGCCGCTGGCGTCAAGGCCAGCTGCGTCGAGCATCTCCACGATGTCCGGCTCATGCGCGCCGTCGAAGACCGGCGTTGCAATCGAAACGCCCTTCTTCAGCTGTTCGGCAAGACGCAGGACGCTCTCGTCATCGTAACGCTTAACCGCATCGCCCTTGATGTTGTCGCCGTAGAGTTCGTGGATCTCGCCCTTCAGAGCTTGGATCTCACCCGTCTTGCGGTACTCATCATAGAGCTCGCCGATCTTGCGGCCCATGCCTGCGCAGGCCCACCCAAGGTGGGTCTCGAGGATCTGGCCGACGTTCATGCGCGACGGCACGCCCAGCGGGTTGAGCACGATGTCGACATGCGTGCCGTCCGCCAGGAACGGCATGTCCTCGTTCGGGTTGATCTTGGAGACCACGCCCTTGTTGCCGTGACGGCCGGCCATCTTGTCGCCCGGCTGGATCTTGCGCTTCACGGCGACGAAGACCTTGACCATCTTCATGACGCCCGGGGGCAGCTCGTCACCGCGCTGCAGCTTCTCCACCTTGTCGATGAAACGCTGCTCGAGGCGCTTGCGGCTTTCGTCATACTGGCCACGCAGAGCTTCCACTTCGCTCATGAACTTTTCATCGTCCATGGCAAACTGCCACCACTGCGAACGCGGGTATTCGCCAAGGACATCACCGGTCAGGTTGGTGTCCTTCTTGAAGCCCTTCGGGCCGGCAATGGCGGTCTTGCCCAGCAGCATCTCGGCCAGACGGCCATAGACGTTGCGGTCAAGGATTGCCTGCTCGTCGTCGCGGTCCTTGGCCAGGCGCTCGATTTCCTCGCGCTCGATGGCCATCGCACGCTCGTCCTTCTCGACGCCGTGACGGTTGAACACGCGCACTTCCACGACCGTGCCGGCAACGCCGGGCGGCAGACGCAGGGAGGTGTCGCGGACGTCCGAAGCCTTTTCACCGAAGATGGCACGCAGAAGCTTTTCTTCCGGCGTCATCGGGCTTTCGCCCTTCGGCGTGATCTTGCCGACGAGGATGTCGCCCGGCTTCACTTCGGCGCCGATGTAGACGATGCCGGCTTCGTCGAGGTTCTTCAGCGCTTCTTCCGAGACGTTCGGAATGTCGCGCGTGATTTCTTCCGGTCCGAGCTTGGTGTCACGGGCGGCGACTTCAAACTCTTCCAGATGGATCGAGGTGAAGACGTCATCGGACACGATGCGTTCGGACAGGAGGATGGAGTCCTCGAAGTTGTAGCCGTTCCACGGCATGAACGCGACGAGCACGTTGCGGCCGAGGGCCAGATCGCCCAGATCCGTCGACGGGCCGTCAGCAATGATGTCACCCTTGGAGATGACGTCACCGACGCGGACCAGCGGACGCTGGTTGATACAGGTGTTCTGGTTGGAACGCTGGAACTTCATCAGGCGGTAGATGTCGACGCCCGACTTGGACGGATCGAGATCTTCCGTGGCGCGGATAACGATACGGGTCGCATCCACCTGGTCGACCACACCGCCGCGGCGGGCACCGATGGCAGCGCCGGAGTCACGGGCCACGATCGGCTCCATGCCGGTGCCGACGAACGGCGCTTCGGCGCGCACCAGCGGCACGGCCTGACGCTGCATGTTCGAGCCCATGAGCGCGCGGTTGGCGTCGTCGTTTTCCAGGAACGGAATGAGCGCGGCAGCGACCGAAACCAGCTGCTTCGGCGACACGTCCATCAGGTCCACGCGGTCGGACGGAACGAGCATGTTTTCACCGGCATGACGGCAGGTGACCAGCTCTTCCACCAGACGGTTGCCCTCGTCGAGGACAGCGTTGGACTGGGCGACGTAGTGCTTGGCTTCTTCCATGGCCGAGAGATAGACGACCTCGTCGGAGACGATGCCATCGCGCACCTTGCGGTACGGGCTCTCGATAAAGCCGTACTTGTTCACGCGGGCGAAGGTCGCCAGCGAGTTGATCAGACCGATGTTCGGGCCTTCCGGCGTCTCGATCGGGCAGATACGGCCATAGTGGGTCGGATGCACGTCGCGGACTTCGAAGCCGGCGCGCTCACGCGTCAGACCGCCCGGTCCAAGAGCCGACAGGCGGCGCTTGTGCGTCACTTCGGACAGCGGGTTGGTCTGGTCCATGAACTGGCTGAGCTGCGAGGAGCCGAAGAACTCGCGCACGGCAGCTGCGGCCGGCTTGGCGTTGATCAGGTCCTGCGGCATGACCGTGTCGATGTCGACAGAGCTCATGCGCTCCTTGATCGCACGTTCCATGCGCAGCAGGCCGACGCGGTACTGGTTCTCCATGAGTTCGCCGACCGAACGCACACGGCGGTTGCCGAGGTTGTCGATGTCGTCGATCTCGCCCTTGCCGTCGCGCAGGTCGAGCAGCAGCCGGATCACGGCCAGGATGTCTTCCTTGCGCAGGGTGCGCACGGTGTCCGGGCAGGTCAGGTCGAGGCGCATGTTCATCTTGACGCGGCCGACCGCAGACAGGTCGTAACGCTCGGCGTCAAAGAACAGCGACTGGAACATCGCTTCAGCGGAATCCAGGGTGGGCGGCTCGCCCGGACGCATCACGCGGTAGATGTCGAACAGCGCATCTTCACGGCTCTCGTTCTTGTCCGCAGCAAGCGTGTTGCGGACATAAGCGCCGGTGTTGATGTGGTCGATATCGAGAACGGTCAGGTCCTCGTAGCCGCGCTGGATCAGCTCGTCGAGCAGCTTGGCGCTGATCTCGTCACCGGCTTCAGCGTAGATCTCGCCGGTCACGAAGTCGACGACGTCCTCGGCCAGATACTGGCCGTGCAGGTCTTCGTCGGTCACCTTCAGGGCCTTGACGCCCTTTTCGGTGAGCTGCTTGATCGTGCGTGCGGTGACCTTGCGGCCGGCTTCGATCACGACTTCGCCGGTGTCGGCGTCGATCAGATCGTAGGAAGCCTTGTTGCCCTTGAGGCGGTCGCCGTCGAACGGCATGCGCCAGGAACCCTTGCCCGCGCGCGAATATTCGATGCGCTGGTAGAAGGTGTTCAGGATCTCTTCGCCGTCGAGGCCGAGGGCCATCAGCAGGGAGGTGACCGGAATCTTGCGGCGGCGGTCGATACGCGCATAGACGATGTCCTTGGCGTCGAACTCGATGTCGAGCCAGGAACCGCGGTACGGGATCACGCGGGCAGCAAACAGCAGCTTGCCGCTGGAATGGGTCTTGCCCTTGTCATGATCGAAGAACACGCCCGGGGAACGGTGCATCTGGGACACGATGACGCGCTCGGTGCCGTTCACGACGAACGTACCGTTCTCGGTCATGAAGGGGATGTCCCCCATGTAGACGTCCTGCTCCTTGATGTCCTTGACGGACTTGGCGCCGGTGTCTTCATCGACATCGAACACGATCAGGCGCAGGGTCACCTTCAGCGGGGCAGCAAAGGTCATGCTGCGCTGACGGCACTCCTCGACGTCGTACTTGGGCTGTTCGAATTCGAACTTGACGAATTCAAGCAGGGCCGTTCCGGCAAAATCGGAAATCGGGAAAACAGAGTTGAAGACCGCCTGGAGGCCTTCATCGGGACGGCCGCCCTTGGGCTCCTCAACCTGCAGGAACTGGTCGTAGGAAGCCTTCTGAACCTCGATGAGGTTGGGCATTTCCGTTACATCGCGGATCGATCCGAAGAATTTCCGGACACGCTTGCGACCGTTGAACGTTAGGGTCATTGTCGCTCCTCGTTCGTATCGCCTTGGGTGACGGCTGTCCGCAACGCCCCTTGTCCAATCGGGCAGCTTCGCCCGGGCGCTTCGGATAACCGTCCCCTATTCGGGACTAATGCCCCGGAAACGGGTTATACCCGCCGGGGCCAGGAAACGGTCCCGGTTGCCCGGGACCGCCTTGGATCTTTCGATCCTATTACTTGAGCTCGACCTTGGCGCCAGCCTCTTCGAGCTTCTTCTTGAGGTCTTCGGCTTCAGCCTTGGAGACCTGCTCCTTGACAACCTTCGGAGCGCCTTCGACGAGCTCCTTGGCTTCCTTCAGGCCGAGGCCGGTGATGGCGCGGACTTCCTTGATCACGTTGATCTTCTTGTCGCCAGCGTCAGCGAGAACGACGTCGAATTCGGTCTGCTCTTCAACAGCAGCAGCCGGAGCAGCAGCAACGGCAGCAACAGCCACCGGAGCTGCGGCGGACACGCCCCACTTCTCTTCGAGCATCTTGGACAGCTCAGCAGCTTCCATGACGGTCAGGGCGGACAGATCTTCAACGAGCTTTTCGAGGTTAGCCATTTCTTATGTACCTTACGTTCGAACCAAATGCTTGGTTACAGACAGTGTATTGCTTAGGGGGCGCCTTATGCGGCCTCGTCCTTCTTGGCATACGCGCCGAAAACGCGGGCGAGCTGCCCGGCCGGTGCGTTGACAACCTGGGCGATGCGGGATGCCGGGGTCTGGATCATGCCCACCAGCTTTGCGCGCAGCTCATCGAGCGACGGCATCGTGGCGAGAGACTTGACGCCTTCCGCATTCAGGTTGGTCTTGCCGAGAGCACCGCCGAGGATGACGAACTTGTCCGTCGTCTTGGCGAATTCCACCATGGCCTTGGGAGCCGCGACCGGATCTTCCGAATAGGCGATCAGGGTCGGGCCCGTGAAGAGGCCATTGATGTGCTCAAGGTCAGTGCCTTGAAGGGCAAGCTTTACAAGGCGGTTCTTTGCAACCTTTACGGTGCCGCCGGCGTCACGCACTTTCAACCGCAGCGCGGTCATCTGTGCAACCGAGAGACCCGCATAGTGCGCGACGACCACAACCGAAGTGCTACCCAGCTCTTCGTTGAGGGCGGTCACGAACTCGTGCTTTTCCGCTCTTTCCACTTGCCTACTCCATTTGATGGCGTTTCCGCCACCGGTTTGCCTTTGCCGCCAGCTTGACGGTGCGGGGAAGCCCCGTACCGCGTCACAGGCGACGCTCAGGGTTTCCTGTCCCCTCACCTCGCTTGGAGCGCGGCAAGGCATCTGGTTCGAACCGTTGCAAAACCCGGCAAGCCGGAAACAAACTGGTTCTCACCCATCTATGCAGGCCCATTCGGCTTAGACCGGTTTCCCGGCACCTGCAGTCTCGGACAGGGATGATCCGGTACGGGACCGGACCAGTGCCTCCCGGCAGAACCGGGAGGAACCTCTTGGATGCGGTGCGGGCCGGAGCGTCAACTCCAGGCCGGTCACGCCGCTGCGGCCAGCGCGAAACCCGGCAGTAAGCCCTGCCGGGTCTGCAGCATCAGCCGTTGATCGAAGCCAGGTCGACCTTGACGCCCGGGCCCATCGTAGACGACAGGGCAACACGGCGCATGTACTGGCCCTTGGAACCGCTCGGCTTGGCCTTCTGGACGGCATCCACGAGAGCGCGGATGTTCTCGACCAGGGCGTCCTGGGTGAAGGAGACCTTGCCAACGCCGGCGTGGATGATACCAGCCTTCTCGACGCGGAACTGCACGGCGCCGCCCTTGGCGTCACGCACGGCCGAAGCCACGTCCGGGGTCACTGTGCCGACCTTGGGGTTCGGCATCAGGCCGCGCGGGCCAAGCACCTTACCAAGACGGCCGACCAGCGGCATCATGTCCGGGGTTGCAATGCAGCGGTCGAAGTCGATCTTGCCGCCCTGCACTTCGTTGACCAGCTCTTCGGCGCCAACGATGTCTGCGCCGGCAGCCTTGGCTTCTTCAGCCTTGTCGCCACGGGCAAACACGGCGACGCGAACGGTCTTGCCGGTGCCGTTCGGCAGCACGCAGACGCCGCGGACCATCTGGTCAGCGTGACGCGGGTCAACGCCGAGGTTGATCGCAACTTCGATGGTTTCGTCGAACTTCACCTTGGCGCGGTCCTTGAGCAGGGTCAGGGCTTCGCCGAGGGCGTAGGTCTTGTTGCTGTCGATGCCTTCACGAGCAGCACGGATACGCTTGCCAATCTTCGCCATGATCTTACTCCGTGACCTCGAGGCCCATCGAACGGGCAGAACCCTCAACCATGCGCATCGCCGCTTCCACGTCGTTCGCGTTGAGGTCCTTCATCTTGGCGGTGGCGATTTCACGCACCTGCGCCTTGTTCACCTTGCCAACCGTGCCGCGGCCCGGGGTCTTGGAACCGGACTTCAGACCAGCAGCCTTCTTCAGGAAGAAGCTGACCGGAGCGGTCTTGATCTGGAAGGTGAAGGACTTGTCGGAGAAATAGGTGATCACGACCGGGCACGGAGCGCCCTTCTCGATATCCTGGGTCTGCGCGTTGAACGCCTTGCAGAATTCCATGATGTTGAGGCCGCGCTGACCCAGCGCGGGACCGATCGGGGGCGACGGCGTAGCGGAGCCGGCTGCCACCTGCAGCTTGATGTAACCTTCGATTTTCTTCGCCATTATACTCTCCTAGCGAGTAAGCCGGATAAACCGGCATTCAGGAGCGGGTGGTCTGGCTTGACACGCCCGGCGTAGGCGCGCCTTACCTGCCACCCTCTTCTGCGCGAAGGCCATGATGGCCTCCATGCAGCTTTGGCCGCCCGTGGGCGGCCAGCTTGATCAGACCTTGTCGACCTGACCAAATTCCAGTTCGACCGGCGTCGGGCGGCCAAAGATCGACACGGCAACCTTGAGGCGCGCGCGCTCTTCGTCCACTTCCTCGACGAGGCCGGAGAAGGAGGCAAACGGGCCGTCCGATACGCGGACCTGCTCGCCAACCTCGAAACTGACCGACGGCTTCGGCCGGTCGACACCTTCCTGAACCTGGCTCAGGATGCGGCGCGCCTCGGCCTCCGAAATCGGAACGGGCCTCTGCTCGGAACCGAGGAAGCCACTGACCTTGGGGGTGTTCTTGATCAGATGGAACGCCTCGTCGGTCATGTCCATCTTCACCAGAACGTAGCCCGGGAAGAATTTGCGTTCGGCATCGACCTTGCGCCCGCGGCGCACTTCGACGACCTTTTCCATCGGAACGAGGATTTCCTCGAACAGGTCAGAAAGCCCCTTCTGGGCAGCTTTCTCGCGGATGGACTCGGCTACCTTCTTCTCGAAATTGGAGTAGGCATGCACAATGTACCAGCGCTTGGCCATGACCTCAGTTCCGTTTCCTGTCTCGTGAAACCTTGCAGGCGTCAACCGCCCACGCCGAGGAGCAAGCCAATGCCCCAGCTCATCAGCTGATCCGCCAGAAGAAAGAAGATGGAGGCAAGCACCACCATCACAAAGACCATGACAGTCGTCACGGCCGTTTCCTTGCGGGTCGGCCAGGTCACCTTGGCAGCTTCGGAGCGAACCTGCTGGATAAACGTAAAGGGATTGCTCTTGGCCATTCCGGTTCCGGTCTTGTCACGACGAGCGGGCGCGCAGAATCATCCGCGCGCCCCGCCCGAGTGGTCCTCAATAAGGCCTCGGCGGCCAATATTCAAGAACAAAATGGCAGGGGCAGCAGGGCTCGAACCCGCGACCTGCGGTTTTGGAGACCGCCGCTCTACCAACTGAGCTATACCCCTGCACGGACGGGACCTGAAGTTCCGTCCAAACCTGTTCTTATCTCCGGTTCAGGCAACCCGCAAGGGGTTGTTCAAGTCCGGAGGGGAAGGCGCCGGATGAGCCGGCGCCCGCCATCATCACTCGATGATCGATGCCACCACGCCGGCGCCGACGGTACGGCCACCTTCGCGGATAGCGAAGCGCAGGCCGTCTTCCATGGCGATCGGAACGATCAGCGTCACGACGACCGAGATGTTGTCGCCCGGCATCACCATTTCCGTGCCTTCCGGCAGCTCAACGATGCCCGTCACGTCCGTCGTGCGGAAGTAGAACTGCGGACGGTAGTTCGTGAAGAACGGCGTATGACGGCCGCCTTCTTCCTTCGTCAGGATGTAGGCTTCGGCCTTGAACTTCTTGTGCGGCTTAACCGAACCCGGCTTGCACAGAACCTGACCACGCTCAACGTCCTCACGGCCAACGCCACGGATCAGCGCGCCGATGTTGTCGCCTGCCTGACCCTGGTCCAGAAGCTTGCGGAACATCTCAACGCCGGTCACGGTCGTCTTCTTGGTGTCGCGGATGCCGACGATCTCGACTTCCTCACCCACCTTCACGATGCCGCGCTCGACACGGCCGGTCACCACGGTGCCACGGCCGGAGATCGAGAACACGTCTTCGATCGGCATCAGGAACGGCATGTCGATCGGACGGTCCGGCGTCGGGATGTACGCGTCAACGGCGTCCATCAGAGCGCGGATGGCGTCACGGCCGATGTTGGCGTCGCGGTTTTCAACCGCAGCCAGAGCCGAGCCCTTGACGATCGGAATGTCGTCGCCCGGGAAGTCATACGAGGACAGCAGCTCGCGCAGCTCCATCTCGACGAGATCCAGAAGCTCTTCGTCGTCGACCTGGTCGACCTTGTTCATGAACACCACCAGAGCCGGCACGCCGACCTGACGGGCGAGCAGGATGTGCTCGCGGGTCTGCGGCATCGGGCCGTCAGCGGCCGAGCACACCAGGATCGCGCCGTCCATCTGGGCAGCACCGGTGATCATGTTCTTGACGTAGTCGGCGTGACCCGGGCAGTCAACGTGAGCGTAGTGACGGTTTGCCGTCTCATACTCAACGTGTGCCGTCGAGATCGTGATGCCGCGCGCCTTTTCTTCCGGCGCTGCGTCGATCTGGTCATAGGCCTTGGCAACCGCGCCGCCGGTCTCAGCCAGCGTCATCGTGATCGCCGCGGTCAGCGTCGTCTTGCCGTGGTCAACGTGGCCGATCGTGCCAATGTTCACGTGCGGCTTCGTGCGCTCAAACTTTTCCTTCGCCATCGGCGTCGCTCTCTATCTGTTACGCAGTTCAGTCGTCAGGTTCGAGGCGGGACGCTTTCCGGCGGCACCGGCAGCCATTCCAGGCGCCGCGGCCAATACGAATTGCTTCCCGTTCTTTCCAGGACCCTGAGCGAGCGAAGCCCGCACCGGTCAATCTGATCGGCACCCAGTGATGGAGCGGGTGAAGGGAATCGAACCCTCGTCATCAGCTTGGAAGGCTGCTGCTCTACCATTGAGCTACACCCGCTGACCCGGACTTCGGGAGACGATGGTGGAGGAGGTTGGATTCGAACCAACGTAGGCTTAGCCAACGGATTTACAGTCCGTCCCCTTTAGCCACTCGGGCACTCCTCCATTCCGTCGAGCCTCTGTCCGAAGCAGTCAGGATGGCTTCACAGACCGCCCCGTCCAACCGGCCGGGGTGTCCTGTGGCGCGTGTTATGCAGATAGGGTTCCCTGCTGTCAACGCCGATTTGGATTTCTTTCAAGAAAATTCGCCGTCAGCCGATTTTCCGCTTCGCCGGTTCTGCGGGGCAGCTCCCGCCGCCCTAGGGTTTCCCTGCCCTTCCAGCGGTTTCATGAAGTTTTGCACAGGCTTGGCCGGATATGCGCCGTCTTTGCTGCATTGCGGCGCCGGTCTCCCGGCCGCCTGTGGATGAAGCCTTCAGCCTGTCACTGCCCGAGAATCTGCAAGCGCATTCGGCCGTGTCAGCCGCCTCCCTCTTCCCCCTCCTGCATATAGAGAGTAGGAGAGCGGCATGAGCGAACATTCTTCCGGCCCGCAGCGCGGGCGCCCCTTCACCAGCAAGGCCCGTCCCGGCAAGGGACAGGGCTTCGTCAAGCCCGCCCCGCGCCGCCCCGGCCTGCCGCCGGAGGGCCCTGTGCTGCTTTACGGCCTGCACACCGTGGAAGCCGCCTTCCGCAACCGGGACCGCCGCCGCATCCGTCTCTATGCAACGGAGAATGCGGTGAACCGGCTCGAGGAGCGCGGCGTCAAGATTGACGTGCCCGTTGATATCCAGATGCCCCGCGCGCTCGACCGCATGGTCACCCGCGATGCCGTGCATCAGGGCATGATTCTGGAAGCCGATCCCCTGCCCGCCTATGGGGTGAAGGAACTGAAGGGCGCAAGGCTGGTACTGGCGCTCGACCAGGTGACCGATCCGCATAATGTGGGTGCGATCCTGCGCTCTGCCGTGGCGCTTGCCGCCGATGCCGTTGTCACCACCGAGCGCCACGCGCCGGAGGAAGGCTCCGTGCTCGCCAAGTCCGCGTCCGGCGCGCTGGACATGATCCGGCACGTGCGGGTGAAGAACCTCGCCAAATTTCTGGAAGAGATGGGTGAGCAGGGCTTCTTCCGCGTCGCCCTCGACAGCGATGGCCCGGCGACGCTGGAAGAGACCACCTTCGGCAGCAAGACCGTGCTGGTGCTGGGCTCTGAAGGCAAGGGCGTGCGCCCCGGCGTGCGCGCCGCCTGCGACACAACGGCCCGTCTCGACATGCCGGGCGAGATCCGCTCGCTCAACGTGTCCAATGCCGCCGTTCTGTCGCTCTATCTGGCCCGGAGCAAGATGGGGCTTTGATCGTCTTGCGCGGGAGGCTCTCCCGCGCAAAAACTCTGCAGCTGATCTTATGCGGCCTGCTGATGGGCCGCGCTGCGCCTGTGCAGGAGGCCGGCCAGCCGGTCCGCCTCCAGCAGCACCCGGTTTACCGGGCCGCCCTCGCACAGGATCATCGCATCGATCAGCGCCGGATGCACCGGGTCGGCCAGCGCGGCACGCACCATGGCCAGCACCCTGCCCTCCTGATCGGACAGGCTGGTGCGGCAGCAGGGGCAGCCCGGATCACGGAAGCGGAACGTTGTCTGGCGCACGGCGCGGATCGCCCGCATCAGCCGCATCACCGCCACCGCAACCTCTCCGCCGAGCCCAGCCCCGAACCCGGCCTGCGCCGTCAGCAGCGCCTGCTCCCAGGCCTGGCTCTGCGGCCGGGCATAGGACAGGCAGATCAGCCGCAGCACCTGCACCACCGTCTGCTCGTCGGACGAAAGCACACTGACCGCCCCGCCCGGACAGGAAGGGGCCTGCGGGTGCGCGTCTGCGGTCTTGCGGGGCTCGGTGCTCATGGTGCTTTCTGCCTTGTCACGCGTCAGCCTTCACGGCACGCGGCGTTTGTTTCCGGTGAAATGCCCCGGCCTCAGGCGCCGGTCACGGCCTCGAAGCCCTCGAAGCGCGGCGGACCGGCGTAAAGGTCCTTGTTGGAGCCGGCGTTACGGTGCGCCTCGCGGAACTGCTCGGACTTGGTCCAGGCCAGAAAATCCTCACGGCTTTCCCAGACCGTGTGGGACGCATAGAGCGTGATGCCTTCGTCCTCATCGGCCGCCCCTTTGAGCAGATGAAAGGTCCTGAAGCCCTTCATCTCGTCGAGGTGCGAATCCCGGCCCTTCCACACGGCCTCGAAAGCCTCTTCCTGACCTGCCTTCACCTTGAAGCGGTTCATTGCCACAAACATGTGTCTCTCCCTGCGCAGCCGCCGGACAGTCTTTTGCGGGCGGCATAAAATACCTGAGTAGATAATTCATATTTACAGGCGGGCCGCAGGTCAAGCCCCGGCCCTGCGGCCTGCCGCCGCGCAAGACGGTTTCGCCGGTGGAGAACCTGCCTGCCCCTTGGCAAGGCGGGCGGGCCATGCTAGATCGCATGTAATGTTATTACATTATAAGAACGCCACTCCAGACCCACACGAGCGAACCATGACCAAACGCCTTCCCGTCACCGTGCTGTCCGGTTTTCTGGGCGCCGGAAAGACCACGCTTCTCAACCACATCCTCTCCAACCGCGAAGGCCTTCGCGTTGCTGTCATTGTCAATGACATGAGCGAGGTGAACATCGACGCCGCCCTCGTGCGCGATGGCGGGGCCAACCTTTCGCGCACCGAGGAAACCCTTGTGGAGATGACCAACGGCTGCATCTGCTGCACCTTGCGCGACGACCTTCTGGTGGAAGTGCGGCGCCTGGCAGAGGCTGGCCGCTTCGATTATCTTCTGATTGAATCGACTGGCATTGCCGAGCCGCTGCCCGTTGCCTCCACCTTCGAGTTCCGCGACGAGAACGGCGAGAGCCTGTCCGACCTTGCCCGGCTCGACACCATGGTCACGGTGGTGGATGCGGCGAGCCTGCTCAGCCATTTCGGCTCGCTCAGCCTGCTGGATGATCTGGGCGAGTCCCTTGGCGAGGACGACACCCGCACCCTGATTGACCTTCTGGTGGACCAGATGGAATTTGCCGATGTCATCGTGCTCAACAAGGTGTCGAGCGCAACGCCTGAGGCGCTGGAGGCTGCCCGCAAGATCATCCGCTCGCTCAACAGCGAGGCGCGCGTGATCGAGGTGGACCATGGCCAGGTGCTGCTTTCGGATGTGCTGGGCACCGGACGCTTCGACTTCGAGCGCGCCCACACCCACCCGCTCTGGTACAAGGAGCTGAACGGCTTTTCCGATCACGTGCCGGAGACGGAGGAATATGGCATCCGCTCCTTCGTCTACCGCGCCCGCCAGCCTTTTGATCCGGAAAAGCTGCAGGCCTTCATCAACCGCAGCTGGCCCGGCGTCGTGCGCGCCAAGGGCTTCTTCTGGCTGGCGACCCGGCCGGAATTCGTCGGCGAGCTGAGCATGGCCGGCGCGCAGGTGCGCACCGAAAAACGCGGTCTGTGGTGGTCCGCCGTGCCCAAGACCCACTGGCCGGATCACCCGGACTGGCACAAGGCCATGGCGCCCTACATGGACGCCGTGTGGGGCGACCGGCGGCAGGAACTGGTGTTCATCGGCACGGACCCGATGGATGAGGAAGCGCTGCGCCGC
Organism: Pannonibacter sp. Q-1; assembly: GCF_054073275.1. Lineage (NCBI taxonomy): Bacteria > Pseudomonadati > Pseudomonadota > Alphaproteobacteria > Hyphomicrobiales > Stappiaceae > Pannonibacter > Pannonibacter sp. Q-1. The sequence continues at coordinate 673,423 of NZ_JBSXNB010000002.1, forward strand.
GACCTCTCCGCCTGCCTCGTGCCCGCATCGTCCTTTGCCCCGGCCAACTGGCGCAATCTCAAGGACCCCTTCCCCGCCTGGGGCCGCGCCGCGGCTTGATGCCCTTTCCGGCGGGACAGCATTCTGCCCCGCCGGGCCTTCCCCTTCCTGCCGGCCTTTCCTCACCAGTGGAAAAATTGCATCAAGGCGGATGCACATCCGCCAAACCCATGCTAAAAGCCGCGAAAGATGCCGGTATAGCTCAGCAGGTAGAGCACCTGATTTGTAATCAGGGGGTCACGGGTTCGAACCCTGTTGCCGGCACCATATTTTTCAATGACTTACGCCAAGACAAACCAGAACGCAGCGGGAACATATGCCACCTGTGCGACCTGAAAAAGTCGCACGTGCGACTTTATGTTCCTGAGCCGTTCATGCAGAAGGCTTAGTGCGTCACTTCCAAAGCTGAGCGGTTGGCTCTGAACAACGCAGAATTGACAGTCTCCTGCATGAGTGCACACTGAGGCACCTCATGCGGAAAGATGAAGCTATGGCCGATGATCATGTTCCAGGGAACGTCATTCATTACGCAAAGCAGCTTATGGAAATAAGGTCAAAACCAAGAAAGCAGTGGGAACAGCAAAAAACCTTCTGCATAATTGCTGCTGCTGCGTTTTTGCTCAGCCTATTCTTTCCAAACTACAAGGATCAAACGCATCCGGAATTCATCAAAGGCGCGGCATTGGCGGTGCTCATGATTACAGGGTATCTTTGGTATGTATGGAAAGGAGAAGAAGACAGGAAGGCAGAAAAAATACTTAGGATCGAAGAAATAATCAAAGAAAAAGGCTACAAGGTTGACATGTTCACAGGCTCTATTTCAAAACTATGATCAGTCAACGGACAGGCTCAAGACGGTCAACTCGCCCGCCATCGAACTGATCGAAGATGTTAGGCGTCCTCTTTGATTTTAGATTTTTATCTTGAAACTGATTTTCTGGCTCAATTTCCATGAGCGAACACACATCAACAAGGCAATGCATTGTCTTTCCTGTCCACCTGTCATGAACATATAAGCCCCAATTACCTGAGACTATATAATCATACCGGAAGAACTGAAATAACAGGGCTCCACTCAGCCATAGTGACACCACAATGAGCGAAAGCAGAATCTTGATCGCCATGCTACAGCCTTTTGCCTGAAATCAATGTCGCTGCACGGAGCAGGAAGAGCGTCCCCAACTAGGTTCCCTCTTCTCTTTCGTCATGGTCGGGCTTGTCCCGGCCATCTACAAACTATTGACTTTTATAGATCCTCGGCACAAGGCCGAGGATGACGACGGTGAGGCCGAAGGTTTGTCAGCAATCAGCAATATGACGGCAGCTCCCGGGGATGGGAGCTGCCGCTTCGCACGCAGACTGGTCGATGGGGAACTCAGCCGTTGCGGTAGGTGTAGCTGTAGCCGTTGATGGCGGGGGCGCCGCCGAGGTGGGCGTAGAGAACCTTGGAACCGGCGGGGATCTTGCCCTTGCGGATGAGGTCGATCATGCCCTGCATGGACTTGCCCTCATAAACCGGGTCGGTGATCATCGCCTCGGTGCGGGCAGCCATGCGGATGGCTTCGTTGGTCTCGGCGCTCGGCACGCCATAGGCCGGATAGGCGTAATCCTCGACGATGACGATCTCGTCCTCACGCACCGGACGGCCCAGTTCCACCAGATCAGCGGTACGGTCGACGATCTCGCGCACCTGGGAGCGGGTCTGCTCCGGTGTGCCGGAGGCATCGATGCCGATCACCCGGTCGGCTCGGCCATCGGCAGCGAAGCCAACGATCATGCCGGCCTGGGTGGAGCCGGTGACGACGCAGACGATGATATAGTCGAAGCGGATGCCCATTTCGGCTTCCTGCGCCCGCACTTCCTCGGCAAAACGCACGTAGCCAAGGCCGCCATAGGGATGGACGGAGGCGCCGGCCGGAATGCCGTAGGGCTTGCCACCGGCGTCCTTCACCGACTGCAGCGCATCCTCCCAGCTCTTGCGGATGCCGATGTCGAAGCCGTCATCGACGATGCGGCTGTCCGCGCCCATCAGGCGGGTGAGAAGAATGTTGCCGACGCGGTCATAGACGGCATCTTCATGCGGCACCCAGCTTTCCTGCACCACCACGCACTTGAGGCCGAGCTTGGCAGCGGTCGCGGCGACCATGCGGGTGTGATTCGACTGCACGCCGCCGATGGACACGAGCGTATCTGCCCCCGAGGCCAGCACGTCCGGCACGATATATTCCAGCTTGCGCAGCTTGTTGCCGCCGAAGGCAAGGCCGGAGTTGCAGTCATCACGCTTGGCGTAGATCTCCACGGCGCCGCCCAGTTCCGCCGACAGGCGGTCCAGCTTTTCGATCGGGGTCGGGCCGAAGGTCAGGGGGTAACGTTCGAATTTATCCAGTTTCAGCATTGCCTGCTCCACTCTTGAAAGGTGGCGGAACGCTAGCAGGAAGGTTATGAAAGGTGCTTGCAATCTTTGGCCTTCAATGATCGTCTAATTGCAGATATAGAGCTTTCAGATAACGATTATTCCGGATTTGATCTCTGTAATGAAAGAGTCTTTCACTCTTGAATCCCTCGACCGCATCGACCGCAAGATCCTGCATCTGCTGCAGCAGGACGGGCGCATGTCGAACGCGGATATTGCCGCAGCGGTCAATGTCAGTCCCGCCACCTGCCACCGGCGCATCCGGCGGCTGTTTGACGAGGGATATGTGCGGGACGTGCGGGCGGTAATCGATCCGCAGAAGGTCAGCCGGGGCGCGCTGGTGATGGTGGGAGTGGAGCTGGACCGCTCGACGCCCGAGAGCTTCGCTGCCTTCGAGGAGGCCATCCGCAAGCTGCCTGTCGTGCTCGATTGCCACCTGGTGGCGGGGGACTTCGATTTCTTCCTGAAGATCCGCGTCCGCGACATGGCCGATTTCAACCGCCTGCATGCGGAGCAGTTGATCGCTCTGCCCGGCGTGCGGCAGACGCGGACCTTCTTCGTCATCAAGGAAGTGGTCGACAATGCCCGGCTTGATTTCTGAAACCGGATCAACGCCGGCGGACTGCCGCATTCCGGCAATCGCGCCTTGCAGCGGCGGGCAATCTGGCGGATGAATGGCGGGCGGCGCGGAGCCGCGGCAGATGCAGCACCCGAGTTCCAGAGCCAATGACCCAGAGAGAAATCCGCCCCGGCCGCATCGCGCTGGTTGCCAGCGACACGGAGGAAGCCCATCAGGCCCTCGTTTCGCTGACGGCGCTTTATGGCAATGCCACACCGGGCGAAGCGGATGTGATCGTCGCTCTCGGCGGCGATGGCCTGATGCTGCAGACCCTGCACCGCTTCATGAATTCCGGCATTCCGATCTATGGCATGAACCGGGGGTCCGTCGGTTTCCTGATGAACGAGTACCAGGAGGATGGCCTGCTGGAGCGGCTGGCGGCAGCGGATGTGACGACGATCCACCCGCTCTACATGCAGGCGATCGATCAGGCCGGTGTGCAATACAGCGCCCGCGCCATCAACGAGGTCTCCCTGCTGCGCCAGACCTATCAGGCGGCCAAGCTGCGCATTTCCGTTGATGGACGTGAGCGGCTGGAAGAACTGATCTGTGACGGCTGCCTTGTGGCGACCCCTGCGGGCAGCACCGCCTACAATCTGTCCGCCCATGGCCCCATCCTGCCGATTTCAGCCCCGCTTCTGGCGCTGACGCCGATCAGCGCCTTCCGCCCCCGCCGCTGGCGCGGTGCGCTGGTGCCCAATCATGCGGTGGTGGAAATCGAGGTGATGGAGAGCGCCAAGCGCCCGGTCAGCGCCGCTGCCGATCACACAGAAATCCGCAATGTGGCGAAGGTGAGCGTGCGCGAGGACAAAAGCTCCGCCTGTCTGATCATGTCCGACGCAGGCCATGGCTGGGACGAGCGAATCTTAAGTGAAATGTTCCGCTATTGACCTTACGCGGGCATCAGCGGAATCTTCCGGTATTGGCGGCAGGGCAAGGACACCGATCATGATCAGCGACGAGGATCTTCAGGGCAGCGACGTGGAGTTCGTCAAGCCGCCAACGGACCTGCGCAAGAAGGTGCGGGTGATGAGCCCGCGCGAGGCGGCCAAGTTCGATCCCATCAAGGCGGCGGAAGCGGCGCTGGAGCGGCTCTCCGTCCAGTTCGACGGCTGGATGCACCGGGAGACCGAGCAGCTGTTTGCCGACTGGAGCGCCATCGAGGAGGAGGGGCTGAACGGGACGACCCTCGCGCAGCTTTACAACACCACCCACAATGTGAAGGGACAGGCGCAGACGCTGGGCTATCCGCTGGCCGGAGCCGTCGCCGCCAGTCTCTGCCATCTGATCGAGGCAGTGAACGGACCGGAGCACCTGCCGCTGACACTTCTGCGCCAGCATGTGGACGCGATCCGCGCCATCGTGGCCGAAGAAGCCCGCGACGAGGCGAACCCGACCGGCGCAGCGCTTCTGCATAAATTGCAGGAAGTGACGCAGGACTATATCGAACGCACGGTGCCTGTCAGGGACTGAGCCTGCCCCACAGGCTCGGCCCTCACGCCGCGGCCAGAAGTTCCGTGTTCACCAGCAGCCGCGCCTCCTCACGGGCTGCTTCCAGGACCAGCACCCGCATCAGGGCGAAGACATCTTCCACCCCGCCGCTGACAGCCATCTCCTCAAGCCCGGCGCTGACCTCTTCCATCACCGCACGGGTCGTGGCGGGGGGCTGATCCTGCAGGAAGCTGCAGTCTGCCGCCCGGTAGGCCTCCACCATCAGCTGAAACACCGCGACCGTGCGCTGGGGCAGACCGGTGGCCATGAGCAGGGAGCGCAGGGCTCCCGCACGGCCTGTGGCCAGCAGATCCGCCACCCGCGCCTGCGGCTGGCCGCAGAGGGCGGAAAGGCAGGCGGACAGAACCCGCAGCCGGCCCATGCCGGCAGCCCGCAGCATCAGCCGTGCCGTGAGCTGGCCACGCGCGCGCAGATGCTCGACGAGACCGCCCAGTTCCGCATCCGTGGCACCGGCTGCCAGCACTACGGTTGCGCGCTCGCGGGCCTCTTCAAGATAGGTCTCTGCGCTTTCGGGAAGCGCTTCGCCCGCAAGCACCAGCGCCTGCGCCTTGAGGCCATCGGTCAAGGCCGTCAGCAGGGTGTGGCGGATGGTCAGAGGCAGGCCCGGCCGGGCCAGCAGACGGCTGCGCACGGCGGCGTCATCGGCAAAGCGTTCGGCAAGGCGGGACAGGCTGAAGGAGACGATCACGGCGCCGGGATTGTCGAGCAATACGGCGCAGGCCTCCGGCGCTGCCACTTCGGCCAGCGCGGCAGCCACAGGGGCAGAGAGGTTCCGGCGGCGGGCAATGGCGCATTGCACGGCGTCAGAGCCTTCGGCGGCCAGATCGATCAGATCGCAATCGGGCACCAGCGGCGAAAATTCGAGGATGGGGGCGGCAACCAGCGCCGTGTCACGGGCCAGCGCCAGCACCACAGGGCGCGGCGCATCCTCCCGGCGGGCGAACACATCCGCAAGGGCAAAGCGGACTTCAGGCGCCGGATCATCCAGCAGATAAGTCAATGCAGCCTGACAATCGCCCCGCTCTGCCTCGCTCATCGGCGAATGCAGGAAGGCGCGTGCAAGCGCAGCGGTGGCCTCGGCGCGCTCAGCAGGCGCTGCCGTACCGGCCCAGGACAGAAACTGACGAATGATCATGACGCGTGACCCGAACACACAATGCACCTCAACAAGGTGCAAATCACACTGCCACGCAAAGGCTTAACGTTCGGTTCACCATAAATGAGGCAGAGGCCTGCCGTGGCTCATACCGCCCGCTCAGGCAGGCGGCAGCAGATCGCGCTTCACGCCAAGCGGCGCGTAGTTGAGGAAGCCGGTGAGGTCCAGAGGCCCTTCCTGCGTCTGCGCAATCGCCCCTTCCCCGCCCGCAAGCTGGGCCACCACACGGGTGCCGCCGACGGCGCGCGAGAAGACGTGATCATCCTTCACCCCGGCAAAGGCGGCCAGATAGCTGCCGGACATGGTGGCCGTGCGCGAGCCTGCATCATCGCGGAACAGGGCCTCGAAGGGCGCACTGGTTTCCGCAGCCCGGAAGGCGCTGTCCACCCGTGCCCCGACAGGATCGCCCGAGCCGGCCTCTTCGGCAAAGCCGGTGAGGATGCGGCTCTTCGGCAAGTCATCCGTTCCCTGTCCGGTGGCAGATGCCACCATCACCGCGGCGGCCCCATCGTGCTTGCTGACGAGGACATCGTAGACCTGCGCCAGCGTCCGCGGAGATCCGGCGCCATCATAGAAGATGGCCCGGTTGGCCTTGGCCTGCGCCGGGAACATCTGGGCGGCGGAACTCTCCGGGTTCACCTGGGCGGAATTGATCAGCCGCGAAGCCCCCTGCGCGCCGAGGAAATGGGCGATGTAAAGCTCACCCTGGTTCGGATCCCGGCCAAGGCGGTTGGAGAGGAACTCGGCATTCTTGCGGGTAAATTCGCCGGCCATGCGGGAGGAAATCTCCGGATCCTTGCGCAGGTCCAGAATCTCCTGACGCATATCGGGATCGCTGACCCGGTACTTTCCGGTGGCGGTTCTTTCGATCTGGTCGGCATAGGACTGCAGGCCGTGCCTGCCGCCGCTGTCCTTGACGGTTTCAAGCCAGGTCTGCTCGACAAACTGGAACAGACCGGTCGCACTGGAGGTCTTCGATTGCGCTGCGGGCTGAAACGAGGATTCCCGCGCAGCCGTCTTCAGCAGGTAGTCAAAGGACGTCCCCGTCGTTGTGCTTGCGGTCTGGAAGGCTTGCTCGATCCGCGACGCGATCGAGGTGGAGTCTGCAACACGCATGAACCCGTCTCCTCGATGTAAAGATTACCACGCGGTTAAGATCTAGCCTGAATGGTTAACAAAAAGTTAACGCACACCCAGCACCGGTTAACGAGAGCCCTTTTCAACGGGAAAGCGGGCGAAAGCCCTGACAGATATACCGATAAATCACCGGAAGAACCCGGATCGCAGAGCCTGAGGCTCCCGCGATCCGGCAAAAGCGACTCACCCTTTGGGGCGGGTGAGCTCAAAAACGTCACGGGTGACGTCATAATCCTTGTAACCAAGGCGGGAAAGCAGCTCCAGCCGCGAGGGCACGACGCGGCCATTCTCGATGACGCTGTCATCGATATGAACGCCGATCACCTGCCCCAGAACCATATAGTTCTGGACCGCATTGCCATCGAGGTCCTTCAGCTGCTGGATCTGCAGCATCCGGCATTCAAGCGCCGCCTTGGCCCGCTTCACGCGCGGCACCTTGACCAGATTGGAAGGCGCCATTTCGAGGCCGGCCAGTTCGAATTCGGACACATCGGGACCAACGGGCGCCGAAGACGCATTCATCTCGTCGCGCAGGTCATGGCTGACGATGTTGCAGACGAATTCGCCCGTCGCCTCGATGTTGCGCACGCTGTCCTTCCAGCCGGAGGAGGAGAACATGACGATCGGCGGTGCATCGGCCACGGCGTTGAAGAAGCTGTAGGGGGCGAGATTCGCCGTGCCCTCTGCACTCAGCGACGAGATCCAGCCGATGGGCCGCGGCGCGACAAGGGCCTTGAAGGGGTTGAAGGCCAGCCCGTGAGCATTGGAAACGGTGTCATAGAACAACGGCTTACTCCCCGGCCCAGTGGGTGACGATGCTGGCAAGCTCCGGGCGCGGACGCTCGAACGGCGCCTGCGCCGGCGTACCGATGTGGATGAAGCCGGCAAACCGCTCACCCTCGGCTGCGCCCAGATAGCGGGCCGCCTCGTCATCGAAACTGTACCACTCGCTGATCCACTGCGCGCCGAAACCGGCTGCCGTGGCGGCTGTCAGAATATTCATGCAGGCCGCACCGGCCGAGAGCTCCTGCTCCCAAACCGGGATCTTCGGATGAACGGCAGCGCGGCTCAGCACGCCGATCACGACAGCCGAGCGGATGAAGCGGTTCAGCTCCTGCGTTTTCTGAGCTTCGGACAGCGGCCCGTTGCGGCTTTCGGCCAGCGCGGCCAGATGCTCACCGATTCTGCTGCGCGCCTCCCCTGCGTAGACGACAAAGCGCCAGGGCGCGAGCTTGCCGTGATCCGGCACGCGCGCACCAATGGTGAGGATCTTTTCCAAGGTTTCCGCATCCGGGCCCGGCTCGGACAAGGTGATGGCCAGATGCGACCGGCGGGTCAGCAAAAAGTCGGTAACATGCGGATGCGGCTTGGCAAATTCGCTCATCGGAGCCTCTGAAACGGTGGGGTGAAATCCTGGCGAAAGTGGTAAGCTTTTAACCTCACTTGTCAACCGGGCTTGCATGCGACTTGAATTCGCCCGATTTTCCGGGCCATTAACGAAATGGAAACGGATGCGGCAGCCCATGGCTGGTGCTGCCGTTGAACATCCAGTGGCCTTGGCGGGTCTGACAGAAGATCCGCGGCGAGTGACAGAAGGCCGGCGCAGGAAAAATGATGACGGGAAACAACCGCAGCGCAGGACTGGCACGTGCTTCAAGGCGTGCTCTGACAGCAGCCCTTATGGCTCTTTTTGTGATGCAGACGGCGGCGGCGGCCCAGGAAGCCACAGCCACCCCTGCGGACCAGCAGCCCCCCTCTCTGGATGCCGGCACGGCTTTCTCGGCTCCGCTCTCCCCTCCCACCCCTCTGGGCAAGCCGCATGGTTTCGGCCCTGCGGAAGGCACTTCGCCGGATCCGTCCGAGGTGCAGGGAGCCACAGCGGCGCCCCCGCTCCTGTCGCCTGAGGATCCCGCCAGCCGCTTCAACGATGCGCTCGTGCCCTATGCCCCGTCGAACACGCTGACGGATGGCACCCAGTCCGGCCTCGAAAAAGGCGCGGTCTATCTGGTTGCCCGGCTGACGGAAGGAACAGCGCAGATCTCCGATGGCCTTATCTGGCGTGTCTATGGCGAAACCCCGAATGCCAGCGGCGAACTGGAACTGGTGGCAACGGCCATGGGCGGGGATGCGGAGTTCCGGCTCGATCCCGGCGCCTATCTCATCCACACCTCCTATGGCTTTGCAGGCTCCACCAACCGGCTTGTCGTCGGCCGCGGCGTCTATTCCAAGACCGTGGTGCTCAATGCCGGGGGCGTGAAGCTGAACGCAGCCCTTGGCCCGGATGATCCGCTGCCGCCAGATGACCTGCGGTTCGACATTCTGGGCATGAATTTCAACGCCATCGGCGAGCGCGAAGTCATCGTTTCCGGCGTGAAGCCGGAGGCCATCGTGCGCCTCAATGCGGGCACCTATCATGTGGTCAGCCGCTATGGCGATGTGAACGCCATCGTGCGGGCGGATATCTCCGTGGAAGCGGGCAAGCTGACGTCGGCGACACTTTTCCAGAATGCGGCCAGCGTGACGCTCAAGCTCGTCAACGATCCGGGCGGCGAGGCGATTGCCAATACGGCCTGGACCATTCTCACGCCCGGCGGCGACACGGTGGTGGAAGGCAACGGCGCCTTTCCGTCCTTCGTCCTCGCGGCAGGCGAGTATGAGGTGGTTGCCCGGAACAATGGCGTCAACTACAGCCGCAATTTCATGGTCGTCTCCGGTGAGAACGAGGAAGTCGAGGTGCTGGCCCGCACGGAAACCTCCAACGTCAGCCAGCTGCCGCAGAATTGACAGGCACACCCCGGCAGACATGAAAAGACCGCCGCGGCTTGCGCCACGGCGGTCTTTTTTTTCATGTCGGCCCGTACGCTGCAGCACTCAGCCGCGGGCGCGTTTCAGGTCCGGTGCCACGGCTTCCTCGATGAAGGCCGCAATCGCCTCATCAAGGCTCATCGGCGTCTGGTTCTGCGAACCGAGGCGGCGGACGTTGACCGTGCGCTCTTCCGACTCGCGCTTGCCGCAGACGAGAATGACCGGCACCTTGGCCAGCGAATGCTCGCGGACCTTGTAGTTGATCTTCTCGTTGCGCAGGTCGAGATCGGCCCGGATGCCTGCCTTGCCCAGCGCCGCATGCACCTCGCGGGCGTAGTCATCCGCTTCCGAGGTGATGGTGGCGACAACCACCTGCTTGGGCGCAAGCCACAGCGGGAAGTGACCGGCGAAGTTCTCGATGAGGATGCCGAGGAAGCGTTCCATCGAGCCGCAGATGGCGCGGTGGATCATCACCGGCGTCTTCTTCTCGCCGTCCTTGTCCACGTAGAAGGCACCGAAGCGTTCCGGCAGGTTGAAGTCCACCTGCGTGGTGCCGCACTGCCACTCACGGCCGATGGCATCCTTCAGCGTGTATTCGAACTTCGGGCCGTAGAAGGCGCCCTCGCCCGGCAGGATGCCGGTCTTGATGCGCCCGCCGGACTGCTCCTCGATCTGCTTGAGAACGCGGGTCATCACCTCTTCGGCGTGATCCCACAGCTCGTCCGAACCGACGCGCTTTTCCGGGCGGGTGGAGAGCTTGACGACGATCTCATTGAAGCCGAAATCCTCGTAGACCGACAGGATCAGATCGTTGATCTTGAGGCACTCGGCCGCCATCTGCTCTTCGGTGCAGAAGATGTGGGCATCGTCCTGTGTGAAGCCGCGCACGCGCATCAGCCCGTGCATGGCGCCCGAAGGCTCGTAGCGGTGCACCACGCCGAATTCCGCCATGCGCAGCGGCAGGTCGCGATAGCTCTTCAGGCCATGCTTGAAGATCTGCACGTGACCGGGGCAGTTCATCGGCTTCAGCGCGAAGATGCGCTCGTCCTCGGCTTCCGGATCGGCACATTGCACGGAGAACATGTTCTCCTTGTACCAGCCCCAGTGACCGGAGGTCTCCCACAGCGAGGTGTCGAGCACCTGCGGCGCGTTCACCTCATCGTAGTCGCCGGACAGGCGGCGGCGCATGTAGGAGACAAGGCTCTGGAACAGGCTCCAGCCCTTGGCATGCCAGAACACGACGCCCGGGCCTTCTTCCTGGAAGTGGAACAGGTCCATCTCGCGGCCGAGCTTGCGGTGGTCACGCTTCTCCGCCTCTTCCAGCATGTGCAGATAGGCCTTCAGATCAGCCTCATTCGCCCATGCTGTGGCGTAGATGCGGGTCAGCATCTCGTTGTTGCTGTCACCGCGCCAGTAGGCACCGGCCACCTTCATCAGCTTGAAGGCATCGCCGATCTGGCGGGTGGAGGCCATGTGCGGGCCGCGGCAGAGGTCCAGCCACTGGCCCTGCTTGTAGATCTTCAGGTCCTGACCTTCGGGAATCGCATCCACCAGCTCGACCTTGTAGGTCTCGCCCTTGGCGGCAAAGTAGCGCTTGGCTTCCTCGCGGGACCAGATTTCCTTGGTGAAGGCCGCTCCGCGCGCGATGATCTCGCGCATCTTCTTCTCGATGACCGGCAGGTCTTCGGGCGTGAAGGGCCAGTCCTCGTGGGTGTCCGGATGGACGCGCTTGAAGTCGTAGTAGAAGCCGTTCTCGATCACCGGGCCGATGGTGACCTGCGTCCCCGGCCAGATTTCCTGCACCGCCTCGGCCATCACATGGGCCGCATCGTGGCGGATCAGCTCCAGGGCGCGCGGGTCCTCGCGGGTCACGATCTCGATGCGCGCATCCGCCGTGATGGGATCGGAAAGATCGCGCAGCTCGCCATCAAGGGTCATCGCCACGGCCTTCTTGGCCAGCGACTTGGAAATGCCCTCGGCAACGGCGGCACCGGTGGTGCCGGCCTCATAGGAGCGCACGGAATTGTCGGGGAAAGTCAGATTGATCATCAGTCATCTCCTGCTCACTCCTGCAGACGAGGCAGGTAAGCTTTTGTGTTTTGCGACCGGGCCTGAATAAGGGATTTGTGCGTGAGGAACAACCTCTGCGGCGCAACCTCCCATCCGTCTTTACCATGATCACAGGCAGAACCTCACGGAGGCCATCCCATGACGTCGACAGAAGTGCCCTTCGCAATCCTTCATCCTGGCGAAGAGCAGCACCCAAGTAACGAGTATTGGAGGCAATCATGAAAATCCTAGCTCTCGCAGCGCTCGCCGGTATCGGCCTTTTCGCCCTCACCGATGCGTCTTTCGCAGCCTGCACCTACTCCAGGAACTACGAGGCAGAAGGCGGCATGAGCGGATGGCCGGCGCGGGTTGCGAACTCGGCGGACGCCACGCTGCGCGCGGCCTATGCCAACGGCACCTGCGTCTACCTCAAGGGACAGCACAATGGCGGCATGGCCCCGGCGGGCACCCCGAGCAACCAGCATGTGACCGTCAGCAATGGCGTCAGGGTGTGCCACGTGTTCAAGAAATCATCCACGAACCGGAACCAGTACTTCCCCACCACCTGTCTGTGATGGGAAACAGATAGCCAGGCCCCTCACCGGTCCTGACTGTCCAGCCGCTGGTCCTGCGGAATATGTTTGCCGGACCAGCGGCCATAGCGCCAGGGCAGATACCAGCGGGCGGAAGGGTTCAGCGCTTCCGGCACGGGGTCATAGCCGGAGGACCCCAGCGGGTTGCAGCGCAGGATGCGGGAGAGGCCGAGCCAGCCGCCGCCCCAGAAGCCGAAACGGCGGATGGCCTGACTGGTGTAATCGGAACAGGTCGGCGCGTAGCGGCAGCCGCGCCCCATGAACAGGGACAGCGAGTGGCGGTAGACCCAGATCAGCCCCAGCGCCGCATAGGCAGCCGGAGACAGGCGGCGCGGCGGCAGTGGGGATGCAGGCTCACACCTCACCTCCCCCTCGACACTGTCCTTGCCGCAGTCACCGCACATCAAACAACCTCCAGGCCCTGCCTGCTCAGGCAGCGGGGGCCTTTGCCTCGATCTGGTCGAGCGCATCCACAACCGCATCAAAGGTCAGCAAGGTGGAGGCATGGCGGGCCTTGTAGTCGCGCACCGGCTCCAGAAAGCGGAACTCCTCGAACTTGCCTTCCGGCGGCGGGCCGTTTTCCTTCAGCATGGCCGTGACCGTGCGGCGCAGGTCCCGCAGCTCCTGCGGCGTGCAGCCGATGATGTGCCGGGCCATCAGCGAGGACGAGGCCTGACCAAGGGCACAGGCCTTCACGTCATGGGCGAACTCGCTCACCTTGCCATCGCGCACCACCAGATCGATGGTCACGGTCGAGCCGCAGAGCCGGGAATGCGCCTTGGCGCTGGCATCGGGCAAAGCCAAACGCCCAAGGTGCGGAATATTGCCCGCCAGCTCAAGGATGCGGGTGTTGTAGATGTCATCAAGCATGCGTGCCATATCCTCATGACAGCGGCCCGTGCCTTGCTGCCGGCACCCGGCCACGGAAGACAGGTGACAGCAAAAGACGGAATCGGACCACTGGGCGCTTTGCGGCGCGGGTCTTCTTCCTATATAGAGCAAGACTTGCTTCTGTTCAGCCCCGGGCTGAAGCTGCAGGAGCAGGTGTGAGAGGTTTGCGGCAAGTTTCCCCTGCCGTGATCCGGAGCAGTCAAGGCAACGTAAGATTGGCTGTTCATCCACTGTCTCAAGGACCAAACCAATGGACGCCATCTTGAAGCCTGCTGACGAAAAGGCCCCACGCCGCGCACCGCACGAGATTGCGCGTCCGAGCCGCGAGCAAGCCGAGGCCGCTGTCCGTACCCTCCTTGCCTATATCGGCGAAGATCCGGAGCGCGAGGGCCTGCTTGATACGCCCAAGCGGGTCGTCAAGTCCTATGCCGAGCTTTACAGCGGCTATGCGGAGGACCCGAAGGCGCATCTGGAGCGCACCTTTGAGGATGTGGGCGGCTATGAGGACATGATCATGGTCCGGGGCATCCCGTTCCATTCCCATTGCGAGCATCACATGCTGCCGTTCATCGGCAAGGCCTATATCGCCTACTACCCGTCCGGCGGTGTGGTCGGCCTGTCGAAGCTCGCCCGTGTCGTCGACATCTATGCCAACCGGCTTCAGACGCAGGAAAACTTGACCTCGCAGATCGTCTCCTCCATTGACGAGCATCTGGCGCCGCGCGGCATCGCGGTGATGCTCGAAGCCGAGCATCAGTGCATGACCATGCGCGGCGTGCAGAAGGCGGGCGTGTCCACGATCACGACCCAGTTCACCGGTGTGTTCCAGGACGATCCGGCCGAACAGGCCCGCTTCATGACCTTCATTCGTGGCGGAGACCGTTAATCTCCGCCCACCCCGGCGGAGAGTAGACGTGAGCAAGACCGGATTTGATCCGCGCGGATCGAAGAGCGACATCGAGAACGGTCTGTCGTTCCAGCCCAAATTTGACGAAAACGGCCTGATCGCCGCCGTGGTCACCGATGCCACGCGCGGCGATCTGCTTATGGTCGGCTACATGAATGCCGAAAGCCTGCGCCGCACCATCGACACGGGCGAAGCCTGGTACTGGAGCCGCTCGCGGCAGGAGTACTGGAAGAAGGGCGGCACCTCGGGCCAGGTGCAGAAGGTGCGGGAAATCCGCACCGATTGCGATCAGGACGCCATCTGGCTGATCGTGGATGTGGAAGGCAACGGCGCCACCTGCCACACCGGCTACCGCTCCTGCTTCCATCGTGCCCTCACCCGCCATGAGGATGGCTCGGTCTCTCTGCGTCTGATGGAAGACCACAAGGTCTATGATCCTGCCGATGTCTATGGCCACTCCGGCTGCGGGCATAATCACGGATAGATTGCGCAAGGCGCGCGCATGGAAGCTGACGCAGGGGCTTTTCCGGCCCCCGCGCAAATCCTTTCTCCGGCGGGCACTTGCGCCGCAAATCCCGTCTTTGACCTTCTGCTCCGGCGCGGGCACACTCAGCGCCGGATCGTGCCTTCCCGTGAAGGCGAACCGCATAAAATCCTGGGAGGATGGAATGACTGCAGGAACACCCGGCTTCTCGACGCTGGCCATTCACGCGGGCGCGCAGCCCGATCCGGCTACCGGCGCACGCGTGACGCCGATCTATCAGACGGCTTCCTTCGTCTTCAACGACGTGGACCATGCCGCCTCGCTCTTCGGCCTTCAGGCCTTCGGCAACATCTACACCCGCATCACCAACCCGACGACCGCCGTTCTGGAAGAGCGCGTTGCAGCCCTTGAAGGCGGCACCGCAGCGCTGGCCGTCGCTTCCGGCCATGCGGCCCAGCTTCTCGCCTTCCACACGCTGATGACGCCGGGCGACAGCATCGTCGCCTCCACCAAGCTCTATGGCGGCTCGATCAACCAGCTCAACCATTCCTTCAAGAGCTTCGGCTGGAACGTCATCTGGGCCGACCCGTCGGATCTGGCCGCCTTTGAGGCCGCCGTTGACGGCACCACCAAGGCCATCTTCATCGAGAGCCTTGCCAATCCGGGCGGCATCGTCACCGACATTGCAGGCATCTCGGCCATTGCCAAGAAGAAGGGCGTGCCGCTCATCGTCGACAACACGCTGGCGACCCCCTATCTCTGCCGCCCGATCGAGCATGGCGCGGATGTGGTGCTGCACTCGCTGACCAAATTCATGGGCGGCCACGGCAATTCCATGGGCGGCGTCATCGTCGACGCGGGCACGTTCAACTGGTCGGCGAGCGGGCGCTATCCGCTGCTCTCCACGCCGCGCCCGGAATATCAGGGCATGGTGCTGCACGAGACCTTCGGCAACTTCGCCTTCGCCATCGCCTGCCGCGTGCTTGGCCTGCGTGACCTTGGTCCCGCCATCTCGCCCTTCAATGCCTTCATGATCCTGACCGGCATTGAGACCCTGCCGCTGCGCATGCAGCGCCACTGCGACAATGCGCTGAAGGTGGCCGAATTCCTGTCGAGCCATCCGAAGGTGGCCTGGGTATCCTATGCCGCCCTGCCAGGAGATGCGGGCCATGCGCTGCAGCAGAAATACTGCCCCAAGGGCGCAGGCGCCGTCTTCACCTTCGGCGTCAAGGGCGGCTATGACGCGGGCGTTGCGCTGGTGTCCGGCGTGGAGCTGTTCTCGCACCTTGCCAACATCGGCGACACCCGCAGCCTGATCATCCACCCGGCCTCCACCACCCACCGCCAGCTCTCCGACGAGCAGAAGACCCGCGCCGGTGCCGGCCCGGATGTGGTGCGCCTGTCCATCGGCATCGAGGACGCGAGCGACATCATCGCCGACCTCGACCAGGCCCTCGCCAAGCTGCCGGGCTGAGCCCGAGGCTGGTTGAAGTACAAAGTGCCCCCCGCCGGATCGCTCCGGCGGGGTTTTTGTTTATGACCAAGCCATAATTTTCGCCACAGACCTGCTCCCTCTCTCCGTCATGCCATGACTTGATCATGGCATCCATGCCGCAGCTTTCCGGCACAAGCCGTGCAGAGAGAATGGCCAATATTCTGGGCCTGCAACACATGACACTTCACGGGGTGGATGCCATGATCAAGTCATGGCATGACGAAAGCGGTTGTGTCGTTACCCACTTTCCTCTTCGCGAAAGAGGGGGAGATGCGAAAGAGCAGGCCCGCATTCCAAACCCGGCACAGCCGAAAGCCATCCATCCCCACAGACGTCTCCCCACCCACCGTCATGCCATGACTTGATCATGGCATCCATGCCGCAGCTTTCCGGCATGCGCAGCGGAGAGAGAATGGCCGGTATTCAAGGCCTGCAACACATGACACTTCACGGGGTGGATGCCATGATCAAGTCATGGCATGACGAAAACGGTTGTGTCTTCGCCCACTTTCCTCTTCGCGAAAGAGGGGGAGATGCGAAAGAGCTGGCCCGCATTCCAAACCCAGCACAGCCGCAAGCCATCCATCCTCACAGACGTGCACCCACTCTCCGTCATGCCATGACCTGATCATGGCATCCATGCCGCAGCTTTCCGGCACAAGCCGTGCAGAGAGAATGGCCGGTATTCAAGGCCTGGAATGCATGACACTTCACGGAGTGGATGCCATGATCAAGTCATGGCATGACGAAAACGGTTGTGTCTTCGCCCACTTTCCTCTTCGCAAAGGGAGGGAGATGCGAAAAAGCAAGCCCGCATTCCAAACCCGGCACAGCCGCAAGCCATCCATCCCCACAGACGTCTCCCCACCCACCGTCATGCCATGACCTGATCATGGCATCCATGCCGCAGCTTAACGGCACAGGCGGCGGAGAGAGAATGGCCGGTATTCAAGGCCTGCAACACATGACACTTCACGGGGTGGATGCCATGATCAAGTCATGGCATGACGAAAACGGTTGTGTCCGTTGCCCACTTTCCTCTTCGCGAAAGAGGGGGCCTGTCCACGCCCCGCCGGATCGCTCCGGCGGGTTTTTGTTTTTGAAAAGAATCACTTGGGCGGAAAAGGTGCGAGGCTGATTCAGCTGCTTCGCACCTTGATTCAAACAAACTGATTCAACTGCGGAACGGTGCCTCGCCCTTCAGGCGGACGAGATATTCCACCGAAAGGCCCAGCACGATCACCGCCATGGCCTGATGGGTCAGCGCCACATCCAGCTTCACATGCAGCAGCAGCGTGGCAATGCCGATGGCGGCCTGAAGCAGCACGGCAAGGCCGAGCAGGAGAGCGGTGCCGCGCAGGCCCTTGTGGGCATTGGTGCGCAGTGTCATGACCACAAGCGCCACCACGGCCAGCACCAGCACGTAGGCGCCCAGACGGTGCTGGAACTGCACGGTCATGACATTCTCGAAGACGTTCCGCCAGGCCGGGTCCATGGCAAGCAGCCCTGCCGGGATGATCTGCCCGTCCATCAACGGCCAGGTGTTGAAGGTGAGACCCGCATTCAGTCCGGCAACGAGGCCGCCGAGGAAGATCTGCACAAGGACCAGACCAATCACCATCTGTCCGAAGCGGGACAGCCTATCGCCCTCCTGAGGCGTTGCTTCCGTGTGCGGCGCAAGCCTGCGCGCGAGCCAGAAGATATAGGCGAAGATGATGCAGGCGAGCGTGAGATGGACGGCGAGCCGGTACTGGCTGACATCCGTGCGCTCCACGAGGCCGGAGGCTACCATCCACCAGCCGACCGCACCCTGCAGCCCGCCAAGCGCCAGGCCCAGCACCAGCCAAGGCTTCAGCCAGCCCTCGATGCGCCCCGTGGCCCAGAAGAAGACCAGCGGCAGCGCAAAGGCCACACCGATGAAGCGGCCCAGCTGCCGGTGCGCCCATTCCCACCAGAAGATGAACTGGAACTCTTCAAGGCTCATCCCCTTGTTGATGAGCTGATATTGGGGAATCTGCCGGTACTTGTCGAATTCCTCCAGCCATTCCGCTTCGCTGAGCGGCGGGATCATGCCATGAATGGGCTTCCATTCGGTGATCGACAGGCCCGACTCGGTCAGCCGCGTGGCGCCGCCGACAACGACCATGGCGAGGATCAGAAGGCAGATGCCATA
Organism: Pannonibacter sp. Q-1; assembly: GCF_054073275.1. NCBI lineage: Bacteria > Pseudomonadati > Pseudomonadota > Alphaproteobacteria > Hyphomicrobiales > Stappiaceae > Pannonibacter > Pannonibacter sp. Q-1. Next base: position 691,696 of record NZ_JBSXNB010000002.1, read on the forward strand.
GAGCCAGATGCGGATCTGGGTGCGGTGGCGCGCGGCCATCTGCGGGGTCTGGGCAAGGGGTGAAACCATCTGTGAGGTGGACATGTCGCCTTCCGGATTTGACCTTTGACCGCTTGGGATATAGGTCCGCCCTGAGGAGAGCAAGCTGCGGCCTGCGGGGTTTTCCTTATTGCGACATTGCGACGCTGCGCGCAATCGCTGCAAGGATCACGCAGGCGCAGGCCAGAGGAGAGACCGGTTCATGCCTTCATTGCGGAAATTCATCGGCATGGTGCTGCTGGTGATCTTCGTTGTCGTCTATGCGCTCACAGCCATGGTCATCGGCGACATGACGCTGCAGCAGTCGTCCAACACGGTGCGGATGATCTATTTTGTCATTGCCGGTCTGGTCTGGGTCATTCCGGCGGGCGCGATCATCTGGTGGATGGAGCGCGGCGGGAAAAAGCCCGGCTGACCCGCCGGAACGCCCGGTACAGGGCAAAAGGCGCGCCGGTCAGATATTCGTCGATCACCTCCGGCCCCTGAAAATGCCCGTTGAGCGAGACGCGCGGCAGCAGCATGGCCTGGCGCGCGTGAATGGACTTGAGCACGCCCGGAACAGTCGTCACCCCGGCCCTGAGGCCAGCCCCTGCGGCCAGCGCCGCCTCACGCAGGCCTGCAGTCTCCGCTCCGCCATAGGGATAAGCGATGAAGGCGGGCCTGCGGCCCAGCTCATCCTCGATCCGCTCGATCCCCCGGCGGATATCGGCTTCCGCCCCGGCTTCCGGCAGGCGAGCCAGTGCGTGGTGATCATGCGTATGGGCGCCGATGCTCACCAGCGGATCACGTGCCAGGCTGCGCGCTTCGTTCCAGCTCAGCATCTCTTCATCGGCCAGCGCCTCGAGATCAAAGCCGTTCAGCGCACAAAGCTCGCGCACCATAGCCCGCTGGCCGGTTTCGTCCAGGTCTTCGGTCAACAGTTGCACAAGCGCCGCGTAGCAGGCCTGCTTCTCCTCCAGCGTGGCGCAGGGAATGAGCGAGGCCTCCCCCCTCGCGGCAAAATGCAGCACGTCCTGAGCAGCAATCATCCGCTCCAGCGCGATCCACCATAGCTCCGAGGTCCGGTCAAGAAAGCCCGATGTCAGGAACAGGGTGAAGGGAACCCCCATCTGCTTGAGCAGCGGATAGGCCACCGTCAGATTGTCCCGGTAGCCGTCATCAAAGCTCAGCACCGCATAGCGCTCCTGCCCAAAGCAGAGCTTCAGCCGGTCGACGGCCTCTTCCATGGACACGAACTTGTAGCCGCGGGAGCGGACACGCTCGATCACCTGAGCGAGAAATTCCGGAGTGATTTCAAGATGACGGTTCGGCTGGAACGTATCCTGGCTGGCTGGACGCACCCGGTGAAGGGTGAAGATCAGGCCACAGCCTTGCGTGAAGGGGGCAAGCACATGGCCAAGCCTGCTGCGGCGAAGCAGCCAGAACCCTGTGTCGAATAACTGCAGCCGCTGGCTCATTCCCGTTGCCGTTCTCCCGGCCGCTTCGGCCTTCCGGCCTTTGGTACACTTTTTTCAGCCTTTGGTGCAATGCTACGGCTCAGTCAACATGACGCAGACAGAAGGCCGATGGGCATGCACCGGTCAGCCGGAACAGCAGCAAGATCCATTGACCGGACGGAGTTTCCCACCTCTCCGGCCGCACCATTGCCTGTGCCCGCAAATTCTCCGGCCCTGACCGTTGTCCAGAACCTCGGAGAAGCCCGCAGCCGCTGGCTGCAGCTTCAGGCGGCAGGGATCTACGGCCACTATCAGCGTTTCGACTGGCTTGAGGCCTGGCATGTGCATGTGGGCAGCGCTCTGGGCGTCAGGCCCCTGATCATCATCAGCGAAGACGCCTCAGGGCCTGCGATGATCCTTCCGCTGGCTCTCAACAGGCGCGGCGGAGCCACGGTGCTGGAATGGATGGGCTGGCAGCAGGGCAACCAGAACACAGGCCTGTGGCGGGCCGATGCCTATGCCGCCGCTGATCCGGTTGAGCTATCCCGCTTGCTGCTGCAGGCAGCAAGGGAGGCCGGAGCCAGTCTGGTTGACCTGCGCAACCTTCCCCTCACCTGGGAGGGCCGCCCGCACCCGCTCGCCCAGCAGGGCACGCCTGCCAAGGATGCTGTCTTCCGTGGCGCGGTAGCAGAACCTTTCGCAACGCTGCGGACGCGCCTGCAGTCCAAGGACAGCCGCAAGAAGGACGCGCGCAAGCAGAAGGCGCTGGAAGCGCTGCCCGGCTTTGCCATCCGCACGCTGGAGACGGCCGCAGAGATCGAGGCCGGGCTCGACACCCTGATCAGCCAGCGGCAGGAACGCGCCCGGCAGACCGGCATCCCCAGCGGCTTTTCCGCCCCGGGCCAGCGGGCCTTTCTGCGCAAGCTGCTGCTGGAAGGAGCGGGCAAACCCTTGCCCGCACTGCAGATCAAGGTGCTGGAGGCAGAAGGCGAGGTTCTTGCGGCCTATCTTTCGGGCCTTTCCGGAAACACATGCTACGCCTATGCCAACAGCATCGGCACTGGCAGCCATGCCCAGTTCAGTCCCGGCATCGTTCTTCTCTCAAGCCTCATTGCGGCGTGCTGCGAGGACCCGGCCATCCGGACACTCGACCTCGGGCTTGGAGACGAGCGCTACAAGCACCCCTGGACCCAGCCAGAGCCGCTCAGCGATCTTGTTCTGGCGGCAGACATGCGCGGGCGCTTGATCAGGCTGGTTCTGGATGTCCGCCGCACGGTGCTGAGGCGGCTGCGTCAAACCCCTGCGCTGTGGGCCGGCGTCCGGGCTGTCCGGCGGTTTGCAGCTGCGCTCCGCCGCCTGAAGGGCTGACGGCTCACGGCCGCCTTCCGGCAGGGCGTATCAGGCAGCGGCCTCGCCGGAGCCCTTGCGCCGGCGGATGCGTTTCACCCTCACGTCGGCATCCGTCTGCGAGGCGATCAGATCCAGCCTTTCAGCCAGAATGCGCGGCTGAATGTCCGCCGGAACCGTCACCACCACCTCATCGGCAAAGCCAAGCATATGGGCAGCTGCCGCCGTTTCAGTGAACTTGCCGAGATCAACAACGATCCGGTCATAGGTGGCGTCGATGGCGTCCAGCACCAGCGGGAAGCGTTCGTCGACCACGTCATCGCTCAGAGCCGGACGGCCCGCCTCGATGATATGCGCGCGTGATCCGGCATCCCGGTAGATCACCGAGGAGAAAGACGCCTTGCCGAAGACCAGATCGGCAAAGCCGGGCGCGGCGCCGGGATCTTCGCTCTCGGGAAAAACCTCGACCAGCAGCGCGCGCTCATCTTCATGGCCCGCAAGATCCCGGACCAGCCGGAAGGCAAAATCGTGGGACAGTTCCGCATCCGTCAGCGCAACAACGGCAACACGGCGCGGCGCTGCATCTGCGGCGTCATCCTCAGAAGCAGCGTCTGCCCCGCCCATCACCGGCGTTGCGGCAAGGGATGCTGCACTGGCGGCGGCACGCAGGCTGCCGGCGGCCTCAGCCTGACGGGTTCGCTCAGCTTCAGCCGCTCCGGCCTCGCTGCCCTGACCTTCGTCATCCGGCGAAGAGCGCATCAGCCGCTCATCTGAAGCGGTTTCAGCAGAAAGGTCTTCGTTCTGCTCTTCCGCTGTCACCCTCTCCTGTGTTTCCGCGGCAGGTTCCGTCTCCGGCAACTCGCCCTGCCGAAGGTCTTCCGGTTGCAGGGCTTCCGGCTCCGCCTCCGGGCCACGCAGGATGACAGGAGCCGTGTAGGCTTCGGCCTCGTTCACAGGCTTCAGCGCGTCACCGGAGAGGAACTCACGCAGGATGACAATCGCACAGCCCAGCAGGAACGTGGCGAGGGCCGAGATGAAGGTGAACAACCCGATCTTTGGCGAATAGGGCTCGATGGGCACGCCTGCCCGCGAAATCACGCGGGCATCGGCCGGCAGGGTCTCCGCATTGCGGCCCGTGTCCGCGTTGCGATAGCTCGCCATGAGCGCGTCCAGCTGCACCGCCCGCGCATCAGCTTCGCGCTCCAACTCGCGCAGGCGCACCTGATCGGCGCTGGAGCGCGCAGCCGCAGCCTTGAGCTCTTCGACGCGACTTTTCAAGGCAGCCGCCTGCTGCTTTGCCACCGCCGCGTCATTTTCCAGTCCGGTCAGGATCTTGCGCGCCTCGGAACGGATCTGCGCGTCATAGTCAGCGAGCTGCGACGTCAGCGCGCGGATCTGCGGGTGACCGGGCAGAAGCGTCGTGGACAGTTCGGCAACCCGCGACTGAATTTCCACCTGCCGCTCCCGCAAACGCTGAATCAGGCCTGAATTGAGCACCTCGCTCGCCCCTTCCAGCGAGCCGCCGGTGTCCAGCAGCCTGCGCAGCTGCGCGGCCTTGGCGGCCGCCTCGGCTTCAGCAGCCTGTGCAGACGACTGCTGGGAGCTGATCTCGGAGAGCTGAAGTTCGTTGAGCGTCCGGTCGCCTGCGCCGGTCAGGAGGTCAGCCTTGGCCCGGAAGTCTTCCACGGCCTTGCGTGCGGTCTGCACCTCTTGTGTCATGCGGCGGATCTGCGGCTCCAATGCGGACGCTGCAGCGGCGCGGCTCTCCCGCTTGGCGGCGGACTGCATCTGCAGATACTCGTCCACCACGGCATTGGCGATTTCAGCTGCCAGAACCGCGCTCTTGGCCGAATATTCGACCGCGATCACCCGGGACCCCTCCACCCGGTAGACGTCGAGATTGCGGGCAAAATGGCGGAGCAGGCGCTCTTCGGCCGAAATGCGCGACGGGCTGGGAGACAGGCCGATGCTGATCAGCAGCTGCTGCAAGGTTCCGGCCTGCGTCTCGGCCTTGAACTCCGGCACGGATGCCAGGTTCATCCGCTGCGCAACGCGGCGGGCCAGATCCACAGAGGTCAGAAGCTGGACCTGACTGGCGACGCCCTGGCTGTCCAGCAGTGCGCGCTCGTCTTCCGCCCCGCGGGCGGCGCCGGGAAACAGGGCATCGGCCGACTCGATCAGAACCCGTGCCTCGCCCTTGAATTTTTCCGGGACGAACTGCAAACCGGCAAAGACAAGCGCCGCCACAATCAGCGTCAGCGGCAGCAGCCAGCGCAAGGACCGGGCAATAGCGCGCAGCAGGCCGCCGAGATCCAGCGCCATATCCTGCGGCTGATAGATGTCCTTCGACCCGCCCATGCACCTCACTCCACACTTGTTAGAGTGACAATGACAAAACATGGTAAGTGAACCATTAAACAACCCTCCTTCCAGTCTAAATGAAAATTAACCTTTATAAATGAAAGTTAATCACCCTGACGGCAGGCTTATTCGTTCACGTGCCATTAACCACGTTTTGCGAATGTGCCTCTGTGTCAGCCTGGAGTAAGTCATGTACGCGCGCCTGTTCGCAGCTTTTGCCATTGCCCTCACCCTTGCCGGGTGCAGCGGCTACAAGCGCCCGCCGTCTGCCTTTCACGAAATCCTGACCCAGCCCTATAGGCTCGACTCCAGCGACCGCTTGCGTATCATCGTCTTTGGCCAGAATGACCTGTCCAACACCTATGTGGTTGATCAGGCAGGTTATATTTCAATGCCTCTGATCGGGTCCGTTCCCGCCCGCGGCAAGACGCAGCAGGAGCTTGCCAAGGCCATTGAAGCTTCACTGCGCAAGGGTTTCCTGCGCGATCCGAATGTGTCGGTTGAGGTTGACCAGTACCGCCCCATCTTCGTCATGGGCGAAGTGCAGGCTGCCGGCCAATACGCCTATGTTCCCGGAATGACCGTTCAGAACGCCATCGCAACCGCCGGCGGCTTCTCGGCCCGGGCAGAACAGGCCAGCGCAGATCTGACGCGCCAGATCAATGGCGAGATCCTCAATGGCCGCGTTCCCATCACCGATCCCGTACGTCCGGGCGACACAATCCATGTCCGCGAAAGATTGTTCTGAGGCGGGTGCGGATTAACCTGGAAATCATCCCTTTGATCTAGTTTGCTTCCTGTCCACACGAGAGTTCCGTAAAGAGAGCCCGTGTGCGGTCAGGGAGTTTCAGATGAATTCGCAGCCGCTGCGGATCGTGCATTGCCTCCGGTCTCCGATCGGGGGGACGATCCGGCATATTCATGATCTGGCAAAAGCCCAGGCCGCAGCCGGCCACGAGGTTGGGCTCGTTTGCGATTCCTCCACCGGCTCTGCCTTTGACCTTGCCATTCTCGACAGGCTTCGCCCGCATCTTGCACTCGGTGTCACCCGTTTCGCCATGCGCCGTCACCTCACCATTCAGGATATCGCTGCAGCAGCCCGTCTCTACGGCAGCGTGCGCGCGCTTGCGCCGGATGTGCTGCATGGGCATGGCGCAAAGGGCGGGGCCTATGTGCGGCTGATCGGCTCGCTGCTGCGCGGGCGCAAGCACCGGCCGGTGCGGGTCTATTCGCCGCATGGCGGCAGCCTCCACTACGATCCGAACAGGTGCGAAGGGCGGATCTATCACGCCATTGAGCGCCTGCAGAACCGCTTCACCGATGGATTGCTGTTCGTTGCCGACTACGAGAAGGCTGCCTATGAAAGCAAGATCGGCGCCCTGCGCGTTCCCTCAAGGGTTGTTTACAACGGTCTGCTCCGCGAAGACTTCGAGCCGGTTGCCCAGCAGGCCAATGCCGCGGATTTTGTCTATGTCGGCATGCTCCGCCAGCTCAAGGGCACGGACCTGTTCATAGACGCCATCTACGACCTGACATTGCAGACCGGACGCAGGATCAGCGCCATCATCGCAGGGGAAGGCCCGCAACGAGCCGAATTCGAGGCCAGAGCCGCTCAACTGGGCCTAGCAGATTGCATCACCTTCGCAGGTGCCATGCCCGCGCGCCGCGCCTTTGCCATGGGCCGCTGCGTCGTCGTGCCCTCCCGTGCAGAGGCCATGCCCTATGTGGTTCTGGAGGCCATCGGCGCGGGCATGCCCATCGTCGCGACACGGGTCGGCGGCATTCCCGAGATTTTTGGCGTTCATGCAGACCGCCTCGTCGATTCCGGCAGCAGCAGCCGCCTTGCCAGCGCCATGCGCGCGGTCATGGCCAGTCCGGAGCGGGCCCGCGCCCAGACCGCAGAAGTGCGGCAAAGCATTATGAGCACCTTCACCGCACCGCGTATGGGTGAGCTTGTCATTTCTTTTTATCATCAATTACTTGGCCTTCCCACTGTCACCAGCACGGAAGCCACTTCCTCCCTCACCCAAGGCGCATCGCTTTTGGCGAGATCGAGCAAGCAGGGATCATAATGACCACCGATTCCACGACTCCCCCCTTGTCCCAGGCCGCCGCCGCTCCTTTGGAAGGGCCGGCAAGAGCCGCAGATGATGCCGAGAGCTTGCGCAAGCGGCTCGCAGAAGAGCTGCGGCGCTCGGATACCGCCGCAGACGGCAGCCGGGCCAGCAGCGGCTCCGGCACCGCGCTTTCGCCTGCGGCCGAAGAAATCGCCCGCAGCCTGCGCAGCGACGGCATCTCCCAGCCAGTCCTCGAAGGCTCGGTCCGGCTACTCGATGTCATCATCGTCGCCGCAACGGGCTTTGCCAGCCTCAGTTTCTCCGGCACGCCCTTCACCGCGCTGACGTTCGGCGCCGTTGCGGCCGCGCTCTTCTTCACCCTTGCCTTCTTTCAGGGCTTTGATGCCTATCAGGTCCGCGTCCTGCGTTCGGGCCTTGCCCAGACCGGACGCATTGCCGGTGGCTGGACGCTGGTCCTGGCAATGTTCGCCATCGCCTTTGTCACCACCGACCTGCCGCGCCACATCGCGCCGCAGGCCGCCGGTCTCTGGTATGCTTCGGGTCTGTTTGGGCTTGTTGTCAGCCGCCTCATCCTGTCGAGGCTGGTCAGTTCCTGGATCCGCTCAGGCCGGCTTGAACGGCGCGCGGTCATCGTCGGCGGAGGCCAGGCCGCCGCTGATCTTATCCATGAGCTGGAAAGCCAGAGCGGCAACGACATCCGCATCTGCGGCATCTTTGACGACCGCGCCAATGACCGCTCGCCGGAAGTGGTGGCCGGGTATCCGAAGCTGGGCAACATCGATGCACTGGTGGAATTTGGCCGCCGCGCCCGCATCGACATGCTGATCGTCTGCATTCCGCTGCGCGCCGAAAAGCGCGTTCTTGAGCTTCTGCGCAAGCTCTGGGTGCTGCCCATCGACATCCGCCTCTCCGCTCATACGGACAAGATGCGTTTCCGCAACCGCGCCTCCTCTTTCATCGGGGCGGTGCCTTTCGTCGATGTGGTTGAAAAGCCCATCACCGACTGGGACATGGTGGCCAAGCGGGTATTCGACGTGGTGGTGGCAAGCCTTGCCATCATTGCCCTGTCCCCGGTGATGCTGGCGACCGCCATTGCCATCAAGCTCGACAGCCGCGGCCCGGTGCTGTTCCGCCAGAAGCGCTATGGCTTCAACAACGAGATCATCGACGTGCTGAAGTTCCGTTCGATGTTCCATGACATGGCCGACCCGGCCGCCAAGAAGGTGGTGACCAAGGGTGATCCGCGCGTCACCAAGGTGGGCCGCTTCATCCGCCGCTCGTCCATCGACGAGCTGCCGCAGCTCTTCAACGTGCTGGCAGGCACGCTCTCCCTCGTCGGCCCGCGTCCGCATGCGGTCAATGCCCACACCAATGACCAGACGTGGGATGAGGTGGTCTACGGCTACTTCGCCCGCCACAAGGTGAAGCCGGGCGTCACCGGCTGGGCCCAGATCAACGGCTGGCGCGGCGAGGTGGATACGCCGGAGAAGATCCAGAAGCGCGTCGAGTTCGACCTCTATTACATCGAGAACTGGTCCATCTTCTTCGACATCAAGATCCTCGCCCTGACGCCCATCCGCCTGCTGAACACGGAGAACGCCTATTGAGCACCGGGGCCGCCATTGCGGGACAACAGGGCAGCGGCCGCAGGCTGCTGATCCCTGTGTCACGCATCAGCGCGGCGGCCCTGTGGGTGGCCGTGTTCCTCGGCGGCTTTGTGATCGAGGAACCCGCCCCTTACGAGCTGTTCATGGCCGGGCTTCTGGTGCTGTGGCTTCTGTTCGGGCTGCGCCTGCGGCCTGAGTTCGGCCCGCTGACCGTGCTTCTCATCCTCTTCATGGCCGGCGGCACCATGGCGGTGCCCTTTGCCCGCGATGTGCCCACCGCCGCCATGTATATGGCCGTCTCCGGCTTTCTCGCCGCAACGGCGATATTCTACGCCGCCGTTGTCAGCGCCGATCCCGGCCGGCTGTTCCTCATCGAGCGGGCCTATGTTGCAAGCGCGCTTCTCTGCGCCTCCATAGGCGTTGCCGCCTATTTCCGGCTGTTTCCCGGCAGCGAGGTGTTCACGCTCTACGGCCGGGCGCGCGGGACCTTTCAGGACCCCAATGTCTTCGGCCCGTTCCTGGTGCTGCCCACGGTGCTGCTGGTCCACCGGCTGCTGACGCGGGGCCTGTTCTCAAGCCCTGCCGCCTTGCTGATTCTGCCCGTGCTGGTGCTGGGCATCTTCCTCAGCTTCTCGCGCGGCGCCTGGGGCCTCCTGGCCCTGTCCGGCATCCTCGTCTACCTGCTCAGCCTCATCCATGAGCGCCGCCCCCGGGAACGGCTGCGGCTGGTGCTGGTGGGCGCGGGCGGCCTTGCCGCCGTGCTGCTGCTTCTTGCGGCCGCCTTGTCCATCGACAGCGTCGCCGCCATGTTCAGCGAGCGGGCAAGACTTGTGCAGGACTATGACGGCGCCCGTCTCGGCCGCTTTGCCCGCTATGGCATGGGCTTCGAGATGGTGATGGAACGCCCCTTCGGTCTCGGACCGCTGGAGTTCAACAAGTATTTCCCCGAAGATGAACACAACGTCTACCTGAAGGCCTTCACCTCCTATGGCTGGCTCGGCGGCGTGGTCTATCCGCTGCTGGTGATCTGGACGGTTGCCGCTCTCGTGCCCCTGCTCTTCCAGCACAGGCCGTGGACGGGCTTTGCCCACTGCGTTTTTGCGGTGCTCGTGGGCCATGCCTTGATGAGCGTGATCATCGATATCGACCACTGGCGCCACTATTTCCTGCTGCTCGGCCTCGCCTGGGGGCTCATCGCCATCCACAAGCTTGAGCAAAAACAGCGGACTGTGGATTTGAATGCAAGGCAAGTCTTGCGCCGGGCAAAGGAAGCGGATAGAGAGAGCCCTGTCGTCGGGCAGTAGCGCAGCCTGGTAGCGCACTTGACTGGGGGTCAAGGGGTCGTCGGTTCGAATCCGGCCTGCCCGACCACTTAAAGCCGAAAGCTCCACGGAGCATGGCAAGTGGCACCGGCGACATTTTTTCTGACATGGTGAGATGACGGGTAAGCGCTTCAAAGCGCCAAGCCTCACATGTTCGTCATGGCATGACTTGATCATGCCATCCATGCCGTGACCTCTCATCCCGCCCCGGACAAGCTTTTCTCCACCATATTCGACGTGCAAACCGTGCGGAAAGGCAAGGGAATGGGTGCCATGATCAAGTCATGGCATGACGGAGTTGGGGCGGATTTGGCGGGAAAAACGCTGGCGCCCCGGTGGATGCAGCATCAACGCCTTGCCCCATCCCCGCTCGTCTCAGCCCCTCTCCAGCCCCCTCACCCATCCATTTTCGTCATGGCATGACTTGATCATGCCATCCATGCCGTGCCCTCTCATCCCGCCCCGGACAAGCGTTTCGCCGCCCTACTCGACGTGAAAACCGTGCGGATAGGCAAGGGAATGGATGCCATGATCAAGTCATGGCAGGACGGAGTGTGGGGCGGATTTTGCCGGAAAAACGCCGGCACCCCGGTGGATGCAGCATCAACGCCTTGCCCCATCCCCGCCCGTCTCAGCCCCTCTCCTGTCCTCCCAACCCATCCGCTTTCGTCATGGCATGACTTGATCATGCCATCCATGCCGTGACCTCTCATCCCGATCCGGACAAACATTTCGCCGCCCTACTCGACGTGCAAACCATGCGGAAAGGCAAGGGAATGGGTGCCATGATCAAGTCATGGCAGGACGGAGTGTGGGGTTAAAGCTTGAGCAAAAGCTGCGCGTGCCCTGCGCCGGACTGATCAGTCCGGCCGCGTTCAGAACATCCCGCGCCCTACCGCGCCTGATCCAGCAGGCGCTTGCATTCCAGAAGTTCGAACAATGTCGCCTGAAGCCGGCGCACGTCGTCCTTGGAAAGGCCCGCCTCTTCGGTGCGGTCGGAGAGGAAGCGCTCCATGAAGCGGAAGCCTTTGCCCTGTGCGGCGTGAGCGCGCGGATCATTGTCCGCCAGAAGCCCGCGCGGCAGAACCTCGCTCGGCAGGCCGCCCGTATCACGCGGGGGCTCCGGCTCCTGCATCACCACCTGGGGCTTGCGCTGGGGCGGCGCGGGCACGGCTGCACCGTCCTCGTCATCCATGTCATCCATGCGCGGAGCGGCCGCCAGCGGAATGGCGTCCTCGCGCCAGATCTGCATGACGAAACGGGGTCCCTGCTCCTTGAGGATACGCTGGACGCCCTTGATCGTGTAGCCTTCACCGTAAAGAAGATGGCGGATGCCGCGCAGCAGCTCCACGTCATCGGGGCGGTAATAGCGCCGCCCGCCGCCGCGCTTCAGCGGCTTGATCTGGGTGAAGCGGGTCTCCCAGAAGCGCAGCACATGCTGGGGAAGATCGAGATCTTCCGCCACTTCGCTGATGGTCCGGAAGGCGTCCGGGCTTTTTTCAGACATGCTCATGCTGCGTCACCGGTTCGGAAGCTCAGTCGCTGCCGTTGCCTGCCAGCGACTCGTTGATCTTCTGCTTGAGTATGTTGCTGGGCTTGAAAACCATCACCCGGCGCGGCGAAATCGGCACTTCCTCGCCGGTTTTCGGATTGCGCCCGATCCGCTCCCCCTTGGAGCGGACAAGGAATGACCCGAAGGAAGAGAGCTTGACGGATTCGCCCGTCACCAGGCAATCCGAAATCTCAGAAAGCACCCGCTCCACCAGTTCGGAGGATTCCGTGCGGGACAGACCTACCTTCTGGTAGACGGCCTCACAAAGGTCAGCGCGCGTGATGGTCCTGTTACCCATGCCTCCTCCTCGCCCGGAGCGTGATCCGGCTGATTTTGCAGTGGAACTTCTTTTCCGGACGTACGGTATTGCGTCCGGAAACGAGGGTCAACCGCAGATATGAGCGCTGTCAGCTTCACGCAAGGTGATGACACAGCCCCGTCAAAACTGCTTACCAGCGCAACAGGACCGAACCCCAGGTGAAACCGCCGCCCATGGCCTCGAGCATGATGAGGTCACCGGACTTCACGCGGCCATCCTTGACGGCAGCATCAAGTGCCAAGGGAATAGACGCGGCAGAGGTGTTGCCGTGAAGATCGACAGTGACGACCACCTTTTCCGGCGCAATATCAAGCTTCTTTGCGCTGGCGTCGATGATGCGCCGGTTGGCCTGATGCGGGATGAACCAGGTGAGATCTTCACCGGTCAGGCCCGTGGCCTTGAAGGCATCCTCGATCACGTCCGTGATCATGCCCACCGCGTGCTTGAAGACTTCCTTGCCTTCCATGCGCAGGTGGCCGACCGTCTGGGTCGTGGAGGGGCCGCCATCCACATAGAGCTTGGACTTGTGCTGGCCGTCCGAGCGCAGATGCGAGGTCAAGATCCCGTGATCGGCCACGGTGCCGGAGGCTTCACGCCCTTCCAGAATCACCGCCCCGGCGCCATCACCGAAGAGCACGCAGGTGGTGCGGTCGTTCCAGTCCAGAATCCGGGAGAAGGTCTCGGCACCGATCACCAGCACGCGCTTCGCCTGGCCGCAGCGGATGAACGTATCTGCCGTCGTCAGGGCAAAGACGAAGCCCGAGCACACCGCATGCACATCGAAGGCCACACCGTGACGCATGCCGAGAGCCGCCTGCACCTGCACCGCCGTGGACGGGAAGGTGTTGTCCGGCGTTGCGGTTGCCAGAATGATGGTGTCGATATTCTGCGCCGTCAGGCCCGCATGGGCGAGAGCCCGCTCGGCGGCCTTGATCGCCAGATGGGACGTGAACTCGCCCTCGGCGGCGATGTGGCGCTGGCGGATGCCGGTGCGCTGCACGATCCACTCGTCGGTGGTGTCCACCATACGGGCGAGGTCTTCATTGGTGAGGATTTTCTCGGGCAGATAGCTGCCGCAGCCGAGAACGGTCGAACGGATGGTGGTCACTCGTCACCTTCGGGAGTTTCAGCGGATACGGGAAAACGGCCACGGTGATAGTGGACCAGGTCCTGGGAGATCTTTTGCAGAAGCTCGTTGCGCACCATGTCGTGGGCAAGGGCGATGGCGCTGGCAAGACCCTCGGCGTCAGTGCCGCCATGGCTCTTGATCACGACGCCGTTGAGGCCGAGGAACACGCCGCCATTGACCTTGCGCGGGTCAAGCTTTTCGCGCAGCTGGTTGAAGGCGCCGCGGGCCAGCAGATAACCGAGCCTGGAGAACAGCGACCGGTTCATGGCAGCGCGCAGATAGCCTGCAATCTGCTTGGCTGTGCCTTCGGCGGTCTTCAGCGCAATGTTGCCGGCGAATCCTTCGGTCACCACCACATCGACGGTGCCCTTGCCCAGATCATCGCCTTCAACGAAACCGGCATAGGAGAAGGAGCGGAACGGCGCCTCACGCATGATGCGGCCGGCGGTGCGGACCTCTTCAAGGCCCTTCACTTCTTCCACGCCGATGTTGAGCAGGCCGACGGTCGGCTTTTCAACCCCGAAGAGGGCCCGGGCCATTGCCCCGCCCAGAATGGCGAAATCGATCAGCTGCTGCGCATCGGCGCCGATGGTGGCGCCCACATCCAGCACCACGCTTTCCCCGCGTGCCGTCGGCCAGATGGCGGCGATGGCGGGGCGGTCGATATTGGCCATGGTGCGCAGGCAGAAGGTGGACATGGCCATCAGCGCGCCGGTGTTGCCCGCCGACACGGCCACGTCAGCCTCGCCGTTCTTCACGGCCTCGATGGCGCGCCACATGCTGGAGCGCCAGCGCCCCTGGCGCAGCGCCTGGCTGGGCTTGGCGTCCATGGACACCGCCACTTCGCAGTGGAAGAAGGTGGAGGCATCGCGCAGGCGCGGGTATTTTTCCAGAAGCGGCAGGACAATCTTTTCCTGCCCGAAAATCAGAAACCGGATGCCGGGGTGGCGCAGCAGCGCAATCTCCGCCCCCGGCAGCACCATTTCGGCACCGGCGTCGCCGCCCATGGCATCAAGGGCAATATGAATGGGTTTTGCCATCTGAAGGTTCTTGTCGTCCATTCGCTTGGGAGCGCTCATCAGGGCCGGAGGCCGTGAAAGCATCTCGAGACTGCCACTCTGATGCTGGCAGATCCGCCACAGCAAGCCGGGGTGGCTAAAGGGTCAGTCCGCCATCTTGCAGGTACAGCGCGGCGAACATAACGGTTTTGGGGCGGGAAACAACCGTTTTCGCCCCTCGCCCACTCCCCCTTATGGCTTGTCCTTGTTCTTGAGCTGCTCAAGCACCTTGAAGGGCGAAGGCTTTTCTTCTTCCTCTTCCACGTCTGCGGGTGCTTCAAACTCCAGTTCCGCATCAGCTGCGCGCGGGAACGGGTCCAGAGCCAGGACGAACTGCTCGCAGACGAGCGCGCCCAGGTCGATCATTCCGTCCTCGATCGCATCGGGTGGCTCCGGGGCTTCCAGATCGATTTCGATCTCGCCATCCTCGCCAAGGTCCGGGTTGCGGCGGCGCGGATCAAGTTCCGGTTCATAGGCCCGTTCGAAGTGGTCCTTCACGCTCATCGGCAGCGGCACCAGCGTGACGACGCAGCGCTGCGCGCCCTCGGCCTCCAGATCGCCCGTCACAAAGACACCGGCCTTCTTCCACGGCCGCACTTCCAGCGTGGCGGTGAAACGGGTGAGGCTGTCGAGGCCATAGGCTTCGGCAATGCGGGCAAGCGCCTCCGCATCAGCGGTCAGTTCCACGGTCTTTGGCGTGTTGCCCAGACGCGACACCTGAAAGCGGTGCGAAAAGGGTGTCGGCACATCAGTCATGATTCGGGGTTCCCTCAAGCGCCGGCACGTCGGGCCAGGCGAGTTTGGCGGTCATGATGTCATCCAGCGGCAGGTCCGCCAGTGTCTTGACCGCATCCATCATGTAAAGCGCCAGCTTGTCGCAAGCCGGCGGATTGGCGGCTTCGGTGAAGATGTTGCGGCCGATGGCTGCCGCCAGATCCTGCGCATTGCCGCTGTCCAGCGCCTCGCCATAGGCGGCGGCACGGCCATAAAAGGCCTCGGCCATCTTGCGTACCTTCTTCGGCACGCGGTTGTCGCTAATGCCCATTTCGCGCAAGGAAGCGTCCATATCGCGGAAAAACAGGTCGAAAACCGCCTGCGACGTGGCAGCAGCCTCCTTGCCTTCCCCCTGCAGACGGCGGAAAAGCAGAACAGCGTGCAGGATCATCATGTCGAACCGGCCATCCACGGTGTCAGGCACAGAAAGTGCTGCGTAGAAGGCAGGCTGACGCGCCTGAGCCACGATAGCGCCATAAAGAGCGTATTCGGATGGCCGGGTACGGCGGCGGAAAAGGCCAAATACCATGGAATGCCTCGACTGGTCCCGAGCGGACGGTGTTGCCTTGTGCCCTAACGCAGGTTACTTGCTTTGCCAAGGAACGAATTCAAATACGCACCGGACTGCAAGGCCGGTTCAGACGGGACAGGAACGACGAATGAAGACCAAGGCGCATGTGCTGATGCTTCCCATTCTCCTCGGGCTGACCGTAGGCGGATGCTTCACCCAGACCTACAATCACGGCCATTCCATCTCCCCCGACATGCTGCAGCAGGTGCAGGTGGGGTCGAGCAAGGAGAATGTCGAGCTGGTCCTCGGGTCGCCGTCCACCACGTCCGAGATTGACGGTCTCGCCTATTACTACATTTCCCAGACCGCCGAGACGACCGCCTTCATGAAGCCGAAGATCGTCGAGCAGCGGGTGGTCGCCATCTATTTCGACAAGGATGGCTTTGTGAAGGACATCGCCAACTACGGCATGCAGGACGGCAAGGTCTTCGACTTCATCGGCCGCAAGACCCGCACCGGTGGCTCCGACTACGGCTTCCTGACGCAGATCCTGCGCGGCGCCGCCAACCCGTCGCTTGGCCTCTGAGCCCGAACGGCAAGGTCAAAAGTTCAAATCCCCCGGAAGATCCTTCCGGGGGATTTTTGTCTGGGTGAAGGTTTGGCCCCACTTCCGGCCAGCGTTTACAAGGGACGCAAGGAGAAGAAACGCACTCTTCCTTTGCCGCAGCCCCCCCTCCCCCCTTGAGCTACTGCATGCACACATCTTGGTTGAAGCCAGAGACGGTTTGGTGAAAGGCTGCAGTCTGGTCACTCCGGCACGGCGTTTCAGCCCCCCTCCCCCTGGTGGGGAGGGGGTAGGGGTGGGGGGAAGGCCTTTCCGCCTGGCAGAGTATCCATTGGTTACAGACAGCTTCTCCTCCTGATGCCTCATCAGGAAAAGATCCATTTTTCAAACCCTTGCAGGCTCAGATCCCCCCACCCCTTACCCCTCCCCACGAGGGGGAGGGGAGCGGAGGCGTCCTGCAACCATGCAGGCGCATCACTGCGGGTTGCTGTCCGCCCTCAGTATCAATGCGCCAGCACGGCCAGCAGCAGCAGGGCGACGATGTTGGCGATCTTGATCATCGGATTGACCGCCGGACCTGCGGTGTCCTTGTAGGGGTCGCCCACGGTGTCACCGGTCACCGCGGCCTTGTGGGCATCGGAACCCTTGCCGCCGTGATGGCCGTCCTCGATGTATTTCTTCGCATTGTCCCAGGCCCCGCCGCCGGAGGTCATCGACAGGGCGACGAACAGCCCGGTGATGATGATGCCCAGCAGCATCGCCCCCACGGCCGCAAAGGCATTGGCCTTGCCGGCAATGGCGTTGATGGCAAAGAAGCAGACAATCGGCGAGAGCACCGGCAGCAGCGAGGGGATGACCATTTCGCGGATGGCGGCGCGGGTGAGCATGTCCACCGCCCGGCCATAATCAGGCCGCTCGGTCCCCGCCATGATGCCCGGCTTTTCGCGGAACTGGCGGCGCACCTCCTCCACCACGGCAGAGGCGGCCCGGCCCACAGCGGTCATGGCAATGCCGCCGAAGAGATAAGGCAACATCCCGCCGAAGAAGAGGCCGACGACGACATAGGGGTTCGACAGGGAGAAATCGAGCGTATCCGGCGTCAGCCCGGCGAAATAGGGATACTGGTCCGAGTTGCTGATGAAGTAGCGCAGATCCTCCGTATAGGCGGCAAAGAGCACCAGCGCGCCGAGCCCGGCCGAGCCGATGGCATAGCCCTTGGTGACCGCCTTGGTGGTGTTGCCCACCGCATCCAGCGCATCCGTCGTCACGCGCACTTCTGCCGGAAGATCGGCCATTTCGGCGATGCCGCCGGCATTGTCCGTCACCGGGCCGAAGGCATCCAGCGCCACCACCATGCCGGCCAGCGCCAGCATCGTGGTCACCGCAACGGCGATGCCGAAGAGGCCTGCCAGCGAGTAGGTGACGATGATGCCCGCGATGATGATCAGCGCCGGAACAGCCGTTGCCTCCATCGAGATGGCAAGGCCCTGAATGACGTTGGTGCCATGGCCCGTGACGGATGCCTGGGCGATGGAGCGGACCGGGCGGTAGCCGGTGCCGGTGTAATATTCCGTCACCCAGATGATCAGCCCGGTGACGGCCAGACCGGCGACACCGCACAGATAGAGCGACATGGGCGTGAAGGAGAGCCCGCCGCTGGTGGTCAGCACCACGCCCATGCCGCCGAAGACAAAGGACGTGACCGGGAACAGGATGATGAGCGACAGCACGGACGTGGCGATGAAGCCCTTGTAGAGCGCGCCCATGATCGAATTGTTGGCCCCCAGCTTGACGAAGAAGGTGCCTGCAATCGATGTCAGGATGCAGGCGCCGCCGATGGTCATCGGATAGAGCATGGCCGGAGCCGTCGCCGCCGTTCCGGCAAAGAGGATCGCCGCCAGAACCATGGTGGCGACCAGCGTCACCGCATAGGTCTCGAACAGGTCCGCCGCCATGCCGGCGCAGTCGCCGACATTGTCACCGACATTGTCGGCGATGGTGGCCGGGTTGCGCGGATCATCTTCCGGGATGCCCGCCTCCACCTTGCCAACAAGATCGCCGCCCACATCCGCACCCTTGGTGAAGATGCCGCCGCCCAGACGGGCAAAGATGGAGATGAGCGAAGCGCCGAACCCAAGCGCCACCAGCGCATCGATAACAGCACGGCTCGTCGGGTCATAGCCGAGAACGCGGGTGAGGATGACGAAATAGACCGTGACGCCCAGCAGCGCGAGGCCTGCCACCAGCAGCCCGGTCACTGCGCCGGACTTGAAGGCAATCTCCAGTCCGGCCGCAAGGCTCTGGCTGGAGGCCTGCGCCGTGCGCACATTGGCGCGGACCGACACCATCATACCGATAAAACCGGCAAGACCGGAGAGAATGGCCCCTGCCGCAAAGCCGATGGCGACGGCGAGGCCCAGCAGCCAGGCGCCGAGAACGAAGATGACCGCGCCAGCGATGGCGATGGTTGTGTACTGGCGCGTCAGATAGGCCTGCGCACCTTCCTGGATCGCCCCCGCGATCTCCTGCATCCGGGCGTTGCCCGCATCGGATGCCATCACAGACTGGATCGCCCAGCCCCCGTAAGCCAGCCCCAGAAGGCCACAGGCAATGACGACGACAAGCTCGGTCATGAGTCCTCCCAATGAATGGGCAGCCCGGCAATCCGATCGTTCTATGACAGCATTTTATCTTGACTTCCAACGGGCTGCGACGCGCGCCAGGGCTCCGGCAAGTCCACTCTCATTCCGCAGCAAGGCGCAACGACGTCACGTTAACAGAATGAACATGGGGCCGGTCAAGTCCTTGCCCTCGTTTATTTTCGCAAGAGACACGAAAACATGCACCGCAACGCAGCAGATGCTGACGCGGCAAATACCGCAATGCAAAACAGGTTGCGCAAGGGTTGTTTTTACTTGGAACAAATCAAGACAACGCCGGTTCCGGTGTGCCTTTGGCCAGCACGAACATGAGGATCACGCAGACGAGGACAAGCGGGAAGACCAGCAGATTGACGGTCGCCCAACCGAAGCTGTGCAGCAGCGCGCCGGAAGAGAAGGACGCCAGCGCGACAAAGCCGAAGACGAGGAAATCGTTGAAGGACTGCACCGTCGCCCGCTCGGCGGGGCGGTAGCAGCGCGTCAGCATGCTGGTGGCGCCGACAAAGCCGAAGTTCCAGCCGATGCCCAAGAGGATCAGCGCGCTCCAGAAATGCGCCACTTCAAGCCCCATGAGCGCAATCACGGAACAGCCGCACAGCAGCGCAAGGCCGGTGAGAACGATGGTCCGCTCGCCGAAACGGGCAATCAGCGTGCCGGTGAAGAAGCTGGGGCCGAACATGGCCAGCACATGCCACTGGATCGCCAGCGCAGCATCGGTTTCGCTGAGGCCGCAACCGATCATGGCCAGCGGTGTTGCCGTCATCACGAGGCTCATCAGCGCATAGGAGCAGATGCCGCAGACGGCGGCGACAATGAAGGACGGCTGGCGCAGGATGACGCCCAGCGGCCGCGCCTGCGCATCCGCCACGGTCTTTTCCCGGACGGGCGGCACCTTGAGGAAGGTGAGAATCACGCCCATCAGCAGGAACAGGCCGCCAAGGGCGGCATAGGTTCCGGCAAAGAGCACCGGCGCGAAGAGGTCCTTGGTGAAGATCACCGTCTGCGGCCCGATGATGCCGGAGAAGACGCCGCCCGCCATCACCCAGGAAATGGCCTTGGGGCGGAAGGCATCGCTCGCCGTGTCGGCGGCCGCAAAGCGGAACTGCTGGACGAAGGCCGTCACCGTGCCCGCCAGCGCACAGGCCAGTGTGAACAGCCAGAAGCTGCCGGTGAGGATCGCCCAGGCCGCCAGCAGCGAAGCGAGGAAGCCCAGAACCGAGCCGCCCAGAAAACCGGTCCGCCGCCCCACCCGCTTCATCACCGCTCCGGCCGGCAGGGTGCCGATGGCCGTTCCAAGGATCATGCAGGAGATGGGCAGCGTTGCAAGGCCAGGGGCTTCGGGCAAAAGCGAGGCCGCAGTCAGCGAGCCGGTGGCGATGACGATGGAGGCCGTCGCCCCGCCGAGAGCCTGTGCTGCGGCAAGAATCGCAGCGTTGCGGCGCGCGATGCGGTCGCCATCGGCAGCGGCGTCCTGCGCAGGCGAAAGGGAGGGCTGAGATGACATGGGCAGGCTCCAGACGGGGTCCGGGCAGAACTGGCTGGCAGGGCTATCTGCGGGGTTCAGATATGGCTTCCCTGCGGGAAGCCGGGACAGGCCTCAAAAATGACGAAAGCCGCCCTGCCCTGCAAGCGCGAAAGGAACACCACCGCGCGTCAGATGGACAGCTGGCTTGTCAGCGGCAGGCGCTTGCACCTGACCAATGCGGGTTACCGGCACACCGGCAGCTGCGGCATCAGCCTCAAAGGCCTGCCCTTGCGCCTGCGGCACGCAAACAAACAGCTCATAGTCATCCCCGCCGGTCAGCACGCGGGCGAGAAGCTGCGGATCGGCTGCAAGCGCAGCACGGGCCGCATCCGACAGCGGCGCATCGTCCGCCTCGAGGACCAGATCCACACCCGAATGACGCGCCACATGGCCCGCATCGGCGCAGAGCCCGTCAGAGATATCGAGGCAGGCGGAAGCATGGGACAGCACGGCAGAGGCCAGCGCCATCCGCGGCTGCGGCAGCAGATAGCGGTTCAGCAGAAACTCGGCATGAGATTCAGACAGCCCGAGCTTGCGTGCCAGCTCCGGGTCAAGCCGCAGGGCAAGGCCAAGGGCGGAATCGCCAATGGTGCCGGAGACATAGACGAGATCGCCCGCCTTCGCGCCATTACGGCGAATGGCGCGGCCTTCCGGCACTTCGCCAAGCGCAGTGATGGACAGGACCATGCGCTCGCCGCTGCGGATGGTATCGCCGCCCAGCAGCGGGAACGCAAATTCCGCCTGATCGGTAGCGAGCCCGGCAGAAAAGCCGGTGAGCCATTGCGCGGCCCCGCTCCCGGCCATCTCCCCGCCAAGGCCAAGCCCCAGCAGATAGCCGAGAGGCCTTGCACCCTTGGCGGCAAGGTCGGAGAGGTTGACGCGCAAGGCCTTGCGCGCCACCAGATCGGCCGGATCATTGGCAAAGAAATGAACATCCGCCGCCAGCATGTCCTTGGTCAGGACCAGCTCATGCCCGGTGGAGGGCTTCAGCACGGCGGCGTCGTCGGTGAGCGCAAGGCTGCCGGGGGCGGTTGCCAGCGGGGCAAAGAAGCGCTCGATCAGGTCGAACTCGCCCAGCCCCGCATATGCCCCCTCAGCGGCCATGTTACTGGCCGTCCTGCGCGTCCTGACCTTCTCCCGCCTCAGCCGCAGGCTCCAGCGGCTCCAGCTCGGCGCTGCGCAGCTGGTGGGCCAGACGGTCCAGCACGCCGTTGACGAGACGCGGCTCATCTTCGGCGTAGAAGGCCTTCGCCACGTCGATATATTCGGAGATGATCACCTTCGGCGGCACATCCCGGCGGCGCAGCAGCTCATAGCTGCCAGCGCGCAGAATGGCACGCAGCAGGCTGTCGATGCGCTTCAGCGGCCAGTCTTCCACCAGCGCGGTGTGGATGAACGGATCAAGACGCAGCTGCTCGGCCACAACGCCGCGCACAATGTCCTTGAACCACTGCTCGTCCGCATCGCGGTACTGGTAGCCGTCGACTTCCTTGCCAAGGCGGAAGGCGGTGAACTCGTTGACCACATCGGTCACAGAAGAGCCGCCCACATCCATCTGGTAAAGCGCCTGCACCGCCCCGAGACGGGCGGCACCACGCTTGTTGGCCGGACGGATTTCCGGCCCCTTGTTCTGATCGGCTTCGCCGGTCATGTCAGATCAAACCCCAAGCCGTTCCCGAAGACGGATCATGTCCAGCGCTGCGCGCGAGGCAGCACCGCCCTTGTCCTTGTCGGTCACCCGGGCGCGGGCCCAGGCCTGTTCATCATTTTCCACCGTCAGGATGCCGTTGCCGAGGGCAAGGTCGGCATCGACGATGAGATCCATCAGCACGCGGGCCGATTCATTGGCGACGATGTCGTAATGGGTCGTCTCACCGCGAATGACACAGCCGAGCACCACGAAGCCGTCATAGAAGGTGCCGTCGTTTTCCATGGAGGTCAGCACCATGGACAGGGCCGCCGGGATTTCCAGCACGCCCGGAACAGCGATCCGGTCATGGGTCGCGCCCGCCTCGTCCAGTGCCTTGGCGGCCCCTTCATAGAGCGCATCGGCGATGTCTTCGTAGAATCGGGCTTCAATGATCAGGAGGTGAGGCGCGGAGCTCATCGGTCGTGTCGCTTTCTGTCTGAGAGGTGCGGTCAGGAACCATGCCTGCCCGATTTTGTCCAGCCTTTTGCGGGGGCGAGCCCCTCAGGCCTGCTCGCGGAATTCGGCAAGGCGCGCGGCATAGCGCGCCATCATGTCGACTTCAAGGTTTACGTTGTCTCCCACCTGCCTTTCGGCCCAGGTGGTTACCGCCAGCGTGTGCGGAATGAGGAAGACGGAAAACTCCGTTCCCTCCACCTCGTTCACCGTCAGCGACGTGCCATCCAGCGCCACCGATCCCTTGCGGGCAATGAAGGGCGCAAAGGCGCGCGGAGCGTCAAAGCGGAAATAGACCGTGTCCGGATGGTCGCGCCGCTCGACGATGCGGGCAAGCCCATCCACATGGCCGAGCACCAGATGGCCGCCCAGCTCCGTGCCAAGGCTGAGGGAGCGCTCCAGATTGAGCTTCTGCCCCGCCGTCCAGTCCGCAGCCGTGGTCAGGCGCAGGGTTTCCGCGCCGCTTTCCACTTCGAACCAGTTGCCGGTCTCATCGCTCCCCTTGGCCGTCACCGTGTGGCACGGGCCGCCGCAGGCAATGGAGGCGCCGATGTCGATCGTGTCCACATCATAGACCGTGGCAATGCGGGTGCGCTTCCCGGCAGGAATGTCCGTGACGGAGAGAATGGTGCCAAGATCGGTGACAATTCCGGTGAACATCTCAACTCTCCTTGCGGCGGAACCGCAGCAGCCTGTCCGGCCCGTAGACGGCCGTATCAACCAGACGGAAATCCGGGTACTCGGAGGTGAATCCGCCTGCCCCGCCGTCGAACGGCAGGATGCGCCCTGCCCCGAGTTCAGCCACGCCGTGGAAGATCCACGTCTCGTCCACCACACCAGCCTGCAGGAAGGACCGGGCAACACGTGCGCCGCCTTCCACCATCAGCCGGGTGACGCCCCGGTTGGCCAGCGCCGTCAGCGCGATCTTCGGCTCGATGCCCTCTTCATTGGCGGGCACGCGGATCACCAGCACACCGGCATCGGCCAGCGCCTGCACCCGTTCGGGATCGGCCTGATTGCCCGTCACCAGCCACACCGGCACATCGGCGGCAGACTGAACGAGACGGCTCTTCAGCGGCAGCCTTGCATCCTTGTCCAGCACCACGCGCACGGGCGAGCGGTCCTTCATGCCGGGCATGCGGCAGGTCAGTTCCGGATCATCGGCCAGAGCCGTGCCAATGCCGACGAGAATGGCGTCGCAACTGCCACGAAGGCCATGCACCACATTGCGTGACAGCGGGCCGGTGATCGCCACCTGCCCCTCACCAACCCGGCCAATGCCGCCATCGGCAGAAAGCGCCAGCTTCAGCACCACATCCGGCCGCTGATCGGTGACGCGCAGCCGGTGCCCGGCATGCAGCAGGCGGCAGAGGTCTTCCTCAACGCCGGTGGAGACGGAAATGCCCGCTTCCTCGAGCATGGCAACACCGCGCCCGGCCACGCGCGGGCTGGGATCAAGGCAGCCGATCACCACACGGGCGACACCTGCCTCGCGCAGCGCAAGGGCACAAGGCGGCGTGCGGCCGTAGTGGGAACAGGGCTCCAGCGTGACGTAGCAGGTGGCGCCACGGGCCAGCTCCCCCGCCTGCCGCAGCGCGCTCACTTCTGCGTGAGGGCCGCCGGGGCGGGAGGTGACACCCCGGCCAACGATGACCGGCCCGCCGTCCTCAAACTGAACGATGAGCGCGCCCACCGAAGGATTGGGCCAGACCTGCCCCTGCCCCCGCGCTGCAAGGGCAGCAGCGGCGCGCATCAGGCGGCGGTCAATCCCGGTCACGGCAGCCTTGCTGCCGGCGGCGGGCGCAACAGCTTCAGCCTCAGCTTCGCTCACGCATCCTCCTGGGGTTCGTCATTGCCGGGCAAGCCGCCCAGTTCACCGAGAAGCTCGCGGAAGTCGCGCGCCTCACGGAAGTTCCGGTATACGGATGCAAAGCGCACATAGGCCACATCATCGATGGTCTTCAGGCCTTCCATCACATGGGTGCCGATCATCTCGCTGGTGATCTCGCCTTCGCTGGTGCTTTCCAGCTGGCGCACGATACCGCTGACCATACGCTCGATCCGCTCCGGGTCAACCGGGCGCTTGCGCACGGCGATCTCGACGGAACGCATCAGCTTTTCACGGTCAAACGGCACGCGGCGGCCGGAGCGCTTGACCACCATCAGCTCACGCAGCTGCACCCGCTCGAAGGTGGTGAACCGCCCCCCGCAGGTGGAGCAGACACGGCGGCGGCGGATGGCCGTGTTGTCTTCGGTCGGGCGCGAATCCTTAACCTGGGTCTCTTCACCGCCGCAAAAGGGGCACCGCATGTCATCCGTTCCTTATACCAAGGCCCTGAGAGACAGGGCCCTGCCAAGCCACAAGCACCGCTTGGGCGCGAAGAATCTGGTGGCCGTAAGCTCTTCGAATTCCGCTCAGAATGCAAACGATCCGCGCCGGAGGGCGCGGACCGGTTCTTGTACGCGTCAGTCAGGCAATCAGGCCGGATAGATCGGGAAGCGGCTGGTGAGTTCGATCACCTTGGCCTTCACCGCAGCTTCCACAGCCGCGTTGCCTTCCTCACTGTTCGCCGCCTTCAGGCCGTCGAGAACCTCGGTGATCAGCATGCCGATCTCGCGGAACTCGGCAAGCCCAAAACCGCGCGTCGTGCCGGCCGGAGTGCCAAGGCGCACGCCGGAGGTGACGAAGGGCTTTTCCGGGTCAAACGGAATGCCGTTCTTGTTGCAGGTGATGTTGGCGCGGCCAAGGGCGGCCTCCGCCTTCTTGCCGGTGGCGTTCTTCGGGCGCAGGTCCACCAGCATCAGATGGTTGTCCGTGCCGCCGGAAACAATATCCAGCCCCTGCTCCTGCAGGGTCTGGGCCAGCATCTTGGCATTGGCCGCAACCGCTGCAGCATAGGCCTTGAACTCCGGACGCAGCGCCTCACCGAAGGCAACGGCCTTGGCGGCAATCACGTGCATCAGCGGGCCGCCCTGAAGACCGGGGAACACGGCCGAGTTGATCTTCTTGGCGATGTCCTCGTCGTTCGTCAGGATCAGGCCGCCGCGCGGGCCGCGCAGGGACTTGTGCGTGGTCGAGGTGCAGACATGGGCATGGGGCACCGGCGAGGGATGCGCGCCACCAGCCACAAGACCGGCGATGTGAGCCATGTCGACCATCAGATAGGCGCCGACCGCATCGGCGATCTCGCGGAACTTCTTCCAGTCCCAGACGCGCGAATAGGCCGTGCCGCCGGCAACGATCAGTTTCGGCTTGTGCTCGTGAGCCAGACGCTCGATCTCTTCCATGTCGAGCAGATGGTCGTCCTTGCGCACGCCGTAGGACACGACATTGAACCACTTGCCGGACATGTTGACCGGGGAGCCGTGGGTCAGGTGGCCGCCGGAATTGAGGTCAAGGCCCATGAAGGTGTCGCCCGGCTGCAGCAGCGCCAGGAAGACGGCCTGGTTCATCTGGCTGCCGGAATTCGGCTGCACGTTGGCGAACTTGGCGCCGAACAGCTCCTTGGCGCGCTCGATCGCCAGCGTCTCGACAATGTCGACATACTGGCAGCCGCCGTAGTAGCGCTTGCCCGGATAACCCTCGGCATATTTGTTGGTCAGGACCGAGCCCTGAGCCTCGAGAACGGCCTTGGAGACAATGTTTTCGGAGGCAATCAGCTCGATCTCGTGCTGCTGACGGCCGGCTTCCTTCTGGATGGCGCCGAAGATATCCGGATCGGCATCAGCCAGAGATTGAGTGAAGAAACCGGTGTAGATCGGCTCGCCGGCCAAGGTATCCGACATCGACATGGCTAGGTCCTTTTCAGCGATTCACAAAGGGCCCCTTCGCCCTTTCTTCCGCCCAAGCGCGGGCAAATGACATTGCTCCGGCATTGGCCCTTTCGGGAGCCCTGCACTTAGCATAGGCATTCCGGTGAACCAAGTGGCAGACCGTCACAGCGATCCGCAAATCCGGCATGGATCTGGTCCGGAGCGGAAATGGTGCGGAAATTCATGCTGTCCAGCCCCCGCGCGGCACCTCCGGCGTGCCACTGTCCTCCGACAGGCGCTTTGCCAGCTTGCGAAGCGCCAGCGCCTGCAGGTCCGACTGCGCCGCATTGACCGGGCCGATCACCGACACTTCAACGCCGGTCGCCGCATCAATCGCCACCACCTTCACCTGACGGCCGATGGGCACGAATTCCAGATAGACTTCACCCTTGGCATGGCCGGACATGCTGGTTTCTCCAGAGACAGAAGAACGGGCGGCACATGAAAGACACGCCCTAGGGGATCAGATGGGCATGATGGTTGACTGCGCAAGAAAAAAGGGAGCCTGAGCCCCCTTTTCCAGTCTCATCTGCTGATGCGAAGCCTTATGCCAAGGCTTTCGATGCTGACGCATCACGCCTTGAAGTCGCTCAGGCGCCGCACGGGCTTGACCAACTCTCGATGAGAAAGGTTCATCGAGAGTTCGTATTACTGCCCAGGCAGCTGCAGCTCTGCCACGTCGCCATAAAGGCCGTCGCGGTTGTAGATGTCCTCACGGAAATGCACCGTGCCGTCTTCGTTGGCCCAGGCCGTGATGTAGGTCAGGTACAGCGGCACCTGCGTCTTCAGCTTCACGTCTTCCCGCAGGCCATCGCGGATGGTCTGGTCGACACGGGTGCGGTTCCAGTCCGGCGTGGTCGATTCCAGCATCCAGGACACAAGGTCACGCACGTTCTGCACACGCACGCAACCAGACGAATGGAACCGGTTGTCGGTGCCGAACAGGGTCTTCGACGGCGTGTCGTGCAGATACACCTGATGGGTGTTGTGGAAGTTGATGCGGATGGCACCCAGCGAGTTGATCTCGCCCGGATCCTGCCGGAACTGATACTTCGTTGCCTCGTCCGAGTTCCAGTCGATCTGCTGCCAGGCCAGTTCGTTGTTCTTCCAGTCGAAGATACGGATCTTGTTCTTGGCCAGATACTCCGGATCCTGCTTCATTTTCGGGATCAGGTCCTTGCGTATGATCGAAACCGGCACGGTCCAGTAGGGGTTGAAATTGACCTCATAGACCTTGGAATTCAGGATCGGGGTCTGACGGTCGATCTTGCCGACGACAGCGGTGTGGCGCGAGCGGACGCGGCCGTTTTGAACGGCCTCGATCTCGGCCGCCGGAATGTTCACCATCACATAACGCGCGCCCAGATCACCCGACAGGGACCGCAGGCGCACAAGGTTGGTTTCCAGCTGGCGCAGGCGCACATCGGCCGGAATGTTCAGCGCCGCCAGCGTGGTCTGCCCCAGCGTGCCATCCGGGATGAGGCCGTGGCGTACCTGGAACCGGCGCAGAGCGGAATCGACGTAGGAATCAAAGGTGGTGGAGACACCGGCCTGCTGCTCCAGATCACCCGATGCGATCAGGCGGCGGCGGAGCGAGGCAACGATATTGTCCTCAGCACCGATGCGCAGCGTCTTGCCCGGCGTGGCGACGTGTTCCCAGCCGCCGCGCTGCACGATCATGGCATACTGGTCGATGGCCGAAGCCACATATTCGGCTGTCTGGGGCGCAAGGGTCGGCGTCGCGGTCTTGATCGACTGCAGGTCCTGCAGCGTGGCATCAAAACGGTCTTCCCATTCTGCGCGCTTGTTATACTGCTGCAGTGCCTCCAGCGGCGACTGCGCCAGCGCCGTTCCGGCAAGAACGCCCGTCAGAGCGCCGGCCAAGACAGCCGCGCGGGCCAGAGTGGCGGAAACTTTCGTGATCTGATTCCCGTTGCGCAACAACACCCGTCGCTCCCTTTCGCATCGCGTGGAGGTTCACCTGACCAGTTCTGATCTGCAGATACTGCAAGGTCTGCCAGCCGGTGACTTCCAGTTAACCACACGGCGGCTTAACAAATTGCAGCCTAGGTCCGGTCGGCCGCCGCATGCCCAAACGGTGAAAGCCCTTGCGCAATCGTCAGCCCCTGCCTGCGCTCATGGCACAGCAGTCATGAGTTTCATTAGTCAGGGGTTTATGGCCGAAACATGTCCAGTAAACACATCTTCGCCAGAAACGCGAACACTGGTGCTGCAAAGCTACACTGCGTTTTTTGCATGCGCGGCGGAGAGTGTCGCAGCGACCGGAGGGGCACGGCCCAGCCTCAGCCTGCCTCAGCCTGCCTCTGACCGGTCCTCAAGGCAGGCCCCGGCAATCCACTGCGCGAAGGCGGCCATTGCCCGTGTCTGCGGACGGTCCGAAGGCCAGACCAGAAGATAGCGCCCGGCAGAAACTGAGACCGGAAACGGCTGGCAGAGCCGCCCCTGACGAATCTGACGCTGAAACATCGCAACAGGAAGCAGAGCAGCCCCCATGCCCTCGGCAGCCAGTTCCGCCAATGCGACCGAACTGTCAAAGACTGGCCCCTTCAGCGGCGGAGGCGGCGTCCGGGCTGCCTCGAACCATTGCGGCCACTCGGCGCTGCGATAGCTGCGCAGAAGCAGCAGCTTGGCAAGGTCAGCCGGTTCACGGAGTTGTGTAGCCAGCCGGGGTGCACAGAGCGGTGACAGTGGCGCCTCCATCAACGGAAGCGCATCATGCCCGCTCCAGCCGCTGGCACCAAAACGGATCGCCATATCCAGGCCTTCACGCAGGATTTCCACGCGGTTGTTGTTGGTCGAAATCCGCAAGTCGATCTCGGAATGCGCCGCCTGAAAGGCCTCAAGCCTCGGCAGCAGCCAGCCAAGGGCGAAGGTCGTGTTGACGCCGATGCTGAGCACCTCGACGTGCCGCTTGCCGTGAAACCTGTCGAGCGTCCGGCCAATCACATCGAAACTGTGTTCCAGTACCGGCGCAAGCAGCCTCGCCTCGTCCGTCGGCACGAGGCCTTGCGAGGTGCGCTGGAACAGGATCACGCCGAGTTGATCCTCCAGCCGCGCGATCTGGTGGCTGACGGCCGCCTGCGTCACACGCAATTCAACCGCCGCTTTCGTAAAGCTGCCCTGCCGCATGGCGACTTCAAAGACACGCAGCGCATTGAGGGGAATATCGGGACGGTCCATCGCATTACTTTTCCTAATATCGCACCTGAGGATTTGTCGTTTGAGGGCGAAATGCAAGCCGCAATAGAAGGAACGCATGACATCAATTGATGTCAGAGAGCCGCAAGTGCGCTTTCATACGCCCGCTATTTCCAAGGATTGATCATGCCAAAAACGCTTTCCCATCTCCGCCGTTCCGCTCAGGTTTTTGCCGTCTCCCTGCTGCTGGCAGCCCCGGCGGCAGCCGGCCCGGCAGACGCTCAGCTCGCTGAAACTGTTGCCAAAACCGAGTCCCGGCTGAATGCCCGCGTGGGCGTGGTTCTGCATGACACCGGCAGCGGCTGGTCATGGGCCAACCGGGCGGACGAACGGTTCCTGATGAACAGCACCATCAAGACCCCGATCTGTGGTGCCATCCTGTCCGCAGCCGATGCCGGCACGCTGACCCTCGACGAGGAACTTCCCGTTCTCCAGTCAGACATCGTGTCTTATGCGCCGGTGACGGAGAAAAAAGTGGGCCAGACCATGCCGCTCAGCGAGCTGTGCCTGGCCACCATCGACATGAGCGACAACACGGCTGCCAATCTTCTGATCAACCGCCTTGGCGGCACGGAAGCGGTGACGGAATTCTTCCGCAGCACCGGAGACACCGTCAGCCGTCTCGACCGGCTGGAGCCTGACCTGAACACGTTCAAATCCGGCGATCCCCGGGACACGACATCACCGGCAGCCATGGCCGCCACCTTGGAAAAACTGCTTCTGGGCGATGTCCTCAGCCCTCAATCCCGCAATCAGCTGACCGGGTGGATGAGCCACGGCGGCGTCACCGGCGCACTCCTGCGCAAAACCGCGCCGGAAGGCTGGCACATTGCGGACAAGTCCGGCAGCGGTGACCAGACCCGCAACATCATCGCCATGATCACGCCGCCGGACCGGGCGCCGTGGATCGCCGTGATTTTCGTGTCCGATGTCAAAGCCGACTTTGCCACCCGGAACGGAGCCTTGCAGGACATCAGCGCTGCGGTGATCGGCGTCATCAAGGCACATTGATCCCTTCTGGCTCCCGCATAACAGAAAGGCCCGTGCCGGGTGTCCGGCACGGGCCTCTTCATTTCGTGCTGCCTGCAGTCCCAGCGGATCAGAGACGGTAGAGGATCTGGTCGGTCCAGAAACGCTCCAGGCGGCGCAGCGACTTGTTGAGCGTGGCGAAGTCACCGGCGTGGATCTCGCCTACCTGCTCGACCGAGAGAATGTGACGCTCGTAGAGGTCATTCACGATCTTGGCGACTTCCTGGCCCTTCGGCGTCAGGCTGACACGGACCGAACGGCGGTCCATGCGCGAACGCTGATGATGAATGTAACCGGTCTCCACCAGCTTCTTGAGGTTATAGGAGACGTTGGACCCGAGGTAGTAACCGCGGGTGCGCAGCTCGCCGGCCGTCAGCTCGCTGTCGCCGATGTTGAACAGCAGCAGGGCCTGCACGCTGTTCACGTCGGAACGGCCCATGCGGTCAAACTCGTCCTTGATGACGTCAAGAAGACGGCGGTGAAGTCTTTCGACGAGCGTCAGTGCTTCCAGGTACAGCGGCTTGAGTTCCGTGTCCTCTTCTGCCTGAGCAACGGCATCCATAGCTCTGTTAGCTGAGATCATTTGTTTGCGCCTCTATATTTCTACCTGTCATTGGGTGGTTATTTTTTCCACCTTGAGACTGACCATACAGAGGCGCTTCTAAAATCCGCTTAAGAGATACGCTGAATCATCTCTTAAAATTTACCGGAGACTTTTCGTCTGTTTCGATCCATCGAAAGAATTCATTCACCACGAAGGAACCGGACGATCCCCGAGAAGTCCGTGCCCGCATGGCCCGAATTGCAGAAGAGGGCATAGAGGGCTGCGGCCTGTGCACCCAGCGGCGTGGCCGCGCCGGAGGACTGCGCCGCCTCCTGGGAAAGCTTGAGATCCTTGAGCATCATCTGCGCCGCGAAGCCCGGCTGGTAATCCCGGTTGGCAGGCGAGGACGGTACGGGACCAGGCACCGGGCAGTAGCTTGTCAGCGACCAGCACTGGCCGGAGGCTGTGGATGAAATGTCGAAAAGTTTCTGGGCGTCGAGGCCCAGCCGCTCGGCAAGGATAAACGCTTCGCTAACTGCGATCATGGAAATGCCGAGTATCATGTTATTACAAATCTTGGCGGCCTGACCGGTGCCCGAGCCACCGGCGTGGACGATGGTCTTGCCCATCACCTCAAGGAAGGGCTTGGCGCGCTCAAAGGCGGCATCCTCGCCGCCCACCATGAAGGTCAGCGTTCCGGCAGCCGCACCGCCAACACCGCCGGAAACCGGGGCGTCCACCATGACCATGCCGGCGGAAGCGGCCGCCTGTGCCACGGCACGGGCGCTGTCCACGTCGATGGTGGAACTGTCAATGAGGAGCGTGCCGGGCCGGGCGCTGGCGAGAACGCCCTCTTCCCCGGTGTAGACGGCGCGCACATGCTTGCCTGCGGGCAGCATGGAAACCACGGCATCGGCATCGCGCACCGCTTCTGCGACGGATGCGACCGCCTTGCCGCCTGCGGCCTCCAGCTGGGCCTTGGCCTCCGGCGACAGGTCAAACCCCTTTACCGCATGCCCTGCCCTGACCAGATTGGCCGCCATCGGGCCGCCCATGTTGCCAAGACCGATGAAACCCACTGATGCCATGACGCAACTCCTCCCGGTTCGCAAAGTCTCATCCGGAACCGTGTCAGGCTTGGGCCATCTGCGGTCCGGCTATTTCTTCCTGTGTTCCTGCTCCACCAGATAGACCAGCAGCAGATAGATGCCGATGGTCGCCAGATAGAACGTGATCTCGTAAGGCCGCCGCCCGAACATGTCGGAAAAGGCCGTGTGCATGACGATCTGGCTGAAAGCCCGGAACAGCCACATGACCGTGCCCCAGGACACCGCCAGCCAGAGGCCGATCGCCGCCACCAGATCCAGCACGGCGAAGAAGACGGTGGCCGTCTGCCATTCGACCGGCATTTCCCAGAACCATGCGCCGCGCCAGGGCGCAAAGCCGACGATGCGGGCCCAGTGGATCACCCCGCCCGCGATCAGCAGCAGCGCCATGCAGCGCAGATACCACAGCAGCACGGTGCTCCAGGGCGGGCGGTTCTTGAGGAGATCCTGAAAGCTTGTGATCATGGCCGGCCTTGCGGGAAGGGGCATCAGGCGTTGTCAGCCAGTGCCCGCGCTTCACTCAGGGCAGCGGAAGATCGCCGCCCTCTGGCCTTCCGAAATAAGCCGCCAGCCCCGTCCTGTCCACCTCTGCAAGACTTGCCGCCTGCCAGCGCGGTGCATTGTCCCGGTCCACCAGCACGGAGCGCACGCCCTCATAAAAGTCCGTGTGCTTCAGGATCTCGCTGACAATGCGGAATTCCATCCGCATGCAGCCGTTGAAATCCAGCTCCGCGCCCCGGTTCAGCTGCTCGAAGGTCAGCGCCAGACTGGTGGGCGACTTGGCGGCCAGCATCCCCAGGCAATTTCGTGCGAAGTCTGAATCACTTGCGGCCAGCGCCTGCCAGATCTGGTCAACGCTGGTGAGCCCGAAAACGCGCTCCAGTTCATCCATCACGTCAAGCAGCGGCGCAGGACCTGCATCCACCGCGTGGCGGGCAAGCGCTGCCTCCACCGGCTCCCCGGCGCAGAGCGCGTCCGTCAGCGGCGGGATAGAGGCGGACGCCACCGCGTGGGTGAGCACGCCGGTCAGCAGCGCATCGGCCTGCTTCAGCCGGGCAGAGGTCAGCGCGCAGTAATAGCCGGTGCGGCGCGACATGCGCGGCAGGAAGTAGCTACCCCCCACATCCGGGAAGAAGCCGATGCCGGTTTCCGGCATGGCAAAGAGCGTCTTTTCCGTGCCCACCCGGTGCGAGCCATGCACCGACAGGCCGACACCGCCGCCCATGACGATGCCGTCGATCAGCGACACCCAGGGCTTGGTGAAATGTTTGATGCGGCTGTTGAGGATATATTCGTCCGCGAAGAAGCTCGTCTGCTCCGGTGCGCTCTTGAGGCCCTGCACCGCGCCCATGTCATAGACCTGGCGGATGTCGCCCCCCGCGCAGAAGGCCTTCTCGCCGCTGCCGCGCAGCACGATGCGGGTGATGGCCGGATTCGTTTCCCAGTCATCCAGCCGGGCGGCGATGGCCTTGACCATGCCATGGCTGAGCGCATTGAGCGCCTTGGGGCGGTTCAGGGTGATCAGCCCCGCCTGCCCCGCCACCTCGAACAGAACCTCGTCCGCGCTCTCGCTCATGCTCTTCTGCCTCCCCGGTTGCTGTTCTCACCGGCCAATCAGATCGCGCGAAATGATGACGCGCATGATTTCGTTGGTGCCTTCCAGAATCTGGTGCACCCGCACATCCCTCAGGAAACGCTCGATGGGATAGTCGCGCAAGTAGCCGTAGCCGCCGTGCAGCTGCAGCGCCTCGTTGACCACCTGAAAGCCCGTGTCCGTCGCAAGGCGCTTGGCCATGGCGGCAAGGCGCGTGGCCCCTTCCGCCTTTTGCTCGACGGCCATGGCCGCCTTGTGCAGCAGCAGCCGGGCCGCCTCCAGCTCCGTCGCCATGTCGGCCAGCCGGAACTGCAAGGCCTGAAAAGTGGAGAGGGAACGCCCGAATTGCTGACGGTCCTTCATATAGGCGATGCTGCGCTCAAGGCAGGTCTGCGCCGCCCCCAGCGAGCAGGCACCGATGTTCAGCCGCCCGCCATCCAGTCCGGCCATGGCAAACCTGAAGCCCTCGCCTTCTTCGCCGATGCGGTTTGCCGCCGGAATGCGGCAGTCTTCAAAAATGACCTGCGCCGTCGGCTGGCTCTTCCATCCGAGTTTCACTTCCTGCGCCCCGAAGCTCAGCCCCGGCGTACCCTTGTCCACCACGAAACAGGAGATGCCGCCCGGCCCCTCCCCGCCGGTGCGGGCCATGACGATATAAACGTCCGACGCACCGCCACCGGAGATGAAGGCCTTGGTGCCGTTGAGGACGTAGCTGTCCCCGTCCCGCATGGCGCGGGTTCTGAGGCTTGCCGCGTCCGAGCCCGCGCCCGGCTCCGTCAGGCAGTAGCTGCCAAAGCGGCGCATGCTGCACAGGTCCGGCAGATAGCGCTCGCGCAGCTCCTGCGAGCCGAACCGGTCGATCATCCAGCCGGTCATGTTGTGGATGGAAATATAAGCCGCCGTCGAGGTGCAGCCCTTGGCGAGCTCCTCGAAGATCAGCGCTGCATCCAGCCGCGTCAGGCCCGATCCGCCCAGATCCTCACGCACATAGATGCCGGCAAAGCCAAGCTCTGCCGCCTTTCGCAGGGTCTCCACCGGGAAGATGGACTTCTCGTCCCACTCCCGCGCATGGGGCTCCATCTCGTCGCGGGCAAAGCTGGCGGCCACCTCCTGAAAGGCGCGCTGCTCCTCGTTCAAGGCAAAGTCCATGGGGCTCCTCCCGCCTGCACGGATGGCCGCAGATGGCGATCCCGGGCGGCGGTTCTCCTCCTGCCTGCCCCTTGCCGCTCTGCAACCCTTGTTATTCCGGGGTAGCCCGTTTTGACCTTAACGTCAATTTGGTGGCAGATCGTCTCTTTGGCCTATGGCTTGGCGCAAACGGCCGCCGCTCAGGCAGCAAAGTCCATGATGCCGCAGTCCTCCCTATGGCATCACGGCGGCGCTGTTGTTACAGTCCGCGCCCATCACGCATGATCAAAACTTCCGAATTCCAGGACCCGCCCCATGTCCAGCCCCTTCCACAGCGTTTCCCCCGAGCACATTGACGACATTCTCGGCGGCCGCCGCCTGCGCCGCAACCGCCGCGCCGACTGGGCGCGCCGGCTGGTGCAGGAAAACGCCCTGACCGTAAATGACCTGATCTGGCCGATCTTCCTCGTGGATGGCAGCAACATCCGCCAGCCGGTGCCCTCCATGCCGGGCGTCGAGCGCATGTCGGTGGATGAAGCCGTGCGCGAGGCCGAATATGCGGCGAGCCTGTCGATCCCGGCGCTGGCGCTCTTCCCCTACACCGATCCCGGCTTGCGCGATGATGCCGGCAACGAGGCGCTCAATCCGGAAAACCTCATCTGCCGCGCCTGCCGCGCCATCAAGCAGGCGGGCCTCAACATCGGCCTCATCACCGATGTGGCGCTGGACCCCTACACCAGCCACGGCCACGATGGCCTGATGCATGGCGAGCGCATCCTGAATGACGAGACCGTCGATCAGCTTTGCCGCCAGGCCCTGACGCAGGTGGAAGCAGGCGCAGACGTGATTGCGCCCTCCGACATGATGGACGGGCGCATCGGCGCCATCCGCCGGGCGCTGGATGCCAATGGCCACCGCGAAACCCAGATCATGGCCTATGCCGCCAAATATGCCTCGGCCTTCTACGGCCCCTTCCGCGACGCGGTGGGGACCTCCAAGACGCTGATCGGCGACAAGCGCACCTATCAGATGGACCCGGCCAACACGGACGAGGCCCTGCGCGAGGTGGAACTGGACATTGCCGAAGGCGCCGACATGGTGATGGTCAAGCCCGGCATGCCCTATCTGGATGTTGTCTGGCGGGTGAAGGACACCTTCCGCATGCCGACCTATGCCTATCAGGTGTCGGGAGAATACGCGATGATCCAGGCCGCTGCCGCCAATGGCTGGCTTGACGGCGAACGCGCCATGCTGGAAAGCCTTCTGGCGTTCAAGCGCGCCGGAGCGGACGGGATTCTCACCTATTTCGCGCCCCGCGTGGCAGAGCTTCTCAAAAGCGGCCTCTGAGAGGCCGCCCATTTTCCGGACGGATCCATGCATAGCCCCTCTGATCGCCAGACCTCTGAAAAACAGGATTCTGGCCCCCTGCCGCTTTCCCTTGCCGATGTGGAAGAGGCGGCGCGTCTGATCCGGGGAGCCGTGCTGCGCACGCCGTTCCTACCCGCGCCCAAGCTGTCGGCGCTGACCGGGGCCGAGGTTTTCGTCAAATACGAGAACATGCAGGTCACCAACGCCTTCAAGGAACGCGGGGCGCTGGTGAAGCTGCTGTCGCTGACGGAGGAAGAACGCCAGCGCGGCGTCATCGCCATGTCGGCGGGCAACCATGCACAGGCTGTTGCCTATCACGCTGGCCGGCTCGGCATTCCCTCCACCATCGTCATGCCGGAGACGACGCCTTTCGTGAAGATCACCGCCACGCGCGGCTATGGCGCCGAAGTGGTTCTGGCTGGTGACACGCTGGTGGGGGCAACGGCTGAAGCGCAGCGCCTGTCGGAGGAAAAGGGCTTCGTCTGGGTGCATCCCTTCGATGATCCGCATGTGATCCGCGGCCAGGGCACCATCGCGCTGGAGATGCTTGAAGACGTGCCGGATCTTGAGTGCCTCGTCGTTCCGGTTGGCGGCGGCGGCATGATCTCCGGCATGGCCGTGGCCGCCAAGGGCCTGAAGCCCGGGATCTCCATCGTGGGCGTCGAATCGCGGCTCTATCCGGGGATGTGGAGTGCCGTGCATGACCAGGATCTGCCTTGCGGCGGGCCCACGATCGCAGAGGGCATTGCGGTGAAGGACGTCGGCGTCCTCACGCGCAAGATCGTGCGCGAACTGGTCGATGACATCATTCTGGCCGAGGAAAGCGCCATCGAGCGGGCCATCAACCTGTTCCTGACCCAGCAGAAGACATTGGCGGAAGGCGCAGGGGCTGCCGGCCTTGCCGCGCTGCTGACGGCGCCGGAGCTGTTCCGGGGCAAGAAGGTGGGGCTGGTGCTGTGCGGCGGCAACATCGACCCGCGCCTCGTCTCCTCCATCGTGATCCGCGAGCTCTCCCGCGATGGCCGCCTTGTCTCGGTGCGCATCGACACGCCGGACCGGCCGGGCGTACTGGGCGAAATCACCTCTCTCATCGGCGGGCGCGGCGGCAATGTGGTGGACGTGTCGCACCACCGCCTGTTCCTCAACGTGCCGGCCAAGGGCGCAACGCTGGATGTGACCTTCGAGACCTTCGACGCCGCCCACGGCCAGGCCATCATCGAAGCCTTGCGCGAACGCGGCTACGCGGTGCGGCAGATGAATGTGGCCGAAGTGATGGCCTGAGGCGGCGCGCTGCGCGGTGAAGCTGGCGGGCATACCAAAAACCCTGGCGGCAAACTGGAACGGAACAATTGACTGTTCGTCCCGTTCTTCCCACATGAATGGCAGAAACGGAGGCGGTAATGTCCTATCAGGCTGAAATTCTGGAACCCAGGCGCGGCGGCTTTGGCGCCACCGATGATCCTGCACTTTTCAGCGGGCTGCGCAGCAAGCGCATCATGGCCTTTCTGATCGACACGGCCATAATTGCACTCTTCACGCTGATGGCAGGGATCCTCGTCTTCTTTCTCGGCATTTTCACGCTGGGCCTCGCCTGGTTCGCCTATGCCTTCCTGTGGCAGGGCGTGGCGCTGACCTACACCGCCATCACGCTGGGCGGCGAACGCGCCTCGACGCTGGGCATGCGCGCCATGGGCCTCGAAATGCGCCTGTGGCACGGCGGCAAGCCCTATGCCCTGCTGGCAGCGATGCATGCGCTGCTGTTCTGGTTCTCCGTCACCCTGCTGACGCCGCTGGTGCTGCTGGTCAGCCTCGTGTCGGACCGCAAGCGTCTGCTGCATGACATCATCCTTGGAACCGTCGTCATCAACGCGGACCGCCGTTTCTGACATCAGACCGGATTGCGCGGCGCTCCGGCACCGGAAATTGCCGGAAATGGGTGCTTGACGTTCCCTCTTGCCGCGCCATCCTGTCGGGATATCATTGTCTGCAACGAGAGGCAGATCTTCCGACGTGACCCGGCACCCGATCGACCATCCCCAGTTCTACCTGACGGCCCCTGCGCCGTGCCCGTATCTGCCGGGCCGGCAGGAGCGAAAGGTGTTCACCCATCTGGTCGGTCATCAGGCGCCTGCCCTCAATGACGTGCTGACGCAGGGCGGCTTCCGCCGCAGTCAGAACATCGCCTACCGTCCGGCCTGCGAGGCCTGCCGGGCCTGCGTTTCGGTGCGGGTGCGGGTGGCGGATTTCCAGTGGACCAATTCCTTCAAGCGCACCTGGAAGAAGGGCAGCTGGCTGGTTGGCGCCGAGCTGCCGCCCTCCCCCTCCAGCGAACAATATGATCTCTTCCGCACCTATCTTCTGGCCCGGCATGAAAATGGCGGCATGTCGGAAATGAGCGTGCTGGACTACGCGATGATGGTGGAAGACACCCATGTGGACACCATGGTCATCGAATACCGCCGCCGCGGGCCGGACACGTTCCTCACCCGGCGCGGCACCGGGCCGCTGATCGGCGTTGCCCTGACCGACCGCATGGCCGACGGCTTGTCGATGGTCTATTCCTTTTACGACCCGTCGATCGACAGCCTCAGCCTCGGCACGTTCATGATCCTCGAGCATATCGAGCGCGCCCGCAGGCTCGGCCTGCCCTATGTCTATCTCGGCTACTGGGTCGAAGGGTCGCAGAAGATGGCCTACAAGGAGCGCTTCCAGCCGCAGGAGCATCTGGGGCCGGAGGGCTGGTCGCAGCCCGGCCCGTCCGCAAGCCTGTCTGACGGCTGATCAGGCCGGCAAGGAGCTGGTCTCATCCACGTGAGCGCGGATCGAAGTAAAGACGCTGCGGAACATCTCCCGCGTCAGCCGTCCCGTGTTGGTGTTGTAGCGGGAGCAGTGATAGCTGTCGAAAAGCTTCACCGGCCGTCCGGACAGCTGAATGTCATGCCCTGCCCCATGCACGAAGGGGGATTTTGCACGCGGCAGCGACAGAGCGGTCAGAAACGTGTCATGGGCAATGCGCCCCAGCGCCAGCACCGCGCGGACCGAAGGCATGGCGTCAAGCGTTGCAATCAGGAACGGCCGGCAGGTCTTGATTTCCGGGCCGGTCGGCTTGTTTTCCGGCGGGACGCAGCGCACCGCATTGGTGATCAGGGCATCCACCAGCTCAAGGCTGTCATCCGGACGTGCCTCATAGACGCCCCTGGCAAAACCGAAGTCGATCATCGTCTCGTAGAGAAGATCGCCGGCATAATCCCCGGTAAACGGCCGCCCTGTCCTGTTGGCGCCGCGCAAGCCCGGCGCAAGACCAACGATCAGCAGGGACGGTGCCTTGTCACCAAAGGACGGCACGGGCGCGTTGAACCAGTCCGGCGACAGACGCCGGTGCTCTTCGCGGAAGGCAACGAGACGCGGGCACAGCGGACAATCGCGTGCCGGGTCCAGAGCAACACCAGCCATATGCGGTTCAGGCCTCAGTAGTCGTCATCTTCGTCGGCGTCACGGTCGCGGTCGGAGGCACGCGAGGGACGCTCGGCCGGATCACGGCCAACGCGGTTGGCAAGGCTCGCCAGCTCGATGAAGTGGTCAGCCTGGCGGCGCAGGTCATCGGCAATCATCGGCGGCTGGGTCTGAAGCGTGGAGACGACGCTGACCTTGCGGCCCTTGCGCTGCAGAGCTTCAACCAGCGAGCGGAAATCGCCATCCCCCGAGAACAGGACGATGTGATCAACGCTGTCGACGAGCTGCATGGCATCCACCGCCAGCTCGATATCCATGTTGCCCTTGACCTTACGGCGGCCGCTGGAATCAACAAATTCCTTCACCGGCTTCGTCACAACCTTGTAACCGTTGTAATCAAGCCAATCAATCAGCGGACGAATTGAGGAATATTCCTGATCCTCAATGATCGCAGTGTAGTAATAGGCGCGCAGCAAATAGCCTTTGCTTTGAAACTCCTTCAACAGCATCTTGTAATCGATATCAAAACCGATCGCCTTTGCCGTCGAATACAAGTTCGCCCCATCAATAAACAAAGCAATTTTTTCTCTTGAATCGAACATAAAGCAATTCCTTTCCAGCACCAGCGGGCTTTGGTGCAGCACTCAACCTGTCAGGGCGCAATTGATTGACTTGTATAAACAATCACTCGCTCGTTTGCGTTGCTTCCCAGGCAGCAAAAGTTAAACTTTTAACTGAACGCCATTATTTGGACGTCTTTTGATGGGCGCAACAGTTGGGGTACTACATTGGCGCAGCACTCCGCAATCGTAAATATGGCCCCCAATTGCGCATGTGAAAGGTTCTCAAGCCATTTTTTCGCCCTTGTGACGCCTCATGCTCAATCACGAAACAGCGAGGGTTGCGCTAAGGTGCAGTTGCTAATATACGCTCATCACTTGAATTCCAGAACATATGGAGAAGTCCTATGGCGCGCGTGACCGTCGAGGATTGCATCGACAAGGTTGATAACCGGTTCGAGCTGGTGCTGCTGGCAGCACATCGCGCCCGGATGATCTCAAGCGGTTCGCCGCTGACCATCGATCGCGACAACGACAAGAATCCGGTCGTCGCCCTGCGAGAAATCGCAGATGAGACGGTGAGCCCGGAAGATCTTAAGGAAGACCTCATTCATTCTCTGCAGAAATATGTGGAAGTGGATGAGCCGGAGGCGGAAGCCGTACCGCTCGTTCCGTCCAGCAATTCTGGCGGCACCCAGGTCAATGCGGTAGACGATTCGAACGTTGAGTTCGACCGCATGTCGGAAGAAGATCTGCTGCGCGGTCTGGAAGGCCTTGTGCCGCCGGAGCGTTCGGACGACATCTGATTTCCGGCATGAGGCGGGTCATCTGAGTTGGCAAGCCCTGGTGCTGCAATCTGTGTCCAAGGGTGTCTGCTGCGGCCATGATGCGCCAATACGAGCTTGTCGAACGGGTTACCCGCTATAATCCGAATGCCGATGAAGGCCTTTTGAACAAGGCCTATGTCTATGCCATGAAGAAGCACGGGTCCCAGACCCGCGCTTCCGGCGATCCCTATTTCTCCCATCCGCTCGAAGTGGCTGCCATCCTGACCGATCTCAGGCTGGATGATGCGACCGTTGCCGTCGCGCTGCTGCATGACACCATCGAGGACACGGATGCAACCCGCGCGGAGATCGACACGGTCTTCGGCGAGGAAATCGGCAAGCTTGTCGAAGGCCTGACCAAGATCAAGCGCCTCGACCTCGTCTCCCAGAAGACCAAGCAGGCGGAGAATTTCCGCAAGCTGCTGCTCGCCATCGCCGATGATGTGCGTGTGCTGCTGGTGAAGCTGGCGGACCGGCTGCACAACATGCGCACGCTCCAGCACATGCCGGAGCACAAGCGCGGCCGCATCGCCGAAGAGACGATGGAGATCTATGCCCCGCTCGCCGGGCGCATGGGCATGCAGGACATGCGCGAGGAGCTGGAGGACCTGTCCTTCCAGGTGCTCAATCCGGAAGCCTATGCCACGATTGCCGAGCGGCTCACGGGCCTGCGCGAGCGCAACGGCGGGCTGATCGGCGAGATCGAAAGCCTGCTGACCGCCCAGATCGCCGAGCGCGGCATCGCCGCCCGGGTCAAGGGCCGTGAAAAGCGCCCCTACTCCATCTTCCGCAAGATGCAGCAGAAGTCGCTGGGCTTCGAGCAGCTTTCCGACATTTACGGCTTCCGCGTCATCGTCGGCACCACCGAGGCCTGCTACCGGGTGCTGGGCATCATCCACACCACCTGGCCGACCGTGCCGGGGCGGTTCAAGGACTACATCTCGACGCCGAAGCAGAACGACTACCGCTCGATCCACACCACGATCGTCGGCCCCAGCCGCCAGCGCGTGGAACTGCAGATCCGCACCGAGGCGATGGACCGGGTGGCCGAATACGGCATTGCCGCCCACGCCCTCTACAAGGACGGGCAGACGGGCGGACGCAACATTGCCCGGCACACGGATGAAAGCCGCGCCTATGACTGGCTGCGGCGCACCATCGATCTCTTGTCGCAGGGCGACACGCCGGAAGAATTCCTTGAAAACACCAAGCTGGAACTGTTCCACGACCAGGTGTTCTGCTTCACACCCAAGGGGCGCCTGATCGCCCTGCCGCGCGGGGCAACGCCGATCGACTTTGCCTATGCGGTTCATACGGGCATCGGCAACACCTGCGTCGGTTGCAAGATCAACGGCAAGATCATGCCGCTGGTGACTGAACTGCGGAACGGCGACGAGGTGGAAGTCATCCGCTCGCAGGCGCAGACGCCGCCGCCCGCCTGGGAATCGATTGCCGTGACCGGCAAGGCCAAGGCCGCGATCCGCCGGGCCACGCGCGAATCCATCCGCAAGCAATATGGCGCCCTTGGCGAGCATGTGCTGCAACGCGCCTTCAACCGTGCGGACAAGCCTTATTCGGAAGGCCTGCTGGATGGCGTGCTCGGCCTGCTCAATCAGGAAACCATTGCCGACCTGCTGGCCAGCGTCGGGCGCGGCGAGTTGAGCGCGCAGCAGGTGGTCAAGGCAGTGCACCCGGACTATCAGGACGAGCGCACAGCTCATCTGAAACCGGAGCCTGGTGAAGGCTGGTTCGATCTCGAGAAGGGCCAGGGCCTCAAGTTCCGCATTCCCGATGCCGCGCAGGGTACCGATGGCATGGCGCTGCCGATCCGCGGCCTGACCGGTGACATTCCGGTGAGCTTTGCCCCCAATGGCGGCGCTGTGCCCGGTGACCGGATCGTCGGCATCCTGACGCCTTCGGAAGGGCTGACGATCTATCCGATCCAGTCGCCGGCACTGAAGGAATTCGACGACCAGAGCGACCGCTGGATCGACGTGCGCTGGGACATCGACGTGGACAATCCGGAGCGTTTCCCGGCGCGCATCAACGTGTCAGCGCTGAATGAGCCCGGCTCCCTCGCCGCCATCGCCCAGGTGATCGGCGACAATGGCGGCAACATCGACAATCTGAAGATGGTCCGCAAGGTGGCCGACTTCCATCAGATGATCATCGATCTCGAGGTATGGGATCTGAAACATCTGAACCGTATCATCAACCAGCTGCGGGCCAAGCCGAACGTGTCGAGCGTGACA
Source organism: Pannonibacter sp. Q-1 (assembly GCF_054073275.1). Lineage (NCBI taxonomy): Bacteria > Pseudomonadati > Pseudomonadota > Alphaproteobacteria > Hyphomicrobiales > Stappiaceae > Pannonibacter > Pannonibacter sp. Q-1. Next base: position 735,015 of record NZ_JBSXNB010000002.1, read on the forward strand.
CGTGTCAACGGCTAACCCGGCACAAGACGGAGACTTTGGACGATGACGCAGGACGAAGTCCTGGCCGTTTTCCGCGAGGCGGGGGCCATTCTGGAAGGGCATTTCATTCTTTCCTCCGGGCTGCGCAGCCCGGTCTTCCTGCAGAAGGCCCGCGTCTTCATGTATCCGGAGAAGACCGAACGCCTGTGCAAGGCGCTGGCGCGGAAGATCGAGGCGGCCGGCCTTGGCAAGATCGATGCCGTCGTCTCCCCTGCCCTTGGCGGCCTGATCCCCGGTTATGAAACCGCCCGCCACCTCGGCGTTCCGGCCATGTGGGTGGAGCGTGAGGGCGGAGAGTTCCGCCTGCGCCGCTTCGAGATGGAAAAGGGCGCGCGCGTCGTCATCGTTGAAGACATCGTCACCACGGGCCTGTCCAGCCGCGAGACGGTTGACGCACTGAAGGCAATTGGCGCCGAAGTTCTAGCCGTGGCCTGCCTGATTGACCGCTCCGCCGGAGAGGCGGACACAACCGTGCCACTTGTATCGCTGACACAGTACAAGGTGCCGGCTTATGAGCCGGACAAGCTGCCGCCGGAACTGGCGGCGCTTCCGGCCGTGAAGCCGGGCAGCCGCAACCTCGCCTGAGCGGGCAAAACGGGAAAGGGAGACAGGACCGCATGCTGTTTCAGCGCAGAACACCGCCAACCCGGCTTCAAAAGATGCGCGTCGCCGTCTGGCCGCGGGAAAGCTGGTCCCGGTCGTTCCGCTATTACGGCAAGCGCGTCCTGCGCCTGACTGCAAGCCCGGACGCAATCGCCAGAGGTTTCGCGGCAGGCGCCTTCGCCTCCTTTACCCCCTTGATGGGCTTTCATTTCCTGCTGGCGGCCGCCTGCGCCTTTGCAATCCGGGGCAACATGCTGGCCTCGGCGCTTGGCACGGCTGTCGGCAATCCGCTGACCTTTCCCTTCATCTGGGCTGCGACCTACAAACTGGGCCACCTGATCCTGGGCTCCAGCCAGCATGAGATTGCCCGCCGCGAAGGCGCCACCCGCTATGGCTTCAACCTGATGGAGCAGTCGTTCGATACGCTCTGGCCGGTGATCAAGCCCATGCTGATCGGCGGGATTCCGCTGGGACTGGTCTGCGGTGCACTGTGCTATGTCATCGTTTTCCAGAGCGTGCGCACCTATCAGGAAGCCAAGCGCCTGCGCCTTGAAAAGCGCCGGGACGCAAGCCGCAAGGCCGAATAGCTTGAAGATGCCTGTCCGGCATCCTAATTCCATGTCTTGCGCGTTCTGACGGGCCAGGGAAAGGCAGCCATGATTCTTGGCATCGGCAGCGATCTGATCGACATCCGCCGCATCGAGCAGACACTGGAACGGTTCGGCGACCGCTTCACCAACCGCGTCTTCACCGAAAGGGAGCGCCAGCGCTCCGACCGGCGCGCCGAGCGGGCAGCCTCCTATGCCAAACGCTTTGCCGCAAAGGAGGCCTGCTCCAAGGCACTTGGCACCGGCATCCGCATGGGCGTTGCCTGGCGGGAGATGGGGGTGGTGAACCTGCCGAGCGGCCGCCCGACACTGGAACTCACAGGCAGCGCCGCCGGACGGCTTGCCCGGCTGACGCCCGAAGGCTTCAAGGCCCGCATTGACCTGACCATTACCGATGACTACCCGCTGGCGCAGGCCTTCGTGGTGATTTCCGCCTGGCCGCAGGACTGGCCGGAGCCCCCTGCCCCGCCCGTGCGCGAGCAGGCCTGAGGCTTCCACAAGCAGCAAGAAAGGCTTGTGGCAGGCCTTGCGCCAAGCCTTGCGTTGCCAGTCCCGGCATGAACGGCTAAAAGTCGCAGCAACAGACTGAGGCCGATGGCGCCTCGCGGCACGAATGAAGGACGACATGAGCGTGACGGACAAGAAAAAAGCCAAGGAAGGCAGCCTTGGCGAAACGGTCAAGGTGATCATTCAGGCCCTGCTGATCGCGCTGGTCGTGCGCACGTTCCTGTTTCAGCCGTTCAACATCCCCTCCGGGTCAATGATGAACACGCTGCTGATCGGCGATTACCTGTTTGTGTCGAAATACAGCTACGGCTATTCGCGCTACTCCTTCCCCTTTGGCATGCCGCCCTTCTCCGGCCGCGTGCTGAGCTCGGATCCGGAGCGCGGTGATGTGGCCGTGTTCAAGACCCCGCACGACAATTCCACCGACTACATCAAGCGTGTCATCGGCCTCCCGGGCGATGAAATCCAGATGATCGATGGCGTGCTGCATATCAACGGCGAGGCCGTCCCGCGCGAGCGCATCGAGGACTTCATCGACAAGGACAGTTTCGGCAACGAGCGCCGCGTCGCCCGCTACCGTGAAACCCTGCCCAATGGCGTCAGCTACGACACGCTGGACCTGACCCCGCGCGGACAGTCCGACAACACCCGCCCGTTCAAGGTGCCGGCCGGCCATTACTTCATGATGGGCGACAACCGCGACAATTCCACCGACAGCCGCGTTCCGGTGGAACTGGGCGGCGTCGGCTATGTGCCGCTCGACAACTTTGTCGGCCGCGCCGAAGTGATCTTCTTCTCGGTGGATGGCGGTCAGCCTGCCTGGCAGTTCTGGTACTGGCCCTGGTCCGTCCGCTGGGACCGCCTGTTCCAGTCGATCTGAGGCAGGAGACGGCATGACCATTTCCCGCAAGACAGACATGCTTGCCGCCGTCGAGGCGCGCATCGGCCACAAGTTTACCGACCGCAGCCTGCTGCAACAGGCGCTGACCCATGCCAGCGCCCTGTCCGGGGCCGACACGTCCGGCGGCAGCTACCAGCGGCTTGAGTTCCTCGGCGACCGGGTGCTCGGGCTTGCGGTTGCCAGCATGCTGCACCGGCACTATCCGCGTGCTGACGAAGGCGAAATGGCGCGGCGCCTGAACCACATGGTCAAGCGCGAGACCTGCGCCGAAATCGCCATCGAGCTGAAGCTGGGCGATGACATGCGCATCAGCCAGAGCGAGGCGCAGACCGGCGGGCGCCAGAAGACGGCACTGCTGGCCGATATCTGCGAGGCGGTAATTGCCGCCATCTATCTGGATGCGGGCTTCGAGACGGCGGAAGACTTCGTGCGCCGCCTGTGGGAGCCGCGCATGCTGACCTTCTCCGGCCCCTTGCGCGATGCCAAGACCACCCTGCAGGAGTGGGTGCAGGCCAAGAGCCTGCCGGCCCCGCTCTACAAGGTGGTCGACCGCACCGGCCCGGACCATGCGCCGGAATTCATCGTTGCCGTGCAGGTGGAAAAATTCCCCAGCGCCGAAGGGCGCGGCAACTCCAAGCGCGTGGCCGAACAGGCTGCCGCCGAAACCATGCTGCGGCGGGAAGGCGTCTGGAGCGACTGACGCCCGGGGCCCATGCACGGGATGCTTCGCCTCACCCAACAAACCCGCTATGATTGACCCGCCGGGGCCGGACCGCTGTCCGCCACGCCGGATGACACCTTGAAAGACGACAGATTTGACCGATCAGGACCTGCCCGGCGCCGCCGGGACCGACATGGACGCCCTTCATACCGCAGACGGCACCCGTGCGGGCTTCGTTGCTCTCATCGGCGCGCCGAATGCCGGCAAGTCGACGCTGATCAACCAGCTGGTCGGCACCAAGGTTTCCATCGTCACCCACAAGGTCCAGACCACCCGCGCCATCGTGCGCGGCATTGCCATGCATGGCTCCTCGCAGATCATCTTCGTCGACACCCCCGGCATCTTCAAACCCAAGCGCCGGCTGGACCGGGCAATGGTCGACACCGCATGGGGCGGCGCACGCGACGCGGATGTGACGGCACTTCTAATCGATGCGCGCAAGGGCCTGACCGAAGAGGTGGAAGGCATCCTTGGCCGCCTTGCAAACATGCCCGGCAAGAAGGTGCTGATCCTCAACAAGACGGATGTCGCCAACCGGGAAAAGCTTCTGAAGGTCGCCACCACCGCGAATGAAACCGTCACCTTCGAGCGCACCTTCATGGTCTCGGCCCTGACCGGTGATGGCGTTTCGGACATTCTCGCCTATTTCGCCGGAGAAGTGCGCCCCGGCCCCTGGCTTTATCCGGAGGATCAGGTTTCCGATGCCCCCATGCGCATGCTGGCGGCGGAAATCACCCGCGAGAAGCTGTTCGAGCGCCTGCACGAGGAAATCCCCTACGTCTCCACCGTCGAGACCGAACTGTGGGAAGAGCGCAAGGATGGCTCCGTGCGCATCGAGCAGACGATCTATGTGGAGCGCGACAGCCAGAAGGCCATCGTGCTGGGCAAGAAGGGCCAGACCATCAAGATCATCTCGCAGGCCGCCCGCACCGAACTGACGGAAATCGTGGAACGGCCCGTGCATCTGTTCCTCTTCGTCAAGGTACGCGAGAACTGGGCCGATGATCCGGAGCGTTACCGCGAGATGGGGCTGGAATTCCCGCGCTGATCCGGCGCGGGACACAGAACAGGGAAACCGGGTGGCACGCCGATGGAATGGACAGATGACGGCGTTCTCCTTTCCTGCCGCCCGCAAGGGGAAAGCGCGGCTGTCGCCGAGGTGATGACCCGCCATCAGGGCCGGCATCTCGGCCTTGTCCGCTCGGCGCGCTCACCCCGCCTGACGCCGCTGTTGCAGCCCGGCAACACGCTGCGCCTCACCTGGCGCGCCCGGCTGCCCGGCCAGCTCGGCCTTTTTTCCGTTGAAGGCCTGTCGTTACGCGCCGGTTTCCTGATGCAGGAAGCATGCGCACTTTATGGCGTGCAGCATCTGGCCGCCCTCACCCGCCTGCTGCCGGAACGCGCCGCGCATGAGGGCCTGTTTCAGGCCCTCACCGTGGTGCTGGACCACCTGCACGAGCCGCTGATCGCAGGTCCCCTGATCGTGCGCTATGAACTGGCGCTGCTGACAGAACTCGGCTTCGGCCTTGACCTCAGCCGCTGCGCCGCCACCGGTCAGGCCTGGGATCTGGCCTATGTTTCTCCGAAAAGCGCCCGTGCCGTCAGCCGCGATGCCGGGGCCCCCTACCGCGACAAGCTGCTGCCTCTGCCCGCCTTTCTGGTGGAGGGCGAGCGCCAGCCGGGCACGGAAATCAACTTCACCGACCTCTCCGGCGGCTTCACGCTCACCGCTTTCTTCCTCGACCGGCATGTCACCGGTCCCGCCGGTCTTGACCTCTCCACCACGCGCACCGGCATGACAGCGGCCTTCGCCAAGGCCTATGAGCAGGCGGGCCTGATGGGCTTTGGCGGATAAACCGCTCAAGACCGGGGAAAAACCTGCAGAATTCTGCCATTTCCGCCCCTGCAGAATTGTGTGGATGGGCCAATCCGGGCTATGGCTCGCAGCATGGGAAACGAGCTGATTCCACCAAGCGGCATTGAAGGCGTCAACCTGCGCGAAGCGCTGGAAGAACGGTACCTTGCCTATGCCCTCTCCACCATCATGCACCGGGCGCTGCCCGATGTGCGCGATGGCCTGAAGCCGGTTCACCGGCGCCTGCTCTACGCCATGCGCCTTCTGAAGCTGGACCCCGGTGCCGGCTTCAAGAAATGCGCCCGCGTGGTCGGCGACGTGATCGGTAAGTATCACCCGCATGGCGACCAGGCCGTCTATGACGCCCTTGTGCGCCTTGCCCAGGATTTCGCGCAGCGCTATCCGCTGATCGAGGGCCAGGGCAACTTCGGCAACATCGACGGCGATAACGCGGCGGCGATGCGTTACACCGAAGCGCGCCTGACCGACACGGCCAAGCGCCTGCTGGACGGGCTGGACGAGGATGCCGTCGATTTCCGCGAGACCTATGACGGCGAAGAGCGCGAGCCGCTGGTTCTGCCGGGCGGCTTCCCGAACCTGCTCGCCAACGGCTCCTCCGGCATTGCCGTGGGCATGGCGACTTCCATTCCGCCGCACAATGCCCATGAGCTGTGCCTTGCCGCCCAGCACCTGATCAAGCACCCGGAAGCCGAGACGCGGGATCTGCTGGCCTATCTCAAGGGCCCGGACTTCCCCACCGGCGGCATTCTGGTGGACGATCCCAAGGGGCTGCTGGAGGCCTATGAGACCGGCCGTGGCAGCTTCCGCGTCCGCGCCCGCTGGGCCGTGGAGGATCTGGGGCGCGGCCAGTGGGTCGTCGTCGTCACCGAGATCCCCTATCAGGTGCAGAAGTCTCGCCTGATCGAGAAGATCGCCGAGTTGCTGACCGCCCGCAAGCTGCCGCTGCTGGACGACGTGCGCGACGAATCCGCCGAAGACGTGCGCGTCGTCCTGGTGCCGCGTTCGCGCAACGTCGACCCGGCTCTTCTGATGGAATCCCTGTTCAAGCTCAGCGAGCTTGAAACCCGCTTCCCGCTGAACCTCAACGTCCTGTCCATGGGCAAGGTGCCCATGGTGATGGGCCTGAAGCAGGTTCTGCGCGAGTGGCTGGACCACCGCAAGGAAGTGCTGGTGCGCCGCTCGCAGCACCGTCTGGCGCAGATCCTGCACCGGCTTGAGGTGCTGGAAGGCTATCTGATCGCCTATCTCAACCTCGACGAGGTGATCCGCATCATCCGTGAGGAAGATGAGCCGAAGGCCTCGCTGATGCGCGCCTTCAGCCTCTCCGACGTGCAGGCGGAAGCCATCCTCAACATGCGCCTGCGCTCCTTGCGCAAGCTTGAGGAAATGGAAATCCGCAAGGAACACGAGAAGCTCAGCGCCGAACGTGACTCGATCAACGCACTGCTGGGCTCCGATACCAAGCAGTGGGCGCATCTGGCCAAGGAAACGGCGGAAATCGCCAAGGCCTATGGCCCGGAGACTGAGCTCGGCAAGCGCCGCACCGATGTGGCCGAAGCGCCGGACCATGACATCGGCGACATCCAGCAGGCCATGATCGAGAAGGAGCCGGTCACGGTCATCATCTCGGAAAAGGGCTGGATCCGTGCACTCAAGGGCCATCAGCAGGACCTCGCGACCGTCGCCTTCAAGCAGGGCGACAAGCTGAAGTTCTCCTTCCATGGCGAGACCACGGACAAGATCCTGCTGCTGACCACCGCCGGCAAGTTCTTCACCCTTTCCGCCGCCACCCTGCCGGGCGGGCGCGGGCACGGAGAGCCGGTGCGCCTGATGGTGGACATGGACGAAGGCCAGGACATCGTCTGCGCCTTCATCCACAAGCCGGGCCGCAAGCTGATGGTGATCAGCGACGAGGCACGCGGCTTCATCGTGCCGGAGGCCGATGTCATCGCCAACACCCGCAAGGGCAAGCAGGTGCTGAATGTCACCGCGCCGAACGAAGCCGTGCTCTGCATTCCGGTGGAAGGCGATCAGGTCGCCATCATCGGCCAGAACCGCAAGCTGCTGGTCTTCCCGCTGGCGCAGGTGCCGGAAATGGGCCGCGGGCGCGGCGTGCGCCTGCAGCGCTACCGGGACGGCAGCGTCGCTGATGCGGTGGTCTTCTCAGGCGAAGCCGGTCTTGTCTGGATCGACAGCTCGGGCCGCAGCTTCAACCGCTCCATGGACGATCTCGCCGACTGGCGCGGCGACCGGGGCCAGGCCGGCCGCCTGCCCCCCACCGGCTTCCCCCGCACCAACAAGTTCGGCACGGGCAAGCTTTGATAGCATGAGCAGTTTCAAGGCGTGATGCACCAGCATCGAAAGCCTTGGTGTGAAACGGCACGGGGAGAAGCTGCAAGGCTTCTCCCCAATGTTATTAGAGCTCCCCAGCACAATAGCCACACTCTCCGTCATGCCATGACTTGATCATGGCATCCATTCCATTGCCGTCTACGGATAAAGACCTTCCGCATCGCACTGGAATGGCACAAGGTGCAAGCTGAAGCGGAACGGTGTGGATCCCATGATCAAGCCATGGGATGACGGATACGGTGTGATCAGTGACAGGTGGCGAGTGGACCGGCGTGCCTGCAACAGACACTTCTCAGCCAGCCAGATCCAGAAAAAGCAAGACCGAAACAGCGTTTCAACCAGCCCAATCACATCAGCCACACACTCCGTCATGCCATGACTTGATCATGGCATCCATTCCACTTCCCATCCAAGTGCAAAGATCTTCCGCATCGCACCCGAATGACACCAGGCGCAAGCTGAAGCGGAACGGTGTGGATCCCATGATCAAGTCATGGGATGACGGATACGGTATGTTCAGTGGCGGGTGGCGGCGGGTGGCGGCGTCTTGCGCATGCGCATGAACGTGCCGCATATGAGTTTTACCCACAACATATCCACAGCCTGCCAACAGCTCTTTCACAAGCTGTCAACAGACTTGGGCACAGGGTTTTCCGGAAGGTTTCAACACGTCCGGCAAGTCAGCCGCCGGACTTCAGCAGGCGGCCTTTTTCGCGGGCCCAGTCGCGGGCCTTTTCGGTTTCGCGCTTGTCATGCAGTTTCTTGCCGCGGGCAAGGGCGAGCTCCAGCTTGGCGCGGCCCTGCTCGTTGAAATAGATCTTCAGCGGCACCAGCGTCTTGCCTTCCTTGGCCACGGCTGCTGCCAGCTTGGCGATCTGGCGCTTGTGCAGCAGCAGGCGGCGCGGGCGGCGCGGCTCGTGGTTGAAGCGGTTGGCCTGAAGGTATTCCGGCAGATAGGAATTATAGAGCCAGATCTGACCGTCTTTCTCCGCCGCGTAGGATTCCTGAATGTTGGCCTTGCCGCCGCGCAGGGCTTTCACTTCCGTGCCGCGCAGCTCGATGCCGACTTCCAGAACGTCCTCGATCTCATAGTTGAACCGCGCCTTCCTGTTGTCCGAAACAACCGTCCGGGCGGGGCCGCCAGACTTGGGCGCCATGGTCACATCTTCCCTGTATGGACGCGGAAGGGCCACATCCCGGCCCTTCCGGTCAGTTTGTCAACACAACCTATCCCTCCTTCGTCATCCCGGCCAAGCGCAGCGCGAGCCGGGACCGGTGAGCCGGAGGGCAAGTTGTTTTTCTCCAGAGCCATAACCGGTGCGCCTTGGCTCACCGGTCCCGGATCTCCGCTTCGCTGCGTCCGGGATGACTAGGGAGAGGTTTTGTCATAAATCAGACCGAAGGGGCGGTCGCAGGCCCTTCCGGTCTCTCTATTTCAGTTGATCAGACCCGCGTGCACCATGGCATCGCGGATCTGGGCCTGCGTTTCCGGCGAAACCGGCACCAGCGGCAGGCGGACTTCGTTCTCGATCTTGCCGAGGAGCGACAGGGCATATTTCACGCCGGTCGGGTTCGGCTCGATGAAGAGCGCGTTGTGGAGCGGGCCCAGCCGGTCCTGAATGGCGAGCGCGGCGGCATAGTCACCGCGCAGCGTTGCCGCCTGGAACTCGGCACAGAGCTTCGGTGCCACATTGGCCGTCACCGATATGCAGCCCTGCCCGCCGTGGGCGTTGAAGCCGAGCGCCGTGATATCCTCGCCCGAGAGCTGGAGGAAGTCCGGTCCGCAAGTCTTGCGCTGCTGGGTGACACGCGCCATGTTCGCCGTCGCGTCCTTGACACCCTTGATGTTGCGGCAGGTGCTGAACAGCTCTGCCATGGTCTCCGGCGTCATGTCGATGACCGAGCGGCCCGGGATATTGTACATGATGATGGGAATGCCCACAGCATCATCAATCGCCCGGAAATGCGCCTTCAGGCCTGCCTGGTTCGGCTTGTTGTAGTAAGGCGTCACCACCAGCAGCGCATCCGCACCAGCCTTTTCCGCATGGCGCGCGAAATCGATTGCCTCGGTGGTGTTGTTGGACCCGGCACCGGCAATCACCGGCACGCGGCCAGCCGTCACCTCGATGCAGAGTTCGATCACGCGCTTGTGCTCGTCGTGAGTCAGCGTCGGGCTTTCGCCCGTGGTGCCCACCGGAACGAGGCCGGAGCTGCCCTCTTTGATCTGCCAGTCCACAAAATCCTGAAAGCGTTTCTCATCGACCGCGCCATTCCGGAACGGAGTGATCAGCGCTGGTATCGATCCCTTGAACATTTTCAGAATTCCTTGTTGGACTTTGTTTTCCCGCAGATTTCAGGCGGGAATGGTCCGGCACAATAATGTGCAAGTGGCCTTGCGGCAATGGCTTAGACGGCATCAGATTGCGCTTGCGGACAGGCCTTGCACACCTGTTGCAGCAAGGTAGCATGGCTGCTCCTGCGGCATCCGCAAATGGTGGCTGCAAACCGGCGGCAAGCGGCCGGGCAGCCGGGGAGAGATCATGAGCATTACGGCAGAAGACTTCCACTGGACGGCCGCCGACGGGCTGAGACTGGCCGGATGCGTCTGGCACCCCCCCGTTGAAGTGCCCGGCGCCGTACCGCTGATCTGCCTTCCGGGCCTCAGCCGCAACACCCGGGATTTTGCGGATGTGGGGCAGGCTCTGGCCGTCAATGGCCGCAAGGTCTATGCGCTCGACTATCGCGGGCGCGGGCGAAGCGGATGGGATCCGAACTGGACCAACTACAGCCTGCCCGTAGAAGCCTCTGACATTGCGCTGTTTCTGGCTCAGGCCGCCCTGCCCCGTTTTGCGGTGCTGGGCACCTCCCGCGGCGGGCTGCATGCCATGATGATGGCAGCGCAAATCCCGCGTGAGATCTTCTGCGCGGCTATCCTGAACGATGTGGGGCCACGAATCGAGCTCGGTGCCCTCCTCGAAATCCGTGACAGCTTTGCCGCGCGCCGGGTCTATGCCAGCTTCGAGGACGTGGCAGCCACACTGAAGAGCGCTCTCGCCCGTGATTTCCCGAAGATCGACGATGCCGGCTGGCTGAAATTTGCGAGGCAGGCCGGAAGGGCAACCCAAGAAGGCGTCATCTTTGACCACGACCCCGCGCTGGACAAGCCGATGGAAGCCATCACCGCTGATACGCCCTGGCCCGAACTCTGGCCCCTGTTCGCTCCGCTGCTGGACAGGCCGGTACTCGTGCTGCGTGGCGCCAATTCCCGTTTGCTGACGCAGGAGACCCTGCAGGAGATGGCGGCCACACATCCGGACCTCTCAAGCCTGAGCATCCCGGACGAAGGCCACGCGCCGCTCCTGTGGGACTGTCTCAGCCAGAGGACGATAGACGACTTTCTGCGGGCAAGAGTGGACGGTTGAGCGGGCGCGGCAGGAAGTCTTCCGCTTGAAGCCCGCCTCCACGAAAGACCGGCAGATCCTTAGACCGGCAGAGCTTATACCAAGGCGCTGAGATGCTGATGCATCACGCCTTGAAACTGCTCAGGTGCCGCACGGGCTTGACCAACTCTCGATGAGTTAAGCTCATCGAGAGTTGGTCTTAGTCATGCCACAGCCACAGGTAGAGACTGGACGAGACCACGGCAAAACGACCGCTGTCATCGCATAGCACCTTGAACAAAGAAAAACCCCGCAGCTTTCGCTGCGGGGTTTCCATCAAATCCAGAGGATCTGATTAGAACGTGCGCTGCACGCGGAACATACCGACGACGGAGTCCTTCTTCGGAGTGCCCTTGACGTTGACGTTCTGGTACTCAAGCTCGCCACCGAAGAGGAGACCGGAGACCGGCTCCCACACGAGGTTACCAGCAACGTTCCACTGGGTCACGTCAGCCAGACCGAACGGACGATCGAGCTTGCCGTAAGAAGCGTCGAGGTTGCTCGACCACTGAGCGGTCCAGTAGTGGGTCGCACCGGCAGAAACACTCCAGCCCTTGGTGGTCTTGGTCTGGCCGTTAGCGAACACAACGTCAGCATAGCTGCTGTTGGCGTTGCCCATGTAGCTGGTAGCGCCATCGGCGTACTGAGCCTGGAAGGTGATGGAGTCCTTAGCTGCGATCATCGGCAGCTTGAAGGTCACACCAGCGCCGATTGCATAACCGACCTTGCTCTTGGACGCAGTGTTGCGGAGACGCGACTCGTGCAGAGCACCCATGATCTGGGCAGAACCCCAACCCTGATCAACGCGCAGGTTTGCGACCAGATCCGGGAAGCGGTGACCAGCGGCGTTAGAAGTGCTGGTGATGCTGTTAACAGCAACGCCGTTCACGGTCGTCGTCGTCACAGACTGCGTGCTGCCGGCGACGGTGCGGTAGGTGCCATCTTCAACCGACACGGTGGCGCTGATGCCGTTGCCGAAAGCAGCGGTGTAAGCAGCAACCCAGGTGGAACCCTTGTCGGAGAACACCTGGCTCATGCGGTTAAACGCAGAACCGGTGTAGTAGTCGAAGAAGGAACCGGTGCGGCCGAAGGTGAAGCTGCCGAACTGGATGAACGCCTTGTCCAGGGTCGTACCAGTCGAAGAACCGGAGTCAGCCGTGAAGTAGGTGTCGATGTAAGCGCGAACCAGACCGTATTCGGTGTTGGTGCGGGCGTCCAGACGGATGTAGCCACGAGCACGGGTCGAGGTGCCATTGCCAGAACGTGCATCCCAAGCGTTGGAGGACGAGCCAGTGATACCGCCGATGGAGCCGGTCTTGCCGAAGTCGTTGAAGTAGAAGTCAGCGCGGACGCGGCCGCCAACGCGGAGGCAGGTCTCGGTGCCCGGGATGTAGAAGAAGCCCGTGCCGAAAGCGTCGCAAACGCGAACGTAGTCAACCGGCTCCGGAGCGACCGGCAGATCAGCGGCCTGTGCGGTGGTGGCAGCAGCAGCGGCAGCAGCCGCGCCGAGCAGAATGCTCTTAAGGTTCATTTTCTGACCTCCAAATCAGTCAATCAATGGTGTTCATCGCCGCCGCCCTCTTGGGCTACAATCGAATTCCACCGATCCCCGCGAATTGTTCTGATATTGCCACCGGCCGGAGGTATGATCCTTGGACGGCAATCCAGTGCGACCCGGAGGCCGCTCGCACAGTGACCATACCCATCCGCGTTTTTCGTTCAACCTCGAAACACCCTCCAGCCCCGGTCCGGAGCCGCTTTCAAAATGCGGTGTTGCACGAAAGTCACGACTTTGGGGGTGATCTTAAGATTCCCGTAACCAGTGCGGCCGGATCTGGGCGGAAAAACCCTTACGAATCCGTTTCTTCTCTGGTTAATCCGCCGCTGCGGGCTTGTTGAAAGCGTGTCTCTCACGCCGGATTCGGCGCGGCGGAAGGGCAACAGCGGGGCATTTCCGCCGTTCCCGGCCTCAAGTCAGGCGCTCTAAATCCGTTCCGTTCAGTGCAGGCGCACGCTGATCCGGTCGCTGCGGCCATCCGCATCCACGACCGTAATGACAGAATCGCCCGGACCATCGGGCGCCCAGGCAAGGCTGGTCATGAACTGGCCGGTTCCAACGGGGCGCCCGTTGGCAAACCAGGCATAAGGCCCGCGGCCGCCCTGAAGTTTCACCACCAGCGCCGCATTCCGGTCCGATGCAAGGCCAAGTTCGACCTCTGCGCCATCGGGCGGATAAGCGATTCGCAGCGCTGCGCTCTTCTGAACAGACTGTGTCCCGCCAGACTGAGCTGCAACGGGCCCTCCGCTGTCGAGCGAACGGACACGCGCTTCCTTCAGCGGCAGCGGCAATCCGGCATTGGCGCTCTGCAGCACACCGGCAGGCGGCTGCGGCAGGGGAATGCGCTTGGCCCCCAGCCGCTGGAACGCCTCAAAGAGAATCGGTGCGGCAGAATTGATGCCGGTCATGCCCGGCACCGGCGTGCCGTCCGGCCGCCCGGTCCAGACGGCCACCACGTGCCGGCCATCGAATCCGGCCGCCACCGCATCCCGGTAGCCATAGGCCGTGCCGGTCTTGAAGGCGATTTCGCCCTCACCGCTCGAATCGGGCCGCGGCACGCCGAGAAGAACATCGCCCACATACCAGGCCGCCGCAGGCTCCAGCAGCGGCAGGCCTGAGGGACGGGCCGCAGCCTTCATGTCAAAGCGCAGCGGCATTGCCTTGCCGCCGTTGGCAAGGTCCGCATAGAGCGTTGCAAGATCCTTGAGGCTGAGGCCGACGCCGCCAAGACCGATGGCCAGCCCCGGCGCAACACCTGAGGGCAGAACCGGCTCGACGCCCGCCCGGCGCATGCGCGCAGTCAGCTGGGCAGGCCCCACCGCATCCAGCAGCCGGACAGCAGGAATATTGAGCGAGAGCTGCAAGGCCTCGCGCACGGTCACTGTCCCCTGAAAGGACATGTCGAAGTTCGTCGGTGTGTAGCCACCAATGCGGACGGGCCGGTCCTCAATGTAGCTTTCAGGGTGCGCAACCCCCTCCTCAAAGGCAAGCCCATAGATGAAGGGCTTCAGCGCCGAGCCGGGAGAACGCACGGCGGTGACCATGTCCACGTGCCCCTGACGGCTTTCTTCCTCGAGGCCGGGCGAACCGACCCAGGCCAGAATCTCGCCCGTGGTGTGATCGGCCACAAGGGCTGCGGCGGAAAGGCGGGAATTGCCGCCCCGCACTTTCGAGGCCAGCAAGGCTTCAAGCGATTGCTGCAGATTGCGGTCAAGGGTCAGGCGCTGCTCCAGGGCCTGAGGATTGGCGCTCACCACCTGACGGGTCAGGTGCGGGGCGATCATCGGCATGGCACGGCGAACGGAAGGGACAGATTCGCCCTTGGCGGCCTCTGCCTCTTCGCCGTCCAGAACACCGGCCTCTACGGCCCTGTCCAGCACCCGGTCCCGCGCCACACGGGCAGCCTCCGGCGAGCGGTCCGGCCTGCGGGCTTCCGGCGCCTGCGGCAGGGCGACGAGCAGCGCAGCTTCTGCCGGCGTCAGGCGGCCCGGCTCCTTGCCGAACCAGACGAGGCTTGCCGCCCGCACGCCTTCCAGATTGCCGCCGAAGGGCGCGCGCAGAAGATAGAGCCGCAGGATCTCGTCCTTGGACAGATCCCGCTCCATGGCCAGTGCGGCCACCATCTGCTGATATTTGCCGGACAGGCTGCGCGTGTCCGCCTCGCGGGCAAGACGCGCGGTCTGCATGGTGAGGGTGGACCCGCCGGAGATGATGCGCCCAGCCATCAGCATCTGGCCGAGAGAGCGGACCAGCGCCAGAGGATCAACGCCGCCATGGTCATGGAAGCGCCGATCCTCGAAGGCGATGAGCATCCGTATATAAAGAGGATCGACCGCGGTGACGTCCACCGGCAGGCGCCAGCGCTCATCTGAGGCCGTGAAGGCGCGCAGCAGATCGCCGTTTCGGTCGAGCACTGTCCGGGAAACAGACAGGTCATCATATTTGCGGGCTGAGGGCACCGCCGCCACATCGAGCGCCACGCGCAAGGCCCCTGCCCCGGCAGCGGCAAGAACCAGCCCGGCAACGCAGCTCATTCGCCAGAAGCGGCGGCGCCTGAAGCGCCAGCGCGGTGGTTTATTGTCCGGAGGGGAGATCTCCCGCCCGGAGAGTTCAGATGATTGAACCAGCTTGTCTTCGCCATCGGTCATGACTGGCTCATCCCGTTTCAGCAGGGCAACTACATACACACAACGCGTTTGAATGCGCTATGAACCTTGCCCGGCCGTGAAAGAGATGATTATTTTCAAAAACTTATCTCTTTAGCCGAAGCCTCTCATTTCCCCTCCCCCTTGAGGGGAGGGGGCAGGGGTGGGGGTATTCACGCCGGAGCGTTACATAACTGCCCCTCTACTCTGTGCAGCAAACCAACAATCAAAATACCCCTGTTTTTCAGTCTGTTACCCCCACCCCCAACCCCTCCCCTCAAGGGGGAGGGGGGTAGAAAAGCTGTGCCGTGGAAGCCAGACTGCCACCTTGTGTCAGACGGGAGCAGGCCTCCCCTCCCCCGCTCAGCGCACCGGCCCGAGGATCTCGAACCGGCTTGTGGCCGTCACGCCGTAGCGGCTGGTGACATACATGTCCTCCACCGTGGCGGGCGGATGGGCATAGGAGCCCGGGGTCACCGCCCTCGCCAGATAGGCGAAGGTCAGCACCGGATCGCCGAAGCGGCGCTGGTCGACGGAGACCACGAAGCGGTCCTGACGGAACTCCACATGGTCGGGCATGTCGATGGTGTTGAGCCAGGACAGTGCCCCCAGATCGCCGGAGCGGACAAGGCGCGGGTTGTCGATGACAAGTCCGCCGGGCAGACGGTCCACCACGATCAGCCGGCCGTTGTTTTCCGTCAGCGGCTCCACTTCGATCACCACCACCAGGCGGCTGTTGTAGGGCACCGCGGCGGGGTCAACCTCAGCCCCGTCCAGATCATAGATCTTGCGGGAGATGGCAAAGCCCTCGCCGCCTTCCGGCAGCGGCTCGGTTGTCTGGCCGGTCACGGTCAGCATGACGCGCTGCGGCTTGCCGCTCGTGTTCACGAAGGTGACAGCATCATCCGAGACATCCTCGCCGGAGAAACGCCAGCCCAGACGGTCCGTCTGCTCCTGACCGTCCACGGTGAAGGTGGCCTTGCGGGCCTCTTCATTCGCCTGACGGGCAGCCATCAGCATCCAGGCCATTTCCTGGGTGGAGTTATAGGCGGTCACGTCCTGCTTGGCAGCAATGAAGTCCGCCACCGGACTGCTCGCCTTGCTCTGCCCGGCTTCCGACATATAGGTCAGAATGCCCGCAGCATCGCGCACCGGCGAGCCATAGTCCGCGCGGAAGATGCCGGCCCGCTCCAGCGGCAGGGCATCGGCAGCCTTTTCAAAGCCGCGGGCCGAGCGCTGCTGTTCACCGTAAAGGGCGAGAGCAGCGGAGACCTGTGCCTTGGCCAGCGGGGTCGAGAAGTCCTCGAACTTCACATCCATATAGTAGCGCAGGTCGCCGATGGAGGCCCGTCCCGTCCGTGACAGGACATAAAGCGCATAGGCAATGCCCTCCCCGCCCGACGAGAAGTCATTGGCGTAGGAGACGCGGTTCTGCAGGCTGTCGAGCGCCGCGGTATAGGCCACATCCGGCACGTCATAGCCCTTTTCACGGGCACGCACGAGGAAGTCCGTCACATAGGCGTCGAGCCAGGTGTCGCTTTCGCCATAGCTGTTCCACATGCCGAAGGAACCGGAATAATTCTGGTTCGCCAGCACGCGGGCGATGGCGTTGACGACCCGCTCACGCAGTTCCGGATCCGTGCCGAGCCCGGCATCTGCCGCCACTTCGTTCAGATACAACAGCGGCAGGGCGCGGCTCGTCGTCTGCTCGGTGCAGCCATAGGGATAGCGGTCCAGCGCATCCAGAAGGCCGGGCACGTCAATATCCGCCTTGCCGCCGATGGCAAGGCTGACGGATGCCGTGTCCGCATGGAAGCCATCGAGGGTGGAGCTGTCCAGCACCAGTTCCTCGCCTGCCCCCAGTTCGAACGTCTCCGTCTGGGTGGAATAGGGCTGGGTATCGCGCACGCCCAGCTTAAGGGACTTGGACGCCGTGGTGCCTTCCGGCCCGGACATGGCCAGATCAATGGCCGCATCACCCACCGCCTCCATGGCCTTCACCGGCAGGCGCAGTTCCAGCTTGCCGCCCTTGGCGAGGTCCAGCGTGCGGGTGGTCTGGCCGTCTTCCAGCTCCACCGGCCCATCGATGCTGGTCACCAGCTCATAGGAACCGGCGGGACCATCCACATTGTCGATCTCGATCAGGATGCGCGAGGTGTCGCCCGGTGCCATGAAGGCCGGCAGGCTGGTGCTCATCACCACCGGATCGCGCACCTGCACGTCGCGGCTGGCTTCGCCCACGCCACTGGCGGACCAGGCAACGGCCATCAGCTTCAGGGTTCCGTTGAAGTCCGGCACGTTGAAGGTAACAGCCGCCGTGCCGTCATCGCTGACTTCAACGATGCCGGAGAACAAGGCCACCGGCTCCTCGTCGGGCGGCGGGGCCTTGAGGCCGGAGCCGCCGTCACCGCCGGAGCGCACCGTGCCGCGTGTGCCGGCCGTGCGGTCGATCAGCTGGCCGTAAAGGTCACGGATCTCGATGCCGAGGCGGCGCTGGCCGAAGTACCAGGAACTGGGCTCCGGTGCCTTGTAGCCCGTGAGATTGAGGATGCCCACATCCACGGCAGCCAGCGTCACATAGGCCTTGTCGCCCGCAGGCAGGTTGGCAAGCTTCAGGGTTGCGGTCAGCTCCTGACGCGGGCGCATGGTGTCCGGCGCGGTGATCTCCACCGCCAGCTTGCGCTCGCCCGGCTCCACCTTGCCCCAGGCAAGGCCGATGCTGCGGGCGGGCATGCGCTTGGCGTCGATGTCCATCGGCCGCAGCAGGGTCGCCGTCACATAGGCCCCTGCCCCCCAGTCATCCGTCACCGTCAGGCTGACTTCGGTTTCCGAACCATCCACCTCGACGGTTTTGGTTTCCAGCAGGCCATCGCCAAAGACGTTGATCACGGCGACACCTTCCGTCTTCGGCTTCAGGCGCAGGATGGCCGTTTCACCGGGGCGGTAGGCGGACTTGTCGAGGCCCACTTCCAGCCGGTCCGGCGTATCGGAAGAGCCGCCTGCCGAGTACCAGCCGGCAGAGAAGGTATCGCTGGTCTCAGCCGGCTGACTGCCGCCGAGCGAGACTTCCAGCTTGTACTCACCCCAGTTCACCGGCAGGGAGAGCCGCGCCGGACCATCGGAGGGAATATCGATCTTGCCGGAGGACACCCGTTCGCTGGAGGTCACCGGTTCGAAGTTCCACTGGCCGTCGCTGCGGTACCACTGATAGCGGCGGTCGATGCGCGACAAGGTCCAGGTGATACCCTTGCCTGCAATCTGCTTGCCGTTTTCATCGACGAGCACGATCTCGTAATCCGCCGGGCCGCCTTCATCGACACCGCCTGAGAACAGCGGCTTCACGCCGATACGCGGACCGCCGGGCAGAACCGGCAGGTCAAGGCTGCGCTCCACATAGCGCCCACCGGTTTCCACCAGACGGGTGATCAGCGTCGAGGTGTAAAGCCCCGACGTGGGTTGCAGCTGCGGCAGGGCGAGCGGGAAGGTCACCACACCATTTTCATCGGTCGCAAGGCCTTCGGGCAGGCTGGCGCGTTCCGGATAGATACCCTCATCCGCAAGGCCGAAGACATAGCCGGGGAAGCCCGCAAGGTTGCGGACCGGGGCAGCGATGATCTCGCCCTCAAGCGTCTGGTTGGCCGCCGGGGCTCCATAGAGGAACCGCCCTTCCACCGTCACGTCCACCGGGCGGGCAAGGCTCAGCGCATCGGCCGATGCCTTCAGCGTGTAGTCTACGCGTTCCGGCTGATAGTCCTCCACGAGGAAGGTCTTTTCGGCCAGCGCGTTGCCTTTGGGGTCCAGATAAACCCGCAGCGTCCAGGAGCCCTGCTGCACACCGGCCGGCAGGGACAGGTCCTGAAGATAGCCGCCCAGACCGCCGTCATTGATCACGGTACGGGAATATTCGACGCCATCGGGGCGGATGAAGATGAAGGTCAGCGGCAGATCCGTCTGCGCATCAGCCTTGGCCGTGCGCAGCAGCGCCTGAGCGTGCACCGTCTCACCCGAGCGGTAAATGCCCTTGTCGGTCCAGCTGAACACATCCAGCGGCCCGGGAGCCGGACGGCCCTCGACCCCACGGTCGGACAGATCGAAGGCAGGCTTGCGCAGATCGAGGAAGGAGTAGTCGCCCTGCTCTGTTTCAGCAACGACCAGCGCCGGAGCCCGGCCGCCGCGGCCGCGCGACAGGCCGGCCGCAAAACTGGCAAGGCCGTTGGCATCGGAGACGGTCTCGCCCAGCACCTCATTGTTGACGGCAACGAGGCGGACTTTCACGCCTGCCATCGGCTTGGCATCGGAGAGCGAGCGCAGCGAGGCAATCACCCCTTCCGTGCCCGAATAGGAGCTGAGGCCGATTTCGGAGACAATGAACCACTGGGTGGCCTTGCTGCTCCACTCGTCGGTCTTGTCGAGCTTCGACTTGGCCGACATGGCATAGACGCCCGGCTTCAGCTCAAGGCCCATGTCCTCCAGCGGGATCGCCGTCGTCACGTCCTCGTTCAGCGGGCTGGCCGTCTCCACGACGCCGGACCAGACCTTCTCGCCAAGCTGTTCCTCAAGCTGGTTGCTGTCATAGTAGGACAGCTGGCGCATGAAACGCTCGTCGCGCACCACGTCCACAAGGCCGCGGTCGCCGACGCGGAAGATTTCCAGCGCCACTTCCTTGCTGTTGACGGAAACAACCGGGATCGTCGCGTCCTTGCCCTTCGGCAGCACATAGGCCCGGCCGAGGAAGTGGACGGACGGCGCGCGGTCGCGGATGTAAAGCGTCAGATTGGCGGTCTTCTCCAGCTTTTCGCCATCGTTGGCGGGCACGCCGGCGCGCAGTTGCATGTCATAGCGCTGGCCATGGCGCACACCGGTGACGCAAAGCTGCGAGCCTTCGGAGGTGACCGCCGTACCGTTGCCGCCCTGCACTTTCACGAAGTCAGAGAAATCCCTGTTCTTTTCCAGCTCATCGGAAAAGATGACGCAGATACGCGGTTCGGCCGCATCCGCGTCCACCCGGTGATCGAGAATGCGGAAGCCGTGGTCCGCGACCATCTTTTCATAGCGCTGTGTCAGGGACGGATCGGACGGATTGAGATCGCGCGCCTTGCGCAGGCTGCGGATCGCCGGTTTCCACTCCTGCGACAGGGCAAAGGCTTTTGACAGCGCGTCAAGCGCGGCGCCCTGCTGGCCGCCGTCAGCGGCGTTGAGGTAACCATTGACCGCCGCCGAAATGCTGTTGCGGCGCAGGGCCATGCGCTGCTCCCAGTCGTCCGGCTGCTGGTTGACCTGCGCCAGAGACAGACCGGTCCATGCGGCACTGTTGGCCGTATCCACGGCCAGAAGCGAGCTGAAGACCGCCTGCGCCTGCGTATAGGAGCTCATCAACAGGTCCTGTTCGGCCTGCTGCAACTGGGTCTCGACAGGGGTGCTGGCCGGCGTGCTGGTCCGCGTCACCTGCGAGGCATAACGCTGGGCTTCTTCCATGTAGTAGTTGGAAACGAAGCTCAGCTCGGCCCGCCGCTCGGCGATGGTGGCCGTTGAAGAGGCCCGAACCTCGACCACACGGCCGGCAATGGCACCGTTGAAGGACTGAAGCTCGCCCTGTGCATTCTTCAGGAAGCACCAGCGGGCGGAGGTGTTGTAGGTGAAGGCCTTGCACTGGCGGTCATCAAGGCAGGCACTTTCGCAGGTGGCGATGTCCACATCCTTGACCGTGCGGTAGTCGCCGCCGAAGTAATCGGCATTGGGCACCTGCACGATGCGCTTCTGCTGGGCTGCCGCCGGGGCCACTCCGGCCAGCGGCAGAATCACCGATGCCGCCAGAAGGGCCGCGAAGCCGTGCCGCACGAAGGCCGGAACCGGAGCCGCGCTCCATCCCTCCGGCGTGAACATCCGCTTCAAAATCCGCATGATAGTGCCTCCCGGGCGGTTTCTGACGGTTTCAGGCCGTTCGAACCGCCGCAACATTGCCTGCCGGCAAAAAACTGCCGGCACAGCAAAACCTCAGACGCCCCAGGCGGGGCAAAATGACCTCAAAAAATCCATCGGGAGCATCGCGGCAGGACACCCTCCGCGTCAAGCGATGCAGATCACATTTTGGGCGATGGCATGGCTGATGCGAGACACTCGAAGAGCCCCGCCGAACGGGTCCGTCCGTTATTCGGCCTTCGGACCAAGCAGCGCAGCGATGGCCTGCATCAGGCTGGCAGCTTCCGCCGCCGCCTTGCCGCGCGGATCGGTCTCGAACACGGTCAGCCCCTCGCCCATGGAAGCGGCAAAACCGGTGCGGTTGCCGAGCATCGGCGCCAGCCGCTCCAGCCCCTGCGCCCGGATGGCTTCTTCCACATCCACCGTCAGGGCCGCGCGCGGCGGCACCCGGTTGAGGATCAGGAAGGCAGGCGTATCCTCGCGCTTTGCCATCTGAAAGGTCTGGCCCGTGGCCCACAGGTCCACCGGGGTCGGCTGCACCGGCACCAGCACCAGTTCGGCCGCATCGATGGCCGGCCTTGCGTCCACATCCGTCTTCGGCGGCGTGTCGATGATGACGAAATCATGGTCGCGGGCCAGCGCCTTGGCCTCACGCCGCGCACCCCAGCCGCTGGCGGTGCGCAGGGTGATGCCGGTCGTCTCCTCACCCAGCTTGCGCTCACGCGCTTCATACCAGGTGCCGAGCGAGCCCTGCGGGTCCACATCCAGAATGGCGACCCTCAGCCCCTTGGGCAGTCCCGTCACGATACCGTTCAGGAACCCGGATGCCACATGCGCGGTCAGGGTGGTCTTGCCCGATCCACCCTTCTGCTGGGCGACTGTCAGAATATGTCCCGTCATTCCTGCCCCCGCGCAAGCAATCTGCAGCAGCCTACTGGCCGCCAAGCGCCTGATAGATGCGGTAACCCGGTCTGCCCGTTACAGGCAAGCCAAAGTTTTGTTCCGCTTTCTTGATGCTCTCACGGGTTGCCGGACCGACGCGGCCGTCAACTTCGCCGTCATAGAACCCGCCGCGCGCCAGAAGCTTCTGCAATTCCAATCGCTTGGCCCGTGAAAGACCGGGATCATCTGTTGGCCAGGCTGCCGCGAAAGGCTCTCCACTCGAAATCAGCTGCGACAAAAGCGCAATAGCAAGGCCATAGGACTGCGAGGCGTTGTAGGAGAACAGCGCATCGAAGTTGCGGGTGACGAGGAAGGCCGGACCATTGGCACCTGCGGGCCGGATCAGCCCCGCCTCCGTGCTGCCTGACAGGGGCTTGCCATCGAGGCGGCGGATGCCGCGCCGGGCCCAGTTGTCGAGGCTCGCCTTTTCCCGGCGGCCAACGGGTCCCTTGTAGTCCTTCGGCAGGCGCACCTCATAGCCCCAGGGCCGTCCCTGCTGCCAGCCCGCATCCTTGAGGAAATTGGCAGTGGACGCCAGCGCATCGGCGGTCGTGCCGACCAGATCCTTGCGGCCATCGCCGTCAAAATCCACGGCAAGGCGGATATAGGTGGTGGGCATGAACTGGGTCTGGCCGAAGGCCCCGGCCCAGGAGCCGATGAATTTCTCCGGCGGCACATCACCCCGGCTGGCAATCTGCAGTGTCTTGATCAGCTCGTCGCGGAAATATTTGGAGCGGCGGCTTCCGGCACAGGCAAGGTTTGCCAGGGCATGAGGCGTGTAGAAATCGCCCATGGACTTGCCGAAGTCGCTCTCGATGCCCCAGACGGCGACGACCACATGCGCTTCGACGCCATAGGCCTTTTCAACGGCAGCCAGCACCGTCTTGTGCTGCTGCAGCAGGACCTTGCCGTCGCGGATGCGCTCTTCATCCACCAGGGTCGCCATATAGTCCCAGATCGGCGTTTCATATTCCGGCTGGCTGGTGGAGAAACGCAGGACGCGCTCGTCCGTCTTGGCTCCGTCGAGCATGCGGGAGGCGATCTCGGGGCGCACACCGGCTGCCACTGCATCACTCTTCAGCCGCTCCAGACAGCTGCCGAGCGCGCGGGCTTCGCCCATGCCGGCAAAGCTGCCGAGCATCGCAGCCGCAACGGCGCCGCAGGCCGCACGCCCTGTCCCCGCCAGAAATCCGCTTTTCAGAAACTCACCCGCCAGAACCTGCCTCAGCCGCACCGTCATTCTCCTCGCCTGACGCCGGATGCCCCCACCCTGCGCCGTGCCGCAAATCACCTGCCCGCATCACCTGCAATTGCAAACTGTAGCGGATTTGTGGCGGCTTCGTGAGATGCTGCGGTGCAAATTGGCCAAAAGAAGTAGAGGCTACCGCAACAGGCGCATCAATGCGGCGGAAAGGCCGCTCGCCGGATCGCAGAGATCGAAGACGATGTCGAAATGGTTGCGGCCCGGCACCACCAGTTCCGGAGCACCGAGCGCCGTGGCATAAGCGCGGGTCTGGCGGTGGAAGCCGGAGACCTCGTGCTCTGCAACCGCAATCACCGAAGCAGGTGCGCCTGCCGGGGCGCGCAAGGGGCTGAGGGTTTCAACCTCCTGCGGGGTCAGGTTCATCCAGTCCTGCACATGGCTTCCTGCAATGGGCGCCAGTTCGAACAGGCCGCTGAGCGGCAGCGCGCCTTTCAGCACCTGCCCCGGCAGATCAAAGTCCTGCTGCCAGCCGTTCATCATGAGTGTTCCGGCCAGATGCCCGCCGGCGGAGCTGCCGGTGACCACAATGCGGTTGCGGTCGATGCCGAGGCTTTCCGCCTGATGCCAGAGCCAGGCAAGGGCCGCGCGCATCTGGCGGGTGATTTCGGTGAGCGAAACGGCGGGAGCGAGTGTGTAATCCGGCACGGCGGTGGCAATGCCGAGGTCGGCCAGCAACGGCGCCATGAAGGCCGACTGGTCCTTCGACAGCGCCCGCCAGTAGCCGCCATGGATGAAGACGAGCAGAGGCCGCAGCTCGCCCGCGCGGGTGCCGTAAAGATCGAGCTTTTCCCCGCTCGGCCCGTCATAGACCAGATCGAGTTTTGCCCCGGCCATGGCCTTGGCCGGGCGGGAGCGGTTGCCGTACTCCGCGATGATCTGCGCAAACCGCTCGGGCGTGACGCAGTTTTTCGCGGTGTAATCCGCGTCCAGCCGGTCGCGCGGCCAGGCGCCTTCGGCAATCAGGGTCGTGGCAGTGGCAGGAACGTCGGACATGGCTCAATTCCTTCAAGCAGAAGCTGCGGCACCGCTCGCGTCAGAGCACCAGCGCGCCCGCGCGGTTCTCGATCAGGCGCACCAGCGACAGGGCGGTCATTTCGGAGGATTTCGGATTGGAGGCGAGCGGCTTGTTGGTCAGCATCAGCTCCATGCTGCCGAAGGCACCGCTGGCCGTGAGGCGGTGAGCATTGCCGGCAGCCGCCGGGTCTGCCACCAGCGCCACCTCCGTCCGGTCGAGACCGAGCCCGGCCATGGCGGAGATGACGGCCACATTGGCATTTTGCGGATAGGCGGCAGCCGCTTGCCGGGCGGTGCCGGTGAAGAAGGTGTGGGCCGAGGTGAGATGGTCCAGATCACAGGCCGCCATGGCCGGTGTGCCCTGCCATGCCGCGGGCGGTTTGATGATCTCGTGGCGCACATGATCGAGCCTCAGCCGGGAAGCTGCGGCCAGCGCATCAATGCCGCCGAGGGCGCCGGGGGGCACGAGGATCTGGGCACCGGTGCCTGCGGCCAGCGCCAGCAGTTCGTCCAGCAGATCCCCCTCCACGAATGCCGATGTGGAGGACACGGCAAAGTCCATTCCGGCCGCAAGGGCAGCGCGGCCAAACGGGGCGACGCTCTCCCGCCCTGCGGCTTCCAGCACGAGGCCCGGCCTCTGCCCTGCCCCGTCCGTCAGCTCTTCCGGAGAACTGATGTGGCGGCACGCGTCCGGCAGCCCCGCAAGATCTGCAGCGGCATCACGGGTGGCAACCGCAACAATGCAGACTGGCGCCTTGCGCTCAGCCAGAACCGCCGCCACCCTGCGGGCGATGGCGCCCCAGCCGATGAGGGCGACGGCCAGCTCAGAGCCCGGCATAGGCCTGCACCTGTTCTGCGTCCCGGTCCATGTCCTCTCCCGTGCCGCTCCAGACCGTACGGCCTTTCTCGACAACATAGTGCCGGTCGGCAAGGCGCTTGAGAACCGACAAATTCTTGTCGATCAGCAGGATCGACTGACCCTCGCGCTTGAGGTGCTCGATGCAGTGCCAGATTTCCGTGCGAATGACCGGGGCAAGCCCTTCGGTCGCCTCGTCAAGGATCAGAAGGCGCGGATTGGTCATCAGCGCGCGGCCCACGGCCAGCATCTGCTGCTCGCCGCCGGACAGGGTGGCTGCCATCTGATGCGCCCGCTCCTTGAGCCGGGGGAACAGGGCATAGACCCGATCCAGAGTCCAGGGGGCCTTGCGCTTCAGCCGGTTGGAAGCGGTGGCGACAAGGTTCTCGCGCACATTCAGCGTGGGGAAGATCTGGCGCCCTTCCGGCACCAGCCCTGCCCCGAGCCGGGCAATGCGCTCCGGCGCAAGGCCTGCGGTGGCCACGCCCTCGAACTCAATGCCGCCGCCGCGCGGGGCCAGAAGCCCCATGATGCAGCGGACGGTGGTGGTCTTGCCCATGCCGTTGCGGCCCATGAGCGTCACCACCTCGCCCTCGCGGATCTCAAGGTTGATGTCGAACAGAACCTGGCTCTTGCCATAGGCGGCCTGAAGGTTGGAGACGCTCAGCACAGTTCGTCCTCCGCTCCGAGATAGGCCTCACGCACGGCCGGATTGTTGCGGATCTCGTCCACCGTGCCGCTGGCGATGATGCGGCCATAGACGAGCACAGAGATACGGTCGGCAAGCGCGAAGACCGCCTCCATGTCATGCTCCACCAGCAGCATGGCCGCGCTCTTGCGCGTCTCGTTCAGCATGCCGATCATCGCCTGACTTTCCACATGGCCAAGACCGGCCATGGGTTCGTCCAGCAGCAGCAGGCGCGGCTTCATGGCAAGGGCCACCAGCAGTTCCAGCTGCTTCTTCTCGCCATGGGAGAGGTCCGACACGCGCACCCTGCCCCGCCCGGCAAGGCCGCTGGATGCCACCCGCTCCTCCGCCTCGGCCCAGACGGAACGGCGGCTGCGGACGAGATCGAAGATGCGGAAATTGTGACCCTCGCGCACCTGGATCGCCATGCCGATGTTCTCGAGCACGGTCATCTCGTCGAGAAGACTGGTGATCTGGAAGGTACGCCCAAGGCCGAGAGCCACGCGCTCCGGCACCTTCAGGCCGGAAATTTCCTGCCCCGCCAGCCTGATGGAGCCTTCATCGGAGACAAGTTCGCCGCAGAGCTGGTTGATCAGGGTGGATTTGCCCGCCCCGTTCGGGCCGATGAGGGCGTGGATCTCGCCGTCGCGCACATCAAGGCTGACGTGATCGGTGGCAATCAGGCCGCCGAAGGTTTTCACCAGCCCCTCGATGGACAGGATGACACTCATTGGCCGCCTCCCCTGACAAGACGTGACACGCGGGCGATGAGAGCCTGCAGGCCGCCGCGTGTGCCCAGCACCAGCAGCAGCAGGATCAGGCCGAGCGCCAGAGGCCAGTGCTCGGACCATTGCGCGAGGAATGTCTCCAGCACCAGGAAGGCGCCTGCACCGAGGAAGGGGCCGAACAGGGTGCCGACGCCGCCGAGGATGACCATGATCATCAGCTCACCCGATTTGGTCCAGTGCATCATGTCCGGCGAGGCAAAGCGCAGGAAGTTGGCCATCAGCGCCCCGGCAAGCCCAGCGCCCATGCCCGACAGCACGAAGGCATAGAGCTTGTAGCGGTAGGCCGGGATGCCGAGGGCCGCCATGCGCCGCTCGTTCTGGCGGATGCCGGAAATCACCGCACCGAAGCTCGACTGCGTCAGGCGGCGCAGGCCGAAGAAGAACAGGACGGTTATGGCCAGCACCACGTAATAGAAGGTGGCCCTGTCGCGCATGTTGAGCCCCGGCAGCTCGTTGCTGCGGCGGATGATGATGCCGTCCTCGCCGCCATAGGCCTTCAGCGAAACGAACAGGAAGAACAGCATCTGCGCAAAGGCGAGCGTGATCATGATGAACTGCACGCCGCCGGTGCGCAGCGACAGAGAGCCGATGACCGCCGCGAAGAACCCGGCCACCAGAACCGCCAGAGGCAGGGTGATCAGCATCTGATCCGTGCCGGGAATGAAGCCGAACAGCGGCTCGCCGCTGGAATGGTGGGTGGCGAGAATGCCGACCACATAGGCGCCGATGCCGAAGAAGGCAGCGTGTCCGAAACTGACCATGCCACCATAGCCGAGCACGAAGTTGAGGCTGGCAGCGGCCATGCCATAGATGAGAATGCGTGTTGCCAGCGCCAGCAGCGAGGCCTGGCCGAATTCGGCCGTGAGCGTGGGAATGGCGGCGAGAAAGACGATGAGCAGAAGGGCAAGGATAGGCTTGCGCATCACGACCCCGCTGCAAACAGGCCCTTGGGCCGGACAAGAAGGACAAGGGCCATCAGCAGGTAGATCCCCATCGACGAGATGCCGGTGCCGAGCGCATCGGCTTCCGGCCCGGCCATGAAATTGCGCAGAAGACCCGGCAGGAAGGCGCGCAGGCAGGTGTCGATGACACCAAGACCGATGCCCGCCACGAATGCGCCCCGGATCGATCCGACCCCGCCGATGACGACCACCACGAAGGTCGCCAGCAGGATCTGCTCACCCATCCCCACCTGAACGGCAAGGATCGGACCGGCCATGTAACCGGCAAGCCCCGCCAGCAGCGCACCAAGGCCGAAGACCACCGTGTAGAGCAGGCGGATATCGACACCGAGCGCCCGCACCATCTCGCGGTTTGTGGACCCGGCCCGGACCAGCATGCCGATGCGGGTGCGGTTGATGAGGAAATAGAGCCCCACCGCCACCAGAAGCCCCGTGCCGATGATCAGCAGCCGGTACGGCGGATAGTAAAGCCCCGGCAGCAGTTCCACCGAGCCTTCGAAGCCGGAGGGAAGCAGCGTGAAGACCGGCGAGCGGCCGAACAGCATGACGATGATCTGGTTGAACATCAGGATGAGTGCGAAGGTCGCCAGCACCTGATCCAGATGATCGCGGCTGTAGAGCTTGCGGATCACCAGCGCCTCGATGGCAAGGCCGGTGAGGGCAGCGGCGCCAAGGGCTGCGGGAATGCCGAGCCAGAAGCTGCCCGTCTCCCCCGCCACCCAGGTGCCCGCATAAGCGCCCACCATGTAGAGCGACCCATGGGCGAGGTTGATCACCCCCATGATGCCGAAAATCAGCGTCAGCCCGGCCGCCAGCAGAAACAGCATGACGCCGTACTGAAGGCCGTTCAGCAATTGCTCGAGTACTAGGATCATCCGCCCGTCCGGTAATTGTCAGAACTATGACTGGCAAGGCACAGAGGTGCAGTCCGGCGCGCCCATGGCGGACGTCCGGCTGGCCGCATCCGGCAGGCCTGAGGGTCAGGCCGGGAACCGGATGCGCGCTTGCGCCGTGCAACAGATCCGGCGCGGCGGAGCCCCCCGCCGCGCCCAACCTGTCAGCTTACATCTTGCACTGATCGGCGTAGGCGTCGCCATAGTCTTCAAGGAGCTTGTCCTTGGTGACGGCCACCGGCTTGCCATCGGGACCGGCAACGATGTCCAGCAGATACCAGTCATGCACCGGATGCTGGTTCGGACCGAACTTGAATTCACCGCGCACGCTCTTGAAGTCCGCAGCGCGGACAGCTTCGCGGAACTTGCCGATATCGTCCAGACCACCGGTCTTGGCCAGAGCGGAGGAAATCAGCTTGGCCGTGTCATAGCCCTGAGAGGCGTAATAGGTGATGGGGCGGCCGTATTTCTTGTCCCAGGCTTCGACGAACTCAAGGTTCGCGTCGTTGGTGAAGTCACGGTTCCAGTGGGCGGTGGCAAAGATGCCAACGGCAGCGTCGCCAACGGCGTTCAGCACCACCGCATCGGTGGAGGGCTCGGACAGAACCATCGGAATGTTGCCGTTCAGGCCAGCCTGCGCATACTGCTTCAGGAAGGCGATGCCGAGGCCGCCCGGGTGGAACTGGAAAACCACTTCCGGATCGGCCGCGCGGATCTGGGCCATTTCCGAGGCGAAATCAGTCTGGTCGAGCTGGGTGTAAAGCTCACCGACGATTTCACCGCCGAAGGTGCGCTTGAAGCCGTTGATGGCGTCCTTGCCGGCCTGATAGTTCGGCGCCAGCACGAAAGCCTTGTTGAAGCCGAGCTTCTTGGCGGCGGCACCGGCTGCCTCGTGCAGGGCATCATTCTGCCAGGACACGACGAAATAGTTCTCGTGGCACTCGGAACCGGCAAGGTTGGACGGGCCGGCGTTCGGGGAAATATAGATCGCGTCGTTGTTGACGATATCGGGCACGGTGGCACCGGCAACGTTGGAGAAGACAATGCCGGTGAGCAGCTTCATGCCGTCGTCGTTCATGAACTTTTCGGCGATCTGGCGGCCGTTGCCCGGCTTCAGGCCATCATCCTCGACAACCAGCTCGACCGGAACGCCGCCCAGCTTGCCGCCTTCCATTTCGATGGCCAGCAGCATGCCGTCGCGGATGTCCTGACCGAGATAGCCGCCGGGGCCGGACAGGGTCGTGATCATGCCGATTTTCAGGGGATCCTGCGCCAGGGCAGTGCCGCTCATCAGCGCAGCGATGCCCGCTGCGGCCAGAAACAGTCTCTTCTTCATCTCTTCACCCTCTGTTGTCGCCTTGCGGCAGCCAGCCGGATGCTGCCATCTTTGGTCAGCTCCAGTCTTGATCTTTTTTCCGGGACCCAGCTTGCACAGGGTCCAGAAATATTTCAAGCCTAAAACATTTACAGATTGACCCAACCTGCAGGCGGCTCCTTGCCGGGGTGGATGGTGCCGCATTTCGGGCAGGTGCGCTTGGCCTCGTCCGCGTAGAAGGCCTTGTAGATCGGCGGCAGGTCGTCAACGATCGACTCAAGATCCACCTCGGCCCTGTGCACCAGCGCCTTGCACTCGAAACAGTACCACTCCACCGCATCCAGCGCGCCTTCCGGGCGGGCCGGTTCGATGACGAGGCCGATGGAGCCTTCCTGCGGGCGCTGGGGCGAGTGGCGCACATGCGGCGGCAGCAGGAACACATCCCCTTCCCGGATCGGCACGTCGTAGAACTCTTCCCCGTCATAGAGCTTCAGCAGCATGTCGCCCTTCAGCTGATAGAAGAATTCCTCAACCGGATCATCGTGATAGTCGGTGCGCTTGTTCGGCCCGCCGACGACCGTGACCATCAGGTCCGCGTCCTTGAACACCATCTGGTTGCCGACCGGCGGCTTCAGCAGGTGCTTGTGCTCGTCGATCCACTTCTGGAAATTGAAGGCTTTCAATCTGGCCATTGCCGTTCTCCTCAGGGTCTTCAGACCGCTCTTGTCATTTTGGGGTAGCGGGACGCCGGATCAGGAGGCCTTGCGGGCGCCATCATCCAGCCTGAGCCCGCAGGCGTCAAATGCCGCCCGTGTGCGGGCCTTCTCGTCTTCGGTCAGTTCCAGCATGGGCGGGCGCACCCGTCCGCCGGTCTGGCCCAGCAGGTCCTGCCAGTACTTCTGGTGGGCATGGGGCTTTTCGGCAGGACGCGTGTCCTTGAGCGCCCGGCGGACCGGCTCAAGGGAATCGCGCAGCGCCCGCGCCTCTTCCGCCTTGCCTGCAAAGGCCAGATCCGTGTAGGCACGCATCCGCCTGTCGGCGGCGGTCTGCAGCAGATAGGGCGGTGACGAGCACAGATAGAGCTGCCAGTTCAGCTCCAGAATGTTGTCGAGCCACTCCTCCTCCGAGGCGGTGGAGACGAGGATCCGGTCTCCGGCGAGCGCAGTCAGCTTTTTGTACATCTCGCGCGGCACTGAGTATTTGATCGCCACCACCGTCTCGATATCCGCCAGCCGATTGCATAGTTCCGGGCTCATCAGATAGCCGCTGTCCGGGTGGGACCACAGCGCAATGCCGATATCCACCTTCGAGGCGATGGTTTCGTAGTAGCGCAGCAGCGTCTCGTCCTGCGCCTTGAAGAAATGCAGGATGGGCGCGTGGACGACGATATAGTCTGCACCGCAGGCCTGCGCATGGCGGGCAAGATCGATCACCACATCCATGTTCTGGTCCGAGCAGGACATGATCGTCTGGGCCCGCCCGCCTGCCGCCTCAACCGCCAGATCAAAGCAGCGCTTGCGCTCGTCCACGGACATGGAGAAGAACTCGCCCTGCTTGCCGGCGATGAAGAAGCCATCGATGCCAAGATCATCGATCCAGTGGTTCATGTTGGCGCGGAAGCCGTCCTCATCGATGGACAGATCTTCCCGGAACGGCATCAGGGCCGCTGCCCAGATGCCGCGCATGGTGGCAAAAGCATGAGCCTTGGCGTCCTTGCGTGTGTATTTCATCCTCATTGCCTTTCGGGCAGATGCCCTCCGAGGGGCAAAGTTGCGCAGGACGGCTGCTTTGGCCGTCAGATTTCCATGCGGTGGGAAACGGTCTTCACCACCGTGTAATGCAAGATGCCTTCCGCCCCGCCCTCACGGCCAAAGCCGCTTTCCTTGACCCCGCCGAAGGGCGTCGCAGCCACCGAGGCTTCCAGCGTGTTGATGGACACATTGCCCGCCTCCACCTCGTCGGTGATGCGGTCCACATTGGCGGCGGAGTGGGTGAAGGCATAGGCGGCAAGGCCGTAGGGCACGCTGTTTGCCCGAGCAATCGCCTCGTCGAGCGAACGGACGGGATTGATCACCGCCAGCGGGCCGAAGGGCTCTTCCTGCATGACACGGGCATCATCGGGCACTTCCGACAGGACCGTGACCGGATAGAAGTAACCCGGCCCCTTGGGCCGCTCTCCGCCGCACAGAAGCTTTGCCCCCTTGGCCAGCGCATCGGCCACCAGCATTTCCATCGCCTCTACCCGGCGGTGATTGGCGGTCGGCCCCATCTCGGTGTCCGGATCAAGGCCATTGCCCATCTTCACCGCCCTGGCGCGGGCAACGAAGGCGTCCCGATAGGCGCCAAAGACAGTTTCATGCGCAAAGAAACGGGTGGGCGAGGTGCAGACCTGACCGGCATTGCGGGCCTTGCGGATGGCGGAAACGGTGCCCGCCTTCTGCGCATCCGCATCCTCGCAGATGATCACCGGCGCATGGCCGCCCAGTTCCATCAGCACCGGCTTGGCGTGGCGGGCGGCGATGCCCGTCAGATGCTTGCCCACCACCGTGGAGCCGGTGAAGGCGACAAGGCGCACCTGCGGCTTGGGGATGAGATACTCGGAAATCTGCGCCGGAACGCCGAATACAAGATTCAGCACGCCCGCTGGCAGGCCCGCATCATGGAAGGCGCGGGCAATGTGCCAGGCACCGGCGGGCGTTTCCTCTGCCGCCTTGAGGATGATGGAGCAGCCGGAAGCGAGCGCCCCTGCCACCTTGCGTGCGGGCTGGCTGAGCGGAAAATTCCAGGGCGAGAAGGCCGCCACCGTGCCGATGGGCTGGTGGTGGACGATGTAGCGGATGCCCGGTTCACTCGGGATCACCCGGCCATAGAGCCGTTCTGCCTCGCCGGCATCCCACTCGAAGAACTCCGCGCCGCGGATCACCTCCAGCCTCGCCTGCTGCAGCGGCTTGCCATGTTCGCGGGTGATATCGGCGGCTATTGTCCCGATCCGCTCGCGCAGCAGGGAGGCCGCCGTGCGGATGATCCGCGCCCGCTCCATCGGCGCGGTGCGCCGCCACACGGCAAAGCCCTTTGCTGCCGCCTCCAGCGCGTCATCCAGATCCGCCGTGGCTGCAACGGGCAGCCTGCCGGTCTCTTCTTCGGTTGCCGGGTTGATCACGCGCAAGGTCTCGCCGGTCTTGCGCCACGCGCCGCCGATATAGAGCTGGAGGTCCGGATAGTCGTGCATGATGGGGCCTTCTGTTCCTTGGCTCTTTCGCCCTCGCCAGCAGCCTGTGAGGCCGCAGGGCGAAGCGTGTTGAAGGCAGGATCGGCGAAAGCTGAATTATCGGCAAGACAGATTTATCTGATAAATTTATACCGTATTTCATATCAATTAGACCGGTGGCGGAGTGCCCCCATGAAAATCACCCTGAAGCAGATCCAGAGCTTTCTCGCCGTGGCGGAGGCTGGCAGCTTCTCTCTCGCCGCCAAGCGCCTCAACACCGCCCAGCCGGCATTGTCTCAGTCCGTCAAGGATCTGGAGACTGATCTTGGAGTGCGCCTGTTCGACCGCACGACCCGGCGGGTGGAGCTGACGGCGGCAGGCGAGGAGTTCCGCCACTCCTCCGCCAAGGTGCTGGAAGATCTGGAACATGCGGTGGAAGGCCTGCACATGCTGGCAGACCGGCGGCGCGGCAAGCTGCGTGTGGCGGCCCCACCGCTGCTCGCCAGCTTCGTGCTGCCGCAGGTGATCGCCAGCTTTCAGGCATCCTCACCCGGCATTGCCGTGCAATTGTCCGATGTGGGCACCGAGCAGATCCTGGAGGCCGTGCGCAGCGGCAGGGCCGACTGTGCCGTCGGCACCTTTCCCCCGGCAGGCGATGACATCGAGCGCCAGCCGCTCGTGCGCGACAGCCTGATGCTGTTCTGCCGGGAGGACAGTGCTTTTGCCGCAAGGGACAGCGCGGTCTGGTCCGGCCTTGCCGAGGCACCGCTTGTGACGCTGACACGGGACTCCGGCATCCGCCTGCTGGTGGAAGTGGGCTTTGAAAGCGTGCGGATCGAGCCCCGGATCAGCTTCGAGGTGACGCAGATCACCACTGCTCTGGCGCTGGTGGAGGCAGGGCTTGGCGTTGCCGTCCTGCCCGCCTATGCGCGCGCCGCCGTGCGCGGGCCCGGCATTCGCGCGCTGCCCCTGGAAGAGCCGGTCATCACCCGCGAGATCATGCTGCTGAAATCCCGCGACCGCATGCCCACCCCTGCCGCACAGGCCTTCATCGAGCACCTGACCCGCGCCCTCAGACGGCTGGCGGCGGTATAAGGGGCCGGACTCAGCCCCTTCCCTTCAGCTCGCCTCCTTCAACCGGAACCGCTGGATCTTGCCGGTCTGCGTCTTGGGCAGGGCGTCAGTAAAGAGGATGCGGCGCGGGTATTTATAGGGTGCGATGGTTGCCTTTACGTGATCCTGCAGGCGCTTGACGGTCACAGCGTCGGGCTCGACACCGGCGCTCAGCACCACATGGGCTTCCACGATCTGCCCGCGCTCCTCGTCCGGCGCGCCGATGACGGCGCATTCCAGCACGTCGGGATGGGCCAGAAGCGCGGCTTCCACATCCGGCCCGGCGATGTTGTAACCGGCGGAAATGATCATGTCGTCGTTGCGGGCGGCAAAGTGGAAATAGCCCTGCTCGTCCTGCCAGAAGGCGTCCCCGGTGATGTTCCAGCCCTCGTGCACGTAACCGGTCTGGCGGCTGTCGGAGAGATAGCGGCACCCGGTCGGCCCGCGCACAGCCAGACGCCCCACCTCGCCGCGCGGCATCTCGCGGCCCAGATCATCAACGATCCGCGCCTCGTAGCCGGTGACGGGGCGGCCGGTGCAGGCCGGGTGGCTGTCGCCGAAGCGGTTGGAAATGAAGATATGCAGCATTTCCGTGGCGCCGATGCCGTCTAGCATCGGCTTGCCGGTCTTGGCCATCCACTCCTCATAGACCGGCGCCGGCAGCGTTTCGCCCGCCGAGACGGCGGCACGCAGGCTGGACAGGTCCGCCCCCTCGTCCATGGCCTTCAGCATCACGCGGTAGGCCGTGGGGGCAGTGAAGCAGACCGTGGCGCGGTATTTCTGGATGATCTCGATGAGGTTCGGCGGCGAGGCGGTTTCAAGCAGCGCCGCCGCCGCCCCAAAGCGCAGCGGGAACACGGCAAGGCCGCCAAGGCCAAAGGTGAAGGCGAGCGGCGGCGAGCCGACGAACACGTCATCCGGCGTCACGCCCAGAACCTCGCGGGCATAGCCGTCCGCGATGATCAGGATGTCGCGGTGGAAGTGCATGGTCGCCTTGGGATCACCGGTGGTGCCCGAGGTGAAGCCCAGCAGCGCCACGTCATCGCGGCCCGTCTTCACGGCTTCAAAGCGCACCGGCTTGCCCAGCGCCGCCCGGTCCAGTTCCGCGTCATGATTGGCGGTGCCGTCGAAACCGATGACGGTCTTCAGGTAGGCAGAATCCTTGGCGCAGGCGACCATCTCGTCCATCAGCCGCGTGTCGCACAGGGCAAAGGAAATCTCCGCCTTGTCGACGATCTTGGCCAGTTCGCCTGCCCGCAGCATCGGCATGGTGTTGACCACCACGGCACCGGCCTTGGTCGCCGCCAGCCAGCAGGCCACCATGGCCGGATTGTTGGCCGAGCGGATCAGCACCCGGTTGCCGGGCTTCACGCCATAATCCTCGACCAGCGCATGGGCGATGCGGCTCGTCCAGTCGGCCAGCTCCTTGTAGGTGCGCTGGCGGCCGTTGCCGATCAGCGCCACATGGTCGCCGAAGCCCTTTTCCACCATGCGGTCGGTCAGCTCGACGCCGGCGTTGAGGTAGTCGGGATAGTCGAAGCCCTCGAGCTTCAACTCCGGCCACAGTTCCACGGGCGGCAGGTTGTCCCGGGTGAATGTATCCACATGGGCACTCGGACCCAGTTTCAGCGCAGCTGTCATCATCAATCCCCTGGATGGTTGCCCGCTGTCGCGGACCTGCGGCCCTTCCATTTTGCGGAAGCGGGTTTTCCCTTGAGCCGCCTTGTCTTGTTCCTGAGCGTCGTCTTCCCGAATGTCACGATCCGCGCGTGCGGATCACTCCGGCACCACGGCGGTTGCCTCGATCTCCACCAGCGCCTCGTCTTCCACGAGCCCGGCCACCTGCACCAGCGCCATGGCCGGGAAGTGCTTGCCGAGCACCTTGCGGTAGACGGCGCCCACATCGCGCAGGCTGGCGAGATAAAGCTGCTTGTCGGTGACGTACCAGGTCATCCGCACCAGATGCTCGGGTCCGGCCCCGCCCTCGCGCAACACCTCGACAATGTTCTTCAGCGTCTGCTCCACCTGTCCGGTGAAGTCCTTCGCCTCGAATTCCTGCTGGCCGTTCCAGCCGATGAGGCCGCCAAGAAAAAGCATGCGGCCGCTGGCGGCGACGCCGTTGGAATAGCCCTTGGCGGGCTTCCAGTTGCGCGGGTTCAGAAACGCGTGCGGGCTTTCGGCGGTGGAGGCATCTGCCGTTGTCTGTGTCATGTGGCCTTCCCGTCTTCCTGCGGGGCCATCCGCCCCGCTGATTGCATTCAAATTCCGGTTCGCTCAGCGCGCCTCGCCCAGCGCGGCGCGGGCGATAACGATCTTCTGCACGTCGCTCGCCCCCTCATAGATGCGCAGGGCGCGGATCTCGCGGTAAAGGCTTTCCACGGCAAAGCCCTTGCGCACGCCATCGCCGCCATGCAGCTGCAGGGCCGTGTCGATGACGCGCTGGGCCGCTTCCGTCGCGTGCAGCTTGGCCATCGCCGCCTCGCGGCTGACGCGGGCCGCGCCCATGTCCTTGGTCCAGGCAGCGCGGTAGATCAGCAGCGCCGAAGCATCCACATCCAGCGCCATATCGGCGATATGCCCCTGCACCATCTGCAGCTCGGACAGCGGCGCACCAAAGAGCTGGCGCTGGCGCACGCGGGCCAGCGCCTCGTCCAGCGCCCGGCGGGCAAAGCCCAGCGCCGCTGCACCGACGGTGGAGCGGAACACGTCCAGCACCGACATGGCGATCTTGAAGCCATCGCCGCGCTTGCCGATCAGTGCCGTTTCCGGCAGGCGGATGCTGTTGAAACGCAGATGCGCCAGCGGATGGGGTGCCATCACCTCGATGCGCTCGACGATCTCCAGCCCCGGCGTATCCGCAGGCAGCAGGAAGGCGGAAAGCCCCTTGGCCCCCGGCGCTTCGCCCGTGCGGGCAAACACGACGTAGAGATCGGCAATGCCGCCGTTGGAGATGTAGGTCTTCTCACCGGTCAGGATGAAGCCGCCCGGAACGGCCTCTGCCGCTGCGGTGCTGTTGGCCACATCCGAGCCGGAGCCCGGCTCCGTCAGGGCAAAGGCGCTGATCGCGGTGCCAGAACGGGTGCGCTCCAGCCACTTGCGCTGCTCCGCCGTGCCGAACAGGGAGACGGCGCCCATGCCCAGCCCCTGCATCGCAAAGGCAAAATCGGCAAGCCCGTCATGCCGGGCCAGCGTTTCACGGATGAGGCAGAGGCTGCGCACATCCAGCGTCTCGCCCTCGCCTGCCCCCGAATGGCGCAGCCAACCGGCCTGACCCAGATCGCGCACCAGCGTACGGCAGGCCTCGTCCGTGTCGGCGTGATCGACATGAAGATGGGCGGCGCACCAGGCATCCAGCGCCTCGGCCAGTTCGCGGTGGCGGGTCTCGAAGAAGGGCCAGGAGAGGAAAGAGCGGTCAGCCATCTCAGTTGCCCTCGAAAACCGGTTTCTGCTTGGCGACAAAGGCATGGTAGGCGCGGGCAAAGTCCTGCGTCTGCATGCAGATCGCCTGCGCCTGCGCTTCCGCCTCGATGGCCTGCTCCAGACCCATGTTCCATTCCTGGTTCAGCTGGGTCTTGGTGATGCCATGGGCAAACACAGGCCCGGAGGCGAGCCTTGCGGCCAGCGCCATGGCCTCGTCTTCCAGCTTGTCCGCCGCATGCAAGGCATTGAAGAAGCCCCAGCGCTCGCCCTCGGCGGCGCTCATGGTGCGGCCCGTGTAAAGCAGCTCCGCCGCCCGGCCCTGTCCGATGATGCGCGGCAGCATGGCGCAGGCGCCCATGTCGCAGCCCGCAAGGCCAACGCGGGTGAAGAGGAAGGCCGTCTTGGCTTCCGGTGTTGCCAGCCGCAGGTCGCTGGCCATGGCAATGATCGCTCCGGCCCCGACGCACACACCATCCACCGCCGCAATGATGGGCTTGCCGCAGCCGATCATCGCCTTCACCAGATCTCCGGTCATGCGGGTGAAGGCAAGCAGGCCCTTCATGTCGAGCCCGACCAGCGGGCCGATGATGTCATGCACATCCCCGCCCGAGCAGAAATTGCCACCGTTGGAGGTAAAGACCACCACATCCACGTCCTCGGCATAGACGAGGGCGCGGAAGGTGTCGCGCAACTCGGCGTAGCTGTCGAAGGTCAGCGGGTTCTTGCGGTCGGGACGGTTGAGGCTGACACGCGCGATGCGGTCCTTCACCTGCCAGAGAAAGTGCCGGGGCTTCAGATCAGCCAGAGCGGTCATTGCGCGTCCTTCCCGAGTTTCTTCAATATGTCCTTGAGCGCGTCCAGATCCGCGTCCGTCAGCCTGGCGAAGAGCTGATCCACCTCCCGCTCATGATCGGCGGCCAGCTTTTCGAACTGCGCCAGCCCCTCGTCCGTCAGCGACACATGCACCGTGCGCCGGTCCGCCTCGAAGGGCACACGGCGGACGAGGCCATCCTTCTCCAGCCGGTCCACCACCGTGGTGGCGTTGCCGTTGGAGACAAGCAGCAGGCGTGACAGCTCGCTCATGCTCAGCGGCACGCGGCGGCGGTAAAGCGCGGCCATCACGTCAAAGCGCGGCAGCGTCGTGTCATGCTCCACCCGCAGAAACTCGCGCAGATGCGCTTCCGCCATGCGGGTGACGCCGAGAATGCGGATCCAGGTCTTCAGCCGGCGCTTGGAGAGCGGCACGGAAGCTGCTTCCGTTTCCTGCACGGCTGTTTCCCTCTCTGCGCTCATACCTCGCCTCCCGAAATGGCCATTGCCTGCCCGTTCACCCCGTCAGATCCGGCAGCGCACAGATAAAGAGCCATGGCCGTCACCTCCTGCGGGGTGATGAGGCGCTTCTGCGGATTGGTGTCCGCAAGGGCGGCCATGGCGTCGTCCCGGTTCTTGCCGGTCTTGGCCATGATGTTCTGAACGGAGCGTTCCGTCATCTCCGTATCGAGGAAGCCGGGGCAAATGGCGTTGACCGTCACCGGACGGCGGGCCACTTCCAGCGCCAGCGCCTTCACAAGGCCGACAACCCCGTGCTTGGCCGCCACATAGGGCGCCACATAGGGATAGCCTTTCAGCCCTGCCGTGGACGCAATGGCGATGAGCCGCCCCCAGCCGTCCATCCGGGCAAGCCCCTCGCGGAAGGTGAGGAACACACCGGTCAGGTTCACCGCCAGCATGGCATTCCATTGATCCAGCGACGTGCGGCCAAAGGGGGCGCTTTCGGCAGCGCCCGCATTGGCAATCACCACATCCACCGGGCCTGCAGCCTCGAACAGCGCCTTCACGGAAGCTTCATCCGTCACGTCCGCCGTCAGCGCCCGCACGCCCGGCAGGGAAGCCGCCACTGCCTGCAGCGGCTCTGCCCGCCGTCCGGTGATGATGACCTGCGCTCCGGCAGCATGGAAGCCGCGGGCCAGATCTGCCCCTGCGCCCGTACCGCCGCCCGTGATGAGAACGCGCCGTCCTGCCACCGTCATGCCCGGATCACCTCTCCCGCAGCCTTGGCGCCATCCACCTTGGCTTTTGCCTGTTCGGCAAGGCGCAGGGCCTGATCACGCCCGGCAAGGTAGGGCAGCGGCCAGCTGGCCTTGCGGTCGCCCTGCTCCACCGCCGCATGCAGCGTCCAGTAGGGATCGGACAGATGCGGACGGGCAAGGCAGACCAGATCGGCACGGCCTGCCATCAGGATCGAGTTCACCTGATCGGCCTCTGTGATGTTGCCCACCGCCATGGTCGCCAGACCTGCCTCGTTGCGGATGCGGTCGGAGAACGGGGTCTGGAACATGCGGCCATAGATGGGGCGCGCATCCGTCGTCGTCTGACCGGCGGAGACGTCGATGATGTCGGCACCCGCCTCAGAGAAGGCCCGGGCGATCTCCACCGCCTCGTCCGGCGTCACGCCAGCCTCACCCACCCAGTCATTGGCAGAGATGCGCACAGACATGGGCTTATGCTCCGGCCAGACGGCACGCATGGCGCGGAAGACTTCCAGCGGATAGCGCAGGCGGTTTTCAAGGCTGCCGCCATATTCATCGTCCCGAACGTTCGACACCGGCGAGATGAAGGACGACAGGAGATAGCCGTGAGCGGCGTGCAGCTCGATCATGTCGAACCCGGCGCGCTCTGCCATCTTCGCCGCCTCGACGAACTGGCCGAGCACCAGATCCATGTCGCCCCGGTCCATCGCCTTCGGCACCGCATTGCCCTTGGACCAGGCAATGGCGGAAGCGGACAGCAGCGGCCAGTTGCCGTCCGGCAGCGGCGCATCCATGCCTTCCCAGCCAACCTGCGTCGAGCCTTTGCGGCCCGAATGGCCGATCTGGCAGCAGATCTTCGCTGCCGTCTCGGAATGGACGAAATCCGTCAGCCGCTTCCAGCCGGCCTCATGCTCCGGCGCATAGAGGCCGGGGCAGCCGGGGGTGATGCGCCCTTCCGCCGACACGCAGGTCATTTCGGTGAAGACGAGCCCTGCCCCGCCCTTGGCCCGCTCGGCATAATGGATCAGATGCCAGTCGCCCGGCACCCCGTCCACCGCCTTGTACTGGGCCATGGGCGAGACGACGATGCGGTTCTCCAGCCGCATGCCGCGCAGCGTAAAGGGAGCGAACATCGGCGTGCGGCCCGGCTGGCCGCCGGCCTGCTTCTGGAACCAGTCTTCAGCGGAGCGCAGCCATTCGGGATCGCGCAGGCGCAGGTTTTCGTGGGAAATGCGCTGGGACCGGGTGAGCAGCGAATAGTTGAACTGCACCGGATCAAGATCCAGATAACGCTCCACCTGCTCGAACCACTCCAGCGAGTTGCGTGCG
The DNA here is from genome assembly GCF_054073275.1 of Pannonibacter sp. Q-1. Taxonomy (NCBI): domain Bacteria; kingdom Pseudomonadati; phylum Pseudomonadota; class Alphaproteobacteria; order Hyphomicrobiales; family Stappiaceae; genus Pannonibacter; species Pannonibacter sp. Q-1. The sequence goes on from NZ_JBSXNB010000002.1 coordinate 776,006, forward strand.
GCAGACTGCAGGCGCAGCACCTCGATGCGGCGCTCTTCCTGATAGCGTTCGAAGGCCGCTTCCATGCTGGCTTCGCTATGGAGATACGTCGCCAGCGCGATGGCACTGTCAAAGGCAAGCCGGGTGCCGGAGCCGATGGAGAAATGCCCCGTCGCCGCCGCATCGCCCATCAGCACCACATTGCCGTTATACCACTTCTCGCAGATCACCCGCGGAAAGTTCATCCAGACGGCAGAGCCGCGCAGGTGCGCCGCGTTGGACATGAGCTTGTGGCAACCGAGATGCGCGGCAAACACCTTCTCGCAGGTCTCGATGGTCTCTTCCTTGGACATGTGCTCGAAGCCGAAGCGGTCCCAGGTTTCCTGCGTGCATTCGACGATCACCGTCGCCGTATCGGCATCGAACTGATAGGCATGCACCCACATCCAGCCGTGTCCGGTCTTCTCGAAGATGAAGGTGAAGGCATCATCGAACTTCTGGTGCGTGCCAAGCCAGATGAACTTGCACAGGCGCAGATCCACATCGGGCTTGAACACATCGGCATATTCGCGCCGCACCAGCGAGTTGATGCCGTCGCTGGCGACCACGAGGTCATAGTCCTTGCGGTACTCTTCAGCGGTCTTGAACTCCTGCTGGAACTCCAGCTTGATGCCCAGCTCCCGCGCCCGCTCCTGCAGGATGATCAGAAGTTTCTTGCGGCCAATGCCGGCAAAGCCGTGGCCGCCGGAAACGGTGCGCACGCCATCATGGACGACCGCAATGTCGTCCCAGTAGGAGAAGTTGGCGCGGATCTCTTCCGTGCTCTTCGGGTCATTGCGCGCCATGTTGCCCAGCGCATCATCGGACAGCACCACGCCCCAGCCGAACGTGTCATTCGCCTTGTTGCGCTCCAGCACCGTGATGTCATGGGCCGCATCACGCAGCTTCATCGAGATTGCAAAATAGAGCCCCGCAGGCCCGCCTCCCAGGCACAGGATCTTCATTGCCGCAGTCCCTTCCGTTTGTCTTGTTGAGCATGAGCCTGCCACCAGCCGGAAATTATTTCAAGCTTGAAATATCGCCCTGCGAAACGAAACTTCAGGGGCGGACTGAACAGGCCGATATGCCGATCCGGGAGCCGTTTCAGCATGAAGTCTTGCCATTTGGCATTAAATATCTTATTTTATGCCAAAAGGAGCTGACCATGCTGCAGGAAATCCCCCGCACCCGCGCTGTGCCGGACGTGCCGCAGATCACCGCCGAAGAAGCGGCGGCGATGGCGCGGGCGGTGATCCGGCTGTTCGAGCGCTGGCAGTTGTCCGATGCGCAGGCGCGGGAGATTCTCGGCGGTCTGCCAGCCCGCACCCATGCGCGCTGGAAGGCGGGTGAGCCGGGGCGCATCGACCGCGATCTGGCCACCCGCCTCTCCCTGCTGATGGGCATCCACAAGGGCCTGCGTTATCTCTTCACCGAAGCGGAACGCGGTTACGCCTGGGTGCGCAAGCCCAACCCGGTGTTTGGCGGGCGCACGCCGGTCGAGGTGATGGCGCAGGGCGACATATTCTCGCTGGCCCGCGTGCGCGCCTATCTCGACGCGGAGCGCGGCGGCTTCTGATGAATTCAACGGCCCTTACGCGGGTGGAGTGGCAGAGCGCCTTCCGCCTCATCCGCTCCATCCATCCGCCTGTTGATCTGTTCGAGGACATTGCCGACCCGCAGGACTGGGAAGCGCTTGCCTCGGCCGAATCGAAGACCAATCCGCGGATCTGGGACCATCTCGGGCAACTGGATCTGGTGCCGCCGCACCGGCGGGTGAGCGGCCCTGGCGCCAGCTATCTGATGGCACCTTTCGTCCATGTCAGCACAGACCGGCCGGGCCGCTTCACCGATGGCACCTATGGAGTCTACAGCGCGGGCAATGCAGAGGAAGTGGCGATCCGGGAAGTCGCCCATCATCACGGCCGCACCATGCGGGCCACGCAGGAAGCGCCGGGCTGGACCTCCCAGTTCCGCATGCTTACCTGCCGCCTTGATCTTGAGCTGCATGATGCAAGACCGGACGTCCGCTATCACCACCCGGATGACTATGCCCCCTCGCAGGCACTGGGCCGGGATCTGAGAGCCTCAGGTGCCAACGGTATCCTCTACCGCAGTGTCCGTTGCGAAGGCGGAGAATGTGCCGCCATCTTCTGGCCGGACCTCATCCCCGTTCCCCTGCAAGCCGATCACTTCGACTTCCACTGGAACGGCACCACCGCCGACAAGGTGCGCAACTGCCGGACGGGAGCGATTTTCGGGCTGTGAAAGATAAAAAGAGCCGCCCCCGTAAGGCACACAAATAATTCAAGCTTGAAGCGACTGGTCTATTTTGCAACAGGGGCAAGGCAAGTGGCGCAGGGGCGGTTTTTACGCCGTTTCCCCGGTTGCCTGCCGCCTGTGGCTGCGCTAGGCAAACAGGCATGAACACGCAGATGATCCGCATGGGCTGGTGGTGGCAGGACGCTTGATTGGCGGCCTTGCGATTTCTCATGTTCTGACGTGATCGAAGTTGACCCAAAGGCCGCCGCGGCAAGACCCGCAGGCGGCCTTTGGTCTGTCTGGGGTCTGGCCGGGGGAAGGCCTGGACCTGAACTGGAGGATGGACGAATGCCGGTACCGGCTGAGCAGACTTTCAAGACCAAGGGCGGCATTGCCGTCACGCGCGGCGCACGCCCGGCCGATTATGCGGAAGGCACCTCCCGCTGGATCGACCGGCTGGATGCAGAGCGCGGCGCGGTCCTCTCCTCCTCCTATGAGTATCCGGGCCGCTACACCCGCTGGGACATGGCACTGGTCAATCCGCCGCTCGTGCTGGAATCGGCAGGGCGCAACGTCGAAATCCGCGCGCTTAACGCCCGTGGCCTCGTTCTGCTGCCGGCCATTGCCGGGGTGCTGGCCGCCCATCCGGACGTGGAGGACTTCGCTGCCAGTGAGGGCCGCATGACCCTGACGGTGCGCAAGCCCGCCGCTCCCTTCCGCGAGGAAGACCGCTCGCGTCAGGCCTCCACCTTCTCCGTGGTGCGGACCATCAAGGAGCTCTTCGCCTGCGATGACGATCAGCTCGGCCTTTACGGTGCCTTCGGCTATGATCTGGCCTTCCAGTTCGAGCCGATCGAGCTGAAGCTGAAGCGCCCGGCGGACCAGCGCGATCTGGTGCTGTTCCTGCCCGACGAAATCCTCATCGTCGACCACCATGGCCGCCGCGCCTATGTGCTGGAATATGACTTCGAGGTGGATGGCAAACGCACCCACGGCCTGCCGCGTGACGGGGAGAAGCAGCCCTATCAGCCGGCCAATGAAGATCCGGGCCGGGGCGACCATGAACCGGGCGAATATGCGAAGATCGTGGACCGGGCCAAGGAGTATTTCCGCCGGGGCGACCTGTTCGAGACCGTGCCGGGCCAGACCTTCTACGAGCCCTGCGCCAACCCGCCTTCGGCCGTCTCCCGCCGCCTGCAGCAGATCAACCCTTCGCCCTATTCCTTCTTCATCAACCTCGGCAATGCGGAATATCTCGTCGGCGCCTCGCCGGAAATGTATGTGCGCGTCACCGGCGGGCGGCGGGTGGAAACCTGCCCCATCTCCGGCACCATCCGGCGCGGCAAGAATGCCATCGAGGATGAGGCGCAGATCCGCAAGCTGCTGAACTCCGCCAAGGACGAAGCCGAGCTGACCATGTGCTCGGACGTGGACCGCAACGACAAGAGCCGCGTCTGCGTGCCCGGCTCGGTCAAGGTCATCGGCCGCCGCCAGATCGAGATGTATTCCCGCCTGATCCACACGGTGGACCATATCGAAGGCATCCTGCGAGAGGACATGGACGCGCTCGACGCCTTCCTCTCCCATGCCTGGGCCGTCACCGTCACCGGTGCGCCGAAGCGCTGGGCGATGGAATTCATCGAGAACAACGAGAAGAGCTCCCGCGCCTGGTATGGCGGGGCCATCGGTGCCGTGCTGTTCAACGGCGACATGAACACCGGCCTCACCCTGCGCACCGTCCGCATCAAGGACGGCGTCGCGCAGATCCGCGCCGGTGCGACGCTGCTCTATGACAGCATTCCGGAAGACGAAGAGGCCGAGACCGAGCTGAAGGCCGAAGCCATGCGCGCCGCCGTGCGCGAGGCGGGGCTGGCCGTGAAGGCCACGGAAACCGTGCGCGAGAAGAAGCCCGGAGCGGGCCTCAAGATCCTGCTGGTGGACCACGAGGACAGCTTCGTCCACACGCTGGCCAACTACTTCCGCCAGACAGGGGCCGATGTGGTCACCTACCGCACGCCCGTTGCAGACCACGTGTTCCATGACGTGAACCCGGATCTGGTGGTGCTCTCCCCCGGTCCCGGCAGCCCGAAGGACTTCGACTGCGCCGCCACCATCGGCCGTGCCCGCGCGCGCGGACTGCCGGTGTTCGGCGTCTGCCTCGGCCTTCAGGCTCTGGCCGAAGGGCTGGGCGGCGAACTTGGCCAGCTCGACGTGCCGATGCACGGCAAACCCTCGCCCATCAGCCTCACCGGCAATTCGGTTCTGTTCGAGGGCTTGAGTTCACCGGTCACGGTCGGCCGTTACCACTCGCTGTTTGCGAAGAAGGACAAGCTGCCCGCAGACTTCCGCATCACGGCGGAGACGGAAGACGGGGTCATCATGGCCATCGAGCACACCAGCGAGCCGATCGCCGCCGTCCAGTTCCACCCGGAAAGCATCATGTCCCTCGACCAGGACGCCGGCCACCGCATCATCGAGAACGTGGTGACCCGCCTGGTGAAGACGCGCCGGGCGTAAAGTGCGATCCCCCGGTGCAGAACCTGTGCCGGGGGATATTCCAAGGCTTGGCTTCCAAGCTCCTCAAACACCAGCCTTCTTCAGCACCTTGCGGAATTTTGCCGCCACCTTGCCAAAGCCCTCATCCGTGCCGTGGATCTCGTCGATCCAGTCCGTTACATCCGGCATGGCGCCCCGGCAGTCGACAAGCCAGACCCCTGTCTGCTTGGGGTCACCCGCCACACGCTCCAGCATGTCGTAAAGCGCATCCACCAGAAACTTGATGATGTTGCGCCTCAGGGCATCGTCCACGATGCCCCGCGCATCCAGCGGTTCGCCCAGCCATTCATCCCGCTTTGCATGCTTTGGCTTGCGCGGGTCCTTTTTCTGCTTCAGTTCCGGATAGGCATGGTCATAGCCGTGAATGAAGACCGGCAGCGTCTTGAACTCCGTATACTGGCGGATGTTGGTGATCACATCCCGGTAGGCTCTTTCAAGGAAGGCCAGCTTTTCGCCAAGCACCGCCATGTTGATGTGCCCGGGCACATCTTTTGCGTTGCTGTTGAACGGCTTCAGAATGTCATGCAGCGCCGCCTTCCCCGTCGCCGGATCCTCGCCGATAATGTCGTTTCCCGCGGCAGAAAACAGGAAGCCCTTCACGTTATCCTTGTATTTCCAGAGAGCGGCCAGATATTCGTTCCCGCCCTTGCCCGCGGGACCATAGACCATGTTTTCCGCAGTATCTCCGGCGGCGGCAACGGAATAGATCAGGTAATCCTTGCCCAGATGATCGACGACATCCTTCACAAGCAAGGGAAACTGGTGCCAGCTATCTCCCTCTTCAACGAGAACGGGCAGCTTTTCACCCGAGTTGAACCGGTTGCGGAACCGGACCCAGCGCCGCCAACGCTCCAGGTTGTTGCCGATGCCAAGGGCACTTTCCAACTCTGCCTGTTCAGGCTGTATATCGACCTTTTTCGGGTCCGGAATAATGGCGAAATCCAGACCGTGATGCCGTGCCCGAACCTTGGCAACAGTCAGAATTTCCTCATCCGTGGACTCCGGATCAAGAAGAATGTCCAGATACTCAGCGTAGCTGATTTTCTCTGGCATGACTTGCCCCCTTTTCTTATTCCCCTACGTTAACTATACCTTAAATTGCATACTGGTCAACGCACTAGTTGATATGGGGGAGCGTCATGCGGGAAGAAGGCACCGTCACACTTTCTGAACTGGGGGATGAGCTTGCAGAAGCAGCTGCAGGGCGCGTCCAGAAGAACCTGCGCAACCTGCGCAGAGCGCTCAAATATGCAAGCCAGGGCCTTGTCTCGCCGACAGAAACGAAGGCGCGTATTGAACGCTATCTGCAAGGACAAAGCCGCCCGCCAGAGCGCCAGCGAGCCCTGATTGAAGGGCATGACGATCTGGGCAAGGAAGCGCTGATCGGCACCAGCGACCTGCTGTCGGTCGAGTTTCTGGAGGCCGGACAACTTGCCGCCAGAGCCGTTGCCTGCATTCAGATCGCAGGCGGAGCCATCAGCGGGACGGGCTTCCTGGCCGGGCCCGGCCTGCTGCTCACCAATCAGCATGTTCTGGAAACACCGACCATGGCCGCTGCGGCGACGGCAGTATTTGGCCATGAGGAGCAAAAATTCGGCATACCCTCAGCGACCAGCGAATATGCGCTTGATCCAGGCACGTTCTGGCTTGCCAACAGAGAGCATGACTTTGCACTCGTGGCCGTTGCTCCGGTCGGCGACACCGGCGTTCCCTTGACGGACTTTGGCTGGCATCCGCTGCTGGACGAAGGCAAGATCCTTGAGGGCCATCCGGTCAGCGTGATCCAGCATCCGCAGGGACGGCCGAAATGCATCGCCCTGCACAACAGCTATTTCCTGCTGCTGGGAAAGACGGACGATGAGGATCGGTTCTGCTGGTATACAGCTGATACTGAAAGAGGAAGCTCCGGCGCGCCTGTCTTCAGCCGCGACTGGCAAGTCGTCGCGTTGCATCACAAGGCCGTGCCGAAGACCAATGAGGATGGGGAGATCCTCGACCGCCTCGGCGAACCAATGCCGCGCGTGGAATATGAGCGCTATCCCGACCGGGCAGATCATGTCGCCAACGAGGGCATCCGGGCATCCCGCCTCCGGCGGTTCATCGCCAGTGCCCCGCTGGAGGTTTCCGCACACGCGGCCCTGCGGGATCAACTCGTCGCCCACTGGGACAGTCCACAAGCCCGCTCCTTACGGGCGCGTTTTCCAGCGCTCTGAACCGTGCTGGATGCCCGTCAGCACTGGATCTGGAGCAGCCAGCTCCTCACCGCCGCCAGGTCTTCACCGCTGACAGCATCAGGCTGGTTTCGGTGGCGGAGACGCCTTCTATGAGGCGGATGCGGTGGAGGGCGGCGTCGAAGGAGGCGAGATCCGGGGTGGCGAGTTCGATCACCAGATCCCAGCGGCCATTGGTGGTGTGGATCGAGCGGGCCTCCGGCATGCCGCTGAGGCGGCGGATCACCGCATCGGCCCGCTTGCCCTCGATGGCCAGCATCATCATGGCGCGGATCGGCAGGTCCTGCCCCTCGTTGCGCAGAACGGCGGTGAAGCCCTGGATCTCGCCGCTTTCCACCAGCCGCGACAGGCGCGCCCGCACGGTGGCGCGGGAGAGTTTCAGGTCCAGCGCCAGATCCGAGATCGAGCGGCGGCCATCCGCCCTGAGGGCTGCGATCAGCGCCAAGTCTGTATCGTCCAGCATGCGGCATCCTTCCAGTTTGGGAAGTTCAGCTTATCACTCTGGATAGCCTGCTGCCCAGAGTGCACAATTTTTTGTCTTCAGACTGCCATCTGATGGCTGCACTCTGGAAGAGATGCAGATCCGCAGTGAAGGAGGCCGAGGGATGACGCAGATTGCGCTTGTGGGAGCACCGGTGGAAGCAGGCGCAGGGCGCAGGGGCTGTCTGATGGGACCAGCCGCCTATCGCACCGCAGGCCTTCAGGAAGAGCTGGAAGCTCTGGGCCTTGCCGTCGAGGATCACGGCGACGTTGCGCCGGATCAGGCGCTCGACGTTCCGGACTCGGACCCGAAGCTGAAGAACCTGCGCGCCGTTGCCGGCTGGACGCGGGCGCTTTACCGCAAGGCCCGGTCTTTGGCGGCGGGGCCGCAGATGCCCATCTATATGGGCGGCGACCATGCGCTGGCTCTTGGCACCCTCGCCGGGCACGCAGCCCATGCGGCCGGTGCCGGGCGGCCGCAATTCGTGCTGTGGCTCGACGCCCATTCCGACATCAACACCTTCGAAAGCACGGTCAGCGGCAATCTGCACGGCACGCCGGTTGCCTTTGCCTGCGGCTTGCCGGGCTTTGACGTGATGCTGGGGGAGAAGCTGGACACGCCTATATCGCCGGGCAACCTCTGCCTGCTCGGTCTGCGCTCGGTCGATCCGCCGGAACGGGCGCTGATCCGGGAATTCGGCATCACCGCCCATGACATGCGCGCCATTGACGAGAACGGCATCGCCCGCCTGCTGGAACCGTTTCTGGAGCGCTGCGCCCGCGCCAACGGCTTCCTGCATGTGAGCCTTGATGTGGACTTCATCGACCCGGACATCGCCCCGGCGGTCGGCACCACCGTGCCGGGCGGCGTCACCTTCCGCGAGGCGCATCTGGTGATGGAGATGCTGCATGACAGCGGCCTCGTCACCTCGCTGGACCTGGTGGAACTGAACCCCTTCCTCGACGACCGGGGCCGCACCGCCCGGCTGATGGTGGACCTGACCGCGAGCCTCTTCGGACGGCGCGTCATGGACCGCCCGACCCGCAGCTACTGAACGGGAGCCAGAAAATGACCACCACCGCCAGCCATCCGGCACAGGATACCCCCTCGCCTCTCGCACTGGTACCCTTCGTCAGCGTCGGCAACATGATGCGCATTCTGAATGCGGTGGGCGTCGAAGCCTTCATCGAAGGGCTTGCGGCTGTGATCGAGGAGGATTTCCGACGCTGGCCGCTGTTCGACAAGACGCCGCGCGTCGCCTCCCATTCGAGGGAAGGCGTCATCGAACTGATGCCTGCGTCGGATGGCGTTGCCTATGGCTTCAAATATGTGAACGGACATCCGAAGAACACCCGCACCGGCCGCCAGACCGTAACCGCCTTTGGCGTGCTCGCAGAGGTGGAGACGGGCTATCCCGTGCTCCTGTCGGAGATGACGATCCTCACCGCCCTGCGCACCGCCGCCATGTCGGCGCTGGCGGCAAGGTATCTGGCCCCGGCGGATGCCCGGTCCATGGCGATCATCGGCAATGGCGCGCAGTCGGAGTTTCAGGCTCTTGCCTTCCGCAAGCTTCTGGGTGTGGACCGTTTGCGGCTCTATGATATCGACCCGGTGGCCAGCCGCCGCTGCGCCCGCAATCTTGAAGGCTTCGGCTTCGACATCACCGTCTGCTCCAGCGCCGAAGAAGCGGTTGAAGGTGTTGCCATCATCACCACGGTGACGGCAGACAAGCAGCGGGCGACCATCCTCACTGACAACATGGTGGCCAGTGGCCAGCACATCAACGCGGTGGGCGGCGACTGCCCCGGCAAGACGGAACTCCACCGGGATATCCTGCTGCGCTCGTCCATCTTTGTCGAATATACGCCCCAGACCCGCATCGAGGGCGAGATCCAGCAGCTTGCGGCAGATCATCCGGTCACAGAACTGTGGCAGGTGATTGCCGGAGACGCGCCGGGCCGCCGGTCGGCGCTGGAAACGACGCTGTTCGATTCCGTCGGCTTTGCGGTGGAGGATTTCTCTGCCCTGCGTTATCTGCGCGGGCTTTTGAAGGATCTGCCCTATTGCGAAATGCTCGATCTTCTGGCGGACCCGGATGATCCGCGGGATCTGTTCGGCATGGTCCTGCGCGCCAGTTCCTCTAGCTGACGGATCCAGCGCGGGAAATATCATGCAACGGGACAAGGGATGTCAGATCCGGTCAGCACTGAGTCGGATCAGCATCCGTATCAAGCCCGTTTCCACACCTTGAGCTCAACCTGGGCGCGATATTTTCCAGATAAAGTTTCAAATTCAAGAAACAAACTTCTCATGAGGCGAAGATCATTTCGCTGTAGGCGATATAAACATTTATCACCCTTAGTAATACAATTCAAAAAACCTACATTTCCTTCTCTCTCAAAGATTTTCACGTGACAAGAGTGCAGCCTATGACATACCAAAGTTGCGTATCAGAGACATAGCTGCTTACCAGTCCTGCAGGAACCGGCGGAAGCCCCCATGCAACGCAACGTGATTATTGAATTGATGAGCATGATCGCCGGCTTCTTCGGCGGCATCGTCATTTCTTACATTTTCGGCTGGGGCCTTCTGTTCGGCATGCTTGTGACGGTAAGCCTCGGCGTTTTTGGCGATTGGCTTTACGGCCGCAAGGCGCGGGGGCGCGAGGCGCGCAGCCGCCGGAACTGAAGGCAGATGCCTTGAACTGGCCAAAAGAAAAAGCCGCCGGCAGAACCGGCGGCTTTGTCATTTGGTGGCCATGCAGCCAGCTTACTTGCGTGTCAGCTGGTCCACATCACGCACGGCGCCGCGGGCGGCGGAGGTGGTGAGGGCGGCATAGGCCTTGAGGGCTGCCGAAACCTTGCGGGTGCGCGGCTTTTCCGGCTTCCAGGCGTCAGCGCCTTTGGCTTCCATCTTCGCGCGGCGCTCTGCCAGCACTTCGTCGCTCACATCCACGCGGATGATGCGGTTCGGGATGTCGATGACGATCGGATCGCCATGCTCCACCAGACCGATCGCGCCGCCTTCCGCCGCTTCCGGAGAAGCGTGGCCGATGGACAGGCCCGAGGTGCCGCCGGAGAAGCGGCCATCGGTGATGAGCGCGCAGGCCTTGCCGAGGCCCTTGGACTTCAGGTAGCTCGTCGGATAGAGCATTTCCTGCATGCCGGGGCCACCCTTCGGGCCTTCGTAACGGATGACCACCACATCGCCTGCCTTGACCTTGCCGGTGAGAATGTCGCTCACCGCCTGATCCTGGCTTTCGCAGATATAGGCCGGGCCGGAGAACTTCAGGATGCTCTCGTCCACGCCCGCCGTCTTCACGATGCAGCCATCCAGCGCGATGTTGCCGAAGAGCACGGCAAGGCCGCCGTCCTTCGAAAAGGCATGTTCGGCCGAGCGGATGACGCCGGTCTTGCGGTCGGTATCGACGCCTTCGCTGTAGCGGCGCGACTGGGAGAACGCTTCCTGCGTCGGCACGCCGCCGGGGGCTGCCGAGTAGAAGGTGTGAACGGCTTCGCTCGAGGTGCGCACCACATCCCAGCGGTCCAGCGCATCCTTCATGCTGGCGGCATGAACCACCGGCAGCGAGGTGTCGATGAGGCCGGCACGGTCCAGTTCGCCCAGAATGCCCATGATGCCGCCAGCGCGGTGCACGTCTTCCATGTGCACATCCGGCACAGAAGGCGCGACCTTGCAGAGCACCGGCACGCGGCGAGACAGCCGGTCGATATCGGTCATGGTAAAGTTCACCTCGCCCTCATAGGCGGCGGCAAGAAGATGCAGAACCGTGTTGGTGGACCCGCCCATGGCGATGTCCAGCGTCATGGCGTTCTCGAAGGCCTTGAACGAGGCGATGCTGCGCGGCAGCACGCTTTCATCGTCCTGCTCGTAGTAGCGGCGGGCGAGATCGACGATCAGGTGGCCGGCTTCGACGAACAGGCGCTTGCGGTCGGCGTGGGTGGCCAGCGTCGAGCCATTGCCCGGCAGCGCGAGGCCCAGAGCCTCGGTGAGGCAGTTCATCGAGTTGGCAGTGAACATGCCCGAGCAGGAGCCGCAGGTGGGGCATGCGGAGCGCTCGATCACCTTCACGTCCTCTTCGGACACGCGGTCATCGGCTGCTGCCACCATGGCGTCCACCAGATCCAGCGCCTTGGTGGTGCCGTCGGCCAGCACCGCCTTGCCCGCTTCCATCGGGCCGCCGGAGACGAAGACCACCGGAATGTTGAGGCGCATGGCGGCCATCAGCATGCCCGGGGTGATCTTGTCGCAGTTGGAAATGCAGACCAGCGCATCGGCGCAATGGGCGTTGACCATATACTCGACCGCATCGGCGATGATCTCGCGCGAGGGGAGCGAATAGAGCATGCCGTCATGGCCCATGGCGATGCCGTCATCCACCGCGATGGTGTTGAATTCCTTGGCAACACCGCCTGCCTTCTCGACCTCGCGGGCGACAAGCTGGCCAAGGTCCTTCAGGTGCACATGGCCCGGAACGAACTGGGTGAAGGAGTTGGCAATGGCGATGATCGGCTTGCCGAAATCGCCGTCCTTCATGCCCGTGGCGCGCCACAGGCCGCGCGCGCCGGCCATGTTGCGGCCGTGGGTAGAGGTTCTGGAACGATAGGCGGGCATCTGGAACTCCCTGGGGTTATCCTATTGGCGGCCTCTTTGTCCGCCTCACGCTTGTTGCGTGCTTCAAATGTAGGGTTTGGCAGGTTTTTGGGGCGAGCGAAAGGGCAGAAAACCCAAAAAGAGTACGCTGCGGTACGGTTCCGGTAAAAGTTCTGCTATAGTTAGCCATTGACCTCACAATCGGATCAGAATAGTTATCCATATGGCTAACCAACAGCAGCCACTCGACGCCCTGTTTCATGCCCTGTCGGATCCCACCCGGCGGGCAGTGCTTCAGCGTCTGGGCGCGGGAAGTGCCAGCGTCAAGGATCTTTCCGGACCCTTTTCGATGGCCCTGCCCTCGTTTCTCAAACACCTCGCTGTCCTCGAGGACAGCGGGCTGATTACAACGCATAAGTCGGGCAGAACCCGAACCTGTAACCTCAACAAGGCGGCTTTTGCGCCGGTGGACGACTGGCTTTCAAGCCAGAAGGCGATGTGGACGGCACGCACGGACCGGCTGGCGGCCTTTGTCGAGGCGGAAACCGCATCTGAGGAGGACTGACATGTTTGATCCCGCGCTTGACCTCGAAATTTCCCGCATCATCAAGGCTCCACCGGCCGCGATCTGGAACGCCTGGAAGGATCCGGCCGCGCTCGCCAAGTGGTGGGCACCGGAACCGGTCGTGACCGAGGTACACCAGCTCGACCTGCGGCCTGGCGGCGCCTTCGAGACGACGATGACCCTGCCGGACGGCACGAAGATGAACAATATCGGCTGCTTTCTCGATGTGATCGAGAACCGCCGGATTGTATCAACGGACGCCCTTCTGCCGGGCTACCGGCCGCGCAAGGAAGGTTTCATGACCGCGATCATCACGCTTCAGGAGGTCGATGGCGGCACGAACTATGTCGCACGTGTCCTGCATGGGAATCGCGAGGACAAGGACATCCACGAAAAGATGGGCTTCCACGATGGCTGGGGCACCGCCCTGACGCAGCTGGCAAATTTCGTCGAAGGCCACTGACGGAAAACGGCCTCGCGGTTGGGGGTGGCCGCGAGGCCGTCCCGGCTGGCGCACAGAGAGGACTGCACCAGCCGGAAAGCATGTTCAGGCTGGGCCTTAGGCAGCTGCACTATCCTCAAGGGCCGGATAGTCGGTGTAGCCCTTGGTGCCGCCGCCATAGAGCGTGTCGCGGTCCAACTCGTTGAGCGGGGCGTCACGGCGCAGGCGCTCCACCAGATCCGGATTGGAAATGAAGGGGCGGCCGAAGGCGACCATGTCCGCACGGCCGCTTTCCACCGCCTCGATGGCGCTGGCCCGGTCGTAGCCGTTGTTGGCGATGTAGATGCCGTTGAAGCGGGCACGCAGGGCGCCGATGTCCTCGCCCGGCTTCAGCTCGCGCGTGCCGCCGGTCTGGCCTTCCACCATGTGCAGATAGGCAAGGCCGTAGCCGTTGAGAATGTCCACGGCGCGGGAGAAGGTCTCGACCGGGTTGTCATCATGAATGCCATTGGCATTGGAGAAGGGGCTGAGGCGCACGCCCACCCGGTCCGCGCCGATGGCATCCACCACCGCGTCCATGACTTCCTTGAGGAAACGGGTGCGGTTTTCCAGGCTGCCGCCATAGGCATCCGTGCGGGTGTTGGAGCCAGTGCGCAGGAACTGGTCGATGAGATAGCCATTGGCTGCGTGGATCTCGACGCCGTCGAACCCGGCAGCAATCGCATTGCGGGAAGCCTTCACATAGTCGGCGACGATACCGGCGATCTCCGAGGTCTCCAGCGCGCGCGGCTGCGGCGTGTCGACAAAGCCGTTGCCGTCATAGACCTTGGACTGGGCAGCAATGGCGGACGGCGCAACCGGTGCGGCGCCGCCCGGCTGCAGCACATTGTGCGAAATGCGGCCGACGTGCCAGAGCTGGATCACGATCTTGCCGCCCTTGGCGTGAACGGCATCCGTCACCTTCTTCCAGCCCTCCACCTGGGCATCGGAATAGATGCCCGGCGTCCAGGCATAGCCCTTGCCCTGCGGGCTGATCTGCGAGGCTTCGGTGATGATCAGGCCGGCGCTGGCACGCTGGGCGTAATACTCCACGTGGATGTCATAGGGCGTATCATCTTCGGCGCGGGCGCGGTTGCGGGTCAGTGGCGCCATCGCAATGCGGTTCGCCAGCTTCATGCGGCCAGCCTGCACGGGTGAGAAAAGCTTTGCTTCCGTCATGATGTCTTCCTTCTTCCGGGTTGCTTTCCGCCCTTTCTGGATCAAACAGTCCATAATTGAGCGGGATTTGAGATCTGGTTCTGCGTGAGGGGGTCTAGGCGGGGACGGCTTGCGGCGGAGCCAGAAGCCGGGCAAGCCCTTCGTCCAGCGCCGAGGTGATATAGGCCTCGTCCAGGCCGGACTTGCGCAGGGTCAGCGTGCCGATGGCAAGCGCGGCCAGCGCCCTTGCCCGGGCCCGCAGGGGCTCCGGCCCGTTTTCATCCAGCGCCTCGGCGATGATCGCCTCGATCCGCTCCAGATGATGGCGGCCAAGCGCGGCCACCTCCTCGTTCTGGGGGGCAAGCTCGGTGATGCAATTGACCAGCAGGCAGCCATGCTTGCCGCCGGACGGGTCCGCCAGCGCCCGCAGCATGGCGGCCACCGCCTCTGCCCGGTGCGCATGCGGCGCATCGCCAATAGATTTCAGCGCCTCAAGCGCCGTTGCCGAATAGCGCCGCAGGGCGGCCAGCAGCACGTCCTGCTTGGAGCCAAAGGCGGCATAAAGTGACGAACGGCTGATGCCCATCGCCTGTGTCAGGTCGTCCAGCGACGTCGCCTCGAAGCCCTGACGGCGGAACAGCTCCAGCGCCGCACGCAGAACCTCACCCTCGTCATAGGAACGCGGGCGGCCCGGACCGGCAGTTGCACCGGCAGCAGAGAGGCGTGGTTCGGCAGTCTTTTTCGTCATGGCCTTGAATATGGACTGCTCAGTCCGTAATTCAAGGGGGACACGAACAGGCCACCCTGCCTGTCCACCCTTTGCACCGCAAACAGCACGGAGGCGCATATGCTGCCCTACAGCATGCTGGATCTTTCCCCCATTCCCGAAGGCTCGGACGCGCGTGATGCGCTGGCCAGCACGCTGGATCTTGCCCGCCATGCGGAAGACCTCGGCTTCACCCGCTACTGGCTGGCCGAGCACCACAACATGCCCGGCATCGCCAGCGCGGCCACGGCCATCGTCATCGGTCAGGTGGCCAATGCGACGAAGCGCATCCGCGTCGGTGCGGGTGGCATCATGCTGCCGAACCATGCTCCGCTGGTGGTGGCCGAGCAGTTCGGCACGCTGGCGACCTTCTTCCCCGGCCGCATCGATCTGGGTCTTGGCCGTGCACCCGGCACCGACATGGGCACCGCCCGCGCCCTGCGCCGCACGCTGCAGGCTTCGGATGACTTTCCGGCCGATGTAGAAGAGCTGATCGGCTACCTCTCCCCGGCCCAGCCCGGTGCGCAGGTGCGGGCCATCCCCGGCGAAGGCACGGAAGTGCCGGTCTGGATCCTTGGCTCCAGCCTTTATGGCGCGCAGCTGGCGGCCCATTTCGGGCTGCCCTATGCCTTTGCCTCGCATTTCGCGCCGCAGGCGCTGGATCAGGCGGTCACCATTTACCGCAGCCGCTTCCAGCCGTCCCGCCATCTTGAGCGCCCGCATTTCATGCTGGCGGTGAATGCCTTTGCCGGGGAAAATGACGCGGAAGGCGCCTATCTGCGCTCTTCCATGCAGCAGGCCTTCGCCAACCTGCGCAGCGGCCGGCCAGGCCCCCTGCCCCGGCCTGTCGGGAACATCCAGGCCGTGCTCGATCCGCAGATGCTGGCCATGGTGGAAATGGCGCTCTCCTGCAGCGTCACCGGCGGGCCGGAAACCATCCGCAGCCAGCTTGCCAGCCTGATCGAGCGCTACCAGCCGGACGAGATCATGTTCAACGGCAACATCCACGATCCCGCCGCCCGCAAGGCCTCCTTCACCCGCACGGTGGCTGCCCTGAAGGATGTGACGGGAGCGATGGCACCCCAGGCGGCCGGGTGAAAATCCGGCCATGGTGGGCGCCAGGGTCTGGACTGTGCTAGGCTGGGGCCAAGGAGTTTCCTGATGCCGACTGCCCGTGCCTTGTTTCCTGTCTTCTGTCTCGCCGCCGCACTTGCGGCAGCGGGAGCCGTGCTGCCTGCGGCCGCTCAAGGGCAGGACATGGTGTGCGATGCCTCGGCGCGGGACTTTGCCAATGCCCATGCGGGCGGCGGGCGGGACATGGGCACCAGCATTCTGGAAGGCGCGATGAGTGGCACGGTTGCCGGCGGCGCCTGGGCTGGCCCTTCCGGCGCAGAGCGCGGCGCCCGCGCGGGAGCAGCGCTTGGCGTGCTCGGCACCATGGCGCAGGACCCGCGCGTCTGGCAGGCGCTCTACGACAGCGCCTACCGGACATGTCTGACACAGAGGTACAGTGCTCCGGCACAGGGAGCGCAGATGCCACCGCCGCCGCAACAGGTTCTCCCCCAGCAGCCTGCACCGTCCGTGCCGCTGGAGGAGTTTCAGTCCTCGGGCGGGCCCTGCGGCTCCAGCGCCAGCTACCGCAAATTTGCGCCCGGCACCCAGCCCTCGACATTTACCGCAAGATCCGGCGGCAATTGCCAGTAGGGCTGGCGCTCAGGCCGTGAGGCTTGCCGTGGCCTTTTCCAGCGCCTGCTGAAGGTCGCCGAGCCTGCGCTTCAGGTCGCGGATTTCCGCAAGATCTAGCCCGGCGGCCCCGCCAAGGCATTCCGGGATCGCCTGACCGGCCTTGCGCATGTCTGCGCCCTTGTCCGTCAGCTTGACGCGCACCTGCCGCTCGTCTGCCGCATCACGGCGGCGGGCGACAAGCTCCATGGCCTCCAGACGCTTCACCAGTGGCGTCAGCGTGTTGGATTCCAGCCCCAGCCGCTGGCCGAGCCCGCCAACCGTCTGGTCATCCTCCTCCCACAGCACCATCATCACCAGAAACTGCGGATAGGTGAGGCCCAGCCCCTCCAGCAGCGGCTTGTAGGCGCGGTTGAAGGCGTGATTGGCCGAATAGATGGAAAAGCACAGCAGGTCCCCGAGGGTGCGAGGACTGGAGCCGCCGGCACTTTCGGGGGAACAGGTGGATGGGGTCATGGGTTACTCCTTCAGGAGAAGAATTTAGTTCGCGCACGATTGAATCGCAACGCTTGACAAGCAGTTATAATCAGACTATCTATCTTTTGCGATTAAATCGCACACGATTTAAATACAGGAGACCGAAATGCCCGTGAACGTTCTGTACACCACCGCAGCCCGCGCAACCGGTGGCCGTGACGGCTCCGCCGAGACTCTCGACGGCACCTTCAAGGTCAGCCTCTCCACCCCGAAGGAACTGGGTGGCGCAGGTGGCGATGCCGCCAACCCGGAAAAGCTGTTTGCCGCCGGCTACTCGGCCTGTTTCCTTGGCGCCATGAAGTTCGTGGGCGGCCAGACGGGTGTGAAGGTTCCCGCCGACACCACGGTCACCGCAACGGTGGGCATCGGCCCGCGTTCGGAAGGCGGCTTCGGCCTTGAGGTTTCCCTCGCCGTTTCCCTGCCGGGCCTGCCGCAGGATCAGGCGCAGGAGCTGATCGAGAAGGCGCATCAGGTGTGCCCCTATTCCAACGCCACCCGCAACAACATCGACGTCAAACTGTCGCTCGCCTGAGCGAAAGCCCTGTCTGACGGACCGGCGGCAGGAGCAATCCTGCCGCCTCCCTTTTGCAGGCGGTTGACGGCTTCCGCCTGACGGGCCACCCTCTCGCAACCTTGGAGAGACGGAGTCGCCCGATGAAAGCCCTTTCCCGCAGCAGTCTCATCCGCACCGCTGCGCTTGCCCTTCTGACCGGCCTTGCCGCTACGCCCGCCTTCGCGGCGCAGCAGAAATGCGGCGGCGATTTCAAGACGTTTCTTGCAGGCGTGGAGCAGGAAGCCGTCGCCAGCGGCGTCCCGCAAGGCATTGCGGCGCGCGCTCTTGCCAATGCCCAGATCGACAAGAAAGTCCTCTCGCGCGACCGGGGACAGGCTGTCTTCAGGCAGACCTTCATCGAGTTCTCCGCCCGCTCGGTCAGTTCCGCGCGCCTGCAGCACGGCGCCAACAACATGAAGAAATATGCGCAGGTCTTTGCCCGCGCCGAGGCGGAATACGGCGTTCCTGCTGCCGTCATCACCGCCTTCTGGGGGCTGGAGACGGATTTCGGCGCCGTGCAGGGCGACTTCAACACCTTCAACGCCCTCGCCACACTGGCGCATGACTGCCGCCGCCCGCATCTCTTCCGGCCGCAGTTGATTGCCGCCCTGCATATGGTGGCCCATGGCGATCTGGATCCCGCCACCACCACCGGCGCCTGGGCAGGCGAAATCGGCCAGGTGCAGATGCTGCCCGAAGACATCATCCGCTACGGCGTTGATGGCGATGGCGACAACCATGTGGACCTGAAGAACTCTGCGCCCGACGCCATCCTGACGGCGGCGCATTTCATCCAGTCTCTCGGCTGGCAGCGCGGCCAGCCCTGGCTCATTGAAGTGGAGACGCCGGACAACCTGCCCTGGACAGACAGCAGCCTCGACAAGACCAAGCCCGTGTCCGAATGGGCGGGCCTTGGCGTCCGGGCCCGCAACGGCACGCTGCCCGCCGGTGGCCTGCCCGCCTCCCTCATTCTGCCGCAGGGGCGCAAGGGGCCAGCCTTCCTCGCCTTCCCCAATTTCGGCATTTACCTGAAATGGAACCAGTCCTTCATCTACACGACGAGCGCCGCCTATTTCGCAACGCGCCTCGCCGGTGCGCCTGTTCTGGCCAAGACCTCGCCGGAACCGGGGCTGGATGATGTCGGCATGCGCGCGCTTCAGACCAAGCTGCAGGCCCGCGGCCATGACGTTGGCAAGGTTGACGGCATCCTCGGCTCCGGCACCCGCCGCGCCGTCCAGGCCGAACAGCAGCGCCTCGGCATCCCCGCCGACGGTTGGCCGACACCGGCCTTGCTGCAGAGGCTGTGAGGGAAAGAAGAACGAAAAAGCCCGGAACCGTACGGCTCCGGGCCTTTCTATTTCACACGCCGGAACGCGGTTACTTCCAGCTCTGGTGATCGGCAGCGGTGCAGCCGTAGGGCGCGCGGTCGTGGCCGAAGCGGGCCTTCAGCTGGTCACAGCCCCAGCGGTTGAGCGGCTCGGGCATCATGTTGTTGATCTCCATGCCCGGCTGCTGGAACGCGGTGGGCGAGCTGGTCACGTACCAGACCCAGAAGCCAACCGCACCCACGATCATCAGCAGGATGATGCCCACGAAAGCCTTCACACCGCGCATCACCACCTGACCGGCCGACGGAGCGGGAGGACCCGCCATCGCCTGCGTGGCAGCCCCTTCATCGGACGGCACGTCGAGGCCTTCCAGCGGCCGCAGAGCGGTCCGGCGCTCTTCCTCGGTCATCTCGATGCGGGCAAGCTGATCATCCGGCAGCACCGGCAGGGCCGAATTGCCATGGCGCACGGCAAGAGCCACCGCATGGCCATTCTGCTGGCCGACAATCATCGGCAACTGGCCGTTTTCCAGCCGTGTATGGGTCACCCGGCCCGTCTTGTCCTCGGCGAGATTGTCCGTATAGGTGATGAAGAGGCTGTCCTTCCTGGTCTCAAATCCGGTCACTTCGACCGGGATTTCCTTCAAGACGGCCGGATTGCGCAGGCGCTTCTGCACCCCAAGGGCGCGGATATACTGGAAGATATTGTAGAGGCAGATACCGAACAGCAGCAGGCAGAAGCCGCCAAGCGTCAGGATACGGTTCCAGAGCTTGTCGAGACCGAGCGTCAGCGTTGCCAGTTCCGGGTTGTCACGGGAGATGACGACGCCCGCCTCATAGTCCCCCATGTGAATGTCGAGGAACATGATGCGCACATCGCTCTGATAGGCCTTGCCGTCGAAACTATAGGCAACCTGTGCCTTGCAGTCGGTGAAGACGCCGCGCCGGGTGGTGCACTGGCCGTTGCGCACATCCCCTTCCACTTCAACCGGATTGAAGCTGATGCGGATGTCACGCCAAAGATCCGGCCCTTCCCATGCGAGAAGGAAAATGCCGAGCGCCAGCACGATGGGCACTGCCCAGAACAGCGCCTTCGGCATGGATACAACATCCCCCTTCAGGGAGAGGGGGCGTGCGGGTAAATCAAGCAGTTGGGGTGCCATGAGACCTCTTTCTCGCAACTAGCAGGTGCGTCCCTGCGAGTTCTACGGAGATGCAAAGTCCAGAACTGGCATCCACATCACAAAGTTCCGCTTTGGCGGCCGTGTGAGCAGATTTCTTCATGGCTGCGGAAGAGGTCTGTGGAAAAGCGCAAGAATGCGCGCTCCTGCCCGGCAGTGATACCCCGCCAAACAAAACAAACGCCGCATCAAGACCTGATGCGGCGCCTTGCAAATTGCCCCTTGGGCATCAATGATTTGCTGCATCAGGCCAAGGCCAGCATCAGCGCGGGGCCATACGGATGGCTCCATCGAGACGGATGGTTTCGCCGTTGAGCATTTCGTTCTCGCAGATGGCCTTCACCAGCTGCGCATATTCGGCGGCCTTGCCGAGGCGCGAGGGGAACGGCACCTGCTCGCCCAGCGACTTCTGCACGTCCTCCGGCAGCCCCAGAAGCATGGGCGTTTCAAAAATGCCGGGGGCGATGGTCATGACGCGGATGCCGGACTTCGACAGGTCACGGGCGATCGGCAGGGTCATACCTGCGATTCCCGCCTTGGAAGCGGCATAGGCCACCTGCCCCACCTGCCCGTCAAAGGCGGCGACAGACGCGGTGGAGACGATGACGCCGCGCTCGCCGTCTGCGGTCAGCGGGTCCTGCGCCGACATGGCGGTGGCTGCATGGGCAATGCAGCGGAAGGTGCCGGAAAGATTGACCGCGATCACCTTCTCGAACAGCTCCAGCGAATGCGGCTCACCGCGCGAGGTGGTCTTGGCGGCGGGGGCAATGCCCGCGCAGTTGACGAGAATACGTTCCACGCCATGGGCGGCGCGAGCAGCGGCAAAGCCGGCCTTGACGCTCTCCTCATTCGTCACGTCGACGCTGACGAACAGCCCGCCAATTTCCTTCGCAACCGCTTCACCCTGCTCCGCATTGCGGTCGAACAGGGCCACCTTCACGCCGCTGGCGGCCAGAAGCCGGGCCGTCGCCGCGCCCAGGCCCGACGCACCACCGGTGACAACAGCCGCAATGGCGGATGAGAGCTGCATGAGTTCCTCCTGTATATATATCGATCAAGCCAATGATTCATATTGGCTTTTACGCATTCATTGACGGTTGCGTCATATACAGGAGACTCTGCGCCGAAAGTCGCAGGCGGTCAAGCCGGACAGCCTTCGGCGAAAGAGGGGATGGCGGAGCAAACTTCCGTAGCGGAGGCGGGGACGTGGAAACAGGGGCACCCGCCCCGGTAAGACCAAGGCTTCCGCTGCTCACGCATCACTCCTTGAAACGGCTCAACGCCGCACGGGCTTGAGAAAATCCCCGCCTGCGGCCTTATGGCCGCAGGATCATGCCTTCCATGGCGGTCAGGCAGCCTGAATAGGCGGCACTTGCGGCGGCGGCAATCTCGTCCATGCCATCATCCATGCGGCGCGGGTCGTGGTGGAAGAGGACGGGCGTCTTCACCCCGGCCTTCTGCGACAGTTCCACCGCCTTCTGCCACGTGGAATGACCCCAGCCGCGATAGGTGGGATATTCCTCATCCGTGAACATGGCGTCGTAGATCATCACATCCGCGCCTGCGACGAAGCGCTCCACATTGGCGTCGATCCCGGGATCGCCATGCTCGTGGTCGGTGATGATGCAGATGGATTTGCCCTGGAAGTCGAAGCGGTAACCGCAGGCCCCCCCCGGATGGTTGAGGCGGATGGTGCGGATCGACAGGCCATCCTGCCGCGGCAGGTTTTCCCCGGCGCGGAAGCTGCGGAAGGTCACTGCCTTCAGCGTGTTGGCGGCCACGGGGAAGATCGGGGGCGACATGATCCGGCAGATGATATCGGTCAGGTCCGTATCGTCCTGAAAGTGACCGGCCCAGGCATTGATGGTGAAAGAGGGGTCATAGGCAGGCTTGAAGAAGGGCAGGCCGCAGATGTGATCGAGATGCGTATGGGTGAACAGCAGGTCAAAGGACCGGCTGCCCTGGGCGCACAGGTCCGCACCGAGCTTGCGCGCGCCAGAACCGCAATCGACCAGAACGAGCGCGTCCCCCGCCCTCAGTTCAAAACAGGTCGTCTCGCCGCCATACTTCAAGGTGCCGGCCCCAGGAGTGGGGGTCGAACCACGCACGCCCCAGCACCGGAGCCAGAAATCTTCCGCCACGCGGCCTCTCCCTATGCTGCCGCTTCACCAGACCTGGCAGCGGCCAGATCGCGGGTGGTGCGCTCAAGACGCTGGGCCAGAGTTCTCATCACTTCCAATGACATATCAGGAAATTCTTTCAAAAGTTTCAGGAAATCGTCCTTGCTGACAGACAGCACATCCATATCGGTTCTGGCAACCAGCGTCGCGGTTCGCGGCACATCGCAGAGAATGGCGATCTCACCGACAATGGAATGCTGGCGGGCGATGGCCACGGTCTGGTCCTGGCCGTTGCTGCGCACCTGCACATCCGCCTCGCCCTTCAAAATGATGAAGGCCGTATCGCCCTCCTCGCCCTGCTCGCACAGATGCTCTCCCGGCTGAAAGCCGATCCGGTCACTGATAAATGCCAGAAGCCGCAATTTGGTTTCATCGATGCCCCGGAACAGGGGCACCTTGCGCAGGGCGTCGACTTCCAGATCGAGAGACACGGCCAACCTCCATTACACCATTACTTGCAGCCAGAGCTTGTTTCAGGCTTGTTCTTCCCTGTTGTCCTGCCGGACGGTCCGGCCCTGATCCATGATCACGGCCTGATCGAATTCCGAGGCTATGTCAGCATGCGCCGTTCCGAACAGTACCGTACGGCCCGCAAGGATCTCCCGCAATATGCGGCGCAACTGTTTGTCATCCTCACCGGGACCGGCGGCAACATCGTCCAGAATAGTGACCGGCGCATTTTTCAGCAGGCCTCTGACGAGCGCAAGCTTGCGGCGCTGGCCGGCGGACAGGCGCGAGCCGCTGACACCCACATGGTAGTCAAAGCCGGTGAAGATGATCGGCTCGCGCAGCCCCTCCTCCTCCACAACCTGCCGCACCAGCGCGTCGATCCGCTGGCGCGCGTCGCGCCTGTCGAGACGGGCGCGGCCGAAGAGCAGATTGTCCTCAATGCTGAGCGGCGGCAGATAGACGGCCGGATCAACCGCGATGAAATTGCGGCTGCCGTCCACCACCTTGTGCCGGAAGTCGCGCCGGGCCTCGACAACCTTCGCCCGCATGTCCTCGTCCAGAACACCCAGGCGGTGGCGGGCGGGAATGAGGCGGAAGGCCAGCGTCACAAGGCGCGCCCGGTCGGCCGGCGTGATCGTGTTCTTCAGGGCTTCGGAACGGAAGGCCCGCACGATCCGGTCAAACTCGGGCAGATCATCCTGCGTGATGAAGGAATAGGTGCTGAGCAGCCCTGAATCGCCGCTGACATTGGCAAAAAGCTCCACCATCGTCTCGGCAATGCGCAGGCCCAGCAGCTGCAGCTTCGTCTCCAGCCCGGTGTCAGACAGGAACTGCTTGACCTCCGGCATGGACGGCATCTGGTCCATCATCACATTGGGGTCAGAGGGCACGGCAAAGAACAGGTTCTCGGCCAGCGAGGCATTCTGGTTGAAGGCGTTGACGTCCCACAGTTCGACCAGCGCGGCGATGCGGCCATCTTCGGCGATCCGTTCGCCAATGCGGGCGCGCACGGCCAGAAGGCGCTCGACAAAGCCCGGATCGCGCGCCGGATCAAAGCGGGACTGGAGGCCAAGGCGGTAGATGTCCCCCTCCATCCCGGCCGCAGACAGCAGCGCCAGCGCCAGTACGTCGAGATCCTCCCGCGAGGCAACGCCCGCAGCCCGCAGATCTTCCCAGGTGGCATGAATATCATGCAGCGGATTGCGGGTCTCCCGCGCCTCGCGCATGGCCCGCAGGAAGCTGTCAAGATCCTTGCCTGTGCGCTGTACCTCGTTCTGCGGCCGGTGCTTCAGTCCGTAATAGAGATTGTCGCGGATGGTGCCGGTCCAGATGTGCACCGCGCCGCCCACATAGGCGATTTCCCGGCCGAGAGTTGCCTCACCCAGCTTCTCCAGATCGTGACCGCCAATCTCCACCCGGCCCGAAGTGGGACTGACCAGCCCTGCGGCAAGTTGCAGCACCTCGGAGCGTCCGGAGCCATCTCCGCCGGCGATGGCGCAATGGGTGCCTTCCGGCACCTTGAGGGAAATGCCGAACACTTCCTGACCTGCCGCGCCGCCGGAGAAGCTGACATTGTGCATCTCGAGCGCACCCGTGAGGCTGGTGCGCTCATCGGCCACCAGCCGTTCGACCGGATAGATGTCCGCGGCGTCGAAGTTTTCCACAACGGTCTGGTATTTCACCTGCACGTCGGCGACGAGCTGGTAATAGGCCAGCAGTTCCTTCCAGGGGCCTGCCAGATCCTTGTAGGCGGCAATCACCGCCAGCAGGGCACCGATGCTGAGATTGCCCTGGATGACCAGATAGCCGCCGATCAGATAGAAGAAGAATGGCGTCAACTGGTTCATGAAGTTATTCACGAACTTGATGAAATATTTCCGGTTGTAGATCTCGTAGCGGATCTTGAAATTTTCATAGAGGCGGTCGGCAATATCGGCAGAGTGCAATGCGGAGGTATCGTTGGCGTGGATCTCATGCACGCCGGTGATCGTCTCTCCCAGCTTGTCGGAAATGACACGGACGTTCTTCACGCGCTGGCGCGACAACAGCACGACCTTCCGCTGAAGCTTCGGGATGATATAGGCCTGAAGCGGATAGGAGCTGACGGCGGCGAGGCCCAGCAGCGGGTCCTGCATGAAGATGAAGCCCACCTGCACCACCAGAAGGCCGCCCTGATAGGCGGGCAGCGCTATGGCATCGCCGACGAAACCGCCCACATCCTCCACCTCGGCGGTGATCATCGGGATGATTTCGCCGGAGCTCACCTTCCGGAAATGCGGCAGGCGGAACCTGAGCACACGTTGAAAAAGTTCAAAGCGCAGGCGGCGCAGCATGCGCTCACCCAGCCGCCCCTTGTAGACGTTGATCCAGAGCTTCAGCCCGTTGCTGACGACAACGAGGGCCAGAAACGTGAGGCAGAGCAGGAAGAGATAGGAGATCTGGTCAAACTCAAATCCCTGAAACTCCCGCGGAAAACCGTCACCCTGCACCGCATCGTTGACGATCTGTTTTGGCAGCTCCAGCAGGATGTAGCTGATCGGATAAGACAGGACTGTGAGAAAAAGAATGAAGAGCTGCTGCCGCGCACTGAACTTCCAGATGAAGCGAAAAAGGCTTTTTTCCATAGGTGAAGTCCAGTCTGGCGAAACTGCGGCCATCCTTGTACTGGTATGACGTTGCCAGTTAACTCGCAACGCCGGATATGCCATAGAGGCAGAAAGTTTTTCTGATCCGCCCCAAAACTGCCGGAATTCAAGAGAGCAAAAGCGCAGGACGGACAGGGATTGGCTTCAGGCCGGAGCGGCTGACGCTCACGGAAAGCCGCGACAGAGACACAAGACGGGGCATGCACGCGGGGGCACATGAAGTCCGAATCGCCACGAATCCTGATCTACAGCCATGACTCCTTTGGCCTTGGCCATCTGCGCCGGTGCCGTGCCATCGCGCAGTCACTGGTCGGCAAGTTCGACACGCTGTCGGTCCTGATTCTCTCCGGCTCGCCCATCATCGGCAGCTTCGAATTCCGCTCGCGGGTGGATTTTGTCCGGATTCCCGGCGTGATCAAGCTGCGCAACGGGGAGTACACCTCCCTGTCGCTGCATCTCAACATCGACCACACGCTGGAGATCCGCTCCTCCATCATCGAGCATACGGCGCAGGTCTTTGCCCCGGACATCTTCATCGTCGACAAGGAGCCGCTGGGCCTGCGCGGCGAGGTGCTGGGCACGCTGGAAATGCTGAAGGAAACCGGCACCCGGCTGGTTCTGGGGCTGCGCGACGTGATGGATGACCCGCAGATCCTGCAGCAGGAGTGGGAGCGCAAGAACGTGCATCCCGCGCTGGAAGACCTTTATGACGAGCTGTGGGTCTATGGCCCGGAAGGCATGTGCGACCCGCTGGCCGGGATCGACCTGCCGCAGTCCGTCTTCGACAAGATGCTCTACACCGGCTTCCTGCGCCGCGACATGCCCAAGGGCGCAAAACTGTCCGAACCCCTGCCCTTTGGCGATGAGCCCTTCATTCTGGTCACGCCCGGCGGCGGCGGCGATGGGGTGGAGATGGTCGACTGGGTGATGCGGGCATATGAATCGCACGGCCGGCCGCTGTTTCCCGCCCTGATCGTGCTTGGCCCCTTCATGCCGGGAGCCGCCGTAACGGATTTCATGGCGCGCGCCGAACATCTGCGCGACGTGCATATCATGCGCTTCACCCCGCAGATCGAGCCTTACCTTCAGGCGGCAACGGCCATCGTCGGCATGGGCGGCTACAACACCTTCTGCGAGATCCTGTCCTTCGACAAGCCGACGCTGCTGGTGCCGCGCATCATCCCGCGCCGGGAGCAGGCGATCCGCGCCGCCCACGCCGAGGAAAAGGGCCTGCTGACGGTTCTGCCGATCGAGCGCTATCCGGAGGTCAAGCCCATGCTGAACGCGCTCGCCGCACTGCCCGGCCAGCCTCGCCCGTCCATGGCGGGCGTCGACAACCTTCTTGGCGGTATCGAGGTGATCGAGACACGCGTCGAGGAAATCCTGTCCGCACGCTCCCGCTTCCAGCAGCCGCGCCGCTCCGCCGTCTGAGCGCGCCCTTCCAGATCAAGACCAGAGGCCCCTCCCATGTCCCGCATTGCTGTTGTCGTGAAAGGCTATCCGCGCCTGTCGGAAACCTTCATCGCGCAGGAAATCCTCGGGCTGGAGCGCCGGGGCATCGGCCAGCTGATCGTTGCGCTGCGCAAGCCCTACGACCCCTTCATTCACGAGCTGCACCGGCAGATCAGCGCCGAAGTGCTGTACCTGCCGGAATATCTGAAGGACGATCCGAAGCGTGTTGCCCGCGCCCGCCGCTGGGCGGAGCAGCAGCCCACCTATGCCGCTGCCCGCGCCCTGTTCGAGGCGGATCTGAAGCATGAGAGCAACGCCGGACGGCACCGGCGCTGGGGCCAGGCCTGCGTCTTCGCCCATGAACTGCCGGAAGACGTGACGTGGATTCACACCCACTATCTGCACACGCCCTGTTCGGTGGCGCGCTATGCGGCGCATCTGTCCGGGCGCGGCTGGTCCTTCTCGGCCCATGCCAAGGACATCTGGACGAGCCCGGAATGGGAGCTCAGGACCAAGCTCGATGACGCTGCCTGGGGCGTGACCTGCACCTCCGTCAATGTGGATTATCTGCGCAGCCTTTCGGCCGACCCTGCCAAGGTGGAGCTGGTTTATCACGGGCTGGATTTCACCGGCTTTCCCGAACCCTCGGGCCGCCCCTCCACCCGCGATGGCAGCGGTGAGCCGGTGCGGCTTCTGTCCGTTGGCCGGGCCGTGGCGAAGAAGGGCTATGACGATCTTCTCACCGCCCTCGCCCGCCTGCCGGAAGAGCTGAACTGGCATTTCACCCATATCGGCGGCGGCGAACTGTCGGACACACTCAAGGCGCAGGCGGACAAGCTCGGCCTTTCCGCCCGCATCACCTGGATGGGCGCGCGCCCGCGTGAGGAGGTGATTGCCGCCTCTCTTGAAGCTGACCTCTTCGTGCTACCCTCCAAGGTGACGAAAAGCGGCGACCGGGACGGACTGCCCAACGTGCTGATGGAGGCCCAGTCCATGGGCCTGTGCTGCCTGTCCACCGCCGTTTCCGCCATCCCCGAGCTGATCGACAACGGCGAGACCGGCATTCTGGTGCCCCCGGCAGATCCCGCAGCACTGGCAGAAGCGATGGCGCGGCTGATCACCACGCCCGCCCTGCGTGATGAACTCGGCCTTGCTGCCTCGCGGAAGGTACGGGCCGAGTTTGCCACTGCGCCGGGGCTCGACCGGTTGGCGGTGAAGTTCAAAGCGCTGGTCTGACGGGATGCGCGCCGCCTTCTACGCGCCGATGAAACCTGCCGATGATCCGGTGCCCTCCGGCGACCGGACCTTTGCGCAGCTCATCCTGCGGGCGCTGGAGAC
The DNA here is from genome assembly GCF_054073275.1 of Pannonibacter sp. Q-1. Taxonomy (NCBI): domain Bacteria; kingdom Pseudomonadati; phylum Pseudomonadota; class Alphaproteobacteria; order Hyphomicrobiales; family Stappiaceae; genus Pannonibacter; species Pannonibacter sp. Q-1. The sequence continues at coordinate 804,478 of NZ_JBSXNB010000002.1, forward strand.
GGGAGGCCATGACACCTGGGTCGCCAGCCGGCTGAAGACCTGGCGCGCTGCGCCGAAGGACCTGCCGGAGGCCCATGCGGCGGCACAGGCTGAGGCGGAGCGGATCATCGGCGGCTGGGAAGCCGAAGGCTGGCGGCCGGAGGTGTGGGTGACCTATCACCTCTATCACAAGGCGCCGGACTGGATTGGGCCTGCAGTGGCTGACCATTTCGCCATTCCCTATGTGGTGCTGGAGGCAAGCCGGGCGCCCAAGCGCCAGACCGGCCCTTGGGCATATGGGTTTGCCGCTGCCGATGCGGCCCTTCAGCGGGCTGACGCGGTGGGCGCGATCCACCGGGCCGATGCGGGCTGCCTTGAGCCGGTGCTGCCGCCGGATGTGCTGCATCTCTTCCCGCCGTTTCTCGATGCAACGCCGTTTCTGAAGCCGCGCCCGGCCCTCTCCGAAGAAGGCCCCGTGCGGCTGCTGGCTGTGGGCATGATGCGCCCCGGCGACAAGGAAGCCTCCTACCGGGTTCTGGCTGAGGCACTGGCGCAGCTGATGGATATCGACTGGGAGCTGACCCTTGTTGGCGATGGCCCCTCCCGCGAGATTTTGGCGCCGCTGTTTCCCGCCGCCCGTTGCCACTTCGCCGGGGCCCTGCCGCCCGAAGCGCTGCCGCAGCAGTATCTCTGCCATGATGTGTTTGTCTGGCCCGCCATCCGCGAGGCCTTCGGCTTCGTCTTTCTGGAGGCGCAGGCCAGCGGTCTGCCGGTGGCAGGCGGCGCCACCTTTGGCGTACCGGATATCGTCGAGGATGGCCGCACCGGACTTCTGTCCCCCGAAGGTGATGCTGGCGCTCTTGCCGCCAGCCTGCGCCGCCTGATCCTGAACCGGGGCCTGCGCAGCACCATGGGAGAGGCTGCCCGCGCCCATATTCTCGCCCGGCATGATCTCACTGCAGGCGCTGCCCGGCTCGATGCCCTTCTCCATGCGGCGCAAAAGCATTATCTGGGTGCGAGGACAAGACCCTGATGACCGACGCCCACACACGCCCCCTGCACGCCTTCATCCATGTTCAGCACCTCCTCGGCACCGGCCACGCGGTGCGGGCAGCGGCCATCGGGCAGGCGCTGGCGGCGCGTGGCGTAGACGTGACGCTGGCGACCGGCAATACCCTGCCGCCGACGCTGGATGTATCCGGCCTCGACATCATCGCCCTGCCGCCGGTGCGCAGCCCCGATGCGGTGTTCAACCGGCTGGTGACACCGGAAGGCGTTGACATTGACGAGGCATGGATGGCGCGCCGGGCAGAGGCCACGATGACGGCATTCACGGCCCGGCCTGTCGATATTCTCCTGACCGAAACCTATCCCTTTGGCCGCCGCCAGTTCGAGTTCGAGCTGGCACCGCTGCTGGCTCATGCCCGTGCCTTGCCGCAGCGCCCGCTGACCGCCAGCTCCATCCGCGACATTCTGGTGCGCAAGCAGCAGATCTGGAAGGAGGAGTGGATGGCGGATCAGGCGCTGGCATCCTATGACCGGGTGCTGGTCCATTCCGATCCGGATTTCGTCGAGCTTGGCGACAGCTTCCCCTTCGCGGAGCGCATTGCCCATCTGGTACGCTACACCGGCTATGTCAGCACGGACGGGCGGCCCGAAGCGCCCGGTGAGGATGGGCAGGACGAAGTGATCCTCTCCTGCGGCGGCGGCGCCGTCTCTGGGGCGCTGATCGAGGCGGCTCTTGGTGCCCGCGCCCTGTCTGCCCGCGCCAATGACGCGCGCTGGCGTCTGCTGGTGGGCCACGACGTGGAGGCGGAAGCCTTCGCTTCCTATGTGGCACGCGCGCCGGATGGCTTGATCGTGGAGCGGGCGAGGCGCGACTTTCCGAACCTTCTTGCCCGAGCAAGGCTGTCCGTCAGTCAGGCCGGCTACAACACGGTGCTGGATATCCTGCGGGCGGGGGTGCCCAGCGTGCTCGTGCCCTTTGCGCAGGTAAAGGAAACCGAGCAGACCCAGCGCGCCGAGGCGCTGGTCAACCATAGCAGAGCCATCATGCTGGCCGAGAAGGATCTTTCTGCCGCCACACTTGCCCGGGCGGTGGATGAAGCCTTGTCCCTGCCCCCAACCGCCACCTCCGTGCGCCTTGGCGGCGCGGAGGCGAGCGCTGACATTCTCCTCAAGGATCTGGAAGAGTTCCGCACATGACGAATGAGCTTGCCGCGTTCCGGGACAGCCTCAAGGCGCATCTCGACTGGTTTGCGGAGCGGGACCGGAAGGTGCGCTTCTGGTGGCGCGACGATGATGCCATCGAGCCGACGCCTGCGCTGGAAGCCATCCTTGGCCTTGCCCGTGCCCACAAGGTGCAGGTGGCCCTTGCCGTCATTCCCCGCACGGCGACGCAAGCGCTTGCCAAGCGGCTGGCGGAGGATCCCCATGCGGTGGTGCTGCAGCATGGCTGGCAGCATCTCAACCACCAGCTCAAGGATCTTGGCGAAAAGGCTTCCGAATTCGGCACGCGGCGGGATGAAACGGAAGCGCTGGCGGAGTTGAAGGCCGGATACGAGAGGCTTGGCCAGCTGTTCGGGACACGCTTTGTGCCTGCCATGGTGCCGCCCTGGAACCGCATCGCCCCCGGCATCGTCCGTCTTCTGCCGGAGGCCGGGCTGACAGGCCTGTCCACCTTCACCTGGCATTACCACGGGCCGCATGTGGTGCAGGCGCATGTGGACATCATCAAGTGGAAGAAGGACCGGCGCTTCATTGGCTGGAAGAGTGCGAGGAAGCGGCTCGACCTGCAGTTTCTGCGCCGCCGCAACACGGACAGGGAACCGCTGGGCATTCTCACCCATCACCTCGTTCACGACGAGGGATGTCAGGCGTTTCTCGAAGACTTTCTCGCCATCGCCGCGCACCATCCCGGTGCAGACTGGCCGGACGTGCCGGGGCTCTTCAGCGAGTAATACCAGCACTCAACGAGCTCGATTTACTGAGTGCTGGTCAAGCCCGTGCGGCGCATGAGCAATTTCAAGGCGTGATGCATCAGCTGCGAAAGCCGTTGCATGAGAAACTGTCACTGCGCGGCAGCGGCATCCTTGCAGGTGCAGCAGAGGCCGCGCAGTTCGATCACCGTCTTGTGCAGGACGAAGCCCTCGCCCTTGGCCCAGCCGCTGAGCCGCTTGGAGACCTCTTCATCGGCAAACTCGGTCACCGAGCCGCAGGTTTCGCAGATGGCAAAGGCCGTGCTGGCGTGATCCTCGCAGGAGGGATGGCGGCAGGCGACGAAGGCATTGAGGCTTTCCAGCCGGTGCACCATGCCCATTTCAACGAGCTTTTCCAGCGCCCGGTAGACCTGCAGCGGCGCACGGAAGCCCTCCACCCTCAGCTTGTCGAGGATGGTATAGGCCGTCAGCGGCCCTTGCGCCTCTTCCAGCGCGCCGAACACCAGGTTCTGGTTGCGCGTCAGGCCCGAGCGGTCGTGGTGATGGTGGTGGTGATGATGGTCGTGGTGGTCACTCATCGTCGCTTCCTTCTCTCCGCCGCCGGTCAGCCCTGGCCCACACTGTCTGCGCGCCGCTTGCGGCCCAGCATGGCCCACGCTGGAAACAGGCTTACACCGAAAAGCAGCATAGCCGCCACCACGATGGAAGGTCCTGAGGGCGTGTCAAAATGCAGTGAGGCAAAAAGCCCCATGACGACGGCACTGGCTCCGACCAGCGCCGCGACCACCGCCATCTGCTCGGGCCCGCCGGACAGCCGCCGGGCGGCCGCAGCAGGAATGATCAGCAGAGCGGTGATCAGCAGCACGCCGACAATCTTCATGGCAATGGCGATCACGGTCGCCATCAGCACCATGAAGATGAGGTTGGCCCGCTGCGGCTGCATGCCTTCTGCTTCGGCCAGATCGGTGTTGACAGTTGCGGCGAAGAGCGGCCGCCAGATCATCGCCAGCACGACCAGCACGGCTGCGCCGCCTGCATAGATGATACCGATGTCCAGCCGCGATACGGCGAGGATATCGCCGAAGAGGAAGCCCATCAGATCCATGCGGATCCAGGTCATGAAGGCCAGGCACACAAGGCCCAGCGCCAGCGAGGAATGGGCGAGAAGCCCCAGCAGCGCATCAGAGGACAGGCCGCCGCGCCGCTGCAGCGTGAGCAGCAGCAGCGACACCAGCGTGCAGATGAGAAAGACCGCCAGCGTGATGTTGACATTCAGCAGGAACGCCAGCGCCACACCCAGCAGCGAGGCGTGGGACAGGGTGTCGCCGAAATAGGCCAGCCGCCGCCAGACGATGAAACAGCCGAGCGGACCGGCCACAAGCGCAACGCCGATGCCGGCCAGAATGGCACGTGTGAAGAAATCATCCAGCATGGCGCTCGTCCTCCTTCACACCGCCGCAAGGCTCCACGCCCGCTTCATGGGCGTGATCATGTCCGTGGTGATGGTGACCATGATGGTCATGACTGTGACTGTGGCCATGGCTGTGATCGTGATGCCCGTCGCCCGGATGGCAGCTGTCGGTGACCGAGCCATCCGCATGGCGGACACGGCCATCGGGCAGATGCTCGTGATCGTGACTGTGCTCATAGACCGCCAGCGCCCCTGCGGCACGGATGCCGAAGAGTTCGCGGTAGGCGCTGGAGCGGGCGACATTGACCGGCGTGCCCCGGCAGCAGACATGGCCATTGAGGCAGATGACCTGATCGGTGGCGGCCATCACCACGTGCAGGTCGTGGGAAATCATCAGGATGCCGCAGCCGATCCGGTCGCGCAGGTCCTTGATCAGGTCGTAGAGCAGGATCTCGCCGTTGTAATCCACGCCCTGCACCGGCTCGTCCAGCACCAGAAGGTCCGGCTTGCGGGCAAAGGCGCGGGCCAGCAGTGCCCGCTGCATTTCGCCGCCAGAAAGGTTGCGCATCTCGGCCTTGATCAGATGGGCGATGCCGGTGGCGGACAGGGCCTCGACGGCTTCGGCTTCGGACAGCGGCGACGTCAGGCGCATGAAGCGGCCGACCGTCAGCGGCAGCGTCCAGTCGATGGCAACCTTCTGCGGCACGTAGCCAACCCTGAGCCCGTGCTTGCGGGCCGAAGTGCCCTCCGTCGGCGCGATGATGCCGAGCGACATCTTGGCCGTGGTGGACTTGCCGGATCCATTGGGGCCGATGAGCGTGACAATTTCACGCGGAGCCACGGTCAGATCGACGCCGCGCACCAGCCAGCGGCCGTCGCGCTGCACGCCGGCATTGGACAATTGGATGAGATGGGAACCGCTGGGAGACAAGCCGGTTGCTTTCCAGTGTGAGGATCGGGGTTGCCGGGACTTATCTCATACGTTATACGATCACGCAAACAATGTAACAACATAACATCACAAGTTCCGCCTGACGCGCCTCCTGCGCCGGGCCTTTCCCCCGAGGACTGAAGGAGACTTCCCATGTCCCAGACTTCCCGCACCGGCTCCAAGAGCCGCCTCGCCCGCGCAGCACTGGCCGGCACGGCCCTGATGCTGCTCAGCCTTTCCCCTGCACTCGCCGCGCCCAAGGTCGTTGCCTCGATCAAGCCGGTGCACAGCCTCGTTGCCGCCGTCATGGACGGCGTAGGTGAGCCCTCCGTCATCGTCGATGGCGCCGCCTCGCCGCATACCTTCGCGCTGAAGCCTTCAACCGCCAAGCTGATCGCGGATGCGGATGTGGTGTTCTGGGTCGGGCCGGAGCTGGAGCCTTTCCTCTCAAAGCCGCTCGAAACGCTGGGCGAAAAGGCCGAGGCCATCGAACTGTCCGAAGCGCCGGGCGTCAACAAGCTGCCGGTGCGCGAGGATGCCAATTTCGAGCCGCATGACCATGGTCATGAAGAGGGCGAAGCAGGACACAGCCATGCGGGGCATGATCACAGTCATGGCCATTCGCATTCGCATGACCACGGCCATGGCCACGAGCATGGCGAGTTCGACGCCCACGTCTGGCTGGACCCGGAAAACGCCAAGGCCATGGCGGACGACATTGCCCACCACCTGTCCGAAGCCGATCCGGAGAACGCGGCCACCTATGCCGCCAATGCCGCTGCGCTGAAGGAAAAGCTGACGGCGCTGGAAACCGAGCTCGCCGCCGAGCTGGAGCCGGTGAAGGACAAGCCCTTCATCGTCTTCCACGATGCCTACCAGTATTTCGAACACCGCTTCGGCGTGCGGGCGGCCGGCTCCGTCACCCTCAGCCCGGAAGTGCAGCCGGGTGCCGAGCGTGTCGCCGCCCTGCGCACCAAGCTGAAGGACCTGGGTGCCGTCTGCGTCTTCTCCGAGCCGCAGTTCGAGCCGAAGCTGGTCAGCGTGCTCATCGAAGGCACGGATGTGCGCACCGGCGTTCTCGACCCGCTGGGCGCGGATGTGGCCAATGGCAAGGACCTCTATTTCGAGGTGACCCGGAACATGGCCGCCTCGCTGAAGTCCTGCCTGTCTGGCGCGAACTGATCGCGCACATAACGTCAAGGCTGAAACATCAAGGGCGCGGAGATGATCCGCGCCCTGTTTTTCGTTGAACGACAGTCATTTCGTCATGGCATGACTTGATCATGCCATCCATGCCGAGACCTCTCACAACGGGCAGTCAGCATGGGAAGACAGCAATGTTGAGGCCTCGCCGGGCAGAAGCGTCACGGCATGGATGCCATGGCCGTAGCCATGGCATGACGAAAATGGTTTGCGTTCCCCGCAACCGGCGGCCCCGCATGTGCCCCGCCTTCAGACTCATACCAAGGCTCTGAGATGCTGACGCATCACGCCTTGAAATTGCTCAGGCGCCGCACGGGTTTGACCAACTCTCGATGAGACAAGCTCATCGCGAGTTGGTCTCAAATCCCCTCGCCGGCCGCGAAATAACCGATGGCGGGGATGATGCCTTCCCGGCGCAGGTGGTTGAGCACTTCCTCGGCCAGAACCTCTGCCTCACGCCCTGCGGTCTTCAGGTGCAGTTCCGGGTTTTCCGGAGCTTCATAAGGGCTGCTGATGCCGGTAAAGTTCGGGATCTCGCCCGCCATCGCCTTCTTGTACAGGCCCTTGGGATCGCGCGCCTTGCAGTCGTCCAGCGGCGTGTCCACGAAGATCTCGATGAACTCGCCCGGTTCCAGAAGTTCGCGCGCCATCTGGCGCTCGGCCTTGAAGGGCGAGATGAAGGACACCAGCGTGATCAGGCCCGCATCAGTGAAGAGCTTGGCCACCTCGCCGACGCGGCGGATGTTTTCCACCCGGTCGCCGTCGGTGAAGCCCAGATCCCGGTTGAGGCCGTGGCGGACGTTGTCGCCGTCGAGCACATAGGTGTGCCGGCCTTCCAGATGCAGCTTTTTCTCCACAATGGAGGCGATGGTGGATTTGCCGGACCCCGACAGCCCGGTGAACCACAGCACCACCGGCTTCTGCCGCAGGCTCTCGCTGCGCGCCGCCTTGTCCACGTCCAGCGCCTGCCAGTGGATGTTGCTGGCCCGGCGCAGCGCATGGGCCACCATGCCCGCCCCCACCGTCGCATTGGTCATGCGGTCGATCAGGATGAAGGCACCGGTCGTGCGGTTGTCCTTGTAGGCGTCAAAGGCGACGGCACCGGACAGCGCGAGATTGCAAAGGCCAATCTCGTTCAGCGCCAGCGTCTTGGCCGCCGTCTGCTCGAAGGTGTTGACGTTGATCTTGTGGCGGATGTCGGTAACGGAGGCAGCCAGCGTGCGTGCGCCGATCTTCATGAGATAGGAGCGGCCCGGCAGCAGGGCGTCTTCCGCCATCCAGATCACATGGGCGGAGAACTGGTCCGCCACATCAGGCCGTGCCTGCACCGGCGCCAGCACGTCGCCGCGTGAAATATCGATCTCGTCCTTGAGAACGATGGTCACCGCCTCACCGGCCCTTGCGCTGTCCACATCCCCGCCCGCACCCAGAATGCGGGTGACCGGGGACGTCTTGCCGGAAGCTGCAACGATCAGTTCCTCTCCCAAGGACACGCGGCCGCTGGCGATGGTGCCGGAATAGCCGCGGAAGTCTAGGTTCGGGCGGTTCACCCACTGCACGGGGAACCGGAAGGTGCGGGCCTCCTCAGCCCCGTTCACATCGACGCTTTCCAGATGCTCCAGCAGCACCGGACCATCATACCAGGGCATGCGGGCGCTGCGAGTGGTGACATTGTCGCCATAGCGGGCGGAGATGGGGATCGCCTGGAGCGTCTCGAAGCCGAAGCCACGGGCCAGCTCCTCGAAGGCCTCCCGGATTTCGTTGAAACGCTCCTGCGAGAAATCCACCAGGTCGATCTTGTTCACCGCCAGCACCGCGTGGCGGATGCCCAGCAGAGAGGCAATGAAGGCATGGCGGCGGGTCTGGGTCATCAGCCCGTGGCGGGCATCGACCAGCAGCACGGCGAGATCAGCCGTCGAGGCACCAGTCGCCATGTTGCGGGTGTATTGCTCGTGGCCCGGCGTGTCGGCAACGATGAACTTGCGCTTGTCCGTGGCAAAGAAGCGGTAGGCCACGTCAATGGTGATGCCCTGCTCGCGCTCGGCCTCAAGACCATCCACCAGCAGGGCAAGGTCCATATCCTCGCCCACGGTGCCGTGCTTGCGGCTGTCCTTTTCGAGTGCTGCCAGCTGGTCCTCGAAGATCAGCTTCGTGTCATAGAGCAGGCGCCCGATCAGGGTGGACTTGCCGTCGTCGACGCTGCCGCAGGTGAGGAAGCGCAGCTGGTCCTTGTTTTCCTGCGAACGGATATAGTCGAGCACGGCCTCTTCGGACGTGAGCTTTTCGGAGAAGTCCATGATCAGAAATACCCCTCGCGCTTCTTCTTTTCCATGGAGGCGCTGTCGTCGTGGTCGATCAGGCGGCCGGAGCGTTCGGATGTGCGCGCAATCAGCATCTCGCGCAGGATGGCCGGCAGCGTGTCAGCCTCCGATTCAATGGCACCGGTCAGCGGGTAGCAGCCGAGCGTGCGGAAGCGGACGGATTTTTCCTCCACCGTTTCCCCGGCCCGCAGTTTCATCCGGTCGTCATCGACCATGATCAGCATGCCGTCACGCTCCACCACCGGGCGGGGTGCGGCGTAATAGAGCGGCACCATGGGGATGTTTTCCGCCAGGATGTACTGCCAGATGTCCAGCTCGGTCCAGTTGGACAGGGGGAAGGCGCGGATGGATTCGCCCTTCGCCACACGGGCGTTGTAGAGGTTCCACAGTTCCGGCCGCTGGTTCTTCGGGTCCCAGGTGTGGGCCGCCGTGCGGAAGGAAAAGACGCGCTCCTTGGCGCGGGACTTTTCCTCGTCGCGGCGCGCGCCGCCAAAGGCCGCATCGAAGCCGTATTTCGTCAGCGCCTGCTTCAGCGCCTCGGTCTTCATGATGTGGGTGTGGACCTGCGAGCCGTGGTCGAACGGATTGATGTTCTGCGCCAGCCCGTCCGGGTTGGTGTGAACGATCAGTTCCAGCCCGAGCCGCTTCACGGTCTCGTCGCGGAAAGTGATCATCTCGCGGAACTTCCAGCCCGTATCCACATGCAGGAAGGGGAAAGGCGGCTTGGACGGATAGAAGGCCTTCATCGCCAGATGGAGCATCACGGAGGAGTCCTTGCCGATGGAATAGAGCATCACCGGATTGCGGAACTCTGCCGCCACCTCGCGGATGATGTGAATGCTCTCCGCCTCAAGGCGCCGGAGATTGCTGAGCCGGTCTGACATGCGATTGCCTTCTTCCACTCCCTCTTCCCGCTGCGCTGCTGCGCCGGGAAACATGTGCGCGAGACTATAGGGCGTTGCCCTTGCGCATAAGAAATAGTTTTGCGCAGATTGCCAGAAGCTGGACCTTTACTCCCGCTTTTTGAAGCCATGAGAGAAATCCCTTCGGCAGCATCAATTTGCACGCGGTGCCGCGCAGCGTGCATGGACACAGGCCGTGCCCGCTGCACCGGGGCATGTATCAATCGGTCAGCGCGCCTTTTCGGCGGCAAAGCGCAGGCAGGCCTGCATCAGGATCAGCGCCGGTGTCGGCGGCGTGTCGGCGCGGGTGGTCAGCCCCACCGGCCCCAGCGTTTCCGCCGTCTTTACCGGCAGTTCCACCAGATCGCCATTGGCGATGTCGCGGGCAACAACGCCGCTGGAGATGATCCACACCGCGTCACTGTCCAGCGTGTAGATGCGGCCGAACGTGTCGGAGATGGTCTCCACCCGCTTCGGTAAATGGCTGACGCCGTTGGCAATCATCAGCCGCTCCACATAAGGCCGGATGATCGCCTCGCGCGTTGGATAAAGCACGGTGAAATCCGCGATCCGCGCCAGATCCGCCGAAGGCTCGTCCAGCAGCGGATGCCCCCGGCGCACCACCAGCGACACGCTTTCGGAATAAAGATGCGTGAAAGACAGGCCCTGCATCTGTTCAGGATCTGCAAGCCGCCCGACGACGAGATCCAGTTCCCCCACCCTGAGACGCCCTAGCAGAAAGCGGTTGGGGCCCGCTTCCATCGTCAGAACCGTGCCGATGGCCTCTGCCTCGAAGCGCTGCACCGCCTCCGGGAAGATGCGCGCTGCGACACTTGGCAGCACGCCGACATTCAGGAACGAATCCCCCGACATGCGCGCCTGCGCCACGCTGTCGAGCCCCTGCTTCAGCGCGGCAAGGCTGGCACCTGCATAATGCAGCAGCACGTCGCCGAACTGGGTCAGTTCCACGCCCTTGCGCGAGCGTTCGAACAGGCGCACGCCAAGAATGTCCTCCAGCTCCTTCAGGGTCTTCGAAACAGCTGGCTGGGTGATGGCCAGTGCATCGGCGGCCTTCACCAGACTGCGCCTGCGGGCCACCTCCAGAAAGCACTGGATGTGGCGGTATTTCACCCGGCCATCAATGATCATGCATTCCCTCCGGTTATGTTGACTGGACAATTTGTCATTTTACATAACCGATTAATGAATGAAATAGTCTGCCTCAGGAGAAGACGTGTTCCAGATGGGGCGCTACGAGTTCACTTACCGCTTTCGCGCAAGAGACTTCAGACTGAAGATGGCTTGCTGCACAGCATCTCAGCCCCCCTCCCCCTCGTGGGGAGGGGTAAGGGGTGGGGGGCTCTGAGCTTGCAACTACCTGAAGGATTGGTCGCCTTTTGAAGAAACCTTCAAAAGGAAGTGCGTCCCAAGAGCATTTGTTTCTCTGCCTGCCGGATAGGCTTCCCCCCCACCCCTACCCCTCCCCACGAGGGGGAGGGGGGCGGAAAGGCTCTGCCAAAGAAACGGGAATTGGGGCCTGCGAGACAGTCCGGAATGAACATTGCCCGCAAGGGGATGCGGCAAGAGGGAGAAATTGCGTTGCAGATGATCCGCGCAAACGGGGTATGCCTGCATGTGAGCGACAGCGGCGAACAGCACCTGCCTGTTCTCGTTTTCGCCAATTCGCTTGGCACGGACTTCCGCTCATGGGACCGGGTGGCGGCGCATTATTCCGGCAAGTTCCGCATCCTGCGCTACGACATGCGCGGCCACGGCCTGTCCGAGTGCCCCGATGCTCCCTATTCCATTGAGGATCTTGTCGCCGACCTCGACCAGCTTCTGGCGGCGCTTGGCATCACCTCTGCCATTGTCGTGGGCCTGTCTGTCGGCGGACTGGTGGCACAAGGGCTGGCGTCGAAGCGCCCCGGCCTTGTACGGGCCGCTGTCTTCAGCAATACGGCTGCCAAGGTGGGCACCGCCGAAATGTGGGCCCAGCGCATCGCCGCGATTGAAGCGGGCGGAATTGCCTCTCTGTCAGAACCCATTCTGGAGCGCTGGTTCTCTGCCGCCTTCCGCCAGAGCCGCCCTGAGGAACTCTCTGGCTGGCGCGCCATGCTGACCCGCACCACGCGGGAAGGCTACACCGGCATCTGCCATGCGCTGGCTGGCGCCGATCTCACCGCCTCGACCGCGAAGCTGAAGCTGCCGGTGCTGGTGATTGCGGGCAGCGAGGATGGCTCGACCCCGCCGGATCTGGTGCGCGGCACTGCTGATCTCATCGAGGGCTCACGCTTCACCCTGATCGAGGGCGTGGGCCACATCCCTTGCGTCGAGGCGCCGGAGGCCTTCTGCGCGGCCGTTGATACTTTCCTTGAGGAGCATTCCCTTGTCTGACCGTTCCCCCGGCTCGCGCCATGCCAATGGCATGAAGACCCGCCGCTCCGTTCTGGGCGACGCCCATGTGGACCGGGCCATTGCCAACCAGACGCCCTTCGACGAGGACTTCCAGACGCTGATCGTGGAAAGCGCCTGGGGCACGGTCTGGGCCGATGACAGCCTGACAAAGCGCGAGCGCAGCCTTGTCACCATTGCCCTGCTGGCCGGCCTCGGCCACCATGAGGAACTGGCCATGCATGTGCGGGCCAGCGCCAACACCGGCGCCAGCGCGCGCGACATCCGCGAGGCGCTGCTGCATGTGGCGATCTACGCCGGAGTGCCCGCGGCCAACACCGCCTTCAAGATTGCCCGCGAAACCCTCGCCGCCAACGGGCGGATGGGCGAAGTGGAGGAAATGCGCAAACCTGCGGATCTGGACCAGGGAGGCCAGTCATGAGCGAGACCCCAAGCAACTTTCCGAGCCCGGGACTGGGCGACTATTACCAGCGCGAGCTGTCCATGCATCCGCCCGCCTATGCGCCGGGTTACAAGAGCTCCGTTCTGCGCTCGCCGCAGAAGGCACTTCTGTCGCTGGAACAGGGCATGGGCGAGATCACCGGCCCGGCCTTCAACCACAACGACCTCGGCCCGCTCGACAATGACATGATCCTCAACTACGCCAAGACGGGTGAGCCCATCGGCGAGCGGATCGTGGTCCATGGCCGCGTGCTGGACGAGAACGGCCGCGGACTGCCGGAAGTGCTGGTGGAAGCCTGGCAGGCGAATGCAGGCGGCCGCTACCGCCACAAGAAGGACACCTATCTCGCCCCGATCGATCCGAATTTCGGCGGCTGCGGCCGCACCCTGACGGACGAGAACGGCTACTACTGCTTCCGCACCATCAAGCCGGGCCCCTATCCCTGGCGCAACTACATCAACAGCTGGCGCCCGGCCCATATCCACTTCTCGGTGTTCGGCCATTCCTTCACCCAGCGCCTGATCACCCAGATGTATTTCGAGGGCGACCCGCTCATCGATATCTGCCCGATCGTCAAGACCATCCCGGATGCCGGTGCCATCGAGCGGCTGATCGCCCCGCTGGACATGAAGGCCTCCGCCCCGCTCGACTACCGGGCCTACCGCTTCGACATCGTGCTGCGCGGCCGCCGCTCCACGCTTTTCGAAAACCGTCTGGAAGGAAACTGAACCATGGTTCTGCCGCTTCCCTATCTTCAGGAAACCGCCAGCCAGACGGCGGGCCCCTATGTCCACATCGGCCTTGCCCCGCAGGCGGCCGGGTTCGACATCTTCGAGAAGAACTTCAGCCATGTGGTCGCCGGTCCCGATACGCGCGGCGAGCGCATCCGCATCGAGGGCCGCGTCTTCGACGGCTCCGGCACGCCGCTGAAGGATGTGCTGATCGAGAGCTGGCAGGCCAACAGCGATGGCCGCTACAACCACCCGGAAGACAAGGGGCCGGGCCAGCTTGATCCGGACTTCCGGGGCTGGGGCCGCACCTGCTCGGACTTTGAAACCGGCGTCTTCGTCATCGAAACCATTAAGCCCGGCTCCGTGCGCTGGCGTGACGGGCGCCCGCAGGCCCCGCATATCAGCCTGTGGATCGTCGCACGCGGCATCAACCTCGGCCTCAACACCCGGCTTTATTTCTCCGACGAGGAAGAAGCCAATGCCAAGGACCCGGTCATCAACCTCGTGGAGCACCCGGTGCGCCGCAAGACGCTGATCGCCCAGCGCGGGGAGCGCAATGGCGAGGTGGTCTACACCTTCGACATCCACATCCAGGGCGAAAACGAGACGGTGTTCTTCGACATCTGATCGCTCGCAGGCAAGAGACGGACCTGACCGGGGGGAGATCCAGATAGCCCATCAAACCCTGATCGGGAACCGTGCATGGAGCCGGGCCAAAGACGGCCCGGCTCCAGTCTTTTCTGCGATGCTCCAGCACCCGGCATCCGGCCCGCCCTTGGCGGGCCCTTGCCGTTCCAGTACCAATACATACCAGCGCCATTTCCGGCCGCATCAGGGACAGCCATGACCGTCAGCCCCTTCGATTCCCCTCTCCTCTCCGGCCTGCTGCAGGATGGTGAAACAGCGGCGCTGTTCAGCGATGCTGCCGCCCTTGCGGCCATGCTGGAGGTGGAGGCAGCGCTGGCGCTGGCGCAAGGGGACTGCGGCCTCATTCCGCACGAAGCTGCGAAGGCGATCAGCGCGGCCGCAAGACACCTGACGCTGGACCCGGCAGCGCTGTCGGCGGCCACTGCGCAGGACGGCGTGCCCGTGCCGGCGCTGGTCGCGGCCCTGCGCAAGGCAGTATCTGCAGACCATGCCCCCTTCGTCCATTGGGGCGCGACCAGTCAGGACATCGCCGACACCGGTCTGGTGCTGCGGCTGTCGCAACTGGCAGACCTTTTCGAAACGCGCCTGCGTGACCTTTCCCGGCTGCTGCTGCGCATGGCTGAAGCGCACCGGGCAACACCCATGGCGGCGCACACCCGCATGCAGCAGGCAACTCCCACAAGCTTCGGCCTGAAGGCCGCCGTGTGGCTGGCACCGCTGCTGGCGCATCTGGAACGTCTTGCTCAATTGCGCCCGCGCCTGCTCCGCCTGTCGCTGGGCGGGGCGTCGGGCAACCTTGCCGCGCTGGCCCCGCATGGGCTGGCGGTGGAGGCAAAGCTCGCCGAACGGCTGGGTCTCACAATTTCGCCCGTGCCCTGGCATGTGAGCCGCGACGGGCTGATGGAATTTGCCGGCTGGTGTGCCCTCGTCACCGGCAGCCTCGGCAAGACCGGGCAGGACATCGCCCTTCTCTCCCAGAACGAAATCGGCGAGCTGCGCCCCGGCAGCGGCGGCGGCTCGTCCACCATGCCCAACAAGGCCAACCCGGTGGGCGCCGAAGTGCTGATCGCCCTCGCCCGTTACACCGGCGGCCAGCTCGGCACCCTGCAGCAGGCAGCCATCGCCGAGTATGAGCGCAGCGGCGCCGCCTGGCTGATCGAGTGGCTGAGCCTGCCGCAGATCGCTGCCGCCACCGGCAAGGCGCTCGCAACCGCCACCAGCCTGCTGGACAGCCTCGTCATCGACACCGCCCGCATGCGTGCCAACATCGAGGCAAGCAACGGCCTGCTTCTGGCAGAGGCCGCCAGCTTTGCGCTCGCCGCCACCATGCCCCGTCCGCAGGCGCAAGATTTGGTAAAGAAAGCCTGTGCTACAGTCCTTGCGAGCGGCACCCATCTCTTCGATGTGCTGGCCGTCATGACTCCGGTTCCCGCTGACTGGAGCGCGCTCAAGGACCCTGTGCTCCACATGGGTGAATCGGCGGCGCTGATCGACCGGATTGTAGAGTCGGCTCAGGCACTTGGCCTGGAGAGCTGAGAGACAGATTCGGCTTCTTCACAAACTGATTCAAGCACTTGGCATGTTGATTCCGGTTTTCCGGCCAATTGCCTCTTGTGATTCATGTTGCCGGTGCAAGTGGCTGATACCGCTGAGTCAGTGTGTTGACATGTTGAATCAGCAGACGCTTGTACCAAGGCATCCGGGATGCTGACGCATCACGCCTTGGTAATGCTCAAACCCCGCACGGGCCTGACCAAGTCCCGATGAGCCACGCTCAGCGGGATCTGGTCTTAGCGGCAACCGAACTGGTCCATCAGCTCCCGCACCTTCTGCAGATTGCGCTGCGTGCTGTCGCCGCAGACCTTTTCGCAAGGCACGCCATCGCCGTCACCATCGGCACGGGCATAGCCGCAGACACACCAGAGATAGACGGCCTCCTCGCAGGAGCGCACCGTGCCGCAGGTGCCGCCGCAGCTGAACCGCTGCGCCACCTGAAGCTCATCGAGGGTAAGGGAGAACGGCTCAGCCTCAGCGCGCACCTGTTGCGCGGCGGCAAGCAGGATGGCGATCATCGCCAGGACAACACGCATGGCCAAGCAACTTCTTTCGTGAACCGGCTTCCATCATAACAGGTCTGCAAAGCCAGAAAAACCGAAGGCGCCGGTTGCCCGGCGCCTCGCAATTCGTCGGCACAGATCCGCAGCTTACTTGGCAGCGTCATCCGGTTCCGCACCCGGGGTCAGGAACACCTGTCCCGGATAGATCAGGTCCGGATTGCGGATCTGGTCCTTGTTGGCCTGATAGATGGTGGTGTAGCGGAAGCCCGTGCCATAGAGGCGGCGGGAGATGTTCCAGAGATTGTCGCCCTTGCGGATGATGACATTCGGCACCTGCGGGGCAGCAGCGGCATCGGACGCGCCTTCAGAACCGGCTTCCTCGACCTTGCTGAGAACGATCTCCTGCGGCTCGGCCTTGCGGAACGATACGGCAGCACGGGCCAGAACCGCACCGGTGACCGGGTCCACATGGTCGGCACGAACCTCGACGTCACCAACCGGAATCTCGGCCGTGGTTTCCAGCAGCCAGCGGCCATCCCCGTTGGCCTTCGTTTCACCAACCAGAGCATCGGCCACATAGATGCGCAGCAGCGCATCCGCCGTGCTGGTGCCAGCCACATAGAGCTTGCCATCCTCGGACTCGACCGCTTCCACGGTGACCGGCGCGATGACGGGCTTGACCTCTGCTGCGGGCGCTTCTGCGGGCGCAGGCGCGGCAGCAACTGGTGCAGGCTCGGGAGCGGCCCCGGCCGGCACGGCAGCCTGTTCCGGACCGGCCTCCGCGGCAGCTTCAGGAGCGGCGTCTGGGGTTGCGTCTGGGGCTGCATCTGGGGCTGCTTCAGCAGTGGCTTGCGGGGCAGCTTCAGGTGCAGATGCAGGTTCCGGTGCAGATGCTGCCGCCGGTTCGGTGGTGCCGGCCTCCGGCGCGGCGGTTTCAGCGGCCGCAGGCGCCGGCTCGGCAGGAGCTGCTTCTGCTGCAGGCTCTCCTTCGGGCGCTGCCACCGGTGCCGCTTCAGGTGCCGCTTCAGCTGCTGGCGCGGTCTCCTCCGGCTTCGGAGTGGCCTCAGCACTCGCCACCTCGACAGCGGCGGGCTGCTGCAGCACGCTGGACGGTGCATCCGGGCTGTTGAGGACGATCAGAGGACGTTCCTGACCGCTGCCCGGAAGGGAAACGGTCAGGCGCTGCGCCGACTCTATGGTCTTCCCGTCAGCCGTTTCCATGCGCAGCAGCATGTCGTAGTCGCCGGGCGCCAGCGGCTTGTCGAGGACCATCGACCATTCCCCTGCCTCATTGGCTGTGGCGGTGCCGATCACCTCGCCATTGGCCAGCAGAGACACCTTCGAGCCCGGTGCCGCACGGCCCGCAATCACGGCTGCGCCATCGGCTTCAATTCCAGCGACGTCAAAGCTGGGAGCTTCCGGTTCGGGAGTTGCGGCAGGTTCAGCCGCCGGGGCCGGGGACTGGACTGCGGCTGGCTGGGACGCGGTATCAGGAGCCGTTGCCGCCGGGGCCTCGGCCGGAGCTGCAGGGGCGGCCGTCTGACTTGCGGCTTGCGGGGCACTTGCCGTTTCCCGGGGCGCTCCCGCATCCTTCTGGCTCAGATAGCCTGTCAGCAGCGCAATGATCCCCACGACCACGGCAATGACCAGACTGACGGTAACCCCTTTACGTGTCATCTCAGACCCCAAACCCTGATTGGAGGTGCGGCGGCTCTCTTCAACAGCCGCGCAGCTCGCCCCCTGCCACATGCCCGGCTGCACCGGACACCCAATTTCTGAACAGTTCCCCAGCGTTTCACGAAGAACACCACAAGATCTAGCAGATTCGCCGCATAAACGGCATTTTGCACAAGGCACGCAAGCTTTGTTGCCGCAGGCAATGCTTGACCATGGCTGTCTGCCAATGCCAAACATTTTGCCATGACGAATCTCAAAAGCATTTGTGTCTATTGCGGATCAAGCTTCGGCCATGACGCAACCTATCTGGACGCTGCCCGAAGCCTCGGCCGGTTGATCGGCGAGGCAGGGCTGTCGCTTATCTATGGCGGCGGTTCCGTTGGCCTTATGGGGGCAGTCGCCAAGTCCGCCCTTGATCATGGGGCACAGGTAACCGGCATTATCCCGGAGTTTCTCGAGCAGCGCGAAGTCATGCTGCATGAGGTGAGCGATCTCATCGTCACCCGCGACATGCACGAGCGCAAGAAACTGATGTTCCAGAAGTCGGATGCTTTTGTCGCCCTGCCCGGCGGTATTGGCACTCTGGAGGAAGTCGTCGAAATGATGACCTGGGCCCAGCTGGGACAGCACCGCAAACCGGTACTTCTGGCCAATATCAACAGTTTCTGGTCTCCGCTCCTGGAACTCCTCGACCACATGCGTAACGAGGCTTTCATCCGGCCCGAGCAGGATGTGCCCTATCTCGTTGCTTCTGACACTGCCAGTATCATTCCGATGCTGCAGGAAGCCTTCCAGTCCTCACAAAACGCCCAACTTGTTGATGCCGCAGCGGGACTTGAGAACTTCTGACAAGGCATACGTATAACTGCCTATAACAACTCAAGGAAGTCTTTGCCGGGGCGCACACCTATAATTCGAGCACTCGGGCAAACTATTGATATTTTGACTCTTTCCCCGCCGCCGGCACCGCGTCAAATTGGTCATTTGAGAAAAATTGACGCGTCAGGATAACTGTTTGTTTGTGATTGGCATTCACTATTCTCGAAACTTTTATCAATGCCGGCGGACAGATATGCAGAAGATCCTTCTCGTCGAGGATGCCGCCTTCTTTGAGAAGGCTGCACTCAAGAAACTCGCTGAGATCGGAGAGCGCCGGATCACGGTGGCAAGGACCCTTGCCCAGGCGGAAGCCCAGCTCACAGGCGGCGGCGAAGCCTTTGAGCTGGCCCTTGTCGACCTGACCCTGCCCGATGCTCCGGACGGTCAGATTGTGGACCTGTGTATCTCGCACAGGGTTCCCACGGTCGTTTTCACCAGCCGCTTCGAGCCCCACCTGCGCAAGGCGATGCGTGACAAGGGGGTGCTCGACTACATCATCAAGGATAGCCCTTCCAGTCTCGACTACCTCGGCGATCTGGTGCAGCGGCTGGGCCGGAATTCGTCCATTGGCGTGCTGGTCATCGATGACGCGGTGGTCGAGCGGACCTATATGAGCGAGACGATTGCCCGGCACCGCTACAAGATGTTTGTGGCCAGTTCCGCCAAGGAGGGCATGCAGTATCTGCAGGATTATCCGGAAATCCGGCTGGTCATCGTGGATTACTTCATGCCGGAGGAAGACGGATTCTCGTTCCTGAAGGCAATCCGGCGCAAGCGCAGCCGGGAATCCCTCGCCGTCATCGGTATTTCCGGATCCGAAGACATGGAAAACCGCATCCGCTTTCTGAAATACGGCGCCAGCGACTTCCTGCACAAGAGCTGTCCGCCGGAAGAACTGCTGCTGCGGGTTTCCCAGAACCTCGATGTCATCGACCGTTTTGCCGATCTCAGCGACCGCAGTTTCCGGGACGCTCTGACCGGGCTCTACAACCGCCGCTTCCTGTTCAGTGAAGGCATCCGCCTTGTTTCAGAAGCCCAGGAGCGCGGTGAAGTCCGCTGGCTGGCGCTGGTTGACGTGGACAAGTTCAAACATGTCAACGACACCTACGGCCACGAAGCCGGAGACCGGGCGCTGATTGCCCTGTCGGACGAGCTTCTGCGGCTTGCAGGCGAGGAAGGTCAGGCGGTGCGGCTGGGCGGTGACGAGTTCTGTGCCGTATTATGCGGAAAGAGCGAAGCAGAGGTCATGACCCGCGTCGAAGCCTTCCGCTGCCGGCTGCAGAGCCTCGACATTTCGTCCGGCGAGCAGACCTTCCGCATTGCCGCCAGCATTGGCCTGTCAGTCATCCCCGGCCATGACTTGTCGGAAGCCATCCGGACCTCCGACGCCCGGCTGTATTCCGCAAAGGACTCCGGACGCAACCAGCTCGTTGCCTCCTGAGCCTTCGCGTTCAGTCACCCCTGCCTCGGGCGGAAGGGGCTGATCTTATACCAATGCTTGATGAGCTTGACTCATCGAGCATTGGTTAAGCCCTTGCGGCGCTTGAGCATTTTCAAGGCGTGATGCGTCAGCATCGAAAGCCTTGTCATTAGGGGTCCTATCCCGCCGACTTCAACAGCGCATAGGTGATGGAATCCGTCAGCGCCTGGAACGAGGCATCGACGATGTTGGACGATACGCCGATGGTGAACCAGCGCTGGTGCGTCGTCTTGTCGTGGCTTTCGATCAGCACACGCGTGATGGCGCCCGTGCCGCCATCGAGGATACGCACCTTGTAGTCCACCAGCTCCAGCCCCTCGATGGCCGACTGATACTTGCCCAGATCCTTGCGCAGCGCGCCGTCCAGCGCGTTGACCGGGCCGTTGCCCTCGCAGACGGACATGCGGGTTTCCCCATCGATATCCACCTTCACCACCGCCTCGGACATGGTGACCTGCTCGCCCACCGCGTTGAAACGCCGCTCCACCATGACGCGGAAGGACTTCACCTCGAAGAAGCGCGGCACCTTGCCGAGAATACGCCGGGCCAGCAGCTCGAAGGAGGCATCGGCCGCTTCATAGGCGTAGCCCTTGGCCTCGCGCTCCTTCACTTCCGTCAGCAGCGCATCCAGCTTCGGATCGGCCTTGTCCACGTCAATGCCGAGCCGGGACAATTCGCCAAGAAGATTGCTCTTGCCCGCCTGATCGGACACCAGCACCTTGCGCTTGTTGCCGACGCTTTCCGGCTCCACATGCTCATAGGTCTTCGGGTCCTTCAGCAGGGCCGAGGCATGGATGCCGGCCTTGGTGGCAAAGGCGCTCTCACCCACGTATGGCGCATGCCGGTCCGGGGCGCGGTTCAGCATCTCGTCGAAGGTATGAGAGATGGCGGTGATGTCCTTCAGCCGCTCCGGCCGGACGGAGAGTTCCACCGTATCCTTGTAAGGCGGCTTCAGCATCAGCGTCGGAATCAGGCTGATCAGATTGGCATTGCCGCAGCGCTCGCCAATGCCGTTGAGCGTGCCCTGGATCTGGCGCACGCCAGCCTCCACCGCCGCCAGAGAATTGGCGACTGCCTGGCCTGTGTCATTGTGGGCGTGGATACCCAGATGACTGCCCGGCACCACCTGGCTCACCCGGGCGATGATCTCCTTCACCTCGCCCGGCAGGGTGCCGCCGTTGGTGTCGCACAGCACCACCCAGCGCGCCCCCGCTTCATAGGCGGTGCGGGCGCAAGCCAGCGCGTAGTCCGGATTGGCCTTGTAGCCATCGAAGAAATGCTCGCAGTCGATCATCGCTTCCCGGCCAGCAGCAACAGCGGCCTGCACCGTGTCGCGGATGCTTTCGAGATTTTCCTCGTTGGTGCAGCCGAGCGCCACTTCCACATGATAATCCCAGGACTTGGCCACAAAGCAGTTCGCATCCGCCTTGGCTTCCAGCAGCAGCTGCAGGCCCGGATCGTTGGAGGCGGAGCGCCCTGCCCGCTTTGTCATGCCGAAGGCGGTGAAGCGGGCGGTCTTCGTCCGCTTCTCCGAAAAGAACTCGGTATCCGTCGGGTTGGCACCCGGATAGCCGCCCTCGATGTAATCGACACCCAGCCGCTCCAGCAGCTCGGCAATGGCGATCTTTTCCGCGATGGAAAAGTCGATGCCGCTGGTCTGCGCCCCGTCACGGAGCGTGGTGTCGAACAGGTAGAGTTTCTCGCGGGTCATTGTCTGGATACCGGTTTCTGGCTGTTTTTTTAGCTTCAGGCCTCGGGAAGGCCTGCGAACATGTCGGTGGCGCGGATCAGCCGGTCGAGGATGCCCGGCTCGTTGAAGGCATGCCCTGCCCCTTCGATGAGGTGGAAATCCGCCCGCGGCCAGGCCTTGTGCAGGCCATAGGCATAGCGCGCCGGGCAAGGCATGTCGTAGCGGCCATGGACGATCACACCCGGAATGTCCTTCAGCTTGCCCGCATCACGCAGCAGCTGTCCCTCTTCCAGCCAGCCGCCATGCATGAAGAAGTGGTTCTCGATGCGGGCGAAGGCATGGGCGAACTCGTCCTCGCCGAAATGCTGGCTGTTGTCGAGGCTCGGCAGCAGGGTGATGGTCTCACCTTCCCACAGGCTCCAAGCCTTGGCCGCCTCCACCCGCACCCCCTTGTCCGGATGGGTCAGCAGGCGCTGGTAGGCCGCCATCATCGCATGGCGCTCGCCCTCCGGCACCGGCGCCTGAAAGCGCTCGAACTTCTCGGGGAACATTTCGGAGACGCCGAACTGGTAGTACCAGTCCAGTTCCGCCTTGGTCAGCGTGTAGATGCCGCGCAGCACCAGTTCGCTCACGCGCTCCGGATAGGTCTGCGCATAGGCCAGAGCCAGCGTCGAGCCCCAGGAGCCGCCGAAGACCAGCCACTGGTCCACGCCCGCCAGCTTGCGCAGGCGCTCGATGTCCTCCACCAGATGCCAGGTGGTGTTGGCTTCCAGTTCCGCGTGGGGCGTGGAGCGGCCGCAGCCGCGCTGGTCGAACAGCAGCACGTCATAGTGATCCGGATGGAACAGCCGTCTGTGCGCCGGCGAAATGCCGCCGCCCGGCCCGCCATGCAGGAACACCGCCGGCTTGCGCCCCGGTGTGCCGGAGCGTTCCCAGTAGATGGTGTGACCATCGCCCACATCGAGCATGCCGGAGGCATAGGGCTCGATTTCGGGATAAAGGCCGCGCAATTCCGTCATTGGATCATTCCTTCCTCAGGCCGCCTCAGGCGGCCAGACGTCTGTATCATGATCGGGGTGCTGGAAGCTGACGATGGCAGCCAGAAACGCCGCCGCCGCAAAGTCCTCCTCCGTCTTGCGTTCCGGCAGATCCGGCACCGCATCGGCATAAGGCAGCTTGCCTTCCACCCCATAGGCAACGATGGGCACGATCCCGGACGGGTCATCAAAGGCGGCAATGGCGATGGCCATGCCGTCCGGCGCCTCATAGGTCAGCGGCGTGCCGCACGCAGAACAAAAGCCGCGGGAGACCACATTGGAACTGCGGAAGACGGTCCGCTCCCCGCGCGTCCACTCCACACTGTCCGCCTCGCGCACCGACACCAGCGGCGCATAGAAGCCGCCGAAAGCCTTCTGGCACATGCGGCAATGGCACACCGACGCATGCCCCAGCTGCCCCCTCACCCGGAACCGCACCGCCCCGCACTGACACCCGCCAGACCGTTCACTGGTCATGATTGGTTCTCCCTGTTGCAACTCGCCATACCTCGCGCCTAGCCATGACACACAACACTGGCCAGTTTGCATTCTACTGCCGAGCCCCCCACCCCTTACCCCTCCCCACCGGGGAGAGGGGGGCTGTGAGACCTTGCTTCACGTCACTTTCAGACCGGAGGAAACTCAACACAAAGGAAGTTTTTCCCTTACCCGCAGTGAGGAGGCCTATTTGAAGCCCTGCCTATCCGCCCCCCTCCCCCTCGTGGGGAGGGGGTAGGGGTGGGGGGGCAGACTCTCGAGGGACGCCCAGCTCAAGTCACCCGGCACTCCCCTGCAATCCCAACCGCCTCAGCACATCCTCGACCACACCCTCAAGATTATGTTCAACATCCGCAGCCGCATAACGCCAGACTTGAAACCCTTCCTTCTGAAGCCACCTGTCCCGGGTTTCATCCCTTGAAACTTGAACCCCGGTCCCATGCACCTCACCGTCGACCTCGATAACCACACGGCGCGAGAGGATTGCGAAATCCGCGACATATGGACCAACCGGAGCCTGGCGCCGCACGTGAATTCCATATGCCTTCAACTCTCTCAACTGCACCCAAAGCGCTTTTTCCTGAAAGGTCTGCTCCCTCCTCAAGCTGACCGCCCGGCGTCGTGTGTCCTTCGAGATTGCAGTCAAGTTACACACCCCTTTTGCCTGCAGTCAGTCGCACTTTGAAGCCCAGCTTCCTTGCAACCGCAGAGCCCCCCCACCCCTTACCCCTCCCCACCAGGGGGAGGGGGGCTGAGAGGCTTTGCCAAACCCCACTTCCAGAGGAGAGGAAGCTCATCACAAAGGAAATTTTTCCCCTTACCCGCAGTGACGAAACCTGCCTGAAACACCGCCCGTCCGCTCCCCTCCCCCTCGTGGCTATTGCATCCACACATTAGGTTCGGACATTGCCCGCAGTTCTAAATCTGATCTGTGGCGGCGCTTCTCCGCCCCCCTCCCCCTCGTGGGGAGGGGTTAGGGGTGGGGGGCAGACTCTCGAGGGACGAAACGCCCCTCAGCGCTTCACCTCCCAAGAGGTCACACGCTCTCCCGTATCCTTGTCCTTGCCGTCCTTAAGCAAAATACCCATGGCGGAGAGTTCGTCACGGACGCGATCGGCTTCAGCCCAGTTTTTTTCAAGAATTAGCGTAAGGCGATGCCCAACTTTCCGGGCAATGTCGTCTGGCTCAAGCCCTAGTGTCGAGGCCACAACATAGTCCTTCACCGTCGGACGTTGCACTAGAACAGCTTGACCTGCACGATCCCAAAGTTCACCGAACTTCTGATCTGCAATGTCAAACTGTTCCTGGGGTAAATCGTACCAGGCCTGAATTTCTTTAAAGGGTGCACCCGTTACGAAGCACAAGTCAGCTGCAAATTGCTCAAGTGAGCCCTCCCCCGCTCTGATTGCTGCGGCTCGATGCGCAAAGGATTGAACAACCTCTGGCGTATTCAGATCATTTGCCAACACATTTACAACTTCATCTGAAGGCTTGGCTCTGATCAGTCCGATGTTAACGGTCTGAATCAACGACGCCCAGCTCTGCAGCAAGGCTTCCGCCTCCTCCAGCCGCTTCACCGAAAAATCAATCGGCTCGCGGTAGTGCGTCATCAGCATGGCAAGGCGCAGCACTTCGCCGGGCCATTTGCGGCCGCCGAATTTTTCCGTGTGCAGCAGGTCGTGGATGGTGACGAAGTTGCCCTCGGACTTGGACATCTTGCGCCCTTCCACCTGCACGAAGCCGTTGTGCAGCCAGAAGTTTGCCATCACGCTGGTGCCATGGGCGCAGCAGGACTGAGCGATTTCGTTTTCGTGGTGCGGGAAGATGAGATCCAGCCCGCCGCCGTGGATGTCGAACACCTCGCCCAGATGATGGGCGCTCATGACCGAGCATTCGATGTGCCAGCCGGGGCGGCCACGGCCCCAGGGGCTGTCCCAGCCCGGCTCTTCCGGGGAAGACAGCTTCCACAGCACGAAGTCGCCCGGGTTTTTCTTGTGGGCGTCAACGGCGATGCGCGCGCCTGCCCTCTGGTCTTCCAGATTGCGCTTGGAGAGCTGGCCATAGGCGGCCATGGAGCCCGTGTCGAACAGCACCTCGCCGCCATCTTGCGTCTGCGCCACATAGGCGTGGCCGCGGGCAATCAGCGTTTCGATCATCGACACCATGCCCGCGATATGCTGCGTGGCGCGCGGCTCATGGTTGGGCTCAAGGCAACCGAGCGCCTTCACGTCCGCATGGAACTGATCCGCGGTGGTGGAGGTCACCCGTGCGATGGCATCGTTCAGCGGCAGGCCGGGAAAGTCACGCAAGGCGCGGGCGTTGATCTTGTCATCCACGTCCGTGATGTTGCGCACATAGGTGACGTAATCGGCTCCATAGAGATGGCGCAGCAGGCGGTACAGCACGTCGAAGACGATGACGGGCCGCGCATTGCCGATATGGGCAAAGTCATAGACCGTCGGCCCGCACACATACATGCGCACGTTCTGCGGATCGATCGGATGAAAGACATCCTTCGTCCGGGTCAGCGTATTGGTCAGGCGCAGAACCGGGGCGTCCGGGCTGGCATTCGTCATGACACGTCGTCTCCTGGCCTGCTGGCCGGGGGCGTCCGTCTCTTTGGAATTGGCGCAAGGAGGGAACGGCCACAGCCAGCAGAGGTGCTAGCTGCAGATAATGGTGATCGGAATGAGAGTACCGCTGGCCGTATTCATGGCTCTGTTGTGACCGGTTTCCCGTTTCCGGTCAAGCATTCATCTGCCGCGCCGCGCGGGCCCACGCGCCCGGTTCCCTCAAGTTCCAAACATCTGTTCACAAAGCTGAACGCCAGCTGAATTTGCCCCTCAGACCCGGTTCAGCGCGCCCCTGCCACAGTAGCGCCATGAGTTGAACACAGCCCGCCGCAACGGCCGGGCAAGATGAAAATGGGGCCTGTCATGTTTGCACGTCTTGTCTCGGTCTGCTTCGTTCTCGCCATCATCGCTTCCCCCTTCGCCGGCCTTGCAGCCCTTGCCTCCAGCAAGCCGATGCCCTTCGGCGTCTCGGCCCAGAAGAGCATGTGCATGACCGCAGGCGTCAGCTGCGGCGCCGGCCACATCCTTCTGCCGGCCATGATCCGGGGCTGATCGCACTGGCAGGTTGCAGAGCCTTGCAGAAAGCCTGAAGACAGTGTGACGGCGCGGCTTGAAACAATCGGGTCTTGGTGCCATCTTGCGCCCATGGAAACCAAGGCTCTGGAAGAAAAGGCCGAAGCGGCCGTTCAATTTCTCAAGACCATCGCCTCGACACCGAGGCTGATGCTGCTGTGCATGATGGCCGACCGGGAGTGCAAGGTCGGCGATCTGGCCGGACAGACCGGCATGCGCATGCCCACCGTCTCCCAGCAACTCAGCCTGCTGCGCGCGCAAGGGCTCGTGCGCACCCGCCGGGAAGGCACGACGATCTATTACCGGCTGGCGAGCGACGCAGCCCGCGATGTCATGGGTGTACTCTACACCCATTTCTGCTCGCCCGATGCCAAGCCTCAGGAAGCCCCGCAGGCCGAGGACGAGGAAGAGCCCGCGCTGTAAGCCAGTGCGGACTTCTGCCTGTCATTTATCCAGAAAATCAGCACAGCGCGGCGCTTCGCCGCTGCCCCATGGCATGATGGGAACGGTGGAGGTGGAGTTCTTCGGGCTGCCTTCCACCAGCTTGTCGGAATAGACGAGATAGACCAGCACATTGCGCTTGGTGTCGCAGCCGCGCACGATCCGCATTTTCTTGAACAGGAACGACCGGCGCTGGCGGAACATCTCCTCGCCCTGCTCGAAGCGCGCCTTGAAGCTGACCGGCCCGACCTGACGGCAGGCGAGCGAAATGTCCGACACCTCCTCGGCAATGCCGAGCCAGCCGTCAATGCCGCCCTTTTCCGGGACGGTGAAATGACAGGCGACACCCTCCACCACCGGATCATCGATGGCATAGGTTGCAAGCTTGTGGTCAGGCGTGAGGAACTTCCACACGGTGGACTTCTTGAAGATGAGATCCGGCTGCTCCGCCGCGAGGGCCGAACCCGCCGCAAGCAGAAAAGCCAGAAGACCACCTGCGAGCCTTCCGGCCACGCCTCCGTGTCTGATGCTCATGCCCGTTGCCCTTTCCTGTCACGCAGATCAATGTTCCTTTTATGTGGCCGCTCCCACAGCAATTTTCCATAGCGGGCACAAGCTGCAGCCACAGCCGCACGGGCTGCGCCGCCTGCAAGACCAGTTTCAGCAGGAAGCTGGCCTTTATGTTTTCCTTATGCGCCCTGACTGACTTCCCAATCGAACCCTGATGCCGTTTGCGGCGATTGTGTGCCGGTCACAACAGGAGACCGGATCATGTCCGACATCATCTTTCTCGCGCTTGGATGCGGCTGCCTTGGGGGGCTTGCCCTCTATGCCCGTGCCCTCGACCGGCTGTGAGGACAAAAGCCATGTTCGAGCTTTTGTCCGGCCTTGCCGTGGTTTGCGGCCTCGGCATCTACCTCGTGGTCACGCTGCTGCGGCCCGAGCGGTTCTGATCCTCTACGGAGCGCACCCATGACCCTTTCCGGCTGGCTGCAGATCGGCCTGTTCTTCCTGGCTGTTCTCGCCATCATCAAGCCTCTCGGGCTTTACATGGCGCATGTCTTTTCAGGCAGGCGCACTTGGCTTTCTCCTGTTCTCGGTCCTGTCGAGAGCGGCTTCTACAAGGCTTCCGGCATTGATCCGCAGCGGGAACAGGGCTGGCTTGGCTACACGCTTGCCATGCTGACCTTTTCGCTGACGGGCTTCCTTGCCCTTTATGCCATCCTGCGGCTGCAGCACCTTCTGCCGTTCAACCCGCAGGGCTTTGCCGGCATGCCAGCGGATCTTGCCTTCAACACGGCCGTATCCTTCGTCACCAACACCAACTGGCAGAACTACGGCGGAGAGACGACCCTCAGCCACTTCAGCCAGATGGCCGGGCTGACAGTGCAGAACTTCCTGTCTGCTGCCACCGGCATGGCGCTGGCCGTCGCCTTCACCCGTGCCTTTGCCCACTCCAAGTCCAGCACGCTTGGCAATTTCTGGGCCGACATGACACGGGCGGTGCTTTACATCCTGCTGCCGCTGGCCATCCTCGTGGCCCTCGCATTCGTTGCCATGGGCCTGCCGCAGACGCTGAGCGCCTCTGCAACGGTCAAAACGCTGGAAGGCGCACAGCAGGTGATTGCCCTCGGGCCGGTCGCCAGCCAGGAAGCCATCAAGCAGCTTGGCACCAATGGCGGCGGCTTCTTCAACGTCAATGCCGCCCATCCGTTCGAAAACCCGACGGCTTTCTCCAACTATCTCAACATGTTAGCCATGCTCAGCGTGTCGTCTGCCCTCGTCTATGCCTTTGGCGTGATGGCAGACTGCCGCCGTCAGGCCTGGGCCTTGCTCAGCGCCATGGCGCTGCTGCTGATCGCCGGCGTTGCCGTGACCTACTGGGCGGAAACGCAAGGTAATCCGATCCTGACCGCCCTTGGCGCGGATGCGGCGGGCGGCAACATGGAAGGCAAGGAAGTGCGCTTCGGCCAGGCCATGACCGCGCTCTATGCCGCCGTTACCACAGGCCTTTCCAATGGCGGCGTCAACGGCATGCACGGGTCATTCACCGGCCTTGGCGGGTTGGTGCCGATGTTCCTGATCCAGCTTGGCGAGGTTCTTCCGGGCGGCGTGGGCTCGGGGCTCTATGGCATGCTCGTCTTCGCCCTGCTCTCGGTCTTCGTGGCGGGCCTCATGGTCGGCCGCACACCGGAATTTCTGGGCAAGAAAATCGACGGACGCGAGATGAAGTTCGCCATGCTGGCCGTGCTCATCCTGCCGCTGGTGATCCTCGGGTTCACGGCCGTGTCCGCCATGCTGCCCACGACCCTTGCCAGCCTTGGCACCGGTGGCCCTCATGGCCTGTCGGAGATGCTCTATGCCTATACCTCGGCTGCGGGCAATAACGGTTCGGCCTTCGGCGGGCTCAGCGGCGACACACCCTGGTACAATACGACATTGGGGCTCTCCATGCTCCTTGGCCGCTTTGCCTATGCAGTGCCCGTGATGGCGATTGCCGGATCTCTGGCGGCGAAGGTCAAGGTCCCTGCCTCATCCGGCACCTTCCCCACCGATGGGCCGCTGTTCACCGGCCTTCTCATCGCCATCATTCTCATTCTCGGCGGTCTGCAGTTCTTCCCGGCTCTCGCCCTCGGTCCCATTGCCGAACACCTGGCGATGCTGGCCGGCCAGACCTTCTGAAAGGGTTCCTCCCATGTCCACTGACACAAGGGATGCCAAGGGGCAGAAGCTGCCTCACGGCCCGAACATGCTCTCCCCCGCCATTCTGCTTCCCGCCTTGCGTGATGCGGTCGTGAAGCTCGACCCGCGCCAGCTGGTGCGCAATCCGGTCATCTTCGTCACCGAAGTGGTGGCGGCACTGGTGACCGTGCTGTTCGCCCGTGATCTGGTGCTGGGAGCGGAAGACACCGTCTTCTCCGGCCAGATTGCCGCATGGCTGTGGTTCACGGTGCTTTTCGCCACATTCGCCGAAGCCGTGGCCGAAGGACGCGGGCGGGCGCAGGCGGACAGCCTGAAGCGCACCAAATCCGAACTGACTGCCCGCCGCCTGCTGCCGGACGGCAGTACGGAAAACATCCCCGCCGCCAGCCTGTCTGTCGGCGACGAAGTGCTGGTGGCTGCCGGGGAGCTGATCCCGGGCGATGGCGAGGTGATCGAGGGCGTTGCCACGGTCAACGAAAGCGCCATCACCGGTGAATCGGCCCCGGTCATCCGTGAATCGGGCGGTGACCGCTCGGCGGTGACGGGCGGCACCGAGGTGCTGTCCGACGAGATCCGTGTGCGCATAACCGTGGCGCCCGGCTCCAGCTTCGTGGACCGGATGATCGCCCTCATCGAAGGCGCCCAGCGCCAGAAGACGCCGAACGAGATCGCCCTGTCGATCCTGCTGTCGGGCCTGACGCTGATCTTCCTCTTCGTCTGCACCGCTATCTGGGGCCTTGCCGCCTATTCCGGTGCGGTCATTTCCGTCACTGTGCTTGCGGCCCTGCTGGTCACGCTGATCCCCACCACCATCGGCGGGCTGCTGTCGGCCATCGGCATTGCAGGCATGGACCGGCTTGTGCGCTTCAACGTCATTGCCACATCGGGCCGTGCCGTTGAGGCCGCAGGCGACGTGGATACGCTGCTGCTCGACAAGACCGGCACAATCACCTTCGGCAACCGCATGGCCAGCGATTTTGCCGCTGCGCCCGGCGTCAGCATTCCCGAACTGGCGGAAGCAGCGCTTCTGGCCAGCCTTTCCGACGAAACCCCGGAAGGCCGCTCCATCGTTGCGCTTGCCACCGGTGACTTCGGCATCGCCCTGCCGCAGGTAACGCCTGATGCCGTCATCGCTTTCTCCGCCGAGACGCGCCTGTCCGGCGTGGACATGGGAGAGCGCCGCCTGCGCAAGGGGGCGGTGGATGCGGTGCTGGCCTTCGCAGGCCTCACGGCAGCAACGGCTCCGGCAGAGTTTTCCCGCGCCGTGGACCTGATCGCCCGCAGCGGCGGCACCCCGCTGGCGGTGGCTGATGGCAAGCGGCTGCTTGGCGTCATCCACCTCAAGGACGTGGTCAAGCCCGGCATCAAGGAGCGGTTTGCCGCCCTGCGCGCCATGGGCATCCGCACGGTCATGGTCACCGGCGACAATCCGGTCACAGCTGCCGCAATCGCCTCGGAAGCCGGCGTCGATGACTTTCTGGCCAGCGCCACGCCCGAAGACAAGCTCGCCTATATCCGCCGCGAGCAGCAGGGCGGCCGCCTGATCGCCATGTGCGGCGACGGCACCAACGATGCCCCTGCCCTTGCGCAGGCAGACGTGGGTGTTGCCATGCAGACCGGCACACAGGCAGCCCGCGAAGCCGCCAACATGGTGGATCTGGACTCCAGCCCCACCAAGCTCATCGAGATTGTGGAAATCGGCAAACAGCTGCTCATGACACGCGGCTCGCTGACCACCTTCTCCATTGCCAATGATGTGGCCAAGTACTTCGCCATCATCCCGGCGCTGTTCATCGCCGCCTATCCGGCGCTTGGCAGCCTCAACATCATGGGCCTCGCCTCGCCGCGCTCGGCCATCCTGTCGGCAGTTATCTTCAACGCGCTGATCATCGTGGCCCTGATCCCGCTGGCGCTGAAGGGCGTTGCCTACCGTCCGGCAGGCGCAGCCTCCCTGCTGCGGCGGAACCTTGCCATCTATGGCCTTGGCGGCCTGATCCTGCCTTTCGCAGGCATCAAGCTGATCGACATGGCCGTCAGCGCCCTCAATCTGGTGTAACCCCATGCTGAACCATCTCAGACCCGCAATCGTGCTCACCCTCGCCATGACCGTCCTGACCGGACTGGCCTATCCGCTCGCCATCACCGGAGCCGCGCAGGTTCTGATGCCGGGGGCAGCCAACGGCAGCTTGATCGAGCGGGACGGGAAGCCCGCAGGCTCGCTCTACATCGGTCAGGCCTTCAGCGATCCGCGCCACTTCTGGTCCCGTCCTTCCGCAACTCCGGACGCGCCTTACAACGCAGGCGCCTCGTCCGGCTCGAACCTCAGCACCACATCCGCCGCCCTGAAGGCGCGGGTGGAGGCAGAAGCGGCACGGCTGACCGGGAGCGGCCTGACCGCCCCCCTGCCAGCCGACGCCCTGATGGCCTCGGGCTCCGGCCTTGATCCGCATATCTCGCCAGCTTTCGCGCTGGCGCAGGTGCCGCGCATTGCGCAGGCACGCGGCATTGCGGAGGCAAAGGTCATCACACTGCTGCGTCAGCACACGGAAGAGCCGTTGCTTGGTGTCTTCGGAGAACCTCGTGTAAATGTGCTGGCGCTTAATCTGGCGCTCGATACCCTCAAGGAGTAAGCCGCATGGCCGAGGAAGACCGCAGGCCCGATCCGGATGCCCTGCTTGCCCTTGCGGACAAGGACCGGCGGGGCAAGCTGACGGTCTTCCTCGGGGCAGCCCCGGGCGTCGGCAAGACCTTCGCCATGCTGAGCCGCGCCCAGCGCCTCAAGGCCGATGGTATTGAAGTCGCCGTTGGGGTCGTCGAAACCCATGGACGCAGCGAAACCGCTGCCTTGCTGGACGGGCTGACTGTCCTGCCCCGCAAGCGGGTGCTGCATCGCGGGCGCATGCTGGAAGCCTTTGATCTGGACGGCGCCCTTGTGCGCCGTCCGCGCATTCTGATCGTTGATGAACTGGCACATTCCAACCCGGAAGGCAGCCGCCACCCGAAGCGCTATCAGGACATCGAGGAACTGACCGGCGCCGGCATTGATGTGTGGACCGCGCTCAACATCCAGCATCTGGAAAGCCTGGCCGACCTGGTGACCCAGATCACCGGCGTTACCGTGCGTGAACGGGTGCCGGATGTGGTGCTGAAACGGGCGGATGAGGTGATCCTTGTCGATCTTACACCGGCAGAACTGATCGAGCGCCTGCATGAAGGCAAGGTCTACCTGCCGGACAATGCACGCCGGGCCACGGAACGTTTCTTCCGTGTCGGCAACCTGACCGCATTGCGCGAGCTAGCCTTGCGGCGCACGGCTGGCCGTGTCGATGACCAGATGGTCGACTTTCTCAAGCAAAATGCCATTGAAGGCCCCTGGGCCACGAGCGAGAGGCTGATCGTTTGCGTGGGAGCGGATGAGCTTTCGGAGAAGGTGGTCCGGGTTGCCAGCCGTCTTGCCTCGGGCCTCAACGCGCCGTGGATTGCCGTCTCGGTGGAACGGGCCGACCGGGAAACGGAAACGAGCCCGGGTCTTGCCCGCATCGAACACATCCTGCATCTGGCAGAGCAACTGGGCGCCGAGACCCGGCGCATCATCGGCACCGATTTCGTGGAGGAAATCCTGCGCCTTGCCCGGCGCGAGCATGCCACCCAGATCGTCATCGGTGTACCCAGGAACCGTGGCTGGCGGCGCTTCTTCTCCCCCTCCCTGCCCGAAGCGCTCTCCCGCAAGGCATCCGGCATCGGCCTGCATCTGGTGATGCAGGAAGGCAAGGAAGCGCCGCGCGCCCTTGCCTGGCGCCCCCGGTTTTCCTGGAAGGACCTGCCGCACGCAGCGGCAACGGCCATGCTCTTTGCAACAGGTGTCACGGTCTTCGGGCAGGTGATCGACCTTTTCGTGCACCTGCCCAACATCTCGCTGCTTTTCCTGCTGGCGGTGTTGGGGGCAGCCGTCACCTCGGGCTATACGGCGGCTCTGCTGGCGGTGCTCTTTTCGGCGCTCTGCTACAATTTCTTCTTCATCAACCCGCGCCACACCTTCACCATCGCCGCCCCGCACGAGGTGTTCTCGTTCTTCGTGTTCTTTTGTGTGGCCGTGATCGCGGGCGGCTTTGCCTCGCGCATCCGTGAACAGGCGGAAACAGCCCGCAAACGCGCCACTGCCCTGCAATCTCTCTATGACTTTTCGCGCAAGATCTCCGGTACGGAGAAGGCGGAGGACGTGATCTGGGCCTCCGTCTCGCAGTTGCAGGCCAGCCTGAAGCGCAACATCGTCATGCTGGTGCCGGAGAATGGCGACCTGCGCATCGCAGGCGCCTGGCCGCCGGATACGGATCTGGACGTGACCGCCCTGACCGCCGCCCGCTGGGCTCTGGACAAGGAGGAGCGCGCCGGGCACGGCACAGGCACGCTGCCCAACTGCCGCTTCGAATTCCGCCCCCTGCTCAGCCCGCACGGGCCAGTTGGAGTGTGTGGCGTGGAGCAGACGGACGAGCGTATCGGCATCAATGAAGAACGGGCACTGTCAGCCATTCTGGATCAAACAGCGATCGCCATCGACCGGGCCCGCCTGTCGGAAACCAGCGCCGCCCAGACCGCACGGCAGGAGAGCGAGCGCTACCGTGATGCGCTGCTGTCTTCCATCTCGCATGACCTGCGCACCCCGCTGGCGACCATCACCGGGTCGGTTACAAGCCTGCGCCAGCTTGGCCGCCGCATGAGCCCGGAAAGCCAGGACGATCTCCTGCAGTCCATCGAGGAGGAAAGCAGCCGGATGAGCCGCTTCGTCGCCAACCTGCTGGACATGACCAGGATCGAGGCCGGCAGCCTTAAGCCCCGGCAGGAATGGCTGGATGTGACCGACGTGATCCAGTCCTCCGTCGAGCGGGCAAGGCGTTACTTCCCCGGCAGGGTGATCGAAACCGGCATTGCGCCGGGTCTGCCGCTGATCCGCGGCGACAGCGTGCTGCTGGGGCAGGTGCTGTTCAACCTCCTGGACAATGCCATCAAATATGGCGGGCAGGAGCCGGTGAACGTTTATGCAAGGCAAGACGGGGAGGACGTGCTCATTTCCGTCACAGATCTGGGCAAGGGTATTCCGCCGGAGGATCTGGAGCGGATTTTCGAGAAATTCTACCGGCGCGGCAAGGCAGATGGGCGGGCGCCCGGAACCGGGCTTGGCCTTGCCATCGCACGCGGTTTCGTGGAAGCCATGGGCGGGCACATCCATGCCGAAAGCCCGGCCATCCGGCGCAAGGGCACCCGGCTGGTCATGCGCTTTCCAGCAGGTCCCGCACAGGAAGGAAAATTGCCAGAATGACAGGACAATCCTCCGGCGCGCGCATTCTCGTCGTTGACGACGAGCCGCAGATCCAGCGGTTCCTCAAGCCTGCGCTGACGGCAGCGGGCTATGACGTGGTGGAGGCGGCAACCGGTGGCGAGGCGCTAAAGGCGGTGGCGACCGCCGCGCCTGATCTTGTCATCCTTGATCTCGGCCTGCCGGACATGGACGGCAAGGATGTGGTCGCCAGCCTGCGCGGCTGGAGCACCCTGCCGATCCTGATCCTTTCCGCCCGCGACCGGGAAAGTGAGAAGATCGCCGCACTGGATCTGGGCGCCGACGACTACATCGAAAAGCCCTTCGGCATCGGCGAGCTGACTGCCCGCATCCGCACGGCCCTGCGCCACCACGGACAGGCCGAAGCCTTGCCGCAAGTGCTGGAGACGGACGGGCTTGTGATCGATACCATTCGCCGGACCGTCTCGCGCGATGGTAGCGAGATCCGGCTGACACCAAAGGAATACGACCTGCTCGCCCTGCTTTCCCGCCATGCCGGGCGCGTCGTCACCCACCGCATCCTGCTGACCTCCGTCTGGGGCCCGGCACACGGGGATGACCTGCAGTATCTGCGCGTCTTCATCGGCCAGTTGCGCCAGAAGATCGAGCGCGACCCGGCCTCCCCAGCCATCCTGCGCACGGAACCCGGCGTCGGCTACCGGCTGATGACGGGGGACTGAGGGGCGCGCATCAGTTGCGCCAGAGCAGAAGACGGAAACCCGCCACGCCGAAGACCAGAGCCAGCGTTCCCTCGATCCAGCGCCGGGCACGCTGATAGATCCGGATCATTGGCCCCGTTGAGAACACCAGCGCATAGCCCGCGAAGACCGTAATCCCGAGAAGCACACAGCCGCCGATGATGGCATGAAGCGTATGGGCCGGAGAATTGGGCCGCAGCCCGAGCGTCATGATTGCCATCCACCCGAGAACGGCCTTGGGATTGGTGAGATGCAGCAGCATGCCGCGCCGGTAGAGCGCGCCCTTGCTGGCGGGCAGTCCGTTGCCCCGGCTCTCAGGCGCCTGAGCCGAAAGCGCCGACCGGGCGGCCTTGAAGGCAAGATACAAGAGGTAAAGCCCCCCTGCGATCTTCAACACGACCAGTGCCTCGGCATAGGCGGTGAGAATAGCCGAGATGCCCGTGGCGGCGAGCAAGGCCCAGCACATGCTGCCCGTGACGACGCCGAGCGCAAGCGCCACCGCCGGAGCGCGGCCCCGGCTCATCGCAACGCCCATGATGGCCATATTGCTCGGGCCGGGGCTGGCCGTTGCGATGACATAGGCCACATAGACGGGCAGCAACTGTTGCAGAAGATCGAGGTTCATCGATGTGCGCTTTCTGAAATGGCCTCAGGAGTGGGCCGCTCGCTGTAGCGGCGGCCAACAGCCCAGCCGGAAAATGCAAAGCAGGGAATCAATCAGACAAGATCTCCACGGAAGACCAGATGGATCTTGTTTCCATCGGGGTCCCGCAGATAGGCGCCGAAATAGCCGGGTGCATAGTGCGGACGCGGGCCCGGCGGCCCCTCGTCGCGGCCCCCGGCAGCCAGCCCTGCGGCATGGGCGGCACAAACGGCTTCCGCGTCAGGCGCAAGAAAAGCCGTCATTGCGCCGTTGCCGGCAGATGCAGGTTCACGGTTGAATGGCTGATAGGCGTAGAAGCGTGGCAGGGTTTGACCGGGGTTGACCCAGCATAGCGATGCTGGGCCGCCATCCGGAGCCACAGGCCGCTGCCGCAGGCCAAGAGGCTGCAGGACAGCGTCATAGAACCGGCCAGCCCTTTCCAGATCACTGACGCCGACCGTGATGTGACTGAACATGGACGCTCCTGCCTTTGTCTGACATGACACTATTGCCAATCAGCCGGGCAAGACAAGGCCCCATTCATGAGGCCATGCAAAGGCTTGCGGGCTTCCCCTTACGCCGCATCCTCACTGGCCGCCGCACGGCTGAGGCGGCTGATGGCGATCTGTTCGCGTTCCGCCGTCCAGATCTGCGGCACGTCGATGCCCTTGGCTTCGTCATAGGCGCGGGCGATGTTGAGCGGCATGATCCTGTCGTAGCCCGGGAGCTTGCCGTAGCGCGGGTCCATGGCGTCGCGCACCGCATCGTTGGTGGCCTTGAGGTCCAGTCCCTGATCCACACAGGCCGCCGCCGAGGCGCGCAGGGTTTCGATGAACTCCTTGGTGCGGGTGATGGCGTCATTCACCATCTGCGCCCCGCGCAAGGGGGCGCCGGAACCGGCAACCAGCGCGTTGCCCTTGAAAGCGCGCAGGCGCTCCAGCGTCTTCACCCAGTCACCAAGGTGGCCATCGGCGGCATAGGGCACCCCGCCGGGATTGAGCAGGTCGCCGGCAAAGATGGTGCCCGAATCCGGCACCCAGACCACGATGTCCCCCATCGTATGCCCGCGCCCCAGATGCATGAGCCGGATCTCGCGCGAGCCGAGCCGCAGCGACAGGGAGGAGGCAAAGGTCAGCCCCGGCCAGACAAGGGCATTGCTGACGGCAGGCGCACCATCAGATACACGGCGGCGCTCGCATTCGAGGTTGGCCTCGCCGCGCTCTTCAATCAGGCGGCGGGTGAGGTCCGAGGCGAGGATTTCGCCCGGCTCCAGTGCGTGCGCTCCGGCGATGCGCCCGGCGTGGTAATGGGTGAGCACGAGATAGCGCACCGGCTTGCCGCTGATCCGCTCCAGCGCCTCGGTGATGCCCTGCGCTGCCTCGACACTGGGCGGGGCATCAACCACGAGAATGGCCTCATCGCCGCGCACGGCGCCGATTGTTGGAAAGCCGTCCCGCATCAGGGCGTAGCAGCCGCTGGCCACTTCCGATACGGAAACGGCGGGAATCTTGCCTTCCGGCGCCTTGCTGTCTTCGCTCATGGCGTCCACTTTCGTTCTGGCGGGGCCCTGAGGCCCGCGTTGCTGCCGGGCGCTTGTGGCCCGCCGCGCCGGAGAGATGCGGGGACAGGGCGCAATGCGCCTGCCTCCGCTCATCGCTCACATCTCATCACTTCAACGTGAGAGTTCAGCGCGGACCGGTTCGATTCGCAAACAATTGCAGGCAAATCATGGCAGCGCCCGTTTTTTATCAACAAGAACAGCCGCCCCCCGGCAAGGGATTCAGATCTTTGTCAGAAAAGAGGAGTGAAGAAGGCAATATTCGGCCGTGACATCTGTGGCACTACAGCCCGGCCTACGGCGGACCGGCCCATGCCGGAACAGGTGTGAAGAGCCTTGTCTGCCGGACTTCTTTTGGCTTGCTGCAGTGCGGTGGAGCGGTGTCTGGTTCACGCCGGGCATGGGGCAGCCAGACGTGTTAACTCCGGCTGGCCCGTTGCTTGCAAAGGGTCAGTTCAGCCCCGATAGTTGCGTTGGGGAAAGTTGGGAAGCAGGCTTGGCCTGCACAAGTGACCGGGCCGCCGGACGGCCGGGTTGGGGATGGCTGTCACCATGAAGCGCGTAAAGTTCAGGCTTCTGGCCCTTTCTGGCCTCATGGCACTTGCCATGGGGGCTTCTGCTGCCCATGCACGCAGTTCCACCTGTGAAACCCTTGCCCGGCAGCTTTCCCGTCTTGAAACAGCTGGCGCCTCCTCCTCTGCTTCAAAATGGGACGAAGCTGCGGAGGCACAGGCCCGCTCGATCATGGCGGCGCGGCGCGATGCGGCCTATTACCAATGCGGACTGGCGGGCGCCAATGCACGGTGCCCCTCTCTCCTCGACAAGATCCAGCGCATGGAGGCCAACCTCGCCAAGATCGAGCGCCAGCGCGTCAAGGCGGGCAAGGCAAATGCAGGCCGCGGCGGCACAGCGGCGAACCGGGCGGAGATCCTGCGCATCCGCAAGGATATGGTGCGCAACATGTGCCCGGGCGAAGGCAACACGCGGGCCCTGCGGGAAGCTGCGGCCCAGCCGAAACTGGCGCCGCAGCAGCCGAGAGGACTTCTCACCCGCACTTGGGGCCAGCCAGACGCGCCGGCTGCGCCCATGGCACCGCTTCAGCCCGGGCGCAAAACCGTCATGCTGCCGGTGCAGCCGGAGCGGCGTGCCGCCGTCGACACTGTTCCCCAGGAACTGGAGCGCACCCGCGACGGCCTTGCCTATCCGGTCTATAACTTCCCGCGCAATGCCACCTACCGCACCTTGTGTGTGCGCACCTGCGACGGCTATTTCTTCCCCATCAGCTTCAGCGCCCGGCCGGGCCAGTTCGGCCAGGATGCAGCGGCCTGCAATGCGATGTGCCCGGCCGCGGAAACGGGCCTGTTCGTCTACCGCAATCCGGGCGGCGATCCGGAGGACATGATTTCGCTGGCGGGCGAGCGCTACAGCGAGCTACCCAATGCCTTCCGCCACCGCAAGGAATATGTGAACGGCTGCAGCTGTCAGGCCGCCCCCTCCGCCCGTCAGGAGGCAGCTCCGCTGACACCGGTCTCCGGAGCCGCAGGCGGCATTCTGACCTTGGCCGGAGGACGTGTTGTGGCCGGACAAGGCGCTGCCAACCCGCAGACGGATGCCATCCGCATGTCGATGCCCCCTGTAAGCGCCGATGACATGCCGCTGGATGCAGACCCGGACACGGCGCAGAACCTGCGCGAAGGTTTTGATGCCTCCAGCCTCGTCACCGCGTCCCTCCCCGCGACTGACGTCCAGCCCGAAACAGAGGGCATGCGCCCGTCCCTGCCCGTGCTGGGACGGAAGACGGAGGAGCAAGGCCCGGAAGAAAGCGCCGCAGGGGCAGAGCAAGCGCTGGACGGCACGCAGCCTGATCAGCAGGCCGCCTCACCGGAAGCGCCTGCGGAGGATGTGAGAGGCGAGCCGCGCGGGCCTGTCAGGAAAGTCGGGCCGCAGTTCTTTCCCGACCGATAAGCGGCAGCAGCGCCTTCATGTCGGGGCCGTGATCATGGCCGGTCAGCGCCAGGCGCAGCGGCATGAACAGGGTCTTGCCCTTGCGCCCGGTCTTTTCCTTCAGAAGGCCGGTCCAGATGCCCCAGCTTGAGCCATCCAGCGAGCCTTCGGGCAAGAGAGCGAGGGCCTCGGCCAGATAGGCCCGGTCCTCTTCTGCCACCTGCGCTGCATCGGCTGGCAGATCGCCGGAAATGATGGCCCACCAGCTGGCGGCATCGCCGAAGCGGGCGCAATTTTCCCGCACCGCCAGCCAGAAGGCTTCGCCGCCGCCAATGCCGAGCGCAGCAAGGCGCGGGCCGGCCTCCTCGAAGGTCATGGCATGGACAAGCCGGGCGTTGAGACTGTCCAGTTCCTGCG
This sequence comes from Pannonibacter sp. Q-1, assembly GCF_054073275.1. NCBI lineage: Bacteria > Pseudomonadati > Pseudomonadota > Alphaproteobacteria > Hyphomicrobiales > Stappiaceae > Pannonibacter > Pannonibacter sp. Q-1. Next base: position 844,600 of record NZ_JBSXNB010000002.1, read on the forward strand.
GGTCGAACTTGGCGGATGAGCGGGAGATGCCGGAGAGATCCAGCATGCCCGCCAGCGTGTCCATGTCCCGCACCGGCTCAACCGCATGGCTGGTGCCGGTGAGGACGGCCAGCGAGGCAACGGCCATGGGTTCGATGCCAGCTTCCCGGAGGGAGCTGATGGACAGCGCGCCCTTGCGCTTGGACAGGCCTTCGCCGTCCAGCGTGGTCAGCAGGTTGTGGTGGGCAAACCGCGGCAGCGGCGCCCCCAGCGCCTCGAAGATGGCAATCTGCACCGCCGTGTTGGCGACGTGATCCTCTCCGCGGATGACATGGGTGATGCCCATGTCCGCGTCATCCACCACAGACGTAAACGTGTAGAGATAGCTGCCGTCCGCACGGGCGAGTACCGGATCGGACAGGGAAGCAAGGTCGATCGACTGGCTGCCACGGCACAGGTCGTCCCACGTGACATCCGCGCGGCGCGGGGCCAGCGGGTCGCCGTCATGGTTGGGCAGCAGAAAGCGCCAGTGCGGCTGGCGGCCTTCGGCCTCCAGCTTTGCCTTGTCCTCCGCCGTCAGCTTCAGGGCCGCGCGGTCATAGACCGGCGGGCGGCCCATCGCACGGGCGCGGGAGCGGCGGCGCTCCAGCTCGTCCGCCATTTCGTAACAGGGATAGAGCAGGCCAGCCGCCTTCAGCTTTGCCGCCGCCGCATCATAGAGCGCGATCCGGTCCGACTGGCGCACCATCAAGTCGGGCTTGACGCCGAACCAGGCGAGATCCGCCTCGATGGCATCGGCATATTCCCGGCGCGAGCGCTCCAGATCCGTGTCGTCGAAACGCAGAACGAACTGGCCGCCGTTCTTCAAGGCATAAAGCCAGTTGAGAAGCGCGGTACGGCTGTTGCCGAGGTGAATGAGGCCCGTCGGAGAGGGCGCGAAGCGGAGCTTTACGGTCATGCGTTTCCCCTACCCTCAGTCCGCCGTGCTGGCAAGATCATCCCTCTTCAGCAACACGCGGGAGGCACTGGCGAGCGCCGCCGTCATCACCAGGCAATAGAGCGAGAAGCCGAGGATCTGGCCGTCATAAGGCACGCCGAAGTCGATCAGCCAGCCCGCCAGCCCCGGTCCGAGCGCCGAGGCAAAGACCATGAAGGCGAAGACGACCGAGCGCACGGCGCCCAGATGGCGGGTGCCGTAAAGCTCCGGCCAGAGCGCACCGGTGAAGGTGGCGACAAAGCCGTTGGAGAGACCGATCAGCCCCATGAAGATGAAAGGCGCATAAGGGGCGTGCACCAGCGCCAGAACCGCCGTGCCGCAGGCAAGCGGCACCAGCATGAAGGGCAGGATGCGCCGCGCCGTGAAGCGGTCGATCAACTGGCCCAGCACCAGCGACGACAGCACCGCCGAAGCAGACATGACGATGAAAGCTGCTGCGAAAAGCTCCCTTGTCCAGCCGCGCAGGTCCACCAGATAGGCCTGATGAAACAGCACCGCCGTGACAATGAAAGGCGGGGCGAGAACTCCGGCAGAGACGAGATAGAACATCGGATCACGCAGCACCTCGGCCCGCGTCCAGTGCCGCCGCACCACCACCTTGACGTCCATGGCCGTGTTCACCGGCACCCGCTCCTTGCGCAGGAGCAGCAGCACAATGGGCAGCACCAGCGCCAGCATGACAGCCACCGCCACCCACCAGCCCTGCCGCCAGCCGAAACTGGTCATGATGGCGACGAAGGTGACCGGCATGATCGCTTCCGATGCCGGGAAGCCGAGGCCGATCACCGCCACGGCGCGGCCGCGCTGCGCATCAAACCAGCGCCCGGCAGCCGTCATGGCGGTGTTGCTCATCATGCCCTGGCCGAAAAGGCGCAGGCCATAGAGCGCAATACCGGCCATCCAGATGGAGGTGGCCGACGCCATCAGGGCGCAGAACAGCCCGAGCATGACCATGACGCCAGCTGCCACCTGCGCCACGGAAAAGCGGTCCAGCACCCGGCCAAGGGTGGGCAGCGTCAGCGCGCTTCCAAGCGTTGCGGCCATGTAGAGCGAGCCGAAGGCGCCGTTGCTGAGGTCCAGCTCCGCCCGCACATCACCTGCGGACAGGGAGATGAAGAAGGTCTGCCCGAAGCCGGAAAAGGCGGTCATCAGGAAGGCCGCGCCAAGCCAGCGGGCATTGCCGGAGAGAAAGGCGCCATAGGTCTGCGGTTTGCTCATGGCATGCCACCGGCTCCAAACCTGCTGAGACAGCGTTTATGCCCGGTTGCAGATCTTGCTCCATGTCATCTCCCCCTCAAGGGGGGAGAGGAGTTGGTGCCATACTGACAGGAGCAAACAAGTCCGGGTCAAACACTGCCCCTTGCAGTGAAGCCAGCCCTTTCTTCCCGATGAATCAGAGGCTTGCGCGTGGCAGGTCAGCGGTCGCGGAAGCGGTTGGTGATGGGATAGCGCCGGTCGCGGCCGAAGTTGCGGCGGGTGATCTTGACGCCCGGAGGGGCCTGACGGCGCTTGTATTCGGCGATGTAGAGAAGGTGTTCCACCCGCTCGATGGTCGCGCGCTCATAGCCCAGCGCCTCGATCTCGCCGATGGACAGTTCATTTTCGACCAGCCCCTGCAGAATGGCATCCAGCACCTCGTAGGGCGGCAGGCTGTCCTGATCGGTCTGGTTCTCGCGCAGTTCGGCCGTCGGGGCCTTGGTGATGACATGGGCGGGGATCATTTCACCCGCCACGCCCTTCACACCCTGCGGCAGATGGGCATTGCGCCAGGCGGCAAGCCGGTAGACCTCGGTCTTGTAGAGATCCTTGATCGGGTTGTAGCCGCCGTTCATGTCGCCATAGAGCGTGGCGTAACCGACGGACATTTCAGACTTGTTGCCCGTGGTCAGCACCATGGCGCCAAACTTGTTGGAGATGGCCATGAGAATGACGCCGCGGCTGCGCGACTGCAGGTTCTCTTCCGTGATATCGGCCGTGCGGCCCGCAAAGAGCGGCGCAAGAACCTCGGTGAAGCCGGTCATCGGCGGCTCGATGGGCACGATATCGTAGCGGATGCCGAGCGCCTTTGCACTGGCTTCGGCGTCCCTGAGGCTGTCGGAGGAGGTGAAACGGTAGGGCATCATCACCCCGTGCACCCGCTCCGGCCCCAGCGCATCCACCGCCATGGCAGCGCAGATGGCCGAATCGATGCCGCCTGACAGGCCGAGGACGACGCCAGGGAAGCGGTTCTTCTCCACATAGTCGCGCAGGCCCAGGACGCAGGCGAGCCAGTTGGCTTCATCCGCATCCGGCAGCCTGGCAAACTCACCCGGCTCCGCCCGCCAGACGCCATCAGTGCCCTCGCGCCAGTCGCTGATGGCCAGCGCCGTGGTGAACTGGGGCATCTGGAAGGCAAGCGAGCGGTCGGCATTGAGCGCAAAGGAGGCGCCGTCGAAGACAAGCTCGTCCTGTCCGCCGGTCTGGTTGCAGTAGACAAGCGGCAAGCCGCTTTCGACGACGCGGGCCACCATGATCTGCAGCCGCTCGTCGGCCTTGTTGGCCCAGTAGGGCGAGCCGTTCGGCACCAGCAGCATCTGCGCGCCGGTTTCCGTCAGGCACTCGACCACTTCATCGGTCCAGGTGTCCTCGCAGATCGGCAGACCCAGCCTCAGCCCGCGGAAATCCACCGGTCCCGGCAGCGGGCCCTGATCAAAGACGCGTTTCTCGTCAAAGACGCCGTAGTTCGGCAGGTCATACTTGAAGCGCAGGGCCTGCACCTTGCCGCCATCGAGCAGCGCCACCGCATTGTAAAGCTTGCCGCCTTCGGCCCAGGGCAGGCCGACGACCATGCCGGGACCGCCGTCTGCGGTCTCTGCGGCAAGCGCTTCCACCGCCGTGCGGCAGGCGCGCACGAAGGCGGGCTTCAGCACCAGATCCTCCGCCGGATAGCCCGACAGGAACATTTCGGACAGCAGCACCAGATGCGCCCCTGCCCTTGCCGCATCGGCACGGGCCTGGCGGGCCAGATCCGCATTGCCGGCGATGCCGCCGACGGTCGGGTTCAGCTGGGCAATGGCAAGACGGAGGTGGCCCGAAAGGGCCTCGGGGCGGGTGCTGGTGCTCATGACACCTGATTTAGCGCGCCCTTGCGGGCCTTGCAATCGGGCGATCATGACTCATGATGGATGGTCAGAGCAGGGCAAGGTTTTCCGGCGGGTGCACGGAAGCGGCCAGAACCGCAGCGGCGGGCCCTGCCGGCCCAGCCTCACGCCAGCCCTGCCGGCGCATGCCTTTGGAGCGGCCATCACGCTCCTGCCGCAGCAGGGCATCCTCGATCCGCTGATAGAGCACGGCAGGCGCCACCGGCTTGGCGACGAAGCCGTGAACACCCTGGCGCATGGCATCCAGAATGACGCTGCGGCGGGCATGGCCTGAAACGGCGATGACGGGTGTCGTCGCCAGAATATAATCCTTCTCCCCCCGCAGAAGCTTGAGGAACTCCTCGCCGGAGACAGGCGCCATCATCCAGTCGAGCAGAACGAGATCGGGCGCGCGGTCGATGACGATTTCCAGACCGTCGGCGCCATCGGCGGCTTCGAAAATGCGTCTCGCACCGAAGCCTGCGAGAATCGAACGAAGGATTGCGCGCATATGCGCATTGTCATCGACCACAAGGATCGACACCCCCGACAATTCCAGCTGCATCCGCATGGTCTCCTCCATTCTGGAGGGCAGCTCTACATGCCGTTACGTTAAATCAAGGTTAGAGGCGCGCCTGCCGATGGCAATTTCAACGAGGGGGAACAGCCTTCGGCATCGCAATTCCGTCCTCAGCCTGAGGGCAAATGCAAAAGGGGCAGACCTGCGGCCTGCCCCTCCTGATGCGTGTCAAAGCAGCTGCGCTCAGGCGCTGGCTGCGATCTTGTCCGTGCGGGCCTCGCGTTCCTTCTTGAGGTTTTCAGCCACAAGGAAGGCAAGCTCGATCGCCTGATCGGCGTTGAGGCGCGGGTCGCAGTGGGTGTGATAGCGGTCACCCAGCTGCTCGGCGGTGAGCGCATGGGCGCCGCCGGTGCATTCGGTGACGTTGCGGCCCGTCATCTCGATATGGATACCGCCTGCATGGGTGCCCTCGGCGCGGTGCACCGCGAAGAAGGCTTCCACTTCCTTCAGGATGCGCTCGAACGGGCGGGTCTTGTAGCCGGCGGCGGTGATGGTGTTGCCATGCATCGGATCGCAGGACCACACAACCGTGCGCCCTTCCCGCTCCACGGCGCGGATCAGCTGCGGCAGGTGATCGAACACCTTGTCCGCGCCGAAACGGCAGATCAGCGTCAGGCGGCCTGCTTCGTTTTCCGGGTTCAGCATGTCGATCAGCTTCAGCAGCCCGTCCGGCGAAAGGGACGGACCGCACTTCAGGCCGATCGGGTTCTTGATGCCGCGGAAGAATTCCACATGGGCATGATCCGGCTGGCGGGTGCGGTCGCCGATCCACAGCATGTGGCCGGAGGTGGCGTACCAGTCGCCCGAGGTGGAATCGACGCGGGTGAAGGCCTCTTCGTAGCCGAGCAGCAGCGCCTCATGGCTGGTGAAGAAATCAGTCGAACGCAGCTGCGGCACGCTGTCCGGCGAAACGCCGCAGGCGCGCATGAAGGCGAGCGATTCCGAGATGCGGTCCGCCAGTTCCTGATAGCGGTGGGACTGGGGGCTGTCCTTGACGAAGCCCAGCATCCAGCGGTGCACCTGATCAAGGTTGGCGAAGCCGCCCTGCGCGAAGGCGCGCAGCAGGTTCAGCGTCGCGGCCGACTGGCGGTAGGCCATGGACAGGCGGTTCGGATCCGGGATGCGGCTTTCCGGGGTGAAGGCGATGTCGTTGATGATGTCGCCGCGGTAGCTCGGCAGCTCCACGTCACCCTGTTTCTCGATGTCCGAGGAGCGCGGCTTGGCGAACTGGCCAGCGATGCGGCCCACCTTCACCACCGGCTGGGACGCCGCATAGGTGAGGACGACGGCCATCTGCAGGAAGACGCGGAAAAAGTCACGGATGTGGTCCGGATGATGCTCTGCGAAGCTCTCCGCACAGTCACCACCCTGCAGAAGGAATGCCCGCCCTGCCGCAACATCCGCAAGCTGGCGCTTCAGAAGACGCGCCTCACCTGCAAAAACCAGCGGCGGATAGGTCGACAGACGCTTTTCCACGTCCGCCAGGGCCTCTTTGTCGGGATAATCCGGCACCTGCAAGATCGGCTTGGATCTCCAGCTGTCCGGTGTCCACTTCTCCGCCATCACACAGTCTCCAATACGGTCCGGCTGCTTTGCCCTGCCTTGAGCAAACGGGCGGCAGATCCTGCATCTGCCAATGGCCGCTGCGCTCACAAGAACGGGCGCCGGAACTTCCTCACATCACGTGCTGCAAACGTCTCCCCCCGAAGGACAAGAAACGTGCGGCCTTATACACGGCTTGACGGCTCAAGACTACAGTCCAGGACAGTATCCCGCCAGCAATCCGGACGACCGTGGCTCAGCTGCCGCAATGCAAGCCGGGCCGCAGCCCCCCTGCCCGGCCTGCCGGCACGGCAAGACGGCCACCCAGGCCGCTCCATCGTAAAAATACGGATGATTAACAAGAAGAAAAACGCAGACACGAATGGGAGATGCAAAGAAACCAAATATCGTTGATGAACTTAAGGGCCTGTTTCCAATTATACCCTATCAGATTTTGACAGGTATGTTGTGGTCTGACGATGCTTATGCAGGCCCTTCCCCATAGCGCGGTCCACCAGATCCAGAAAGGATTGGCAGCGTGTCACCCCTGGCAGGCATTGGCAAGAACCCGGCAGGACGCTGGAGCCTGACGCATCAGGTTTATTTCCTCGCTTCGCTGCTGATGGTACTGGCAACAGCATCCCTGCTTTATGTCGGTCACATCGCCTCACGTGCTGCAGACAAGCAGGCCGTGCGGAACGAAATGCGGTTGATCGAAAGCGCCCTTCACGACCGCCAGCGGCTGATGGCGAGGGACCAGATGACCCTTGCCCGCTGGGACCGGGCGGTGGCCAATATCTCGGTCAAGTTCAACCCGGCCTTTGTCCGCTATGAACTGCTTGACTCCCTCTGGTACGATTTTGGGCATGAGCGGGCTTTCCTCGTTGATCCGCAAGGCGCCTTGCTTGCTGAATCCCGCAGGGAAGTCTCCCGCATCGGCCGCAAGAGCCTACCCGCCTCTTCGGTGCTGCTGGCGGTTTCACAGACGTCCGTGCGCAAATACGAGGGCCTGCGCAGCACATCGGAGGCCGGATCGGGCCGCAGCGGGCCACCCGCCATCGATGACATGGCCACCTTCGCCTATGTTCTGCTCGACAAGACGCCGACATTCATCAGCGCCATGCCGATTGTACCGGATGACGGAGCTGTGGCGCAGCCTCCCGGACCGCCGGTCATCCTCATGTCGGCCCGCCTGATCGACGAGGGCTTCACCGCCGACATCAATTCGCAGCTGGCCTTCCGCGACATGAAGTTTGTGCCGGGAGAGACACCGCCGGCGGGCAGCACAAGCTGGCCCATCACATCACCGGATGGCGAGATCATTGGCCATTTTCAATGGACCAGCGAAACGCCGGGCGAGCATGTCTGGCGCATGATCCTGCCGACCATCCTGCTGCTTTGGGCCATGCTGGCCGGTTCTGCCTTCGCCGTATCGCGCAAGGTGGGAACCCTCACCCGTTCACTGGAACAGCGGGAACAGGAGTTTGCCTATCTGGCCGACCATGATCAGCTCACGGGGCTCGCCAACCGCCGGCAGATCAGCGCCATTCTTGCAAATGCCATTTCGGGCCTGCCGGACAAACCCTTCGCACTGATCGGCTGCGATCTGGACCGGTTCAAGCAGATCAACGACACCTATGGCCATGCAGCGGGTGATGAAGTTCTCGCGACCGTGGCCCGCAGGATTGAAGCGGAAGTTGGCAGCGCAGGCGTTGCCGGACGCATGGGCGGCGACGAGTTCGTGATCGTGGTGATTGAATTTGCGGATATCGACCGGCTGGCCGATCTTGGACGCCGGATCATGGCCGCGCTGGACGAAGAGATTCCGATGCCCAATGGCATCCATGCCGAACTCGGCGTCAGCCTCGGCATTGCCATCGCCCCCATTGACGGCAGCACGGATGAAGCCCTGCTTGCTGCTGCAGATGCTGCGCTTTACGCTGCCAAGTCCGCACGGGACGGCACACTTGTCTTTGCAGCAAGCCTGCCGCGTGGAGAGGGCCCAATGCCGGATAAGGAAGCTGTCACAGGCACGATACCGGCAGCCGTTCCGGCAAGGTCCTCGCTCGCCATCAGTGACGGCGGCACCGTGATCAAGCAGGTCCCGAAAGGCCGCGGACACTGAGCCGACAAGAATAAGGCGACTTTTACCGGCGGCACATCACGCCTCGAAGACTCAAGGAAAGGGCCACCCGTTCCCGATGCAACATGCGCATCCGGAACGGGTGGCCCTTTCCTGTTTCACGCCCTGTCTGCGGACTTCAGCCGCGCAGGCGTTCCGTGGGCTCGCGCATGGTCACAAGCTCCTCGGCGGCGGTGGGATGAACGGCGACCGTCCGGTCAAAGTCGGCCTTGGTTGCGCCCATCTGCAGCGTAATTCCAAGCACCTGCGCCAATTCGCCAGCGTCGGGCCCCAGAATATGGACGCCCAGGACCTTGTCCGTGTCAGCATCGACGATCAGCTTCATCACCATCTTCTCGTCCCGGCCCGAAAGGGTGTGCTTCATGGGACGGAAGCTGGTCTTGTAGATGTCGAGGTTCGGCGTCCGCTTCAGCGCCTCTTCCTGAGTGAGGCCAACCGTTCCCAGCTCCGGCTGGGAGAAGACGGCCGTTGCGATGAGGCTGTGATCCACCGTCCAGGGCTTGCCGCCAAAGATGGTGTCGGCAAAGGCATGGCCTTCGCGGATGGCCACCGGGGTGAGATTGGCCCGGTTGGTGACGTCGCCCACGGCATAGATCGAAGGAACGGAGGTGCGGGACGTTTCATCCACCCGGATGGCACCGTCCTCACCCACTTCGACACCAGCCTTCTCAAGGCCGAGGCCCGCAATGTTCGGGCGGCGGCCGATGGCAAAGAGGATCTGATCGGCGGGCAGCGCCTTGCCGCCTTTGGTGTGGCCCGTCAGCTTGCCATCTGCATCCTTTTCGATTGCGGAGAACGTGTCGCCGCAGATGATCTTGATGCCCTTCTTCTCCATCTCTTCATGCACGGCCTTGCGCAGATCATTGTCAAAGCCGCGCAGGATTTCCTCGCCGCGGTAGATGAGCGTCGTCTCGGCGCCGAGGCCGTTGAAGATGCCGGCGAATTCCACGGCGATGTAGCCGCCGCCGGCGACAATCACCTGCCTCGGCATTTCGGCCAGATGGAAGGCCTCGTTGGAGGTGATCACATGCTCGCAGCCGGGCAGCGAGGGATCGACATTCGGCGTGCCGCCCGTTGCGATCAGGATGTAACGGGCCGTCACGATCTGGCCAGTTGACAGCAGGCGGACGCTGTTGGGCCCCTCGATAACGGCGCGGCTGTCAAACAGCTCGACGCCGGTCCGGTCAAGGTTGCGCCGGTAGATGCCTTCCAGCCGCGTGATTTCCTTGTCCTTGGCTTCGATCAGGGTCTGCCAGGAGAAGCTGCGCTCGCCGACCGTCCAGCCAAAGCCGGCGGCGTCCTCGAACTCTTCGGAGAACTTGGAGGCGTAAACGAACAGCTTCTTCGGCACGCAGCCCCGGATGACACACGTTCCGCCGTACCTGTATTCCTCGGCGATCGCGACGCGCGCACCGTGGGTGGCAGCGATCCGTGCAGCCCGCACACCGCCGGAGCCGCCGCCAATGACGAACAGATCGTAGTTGAACTCGCTCATCCTGTGAGATCCTTCAGGTCACATCCAAAAACAAACGGCCCCGTCTCCGGGGCCGCTGGTAAGCCGGAGCCGCTTACGGCTTGATCAGGCCACGCTTCTCAAGCTCGCCGCGCACCTGCACGACCATTTCCTGAGACAGCTTGTCCTGCCACTGGCGCGCGGCGCCAATCGACAGCGCACTGATTTCCGGCGACAGCTCGGTCAGCTTCTTGCCCGTGGGGCTCTCGTAGAAGTTTGCAATCTCGGTCAGCTCTTCTTCGGTCAGGCGGCGGGCCCAGACTTCAAAGACCATCCTGTTCAGTTCGGGACGCTCTTCGGTCATCTTGAGCGCGACTTCGGTCACCACTTCATCGAGCACACCGGTCAGGGACGGGTCGGCCTGAATGAAAATGCCAGTGGTCCGTTCAGCCAGTTCCGGAATGATGGAGTCAAACGCAGAGAGAGCGTCCGTGGCAATCACTGCGCGGCGTGCGGCTGCAAGATGGCTTTCGGTCAGGTCCTGCGCCATGGCAGACGGCGCAAAGGCGAGACCGGCAACCACAACCCCTGCGGAAAAGAGGGCTTTCAGATTCATTTGCAAACTCCAGCGTGCATTGTCTATGCCCGGCTGCGGCAGATGCCGCGGCCAGCGCTTCAATCTTTCATTATGACGTCCACACCCTGCGGCCCGGCCACATAGGCCTTGGCCGCCAGCCCGATGAACAGGCCCGTCTCGACGACACCGGGTATCAGGTTCAGGTCAGCGGCCAATTTTGCAGCATCCGGAATGGCTCCAAGCGAGGCATCCAGGATGTAGTGACCACCATCTGTGACAAAAGGATGGTCCTCACCGCCGCGCAGCGAGACTTCGCCAGTCAGTCCATGACTATCAAGAACGGCGCGCACAGCAATGCGGGTGGCGCCAAGGCCAAAGGGCACGACTTCGACCGGAAGCGGGAACTTGCCAAGACGCTGCACCAGCTTGCCGCTGTCGGCGATCACGACCATCTTGCCGGAGGCAGCCGCCACGATTTTCTCACGCAGCAAAGCGCCGCCACCGCCCTTGATGAGCGCCATGTCCGGATCGATCTCATCTGCGCCGTCAACGGTCACGTCGAGCACGGGCATGTCTTCAAGCGTGGAGAGCGGGATACCCTCCTCGCGGGCCAGGGCAGCGGTGCGCTCCGATGTCGGCACGCCAGTCACCTTGAGCCCGGCACGGACAGCCCGGCCAAGAGCACGGACGAAATGCTCAGCGGTCGAACCGGTGCCAATGCCGACCTTCATGCCGTCACGGATTTCTTCCATAGCCCGCTCGGCGGCCTGGCGCTTGAAATCGTCGCTCATCCTGTCCCTTCCGGCAATCGTTGAAAGACCCATGGGCGGCGGCAGGAGGAGGCATGCCTTGCAGCACCCCATGCCGAAGCCGCATGTGTTGGGGCTGATTAGCATGCCGGCAAGTTCAGGGCAAAGGCGAAGTCTCACGTGCGCGGCCTGCGCGGTTGAGAATAGTTGCAAGGCAGCATTGAAAATTAACCTGCCGTTCAGCTGACGTTGAGAACGTTCGATATTCGGCATGTCTAGGAAAATAAAATGCGCCCGAACTTCAGTTCCTCGCTCTTTTCAAAGCCTCCCAAGCCTGAGGCTTCGGATGAATTTGCGCAGAAGACGCAAGTCGACACACTGAAAGATACGCAAGAAGAGCGGGAAGACGCGGCCCGCCGGATCGGGAACGCGATCGACATGATAGAAACGGACCTGCGCAGAGCGACTGCACAGGTATCCGCAGAGACGGATGATCTTCGAAATCTTCTTTCTTCGCAGCAAGATACGCTGAAAGAGATTCGAATGGACGCCCTCAACCTGCAGTCGGAGGCTGGACAGGCCACAGGCACGATGTCCGAGCTTGCGGCCTCTATCGAGGAACTGGCCGGCTCCAGCGGGCAGATTGGAGCGCTGGTCGAACGTTCAGGCCAGCTGGCACAGGACGCCACCGGCGCTGCGACCGAGGCCAATTCCGGGGTTCTGGAACTGACGGCGGCGATCTTGGACATTGCCAATGTTGTCCGGCTGATTTCAGGCATTGCCAAGCAGACCAACCTTCTGGCGCTGAATGCCACCATTGAAGCGGCCCGCGCCGGGGACGCCGGACGGGGGTTTGCGGTTGTTGCCAGCGAAGTGAAGGCGCTTTCGGTGGAAACACAAAAGGCCACGGAAGAAATCGTCAGCAAGATCGAACGGCTTCAGGCTTCGGCGGATCTGAGCACCACGTCGGTCAGCCGCATCATTGATGCCGTCGCCGAACTGCGCCCAAGTTTTGCAGAAGTTGAGAATGCGATCCGCGAACAGGTGGCAACCACTTCTGATATCAGCCAGAGGGCCAACCAGACCGCTGCCTTCATCGACGAGGTGGGCAAGCGCATCAGCACCATCAACAACTCTGTCTCCCGCGCCGAAGAAAGCGGAACCAGCGTCCACGGCGCCGTGGGTAAAATGGCCGCTTCGGTTTCGGCGCTCGGGCCACGCTTCACGATGATGCTGCGCCAGAGCCCGGCCGGCGACCGCCGGGTCGAAGACCGCCTGCCCTGCCGGATCAACGGAACACTTGCCCTGGCAGGACAAACCGCCGCCGTCGAAGCGCGCGACATTTCCCATGCCGGCGTCCTGCTTAAGCCGGGCAGCGATGCACAGATTACAGCCCCCGCCAGTGCTCGCCTTTCGCTTGACGGCGTTGGCCAGATTGATCTGCGGATCGTCAACAGAAGTGACAATGGCCTGCATTGCCAGTTCTCCCGTATGGACGACATGACGGGCGCGGCCCTCGACAAGCTCATCCATGGCATTCAGACAAAGAATGCCACCTCCGTCCGCCGGGCCCAGGAGGGAGCTGCCAGAATCAGCGAGGCGATGCACAAGCTCATCGAGACCGGCCGCCTCACGCGGGACGCCTTGTTCGATACCGATTACAAAATCATACAAGGCACCAATCCGGTTCAGTACAGCAACCGCGCGCTGGCACAGCTGGAACAGATCCTGCCGCAGATCCAGGACGTCATCCTGGCGCAAGATACCGCGATGATATTTTGCGTGGCGATTGACCGTAATGGCTATCTGCCGGTGCATAACAAAGCCTATTCACATCCGCAGCGGCCGGATGATCCGGTCTGGAATGCGGCAAACTGCCGGAACAAGCGCATTTTTGACGACAGGGCGGGCCTGAGCGCCGCACGGAACACGAGACCCGTACTTGTACAGTCTTATGCCCGTGATATGGGAAATGGTAACGTCGTATGGTTGCAGGAAGTCGACGCCCCCATCACGGTGTGCGGTATCCACTGGGGCGGATTCAGGACAGCTTACAAGCTTTGACAGCACCCATCTGCCCGCTGCAAGTTGCAGAATGGGCAGAGAATCAGCTGCGGCATGTGACAGGGAGGCCCTTGCTTGGCCACGCTCGTATTTGACCTGGATGGAACACTGGCCGATACGGCGGAAGATCTGGCAGCTGCCCTCAATGCAGCGCTCGCAGACGCAGGATACGGACCTGTTCCGCTGGAACTGGCCCGGCCACAGGCCGGCAATGGTGCCGCTGCCCTGATCCGCCTCGGTCTCATGTTTCACGGCGCCGACCCAGCTGAAGCGCCGCTGGACGCCATGCGGGCTGTTTTTCTGGACTATTATGAGGCCAATATCGCCGCGTTCAGCCGGCCCTATGAAGGTGTCCCCGAAACACTGGAGAAGCTCGCCGGCGGAGGCTGGAGGCTGGCAATCTGCACCAACAAGCCGGAGTATCTGGCTCGCAAGCTCCTCGACGAGCTGTCGCTGACCCGCCTCTTCGGCTCCATCGTGGGCGGCAACACATATCCACGGCCCAAGCCGGACTCCCTGCCGGTGCTCGGCGCCATACGGCGGGCCGGCGGAGAGCCGTGCAAGGCAATCATGATCGGCGATACGGCGACCGATATTGCTGCGGCCAGGGCCACCCAGATCCCGGTCATTGCCGTCGATTTCGGCTATGCCAGCGTGCCGGTTGCAGATCTCTGCCCCGACCGGGTCATCTCCTCTTTCCGGGATCTGTTGCCTGCGCTGGAAACGCTGGGAGCAGCCGCCAGCCCCCCGCAACCGGGCTGTTCATAACGCCGAAATTCTTGGTCCATCCCCTCTTGCGCTGCCCCGCAGAATGTCATAGAAGCCGTCCCACGCTGCACAGCGGCGGGCGATTAGCTCAGCGGGAGAGCGTTCCGTTCACACCGGAAAGGTCGCAGGTTCAATCCCTGCATCGCCCACCATTCTCCCCTTCTTTATTCAGATCCGCACTAAAGAGTTGAGATAGTTTTTTTCACACCAAAATACCCGGCTAGTTGAAATTTACTCTCTCAAGAGGTGGCGGACTTTCCTTGCGACTTATCGTCACTTTTCCTTACATGCACTTTTAATCGGTTTATTTAAGGGGCTGACATAGATAGCTAGGAAAGGCTATTTTTGTCAGATGGTTAAGTTCAGGCGCCGGAGCAGGCTTCCG